>NZ_JAXCEJ010000014.1:42782-212548 GCF_041463665.1 Actinomadura chokoriensis
GCCCCCGTGACCGTGCCCCCGTGACCGTGCCCCCGTGACCGTGCCCCCGTGACCGTGCCCCCGTGACCGTGCCCCCGTGACCGTGCCCCCGTGACCGTGCCCCCGTGACCGTGCCCCCGTGACGGTCCCCCGTGACGGTCCCCCGCGAGGGTCGCTCGGGACGGTGGCACAAAGAGGCCATCCGCCGGGAGAACCGGCCGTGCGGCTCGCGCGTCTGAGGTGCAGACGCGGGCGGGGACGTGAGCCGGCCGCACCTACAAATGAAGAGGAGGCCGCATGCCCGTGCTCGCCCTGGCGATCGCCGTCGTCGTCGCCCTCATCGTGTTGATCATCTTGTTCAAGATGGTCTGGCGGGTCGCCGAGCCGAACGAGGCTCTGATCATTTCCGGACTCGGTGCCAGGTCCAAGCCGATCGACGGCGTGGACAGCCTCGGATTCAAGATCGTGACCGGCAAGGGGACCGCCGTCCTGCCCGGATTCCAGACCTCCCGCCGGCTGCGGCTCGACAGCCGCGCGGCCAACCTCGAAGTGAACTGCGTGACCCAGCAGGGCATCCCGGTCAAGGTGCGCGGCGTGGTCATCTACAAGGTCGGGGACGACTTCGTGTCGATCGCCAACGCGGCGCGCCGCTTCCTGGAGCAGCAGAAGTCGATGGACGGGGCGATCCACGAGCTGTTCACCGGCCACCTGCGCTCCATCATCGGCAACCTCACCGTCGAGGATCTGATCCTCAACCGCGAGCGCCTCACGTCCGAGACCCGCGGTTCGGCCGCCGACGAGATGAGCAAGCTCGGCCTGGTCGTGGACTCCCTGCAGATACAGGAGATCCACGACGAGGCCGGTTACATCACCAACCTGGGCCGCCCGCACGCCGCCAAGGTCGCCGCCGCCGCCCGCATCGCCGAGGCCGAGCGCAACCAGGAGGCCACCGAGCGCGAGCAGGAGACCGAGCGGCAGAACGCGGCCGTCATCCGGGACACCGAGATCAAGAAGGCCGAGTACGAGGGCCAGGTGCAGCAGGCCGCGCAGCAGGCCCGGCAGGAGGTCATCCTCAAGGAGACCCGCAACGCCGAGCTGGAGGCCGAGCGGACCGAGAAGCGGCTGGAGAGCGAGATCCGCAAGCCCGCCGACGCCCGCGCGTACGAGCAGGTGAAGCTGGCCGAGGCCGAGCGCGAGGAGCGCATCTCCTACGCCCAGGCCGCGGCGACCGAGGTCCAGCTGAAGGCGCAGCGGGAGTCGGAGGCCATCCGGCTGCTCGGTGAGGCCGAGGCCGACGCGACCCGGCAGAAGGGTCTCGCCGAGGCCGAGGCGATCAAGGCCCGCGCGGAGGCGCTGGCGAAGAACACCGACGCCGTCATCGCGCAGCAGCTCGCCGAGCAGTGGCCGCAGATCGTCGAGGCCGGCGCGGGCGTGTTCGGCAACGTCGACAACATGGTCGTGCTCAACGGCGCCGAAGGCATCGAGGACATGCTCGCCAAGGCGCTGACGCTCGGCGGCACCGGGCTCGGCGTCGCCCGCCAGCTCCTCGCCAACCTGAACGGCCAGCCCGCGGTCAACGGGCACAACGGCCACGCCCCGGCCGCGCCCGCCGTGGAGGTCCCCGTGGTGGAGGTCCCGAAGGAGGACTGACCCGCATCATGGTGGGAAGGCCCGGCCCCGGCCGGGCCTTCTTGGCGTTAGGGGACGGTCACTCCCGCTAAGTTCGTTCTCATGTCCGTGCCGCGGCTTGCCGTTTCCGTCGACCTTGTCGTGCTCACCGTGCGGCAGCAGCGCCTCTGCGCACTGATGTGGCGGCGGGACAGGGCGCCCTATGACGGGGCGTGGTCGCTGCCGGGCGGGTTCATCCAGCTCGACGAGGACCTGCCGGTCGCGGCGTCCCGCCTGATGGCCGAGCGGGCCGGGCTCGCGGACGTCCGGATCCACCTGGAGCAGCTCGCCACCTACGGCTACCCCGACCGTGACCCCCGGCAGCGGGTGGTGAGCGTCGCCTACCTGGGGCTCGCGCCGGACCTGCCCGCGTCCAGCCGCGCGCAGGTGCTGTGGACGGCCGTGGACGAACTCGTCCACCATGACCGGGCCGCGTTCGACCACCGGCGGATCCTGTGCGACGGCATGGAGCGGGCGCGGGCGAAGCTGGAGTACACCTCCCTCGCCGCCGCGTTCTGCCCACCCGAGTTCACCGTCGCGGAGCTGCGCCGGGTCTACGAGATCGTGTGGGGCACCAGCCTCGACCCGCGCAACTTCCACCGGAAGGTCACCGGCGCCGACCGGTTCCTCATCCCGACCGACCGGACGACGACGCGCGACGGCGGCCGTCCGGCCCGGCTGTACCGGCGCGGCGACGCCGAGCAGCTGCGCCCCCCGATGCTGCGTCCGCGCCCCTGACCTCGGGCGATGGCGTGCGCATCGCGGCCCGGTTGCTATTTTCGGCCCTTATGAACGGTGACGAAGCGCTCGGCCTGCTCGTCCGCGACATCGGCGCCGCCGGCATCGCGGAGATGGCCGGCTCCCCCGGGCTCGCGGCGGCCGTCGACCAGCACGTGGCGACCCTGCGGGACGAACTCGGCTCGCCCGGCGCCGACGAGCTGATGGACTACCTGCACGGCTTCGCCGAGGACGCCTTCAGGCGCGGCTGGTGGCCGGACGACCCGCACGACTGGGAGTTCGTCCGGATCGTCGCCGTCTGCTGGATGATCGGCGCCCGGTGACCCGCCTCGCGGACGGTGGTCGTGCGCGGCAGCGTGACGGGTCGGGTCGCCGCCCGGCCTCCTGACCGCCCGGAATGCCCCGGCTAGGCTGGGGACCGTCATTTCTGTGCGATCTGGAGGACAACGGTGTCCGAGGCAACCACTCCGCGCTTCCGCTCCGTCCTCGACCGGTTCGTGGCTTACAAGCCCGGCAAGGTCGTGGTGTCGCCCGAGGGCCGCTCGTTCAAGCTGTCGTCCAACGAGTCGCCGGACGGCCCGCTGCCGTCGGTCGTGGACGCGATCGGCGAGGCCGCGCGGAACGTCAACCGCTACCCCGACAACAACGCGACCGCGCTGACCGAGGCGATCGCGTCGTTCTGCGGCGTCCCCGCCGACCATGTCGCGGTGGGCTGCGGCTCGGTCGGCATGACGCAGATGCTGCTGGAGGCCGTCGCCGAGCCGGGCGCCGAGGTGGTGTACGCGTGGCGGTCGTTCGAGGCGTACCCGCTGCTCGTGTCGCTGTCGGGGGCGGCGGGCGTCCAGGTGGCGCTGAAGGACGAGACGCACGACCTGCCCGCGATGGCGGACGCGATCACCGAGCGGACCCGGCTGATCTTCATCTGCAACCCGAACAACCCGACGGGCACGATCGTCCGGCGGGCCGAGATCGAGGCGTTCCTGGACCGCGTCCCCGCCGACTGCCTGGTCGTGCTGGACGAGGCGTACCGCGAGTACATCCGCGACGACGAGGTTCCGGACGGCCTCACCCTCTACGGCGACCGCCCGAACCTCGCGATCCTCCGCACGTTCTCCAAGGCCTACGGCCTCGCGGGCCTCCGCATCGGCTTCCTGGTAGGACACCCGCTCGTGGCGGGCGCGATCCGCAAGACCTTCCTCCCGTTCAGCGTGAACTCGGTGGCGCAGGCCGCCGGCATCGCGTCCCTGAAGGCCGCCGACGAACTGCTGGAGCGCGTCGAAGGCACGGTGAAGGAACGCGACCGCGTCCGCGACACCCTCCTCGCCGACGGCTGGACGGTTCCGCCCAGCGAGGCGAACTTCGTCTGGCTGCGCCTCGGCGAACGCACCATGGAATTTTCCGCCGCCTGCGACGCGCAGGGTGTGAGCGTCCGCCCCTTCGAAGGCGAGGGCGCCCGGGTCTCCATCGGCTCCCCCGAGGAGAACGACGCCTTCCTGGCAGTGGCCAAGTCCTTCCCCCACCGCAACTAGTGCGGTGTCCACGAACGTCGACCGGGTCGCTACCTCGTTGACTTGCGGCGAATGCGTGGTCTCGTCTCTTTAGGTCGCTGACCTGCGGAGACGAGGCTACGCGTTCGCATTTCTGGGAGTTTGGCCCGTGGGGAGCCCGTCACCGATGGGACCGTCCCCGGAGGGCTGAAGGCCGCTTAGAGCAGCGTCGATGAGCCGGTTGGCCTCTTGCTCCATGCCGGTGAACCAGTGCGCGTATGTGGACATCAGGACCGTGAGGGAGTGTCCCAGCCGCCGCGCGACCTCGGTTGCGGGAACGCCGGAGTTGAGCAGCAGTGACGCGCAGCCGTGCCGCAGGTCGTAGGGCCGTTTGGCCAGGTCCGCCGCTTGCTCGGAGTCGGTCAGTGCGATGGCCCGCGCTCGCCGCCACAACTGCCCGTACATGACGTTGGTGATCGGTGCGTAGTCGGCACCGGCCGCCGTGTCGAAGAAGACCCGCCCGTCCGGAGCCGTCCCCCAGCGGTCCAGGTGTGCGCGCAGCAGCGCGGCCAGGACCGGGGGAAGCGGGACGATGCGCACGGCACCGGCCGGGCGGTGCTTGAGCGCGCGCTGGTCGTACTGGCCGCCGTCATCGGTCCACTTGTCGCCCACGTCGGGAGTGCTGCCCGACAGGGTGGCGGTGCCCCAGCCGGACGCGGGCAGGGTGAGGTCATCGCCGCGCAGGTGCCGCGCCTCAGCGGGACGGAGCCCCGCGTAGTACAGCGTGGCGAAGAAGCCTGCCATGTGCGGTCCGCGCCCTTTGCCGTTGGTCAGGCCCGCCAAGCCCGCCACCAGCCGCCGCGCCTGTTCCAGGTTGGGTACCGCGCGCGGGTCGACCGCGTCGGTGATCCGGGCACGCGCGCCCTTGACCCCGGTCACCGGGTTGACCGCCAGGAGCTTGCGCTCTACCGCGTACTGCATGCAGGTGTGCCAGACGCCCCGCCGCCGCGCCAGTGTCTTGGCCGCCGCGCGGGTGCCGTCGATGTTGAGCGCCAGCGCCGACAGCGCATCCCGGATCACTTCCGCATCGGTCAGGTCCGCCACCGGGCGGGAGGCGTCCGCCAGCCACGCCAGCGCCGAGGCGATGTCATCGGGCACGGGCCGCTCCCAGGTGGGAGGGATGAACGCGTGCGAGCGCAGCGCCCGCCGCAGCAGCGCATCAGCGGGACGGTTCCGCTTGGCCTTGCGCGGGTCCAGCAGCGCCAGCGTGACCGGGACGAGCTGATCAGCGGTGCACTTGCGGGAGTTGGCTGGAGAGTCCGCCCACCGCATCGCCGCGTAGGAGCGCGCCAGGGAGTAGAAGGTTTCGCTCGTGCGCTCCCAGGAGACGGGTTCACCCGTCGCCAGGCTGAACAGCTCACCGTTGCGTGCCGCCGCCACCAGGCCCGCCCGGTAGGTCTCGCCGAGTGCCTTGGTCAGGAAGGAGCGGGAGAACTGCGCGGCATCCACGCGCCACCGCACTTCCCACGGCTTGCGCCTGTTCGCACGCTTGCGGATCTGCCAGAATTGAACGTCCTGCGCTTTGATCATCGAAGCAACTCCGTTCCGTCCGTTCCGAGCTTGTGAAGCCATTCTATGAAATCTGCGCGCACAATTCTCAGCTCATTGTTCGGCAGGCGGAACGCTTTCGGGCCGCGCCCTGTAGCGAGCCACCGATACACCGTAGAACGCGCTACATGCAGCTCACAGGCCACATCACGGACCGACATGACATCGACGGAGACCATTACCAATCACCCCGGAAATTGCCGACACGGGCCAGCGACGGGCCAACAGAAATACAGAACACGGGAAAGGTGATCAACGACCGGTAACGGCCAATTCATGCCCCAGAATTGCCGCATGCAGCCCTTGACTTAAAGTCGCTGGAATGCATGGGGTTGCGGCCGGCGGCCACCCGCCACCCCGACCGATCACCTCGGGGTCGGCCATCGCGCGCACCCGCCGTGTTGCGCCGCTTGAGGCTCGCTCCTACACCTATCGAGCCGCTACGCGGCGCGTCCTTGCCGTGCGACCCTGCCTGCGCCCACCGGCCGCCGCCCCGCAGGCAGGACCCCGTAACACAGGCAGGGCCGCACCCGTTCACCATGCGCCCGTGACCGCGATCAGCGCCGGAACCACCACCGTCGCCACCAGGCCCGCCACCGACGCCGCGACCAGCACCGCCCCGCACACCCGCAACCAGTGCGCCCACACCGCCCGCAACGCACGGACCGTCACGCGCAGCGCCAGCCGCCCCAGCCGCAGGCCGCCCGCCAGCAGCGCCCCGGCCGCCGCCACAGCCACCGCCGCCAGCACCGCCCGCACCAGCACCGCCGTCCCTACCGGCCGCGCCTGTTCCGGCTGCATCCTTTGTTCACTCATCGCCGCTACCTCCTGGCCATTGCTGAGGGGAGTTCATCGGACGTGCCGCAGGCGGGGGGAACGGTGGCCGCGACCGCGAAACCGGTGGCACCGGCCGCCGCTGTTGCGCCGCCTGCTCTGGCTGAACCGGACGCGGGTGCGGCTCGATGGCCCGGCCGCGTGTGAAGGCCATCAGCACCCACTCACACCCGATGCGCGCGGCCAGGACCCCGGCGACCCCGGCCGCGACCACCAGCGGCGCGAGCCACCAGAACCCGCCGCCCGCCCAGCCCGCCACCGACCACACCAGCAGCAGCCCGACCAGCGACCCGCAGGCGATGACCCCGGCCGCCGCCACATACAGGCAGCCCACCAGCCGCGGAGTGACCATCGTCGTGAACCCCACATCGGCCAGCCCGCGCAGCACGCCGGGCGCACGCTCAGGACCGCCGGTCACGGCCCCCACCACCCGCACGACGACCCCAGCCACCCCACCGGCAGCACCACCAGCAACCCGATCCACACTCCCGACCACCACAAGCGCGGGTAGCGGTGCCGCAGCGGAACCCGGAACCGCAGCACCACCCGGCCCCCGCCCCCGCCGAACCCGAGCCGGATCACGATGGGCAGCGCCGCCAAGGCCACCAGCACCACCACAGCGTCAGCCATCATCGGCCCCCCTCCGCGCCGTGGTCGCGATATCCGCGAACGCCCGCGCCGCCGCGTGATCGCGCGCGAGCGTCCTGGCGAGATCACTGTCACCCAGCCGCGCCCAGCCCGACCCGACAAAGCGCCAGTCGCGCACCATCACCGCGCCGCCGTCGCTGGCCGCTTCCGCCCACGGGTCAGGCCCCGCCCGCCCGGCTTGCTCGCGTGCCCGCTCAGTTCGCCAGGCCCGCCGCACCGCCGCCAGCGTGGCCCGCGTCACCGAATACCACCGGCTCTTGGTCGCGAAATGCCCGGCGAACCCCAGGCTGTGAACGTGTTCGGCCAGCCGCCACCCCGCACACTCCGGACGCTCCGCCAGCCGCAGGCACGCCGACACCAGCAGCGAGACGTGCGGGTTGTTGACCCGCCGCAGCACCCGGCCCGCCGCCCGAGCGGAGAACCGCCGCGCGGGCAGCCCCGCGAACGTGTCCGCCGCCGTCTTCGTGGCGTACTTCGCCAAGTAGCCAGCCGCCCGCCCCGGATCCGAGACCGGCGACACCTCGAGTTGCGAACCCCACCGCGCGACCCCGCCCACATGCGCCCCGATGTCCGGGAGCCGCACGCCGACCCGCCCAGCCGCGTCCCCGATGGCCGCCGCAAGCGCGCTGCCGTCCGCCCAGTCCGGAGGAGCCACCACCGCCGACCGCTCCCCGCCGTCCACCCCGTCCAGGCGGATCACCGCGTGCAGATGCACCGCCCCACGCCGCTGGTATTCGGCCACCTTGACGTAGCTCACCCGCACCAGCGTGCGGACCTGCCGGACGCTCACCGCGACCCCCGTGCGCTCGGAGGCGATCCGCGCCAGCGCCCGGTAGAGGTAGATCACCGTGCGTCGCCATAGCTCCGGCACCGCCGCGTGCCACAGCACGTGAGCGGTGTAGGAGTAGCAGTCCCAGCACAGCGGACGACCGACCACCGGATCATCCGGCCCGTGCCGCGCGTCGCACCACGCCCGCACCGCGTGACGGCACACCAGCGGCCCCCGCCGCTCCCGGCACGGCCCCTCCGACGACGCGCGATGCACCGCCCCGAACGAAGGCGCGGTGAACGTCGCCAGCACCGCCGGATGCCCCGCCACCGACGCCGGAACCGCATCCACCCGCCCCGCCAGACGCGGCGCACGCCCCCGCAGGCCCGCCGCGATCAACTGCCAGGTATCCCGCCGGTAGATCTCCGCACACGACCGGCACACCGCCGCCCGCCGATCCCCGCACGCCAGCAACAACACCCCATCCGGCTCACCGCCGCTGGACCACTCCGCCCGCACCTCACCCGTGCGCGTGTCCACCACCGTCGCGCCCCCACGCACCCGCACCGGCCGGGAGCAATGCCCGGTGTGGGCCACCTGACGCGACCACGCCCCCCACTGGTCACCATCGGCGACGCGCGCCAGCATCCCCGCCAGCACCCCACCCCGCACCACACCCGAAGCCGACCCCGAAACCCCCGCCACTCGCCCCATGCGCGCACCGGGCGCGGTGGCCGGCAGGACTCCGCCCCTCCGGGGTGACCTGCGGCCATCCCGCCGGCTACCGCTCACCACCGCACACCACCCGCCGCACCGTCCGAGCCCGCCGAGTCGCCCGCCGGGTCACCGCCGTGACGGCCGCGCCCGCTGTAGCCGTACACGAACCGCCACAGACACCACGACAGGGCGTACCAGTCCGCCGAGTCGTCCTCGATCACCGGGAACCCGAAGGAGCCCAGTACGTCACCTACTTCACGTACCACCGCCGCCGAGAACCGGTCGTCCACCGGCCCCGCCGGACGCTCCACCGGGTACACCCGGCCCGCCACCGCCGCCGCGCACGGACACACCCGCGCCGCCAACTCTGTTGACACGTACGCCATCGTGTTCGCTCCCATCAGGAGGAGGGGACCTCGCGCGGCGGGCACGCTGCCGCCGACCCCGCCGCGCGAGGCCCCAGGTTGAGAAGAAGAGAAGGAGAGAAGGGAACCCGGTCAGGCCCGCAGCGCCGCGCCCCGCGCCACGATCGACCGGATGTCGTTGTCGTCCAGGTAGTACGACCGCACCCGGCGCGGAAACCCGCCCTCGGCGTACAGCCACCCCACACCGCGCGTCGCGATGTCGATCTCAGAGGCGTCGTAACCGGCGCTCGCCATCCCCGCGCCAAGGATCGTGTCGGAGGCGTCCCGCGTGGTGCACCGCATCGCCAAGCGCAGCGCCATCAGGTCACGCCACGTCGTAGGCACCACGGTCCCGGCCGGTTTCTGCGTCGCCGACACCTGCGCAATCAGCGCCGCCCGGCCCCGCGCCGCCACATCCTCACCGAGGGAGTTGTAGCGCTTGGCCGCCTTGCTGTCGCTGTTCGCCGAGTAGAACCGCAGTTCATCCGTGACGGCCAGGATCAGCGGAGCCTCACCGGGCCGCAGCTCCCGCCGCCCCGCCGCCTCCAACACCTCATACCGCCGGTCCATCTCTTGAATGAGGTCCTCTTGCTGCGCGATGGCCACGTCCATGTCGTTGCCTGCCAGCCGGGTCATGACCGGCCGCCACAGCCCCAGCTCAACGATCTTGGCGTCCCACCCCCAGATCTGCGCGAAGGGGTCGAGGGCAGCCGCCGCCAAGATCAGGCTCAAAGCCGCCGACTTGCCCGACTCCGGCTCACCCCCGATCAGGAAGTGCTTGCCCGGCAGCCGTACCGCCACCGGCTCACCCATGTCATCCACACACAACGGCACCGGATCGGCCACCGAGCGCCGCGCCGCCTCGACCCACGGCCACCGCAACGGCCCCGCCCCGGCCCACGGGTCCCGCCGGACGATGTCCACGTGCGCCACGGGCGCGCACTCCACGTCCCGGCCCACACGGACCTCACGCACCCGCAGAACGGCCGCCACCCGCTCAGCCTCCCCCGCCAGGTCATCCACCGTCGCGCCACGCGGCACGCGCACCACCAGCCGATCACCGGCAGGCACCCGCCGATCCCGCCGGATACGCGGAATCCGATCATTGGGCGTCGTCAGGCCCGCGAAACGGCACGAGCGGTCCCACTGCCGCCGCAGCCGCGCCCGCCGCCACGCAGCCGCCGCCCGCCGACGCGACCACGGCACCACTCCCACGATCACCGCCACCTCGGCCGGAGCCACGACCGCGCCAACCCAGCCCCGCCCCTGCCATCCCGCCGCCGCCACCAGCGCGAGCACGCCCAGCGCGGCCAGCTCACGCCGCCACAGCCAGCTAGGACGCACCACCCACAGCAGCAGCGCCGACCCGAACGTCAGCCGCGCCCGCACCGGGAGTTCCGGCCGCTGGAGGACCGGCGGCAACCCCACCCGGCCCCGCGCCGATACCCCTGCGAACCGCTGCGAGCGGGTCACCACGCACCGCCCATCCCGCCGCCGTGCCGGATACCGGGCCAGCCCTCATCAGGCCCCCGCTCCGCGCGCCGCCCGGCGACCGGCGTATCCCACGGCCCTTGCTCCACCGGCTCATGCCGGGTCGCATCCGGGTCGAACCCGCCCCCGCCGCCGGAGTCCCCGCAGCCGCTGGAGCCGGGGACGGTTCCCCCCAGGCCCGGCATCGGCACCGCTCCCGACCGCCGCGCCCACGCCCGCCACGCCTCATCCCGCCGCGCGTGCAACTCCTCCCACACCCGACCCGGCACCAGCCCCACCACCAGATCACGCACCGCCACCCCGCCGACCCGCCCATCAGCGGGCAAATCGGTCCACACCGACCGGTACCCGGCCGCCACATGCAGCCACCCGCCCGTACCGACCCCGGCACCGGCCCCCGCACCGTTGCCCGTACCGAGCCCGGCACGCGCGCCACGCGGCCCCGCACTCTCCAGCACACCCGAGCGCAGCACACCCGCCAGCGCCCGCCGCCGCCGACGCTCGCCCGCCTCCGCCAGCCGCAGCCACGTCGGCCCCGCCGGGTCGGTCAGCGCGTAATGCAGCCGCGCCGGACCCGAAGCCCCGACCATCACCACGTACGCGCACTCCCCATACGGCCAGCCGCTCTCCCGGCCGCCCACCGCAGCCACCACGCCCGCCGGAATCGCCGGACCGCCCAGCAGCCGCCCGAACACGCCCCCGCCACCAGCCCCCGCACCGCTCACGCCCTGCCCGCTCACTCGCCCACGCCCCTACCCGCCGCAGCCGAGGAGGCCCCCGCCGCCTTGCCGCCGCCCGCACCGCGCGGCCCGCCCGCCGCAGCACCGCCCGGCGCTCCCGCAGGCTCCAGACGCTCAGCCGTCCACCACGTCACCGAGTCCCCGCGCCTGTCCACCACATTCAGGGTGAGACCGACCGGCGTCACGAACTGGCCTTGCATCACGCCAGGGTCACCCACCAGCCCGACCTTGATCGGCGCACTCTGCTCGCCGTCCATCGCCAGCAGCCGCACCTGGAACAGGGGCCGCCCCTCGGCGTCCGTGCGCAGTGCGCCGGACTCGAACTCCTTGCGCTGTTCCGGGGCGTCCGCCACCAAGAACGCCAGCTTCTCCATACCGATCTGGAACTGCACGCGCCCACCTCCGCAACTCTCGCCTTTCGTACCGAGTTCGGTACGAGTCATGCCAAGAGTGTCCCGATGTGGGCACGTTCGTAAACCTAGGCGGACCGAACTCGGTACGTTAGGGTTGTCATCGGAGCCGCACAGCGACACAAAGCCGCTGATCACAACGGGTAAGGCATGGCCACAATGGGACACAGGGAAACGTTTAACGGCGCATCCGGCCAGACCGGCAGTTCACCCCAACTGGTCACCGTGATCCGCGACGCCATCGTCCGCGCCATCCTCGAAGGCCAGTACCCGCGCGGCGCACGCCTCCCCACCAACCCCGAGATTCAGCAGGCTTGGAAGGTCTCGGCCCGCACCAGCCGCAGAGTCCTCGCCCAGCTCACACAAGAGGGGTGGGCCATCTCCGAAGGCACACGCGGCTACACCTCCACCGGAGGCCCGACCGGCGCTTTCCCTCCCGGCACCGCCCACCCTCACACCGAGACCTACGCCCCCGCCACCGACACCCGCGCCCCGCTTGGAGACACCACCCTCCCCGATCAGCCCCCCGCGTTCCCTCAAGCCCCCGCACCCCAGCCGATGCCGCGCCCCGTGCACACCGTCGCCATCGGCGGGGCCATCCCCGACCAGCTCTCAGCCGTCCGCATCGTCAGCGTCGCCTACGAACCCGCCCCGCCCGACGTCGCCCACGCCCTGAACATCGACGGCCCCGGACACCCCGTCATGGCCCGCCGCCGACTCATCACCGACCCAACCGGAAACATCCCCCTGGAGCTGCGCACCAGCTACACACCCGGCGTGCCCGCCGACAGCCCCCTAGCCCAGCCCGACGTCCTACCGGGCACCTGGACCGAGAACCTCGCCACCCACACCGGGCACCGGCCCGCCACCGGCACCAGCCACATCCACACGCGGCCCGCCACCCAGTACGAGGCCCCCGCCCTCCACCTGCCCCCCGGCTCCTACGTCCTCACCCGCGCCACCACCACCCACACCGCAACCGGAACCCCCATCGATCACACCGTCTCGGTGTGGCCCGAGACCACCACCATCCACGCCGACCGCCACCCGGTCACGTGACCCCGCACCACACCCGCAGCACACGCGCAGCCCGCCGCGAGCCGGGCAGCGGCCCCCACGCCGACACCGCCTAAGCTGGAATTGCGCGGGCCGCGCCGGCTGAACTCTCTACCGTTCGCCCCTCCGGGGTGGCCTAACGGCCATTCGACCGGCCCGGACGCCGCCACGAAAAGGGAGCCGCGGCCCTACCGGTGACGGTCGGCGACGGCCGAAGGCCCCCAGCTCCGGAAGGGAACCGAGGGCCACCCCGGACGAGTGCTCTTACTCGGTCAGGTAGAGAAGCGCTGTGATGGTCTTCTTGCAGATGTCACAGTGCATGGGCGCCTCTTCGGAGGCCAGGTCGCATTCCACCGTGGTGACACGGTCGATCACGCCCGTATCCGCCTCTTCGGCCCAGGCATCGCGCCAGCGCTGAGAGTTGGACCGCAGATCATCGACGTAGCGAGCGGTCATTTCGTAGAACGCCCGAACGCCGTGCTCTTTCATGTACTGCCAGTTGAATTGCAGGGACCGCAGCGCGATGGGGAACGGGTGTTCCACCAGGCCCCGCGCCCACCGCTCGGACACGTCGTCGATGTCGAGTTGACGGGCCTTGCCGTCGAGTTCGGCCCACTTGCCGCTGTGGTCGTAGTCGGCCAGGACGTCATCCAGTAACCGGCGCGCCTTGGCGAGGTTGCCTTTCTTGACCGTGAACAGCCCTGCGACCGCCGCGTATGCCTGCTCGTCCTGCTCCTTGCGGGCCGTGTCGATCGCCTGCTTGAGCTGAACCGCGTAGGCCGCTTCCCACGACATGCATTCCCCGAATGTCGCCCAGGGGTCGGGGAAACCCCTTTCCTTGATCGCTGCAAAAATCCGATCGCCTTGCGTACCCATCTGTGACGCGACCTCCTTTGGTCGATCTACCGTGGTGCGGCGCACCACCCTTGTAGGCGTGCCGCAAGCTCCCCGGCCGGGACAGCGTGTTGTTCCCCCGATTCCATGTCCCGCACCGTGACAGTTCCGCTTTCCTGTTCCCGCTCCCCGTAGATCAGCGCGAATCGCGCGCGCCTGTCTGCCGCCCATTTAAGCTGCCTGGCAAGCTTGCGACTCGCCCCCAGATAGATTTCGGTCCGCAACCCGATGCCCCGCAATTGGTTCGCGAACTCCATCACACTTGTGTCTGACTCTTCTGCCATTGCGGCTATCGCCACGTCCAGCGACTTAACCGCAGCTGCGCCACTTTCCATCAGCCCGATGATCCGCTCCACTCCCAGCGAGCCGCCGCACGCCGGAACGTCCGGCCCTCCCAGCGCCGAAATGAGATGATCATAACGGCCGCCACTGGCGATAGACCCCGGCATCCCGGCCGCGACCACCTCGAAAATCACGCCCGTGTAATAGTCCAGGCCACGCACCAGGCTCGGTGTGAATGTGATTCGCTCCGTGCCCACACTCGGACCCGCCAGCGTGACAAGCCGGTCGATTTCGGTGAGACCCGCCCGGCCCTCCTCGCTGTCTTTCAGGCTGGCCCGCATACGGTCCACCGAATCGTCTGCCACCACGTCCGCGACGAGCCTCTCAGCGGTCGCCGCCTCCAACTGGCGCACGTCGATCAGCTCCCGCGCCACCGCTTCGGGGGACAGCTTGTCCAGCTTGTCCAAGGTGATCAGCACACCCCCGCCCACCTCGGCCGGGACCCCGTAGACCTCCAGCAGCCCCGACAGCGCGCGCCGGGAGTTGACCAGGACACGAAAGTCGCTGACTCCCAACGCGTCCAGCGCAGTTGCCACCGCGCTCACCACTTCCGCATCAGCCAGCGGCGACGCCGAGCCGACCACATCGACATCGCATTGTGCGAACTCCCGGAAACGCCCTTTCCCCGGCCGGTCCGCGCGCCATACCGGCCCCATCGCATACCGCTTGTACGGTGCCGGAAGTTGAGATCCGTACGCCGCTACCACCCGCGCCAGTGGAACAGTCATGTCGTACCGCAGCGCTAGATCAGCCTCCCCACTCGCCTCATGCTCCCCACGCCGCAAAATCTTGAAGATCAGCTTGTCGCCCTCGTCGCCGTACTTGCCCGTCAGCGTTTCAATCCGCTCGAACGCAGGCGTTTGCAACGGCTCGAATCCGTAACGCTCGAATACACCCCGGATCACGTCAAATACGTGATTGCGGACCCGTAGATCATCCGCGAGGAAATCCCGCGTACCGGAAGCGGGCTCAAACCGCTGAGACGCCATGATGTGACTTCCTTCCCTAAACCGAGAGAAACGACCCGACCCGACGCGAAATTGACCGCCCTAGGACATACCGCCCAAGGCTTGCACTCCTACAAGCCAGCAACACGCTCGGATCCGCCTCGATGCTATCGGCAGCACTCACACACCCCACTCCACAAGGACATGCCAACCACAATCGCACCCGCCATCACTCCGGCGTGCTGGCCTGGGGTCAGATGTCGACCGTGACCGAGATGCGCTTGTGGTCAGAGTCGGGGGCATTCGCGTCCCGGAAGTCGTGCACGCGGTAGGAACCGGGCACCATCGCCCGTGCGAGCGGCTCGTTGAGGAGGATCGCGTCAATCGCCAGGCACTGGCGGCCATTGGGCCGCTCGATCTGGGTCGGGGTGTAGTCCCTGGCCATCTCGGCGGTGTGGTGGAAGCCGACCCCGCCCACCCGCTTGCCCGTCCTGGGGTTGTACCACCCGCACAGAAAGTCCATGGCTCGGGTGTCGTAGACGTGCGGGCCTCCCTGGCGGGGGCCGCCTTCCCACTGGACGCGGTAGTTGATCTGACGCGGGTTGTGCACGCCGGGCTTGTTCAGGTCCTCCGGCTCGAAGCCGCCACTAGGGACGGTGTTCCAGTCACCGAGAAGCACACACGGGAATGCCGGGTCCGCCAACCGGTCGAACCTGCGGGCATCGGCGAGCCGGTCATCACCGGAATATATGTCGCCGTGCCAGGCCATGAGCCTGATCGAGTCGGTCCGGCCAGGCAGTGTGAACACCAGCAAGTTGCGGTTGCGGGAGGCGAAATCCGGCAGCCGGTGGCCGTAGAACCGCCGCACCACGACCTTTTGCGGGTCGATGTAGATGACCGGTGCGAACATCCCGCCCTCACGCGGCAGCGAGCACGGGTACGGCACGTAGGCGGGGCCACCGGCTTCCCGCAGGGCGGCGGCGGCCTCGTGCGCGCCTTCCATCCCGTTCAGCTCATACCGGTCGGCCTCGCCCACGACCAGGACGTCAGGCCAATCCCCATCGTGCAGCATCCCGGTAACCCGGCCGAAGTCGTACGGGCCACCGTCGCCGGAGTAAGCCGAATACCCCGCCTCCGTCCGCCCGCCGTGCTCGACATTGACATAGCTCATCCGAAGCTGCGTCATCGTGCAGCCCATCCCTTCACGCCCGCCGCTCGTGGCGGCCCGTTTCCTCACCGAAATCTCGTAGTCACTCGCGTCTACAGGCCCGAGCCGGGCAGCGGCCCCCACGACCAACACCGCCTAGACTGGAATTGCGCAGCCGCGCCGGCTGAACTCCCTAGCGGTCGCCCCTCCGGGGTGGCCTTCGGCCATTCGACCGGCCCGGACCCTGTCACCACGGACACGGGGCCGCGGCCCTTCACCGTTGCGGCCCCGCTCCGCACTACCTCACGTCTCGCCCTGTTCCACCCTCAGCACTTCCGCGAGCCCCACCGCCACCAGTGCCCGAGCGGCCCCCAGCCCGTCACGCCCGTACCTCAAGTGCATCACCGCGTCCTCCAGAACCTCACGGCCCGACCCGCCCGACCGCTCGGGCAGCTCACGCTCGCTGATCTCCTCCACCCGGTCCATCACCGGCCCCAGCACCTGCCCGACCAGGTCCCACACCTCCAGGGTCGAATCCAGCGCCGTCCCGATCTGCGCCAGGGTCAGCCCAGCCGCCTCACCGCTTGTCACCCGCGAGGCGTTCCCGGCCCGCTCCACCAGCACATCAAGCGCGTGTTGCATCCGGCCCGTCACCATCACCGTCTCCGTCATCTGCGCACTCTCCGATCTAGCCGCATTCCAACTCAACTCATTCGTCGTAGGCCCGGCCCCGGTCCCTAAGCGGTTCTGCCAGAACCCGGCCGCGTCCGTGTGGCGAGAGCGCGGCGGCCCCACGGCTTCCCCACGCGAGCCACCGCGCTCCCTGCTTGTGGTGTCTCAGTCCCACACCCGAGCCGCGCCCAGCCGCGCGGAGTCCAGCCGCATCACGATCGCGTCGTGGTCGCTGAGCCCTGGCAGCCGCTCGTAGTCCAGCAGCGCATCCCGCAGGGGCTCCGTCACGTGATACTGGTCGACCCGCACCCTGCCGCGACCGGTCGCGGCCCGCAGCTCCGGCCGGTGCTGCGTGTCGGCCAGGTGCGCGGCCACATCCACCAGCCCCGCGTTGGCCAGCACCTCACCAACGGCCCGGTTGCCCCGCCAGGGCTCATCCGGGCCTGTGCGCGGCAGACACCGGGCACTGCGGTTGTAGGGCGGGACCGCCGCCCAGTCCGGTTCCCGGTCACCCAGCGGCATGTTGTTGATGTCTCCGCCCAGGATCCCCCGGCCCCCGTACCGGTGCAGCCGGACCGCCATCCGTTGCGCCTCCTGCGCGGCGGCCTGCGTCGAGTACGCCGACAGGTGCGCCGAGATCACCGTCAGCCCCGGCTCATCCTCATCGGCGTCGACATCGGCCAGCACCGCCACCCCGTAACCGTTGTCGGTCAGGTGCGCGTATTTGGTCTCATACTGCCGCCAGCACAGCACCTCGGGCTGATAGGCGACGGCGGTGTGGAAGCCCGTTGCAGACGGAGCGACCAGGAACCGCAGCGGCCAGCCCCGGCGCTGCAATGACCGCTCCGCCGCCGCGTGCAGCCGGGGGTCATGCCCCCAGCCCGTCAGCTCCTGCGCGAGCAGGATGTGAGGCTCCACGCTCGCAATCGCGTCCGCGATCGGCCCCCAGCGATCCACCGGACGCCCGTCACTGTCGAACCGGCCGCCGTACTGAGTGTTGACACTCATCACCGTCCACGGCCCGGCCATCACACCCGCCCGTCCTGCTGGCGGCCCTCGCGGCCATCGGGCACCATCCCGACCCCGCCCAGGATCGGGATCGGCGTCAGCGGCCCCGCCTGAACCGGCCAGTGCTGCACCGGCACCACCCCCGGCGGCACCAGCTCCAGCCGCCCGAACAGGTTCGTGATCTCCTCGTGCGAACGCGCCACCCCCGGCGCTGCCGCCCCCTCGTACACCTTCTGCACCTGCGCGACCGCCCTCGGGTCCGCGCCCGTGGACGACACGTGCGACAGCACCACCACCGACCCCGGCACCATCCGCCCGGTGAACGCGGCCACGATCCCCGCCGGGTTCTGTGCGTCGGTGACGAAGTGCAGCACCGCCACCAGCAGCACCGCGACCGGCTTGTCCCAGTCGATCCACTCATCGAGATCGGCGATCAGCTCATCGACCGCGCGTACGTCCCCGCGCACGATCGGCATCCCATCCAGCAGCGCCCGGTTATGCGTCAGCACGACCAGATCGTTGTCCACCCCCACCACCACCGCGTCGTCCCGGTGCTCACGCGCGATCTGATACGGGTTCGGCGCAGTCGGGATACCGGTCCCCACGTCCACGAACTGGCCGATACCGTGCCGCGCCGCCCACGCCACCCCCCGGTGCATGAACGCCCGGTTCGCCCGCGCCACCACCGGAATGCACGGCGCCGCCGCGATCACCCGCTCAGCCGCCTCCCTATCCACCAGGCTGTAATCCTTACCGCCCAGGAAGTAGTCGTACATCCGCGCCGGAGACGGCACCTCCGGGTGCCACTCCCCATCCTGGTTTGAGATCGGCCCCGCCGGTTCACCGGCCAGCATCTGCTCCACCGGCTCCCTGATCGACCCAGCGGTGAACACCGCGTCATCCTCATCGAACCGCCGTGTCATCACCGGCCCCCCGAACCGGCCGCGTCGCCCGCCGCCCGCTCGATCACTCGCGCCAGCAGCGCCGGAGCGTCCGCGACCTCCAGAACCGGCACCAGCCCCTCACCGGTGTCCGTTCGCACGAACCACCAGACCCCGCCGACCCGTTCACAGCCCACGTCCAGCGACCTGAACTCGTCCGTTCTGTTCACCACGTTCAGCACTAGCGCACCGTCCCGGTTCACCAGCGCGCACGCCAGCGGCCCATCCCAGTCCGCCACCGCCGCGTTCAACGCGGCCAGGTGCAACCGACGCTCACCCACCGCCCCGCGCAGTCGCCCGTCACGTTCTTGCAGCACGATCTACTCCTTCTCTCTGTCGTCGTGACCGCTTAGACTCGATACAAGGTTGCCGCTTAGCGACAATGAGTCCAATGGGTCTACGCGGCAATTGAATTGCCGTCGAACGACAATGGTGAGGTGACCATGGCTGCGAGCAGGGCGAACGTACAACGCCGCCGCAAGAACGAACGCCAAGCTGCCGACATCCGGTTGGAAGGCTTCCGACGCGGACTGACGACCGAGGCCGTAGCGGAGAAGATCGTTCGGAAGATTCCGGATATCACTCCGCTGGAAGCATGGCGGCTCGCCCACGGCTATGACCGCGCCGAAGTCTCAGCCCGCCTCGATGCGCTGTACGAGGCCGATGGACTGCAACCCCCTCATATAGACGCCGCCGTTCTCTGCCGCTGGGAGTTGGGGGACCGTCGTCCGAGCGACGAGCGAATTGACTACTTCTGCCGTCTCTACCGAACCAGGCCGGATCGCCTCGGCTTCGGGACCGACCACAGCCTTGGAGACGTGAGCCATCTTCAGCGCGCCGGGATCATTGACGCGTTCCCGTTCACAAGTGATGAATCCGAGCAGGACCTTGTGGACCGTGTGTCGCAGGCTCGCGAGCGGATCACCCTCTTTGGCCTGACGCGCTCCTTCTACGCTAGCGACGCCGTCCTAGCGGTTCTCCAGGAGAAGGCCCGGACGATGGATATCAACATCTACGTCATGGACCCCTACTGCGAGTCCCGCAAGGACAGGTACAGGATCGAGCCAGCAGACGCGGCCATGGAGGACCCCGAGCGCTACGTGCGGGAGATACTCCGTCCGCTCAGCGCCGCGTCCGACGCAGCACCCCGTCTCAGGCTCTACCTGTTCAACTTCCCATGTTCCTTCGCGATGGAGGAGGTTGACCAAGTCGTGCGCGTGATGATGTACGGCCATGGTCGGCGGGGAACCCATGGCCCCATCATCGTCTTCAAGGAGGGCACATCGGCACACGCCTATTTCGTTGAGCAGCTCCGATGGCTTGAACGTCTCTCCTCGGGCACCTCACCTGAACCTTGGCGAACCAAGGGAGTCCAGGTCCGCCCCTTCGATCTCTGGTAGCGGTTCGTACATGCACGCAGGACCGGGATTCCTCCCGTGTGAGCATTTTCCCTACGTAGGTCAAGGCGCGCGGCGCATCGCCGCGCGCCTTCGCGCATGGTGGCTCGGGTGACGCCGACCGGACGGAACAGGTTCGGGCGGGACCGTCGTCAATGAACGTACGGGCGGGCACGAGACCAAGACGACCTTCGGCCGTCTTGGCTCGGCCCGCCGACGCCTTGCCAGCTCCCCACCGCCCTGCCCACCGCCGCGAGCACCCGCCACCAACACCTGACGCCGCTCAACGCCCCAGCAGGCGCGCAAGGTTCGGCTACCTCGGTTCCCAACCAACCCCGGCCCCCACCCCTTACAACGACCCGCCTCCGGCGTAGGGCTCTACCCATAAGAGCGCGTGCGGCACGGTCCGCGCGCTAAGCCGCCGTCGCGCAGACCGAGCACAGTGGACACATGCGCAGACCCCCACGGGGCCAAGGTCGGCGAAGGGTCGCCGGGCACGGGCTTGGACGGGGACCCCTCCGGCGGGCCGCCCCCGGCCTGATGTGGGCAGCCGAGAGGCAGCCCGGAGCCGCGCGAGGCTAGCAGCCCGCCGCCCCGCCCAAGCCCGCACCCGACTCCCCACAACAGCGCACGCCAGCACACGCAAAGAGCCGCACAGGCACCCACCCGTGCCCGTGCCGCTGGACCGGCAGCCGCCACCACCCCGCACACCCACCGCACCGCGCGCGAGACGGCCGCCGGCACGCTCCCCACCGCGATCACTTGGCACCCGCACCCGCACCGCGCCATCCTGGACACCAGCGCCAGGAGGGACGAGACCCGATGAGCCAAGACTTGGCCGCCGTCATCGCCGAGCAGCTAAGACGATCCGGGCAGACCAGTACCGTCTACCACTCACCCGACGAGCGCGACCGGCTACGCGCCGCCGGACGCCGAGCCGGACGCCAGTTGAACCGCCCCGTCCGGACGTTCGACACCGCCGCACGGCATCCACGCTGCGACGCCGACCAGTGCGGCACGGTCCTCATCGCCGTCACCGACTGGGGCACCAACCCCCTAGAACGCCAGCTCAGCGAGACCCGAGCCAACAAGGCCATAGACCGCGCCCTAGACGGCCCGTAACCAGCGGCAACCGTTCCGGGCCATGGCCCGCGCATGGCCCGCGAACAGCGAGCACCAGCGGCAACCAGCGCGCACCAGTGAGACAAGATCAACACCAGCACCAGGCCCCGAACACCCGAAACCGCAGGTCAACCCACATCCCCGCACGTCAACGGGACGGCACCCGATCTCTCGGATACCGCCCCGCCAGAGCATCGATTCACTTGCGGCGTGTCGTTGCCTCCGACGCGCTCATACCAACAACACGCCGCAAGTCGACGCACCGGTGAACCTTGGTGGACACCGCACTAGCGACCCGCCGCCCATCATGGGACGACGTACGGGCCCGGTGGTGTTCCGGGGCCCGTCTTGTGTCGCGCGCATCACGTGCGGGGGAGGTGTCAGCTGCTGACCGCCTTCTTGTAGAGGCGGGTCGCCAGCGGGACGAACACGATCAGGATGACGGCGATCCAGAGCAGGGACGCCAGGACGGCGTGCTGGAGGGGCCAGGCGTCCGACGTCTCCATCGCGGCGCTGGTGTTGCCGAAGAGGTCGCGTGATGCCTGGGTGAAGGTGGAGACGGGGTTCCACTCGGCGACGACGCGCAGCGGCGTGGGAAGTTCGGAGGCGTCGATGAAGGCGTTGGAGACGAACACCAGCGGGAGCGAGACCATGTTGGCGATGCCGTTGAAGCTTTCCGGCGTGCGCAGGGCGAGCGCGACGGTCGCGGTGAACCAGGAGAACGCGTAGGCGAACAGCAGGAGCAGGCCGAAGCCGAGGACGGCCTCGTAGGGCGAGGTGTGCACCCGCCAGCCCACGATCAGCCCCACCGCTCCCATGACGACCAGCCCGCAGAAGTTCATCAGCAGGTCGCTGACCGTCTGGCCGACCAGGACCGCGGACGAGGACATCGGCAGCGAGCGGAAGCGGTCGAAGATGCCCTTCTGCAGGTCCAGGGTCAGCGTGTAGCCGGTGAGTTGCGCGCCGACGATCACGGCCTGGACGAAGATGCCGGGGAGCAGGAACTCCTTGTACGACATCCCCGGGATGTCGATGACGCTGCCGAAGACGTAGGCGAACAGCAGCACGAGCACGACCGGGAGCATGATGACGCCGCCGAGCAGGTCCGGCGACCGCCGGATCTTCAGGGCGTCGCGCTTGGCGATGGTCCAGCTGTCGGCGATGGTCATGGTGACGGCGTTCATCGGGTGGCCTCCTGCTCGGCGCCGGACGCCTGCCGTCCGGTCAGGGTGAGGTAGACGTCGTCCAGGGTGGGGCGCCGCAGCCCGGCGTCCCGCACCCGGACCCCCGTCCCGGCCAGCCGGCCGAGGACCTCGCGGAGCGCCTCGGGGCCGTCGGTGACCGGGACGGTGATCTGGAGCGACTCCGGCGCGGTCCGCATGTCGCCGACGGCGACGCCGGTCAGCGCCTCCCGGGCGGTCTCGAGTTCGGCGGCGTCGCTCACGGTCAGCTCGATGCGGTTGCCGCCGACCTGGTCCTTGAGCTCGTCGGGGGTGCCGCCGGCGATGGCGCGGCCGCGGTCGATCACCAGGATCCGGTCGGCGAGGCGGTCGGCCTCCTCCATGTACTGGGTGGTCAGCATCAGCGTGCTGCCGCCCGCGACGAGTTCGGAGATGGCGTCCCACAGCGCGGTGCGGGCGCGGGGGTCGAGGCCCGTCGTGGGTTCGTCCAGGAACAGCACCGGCGGGTCGGCGACCAGGGCGCCGGCGAGGTCGATGCGGCGGCGCATGCCGCCGGAGTAGCCCTTCACCGGACGGTCCGCGGCCTCGGTGAGGTCGAAGCGTTCCAGCAGCTCGCGGGCGCGGGCCTTGCTGCGCTTGGCGCCCAGGTGGTACAGGCGCCCGACCATCTCGAGGTTCTCGGCGCCGGTGAGGTGCTCGTCGACGGCGGCGTACTGGCCGGACAGCCCGATCCGGGACCGCAGCCGCCGGGTGTCGCGGCCGATGTCGCATCCGGCGACGGTGGCGCTGCCGGAGTCGGGCCGCAGCAGCGTGGTCAGGACCCGCACCGCCGTGGTCTTGCCCGCGCCGTTCGGGCCGAGCAGGGTGAGGACCGTCCCCTCCGGGACGGTGAAGCTCAGGTCGTCGAGGGCGGTGACCTCGCCGTATCTCTTGACCAGTCCTTCGGCGATGATCGCGTCGCTCATCGGGGGGCTCCTTGCTGGCGTTGGCCTTGCTCGGGTGGGGGTCAGGACCGGTGGACGTCGATGTCGCCGTAGTTGGTGTGCACGTGCACCTTGACGACGGCGTCGGTGGACTCGGGGGCGTCGGTGGAGGTCAGGGCGTTGCGCACCACGCCGTTCTTGGAGTGCAGGTCAAGCCAGGCGGCCGTGCCCTCGGCGATCCCGACGCCGACCTTGCCGGAGCCGTTCTCCAGATGGACGGTGCCGCTCACCGCAGCGCCGATCCGGATCCGTCCGTGCGCGCTCTTGGCGGTGAGGTCGGCCAGTGCGCGGCCGACGCTGACGTCACCGGTGGCGGTCTTCAGCTCCAGGTCGCCGGTCGCCTCGCCGAGGGTGATGCTGCCGGTGGAGGACTTCACCATGCCGGGGCCGTCGAGGGTTCCGATCCGGACCGTCCCGGTGGAGGTGGTCGCCTCGACCGGACCGGTCACCTGGTCCACGGTGATGTCGCCGACGGACGTCCTGGCCTCCAGCGAATCCGCCTCCTCGACGCGCAGGTCCCCGACGGAGCCGCGCAGGACGGCCTCGCCGAGCCGGCCGGTGGCGATGAAGTCCGCGGAGCCCTTGGTCTCGACGCGGGACCCGGCCGGCAGTTCGACGACCACCTCGATGGAGCCGCGCCAGGCGCGCATGTACGCCAGGCCTTTGGGCCTAGGGCCCTTGACCAGCAGCCGTCCGCCGGAGAACTCGACGACGGTCCGTTCGGCGGCCTGCACGCTCGCGTCGGCGGCCGGGTCGCTCGGGCGCACCTCCACCACGGTGTCGGCGCGGTCGCTCGCGTGGACCAGGACCCGGCCGATGTAGACGTCGATGTCGGCGGTGATCGGTTCGGGGGTGTCGAAAGCAGGCATGGCGGAGCCCTCCTCATGGGTCCGGTGGAACTCCCGGCCTCGGGGCCGGGCGACGTGTCGTTGACGAGTGGTGGGGCCGGTGGGGCGGCTAGCGCACCCAGCCGGTGTAGCTGCGCCCGCTCCGGGGCGGCTGCGGCCGGTCGGCGGGACGGGTCTCGGCGCCCGGCTCGAACGCGGCGGAGATGGCGCGGACCAGCCAGGCGTTGACCGAGATCCCCTGCCGGCCGGCCGCCTCCTCGACGCGCAGCTTGAGATGCTCGGGAAGCCGCAGGGTCATCCGCGCGGTGCCGCCCTCCTCGGCGGACGGTGCCGCGGCGGGGGCGGTCGGGGGCGCGGTGGGCGGCGGGGGCTGCGGTACGGCCTCCGCCCCGCCGCCGGACGCGCCCTCCGAAGACGGCCCCTGCTGCGGCGGCGTCACCACGAAGGCCGGGTCGCCGCCGCGCAGCCGCACGTCGACCGAGCCGGGCGCCAGATCGCGGGTGATCTCGTCGGCCGCGGCCGACAACGCCTCCAGCAGGGTGAGTCTGGCGGCCGATTCAAGAGCGCCGGTGAGGCGCTCGGCGAGCGCGCGGGCGTCCGGGCCGCCCGCCTCGGCGGCGACGGCGAGCTCCCGGCGGAGGCTCTCGACGTACGGCATCAGGTCCATGCCCCAACTATGACGTCACAGTGACGTCATGTCAACCGGCACTATGACGTCATGGTGTCATCGTGACGTCAGGCGGTGTCTGGGCAGGGCGGACTCGCGCGCCGGGGCTGAGAAGTCGTGGCGTCCAGGGGAGTGTGCCCGGCCGCAGATGCGTGCTGTGCGGCCGGACACGTCCTCGGAGTCAGGTGGTCTTGGCGGGGCCCAGCTTCTCCACGATCAGGCGGTAGAGCTGGCGGGGGCGGCCTGGTTGCGGGGTGCGGTTGGGAGGGAGGGGCCAGGCCAGGCCCTCTTCCACGAGGGTGCGGAGGAGACGTCGGGCCGTGCGGGGCGTCACGCCCAGCATCTTGCCCGCGTTCTCCGCGTCCACGATGAGGGGTTGTTCCTGGTCGCCCAGCTTGTCGGCCAGGCGGGCGAGGATCTCCAGGCCCTTCGGCTTGGTCTGCGGCTGGGTGCGCGGGGGTGTGCGAGGGGCCGGGACGAGGGCGCGGCCGTCGCGGTCCAGGGCGAAGCCCTGGGCGCGCTGGGAGCTTTGGGAGCGGGCCAGGGCGGCGCGGGCGTGGTTCTCCGCTTCGTGGGCGGTGCGGCCCATGCCGATGCCCACTTCGATGGCCAGGCCCAGTTCTTCACGGACGCGTTCGACGAACGGCGGGGTGCGGAAGCCCTCGGTGGACGCCGTCACGGAGCCGCGCGTTGCGATGACCAGGTAGCTGTGGTCGTCCAAGGGCCACACGGAGGCGTTCATGCGGTGCGCCTCTTGGAGCAGGACGCGGTGCAGCGCGAGTTTCAGCTCGTCCCGCCAGTAGCGGGGAGTCACGCGGCGGGGAGTCTCGCGGAGGGTCGGGACATCCACGAGGACGACGACGAGCTGTGATTCCTCAAGCCGGTGGTGGGCGCCGAGGAGCGCGGCGGTCTGGAGGGAGCTGCGGATCGCGGCGCCGGTAGGGCGGACGCGGATCGTGGGGACGCCCGCCATCTCCATGCGTTCGGCGGTCGCGTGCACGCAGGTCATCGCGACGGTGGTCGCGCCGCGCCGCCACAGGCGCTCGTGGAAGGCGGCGAGCGTCCCGGGGCCGGCGGCCTCCTCGCGCAGGTGCACCTGCTCGGTGCCGAGGCTGATCTCGGAGTAGGCCTCCTCGACCTCGGCGCGGCCGAGCACGTCGATGCTGACCCGGGACGGGTCGAAGCGCTCGTCGAGGGACGCCCGCAGCAGCGCGCCCTGCAGGGCCGCGCCGTTCAGCGGGACGTACGTGGCGGGCATGGTGAGCACGCCGGCCTTGCGCGCGAAGTCGTAGGGGACGGGGCTGGCGAACAGGCAGACGTCCACGCCCGACCCCAGCCGCACGACCTTGTCGGCCGCCTCCTGCTCGTCCCGGTACGCGGCGGCCACCAGCCGGCTCGGTACCGGGGTGGGGCCGTGGCCCATCAGCATGACCCGTTCCACCAGGTCGTGTGGGCCCACGACGCCGATCGTGAGATCGGGCGTGACAGAACCCGTCCGTGCCGCCGTCATCGATGATCGCTCGCTTCCGGTCCGTCCTCTCGGCGGGGGCGCCGCCCCGGCCACCTGTTCGCGCACGTCTCGCCCAACGTTCGACTCATGGCTCGTCGCCCCTGCCTTCTGACCCGCACCGCAGTTCAGCGATCCGAGCCCTTCCGCTTGGCAGATCGCGTCAGGGCGACGAGATGTGACGCCCAGACGCGAAATCGAATCAAGAGTGCGGCGAAAAAGTAACCTAGGCGACCCCCTGGTCAGTAATTTGTCACCATTCGGGCAGCCTTGATCCAGCATCTTCGGACGTCCGAAGTTGAAAGGCAAGGCCCGAAAACGCGGCGAGGGGCCCTTACTGACACTCTCATGTACAGGAGGGACCCCTGCGGTACCGGTTTGGTTTACCTGAGGGCTGAAATTCGGACGTGTCGATGCCGACCGCACCGTAAAGACGAACGATCCGTCCGGCGGAGCCGGATGATCGGCAATCGTGATTGTTTACCGGGTTCCGGACCGGCCGATCCGAGCGCGTGGCATGGGATTCTTCCCAGGTCAGCGGGTCGGATCGGCGGTTCACCCGGGCGGTCGCCGCAGCTATGCGTAGTCGGCCGGTAACTCTTGGCTCGAAAATTTCCCGCCTTTGCGTTACATGCCCCGTCAGGTACGAGCCGAAAGTTGGTCAGGGTGGGGCCACAATCGGCCGATTACAGCCCGGCGCCGCCGCGTTCGGGGCTAGCCGGCCTCGCGGACGATCTCGGCGCCCAGTTGCGACAGCCGCTCGGCGGTGTGCGCGTGCCCGCGGTCGAGGTAGTAGGCCGAGGTGATCGTCGTCTCGCCCTCGGCGGCGAGGCCCGCGAGGACGAGGGCGCTGCCGCAGCGCAGGTCGTGCGCCTCCACCTCGGCGCCGCGCAGCCCGCGCGGACCGTTCACCTTCGCGCGGTTGCCGTCCACCTCGATGTCGGCGCCCATCTTGCCCAGCTCGTCGGCCAGCTTGAACCGGCCGTCGAAGATCCGCTCGTAGATGTAGGACGGGCCCTCGGCGAGGCAGGACAGCGCCATGATCGGCGACTGCAGGTCGGTGGCGAAGCCCGGGTACTCGTCGGTGATGACGTTGATCGGGCGGAGCGTCCGGTCGCGGCGCACCTGGAGGACGGCGCCCTGCTGGTGGAACTCGACGCCCATCTGCTCCAGCTTGTCGGCGGCGACGCCGAGGTGCTCCAGCGTCGCGCCGACGAGGTTGAGGTCGCCGCCGGTGATCGCGGCGGCCATCACGAACACGCCGGCGTCGATCCGGTCGGGCATCACGGTGTGCTCGACGGCGGTCAGCTCGTCCACGCCCTCGACGGTGATGAAGCCGGTGCCGCCACCGCTGATCCTGGCGCCCATCGCCTGCAGGATCGCGATGTTGTCCAGCACCTCCGGCTCCAGCGCCGCGTTCTTGATCAGCGTGGTGCCGTGCGCCAGGGCCGCCGCCATGATCAGGTTCTCGGTGCCGGTGTGCGAGGGGGTGTCGCAGTAGAGCGTCCCGCCGCGCAGGTCGCCCGCCTTGATGTGGATGATGCCGTCGCCGTTGTCGGCCACGTGCTCGGTGACCGTGGCGCCCATCCGCTTGAAGCCGTTGTAGTGGAAGTCGAGGTTGCGGCTGCCGAGATTGCAGCCGCCGACGCCCTCGATGACCGCCTCGCCGAGCCGGTGCAGCAGGGCCGGGACGAACAGGAACGAGCCGCGGAACCGGGACGCGATGTCGGCGGGCAGCACGGGGCTGCTCAGCGAGGACGCGTCGATCACCAGCGTGCGCTCGGTCTCGTGCAGCTCGGCCTTGGCCCCGATGGCCCGCGCGAGCTCCACCGCCCGCCGTACGTCCTCGATGATCGGGACGTTGCGCAGGACGGTCCGCCCCTTGGCGGCCATAAGCGAGGCGCCGATCATCGGCAGAACGGCGTTCTTCGCGCCCTGGATGAATACCGTGCCGTGCAGTTGCCTGCCGCCGCGCACGCGGTAGCGAACCTCGTGGCCCATGCTCATGCCGCCTAACTCCTTCTCGGGTGCGGGTAGATGCCTGCCATCAAGTGGGAGCACGAGGGCTGAGCGCGCCGAACGATGTCCCCCTCTGCGCCAACGCGACCCCAGTAAACCACCGGACCGGACGTGTGCCGTCCGGCCCGCGCCACGCTGGCGCCAGTCTGCTCGGTGAGACCTTCGCTGCGCGCAAAAAGTTCGCACTCCCCCGGGAAATTCCCAAGGTGAGCCTAGGGGCGGCGCCTTCCCGGGTGGCCGCAATCGTGATCATTCATGGATGAATCGCGCGGCTGGAAGGGCTGTGTCAGCGCGGCTCCAGGACCTGTCAGCGCGGCTCCAGGACCTCGACGTCGTCGCCGACGGTGAGTGTGCCCAGGAGGCGCGGGACGGCGTTGTAGCCGAACTGGATGGCGCGGTCGCGGGTCCGGTAGGCGGCGAGCGTCCGGAGCGGCTCACGGCCGCGCTCAGCGGTCTCCTGGTCGGTGGTCGTGATGAGGCAGCGGGCGCACGGCTTGATCATCTCGATGACGGCCGCGCCGACGCGCAGGAGGCGCACGTCGTCCTCGGCATAGGGGCCGAGGCCCTCGATCACGAGACTCGGACGGAAACGGTTCATCGGGAGGGGTTCGTCCAGGCGCGTGTTGAGGTCGGCCAGGGACTCGGCCGAGATGACCAGCAGCGGGTACCCGTCGGCGAACATCACCTCACCGCCGCCCCTGGACGTCGGCCGATGACCGGTGAAGCGCACCAGACGGCAGTCGGTGTCGAGCAACTCGGAGAACCAGGCCGCCGCCTCGTCGCCCTGGTCGACGCCCTGGCACTCCTTCCGCTGGACGGTCACCTCCAGCACCTCACCCTCGTCCACGGCCTTGTGGACGAGCGGTGAGGACCAGGGAGCGTCCACTGTGAGGACCACGCCGTCGTAGGACGGACGCAAGAGCGCCATCTGCGCGAGGTCCCGCTGGGACAGGAAACGGCCCTCGGGAGTGACCAGCATGAACTCACGGTCGAACGGCAGGCCCCTGGCCGTCAGCTCGGCCCTGGGCAGCGCGGTACCGCCGCCGCTCTTGAGCGGGTAGGCGTTCAGCTCGGTCAGGGTCCCCGACAAGGCCCCTCCTTGGTCTCAGCTAAGTGCGGCGAGCCGGTCGAAGACCGGGCCGAGCCGTTCGACGAAACGCTCCGGACGGCAGACCTCGTCCAGGCGCTTCTCGTCCAGCGTGAGCCCCGCCTCCGCCGCGTGCCGGCGTAGCGTCTCGCGGAACGGCGTCCCGGTCTCCCAGGTCTCCATCGCGGCCTTCTGGACGAGCGGGTACGCCTCATCGTCGCGTGACATACCCGCCTCGACCAGTTCCAGCAGCACGGTCGAGGTGTAGATGAGGCCGCCCGTCGACTCCAGGTTGGCCTTCATCCGCGCCTCGTCCACCACGAGCCCGGACATGAGGCGGTTCGTCAGGTTCAGCATGTAGTCGAGCGCGATGGACGCGTCCGGCAGCGCGATCCGCTCGGTGGACGAGTGCGAGATGTCGCGCTCGTGCCACAGCGGGATGCCCTCCAGCACCGGGACGATCTGCGCCCGCACGATCCGCGCCATCCCGGCGAGCCGCTCGGAGATGATCGGGTTCTTCTTGTGCGGCATCGCCGACGAGCCCTTCTGGCCCTTCCCGAACGGCTCCCACAGCTCGCGGACCTCGGTGCGCTGCCCGTGCCGCACCTCCAGCGCGATCGCCTCGCACACCGTCGCCATGATCGCCAGCGAGGACACCCACTCGCTGATGCCGTCCCGCATCACGACCTGCGTCGACACGTCGGCCGGCTTCAGCCCGAGCTTCCGCGCCACGTGCAGCTCGACGGCGGGATCGATGTTGGAGTACGTCCCGACCGCGCCCGAGATCGCCATGACGCCGACGGCCTCCCGGGCCCGCCGCAGCCGATCCCGCGACCGCGCCATGGCGAACGCGAAGTCGGCGACCCGGTGCCCCCAGACGTCGGGCTCGCCGTGGATGCCGTGCGTCCGCCCGACCCGCAGCGTCGCCATGTGCGCCAGGGCATGGTCGCGAAGCGTCGCGACGAGCGTGTCTGCCTTGTCCAGCAGGATGTCGGTCGCCTCGGCGAGTTGCAGCGCGAGCGCCGTGTCCAGCAGGTCGGACGACGTCATCCCGAAGTGCACGTACCGCGCGGCCTCGCGGGGCTCGGTGTTGTCCGCCCACGCCGACAGGAAGGCGATCACGTCGTGCTGCGTGACCGCCTCGATCGCGTGCACCGCCTCCGGCGTCGGCGGCGGCGCCTTGCGCACCGGCTCGACCACCTCCGGCGGGATCGTGCCGGCCTCGGCGTGGGCCTCGACGACGAGGACCTCCACCTGGCACCACAGCTCGTACTTGTGCGCGTCGCTCCAGACGCGGCCCATCTCCGGAAGTGTGTAACGCTCGATCACCGGCTCATTGTCCCATTACCCAGGGCGGACGGCGCTCGCGGCCTTCTCGGCGATGTCGGTGCGGTGGTGGGAACCCCGCAGGCCGATCCTGGAGACGGCTTCGTAGGCGGTGGCGCGGGCGGTGGTCAGGTCGGGGCCGGTGCCTATCACGTTCAGGACGCGTCCGCCGTTCGCGATGAGACGGCCCTCGCCGCCTACCTTCGTGCCCGCGTGCAGGATGTACGCGCCGTCGACCTGGGCCGCCTCGTCCAGGCCGGTGATCTCGTCGCCCTTCACGGGGGCGGCCGGGTAGCCCTCGGCTGCGACGACGACCGTCACGGCCGCGCCCGGGCGCCATTCGGGGCGGAACTCGGGGTCGAGCCCACCGATCGCGCAGGCTTGGAGGAGTTTGGCGATCGGGGTGGCCAGCCGGTCCAGGACGACCTGGGTCTCGGGGTCGCCGAAGCGCGCGTTGAACTCCACGACGCGAACGCCCCTGGACGTCAGTGCCAGGCCCGCGTACAGGACGCCCACGTAGGGGATCTCACGGCGGCGCAACTCGTCCACTGCGGGCTGGACGACCGTGGACATGACCTCGTCCACCAGGTCTGGGGAGATCCAGGGGAGCGGCGTGTAGGCGCCCATCCCGCCCGTGTTGGGGCCCTCGTCGCCGTCGTAGGCACGCTTGAAGTCCTGGGCGGGGAGGAGTGGGACGGCGTGCTGGCCGTCGCACAGCGCGAACAGGGAGACCTCGGGGCCGTCCAGGAACTCCTCGATCACGACGCGCTCGCAGTCGGCGGCGTGCCGGGACGCGATGGCGCGGTCCTCGGTGACGACGACGCCCTTGCCGGCGGCCAGGCCGTCGTCCTTCACCACGTAGGGCGGGCCGAACGCGTCCAGGGCGTCCTCGACCTGCCTGGTCGTGTCGCAGACCCGCGCCTCGGCGGTCGGCACCCCGGCGGCCGCCATGATCTCCTTCGCGAACGCCTTGGACGCCTCGATCCGGGCGGCGGCGCGGTCCGGGCCGAAGCAGGGGACGCCGGCCTTGCGCAGGGCGTCGCCGACGCCCGCGACCAGCACCGCCTCCGGGCCGATGACGACGAGATCGACGCGCAGCCGCCCGGCCAGCTCCGTCACCGCCGTCGGATCGCACGGGTCGAGCTGGTGGTTGTCCGCGATCTCGGCCGTGCCCGGGTTGCCCGGGGCGCAGTGGAGGGCGGTGACGGCAGGGTCGCGATGCAGGGCGCGGGCGAGCGCATGCTCGCGGCCACCCGATCCAAGGACGAGTACTCGCACGTCACGCGAGCTTACTGGTCGGGCCACCGGGGAGGACGGGCATAACCCCCGCTGCGCCGGGCATCGGGAGGAGTGAGTCCGCCGTCACAGCGGGACGGGTGAACCTCCCCGTTACGGGCGGCGTCTTGAATGCCGGCTGGTAAGCTGCCACGGGCTTGACCGCCCTATGTCGAGGTGTGTGGAAGGAGGTGGTCGGGATGAGTCCTGGTGATCCTTGCAGTTCGCCGGAAAACCCTCACAGTCCGGACAGGACTGTTCCTCCGTCCGCCTCCATCTGGCGTCCGGCCACCGCCCTCGCGCGCTCCCTTCGCTGACCAGCCTGGGTGGAGCGCGCGTGCTGCGTGCGTGGCCGGCGGGTTAGGAGCACCTCATGGCCATGACACGAGTCCGCCCCGGTCGCGCGCTGTTCAAGACGCGGGGCCGCCCAAGTGGCGTGCAGGCTCCGAACCGCGATTCCGCCGTCATCGACTGGGCCGCCTACATCGACGGTCACCGCGTCTGCACCGACACCGTCGCGGACGCCGTCCGCCTCATCCGTGACGGACGTCTCACTCCCGAGGGCGACAGCGCGGGCTTCGTGTGGGTCGGCCTCCACGAGCCGTCCTCGACCGAACTGGCCGACATCGCCGAGGTCTTCGGGCTCCACCCGCTCGCCGTCGAGGACGCGATCCACGCCCACCAGCGGCCCAAGCTGGAGCGCTACGACGACGTGCACTTCTTCGTCATGAAGACCGTCGGCTACGTCCCGAGCGAGCCCGGCGGCCCCGAGGTGGTCGTCACCGGCGAGATCATGCTCTTCTGCGGGCCCGACTTCGTCGTCACCGTCCGGCACGGCGCCCACGGCGCGCTCGGCGCCGTCCGCCGCGACCTGGAGCACGACCCGGCCCGCCTCGCCCTCGGCCCCGCCGCCGTGCTGCACGCCGTCGCCGACCGCGTCGTGGACGGCTACGTCGGCGTCGCGAACGCCGTCATGGAGGACGTCGACGAGGTCGAGGAGGCCGTCTTCTCCCCCGAGCGCACCGACGAGTCGCGCCGCATCTACCGCCTCAAGCGCGAGGTCATCCAGCTCAAGCGCGCCGTCGGCCCGCTCGCCGGCCCGCTGCGCAACCTCTCCGGCCGCCGCTTCGTCCCCGCCGAGATCAAGGAGTACCTGCGGGACGTCGAGGACCACCTCACCCGCGTCCGCGAGCAGGTCGAGTCCTACGACGAACTCCTCAACCCGATCCTCCAGGCGCACATGACCCAGGTCACCGTCGCCGACAACAAGGACATGCGCAAGATCTCCGCGTGGGGCGCCATCTTCATGGTCCCCACCGCCATAGCGGGGGTGTACGGGATGAACTTCAAGTTCATGCCCGAGACCCAGTGGGAGTACGGCTACCCGCTGATCCTCGGCGTCATCGCCATGGCCTGCATGTCCCTCTACCGAGGCTTCCGCCGCAACGGCTGGCTCTGACTCGGCTGGCTCTGGTCAGACCGCGGCCAGGACGCGCTGGAGGCGGTCGGGGTAGTCGGTGACTATCGCGTCCACGCCGTACTTGACGAAGCGGCTCATGTCCTCGTGGTCGTTGACCGTCCAGACGATGACCGGGAGCCCCAGGGCGTGGGCCTCCTCCACCAGGCCGGGCGTGGTCATGGCGTGTTCGGGGGAGACGGCGGTCGCGCCGACCGCCAGGGCGGCGGCGACCGGGTCGGCCGGGGAGAGGCCCGCCAGCCAGCGGGTGTCCGGCATGAGGGTCTTGCGTTCCAGCAGGGCGACGCGGCTCACTTCCGGGTAGTGGCGGCGGGCCTCGGCCAGGACGCGCCAGTCGAAGGCGAGGATGCGGGCTAGGTGAGTCAGCGCGTGCGACCTCAGAACGTCCACCACGGTTGCGGTGAAGAGTTCTACCTCCTCGTCCGTCCAGGTGGGGTCGGTTTTGAGTTCTACGGAGAGGCCCAGGTCCGCCGGGGCGAGGAGGGTGCATGCCTCGTCCAGCGTCGGGACGCCGGTGCCGGGCAGCAGCGCGCCGCCCGCGTCCACCGTGCGGATCTGGGCGAGCGTCAGCTCCCGGATCGGCTTGCCCACGTAGGGGAAGTCCGGGTCGTCGGGCTGGACGGGGCCGGTGTCCGCCAGGTTCTTCGGCGAGAGGACCTGGTCGTGGTTCAGGACGGCCACGCCGTCGGCGGTGAGGCCCACGTCGAGCTCGACCGCGTCGACGCCCAGGTCGAGGGCGTGCACGAAGCCGGGGAGGGTGTTCTCCGGACGGAGGCCGCGCGCCCCCCGGTGTCCGTGCACCTCGACGGTAGAGATCACCGCATGCACGTTACCGTCCGTGACCGAACGCGTGGTGAACAACGTCAGACAAGCGGGCGGAGCGAGAGCGTCTGGTCGCGGCCGGGGCCGACGCCGATGGCGGAGATCTGCGCGCCGGACATCTCCTCCAGCGCCCGGACGTACGCCTTGGCGTTGGGCGGCAGGTCCTCGAAGCTCTTGGCGCCGGTGATGTCCTCCTGCCAGCCGTCCAGGTACTCCAGGATCGGCTTGGCGTGGTGGAACTCGGTCTGGGTCGTGGGCAGTTCGTCCACGCGCACGCCGTCGACCTCGTAGGCCAGGCACACGGGGACGCGTTCGAGACCGGACAGGACGTCCAGCTTGGTGAGGAAGTAGTCCGTGATGCCGTTGACCCGGGTCGCGTACCGGGCGATGACGGCGTCGAACCAGCCGCAACGGCGGTCGCGGCCCGTGGTGACGCCGTACTCGCCGCCGGTCGTGCGCAGGTACTCGCCCTGCTCGTCCAGCAGCTCGGTGGGGAACGGCCCGGAGCCCACGCGGGTCGTGTACGCCTTCAGGATGCCGATCACGCGGGTGATCTTCGTGGGGCCGACGCCGGAGCCCGCGCACGCACCGCCGGCGGTGGGGCTGGACGACGTCACGAACGGGTACGTGCCGTGGTCGATGTCGAGCAGCGTGCCCTGGGCGCCCTCCAGCAGGACGACCTTGCCCTCGTCCAGCGCCTTGTTGAGCACCAGCGTGGTGTCGGCGACGAACGGCTTCAGGCGCTCGCCGTAGGCCAGGTACTCCTGGACGATCGGGCCCGTGTCGATGCGGCGCCGGTTGTAGACCTTCGTCAGGACCTGGTTCTTCTCGCGCAGCGCCAGGTCGAGCTTCTGCGTGAGGATGTTCGGGTCGAACAGGTCCTGGACGCGGATGCCCATCCGGTTGATCTTGTCGGCGTAGGTGGGGCCGATGCCGCGCCCGGTGGTGCCGATCCGGGCCTTGCCGAGGTACCGCTCGGTGACCTTGTCGAGGGCCCGGTGGTGCGGCATGATCAGGTGCGCGTTCGCCGAGATCAGCAGCCGCTCGCAGGAGATCCCGCGCTCCCGCAGCCCGTCGATCTCCTGCAGCAGGACGGCCGGGTCGATCACCACGCCGTTGCCGATGACCGGGACGACCTCGGGCGACAGGACCCCGGACGGCAGCAGGTGCAGCGCGTAGCTCTTGTCGCCGATGACCACCGTGTGGCCCGCGTTGTTGCCGCCCTGGTAGCGGACGACGTAGTCGACGTCCCCGCCGAGCAAGTCTGTTGCCTTGCCCTTGCCCTCATCTCCCCACTGGGCACCGACAAGAACGATGGCAGGCATGCCACTTTTCCTTCCCACGACGAAGGCCCCGGTCGCCGCAAGCGCGAAGGGGCCTCTTGCGATCAAAGCGTACCCGCACCCGGGCCGCAAGGAAACCGGAGCCGGATCCACCCGCTGGTCACGGCCGGGTGCGCTGCGGCCAGTAGTTGTCCGCGAACAGTTTCGCGACCAGCTCCCCGCGGGTGGAGACGCCCGTCTTGGCGAAGACCGCCTTGACGTGGTCGCGGACGGTGTGCGGGGAGATGACCAGCTCGGCGGCGATGCCGCCGGTCGTCAGCCCGCGCGCGACCAGCTGCGTGATCTCCAGCTCGCGGGCGGACAGCCCGTACGCCTCGGCGATGACCGGCGCCATGTCCGAGCCGGTGGCCGGCTGGACGACCACGGCGGTGGGGCCGGGCTCGTCGCCGGGGGCGCCGTCCATGCATGAGGCGTGGACGACGAGCCACTGGCCGTCGCGGGTGCGGATCCGGATGCGGGCCGCTCCGCGGTCGTGCCCGGCGGCGACGGCGCGGGCCTGCGCGGCCGTCCCGGCGAGCCAGACCGGCAGGGGCGGGCCGAGCGGGGACGGGACGGTGGGGCCGTCCGGGATGCGGTCGAGGTGGTGGCGCGCCTCGGCGTTGATCGAGATGGGCGTCCCGGCCGCGTCGAACAGGATGAGCCCGGGGTCCTGCTCCGCGGCGGGCTCCGCCGCCCGGACGGGCCGGGCCAGTTCCCGCAGGCGATCGGCCAGCGGCGCGGAGAGCCCGGCGACCAGGGAGATCTCCGCCGGGCCGAACGGCTCCCGGCCCTTCTCGCGGAACAGGCTGACGACGCCCCACGGCCGGCCGCCGGTCCGCAGCACGGCGCGGAGCTCGTCCCCGACGCCCCGCCGGTCGAGGAGCTTGCGGAACTGGGCGCTGCGCGCGGGCAGCCCGCCCGTGCCCGCCGCCAGCCCGGCGGCCGGGACGGCGGCGCGGGCCAGCTCGCGGAACGGCAGCACGGTCTCCTCCAGGAGCGCGCACTCCCAGTAGGTGAAGCACTCCTCGCCGCGCCCGAGGTTCTCCACCAGCATCGGCGCGGTGACGAGCCCGGTCTCCGGGTCGGTGGCCGACCAGGCCGCCGCCTGGAAGCCGACCAGCCGGCCGAGCCGCGCCGAGGCGGCGGCGAACAGGCCCGCCGCGTCGCCCGCGCGCGCGGCCGCGTCCAGGAGGGCCCGCCGTTCCCGCTGGTCGATCATGGTTGCAGTCTGCCCGCCGCGCCGCGCGGCGGCACCCCCTCAGACGGGGGATCCGGGCGCGGGCGGATCCCCCGGCTCGCGGGATGGGGCGGCCGCGGCCGGGCGGCGAGGCTCGGCGGCATGGATATCGCGATCATCGGGGCGGGCGCGGCGGCCGTCGCGCTGCTGGACGCCCTCGACCCCTCGGACGTGCGGTCCGTCACCGTGTTCGACCCGTCGGAATCGCCGTGGCGGGGCCGTCCCTACCGGCCCGACCTGGACTCCGTCCTCGTCAACGTCCCGCCGCAGATCATGTCGATCCGGTTCGGGGATCGGGAGCACTACGCCCGCTGGCTGGACGGGCAGGCGGGGGTCCACATCGACGAGCGCCTCGGCGCCCCGGTCCCGCCGCGCGCCTTCTACGGGCGGTACCTGGAGGACACCGCCGAGGCCGCGCTCGCCCGTTTCGCCAAGTCAGAAGTGGTCCCGTCGGTCGTGACCGGTGTGTCCCTCGACGGCCGCCCGACCGTCCGGACGGCGGACGGCCGGACCCGCACCGCCGACCGGGTCGTCCTGTGCGTCGGAGGCGGCGCGCCCCACGACCTCTACGGGCTGGCGGGCGCGCCCGGCTTCGCCGCCGACCCCTACCCGCTGGCGCGGACCCTCGCCGACGTCCCGTCCGGACGGGACGTGGCCGTCATCGGCGCCGGCCTGACCGCGGTCGACATCGTCGTGTCGCTGGCCGCGCGCGGGCACACCGGCCGGATCAGCCTGGTGTCGCGGAGCGGCACGCTCCCGTTCGTCTGGCAGCGTCCGGCCCGCACGGGCATCCGGCACCTGACGCCCGAGCGGCTGCTGTCCCTGGACGGCCCGGTCACCCTGGACGGGTTCGCCGACCTGATCCGCGCGGAGCTGGCGGAACGCGGCGAGAGCTGGGACGAGCTCGCCGCCTGGATCGACGCGGCGATGCGGCGCGACCCGGCCGCGAACCTGCGCGAGCAGCTGGCCATGGTGGACGCCCCGCAGCTCGCCCGCCGGATCGTGCAGGAGGCCGCGCACACCGCCGGTCCGCTCGCGTGGCGGCTGCTTCCGGCGGGCGACCGGGAGCGGCTCCGCGCCCGCCACTTCCGGACGGTCACGAGCCTGGCCTCGCCGATGGTGCCCTGCAACGCCGCCGTGCTCCTGGACCTGTTCGAGGCCGGGACGCTGGAGGCGCTGTCCGGGATCGAGAAGGTCGAGGCCGGCGCCCGGTTCCGGATCACGCACGCGGCGGGCGTCCGCACCGCCGACGTCGTGATCAACGCGGTCAATCCGCCGCCGCACGCGATCCCTCGGACGGCCGAGGCGCTCGCCTCGTCCCTCCTGGCGCAGGGTGCGGCGCAGGACCCGGACGGCGGCCTCGCGATCGATTTCGGCACGGGCCGGGTCGTCGTCGGGGACCGGCCCGACCCGCGCCTGCACGTGGTCGGTGACCTGGCCGGCGGCGGGCCGTTCCTCGTGTCGGGCATCCCGGGCGTGGCCGCCCAGGCGCACCGGGCGGCCCGCTCGTTCAGGAGCCGCTGAGCGCGTCGGCGGCGGTGGTGCTGCTGTCGCGCAGGAACGCCTTGCAGCGCTCCGCCTCGTCGTCCTCGCCGATGGCTGCGGCTGCGCGCCCCAGGGCGTGCAGGGCGCGCAGGAAACCGCGGTTGGGCTCGTGCTCCCACGGCACGGGCCCGTGGCCCTTCCAACCCGCCCGGCGCAGCTGGTCGAGGCCGCGGTGGTAGCCGGTCCGGGCGAACGCGTAGGAGTCGATGACCGACCCGTTGGCGAAGGCGCGGTCGGCCAGCTCCGCCCACGCACCCGTGTAGTCGGGGTGGCGCGCGGCGACCTCGAACGGGTCGACGCCGTTCTCCAGGGCCGTCCGGGCTTCGGGGTTGTCCGGCAGTTCGGTCGGAGAAGGGCCGCCGAGCAGGTTCTGGGTCATGCGAGCCATCGTAGGCAGCACCGACGGGCGCCCGGCAACCCGGGCGCGGGCCCGCCGGCTCCCGGCGTGCCCGCGCCCCACCTGGCCGCGGACGCACCCCGTGACCGGGACGCGCCCCCGCGGCTGAAGTGCTACTTGGCGGATCCGAACAGGGACGCGACCAGGTCCGTCAGCTTCGGTGCCGTCGAGCCGGCCGTCTTGACCTGGGTCCGCATGGCCGGGAACAGCTCGGTGTAGCTCTTGCTCGTCAGGTACGCCTGGAAGTTCGCGGAGTTGTTCCCGGACGCCGACGGCAGTCCGGCGCGGAAGTCGACGAGCCAGCCGAGGGCCCCGCATCCGGTGGAGGCGGGCACGGAGAAGGTCGTGTCGTTCATCTTCATGGCGATGGCGTTGTCGAACCACTCGACCGAGCCGTCTTCGCCGGCGAGGTTGAGCGAGACCGGTGCCTTCTTGGAGCCGATGTAGCAGCCGTCGCCGAGCAGATCGTTCTTGAGCTTGATCCTCATGTCGATCGCGGAGGCGTACTGGCCCTGGTCGGTGGTGTAGAGCCTGAAATTGCCGACGTACTTGGTCTTGACCTTGAGGCCGAGCAGCGGGAGAGACCCCGTCCCGGGGATGCCGAGCGCGCCGTCCGGAACCGTCATCGACTTCGACCGCATGCTCACGAAGATGTTGATCGGCTCGTTCGTCGCAGGGTCGAAGCCGCCCTGCAAGGTGATCGAGATCGGCTCGGTGATCTGCTGCGTCATCGAGCCGAGCTTCATGGTGCCGCCGCCGAGGACGATGACCGCGCACTGCCAGTTGGCGGGGTCGGCGCCGACGGGCAGCTGGTCGGGGCAGTCGCCGAAGTCGAACTCGACGGGCGCGTTCTCACCGGGCGCGGCGGCCGCGGGCGCGGCGCCGAGAGCGACGAGGGCCGGGACGGCCAGCGCGAGGGCGGACAGCAGCCGGGCGGACCTTCGCAGGGGCCGCATGCGGGCACGGGAGGGGGAGAGCTTCATGGGGTGGTGCCTTCCTGGCGGACGCGCGATCGCAGCGCGTGAAAACGTTCCAAACCAGTCCGAACTGTAAAGATCCACTTCCCCCTATTTCAAGATCTTTGGCCCGATGCCGCGTATCGATGCCGCGGAACGCATCTGGAACTCGCCTCTGCACGCGACGGCCATCACGGGACGGGTCTGCCGACGCAGGAGAATGTTCAACGTGGCTCAGCGGATGGTCGCGCCAGGGAGGGGCAGGGTGAAGTGCGCCGAGCCGCCGTCGAGGGTGGAGGGCGCGGACGGCCAGCCGTGCCGGACGAAGAGGAGCGCCTGCCGGTTGACGAGGACGACGTCCGCGTCGAACTCGGTGACGCCGCGACGGGCGGCGAGTTGGGACAGGCAGGCGACCAGGACGCTGCCGAGGCCGCGGCGCTGCCACTGGTCGGTGACGAGGACGGCGACGTCCGCGCGCCAGGGCCGGTCCGGATCGCGGACGTACTCGGCGATGCCGGCGATCTCGTCGCCGTCCAGGCCGACCAGGGCCTCGCGGTCCCAGTGGTCGAGGCGTTCGAGCAGGGCCACGTAGTGGTCGGGGATCCGAGGCGTCCCCGAGAAGAACCGCGTGTAGAGGCTGGCGGCGGAGAGCCGGTCCGACATGCGGCGCACGCGGGGCGTGTCGGTGACGCCGTACGGGCGGATCCGCACGTCGTCCAGCGTCGCGTCAACGCAGGCGGCGGCGCGCACATCGAGTTGTGTCATGCAACTCATTGGACCGCAGAAAGTTGCGTGAAGCAACCCTATGGGATCAGGCGGCCGGACCCGGACGGGGCGCCACGTCGGACGGGCCGAGGTGCGCGCCGCAGGAGTCGCAGGTGAACTGCGGGGTCAGCGTGCCGCCGCAGCCCCGGTGGCTGATGATCAGCGGCGGGCCGGCGGGCGCGTAGTGGCGGTCGCCCCACATCAGCAGGGTGATGACCGCCGGCCACAGCTCGACGCCCTTGCGGGTGAGGCGGTACTCGTAGCGCTCCGGACGCTGCTGGTACGGGACGCGGCGCATGATGCCCTCGTCGCACAGCCGGTTCAGCCGGTCCGTGAGGACGTTGCGCGCCACGCCGAGGACGTCCTGGAAGTCGTCGAAGCGCCGCACGCCCTGGAAGGCGCTGCGGATGACCAGCAGCGTCCACCGGTCGCCGACGACCTCGAGCGAGCGGGCGACCGAACAGTTCTGTGACTCGTACGTGCGGGGCAGTGCCACGGCTACGACCCTACTTGAGTTTCGTCAAACAACGCGGTGGCCGGGGGCGCGGCCCCCGGCCACCGGCGCGCTACTTCAGCTTCTTGCCGGCGGACTGGAGGTTCTCGGCGGCCTCGACGATGCGGGCGGCCATCGCGGTCTCGGCGGCCTTGCCCCACGAGCGCGGGTCGTACTGCTTCTTGTTGCCGACCTCGCCGTCGACCTTCAGGACGCCGTCGTAGTTGCGGAACATGTGCTCCGCGACCGGACGCGTGAACGCGTACTGCGTGTCGGTGTCGATGTTCATCTTGATCACGCCGTAGGAGACGGCCTCGCGGATCTCCTCCAGCGACGAGCCGGAGCCGCCGTGGAACACCAGGTCGAACGGCTTGTCCTTGCCGTACTTGGCGCCGACCGCGTCCTGGATCTCCTTGAGCACCTCGGGACGCAGCTTGACCGAGCCCGGCTTGTAGACGCCGTGCACGTTGCCGAACGTCGCGGCGAGGATGTAGCGGCCCTTCTCGCCCACGCCGACGGCCTCGGCGGTCGCGAGCGCGTCGCCCGGCGTCGTGTACAGCTTCTCGTTGATCTCGTTGGCGACGCCGTCCTCCTCGCCGCCGACGACGCCGATCTCCATCTCCATGATGATCCGGGCCTTGGCGCACTCCTCCAGCAGCTCGGCGGCGATCTGCAGGTTCTCGTGCAGCTCGACGGCCGACCCGTCCCACATGTGCGACTGGAACAGCGGTTCCTCGCCGCGCGCCACCCGCTCCTGGGAGATCTTGATCAGCGGACGCATGAAGCCGTCCAGCTTGTCCTTCGGGCAGTGGTCGGTGTGCAGGGCGATGTTCACCGGGTACTTGTCGGCCACGACACGGGCGTACTCGGCGAGCGCGGTCGCGCCGACGACCATGTCCTTCACGGTGGAGCCGGACAGGTACTCCGCTCCGCCGGTGGACACCTGCACGATCCCGTCGCTCTCGGCCTCGGCGAAACCGCGCAGCGCGGCGTTCAGCGTCTGGCTGGACGTCACGTTGATCGCGGGGAAGGCGAAGCCGTCGTGCTTCGCACGGTCGAGCATCTCCGCGTAGACCTCGGGCGTTGCGATGGGCATTGTCAGCGTCCTTTCATACGCAGCGTGCCGCCGGGCCGTCCCGCCGGGCGGTAGCACCCGGACGTCCGAGTACCCAGGTAAGGGCCCAGGTCACACGTCGTCCGGGTCGAGCATGCCGTCCACCCTCAGTATCCCGCCTCTGCGGAGTGGGTTGAAAGGTACGCTCGCGGTGTGGATCTCACGAGCCTTCCCCTAAGCATCACCGAGTGGCTGCACCCGACCGCCTGGCTGCAGCTCTTCGGCACGTTCGCGACGATCGGCGTGCTCGCCATCATCTTCGCGGAGACCGGACTGCTGTTCGGCTGCATCCTTCCGGGCGACTCGCTGCTGTTCACGGCGGGGATCCTGACGGCGGTCTCGACCGTCAACGGGCAGGAGTTCCAGCCGCTTTCGCTGCCCTGGCTGCTCATCGGCGGCCCGATCGCGGCGATCGCCGGCGCCCAGCTCGGGCACTGGCTCGGCGCCAGATACGGCCGGAAGCTGTTCGACCGGCCGGACTCGCGCATCTTCAAGCAGGAGTGGGTGGAGAAGGCCGAGTACTACTTCAACCGCTTCGGCCCCGCGAAGGCCGTGGTGCTGGCCCGGTTCATCCCGATCGTGCGGACGTTCCTGAACCCACTCGCCGGGATGCTCGGCATGGACGCCAAGAAGTTCTTCGTCTGGAACGCCATCGGCGGCATCCTCTGGACGGACGCGCTGTTCCTGCTGGGCCACTTCCTCGGCTCCGAGGTCCCCGACGTCGAGCGCTACATCCTGCCCGGGGTCGCGATCATCCTGGTCCTGTCGGTCATCCCGATCATCCGAGAGGTCCTGAAGGGGCGTAAATCGGACCATGGTCCGAATAAGAATGGCCCCGAAGACTCACGTCCGTCGCTCAGCGGTGACAGTTATCGCTAACCTCCCCATGTGGGACGTCATCGGTCGGACCCTAGGGGTCTCGCGCGCATACTGATCGCGGCTTTGGCCGTGGTGGCCGCTTTGGCCCTGCTCGTCGTGGGCGGCGTGGCCCTGGTCAACGCGGTATCGGGCGAACCGGACCAGAAGGGGCCATCGACGCCTGCCTCGCCGTCCAGCGACAAGGCCAAGACGACCCCGACCGGCAAGAGCAAGACGACACCGGCGGCCGAGGTGCCGCTCGTGATCAGCGTGACCGGCCAGCCCACGACCGTGATCGTGCGCGTCGCCGACGCCCAGGGCGAGGTGCTCACCAACGGCACGCTCCAAACCGGGGACACGCTGAAGTTCGACCAGGCGCCCCTTCAGGTGGTCGCCGCCAACGGCGGCTCTCTGAAGGTCGTCATCTACGGCAAGGTGCAGCCGCAGAAACCCGCGGGCCAGCGCGGCCAGTGGTTCGTGAGGGCCCAGAGCTGACCCCCTAGTCCAAGCCCAGATCCGCCACGTCGTAGGGGTGGCGGTAAGTGAGCCCCTCCTCCGCGATCCGCCCGGCCGCGCCTCGCTCCAGGATCGTCGCGACCGCGACGACCTCCGCGCCCGCCTCCCGCAGCGCCTCCACCGCCGTCAGGACGGACCCGCCCGTCGTCGAGGTGTCCTCGACGGCGAGGACGCGGCGGCCCTTCACGTCCGGCCCCTCGATGCGCCGCTGCAGCCCGTGCGCCTTGCCCGCCTTGCGGACGACGAACGCGTCCAGCGTCCGCCCGCGCGCGGCCGCCGCGTGCAGCATCGCGGTCGCGACCGGGTCGGCCCCGAGCGTGAGCCCCCCGACGGCGTCGTAACCGAGGTCGGCGGTCTCGTCCAGCATGACCCGCCCCACGAGCGGCGCCGCGGCGCCGTCCAGCGTCACCCGGCGCAGGTCCACGTACCAGGACGCCCGCTTGCCCGACGACAGCACGAAGTCGCCGTGCACGACGGCCTGGTCCTTGATCTTCTGCAGCAGTTCGTCACGATCGCTCACCCTCAGAGCCTATTGACCCCGCTCACGTGTCAGGCCGCGGCCATGCGGTTCGGCGCGTGTAGGTTCGGCGGGTGACACCCGGCACCGTCGTCCTGCTGCACGCCCCGAACGCCACCGCGGCCTCCTGGGGCGATCTGCCCGAGATGCTCCGTTCGTACGGCTTTGACGTGGTGGCCCCGGACGTCCCGGACGAGACCGGCCCCCGCTACATCGCCCGCGTCTCGCTGATCATCACCGCGACGGACCCGGCGGTGCCGCTCGTCCTCGTCGCGCACGGCGCCGCCGGCCCCCTCCTGCCCGGCATCGCGCTCGCCCAGCGCGCGGCCCACCGCCCCATCGCCGGCTTCGCGTTCGTCGACGCCGACCTGCCCCACCGCGGCCAGCACGACCACGGCGCCCCCGAGAACGACCTCCCCATGGCCCCAGATTGGCCCGAGGCGCCCTGCGGCTACCTACGCACCCATGCGGACCGATCCGCCTCGTCCGACCACGAGGAGGCCGTCAGAGAGGCGCGCCTACGCGGCTGGGCCGTAACCGACCACGACCCCCCGACAACCGTCGCCCAATCCCTGACCGAACTGATAACAGCGATGTAGCCCAGCCCGCAATAGATCACGCGTTCTTCAGTAGGTCGTCCAGGAGGGCGTCGTAGTCGTCTTCGCTTCGGCCGAGGTCTACGCGGGCGCGGTAGCGGAGGCGTAGCAGGGCTTCGAGGCTGTCTTCGGCGATGGCCGCGTCGTCCGGGCCGGGGGTGAGGGAGTCGGCGTCGGGGGTGGGAGCCTCGTCGGGGCCGCCGCCCATGCCGGTGCCGACGGCGCGGTCGCGGAGGGCGAGGACGACGTCTGCGCCGCTGGTGGCCCATTCGTGGGCGCCGGTCGCGTCGCCTTGGGCGTAGAGGACTTCCGCCACGGCGCGGTACACCTCGGGGTCGCGGGGGCTGTCGGCGCGGATCTGGTCGAGGAGGGTGCGGGCTTCGCCGGCCCGGTCGAGTTCGAAGAGCGCGTCGGCGAGGTAGGCGCGCGGGTCGCCGTAGGTCTCGCCGCCGTCTTCCAGGGCGCTGCGGTACAGCTCGGCGGCTCGGCCGTGGTCGCCGGCATGCTGCCATTGCTCGCCGGCGCGCAGCAGGACGTTGGCGCGTGACACCCCACCGGAGACCGACTCGGCCAGCTCGGACAGCCGGCGGGCCGCCGAGATGTGATCGCCGGTGCGCAGGGTGTCGAACTCCAGGTCGTCGAGATCGTCTTCCGTCACATGCGTCACGCTTCAACGCTACCCGGCGGCGCCCGGCCGAAGCGGGCGAATCGACGATGATCGTCGAATACCGCCGCTTATTTGTCAGCTCACCTGCGAGAACGTTCTAGCGCGTCCCAGAATCCGCGGCGGAGCGCGTGCCGTACCTCGTCGTGCAGCAGGAAGTCGATCGGCAGCGAGGAGCCTTGCAGGAGCCGCGCCTCCAGATCGGACGGCATGCGCGGCTTGCGGGCGAGGACGGCCTCCAGCCACAGCGCGGGCGCGTCCCGGGCGACGGATTCGCCGAAGTCCTGGCCCTCCTGGTGGGCGGCCTTGACCGCGTCCGAGAGGGTCGGGGTGCTCTGCACGGGGACGGGGGACATCTGCTGCGGCCCGGTGTAGGGGCCGTGCTGGCCGCCCTGCTGCGGGGGCATCGACTGCGGGGGCATCGACTGCGGGGGCGGCGGCGGGGAGGGAGCCGGGATGGGCGACGAGTTGTACTGCGGGCCGGGGCTCGGCGGCTGCGCCGGGATGGGCGGCGCCGAGGGGGCCTGGGCGGAGGACTGTCCGGGGAGCGGCGACGGCCCGGACGTGGAGGCGGGCTGGAGCGGGGCCGGCTGGCCTCCGCCGCCGAGGCCGTAGGACGATCCGGCGAGGCCGCCGCCGGTCCCGCCGGGCAGCGGCATCGGGCCGGTGCCCGCGCCGGGGCCGCCGCTCGCGTCGCTGTTCAGCCCGCCGGTCATCGCCGGGCCGAGGTCGCGGACGGACGGGGCGGAGGGGACCGGCGGCCCGCTGACCGGGGACGCGGGCGGCGGGCCGTTGTGCGAGGTCGTGGCGAGGGGACCGAGCGAGCTGCCGTGGCCGTTGGCGCCGCCGTGCCCGTTGGAGAGCGGGCTCGTCCCGGGGGAGGTGCCGGACGCCCCGTCCACGCCGGCGAGCAGGTTGACGTAGGGGCGCAGGTGGCCGGAGCCGATCTCGATGAGGTCGTCGCATTCCTGCCGCAGCACCCGGGAGATCGTCCAGTTGCCGTCGACGGCGACGTGCACGACGGTGACGCGGACGCCGAGGTCCTGCGCGTCGGCGACGATCTGCGCGAGGTCCTCGTCGCCGCTGACCAGGACGGCGTCGGCGAGCGCGCCGTTGCGGGCCAGGGTCATCAGGTCGCGGTGGATCTCGGTGTCGACGCCCTCGCGGCGGCCGGGACGGACCCGGCCGAGCCGCAGCTTGAGGCCGGGCAGGTCGGCGAGCGCGTCGTGCTCGGGCGAGCGGCGTCCTTCGATCGTCGCCTCGTACCAGTAGCAGCGCATCAGCGGCAGGCCGGTGCGTTCCCTGGCGAGGTTGCCGAGCAGTTGCAGGAGCCCGCCGAAGTCCCATGAGACGGTCTCTCGGTGGCGCGTGCCGTGCACGGCCATGCCGCCGTCCGCCAGCAGGTAGCCGGCGTCGACGAACAGCGCGCAGCGATCCATGCGGCACCGTCCTTCCTCAACACGGGAGCTCACAGCGTGCCCGACAAGACGTAGCGACCCCGGGCGCTTATAGCGTAGTGAAGCGCTGCAGCCCAGTAGGCCAATACGGCGATTCGCCACTCTTTCATGACGACCCGCCCGTTGGCGACTCCCCGGTAACCACGAATTGCAAGCCGCGGCGGACGCTACCAGCCGTTTCGGCCCCGCCCCGCGCTTCCGCATGATCTTTACGGGAAGCAGCAGGTCACGAGTTCACTTCCAGGATCTCCGGAAAACTGGAAACCTTTCGAGGTCTCGCTCATTGTGGTGGCTTGACCACTGACCGTCATGCATTTCGGCCGCGTTTCCTTTTCGCGCGCTGCGTCATGGCAGCGCTTCCTCTCAGGTGATGCTCGCGCGGCCCATCTCGGTGAGCTCGCCCCCGCGGTACGGAGTCTCCCAGCGCACGTTGCAATCCCGTCCCGCCAGTTCGACGGTCGCGATGGCGTTGTGGAACCAGGGGCCGTCGGTCATGCGCCACCGGATGGGCGGAACGGGCACTTTCGCGAGCTTCGCCAGCAGGCGGAACGGGCCGCCCGCCGCCCGCGAGTACGCGATGCGGTTCGCCCACTTGAACCTGCCCTGCAGCGGGTTCCGCAGCGGTGAGCAGACGATCTGGGCCACTTTCGACTGCGTGCCGGGCTCGGTGACCCGCGCCAGGTAGGAGTAATGGATGTCGCCGGACAGGAACGAGATGCTCGCCGGCGCCGTACCGCGCTCACCGCGTCCGACGGCGACGACGTCAGCTGCGACGTCGCGGAAGGACTTTTCGAACGCCGCCCAGTGCTCCAGGTCGGCGGCCTGCCGGATCTTCTCTCCGATGCCCGCACCGCGCTTGCCCCAGGCGCCGCCGGCGACGGCCTCGTTCCAGGACTCGGCATGGTGGATCGCCTTGGGAAGCAGGTAGGGCAGAGAGCTCGCGATGAGCAGATGGTCCATGCCGCCTTGGCATTGACCGTTCAGCCACTCGAACTCCTCGTCGTCGAGCATTCCGCGCCGGTCCGCCGTGAGGAGCCTGGAGCATCGGCTGTCGACCACGATCAGGCGGATGCCGCCCCAGTCGTGGGCATAGCTCCAGCGCGTACTGGCAGGTTCCTTGTCGGCCTTCTCGGCGAACTCGTCCAGGACGGCGCCGGCGTCGCCCGTCGTGTCGGACGCCTTGCGCAGCGCCTCGAAGACGGGGTCGGACGCGCGTTCCTGCGGCGACATGTTCCCGAGGTGCTGGTAGATCCAGTACGAGCCGATCCCGCCGGTGATGCGGTCCTTCCACCAGGGCTGGGACCACATCTCCGTGCGCCACGCGTAGGAGGTGTTCCAGTCGTCCCGGATGTCGTGGTCGTCGAAGATCGTGAAGGTGGGGACGGTCGACAGCAGCCACCGGACCGCCGGATCGCCGTGCCAGGCGAGCTTGTAGAGGTGCGTGTAGTCCTCGAAGTCGGCGGCCTCGTCGGCGGGCGGCTCGTCCGGCCCGCGCCGTCCGCCGATGAACGCGCGCATCTCGTCGCTCAGCTCGTCGGCGTAGACCTGGTCGCCGACCATGAGCAGGACGTCCGGCCAGGCGACCGCGTCGCCGCCCGCCCGCAGCCGCTCGGCGAACGCGGCGAGCGCGTCGTACCCGAACTCCTCCACGGTGCCGGGCGAACGGCGGCAGGAGCCGAACGAGATCCGCAGCTTCCCGTCGTCGCCGAGCGTCCTGATCTGGGACGGCGGGAACCCGTCGTCCTCGGGCCAGACGGCCTCGCCGTCGGTCAGCACCTCGTACGGGACGCGCGAGCCAGGCGCGAGCCCCTCGATCTCGACGAGCGCGTAGTGGTGGCCGTGCGCGGTGAACGTCCGGGCCGACGCGTCGACACCGTGCTCCTCGTTGACGACCCGCACCTCGCAGGGCCGTTCGGTCTCCACCCAGATCGTCGCGGTGCGGTGACTCACATGCCGGAGATGGGGCCCGAGTACCAATGCGCTCATAAGACGCCTCTCTAGCGGACCGGACCCCGCCTCGTCCACCCGTCTCAGGCGTCCAGCACTCGCGCCTCGGTCTCGGGGCTCAGCCCCACGGCCGGACGGTCGGGACGTCGTGGTGCTGGGCCGCCAATTGATCGAAGCCAGGCCCAGGTGTCCTCGACCGTTTCCCGGACGGGCCTGCAATGCAGCCCTGCGGAAACAGCCTTGTCGACATTGGCGCAGTGCATGGTGTCGTAGGCCTCGCCAGGAGGAATCCAGATGGGGAGGTCCATCCACGGCTCGATGCCCGCTTCAAGAATCGTCTCCGGGGCCGTCCACACGAGTTCGGCGTCCGAGCCCGTCACCTGGATGCACGCGTTGAGCAGTTCGCTCATCGTTGTGTGGCCGGGCGGGCTGACCAGGTTGTAGGGGCCGGCAAGTTCTTGTTCGACCGCATTCAGAGTCCACGTGGCGAGGTCCCTGACGTCGATGTACTGCAAGCCGCCGTCGCGTGGGCCCGGTGCCAGAACCCGACCGCCTTGAGCGATGCGCGTCAGCCACCATGGGAGCCTTCCGATGTTCTCGTAGGGGCCCAGAATGAGACCGGCTCGCATCAGCAGCGCCTTGTCCCCGAATACGTCGAGCGCTGCCAGTTCTCCGCCGCGCTTGGCCGCCGCGTAGTCGACGTCGCCGTCGTCTGGGGAGCCGTCCACCACCTCGGCGTCTTCCGCGAGCCCGAGCGGCGTGGGAAACCGGTAGACCGAACGGCTGGAGATGTAGACGTACCGCCCCGCCTCGCCCAACAGCCGGGCGGCGTCGCGGACGGCGGACGGTGCTCCCGACCAGGTGTCGACGACCGCGTCCCATTTCCCGCCTTGGAGCGCTTTGAGGCCGCCCTCGGCAGTGCGGTCGCCGTGCAAGGACCGGACGCCTTCGGGCGGCGCGTGGCGTCCCCTGTGGAAAACCGTCACGTCCCACCCGCGCGCCAGGGCGTCCTCGGTGATGGCCCGTCCGACGAACTCCGTCCCGCCCAGCATCAGAAGCCTCATGCGTAGAACTCTGCCTTCTGTACGTTCTATACGGAACGTCCGCACGCTCACGGCGTAACCGGCTGGGCCGCCCGCCGCCCCCCGCCGCCGTGGTCATGGCGGACGGGCGGAGGTTGTGGGTGCGCCGGAATGGGCTGGGCAGGGCGGCCCGATTCCGCGGCCCTTAGCGCTATAAGGGCGCTGACCGGTCCGCATACTCGGTGGTATTCATACCCCACTCGGACGATCTCGTGGGGGTTTAACTCTTTCGTGGTGCAAGGCGCAAAATTCTGGCTATGGTCGAGTTACTGCAACTCTCATTCGGTGGGGGGATGGGTGCGGATTGACGACCGCCTTGCGCGGATGATGACGATCCCGGGGGCGCAGCGGGTGACCCTGATCGACTGCGCCAGCGGGCTCGCCGTGGCCGCGGCGGGCCGGGAGGACCTGGTCGACCAGCACGAGGACGCGGCCGGCGCGACCGACGTGGTCCGCGCGGTGCTCGCATCACCGGCGCTCAGCGCCACCGCGGCGGGCGACGACGTCGAGGAGATCATCGTTTGCGGAACGGACGGATATCACCTGCTGGTCCTGTCGGGAGCCGACCTCGACGGGCATCTCGTCGTGCATTTGTTGCTCGACCGGGAAAATGGCAATCTCGCGCTCGCACGCCTGCGCATGGAGGGCCTCGTCCGAGAAATGGCGGACGGCTGACATGACGGGCCGCGACATTCCCGGAATCCTCGCCGAGTTGGAGCGGGAAAGGCGTACCGGCGTGCTCCGCGTCGGCGACGACGGGGCGTTCCAGGTCGAGCGCGGCGCCGTCGCCCACGCCGAGAGCCGGCACGTGCCCGGGCCCGGCGGGCCCGACACCGAACTGCCGGCGCTGCTCGCGATGTTCGACGCCGCCTACTTCCTCCTCGGCTCGGCGGCCGAGCCGGTGTTCACCGAGGGGCCGCCGAGCGGCCGCCCCCGGCGCATCACCGTGGCGACGCTCGTGCACGAGCAGCGCCGGCGCCGCGCCCGCCTGGACGCGGCCTGGCCGGACGGCGGCGTGGACGTCGCGCCCGTCGTGCCGGTCCGGCGCGTCCGGCGGCAGCGCGTCATCCTGACCGGCGTCCAGGCGGAGATCCTGCTCAACGCCGACGACCGGCGCACACCCGCGCGGCTGGCCCGCGACCTCGGCCGGACGGCGTTCGGCTGCCTGCTCGCGGTCCGCGGGCTCGCCGCGGCCTCGCTGGTGCGGACCGACCCGCCGCACGTCCCCGGCGTCCGCCCGAGCCGGAGCGAGATCCCGGTGGAGTGGGCGCCGCCCGACCACGACCTGCTCGACCGGCTCCGGACGGCGCTGGTGGAGCTCGGCTGACCGTGCCGACGACCGCGGGGCCGAAGCGTTTGATCGAAAGGCTGACGAAGGTGGCGAAACGAGCGGGGGCGGGGACGGCGGCGCGGGTCCCCGAGACCGAGGTGGTGGCGGAGCTGCGCGGACTGCGGGCACGCGTCCCGCAGCTCACCGGCAGCCTGGTCGCGTCGGCGGACGGGCTGCTCATCGCGCGGGACCTGCCCGAATCGGTCGAACCGTCCGGGATGGCGGCGGTGACGGCGACGGGCCTGTCCCTCGCGCACCGGATCGCGCAGACCGCGCACGGCGGCGCCTTCCACGAGGTGGTGATCCGCGGGGTGGACGGCTACGTGGTCATCTACGCCGCCGGCCCGACCGCGTCCCTCACCGTCCTCACAGGACCGACCGTCAACGTGGGCCGGCTCCACCTGGAGTCGCGTCCTGCCGCCCGCGCGATCGCCGCGCATCTCTCAGGCACGCGCCGTACGTAGATCACGAATCGGAAGGGGAACACGCATGTCCAACCTCGACCTCTCGCTGAAGGACATGATGTCGATCGACGGGGCCGTCGGCGCCGCCGTCGTCGACTTCAACAGCGGCATGGCCCTCGGGCACCTCGGCAGCTCCAAGGCCCTCGACCTGCAGGTCGCCGCGGCGGGCAACACCGAGGTGGTGCGGGCGAAACTCCGCACGATGGAGCAGCTCGGCCTCAAGGAGGAGATCGAGGACATCCTCATCACCCTCTCCGGCCAGTACCACGTCATCCGGCCGGTGACCGGCCGCAAGGGCAAGGGGCTCTTCCTCTACATGGCCCTCGACCGGTCCCGCGCCAACCTGGCCCTGGCCCGGCACCGCCTACGCGACATCGAGGAGAACCTGGAGGTGTGAGGGCGCGGTGAGCGGCCCGTCCACCGTCGTGCAGGCGGTGGACGGGCCGCGCCGTCAGTCGTGGGGTATTGAGCAGGTAGGCGCGAGGTGAGGCCGTGCCGACGATGACGCCGTCGTCCCTTACCGGTTTCTTACGAAACGCGCCAGCGGTACGCCGGCGGAGGGGACGCCGTGTTGGCTGGAACGTGACCGGGGGCGGCCGATAGCGGTGCCCCGCACGTCACTGTCTGGAGAACCGATGTCTCGTTCTGCCGTTGCCGTCGTGGTGATGGTGCTGGTGGTCGCCGCCGGCGCCGGGCTCTACCTGTTCCAGCCCTGGAAGGCGTTCACTGACACCACGGTGGCCGAGGCCCTGCCGAGCGCCTCTGGGGATGCGACGGCCCCGGAGCGGGAAGCGGTCCCGCCCGGCGATCTCGCCAAGGGCCGTTTCGTCAGCCACGACCACGACACCAGCGGCACGGCCCGCACGATTCGGCTCGCAGGCGGCGGCCAGGTCCTGCGCCTGGAGGACCTGCGCACCTCCGAAGGACCGGACGTGCGGGTCTACCTGTCGACCAGGTCCGCCGGGGCGGTGCGGCAGGGACTCGGGAAGGGCGCGGTCGAACTGGGCAAGCTCAAGGGCAACCTCGGCGACCAGAACTACGCCGTCCCGGCCGATACTGATACCTCCGGGTTCCGTAGCGCCGTGATCTGGTGCAAACGTTTCTCGGTCTCCTTCGGAGCCGCCGATCTCTCCCCCGTGAAGAGCTGATCCCTTGAACCCCCGTCCCACCGCCGGCCACGTCCTGGTCGTGGAGGACGACCCGACCGTCGCCGAGGTCGTCACCGGATACCTCACCCGCGCCGGGTACCAGGTCGCGCATGCCGCCGACGGCCTCGCCGCCCTGGACGCGGCCGCGGCGCTGCGGCCCCGGCTGGTCGTCCTGGACCTGATGCTGCCCGGCCTGGACGGCCTGGAGGTGTGCCGCTGGCTGCGGGCCCAGGACGGCCCGCCGGTGCCGGTGGTGATGCTCACCGCGCGCAATGAGGAGGCCGATCGGATCCTGGGGCTCGAACTGGGCGCCGACGACTACGTGTCCAAGCCGTTCAGTCCCCGCGAACTGGTTCTGCGGGTGGCCTCGGTGCTGCGCCGCGCCGAAGCTCCACCCCCCGCGGCCGCACCGGCACCGCTACGGGCCGGCGACCTGGTCGTCGATCCCGCGGCGCGGCACGCCGTGCGCGGCGGTCGGCGGCTGGCGCTGACGGCGCGCGAGTTCGACCTGCTGGTCTTCCTGCTGCGCCATCCGGGCCGGGTGTTCTCGCGCGAAGAACTGCTGCGGCAGGTGTGGGGATGGGATTTCGGTGACGCCTCGACCGTCACCGTCCACGTGCGGCGGCTGCGGGAGAAGGTCGAGGACGACCCGGCGGCACCCAAGCTCATCTGCACGGTGTGGAGTGCGGGCTACCGTTTCGACCCGCCCGCCGACGGGGCGCCCGGCTCATGACCGAGGTCCTGCTCATCGTGCGGCTGGCGGCGCTGGGCGCCCTGTTCACCGGGGTGCTCGCGGCTCCCGCCGTCCCCCTGCTGCGCCGTCGTTCGGTGGTGTTGTCGATGTTCGCCGTCGCGGCGCTCGCCGTGGTCGCGATGGCGGCGGGCACGATCGCGGTGGCGCTGGAGATGTTCCTGTCCGGGCACGACTTCCAGGTGGTCCTGATCGTGGTCGCGGTGTCGGGCTCGTTCTCCCTGGGCGCCGCGCTACTGTTCGGGGGACGGATCGCCGCGGGCAGCAGGGACCTGGCGGTCGCGGCGCGGGCCGTGGGCAGCGAGGCGGGGTTCGTGCCCCCGGGCGATCCGCCCATCGCCGAACTCGCCGCGCTCGCCGCCGCCCTGGAGGAGGCCGGCGCCCGGCTGAAGGCGGCGCAGGAGCGCGAGCGGGCGCTGGACGCCTCTCGCCGGGACCTGATCGCGTGGATCTCCCACGATCTGCGCACGCCGCTGGCGGGGCTGCGTGCGATGGCCGAGGCTCTGGAGGACGGCATCGCCACCGAACCCGGCCGCTACCACGCCCGCATCCGCGCCGAGGCGGAACGGCTGTCGGGCATGGTCGACGACCTGTTCGAACTATCCCGGATCCAGGCCGGGTCCCTGGAACTGGCCCTGGCCCGGGTCTCGATCTACGACCTGGTGGACGACGCCATCGCCACCGCCCGGCCGCTCGCCGAACAGCACCGGGTACGGCTGCGCGACGGGGGCATCGCGCCCCTGCCGGTCCGGGCCGACGGGCAAGGCATCACTCGGGCGCTGGGGAACCTGCTGGTCAACGCCATCCGCGCGACACCGGCCGACGGCACCGTCACGGTGAGCGCGCACCGCGACGGCGAACTGGTCGTGCTCGCGGTCGAGGACGCCTGCGGCGGCATCCCTGAACCGGACCTGTCCCGCGTGTTCGACACCGGCTGGCGCGGCGGCCAGGCCCGCACCCCGCTCGCCGCTCCGGCCCCCGATGGCGGCACCGCCGCGCGGCAAGGCCGCCTCGGCGACACCGGCGCGGGACTGGGGCTGGCGATCGTACGCGGCATCACCGAAGCCCACACCGGGCACGTCTCGGTCCGCAACACCACCGTGGGATGCCGCTTCGAGCTGACCCTCCCAGCGGCCGACACCGCGACCTCCATCCCCTGAGCAACCGCGAAACGACGGGCCGGCGCGACGCGCCGGCCCGTCGAATCACGTCGAACGCATCACTTCGTGAGCGTCAGGCCGCTCTTCGGCTGGACGGTCAGTTTGTCGGCGGCCTCGTCCAGGTCGACCACGACCTCGTCGCCGTCGCGGACATCGCCGGACAGCAGCTCGCGGGCGAGCTGGTCGCCGATCGCCGTCTGGACGAGGCGGCGCAGCGGCCGTGCCCCGTACAGCGGGTCGTAGCCGGTCAGCGCCAGCCACTCGCGGGCGCCCGGCGTGACGGTCAGCGTCAGCTGCCGGTCGGCGAGCCGCTCGGCCAGCTTGTCGACCTGGAGGTCGACGATGCGGGTCAGCTCGCTCGTGGACAGCGCGTCGAAGAGGATCACGTCGTCGAGGCGGTTCAGGAACTCCGGCTTGAACGAGTCCCGGACGGCGCCCCACACCGCTTCCTTCTTGGCCCCGTTCTCCAGCGTCGGGTCGACGAGGAACTGCGACCCGATGTTGGACGTCAGGATCAGGATCGTGTTGCGGAAGTCGACCGTGCGGCCCTGGCCGTCGGTCAGGCGGCCGTCGTCCAGCACCTGGAGGAGGATGTCGAAGACCTCGGGATGCGCCTTCTCCACCTCGTCCAGCAGGACCGCCGAGTACGGGCGGCGCCGGACGGCCTCGGTGAGCTGCCCGCCCTCCTCGTAGCCGACGTATCCGGGCGGCGCGCCGACCAGCCGCGCGACGCTGTGCTTCTCGGAGTACTCGCTCATGTCGATGCGGGTCATCGCCCGCTCGTCGTCGAACAGGAACTCCGCGAGCGCCTTCGCCAGCTCGGTCTTGCCGACTCCGGTCGGGCCGAGGAACAGGAACGAGCCGGTCGGACGGTCCGGGTCGGAGATGCCCGCGCGGGCGCGGCGCACCGCGTCCGACACGGTGCGGACGGCGGCCTCCTGCCCGATCAGGCGGTGGCCGAGCTCCTCCTCCATGCGGAGCAGCTTCGCCGTCTCGCCCTCCAGGAGGCGTCCCGCCGGGATGCCCGTCCAGGACGCGACCACGTCGGCGACGTCGTCCGGGCCGACCTCCTCCTTGACCATCGCGTCGCGGTTCTCGGCCGCCTCCGACGCCTCCTCCAGCTGCTTCTCCAGCGCCGGGATCTCGCCGTAGGTGAGCCGCGCGGACGTCTCCAGGTCGCCGTCGCGCTGGGCGCGCTCCGCCTCGCCGCGCAGCTGGTCGATCGTCTCCTTGATCTCGCCGACCCGGTTCAGGCTCGCCTTCTCCTTGTCCCAGCGGGCGACGAGGCCGGTGAGGTGCTCCTGCTTGTCGGCGAGGTCCTTGCGCAGCCGGTCGAGCCGCTGCCGGGACGCCTCGTCGGTCTCCTTGGCGAGGTTCAGCTCCTCCATCTTCAGCCGGTCCACCGAGCGCTGCAGCTCGTCGATCTCCACCGGACGGGAGTCGATCTCCATGCGCAGCCGGGACGCGGCCTCGTCCACCAGGTCGATCGCCTTGTCCGGCAGGTACCGGGAGGTGATGTAGCGGTCCGACAGCGTCGCCGCCGCGACCAGCGCCGAGTCGTTGATCTGCACCTTGTGGTGCGCCTCGTAGCGGCCCTTCAGCCCGCGCAGGATCGCGATCGAGTCCTCGACCGTGGGCTCGCCGACGAAGATCTGCTGGAACCGGCGCTCCAGGGCCGGGTCCTTCTCGATGCGCTCGCGGTACTCGTCCAGCGTCGTCGCGCCGATCATGCGCAGCTCGCCGCGCGCCAGCATCGGCTTCAGCATGTTGCCGGCGTCCATCGCGCCCTCGGCCGCGCCCGCCCCGACGACGGTGTGCAGCTCGTCGATGAACGTGACGATCTGCCCTTCGCTCTGCTTGATCTCGTTCAGGACGGCCTTCAGCCGCTCCTCGAACTCGCCGCGGTACTTCGCGCCCGCGACCATCGCGCCGAGGTCCAGCGAGACGAGCTTCTTGCCGCGCAGCGACTCCGGCACGTCGCCCGCGATGATGCGCTGCGCCAGGCCCTCCACGACGGCCGTCTTCCCGACGCCGGGCTCACCGATGAGCACCGGGTTGTTCTTCGTCCGGCGCGACAGCACCTGGACGACCCGGCGGATCTCCGCGTCGCGGCCGATGACGGGGTCGAGCCGGCCGTCGCGGGCCGCCGCCGTCAGGTCGACGCCGTACTTCTCCAGCGACTGGTAGGTGCCCTCCGGGTTCTCGCTGGTGACGCGGGCGTGGCCGCGCACCTTCTCGAACGCGTCCAGCAGCGCCTGCGGCGTCGCGCCGAACTCCTTCAGCAGGCCCGCCGCGGGGCCGCCGTCGGCCGCGAGCCCGACCAGCAGGTGCTCGGTCGAGACGTACTCGTCCTCCAGCTGCTGCGCCCGGTTCGCCGCCGTGTTGATCGACCGCTGGAGCTGGGCCGCCAGCCGCGGGGACGACACCGTCGACCCCTGCGCCCTGGGCTTGGCGGCGAGCTGCTCCTCGGCCCGGCGCCGGATCGTCTGCCAGTCGGCGCCGACCGCTTCCAGCAGCGGCACCGCCGTCCCGTCCGGCAGCGCGATCAGCGACACCAGCAGGTGCTCCGGCTCGACCTCGGGGTGTCCCTCGGCCGCCGCCCTGCGGACCGCGACCGACACCGCCTCCTGGCTCTTCTGCGTCAGCTTGTAGTCCATGTTCCGTCCCCGTGAAAGTGCTGTGCTCGATCTGTGTCGCGATGTGGTGAGTCGGAGTTGCCGGTGTGGAGTCGGGGTTGCGCTGTGTTCGGTCGGAGTTGTGCCGTGTTCAGTCGGAGTTGCGTTCGCGCCAGACGACGACGCTCGTGTGCCTGATCGGCACGAGATCGTTGCCGGGAGTGCCGGTCGACTCGCCGTGCCGCCTATGCTGCGCCAGCCGCGCCGCGACGGACCGGGTCGATTCGAGTTCCTTGGCGAGCTCCTCCAGCGCGGCGTGCGCCTTGCCGAGCTCCTCGCGGAGCCGCACGTTGTCGCGCTGCAGCTCCAGGATGTGCTTGATGCCGGACAGGTTGATGCCCTCGTCCTGCGAGAGCCGCTGGATCTCGCGGAGCATCAGGATGTCGCGCATCGAGTAGCGGCGGCCCCGGCCCGCCGTCCGGCCGGGGGACACGAGGCCCAGCCGGTCGTAGGTCCGCAGCGTCTGCGGATGCAGCCCGGACAGCTGCGCCGCCACCGAGATCACGTAGACCGGAGTGTCGTCGCCGAAGGGATCAGTGCTCATGGCTCACTCCCCGCCCGCTCATGGCCTCAGTCCTGCCTGGCCTGCTGGAGGACGTCGGCGCGCAGTTCCTCGCCGCCGCCCGCCGCGCGGAGCTTCGCGAGGGCCTCGCGCGTCTGCTCGTCGAGCTTCTGCGGGACGTGGACGTCGACGGTGACGAGCATGTCGCCCTTCGTGCCGTCGCGCCGCGTCGCGCCGCGGCCCTTCACGCGGAACTTGCGGCCGTTGGGCGTGCCCTCCGGCAGCTTCAGCGTGACGGGCTGCCCCTGGAACGTCGGCACCCGGATCTCGGCGCCGAGCGCCGCCTCGGGGAACGTCACCGGGACGGTCAGCGTGAGGTTGTCGCCGCTGCGCCCGAACACCGGGTGCGGAAGCACCTTGATGTTCACGTACAGGTCGCCGGCCGGGCCGCCGTTCTCGCCGGGGGCGCCCTTGCCCTTCAGCCTGATCTTCTGCCCGTTCGCGACGCCCGCCGGGATGCGGGCCTGGATCGTCCGGGTGCCGGTCGCGCGGCCGCTGCCGTGGCAGATCGGGCACGGGTCGTCCACGACGAGGCCCCGGCCGCGGCACTCCTTGCACGGCTCCTGGAAGCCGAAGTTGCCGAGGTTGCGGGTCTCGTGCCCGGTGCCCTCGCAGTTCGGGCACACCCGCGGCACGGTGCCGGCCTTCGCGCCCGTCCCGCGGCAGCTGTCGCACGCCGCCTCGCTGGTCAGCTTGAGCGGGACGGTCACGCCGTTCATCGCGCGGCCGAACGACAGCGTCACCTCGGTCTCGACGTCCGAGCCGCGCCGCGCGCGCCGCGTGCCGGTCGTGCGGGTGCCCGCGCCGCCCCGGCCGAACAGGCCGCCGAACAGGTCGCCGATGCGCTCTCCCGCGCCGCCCGTCTGCGTCCCGGTGCCGCCCTGGCCGAACAGGTCGCCGAGGTCGAAGCCGAACCCGCCGCCCTGCTGGCCGCGGAACCCGCCCGGCATCGACCGGACGGTGTCGTACTCCTTGCGGCGCTTCTCGTCCGACAGGACGTCGTAGGCCTCGGAGACCTCCTTGAAGCGGTCCTCGGCGTCGCTGTCGCCCTTGTTCGCGTCCGGGTGGTACTTGCGCGCCAGCTTCCGGTAGGACTTCTTGATCTCCTCCTGCGAGGCCGTCTTGGCGACACCGAGGACCTTGTAGTAGTCCTTCTCCAGGTAGTCCTTGGTGCTCACGGCGCCCCGCCTTCTGCTATCGCCACTTGCCACATGTCTTCATGCCCCCCTTCGGGGCCCGCCCCGCGGGGCGGGCCCCGAAGGGCTCATTCGCCGTCGTCGCCCGGCTCGCCGTCGGCCTCGCCGGCGGCGGCGTCCGGGTCGGGGTCGGCCACCGCGACGCGCGCGGCCCGCAGGACGCGCTCGCCGATCCGGTAGCCGGGCTGGAGGACGTCCACGACACTCGTCTCGGTCACGTCCGCCGAGTGGGTGTGCATGAGCGCCTCGTGCACGGTCGGGTCGAAGGGCTCGCCCTTCTCGCCGTACCGCTCCAGGCCGAGCTTGCCGGTGACCGCCTCCAGGCTCTCCGCGACGGACTTGAACCCGCCGGTGAGCTCGTCGTGGTCACGGGCACGGCCGATGTCGTCCAGCACCGGGAGCAGCTCGGACAGCACCTGCCCGAGGGCCTGCTCACGGACCGCGACCCGGTCGCGCTCGACGCGCTTGCGGTAGTTGTCGTACTCCGCCTTCAGCCGCTGGAGGTCGGCGAGACGTTCCGTCAGCTGGGTCTTGAGCGAGGAGACCTCCTCGTCGGAGGCCGCGCCCGCCTTGTCGGCGCCCCCGGCCGGGGCCTCCGGTGCCGGCGACTCCGCCGCCGGCGCCCGGACTTCCCCCGTCTCGGGATCGATGCGCCGCTTGTCGCGGATCACCGGGCCCTCCTTCTCCTCGCCCTCGTCAGGGGCGGACGTCACGATGCACCACCTATCCGGGGGGCGACCCCCAGACCCCCGGAGGGGAGTGCCGACGATCCTCGCTTCGCTGCGGTCATCGGCCCTCCTCCTTCGGCTTGTCCTCGTCCACGATCTCCGCGTCGACGACCTCGTCGTCCTGCGGCCCCTGCGCGTCGGCCGTCGGACCGTGGTCCTCGGCACCGGCCTGGGCGCCCTCGGGGTTCTGCGCGTACATCGCCGCGCCCATCTTCTGGCTGATCTGCGCGAGCTTCTCGGCGCTGCCCTTGATGGCGTCGACGTCGGTGCCGTCCAGGGCCTTCTTCACCTCGGCGACCGCGTCGTTCACCTCGGTCTTCAGCTCCGCGGGGACCTTCTCGTCGTTCTCCCGCAGGAACTTCTCGGTCGAGTACGCGAGGGTGTCGGCCTGGTTGCGGACGTCGGCCTCCTCCTTGCGCTTGCGGTCCTCCTCGGCGTAGTCCTCGGCGTCGCGCATCATCTTCTCGATGTCCTCCTTCGGCAGCGCGCTGCCTCCGGTGATGACCATCGACTGCTCGCGGCCGGTGCCCTGGTCCTTCGCGCTGACGTTCACGATGCCGTTCGCGTCGATGTCGAAGGTGACCTCGATCTGCGGGACGCCGCGCGGCGCCGGCGGCAGACCGGTGAGCTGGAAGGTGCCGAGCTTCTTGTTGTACGCGGCGATCTCGCGCTCGCCCTGGTAGACCTGGATCTCCACGGACGGCTGGTTGTCGTCGGCGGTGGTGAACGTCTCCGACCGCTTGGTCGGGATCGTGGTGTTCCGCTCGATGATCTTGGTGAAGATGCCGCCCTTGGTCTCGATGCCGAGGCTCAGCGGGGTCACGTCCAGCAGCAGGACGTCCTTGACCTCGCCCTTGAGCACGCCGGCCTGGAGGCTGGCGCCGATCGCGACGACCTCGTCGGGGTTGACGCCCTTGTTCGGCTCCTTGCCGCCGGTCAGCTCCTTGACCAGCTCGGACACCGCGGGCATCCGGGTCGAACCACCGACCAGGACGACCTGGTCGATCTTGTCGACGGTGATGCCGGCGTCCTTCAGCACCGACTGGAACGGCGCCTTGGTCCGGTCGAGCAGGTCGGAGGTCATCCGCTGGAACTCGCCGCGGGTGAGCTTCTCGTCCAGGTGCAGCGGGCCCTCGCTGGACGCCGTGATGTACGGCAGGTTGATCTGCGTCTCGGACGAACCGGACAGCTCGATCTTCGCCTTCTCCGCGGCCTCGCGCAGCCGCTGCAGCGCCATCTTGTCCTTGGACAGGTCGACGCCGTTGGCGTTCTTGAACTTCTCGACCAGCCAGTCGACGATCTTGTTGTCCCAGTCGTCGCCGCCCAGGTGGTTGTCGCCGCTGGTGGCCTTGACCTCGACCACCCCGTCGCCGACCTCCAGCAGGGAGACGTCGAACGTGCCGCCGCCGAGGTCGAAGACCAGGATGGTGGCCTCGTTCTCCTTCTCCAGGTGGTAGGCGAGCGCCGCCGAGGTCGGCTCGTTGATGATGCGCAGGACGTTCAGGCCCGCGATCTGGCCGGCCTCCTTGGTGGCCTGCCGCTGGTGGTCGGAGAAGTAGGCGGGAACCGTGATCACCGCGTCGGTGATGGTCTCGCCCAGGTAGGACTCGGCGTCCCGCTTCAGCTTCTGCAGCACGAACGCGCTGACCTGCTGCGGGTTGAAGTCCTTGTCGTCGATCTTGGTCTTCCAGTCGGTGCCCATCTCGCGCTTGACCGACCGGATGGTCCGGTCGACGTTGGTGACCGCCTGGCGCTTGGCGACCTCGCCGACCAGAACCTCGCCGTTCTTGGCGAAGGCGACGACGGACGGCGTGGTCCGCGACCCCTCCGCGTTCGCGATGACGGTGGGCTCGCCGCCCTCCAGAATCGCGACGACCGAGTTGGTCGTCCCGAGGTCGATGCCGACCGCACGTGCCATGTTCTCGTCCTCCGTCGTTCTTCGTCGCTATCGCAGCCCCGGTCGCCCCCAGGGCGCGGCCGGTTCGTCTTCTCTGTCGGCAAGGTTGCCCGGATCCCGCTCGCTTGTCAAATGACTTGAGCGGACCTCACTCAACTTTGCTGACGACCTCTACAACAGGACGATTGAGCAACCTATTCCGGTTCCCGCAGGCGCGCCCGCCGGGAAGAGACCGTCCGGGCGGAGGACGGGACATCCGCCGCACGGAGGAGGGCGGGGACGGGTGGCGGCGAGGCCGCCGCGAAAGGCCGGAACCGGCAAATCGGTCGGCCAGGGACGTCGCGGGCGGGCATGCTGACCCGGTGAACGACAGCTTCCCGAGGCCGCGGCTCTTCGTCTGGACGGCCCTGCTCGTGGTGGGTGCCGCCACCTTCGCCGCCTGCCGGTCCTCCGCCGAGCCCCGCCCTGCGGACCGGTCGTCGTCGCCTCGCTCCACGAGCACCACCCCGGCGCCGTCCCCGCGGGAGCCGGTGCGGCTGGGAGAGACGGTGACGGCCACGAACGGCCCGCAGAGTCAGACCAGGGTCACCGTGCTCGCGTACCGCCAGCCTTTGCGGCCTCGCCCGGGCCGGGGCGTCCCACCCGGCCCAGGACGCGTGTACGCCGGGCTGGACGTCAGGATCTGCGTCGACCGCACTCCCAGCGTCGAAACACTGGGCTGGAAGGAGTGGAAGCTCGTCTACCGCGGCTCCACGGCCATCTCGCCGATGGAGACCGTGGGCCAGGACTGGTTCACAGTGCGGCTTTACCCGTCCAACAGGTACGTGAAGGCGGGCAAGTGCGTCCGAGACTGGATCCCCTTCGAGGTACCGAAGACCGAACGACCACTGCGGGTGGGGTACACCCCGCAGAACGACACCGGCCGGCCGGCCGACGGCGGCCCTGGCTGGAAACTCTGACGAACGGCGGACGGACGCCGACCTGACCGTGCCCCGCAAGCGTTGACTCGTGGCGTGTCGCCCTCATGTGTGTGGCTGTACGGAGGCGACACGCCACAACTCAACGGAGGAGGTCGGACGGGGCCGTGCCGGTCTCGGTGAGGGGGAGACCGAGCGCGGCGCGTTCGGCCAGCCAGGTACTCGGGCGGTAGCGGGGGTCGCCGGTGGTCTCGTGCAGCCCACGCAGGATCCGCAGGACGCGGTCGGCGCCCTCGTGGTCGCCCCACTCCAGCGGGCCGCGCGGGTAGCCGAGACCGAGCCGGACGGCGGTGTCGATGTCCTGCGGACCGGCGAGCCGCTGCTCGGCGATGCCGCAGCCCACGTTCACGATCGAGGCGAGGAGCCGCTGAGCCACGGGGGCGGGCGCATCGCGGACGACGGTCACCGAACGTCCCGTCGCCGCGAGGGCGGCGAGACCGGCGCGGCCCGCATCCTTGTCGAGGTTCGGATGCACCATCACGGTCAGGCGGGTGAAGAAATCACCGAGCGGATCAACGCCCAAGGTGCGCTCCACCGGAAGCCCCTGGGCGGCGCCGACCGTGCTCTGCCCGAGTGGCGCGACGAGCACGACGGCCCGATCGGACGGCTCGTCCCCGGATTCGACCTCCACCCCCGAGGTGGAAAGCAGCGCACCAAGCCCTTCACGGACGTCCCCGTGCACCCACACTGGGCGCGGCTCCACCGCCGCGACCGTGACCTCCGGTGGCTCCTGCTTGGCACCGTCCACGTACTTGTAGAAGCCCTCGCCCGTCTTGCGTCCGTGCAGACCAGCATCCATGCGCGCCTGCCCGATCCTGGACGGACGGAACCGCGGCTCCCCGTAGAACCCCGTCCAGATGGACTCCATGACGGGGTGCGAGACGTCCATCCCGGTGAGGTCGAGCAGCTCGCAGGGGCCCATCTTGAGGCCGAGGACGTCCCGCGCGATGCGGTCAATGTCGACTGGCTCGGCGACCCCTTCGGACAGGATCTGCAGGGCCTCCGTCCCGAGGCCGCGCCCAGCGTGGTTGACGAGGAACCCGGGTGCGTCCGGCGCGAGCACCGGTTCGTGCCCGAGACGCCGGACGAGGTCGGCGAGCGCGGCCGGGATCCACTCCGCCGTGCGCGCTCCCGGAATCACCTCTACAAGGCGCATCAGCGGCACCGGATTGAAGAAGTGCAGCCCCGCCACCCTGGACGGATCCTCCAGAGCGGCCGCGATGGCCGTCACAGGCAGCGAACTGGTGTTGGTCACCAGGATCGTGTGCTTCGGGCACACCTTTTCCAGGGACGCGAACAGCTTCCGCTTCGTGTCCATGTCCTCCCGGACGGCCTCGACCACGAGGTCGCAGTTCTGGAAGGGGGTGAGCGGCTCCCCGACCGGCTGCAACCGTCCCTTGGCGGCCGCCGCCTCCTCGGCGGTCATCCGTCCCTTGCTCACGAGCTTGTCGAACATGCCGCCGATGTGCTCGGCCGCGCTGACCACGGCCTCCATCCGGATGTCGGCCAGCTCGACGCTCAGCCCGCCCGCCGCGGCGAGTTGCGCGATCCCGCGCCCCATCGCCCCGGTGCCGATCACCCGGATCGTCGTCACCTGCCGCGCCCACTGCTCCACCGTCGCCTCCTCGCCGTCGTCCGCTCCGTGCATTCAACCCTCCGGCACTGCGAGCCCCGGGGCCGCCCTCCCGAACCGGGGTCGTAGCCTGCGAAGTGCCCGATACCAGAGCATGAGGAGCCCATCATGCGCGACGCGGTGATCTGCGAGCCGCTGCGTACCCCGATCGGCCGGTTCGGCGGGACGCTGAAGACCGTCCCGCCCGTCGAGCTCGCCGCCACCGCCATCCGCGCGCTGGTCGAGCGCACCGGCCTGCCCGGCGACGCGATCGACGAGGTGGTCCTCGGCCACTGCTACCCGACGTCCGACGCCCCCGCGATCGGACGCGTCGCCGCGCTGGACGCCGGGCTGCCCGTCTCCGTCGGCGGCACGCAGCTCGACCGGCGCTGCGGGTCCGGGCTGCAGGCGGTCCTGGACGCGGCCATGCAGATCCAGACCGGCGTCAGCGACGTGATCATTGCGGGCGGCGCGGAGAGCATGAGCGGCGCGCCGTTCTACACGACGCGGGCCCGCTGGGGCGTCAGCGGGCCGTCCCTCGAACTGCACGACGCGCTCGCGCAGGGCCGCGTCACCGCTGGCGGCGTCAACCACCCGGTGCCCGGCGGCATGCTGGAGACCGCCGAGAACCTGCGCCGCGAGTACGGCATCGGGCGGCAGGAGCAGGACGAGCTGGCCGTCCGCTCCCATCAGCGCGCCGTCGCCGCGCAGCGGTCGGGCGTGTTCGCGGAAGAGATCGTCCCGGTGACCGTGAAGTCGCGGAAGGGGGACACGGTCGTCGACACCGACGAGCACCCCCGCCCGGACACCACCGTCGAGAGCCTGGCGAAGCTGCGTCCCGTCCTCGGCAGGAAGGACGACCAGGCCACGGTGACCGCCGGCAACGCCAGCGGCCAGAACGACGCCGCCGCCGTCTGCGTCGTCACGACGCCAGAGCGTGCCGCCGAACTGGGCCTGCGCCCCCTCGTCCGGCTCGTCTCGTGGGGCCGCGCCGGGGTGCCGCCCAAGACGATGGGCATCGGCCCGGTCCCCGCCACCGCCAAGGCCCTGGACGCCGCTGGACTCACCCTCGCCGACATCGACCTCATCGAGCTGAACGAGGCTTTCGCCGCGCAGGTCCTCGCGGTCACCCGCGAGTGGGGCCTCAAGGACGCCGACTGGGATCGCGTCAACGTCCACGGCTCCGGTATCTCCCTAGGCCACCCTGTCGGCGCGACCGGCGCCCGCATCCTCGCCACCCTCGCCCGCGAGATGCACCGCCGCGAAGCCCGCTATGGCCTCGAAACGATGTGCATAGGCGGCGGTCAGGGCCTCGCCGCCATCTTCGAGCGCGTCTGACGGCCGCAGGCCCTGCCGCGCGGTGAGCCGGTCAGGGTTGGTCTTGGGTCCAGGAGGGGTCGCGGCCGGTCAGGGCGATCAGGCGGTCCAGGGCCGGGGCGTCATCGGGGATCGACACGGCGGGGCCGAAGAGGCCGGGGACGCCTTTACCGTCGCTCTGCTCGACCGTCGGGCTGACGAAGGCGAGGCACGACTCGATCTCGTCGGCGCCGACCTCGTAGGGCTGGCCGGTGGCGCGGGCGATGTCCCAGCCGTGCACGACCAGCTCGTTCATCGCGACCCTCCCGGCCTGCTCGCCGGGCAGGTCGATGCCGCCGGCCGCCGTCATGCCGGACCACGCGTCCGGGGAGCGCCAGGCGGCGGTGAGCGCGTCGAGCCGCTCGGGGACGAGGGTGCGCCAGTCCGGCGGGAGGCGGGACGCGTCGGCGGACGGCGGCTGCGACCCGCCGTCCGGGGATTTCTTCGCGGCGGCCCACGTGAAGGCGAGGGTCAGCCCGTTCACGTGGTCGATCAGCGCGCCCAGGGCGGTGTCGGCGCAAGGCGTCGGGTTGGCGAGCAGATGGTCGGGGATGTTGGCGAGCAGGGTGGCCATGCGCTGGGCTGCGGGTTCCAGATCTGGCGTCGGGTTCATTGCAGGAGCCTCCGTTCGGCATACCGGTGGACGGGATCGCCCTGGACGGGCGGCGTCCTGTGATATGGACTCGGGAACCCGCCGATACTCATCGGCACCGCGAATCTCTAAGGTATGACGGGCGGCACGGCCTCCGGCCGATGGCTCCACGACCCCGAAGGGGGCTTGGAATGTGTTGACCAGGGCGTGTGACGCATAAGCTACTGCCGAGTAGTATTCGGGCCCCGGGTGAAGAGCAGTCTTTCGCGAGCCCTACGCTGACTGCCAGCACCCGTACCCCAGGAGGACGGAACAGTGTTCTGGATCACGTTGGTCATTGGGCTCGCCGCAACGGCGGTCGCTCTGGCGCTCGCCGCCCGGCGGGTGCTGTTCCTGTACGGCATCGCCAAGAGCGGGCAACCCGACCCCGAGCGGACGCTCCAGGTCAAGCGTGACCCCAAGAAGGCCGTCGAGGGCCAGGCCGTCGAAGTCCTGGGGCAGCGCAAACTGCTGAAGTGGACCCTGGCGGGCGCGGCGCACTTCGCCGTCATGTGGGCGTTCTTCCTGCTGGCGACCGTCTACCTGGAGGCGGGCGTCCAGCTGCTGTTCGGGCTCGAGGCGCACATCCCGGGCCTGCAGACGTGGGGGCCGATCGGGTTCGTCCAGGACACCATCGCCCTGGCGTGCTTCGTGGGCCTGATCGTGTTCACCTCCATCCGGGTGAAGAACTCGCCGAAGCGGATCGGGCGCAAGTCGCGGTTCAAGGGCTCGCACCTGTCGGGCGCCTGGATCACACTGTTCATGATCTTCAACGTGATCTGGACGATGTTCTTCTTCCGGGGCGTGGAGGTCGCCCGCGACAACTTCGGCTACGGCGGGGCGGCCTACTTCTCGCACCTGACCGGCAACCTGTTCGACGGGATCGGCGACGGCACCCTGGAGGTGCTGGAGTCGGTCGGGCTGCTGCTGCACATCGGCGTCGCGCTGGTCTTCCTGGTGTTCGTCGTCCACTCCAAGCACCTGCACATCTTCCTGGCGCCGCTGAACGTGATGTTCAAGCGCCGTCCGGACGGCCTCGGCGCCGCGCAGCCGATGATGTCGGGCGGCAAGCCGCTGGACTTCGAGGAGGCCGACCCCGACGAGGACGTCTTCGGCCGCGGCAAGATCGAGGACTTCACCTGGAAGGGCTTCCTCGACATGGCGACCTGCACCGAGTGCGGTCGCTGCCAGTCGCAGTGCCCGGCCTGGAACACCGGCAAGCCGCTGTCGCCGAAGATGCTGGTGCTGGAGCTGCGCGACCACGCGCTGGCCAAGGCGCCGTACATGCTCGCCTCGGAGGAGGCGCGCGGCCAGTTCACCGACGAGCAGAAGCTCGCCATGCAGGTGGACAAGGAGCTGGTCGGCGAGGACGGGGTCATCCACCCCGACGTGCTGTGGTCGTGCACCAACTGCGGCGCCTGCGTGGAGCAGTGCCCGGTCGACATCGAGCACATCGACCACATCCTGGACATGCGCCGCTTCCAGGTCATGATCGAGTCGAGCTTCCCGTCCGAGGCCGGCGTCATGCTGAAGAACCTGGAGAACAAGGGCAACCCGTGGGGCATGTCCGAGATGAAGCGCCTCGAATGGATCGAGGAGCTGGACTTCGAGGTCGAGGTCGTCGACGACAAGGTCTCCGAGGACACCGAGTACCTGTTCTGGGTCGGCTGCGCCGGCGCCCTGGAGGACCGGGCCAAGAAGACCACCAAGGCCGTCGCCGAGCTGCTGCACATCGCGGGCGTCAAGTTCGCCGTCCTCGGCCCGATGGAGGCGTGCACCGGTGACCCGGCCCGCCGCCTGGGCATGGAGTTCGTGTTCCAGATGCTCGGCCAGCAGAACGTCGAGACGCTGAACGACGCGGGCGTGAAGAAGATCGTGGCGACCTGCCCGCACTGCTTCAACACCCTGGCCAACGAGTACCCGCAGATCGGCGGGAACTACGAGGTCGTCCACCACACCCAGCTGCTCGCGCACCTCGTGGAGAGCGGCAAGCTCACCCCGGTCACGCCGATCGAGGAGAACATCACCTACCACGACCCCTGCTTCCTCGGCCGGCACAACAAGGTCTACAAGCAGCCGCGCGACATCATGGCGACCGTCCCCGGCGTCAAGACCCAGGAGATGCACCGGCACAAGGACCGCGGCTTCTGCTGCGGCGCCGGCGGCGCGCGGATGTGGATGGAAGAGCGCATCGGCAAGCGCATCAACACCGAGCGCGTGGACGAGGCGCTGGAGACCAACCCCGACACCGTCTCCACCGCCTGCCCGTTCTGCCTGGTGATGCTGGGCGACGCCATCAACGAGAAGAAGAACGAGGGCGCGGCCAAGGAGTCGCTGGAGGTCGTGGACGTCTCCCAGCTCCTGATCCGCTCCATCAAGGGCGAGGGCCGCGCGCCCGAGAAGGAGGCCGTCGCCGCCGAATAGGGCGGTGGACGTCCCCGGACGTAGCAGGCAGAAGGGGCCCCGAGCTTTACGGCTCGGGGCCCCTCTTCGCCTGTCCGGGGGTCCTCGCCTGTCCGGGGTCGTCCCGGCCGGGGTTTCAGGTGCCCGACGCCGGTTCCACGGGTTCGGCGTCGGTGGCCGGCGGCACCGCGATCAGCATGTCGCGCACGGCGTACAGCGCCTGGTAGGGCAGGATCTCCCGGGTCGCGAGGTCGTCCACGGAGACGAGCGGGCCGTGGGCCGTCCGGGCAAGCACGATCAGCTTCGCGTGGTAGGGGTCCACGCCCGGCAGCGAGGCGAGCAGATGCTCGGGCGCCGAGTTGACGTCGACCAGTCCGCCGTCGTCGAACGTGCGGGGCAGATCGGGACGTCCGATGCCGAGCCGGCGGGCGATCGACGGATGGTGCGCCGCCAGCGACCGGGCCTGCTCCCGGCGGGCCCGCCGCTCGATCAGCTGGACGTCGAGGGCGGGCACGCCGCCGCCTCCGTGTGCGGCGGCTCCGTGTGCGGCGGCTCCGTGTGCGGCGGCCGGGTGCGCGTCGGCGGTGAGGATCGCGAGGTGGACGGCGCCGCCGAACATGGTGACCAGCAGCGCCGTGAGGATCGGCCCGTCCCAGACGGTGCTCTGTTCCGGGTCGCTGCTCGTGGCGCCGACGAAGAAGCCGATCCAGAGCACGAGGTAGCCGGCGGCGGACACGGCGAGCCGCCGGCTCCGCCGCCGTCCCGCGTAGTAGGCGATCAGCGCCCAGGTCACCACCCCGAAGCTGATCATCGGGAGGACGAGCAGCCCGGCGCGCAGCGGCCCCGCCATCCGTCGCCCGGCCGGCCCCGCCTGGAACTGCGTCGGCCAGGCCGCGTGCTTTCCGGCGAAGTGATGGCCCGCGACGGCGCCCACGGCGGGCGCGCCGTAAAGGGGGCCGGAAGCCGGGGGAGCGGGGGCGGCCATCGGGACGGACGGGATCACGTCCGCCGAGGGCGCGGGTGCCGGACGGGGAACGAGCGGCGGATCGGGCGGGACGAAGCCGGGGGAGGGCACGTGCGGATCGTCGCCTGCCTCGCCTGCCTCGACCGCCGCTTCGACCGGCTCGGGCGGTTCGGATGCGGTCGGCGCGGCCAGCGACGGGTCGGAGCGCAGGATGCCGAGGTGCAGGTTCTGCAGGCGCTCGCCGGGCTCGACGCCGAACTCGTCGGCGAAGAAGTCGCGTGCGTCCCGGTAGGCCGCGAGGGCCTCCGCCTGCCGGCCGCACCGGTAGAGCGCCAGCATCAGCAGGTAGCGGAAGCCTTCCCGGAGCGGGAACTCGGCGACCAGCCGGAGCAGTTCGGGGACGAGCCGCGCGTGCTCCCCCGATTCCAGCCCCGCTTCGGCGCACGCTTCCAGCCCGGCCGCGCGCGTCTCCTCAAGACGGTCCCGCGCGGCGTCGAAGAACGAGCCGTTCAGGCCCGCCAGCGCCTGGCCACGCCACATCGCGAGCGCCTCGCGCAGCATCGCCTCCGCGTGCGCCCCGTCGCCGCCCGCGAGCACGGCCTGGGCAGCGCGCACCCGGTCCTGGAAGACCTCGGCGTCCAGACCCCCGTCCGGGACGTTCAGCGCGTATCCGGCACCGGTCAGCGTGAGCAGCCGTCCCGGAGCGCGCGGCGAACGGTCGGGCTCCAGCGCGCGGCGCAGTCCGGCCACGTACTTCTGGACGACGTTCGCGCCGTTGTCGGGAGGCTCGTCCCCCCACACCGCCCGCACGATCGACGTCGTCGACACCGGCCGGTTGGGCGTCAGCAGCAGGACGGCGAGGACCGCGCGCTGCTTGCCCGGCCCCAGGTCGAGCTCCCGTCCGTCCCGCCACGCGGCCGTCCGGCCCAGGATCTCGAAGCGCAGTGAAGGCCTTTCGTCTGGCAGCGCGACCACCTCCGCTCACTGTCCCCCGAGCATCCTGGCAGCCGTTCGGCAGCGTGGACGCAGTGACCGCAGCATAACGACAGTGATCCGGCACCCGCCTATAACAGGCTCATTCTGGACATCGGGGGCGATGTCCTATGTAGCAAGAGAGAGGGGACCTCGGGTGCCTCATCACCGACTGCGGGCCGGCCGAGCATCGGCCGCGCTCGTCCTTGTTATCGCCTTCGGGACGGCCTGCGGCCCGGCGGAGAAGGCTGAGACGACATCGAAGAAGACGTCCGTGCCCGCCAAGGGCTCGGCGACCAGTCCCGCCGCCGCGGCGTCCAACGGGGTGGAGAAACTGCGGGCCGCCGACATCCTGTCCCGGGCGCGCAAGGCGACGGCCGCGGCGAAGTCGCTGCGCATGCGAGGGAACGTCGAGGACGGCGGCGAAAAGTACGCGCTCGACTTCCGCTACTCGGGGAAGACCAAGTTGACCGGATGGTTCCAGCAGGGCAACCAGCGGGTCGAGATCACCCGGATCGGCAAGGACATCTACCTCAAGGGCAACGACGCGTTCTGGAAGTCGATCGGCGGTAAGGGCGCGGTGCAGGTGTTCTCCGGCAAGCACCTCAAGACGACCACCCGCTCCGCCGACTTCAAGGACATCGCGGTGTTCACCGACCGCACGGGCATCTTCAACGAGGCCGTGAAGTCCGTGGACACATGGAAGAAGGGCGAGACCGGGACGGTCGGGACAACGCCCGCCTTGAGCCTCACCGGTGCGGCCAACGAAAAGATCCAGGTGGCGACAAAGGGAGAGCCGTACGTGCTGCTCCTGGACGGCGGTCCAGGGAACCGCATCGAGTATCTCGCGTACGGGGAGCCGGTGGACGTTAAGCGTCCGCCCGCCGGCAGCGTGGTCGACGAGAACGCCTTCGGCTGACCGCCGATCGACCGGCAACTGATCGGCCGTCCGCCCGGCGGCACCCGGGGCCGCGGGTGCCCGCCGGGCGGACGGCGCCTCCCCACGGCGGATGCAGCGCCGCCCCCGAGGTTCCGAACGGGGGCTCCCTGGTAAGACACGGGGATGGCCGTGCTCGTGTCCGTCCTCGCGTTCGCGATGACGCTCGCCGGCGGACTCGCGGCGATGCGGGTGCGCGACCGGCGGCACCTCGTCCTCGGGCTGGCTGGCGGGCTGATGCTCGGCGTCGTCGCGTTCGACCTGATCCCCGAGTCGCTGGACATGACGCGGCACCGCCCATTCGGCGTGCCCGCACCGATGATCGGCTTCGCTGCCGGGTTCGTCCTGCTGCACGTCGTCGAGCAGGCCGTCGCGATCCACCGCGCCCACGAGGACGAGTACGCTCCGCACGTCCACATGCACGGCGCGTCCGCCGGTGCGGGCGCCGGCGAGGGCTCGGGCGGGCTGGTCGCGGCGTCCGCGCTCGTCCTGCACAGCCTGGTGGACGGCCTCAGCATCGGCCTCGGCTTCCAGTCCGGGACGGACGTCGGCGCCTTCGTGGCGCTGGCCGTGATCACACACGACTTCGCCGACGGATTCAACACCTTCACCGCCGCCTCGCTGAACCGCGCCGACCGCCGTCCCGCCGTCCTGCTCCTGTTCGCGGACGCCGTCGCCCCCGTCGCAGGGGCCGCGCTCGGCACGCTGGCGACCGTCCCGGAGGCCGTTCTCGGGCCCTACCTCGGGACGTTCGCCGGCGTCCTGCTGTACCTGGCCGCCGCCGAGATCCTGCCCGAGGCGCACAGCGTCCACCCACGCGTCATGACGCTCTGCGCGACCGGTGTCGGCCTTGTCGCCATCCTGTTCAGCGTGAGCCTCGCACGCTGACCTCGCTCTTCCCGCGGCGAAGGGCCGCCCGGCATCGCCGGACGGCCCTTCCTCTGCTGCTCGGAACGTTCCCGGACGATCAGCCCGTCGTGGACGTGGCGTAGCTCTGGTTGGCCTTCAACCACTCGTCCACGGCCTGGTCGGGCTTGCCCTTGTACTTGTTCTCCATGAGGTCCTCAAGGTCCCCCAGCTGCTTGTCGTCCATCCTGAACTTCTTCAGCCAGCCGGCGACCTCGGGCTGGTCCTTGCCGAAGCCCTCACGAGCGACCGTGTAGACGCCGTCCGGCTTGCCCATGGCGCCCTTCGGGTCCTTCAGGTCGCGGATGGGGAGCTTCGAGTACGCCCAATGGGGACGCCACAGCGTGACGACGATGTCCTTCTTGGCGTCGACGGCCTTCTTCAGCTCGGTCAGCATCGCGGCCGTCGAGGACGTCGTCACCTTGTACTCGTCCTGGAGGCCGTACGCGGGGAGCATCTTCTCCTGCGACACCCGGTACAGGCCGGAGCTCTTCTCGATGCCGACGATCTTGCCGTCGTAGGCGCCGCCCTTGCCCTTGAGGTCGTCGAGCGACTGCAGCGGCGAGTACTCCGGCACCGCGATCGTCAGCGGCGCCGAGTCGTACCAGGTACCGACCTTCTCCAGCTTGTCGCCGTACTGCTTCCAGTAGTCCTCGTGGGTGCCCGGCAGCCAGGAGTCCAGGAAGAGGTCGACGTCCCCCTTCGACATGCCGGCGTAGAGCGGGCCGGTGTCGAGTGTCTTGACCTCGACCTTGTAGCCCTTGTCGGTCAGCAGCCGCTTCCAGAGCGCCGTCGCCGCCTCGCCCTCGGCCCAGCCGGAGACCATGCCGATGGTGATGTTCTTGTCGTTCTCACCCCCGCCCGAGTCAGAGTCGCCGCACGCGGCGGCGCTCAGGCCGAGCGTCAGCGTCAACGCCGCGACCGTCAGACCCTTGAACTTGAAACGCATGCCCATCCCTTCGTTGGCTTGCATCAGTGGAGGTAGGGGAGCGGAACTCTCCGCCGGCTCCGGCGGGCGGGCTCTGCCGTGGATTCAGCCGACGAGGTCGGCCGAGGGCGCGGCCACGTCGCGGGGGGCCGCTCCGCGGGTGGCCTTACCGCGCGCGAACAGTGCGCGGAACATGCTCGTGCCCTCGCCAAGGGCGCCGGTGATGCGGTCCAGGTAGATGGCCAGGATGACGACGGCGATGCCGCCCTCGAAGCCCTTCGCCACGTCCACCCGGTTGATGCCCTCCAGCACCACGCCGCCGAGGCCGCCCGCGCCGACCATGCCGGCGATGACGACCATCGACAGCGACAGCATGATCAGCTGGTTGACGCCCGCCATGATGGACGGCATCGCGAGCGGGATCTGGATCCGGGTCAGGATCCGGTTCGGCGGCGTGCCGAACGCCTCGCCCGCCTCCACCATCTCCGGGTCGACGCCGCGGATGCCGAGTTCGGTCAGCCGCACCCCCGGCGGCATCGCGAAGATGACCGTCGCGACCACTCCGGGCACGGAGCCGATGCTGAAGAAGAAGATCGCCGGGATCAGGTAGACGAACGCCGGCATCGTCTGCATGAAGTCGAGGACGGGCCGGACGATCCGGCTCACCACGTCGCTGCGCGCCGCCGCGATGCCGATCGGTATCGACAGGACCGTGGACACCAGCGCCGAAACGAGCACCAGGGCGAGGGAGTCCATCGAGTCGTCCCACAACTCCATGCTGTCGATCAGCGCGAAGCCGAGGATCGTGAACACGCCCAGCTTCCAGCCGCTGATCGCCAGCGCGATGACGGCGAGCACCAGGGTCAGCACCAGCGGCGGCGCGAGCGTCAGGACGTCCGTCAGCCCGTCGACCGACGCCTCGATCGCCGTCCCGATCCCGTCGAACAGCCACGACAGGTGGTCGGTGCACCAGCTCACCAGGTTGTCGAACCACTCGCCGACAGGCGCCCGGGGCAGCTCGATCGCGTCAATCACCGTCGCCGCCCTCCTTCGCCAGCGCGAGTTCCGGTTCGTCGTCGACGACCTCGTCCACCTGCGAGTTGATCGCACCGAGCGCGGCCAGCAGCGTCACCCTCGGGATCACCCCGACGAGCGTCCCGTCCTCGTCCGCGACCGGTACCGGCAGGGCGCTCTCGGCGCACCGGGCGAACAGGTCCGCGACGGGGGTGTCCGGCGCCACGGGCTCCAGATCGTCCGGGTCGATGAGGCCCTCCAGCGTCTGGACGTTCTCCTGCACCGCTTCGGCGACCACCGGGCCGCGCACCCGCCCGATCAGCTTGCGGTCACGTCCGATCACGAACGCCGCCGACGTCTGGTGCTCGCGCATCGTCCTGAGCGCCGTCCGCGGGCCCGTCGACGCCAGCACCGTGACCAGCGGCTTCTCCATGACGGACGACGCCGTCAGCACCCTGGTACGGTCCACGTCCGCGACGAACTGGGCCACGTAGTCGTTCGCCGGATCGGTCAGGATCTCCTCGGCCGTGCCGATCTGCACGATCCGGCCCTCCCGCATCACCGCGATCCGGTCGCCGATGCGCATGGCCTCGTTGAGGTCGTGCGTGATGAAGACGATGGTCTTCCCGAAGCGCCCTTGCAGGTCCAGCAGCAGATCCTGGACCTCCCGCCGGATGAGCGGGTCCAGGGCGCTGAACGCCTCGTCCATCAAGATGATGTCGGTGCCCGACGCGAGCGCGCGGGCGAGCCCGACGCGCTGCTGCATACCGCCCGACAACTGGCCGGGAACCTTGTCCTCCCAGCCTTCGAGCCCCACCAGCGCCAGGAACTCCCGGGCCTTCTTCTCCCGTTCCGCCTTCGCGACGCCACGGACCTCGAGCCCGTACGCCGCGTTGGCCAGCACCGTCCTGTGCGGGAACAGCGCGAAGTGCTGGAAGACCATACTGATCTTGTGCTGCCGGAGTGCCCGGAGCGCCTTCGGCGACATCTTCGCGATGTCGTGACCGTCGATCTCGACGCTCCCGGAGGTCACCCCCAGCAGCCCGTTCAACGTCCGGATCAGGGTCGACTTCCCCGACCCCGACAGCCCCATGACCACGAAGATCTCGCCCTGCCGGACCTCGAACGAGGCGTCCACCACGGCCGGTGTGACCCCGAGGTCGCGGACCGCCTTCAGATCGGCGCCCGCGTCGAGCTTCCGCTGTGCCTCTGCCGCCTTACGACCGAAGAGCTTGGTGACGCCTTCCGCGCGGAGTACTGACACGTTCTCCTTCCGGGTCCCCGCGTCGATGCGCGGAAACGGTCGCCCTGAGCGCCGACGTCTCACGCAAAGAGAAGGTAAACCGGACGTCAACGTTGTGCGTCACCCGAAACTACCCGTCCGGAGAAGATGTTTCATCTTTCGGGGTTTTGTATAACGTTCAGGTTGCGAACGGGCTACACTTTCGTCCGGTGGAAGTTCAGGTACGACCGCGACGGCGTCGGCCCCCGCTGGTCCTGGTACCGCGACCCGTACTTCGCCGACCCGTACGGGTACTCCGCCGGCGAACTCGTCCGGAACAGGCACATCTGCCCGATCTTCATCCCTGGCCACAACTTGATCGGCAGCGTCGCCACATTCGACAGCTCCAACGTGACATGACCGCTGAACCCGGGATCGATCCACCCCGCCGTCGAGTGCGTGAGCAGCCCCAGCCGCCCCAGGCTGGACTTCCCCTCCAACCGCGCCGCGAGGTCCTCGGGCAACCCGAACACCTCATACGTGGACGCGAGCACGAACTCCCCAGGATGCAGGACGAACGCCTCCTCGGCCTCGACCTCCACCAGCCGCGTCAGATCCGCCTGCTCAACGGCCGGATCGATGTGCGGATACTTGTGGTTCTCGAACACCCGGAAGTACCGGTCCAGCCTCACGTCCACACTGGACGGCTGAACCATGCCGGACTCGTACGGGTCGATCTTCACCCGCCCAGACTCGAGTTCGGCCCTGATGTCACGATCGGAGAGCAGCACCCCGAAACGCTATCCCACCCCACACCCCCACCGACGATCCGGTACAGTATGCACAGCATGGAGCGCCGCAAGGCCCCACGCGGGTGTAGTTCAATGGTAGAACTTCAGCTTCCCAAGCTGACAGCGCGGGTTCGATTCCCGTCACCCGCTCCCAAGGTGAAGGCCCAGGCCAGTGACTCATCGCTGACTCTGGGCCTCTTCTGTTCATCAGCCACCGTGCCCGCTACGTGCCCGATCCCTTGGGCTTGCTCCGCTTCTGGCCCTTCTTGCTCTTCTTGAGTTCTCGCGCGGCCATCTTGCCGAGCGACGAGGCGATCTCCCGGTCACGCTCCCGTCGCGCGTGCAGGTAGACCTGCGCGGCCCGCGTGGAGGAGTGCCCCATCCGGCTCATCAGCTCAGCCAGCGACGCCCCCGACTCGGCCGCTTAGGTGTTGCCCGTGTGCCGAAGGTCATGGACGTGGATCGCACCGACCTCCAACTCTGCCTTCTCCAGCGCCCGCGCCCAGACCTTGGAGAAGTTGCCCCGCCGAAGCTGCCCGCCCCGGACGCCGACGAACACGAAGCCCGTGGGGCAGGGCTGGGCGTACTCGTCCAGGGCTTGCGCAGGTCAGGGAGGATCAGGTCGGGAAAGACGACCTTGCGCCGGCTGGCTTTCTTTCGACTTGGCGTTCCCTTGACCAGCGGCCCCAGCTCATAGACGGTTTCCTCCACCGGACCGTCCCGGCGTCGAGATCAAGGGGCGGCGGCGCTCAGGCCGCTGCGCGGCCCCGCGCCAGGACGCCCGGAGCGTGCGGCGTGGGCGCCGGTCACCGGACGGCCGCGCCGGGCCGCGCATCCTGCCACTGCCGCCCAGTCCGCCACGCGCCGGCGGTCACGGGGGCCGCGCCGCCGCCTACAGGCCGGGTCCGGTGGGGACTACCCAGGAACGTCGATCGCACGTCACGCGTACGGCCACCCCGTGAGCCGCCTCTTACTCCCACCGGTTCGGCCACAAGGACCTCGGGCACCCCGGAGCGCCTGTTGTCGGGACAGCGCGAGCCTACATCCCGCAAGAGCTTCAAACACGCCTCCGGCGGAGGCACTCCGACTCCGGGAAGCACAGGGCGTGTCCGTGACGGTCGCCGAAGGTTGGGGTAGGAAGCCTGAGCTTCCCGTCTGCCGTCGTCCCGATCGGAGATCTACCAGACCCGGGCCAGGGGCGAAGGTCGTTCGTCCAGTGGGGCGCTCCACCTTCACCCCCTGGCCCTGGCCCGGCAGCGCGGAGCGCGGGACGACGGAGGCATGCCGCTGGCCGACCGGGGATCGGCCGCTGCACTGGGCGATCAACCGGACCAGCCATATCCGCAAGATCTTTCCCCAGTACTATGAGGGACCCCCACGTCGACATCGAGGGTGTGCCCGACCCGAACACGTCCCCTGGATCGGCCCGCCCCATCCGGGGCACCTCAGCCCGGTGTCAGCGGCTTCACCGCTCAGAAATCCTCCGCCACGTCGTCAGTTCTGGTAGCCCCTCGCCACCTGCGGAAGGATTGACGACCATGACCGACGCCAGACTGCTAGGCGACGACGAGGCCGCGTTCATCGCGGCGGCCCGCTCAAACGACGCAGCACAGTTCGCGCTCATCACGGAGCGCTACCGGCGTGAGCTGCGGGTGCACTGCTACCGGATGCTCGCGAACTACGAGGACGCCCAGGACATGACGCAGGAGACGTTCCTGCGGGTGTGGAACAAGCGGGAGTCGTTCAAGGGGCACGCTGCGCTGCGGACCTGGCTGTACCGGATCGCGACGAACGCCTGCCTCGACTTCCTGGAGAAGCGCAACGACCGCACACCCGTGCCTGCCGAGCTGCCGGACGCGGGCTCGGAAGTGCGCTACCTGCAGCCCTACCCGGACCGGATGCTCCCGGAGGACCCGCAGGAATCGGTCGTGGCGCGGGAGACGATCGAGCTGGCGTTCATCGTCGCCGTCCAGCACCTGCCGCCGCGGCAGCGGGCCGTGTTCATCCTGCGCGACGTCCTCGGCTGGCCGGCCTCGAAGGCCGCCGACGCCCTCGAGCTGACCGTCGCATCGGTGACCAGCGCACTGCAGCGGGCGCGCGTGACGATGCGCGAGCAGTTGCCCGCCCGCCGCCTCGACTGGCGGAGCCCCGCCACGCACGAGCTGTCGGATGACGAGCGCGGCGTGGTGAGGTCGTATATGGACGCCCATGAGCGCAACGACCTCGACGGGCTGATGGCCCTGCTGCGCGACGACCTGCGCTTCGCGATGCTGCCCGACCCGGGCACCTTGATCGTCACGGCCAGGGACGCAGTGGACGGCTGGGTCTCCGGTGGGCTGTTCCAGCGTGGCCACGACGACTGGCGCTGCATCGCCACGACGGTCAACCGCATGCCTGCCGCCGTGCTGTACCTCCGCACCCCCGACAACCCGGAATACCGTTTGTTCAACATCGCGATCCTGCACATCGTCGACGGGAAGATCGCCGAGCTCACCGGATTCGACGCCACCGACAAACCATGGCTGGGCCTGCCCGCGGCGCTGTGATCAGACAAGTCCCCATCGTGGACGAGTCCAGCGCACGGGCAGGCGTCGCCGAAGTCACCGCGGAATGAGCACCCCGACCAACTGAACACCAACGCGGCAACGCGAACACCAGGTGCCCGAAGAACACCGTCAGATCAACGAGGCCGTCGTCCTCATCTTCAGCGAGTCGGTCAACAGCTCACTTGGAACGCGAGGAAGGACCCGGGAAAGGGTTCCCTCATAGCCGAGGGTCACGGTGAGCACGCCAGGAAAGGTTTCGACCTGGCCTTACGAGCCGAGCATTCGGCTCGTGCTCATCGCCTCGTCTCGTATCGGGTCAGCACCACGCCGCCGGGAAATGTCCGTGTCTCGACCAGGTTCAGTTTCACCCAGTTGTCCAGGGCTGTGAAGAACGGCGTGCCGCCGCCCACCAGGACCGGGTGGGTGACGAGCGCGTACTCGTCGATCAGCCCGGCCCGCATGGCCGCCGCGGCGAGTGTGCCGCTGCTGATGTCCATGGGGCCGCCGTCCTCGGCCTTGAGCCGGGTGATCTCGGTGACCGCGTCGCCGGTGACCAGGCGGGCGTTCCAGTCGACCGTGCTGATCGTGGAGGAGAACACCACCTTCGGCATGTCCCGCCAGCGGCGGGCGAACTCGATCTGCGCCGGTGTGGCGCCAGGCTGCTGGTCGGCGGTCGGCCAGTGGGAACTCATCGTCTCCCACAATTTGCGCCCGTACAGCGCCAGGCTCGTCGCGTCCACCCGGTCGGACCACCACTGGAAGGACTCGTCGCTCGGCACGCTCCAACCAAGGTCGTCGCCAGGCGCGGCGATATAGCCGTCCAGGGTCACGTTCATGGCGAAGGTCAGTTTCCGCATCGTGCCAGCCTCCTGTGAGTCGATTTCGCACGTACAGACGGGCGCGGCGCGGAAACCTAATCGGTGCGCGATCTGCGTTCGCAGGTAGTCCTCGCGTTCCCGACTCCGCACGGCGTACTCGGCGGGCTCGAGCACCACCGACCGGATCTCGATCTCACCCCCGCAAACGCCTGGTCACATAGCTACAGCGCCGGGCTCTCACCGCGCTGGAGATCGCCAAGCAGTCCCGACGTTGCGCATCTCGCTCGGCGACCAGCGGCCGGCACGTGCGCCGCAAGATCCGCGAGCACCTACCTCTACCAGCGCCGACGCAGCTAAGCGTTGGCTTTCAGCGCCGGCTACTGAGGGGCCAGTGGGGTCCAGTACCTTGTGTGGGGCCGCTACTGGACCACCGCGTAGTGCGACTCGGTCATCGCCGAGCTCCAACTCTGCGCCTGGCGGGGTCGCGTTCGGCCTGCCACCGGCCGAGCGCCTCGGCCGATACTCGAACGCACTTGGCCAGTGATCGCACCGAGGTGTGCCCGGTCAGCGCCAGCATCATCGGCATGGAGGCGCCGTCTTCGGCGGTGTGCGTCAGGCCGGAGTGGCGCAGATGGTGCAGCTTGTACGGCCTGCCCGGTAGGTCGGTGGTGTGCTGTTCGAACAACTCCGCTGCCCGCCGGTACGACAGCCGGGCACGGCTGGTGCGGGGGTCGACGTCGACCAGCGCCACCGAGGGGCACGCCTTGTGGTCGGTGAGAAACACCGGACGGTCTAGCGCCCGGCCGGCAGCCGGACGGTGCCGGGCAACTACTCGGCGTGTGGGCATGCTTTCGCCGTCTGCGGGCGAGAGGACATTCCAGCGGACCTACGGGTACGCCTGATGGCTCAACATGGCCAGGCACATCTCAGGATCGCGGATCCGTCGGTACGTCCGGCGAAGGTGATGCAGGTCCTGCGTGCCGAACTGGGTGGGCATCGACGACAGCCAGGGGAAACGCTGCGCCGAGTGCAGGCGGCAAGGTTCACAGGGACACTTCTAGAAGTGGAGTCACTCGCCTCACGTCTGTGGGAGGCAGCGGTCCGGGCGACTGCGGGACGCCGCCGAACCCGCGGACCCAGGGTCCGCGGGTGGGCGATGTCAGGCCGTCGCTCGCTTGGGAAGCTTCCACCCGGGGCGGGGGAAGTGGCAGGTGTAGCCGTCGGGGTAGCTCTGCAGGTAATCCTGGTGCTCGGGCTCGGCCTCCCAGAAGTCGCCCGCCGGGGCGACCTCGGTGACGACCTTGCCGGGCCACAGACCCGAGGCGTCGACGTCGGCGATCGTCTCCTCGGCGACGCGCTTCTGCACGTCGCTGGTGTAGAAGATCGCCGAGCGGTAACTGGCGCCGATGTCGTTGCCCTGGCGGTTCTTGGTCGAGGGGTCGTGGATCTGGAAGAAGAACTCCAGCAACGCACGGAAGTCGGTCTTGTCGGGGTCGTAGACGACCTCGATGGACTCGGCGTGGGTGCCGTGGTTGCGGTAGGTGGCGTTCGGGACGTCGCCGCCGCTGTACCCGACGCGCGTGGACACGACGCCGGGCAGGTGGCGGAACAGCTCCTGCATGCCCCAGAAGCAGCCGCCGGCGAGGATCGCCTTCTCGGTGGTCACGTCGTCTCCTTACGTGTCGTCGGTACCGGTGGTGAACAGGGTGCGGTACTCGCCGTACCCTGCCTCCTCCAAGTCGTCGAGGTGGATGAACCGCAGCGACGCGGAGTTGATGCAGTAGCGTAGTCCGCCCTTGTCGGCGGGGCCGTCGGGGAATACATGGCCGAGGTGGCTGTCGCCGTGCAGCGAGCGGGCCTCCGTCCGGATCATGCCGTGGCCGACGTCCTCGCGCTCGACGACGTTCGCCCCGGCGATCGGCTTGGTGAAGCTTGGCCAGCCGGTGTTGCTGTCGAACTTGTCGGCGGAGCCGAACAGCGGTTCGCCGGACACGACGTCGACGTAGATACCGGGCTCGTGGTTGTCCCAGTAGGCGTTGGCGAACGGGCGCTCGGTGCCATCCCGCTGAGTCACGCGGTACTGCTCCGGCTCGAGCCGCGAGAGGGCTTCAGGGTTCTTGTGGTACTGGGTCTGTCGGGGCACAGCTCTCCCTTCCCGGCCTTGCGGCCTGAGCTGGGGAACCAGGTGAAGTGCACCTGGGCGCACACGTATAGACACTTCGCGGCCTGGATGTATTCCACGTAACTGGACTAGATAGTCCAAACCAAGTTCGATGCGCGCTGAAGTCGAACGGAGGTGCGCCGGAGTCACCGACGCCGCTCGGATCGGCCCCGTCGCCCGGACATGGCCGGGATTCGTCGAGAGGTGACAGCAAACATGCAGTTCCAGCCGGGAAGTGGGTGCCGTGTTCATCGTGAAGGTGTTGCAGGGGCATGGCGCACTCCTCGGGTGCTTTCGTGCCACAAGGCCGGGGATTGTTCGTATCAAGCTTGGGTTTGGGCATCCGAACTGGACTTGACCGACCAGTTCTGCCGCGGCTAGGTTCGGGGCGTTCGGCTGGTTCGTCCGTTGGCGCCAACCGTCCAAGCTGAACCAGACCCCGCAGGCGGGGGCTGCGGACGTCCGCCCCCCGCGCCCGCGAGGAGACCGATGCTGGCGAACCGGGATGTCGTGCAGGCAAGGACTAGGTCGAAGGGGTGCGTCTGATGAAGGCGATCGTGGTGACGGACGAGGCTGCGGGAATGTCCGGGATGAAGCTCGCGGAGCGGCCCGAGCCGTCGGCGGCGACGAACGACGTCATCGTCCGGGTTCATGCGTCGGGCTTCGTACCGACAGAGTTGGAGTGGCCCGCGACCTGGGCCGATCGCAGCGGCCGCGACCGCACACCGTCGATCCCCGGTCACGAGCTTGCCGGAGTGGTCACCGCCCTCGGCTACGGCTCGACGGGCCTCTCGGTGGGGCAGCGGGTGTTCGGCCTCACCGACTGGCATCGCGACGGCACCCTGGCCGAGTACACGGCCGTCGAGGCGCGCAACCTCGCGCCTCTGCCGGGCGACGTCGACTTCACGGTGGGCGCGAGCCTGCCGATCTCGGGTCTGACCGCCTGGCAGGGACTGTTCGACCACGGCCGCCTCCGAGCAGGGCAGAGCGTGCTGGCGCACGGCGCGGCCGGCGCGGTCGGGACGATGGTGACGCAGCTCGCGCGGGAGGCCGGCGGCTACGTCATCGGCACCGGCCGCGCCGCCGACCGCCAGAAGGTGCTCGACTTCGGCGCGCAGGAGTTCGTCGACCTCGACAACGACACCCTCGAAGACGTCGGCGAGGTCGACCTGGTGTTCGACGCCATCGGCGGCGACGTCCAGCGCCGGTCGGCGGCCATGGTCCGCGCGGGCGGAACACTGGTGACCGTCGTCGAGCCGCCCGAGGTCCGCCCGGCCGACGGCCTGGCGATCGACTTCGTCGTCGAGTCCGACCGCGCCCAACTGGCGGAGATCGTCCAGCGGATCCGTGACGGGCGCCTGCGCACGAACATCGGCGACATCGCATCCCTCGACGGCGCCGTCGAAGCCCTGAACCCGACGGGACGACGCAAGGGGAAGACGATCATCCGCGTTCGCCCCTGAGGACTCCGGAGGCGGCGAGCGGTCCTGCCCTCCTCATGGGGCAGTTTCAGCCGCGTGGCCGGCCCGTACCCGACGACATCGCCGGGCCGGTCCACCACCCGGGCGGGGCGAGCCGGACGACCGGGCGCCATCGTTGATGTCATGGGCGGTGGTCGTGCAGCGCGGGCGGGCCGGTCGATCGACCTGGCGCGCGGCTCGGCCCGTGCCAGCGGGTGAATCGGCTGAGGGCGTCCGGTGGCGGCGAGTCGCTCCCACAGCCGTCCATCTGTGCAAGTTGCAAGGCCCGCCTTCTTCGTGGCTTCGACGTCGACCGTGCCGTCCTCCGTTGGGCGGGCGGCGAGCAGCAGTTGGACCGGCACCGAGCATCCGGGTCGGTAGCCTTTCCTGCGTGACCAGGTCAGAGAGTGCCGAACAGGGGCCGAGGCTGACACGTCGCGGCGCCGTGACGAGGCGGCGCATCATCGAGGCCGCGGCCGAGCTCATGTACATGAAGGGGGTCAGCTCGACCACTCTGGACGAGGTCCGCGCCGCGAGCGGCACGAGCAAGTCTCAGCTCTACAACCACTTCGCGGACAAGGAGCAACTGGTCCGCGAAGTGGTCCTGATGCGCGCGGAACAGATCATGGAGCGCGAGCGCGCCGCGCTGGAGCGACTCAGGTCGTTCAACAGCCTGGTCCGCTGGAGGAACGCGATCGTCCAGCGCAACGCACTGCGGAACGGCGCGTACGGCTGTGTCCTCGGTTCGATCTCCGGAGAGGTCTCCGACCAGGACGAGGTCGCTCGCAGGGCCCTCGCGGAGACGTTCGAGGAGTGGGAGAACCTCATCGAGGCCGGTCTGCGCCGCATGCAGGACGCCGGGACGCTCACCGCCGACGCCGACCCCCGCAAGCTCGCGATCGGGCTGATGGCCGCCCTGCAAGGGGGCTACCTGCTGGCCCAGGCCGCTCATGACGTCGCCCCCATGGAGATCGCACTCGACATGGCGCTCGATCACGTCCGGATATATCTCTCGGACTGATAGGTGCACCGCTCACCTGGCAGAACGCAAACGAACAGAGCTCTGCGTTTGCAAGAGATCGGCATCAGCCGGCCACCACGGCCCCGGCACGTCCCGCTCGAAGATCTGGACGACCGGCACCATGGCAGTGGCGGGCAGGTCGGCGGAGTTCACTTCGTCGGGCAAGGAGCATACTGGCCACGGTTCGTCACTCGGCCAGAGCAGCGGGCCACCGATCGAACTGACTTCTGGACTTGGCTTCGCCCGTTTGGGGTGAAGCACGGCGGCGTCTCGCGGAAAGGTGCGAGGTCCGGGACGGCATTGAGTATCGCTTCGGTTGAAGGTCTCAGGGGATACGTCATCGCGCCTCCTGTTCGGTAGCCACGGATTGTGGTTCAACGTACAGGTCGGCTGTGACAGAGTGCCCACGCAGCCAGCGGGTCGTTGGCGGGTTTGTGTCCGTCCGCGGCGACGTTGTCTTGTACGTCAGAGCACTGTTCTCGGGCTATGGGCCTTACGTTCCAGGCCGCTCAGGAAGACGTCGTGTACATCCCACCGAGGTGATCAGTACGCCACGTCAGCACGTCCAGTGATCGCACTGCGCATGTGCGGGATTGTCGACGACGGGATGATTCCGCTTCAAAGCGGGGTGTGTGATGAGACCCAAGTCAGTGTGGGAGAACGGTCGATCAGCGGGACGTTCGGCCGATTCTTCGGTTCCGGCACCTCGCACACGGCACGTTGGCGGAGAGATCCGGACGCGTGGTCGGGGTGACCGTTAGGCTGCATCTGAAGGGTAGGGTCGAGCCTGTGACAGGCAACAACGTTCGGGCACGTCCAAGGCGACCGAAAGAGCCGGTAGCTCCCAAGCTACCAACTTTCTTGACAGAAGCGGGGCTTCCAGAGACCGAGCTGGCCGACGATGGGATATACCTGTCTACGCGGTACGGTGCCCTTGATCTTTCGGAACAGGACGCTGAAGACGTCGAGTTTGAGCGTTGCCGCTTCCAGGAGACGCGGTTTTCTGGCACGACGATCCGTCGCGCCAGCTTTGCGGATGTCGAGTTCACGTCATGTGACCTGGCCAACTTGAAGCTCTATGACTCGCGGATCTTCAACGTTTTGATCGACGGCAGTCGCATGACCGGCACCTCTATGACCGACTGCGGGCTCCGGGACGTCCTGTTCAGTAACTGCCGTGCGGACCTCTCGTCCTTCCGGTTCGCCCGGTTCAGTAACGTCGTGTTCCGAGACTGCAACCTCACCGATGCGAATTTCCAGGGAGCCGACCTTGGTGGCGTACGTTTCGAGCGCTGCAAGCTGACCGGGGCGCAGTTCAGCAACGCCAACATGAAGGGCGCCCGGCTTTCCGGATGCGATCTCTACGGAGTTAACGGAATCCAGAGCTTCCAGGGCGCAATCGTGCCCACCGCCGATGTGCAAGGCTTGGCGTTCGCCCTGGCGTCGGCAATGGGCATCACGATCGAGGATTAGGTGTACTGCCTGTGAGGTCGTGACGCGGCGGCTGGCGTGTGGATGGACGCCGAGTGCGGTGTGGCCCACGGAGGCAACGTGGAGACCTCTCAGTAAGCGAGCCTATGGCGGAAGTCAGAGACGCCTACGACTACCACTCGCGGTAGCCCACAGAGGGTCGATGTGGGCCAGCCAGGCGTCCTGATCGTCCGCTAGGGGTTCTTCCAGTGGGAGCGGCAGGAAACGGCAGGCGAAGGTCAGGCCGGTGTCGTCTCCATCGCCGGATACCGTGTGGTTCCACGTATCTGCCGTGGCCGCGGGCGCTTGAAGGTGGAAATAGGTGGTCCTGCGCGGCTGGCGGGTGTCGGGGTGGGGCTTGTTCACCACTACGAGTTGCTGGATCACGAGAGCGGTGCGCAGTCCGGTCTCTTCGAAGACCTCGCGTAAGACGGCCTGCTCTGGATCCTCGTCGGGGTGGACGCCACCGGCGGGGATCTGGGTGCCTGCTTGAGGCATGCCGACGTGGTCGAAGACGAGGAGTTCGGGAACAGTGCGGAGCCTGATCACGTAGGCGGCGACACGGATTCTGGGTCGAGTCACCCGAGCATTCTGCGCCCGTCGACCTCCACTGCTGAAGCTCGCCCGGAGCCGGATAAAGCCTCCTTCGCATCTTCAAGGGAGCCTGCAAGCGGGTGCCGAGGCGACGCATGCCCGGCTCTGCGAGCCGGGCATGCGTCGCTTGGGCCTGGACAGCGCCGCAGATCTGTTCGCCATCTCGCCACGTATATGCGGGGGTGACCATACGAACCGGTTCGCGCCGTGATCTCGACCCGAGACGGACGGTTGCTCAGGGGCAATCAGTTGGTGGGGTTGCCGAACCAGCGGGAGAGGTGGTCGTCCAGGTCCTGCTGATCGTCGCCGATCCAGGCGACGTGGCCGTCAGGGCGGAGCAGGACGCACGGAACATCGAGTGCCGCGGTGGGATCCGCGAGGTGGTCGACTCGGTCTGACCAGCCGCGGACGGTCAGGCGTTCGGTGCGGTCCAGCAGCAGGCCGCGGCCGCGATGCAGCAGACCGTAGAGGTTGCCCTTTGCCACGTCGATGTCGCGCAGTCGGCGGCCGAGCAGGTCGGGGCCTTCGCCGAAGTCGTAGCGGATGCCGATCGCGGTGATCTTTTCGATCAGGCGGCGGTTCACCTCGTCGAAGTCCATCAGTTCGGTGAGCAGCCTGCGCACGGCCTGCGGGCCCGGTTCGGTGGACAGCAGTCCCATCTGGGCGCGGGTGTTGTCCAGTACGTCCCCGGCGACCGGACGTCGTTCGGCCTGGTAGGTGTCCAGCAGTGTTTCCGGCGCCCGGCCGCGGACCTGTGCGGCCAGTTTCCAGCCGAGGTTGAATGCGTCCTGAACGCCCAGGTTGAGGCCCTGTCCGCCGATGGGCGGATGGATGTGTGCCGCATCGCCGGCCAGCAGCACCCGCCCGACCCGATAACGTTCGGCCAACCGGGTGGCATCCCCGAAACGGGACAACCAGCGCGGGGAGTGCACGCCGAAATCGGTTCCGGCGATGGTGCGCAGCTGGTGTTTGAAATCCTCGAGGGTGGGCGGTTCCGCGCGATCGCTGACTCCCGCGGCGGGGACGACGACGCTGTAGACCCCTTTGCCGAACGGCCTGAGCCAGAATCGCTTATGGGTCTCGCTGATTTCGGTCACCTTGGCGGCGACCTCCTCCTGCGAGACGCCCACTTCCATCTCGCCCATCAGCGTCTCGGTCCGCGAGGGCTCGCCGGGGAAGCCGACGCCGAGCAGTTTGCGCACCGTACTGCGCGCGCCGTCACAGCCGACGAGATAGCGCGCACGCAGCTGTTCGCCGTTGGCCAGCTCGACGGTCACACCCTCGTCGTCCTGCTCGAAACCGGCGACCGCACGACCGCGCCGGACCTGCGCACCCAGTTCGATCGCATGTTCTTCGAGGAGGCGGACGATGACCGGCTGCGGGATGCCCAGCAGGTAGGTGTGCGCGGAATCCAGGCCCTCGGGCGCGGGTTTGGCGATGGCGGCGAAGAATCCGCCGGCCGGACGCTTCCTTCCATGTTCGAGGATGCGATCCAGCAGTCCGCGCATGGCCATCAGCTCGATACTGCGAATATGCAGACCGACTATGCGGACGAACGACACGGGCTCGGTTTCCTTCTCCAGGAGGAGTACCCGCACATCGTGCAGCCGCAGTTCGGCGGCCAGCATCGCGCCGGTCGGCCCGCATCCGGCAATGATCACGTCGAACATGAGGGGCGCACGACCGGCGCCGGAGTCCGGTGACCGGAGTTCGGGGACGCCGCCCACGGTGAGGTCTGCCTCGCCCGTATCGTTCGACGACGGCTCGGCGGTGAAGTGCGAGGAGTGCATAGGTGCTGCCTTTCGGGAGTGCCTTGTTGTCGAGGCGCTCCCGGCGACACCTATGTCAATCGCCGGCCGTGACGGGAAGGGGGAGCACCCACATCGCTACAGCGTTCATGGGTCTCACCTCCTCGGGCGGTGTCACGGTCAACGGCAAGCTACAAGCCCGAACATCACCCCGTCCAATCCTTTCCCAGTCATGGATCCACGGCTCGGAACGGGCGCGTGCGGTTGCAGGATGAATCCGGCCTGGCCAGGAGGCTGCTCCCGGCCACGGTCGACGGTCTGTCCCGGCTGCCCTGCGGGCGGACGGGATTTCCGAAGGCGCCGCCCCGATGAGGTTCGTGGCCACCAGCCTGTCTCATCGGACGCGGTACAGCTGTTGCACCAAACCGTCGCCCCTGCGTTACCCGGGGAAATGTGCCTGGGCGTCTGGACACAGCCTAGGAATTGGGTGCCTTCTGGGGCTCGACCGTGGCCGACTCGAACGGATGTGGCCAAGGGGCTCCAAGGGCCGTCCACCAACGCAAGTAGGGCACGCCCAACACCGACGGCTGAGCGCCCTCTTCGCTCCAGGTCTCCGACACCTCGTCGAGGACGGACGGCTCCACGCCGAAGAGCGCGGCTGCGGCCCGGCGGCTGTCCGCCGTGTCGTCATCCGGGAGACCGGCGCCCTCCTCGTCGATCGAGGCGATGTGCACGGCCGCGCCGTCCGGGCCGAGAACCTCGTTGATCACGCCGTGTTCGTCGAAGTCGGAGGCCGCGATGGCCCGCACACCCCACTCGGGCAGCAACTCTCCCACCGCCGACGACAACGTCACGCCGAAGTCGGCGAAAACGAAAACCCTCGCCCCTTCGGTGGCGACGTCGATGGCTGACTGATGGGCAGCCGCGAGGGCGAGCGCGAATTCTTCGGGATCCCGCCCGTCCTTCAGATCGATAACGGCCCAGCCGCTGAACGATGACATCGCGTGACCATATCAAGGCCCCCCGCTCCGGTAGCGCTGGGCGCGGGACGCAGACGGGAGGTGGGGAAGGTCACGGCGTATGTCGAACATGCAGATTTGGCGAGGTCAGCGGCACGGCGCCGTGTGATTGGCTGCAATTAGGAGCGGTTATCGGCGGTCAATCTTCCAATTCCCGTCACTTGCTCAGATGCGTGCCGAGATGGGGGTCCGTGCTTGGAGCGGTTCGGTTGCCTGCCGCCAGTTGCCGGGCGGGTGTGTGGGATCGATGCCCGCAGTGGTGATGGCGCAAGTGGTGTCGGTCTTGCCGCCCGGCCGTTGCAGGGGCCCAGATGTCCGGATGGCGGGAAGAGAAGAACGGTGGATGAAGCATGTGGCGGCGTCCGGAGTAGTTTGGCGTGTCAGCTGCTGTGGCAGCGGGTCATGAAGTCCGATGGTGGAGCATCACGATCAGATCGGGTTCGGTTCCGTCCGATTGGGTTATGACGAAGCCTGCCGACAGGTAGAGCTTCTGCGCGCGTTGGTTGTGCACCTTCACATCGAGCCAGATCTCTTTGGCCAAGTGATTGTCGTAGGCGTGCGCGAGGACGGCCTCGAGGAGTGCTCGTCCCTGACCTTTGCCGCGCAGGTCGGGGGCCACCACCAGTCGACGCAGCTCGATGACGCGATCGGGTGTCCGCAGGCCCGCCAGGACGGCGAATCCCGAGAGGACGCCATCGTGTTCAGTCACGACGTGGTCCTGGTCCGGGTCGGCCAGGGCGCGGGCGTGCCAGGCGTGACCCGTCTCGCCCAGCCAGCCCGCAGTGTCCTCGTCGGACTCCCATGCGACGAGGCAGGGAAGATCGGCGGGCGCGGTGGAACGGATCAACGCCATGCGGGCAGCGTACTTCGCGGTTCCCGGGCGCTTGTCATCGAGCGGGGGCTGCAGCGGCGCAGAAGGGTTTCGCAACCGTCCGAATGCCCGCGCCGGTCAGGGTTTGCGATCTTCTGGGGACGGGAGATAGGGGCGGAAGTGATCGGCGACGTCGTCGGCGACGGAGGCGGCGTCGCGGGTTCCGTCGACTTCGATCACGCGGATTCCGAGGCGCCGGGCGGAGCGGACGGCGTCGTCGGCGACGAGGCGGTCTCGTTCGAGCCGGTTGCGTTGGGCGCGGGCGGGGTCGCTGACGCCGTGCCGGACGGTGGCGGCTCGGGTGAGTTCGCGCAGTTGCCGGTCGCGGAACTCCTGGGTGGGCACCATGACGACCATCTGCCGGGGCGAGTCGCTGATCGGAGCGACCAGTTCGGGGCGCAGTCCCCACCCTTCGGCGATGATGGGGCGTCCGGAGACGAGGGCGCACAGGTCGTCCAGGGCCCATTCGAAGCGGACCGGGAAGCCGGCGAGCGTTTCGGCGGCCATGTCCTGCGGGGTGGTGTTCACCCAGGTGGCGTCGAGGTCCGGGGTGTCGGGCGAGTGGCCGAGTTTGATCCTGCGGGCGATCCGGCGGTCGTCGTGGCCGCGGGCGTCGTGGTAGTCGTAGTTGTAGGCGGTCAGCCCGTACCGGTCGGCCAGCAGCCGTGCCACGGTGGATTTGCCGGCCCATTGTCCGCCGCCGATCCAAAGGACCCGGCGAAGCGTGCCGAAGGGGTCCCGGACTTGGCTGCCAATGGCGCGTCCGGTCACAGGTCTCCTTCCGGGGCGGCCGTTGCCTGCGGTGCAGAGATCATTTCACGCCCGTCACGGTGTCCCCTCAGACTCGGGTGACTGAACGTGGACCCGCGCCCCGAGGCGGCTACCCGGTCAAGCCCGTTCCAGCCCAGGTCGTCCAAGTGGGCCAAGGTTGGAGAGCTATGCGTACGGGCTGCTCGGTTCCGGTTCAGTCGCTGGTCAGGGCTTGGATGGTTCGGGCCGCGGCGGTGTGGAGGTCCGCCCTGGAGTGGCCGAGATGGGTGACGGCGCGTAGGACGGTGGGGTGGTGCGCGTTGGACCACAGCACGCCGTGTGAGCGCAGACGGGCCTGGGCTTCCTCGCGGGCGATCCCGAGCGACGCCAGTTCGAGGAAAACGAAGTTGGTGTCGACCTCGGCGGGGTCGACGGGAAGGCCGCCTTCGGCGAGCAGGGTGGCGAGAGTGCGCGCGTTGGAGTGGTCGTCGGCCAGCCGTGCGATGTTGTGCCGGAGGGCGTAGCGGGCGGCGCCTGCCAGGACGCCGGCCTGGCGGAGCGAGCCGCCGAGCATCTGGCGGATGCGCCGGGCCGGGGCCAGCACGTCGGAGCGGCCGACGAGGGCCGCGCCGGCGGGGCAGCCGAGGCCCTTGGAGAAGCAGATGGCGACGGTCTGGGCCCGTCCGGTGATCCGCCTGGGCGGCACGTCCAGGGCGACGGCGGCGTTGAAGAGGCGGGCCCCGTCGATGTGGACGGCGAGGCCCAGTTCGTCGCAGGTGTCGTAGAGGTCGTCCAGGGCGGCGAGCGGCCATGTCCGGCCGCCGGAGACGTTGTGGGTGTTCTCCACGAGGGCGAGCGCGGTCCTCGGACGGTGCTCGGAGTCCCGGATCTGGGCGATCTCGCGGACCTGGTCCCCGGTGAACACCCCGTTCGTCCCGGTCAGGCCGGTGACGATCGCGCCGGCGAGGAAGGCGGGGCCGCCCGCCTCGTAGCGGAACATGTGGCTGTGCCGTTCCCCGACGATCTCTTGGCCGCGCTCCACCTGGCACAGCATCGCGATCTGGTTGGCCATCGTCGCGGAGGGGACGAACACCGCCGCCTCCTGGCCGAGCAACTCGGTCAGGTCGTCCTCCAGCGCGAGGACGGTGGGGTCCTCGCGCTCCTGTTCGTCGCCGAGCGGGGCGGCGGTCATCGCGTGCAGCATGCCCTCGGTGGGCAGCGTCATGACGTCGGAGCGAATGTCGATCATGAAAGGTCCCTATCCGGCGAGGTATCCGCCGTCGACGACGATCTGGGTGCCGGAGACGAACGAGGCCCCCGGCGAGCAGAGGAAGGCGACCACTTCCGCGATCTCCTCGGGGCGGCCGCGCCGGCCGAGCGGCGGCAGGCCCGAGACGCCCGAGCGCGTCTGGTCGGTCTCGATGAGTTCGACGAGCCGGTCGCTGCCCGGAGTGCTGATGTCGCCCGGGTCGACCTGGACGACCCGGACGCCGGACGGGCCGAGCTCCATGGCGAGGGCGCGGGTCAGCCCGGTCATCGCCGATTTGCTGACGGTGTAGGCGGACGCGTCGAGCTGGCCGCGGTGAGCGGCGATCGACCCGATGTTGACGATGGTGCCGCCGCCCGCGGCGACCATGTGCCGCGCGGACTCACGGGCGCAGACGAACGGTCCGACGGTGTTGACCGCGAGGATGCGCGCCAGCAGTTCATCGGATGTGTCGAGCAGGGGCGCCTTGGCCGGGACGCCGGTCACGGCCGCGCAGTTCACCAGGATCTCCGGTGGCCCGTGCGCGGCGGTGACCTCGGCGACGGCGACGCTGATCGCGGCCGGGTCGCCGGCGTCGACCGCCAGGACCTCGGCGGTGGGCGCCAGTTCGGCGCGGGCCCGTTCGACGGCGTCGAGCCCGGCCTCGAAGACGACGACGGTCCGGCCGGGGGCCGCGAGCCGGCGGGTGATGGCGGATCCGATTCCGCCTCCGCCGCCGGTGACGATGACGCTTCTGTTCATGCTTTCCTCGGTTCAGTGGAAGGGGGCGGGAAGGCTGCCCAGTTCGAAGGCGGCGAGGGCCTGCTCGATGTGCCAGGTCGCGTCCGACAGGACGGGCGTGCCGTGGCCGGGCAGCAGGACGTCGGGACGTGCGGCGTGGAGCCGTTCCAGTGACCGCCGCAGTTCCTGGACGTCGGCGTCCTGGGCGCCGGGCAGCACGATCCGGCCCCGGCTGAAGAGAAGGTCGCCGGTGCAGGCGTAGGTCGTGCCGCCGGCTGTGAACAGGTAGGACGTGTGGTCGGCGCTGTGTCCCGGGGTCGGCAGGGCTTGGAGGGGGCCCGCGTCCAAGCCCGCCTCGGCCGGGGTCAGCACATTGTGGCAGGACGGGAACCGGTAGCCGGGCGGGTAGAGACCGGCCCGCAGCGCGGCGGTGAGACCCAGCCGTTCCGGGTCGGCGTCGCGGACCAGTTCGGCCGTCCGGGGACCGGCGACGATCATGGTTCCGCGCGCGGCGAGCCCGGCGGCGCCGCCCGCGTGGTCGGCGTGCGCGTGCGTGATCAGGGCACCGCGCAGCGGCAGCCCGCCGAGCGCCTCCTCCACGCGCGCGAGCAGAACCGCCTGGTCGAGCCCGCTTCCCGTGTCGACCAGCCATGCGCCCCGGTCGCCGCGCAGCAGGTAGACGTTGCTGTCGTAGGCGTTGCTGAGACCGGGGCCGAGCCGTCCGCCGCCGACCAGGTCGACGGCCGCGTCAAGCCGCACGGCCGTCCTCTCCGGCGACGATCGCGGCGACCTCGCCGGGTGCGACTCGCAGGTGGTGGCGCAGCATCATGACGCGGCCGGACGACGAGGCCCGGACCGTCTCGATCTTGCGTCCGCCGTCGTCGTACACCGCGCCGATGGCCTGCCCGGTCGCCACCGCGTCCCCGGCCTTGACGGACGAGACGAAGACCCCCGCCGTGGTGAACAGGACGCCGGTGTCGGTGTTGCCGTCCCCGCCCGTCACGACGACCTGCCGTCCGGGCGGCGGGCCGGCGAAGGAGACGGGGTCGAGCGTGCCCACGATCTCCAGCAGGCGCAGCACGCCCTGCTCGTAGCGGCCGATGTCGGCCTCGCGGAGCGCGCCGCCCCCGCCGCTCTCGAAGTAGGCCCAGGGCTTGCCGAGGGCTTCGGCGTGGCTGACGGACCGGCCCGGAGCGACCGACGCGTGCGCCCACAGGTAGGGGAACGGCGTCGTTCGCGCGGCGTCCAGCATCGGGCGGCCGCCGAGCGTCCCGCCCGCGCCGAACCCGCACATCGGCGGCATCCGGTAGCGGTGCCCGGCGGAGTGCAGGTCGATCAGCAGGTCGCACGGTTCGATCAGCGCGGTGGCGATCGCGTGGGCGATGCCGTCGCTGAGGCCGCCGCCGGGGTCGCCGGGGAAGAGCCGCGCGAGGTTCGCGTCGCCGTCGCCGTGCCGGGTGCCCGCGGCCAGGGCGGGCGGGTTGGCGCGGGGCAGCACGGTGACCGTGCCGCGGACATGCGTCGAGGCGAGCCTGTCCGCGATGCGGTACGCGGCGAGGACGCCCTCCAGTTCGTCGCCGTGCACCCCGCCCAGGATGCTCACTGCGGGGCCGTCGCCATCACCGAACCGGACGATGTCCAGGTCCAGGTCAGGGCCGGCCGCGAGTCGCTCGCTCACCGTTGTCATCGTGCGTGCATTCCCTTCGTTGCGTCAGCGCCGGCGTGCCCGGATGGGCCAGGTGTCCACGAAGGAGGTCCCGTCGTGCACGGAGTACTGGGCGAACAGGTTCACCGCGGTGCAGGCGTGGTTCGGGACCACCGCGACCCGGTCGCCCGGCGCCAGCCCGTGCGGCGTCGCCGAGCGGGCGAGCCCGTGCTCCTCGTAGAGCTTCTCGATGACGACGTCCGGGTGGCCGTCCACCAGCCCGAAGCCCGGCGTCAGCGTGCTCATCCGCTCGGCGGGCAGGCTCTTGGACCCCGCGTCCAGGACGAGCCGGTCCGGCGCCGGGACGTCCACCACCGTGCTGATCACGGCGAGCGAGCACTCGGACGCGTCCGGGCCGCCGAGCGCGACCTGGGTGGCGTCGTAGAAGACGTAGTTGCCGTAGCGGTACTCGTGTGCGCGGCCGGATTCCACGCGGGCCAGGGGGGTGACGCCGACGCTGTGGACGGGAGCCTCGACTCCGCGTTCGGCCAGCACCGCGCCCGTGCTCTCCAGCGCGTCGTCCTGCTGATCGCGGACGTCGGCGAGCCCGGCCGCGTCGGTGGCGGCGTAGGCGTGCCCGGCGAACGTCATCAGGGCGCGGAGCCGGACCCGTCCGGTGAACGGCGCGGCCGTGACGGCGTCGGCGGTGCGCCGGCCGGGCGCGGTGCCGAGCCGATGCGTCCCGGAGTCGATCTCCCAGTAGACGTCGAATTCCGCGCCGGTCGCCGCGAGTGCGGCGACGTGCTCGGGACGCGAGCAGGTGACGGCGACGGGCCCCCGCCCGGTGAGCTCGGCGAGTGCGCGGGCGCGCTCACCGGGGACGGGCGGGTAGGCGACGAGCACGGACGGGAAGCCGGCGTCGAAGGCCAGGGCGGCTTCGTCGGCGGTCGCCACGGTCGCTCGGGTCGCCCCCGCCGCGACCTGGGCCCGCGCGATCTCCACGGACTTGTGGGTCTTCTGATGGGGCGTGGAGTGCCCGCCGTGGCCCGCGACGCGCTCGGCCATCTCGTCGATGTTGGCCATGAGCCGGTCATGCCGCAGGGCCAGGAAGGGGGTCGGCGGCCCGTCCCCGGAGCAGGCCGCGGCCCAGCCGTCGCCGCCGGTCACCGGGACACCCCCGGCAGGGTGGCCTTACCGGTGATCTCGCGGGCCAGTTCGACCACGGCGCGTCCCATCTCGCGTTCCAGTTCGGGCGACATCCGCTCGACGGAGACGATCAGGCTGAGCGCGGCCACCGGCTCCCCCTGCCGGCCGAGCGCCGACGCGACGCCGGCGATGCCGTCGAAGAACTCGCCGCGGTCCACCGAGTAGCCGCGCGTCGCGGACTGCTCGACGTCGTCGGCGATCCTGGTGCGCACCTCGTCCGACAGGGCCGACCAGTGGGGGCCCGTGCAGAGTTCCCGCCGCTGCGCGGCGTCGAGCCGGGCGAGCACGGCCCGCCCCGCCGCGCCCTCCCAGATCGGGGCGGTGCCGCCGAGCCGGGCGCTCGGGGCGAACGGGATGCTGCTGTCGGTGCGCTCGACGTAGACCATCTCGGCGCCGTTCGGGACGGAGAACGCGGTCGCGGCGTCGAACCGGCGGCCGAGCGGGGCCAGCGCCGCCATGGCGTCCCGCCGCATGTTGCGGTGCGAGAGCCGGATCGCGGCCAGCCGGAGCGGCAGTTCCCCGATCTGCCAGTTGCCGTCGGGGTCGCGTTCCACCATGCCGATCTCGGCGAGCCCGCTCAGCAGGCGGTGCGCCGAACTCTTGCTCAGCCCCGACCGCTCGGCGCATTCGGCGAGGCCGAGGACGGGTTCTTCCTGACTGAACGCGGCGAGCAGAGCACCGACGCGATCGACCACTTGCACCACGAACGCCTCCAGAGACGCCTTGACCGGGGACTGGCAGCGAGATTAGGTTGCCACAACATCCCATCACGTGGAATGCCAAACCACAGAATGGAACGCAGAGGACAGTGGTGAAGATCATCCGAGGGGGTCGCGTCGTCGACCCGGGCACCGGGACCGACGCGGTGCTCGACCTGCTCATCGAAGGCGAGCGGGTGACGGCGCTGGCGGCGCGCATCGCGCCGCCGGCCGGCGCGACGGTGATCGACGCCTCCGGCCTGGTGGTCCTGCCGGGCTTCGTGGACATGCACACGCACAGCGACTTCACGCTCCAGCACGACCCGGACGCCCTGGCGCGCCTGCACCAGGGCATCACCACCGACGTCACCGGGAACTGCGGTTTCTCCCCGTTCCCGCTGCCGAGGACCAGCAGGGGCTTCGGGTCCTTCTTCAACTCCCGGCTGGACCCCGGCTTCCCGGACCTCGACACCTACGCCGCTCACCTGGAGTCGCTCGGGACGGGGGTCAACGTCGCCCCCCTCGTCGGCCTCGGCGCCGTCCGCGAGCACGTCGCGGGCGCCGACCCCCGTCCCCCGTCGGACGAGGCCGTCGCCGCGATGCGGGGCCTCGTCGAGGACGGCCTCGGCCAGGGGGCGTTCGGCGTCTCCAGCGGTCTCGTCTACACGCCCGGACGGTTCGCCGCCGCCGACGAACTGCGGCGGGTCATCGCGCCGTTGCGCGGGTCGGGCCGCTTCTACGCCACCCACCTGCGGGACGAGCGGGACGGCCTGGTCGCGTCCGTGGCCGAGGCGATCTCGACGGCCGAGCAGGCCGGGGTCGACCTGCAGATCTCCCACCACAAGGCGCTGGGCAAGGCCAACTGGGGACGCACGGAGCAGACCCTCGCGATGGTCGACGAGGCCAACGCCAGGGGCGGCATCGAGGTCGCCGTCGACTACTACCCCTACACCTCCGGCAGCACCGGGGTCTCCAGCCTGCTGCCGCCCGGTTCGCTGGACGGTGGCTGGCCGCTGCTGCGCACGCGGGCGGAGGAGGGCGCCGAACGGCTGCGCCTGCTGCGCCACCTGGACGGCGCGGCCCAGTTCCGGCCCGATGAGATCATCATCGGCCGCTCGCGGACCCGGCCGGACGCGTCCGGCCGGGCCCTGCCGGACTACGCCGCCGGGCTCGGCCGCGCACCCGTGGAGGTGCTGCTGGAGCTGATCCTGGCCGAGGGTGAGAGCCTCACCATGACCGTCCCGGCCGCCTCGCGGGACGACCTCGCCCGCGTGTCGGCGCACCCCGCCGCCATGCACGGCAGCGACGGCTGGCTGATGACGGCAGCGCAGGCGCGGCACGAGCACCCGCGCAACCTCGCGAGCACCTTCGAGGTGCTGGTCCCCGCGCTCCTCGGGCGGACGCCGCTGGACCGGGCGATCCGGCACCTGGCCACCGCGCCCGCCCGGCGGCTTCGCCTGGACGGCCGCGGAACCCTGCGTCCCGGCGCGTTCGCCGACATCGCCGTCGCCGACCCCGGACGCGCCGCCGCCCACGAGAGCGGCCAGGGGACGGAGGCGGGCGCGACCCCGGCATCGGAGAGCGCCTATCCCGACCTCATGCGCTGGGTCTTCGTGAACGGCGAACCCGCCATCGAGAACTTCCGCCCCACCGGTCGGCGCCCAGGCAAGGTCCTGCGCGCGGCATGACCGTCCCCTACGCACCGATTGGAACGGAGCAGACCATGGCACCCAGCAACGCGTCCCCGGCCACACCGCACGTCACAAGGCGTTCCTTCCTCCGCGGAACGATGGCGCTCGGCGCCGTCGCCGGGCTCGGCGGCACCGGCCTGCTGACGGCCTGCGGGTCCGCCGACGACGGCGGCTCGCCGAACGACCTCCAGATGCACCACGACGCCGCGGTCGGCCCGCTGTTCAAGCCGTACGTGGACTACTTCAACACCAACTACGCCCCGCTCAAGCTCGGCACGTCCTACGTCGCGCAGGACTACCTCACCGTGACCAACCAGCAGCTCGCCGGCGGCAACGCGTCCTACGACGTGCTGTTCGCGGACGAGGGCTACCTGGAGTCGTGGTCGAAGAACCAGTGGGTCCGCTCCCTCAAGGACCTGCCCGGCCTGGACAAGCTGGTCGCGAACATGAACCCGGGTGTCGCCGAGGCGCTCAAGGGACCGGACGGCGACATCTACGCGCTGCCCTACTTCCAGGGCGCCGAGCTGTTCGTGGTGAACACCGCCCACCTGAAGAAGATCGACGCCTCGGCGCCCGCGACCTGGGAGGAGTTCCTGGAGCAGGCCCGGGAGCTGAAGGCCAAGGGGATCAGCCAGACGCCGTACTCGCCGTACTGGATCAAGTACGCGTTCCTGATGTGGCACCAGTTCGCCGCCGAGGTGGCCTCCGAGGGCGGCGGTTCGCTGTTCGACCCGTCCGGGAAGGCGAACCTCGCCGGGAACCCCGTCGCGCGCGCCACCCTGGAGCGCTGGCGGACGCTGTACTCCGAGGGGCTGGTCCCGAAGGACCTGTTCACCACCGACTACGGCGGCGTGACGAACGTCTTCGGCGGCGGCAAGAGCAGCTTCTCGATGCGCTACCAGGCGCAGGTCGTCGGTTGGAAGGATCCAAAGCAGAGCTCGGCGGCCAAGGACATCAAGAACGTGCTGATGCCCGGCAAGACCCGTCAGACCCACAGCTTCGGCGCGTACTGGATGCTCTCGTACGAGACCGAGGGCGAGAAGAACGCGGGCACGGTCATCGACTACCTCGGCGGCGCGGGCAAGGACGGCTCCTACCACGTGCCGAAGAACCTGGTCGCGACCGCGCTCGGGCTCTCCAGCGGCTACAAGAGCGTGGACTCCGACCCGGCCGTGCTCGAGTCGTGGGCGAAGTGGGCCGACGTGGACGCCCTGACCGGCCAGCTCGCCAAGGCCGTGCCCCTCGGGCCCGTCACCACCAGGACCTGGTACCCCAAGTTCGCCGACATGGCGTGCGCGGTGCTGCAGGAGATCGTCCTCGGCAAGAAGTCCTCCGACCAGGGGCTCAAGGAGCTGGACGACTTCGCGGGCGCGCAGAAGTAGCCGATGTCCCCGACCCAAGGAAGCGAGCCCGCCGCGGACATGACGACCGAGTCCGACCGGCGCCCGGCGGAGCCACGCCGGCGATCGGAACGTTCCAGCAAGCGTCCACCTCCCACCGCCGCGACCGGCCGCGCCGGACGAAAGGGCCGCTCCGGCCGGTCCGGGCGCACGGGCCGGACGGGCTACGGACGGGGTGAGGCGAGGTTCGGCATGGCCATGGCCATGCCGGCCCTGGTCGTCACGCTGCTCCTGCTCGGCTACCCGCTCGTGTACTCGTTCTGGGTCAGCCTGCACGAGCAGACGCTCGGCAGCCGCGCCCCCGCCCGCTGGGTCGGGTTCGACAACTACACCGCCGTCCTCGGCGACCCGATCTTCCTGCCGTCGCTGACCCGGACCGTCCTGTTCGCCGCCGCCGTCGTCCTCGGCACGCTGCTGCTCGGCACGGTGTTCGCGCTGGCCCTGAACCAGGACTTCCGCGGCCGGTCGGTGGTGCGGGGCGTGCTGATCCTGCCGTGGTCGCTGTCCCAGATCACGCTGGCGCTGACCTTCGGCTGGATCTTCAACTCCACGTTCGGTCCGCTGAACGGGGCGCTCAAGCAGACCGGAGTGATCGACAAGTACGTCGCCTGGTTCGCCTCCGGGCAGGTGGCCCTCACGGTGATGGCGGTCGCGTTCGTCTGGAGCCTGGTGCCGTTCGCGACGCTGCTGATCCTGGGCGCGCTGCAGACCGTCCCCGAGGACCTGCACAAGGCGGCGCGCATCGACGGGGCGGGGCCGGTCCGGCGGTTCTTCTTCGTCACCCTGCCCTGGATCCGCGACACCGTGCTCGTGGTGTCCGTGCTCGCCCTGATCAACGCGTTCCTGGCGTTCGCGCTGATCTACATCCTCACCGGCGGCGGGCCGGGCACCGAGACCACGCTGCTGTCCTGGTGGGGGTACACCACCGCGTTCCGCGATCTCGACCTCGGCAAGGGCGCGGCGATCTTCTACCTGATGACGCTGGCGATGGTGCTCCTCGCGGCGCTGACCGCGTTCTTCATCCGGGGACCCCGCAAGCGAAGCAAAGAGAGGACCGCGTGATGGCCGCCGGAAACCGCGGACGCCTGGCGAGGCGGGTGGCGGCGCGTGCGCTGCGCGCCGGGGTCGTCCTGGCGCTGCTGGCCTGGGTGCTGCTGCCGTTCTACTTCCTGCTGCTGGTGGCGCTGACGTCCCGAGCCGACTCGCTGCGCACGCCGCCGCGGTGGATCCCCGCCATGGACTTCGGCAGCTTCCAGAAGATCTTCGAGTCGGCGTTCAGCTCGGCGCCGCCCAGCAATCCCAGCGACCTGATCGTCCCCGGCATGCAGAACAGCGCCGTGGTGGCGGTCTGCGTCGCCGTCCTCAACATCGTGATCGCGAGCACCGCCGGGTACGCGTTCGCGCGGTTCCGGTTCCCCGGTTCCCGGGCGGTGCCGGGCCTGATGCTCGGCAGCCAGCTCGTCCCGGTGTTCGCGCTCGTCGTGCCCTTCTACGTGATGCTCCACTCGATGAACCTCACCGACACCCGCGTGGGCGTCGTGATCGCGCACCTGGGCTTCACGGTCCCGTTCTCGGTGTGGATGATGCGGGCCTACTTCAACGGGATCCCGGTCGAGGTGGACCGGGCCGCCATGATCGACGGCTGCACCCGCTGGCAGGTCTTCGCCCGGGTGGTGCTGCCGCTGGCGCGTCCCGGGATCATCAGCGTCGGGCTCTTCTCGTTCATGGTCTCGTGGAACGACTTCCTGTTCGCGCTGGTCCTGAACTCGCGGACGGACGCGATGCTCATCCAGCCGGCCATCTCCGGTCTCTACAACGTGCGCGAGCAGTCCTTCGGCATCATGGCCGCCGGCACCCTGCTGGCCGCCCTGCCCACCATGCTGCTCGCCCTCGTCTCGCAGCGGTTCCTCGTACGCGGCCTGACCTCAGGCGTCGGAAAGGTGTGACGCGTGTCCAGTATCGAACTCCGGCAGGTCACCAAGCGGTTCGGTGACACGCTGATCGTCGACTCGATCGACCTGACCATCGAGGACGGCAGCTTCACCGTGCTGCTCGGCCCGAGCGGGTGCGGCAAGACCACCACCCTGAACATGATCTCCGGGCTTGAGGAGGTGTCCTCCGGGGAGATCCTGTTCGACGGCAAGGAGGTCCAGGACGTCCCGCCCCACAAGCGCGACGTCGCGATGGTGTTCCAGTCGTACGCGCTCTACCCGAACCGCAGCGTGCGGGAGAACATCTCCTTCGCCCTCAAGCTGCGCAAGCTGCCGGCCGCCGACATCGCCGAGCGGGTCGCCGAGGTCGCCGAGATGCTCGACATCGCCAAGCTCCTCGACCGCAAGCCGCGGCAGCTGTCGGGCGGACAGCAGCAGCGGGTCGCGCTGGCGCGGGCGATCGTCCGCCGTCCGAACGTCTTCCTGCTGGACGAGCCGCTCAGCAACCTCGACGCCAAGCTCCGCGCCGACATGCGGATCAGCCTGCGCGAGCTGCAACGGCAGCTCGGCGGCACCTTCGTGTACGTCACGCACGACCAGGGGGAGGCCATGAGCATGGCCGACCAGGTCGTCGTCATGAACGGCGGCGTCGTCCAGCAGGAGGCGCCGCCGCTCGACCTCTACCGGCGGCCCGCCAACCGGTTCGTCGCCGGTTTCGTCGGGACGCCGGGCATGAACTTCGTACCGGGCTCGCTGGACGGCGGCGGGTCGTTCGCGCACGGGGACTGGACGGTGCCGATCGGCTGGCCCGGAGCCGCCCGGGACGACGTGACGCTCGGCGTCCGCCCCGAAGACGTCACCCTGGAGCCGGCCGGTCCGGGAGCGCCCGGACGGGTCCGGCTGATCGAACGGCTCGGGGTGGAGGCCATCGTGGTCGCCTCGTTCCCGTCCGGCGACGTCATCTCCCGCGCGGACCCGGACATCGAACTGGACGCCGACACCCCGGTCGCGATGCGCATCCGTCCCGGGAAGGCCCATCTGTTCGACGGCGAGGCCGGCGACGCGCTCGCGTGGCCGGCTCCGAAGGTCGCGAAGGAGGTCGGGAGTGTCTGACGAGGTCACCCTGCGGATCGGGGGCCGGTCCCGCGGCGCCCGCGGGGGCGCGGTCTACGCCGCGGTGAGCCCGGCGACCGGTGAACGGTTCGCCGTCATCGCGCGGGCGGACGAGTCCGACGTCGACGCGGCGGTGGCCGCCGCGGCGGAGGCGTTCGAGGCGCACCGTCAGGAGAGCGCCTTCACCCGCGCGGACTGGTGCCATCGGATCGCCGCGCTGGTCGAGGAGCGGGCGGCGACGATGGCGCGGCTCCTCTCGCTCGAACACGGCAAGCCCGTGGCCCAGGCCGAGGCCGAGATCCGGCTGGCCGCCGACGGCTTCCGGCTCGCCGCCGAGGAGGCCAAACGCCTCGGCGGCGAGACCGTCCCCGCGCGCGACGGCGCCAAGCTGGTGCTGACCACCCGCAAGCCGCGCGGCGTGTTCGCCGTGATGACCCCCTTCAACTTCCCGGTGAACATCCCGGTGGAGTACCTCGGCCCGCTGCTGGCCTGCGGCAACGCCGTGGTGTGGCGTCCGGCGCCCTCCACGGCGGCGGTGGCGGGCGCGCTGTACGAGTGCATCGCGGACGCCGACGTCCCTCCGGGACTGGTCAACCTGGTCACCGGCCCCGATCTCGGCCCGGCGCAGCGCCTCGTCTCCCATCCCGCCGTCAACGGCGTGGGGTTCACCGGCAGCTCGAAGGCGGGCGCCGAGATCGCCCGGCTGGCCGCTGGCAAGGCGCAGGTGATGGAACTGGGCGGCAACGGGCCCATCGTGGTGCTCCCTGACGCCGACCTCGACCGGGCGGCGCCGGCGATCGCCTCGGCGGCGTTCGCCAACTCCGGCCAGTCCTGCTCGGCCGCGGGGCGGATCATCGCGGCCGCGTCGATCGCGGCGGAACTGGAGGAGCGGCTGGTCGAGGAGGCCCGGCACGAGGTGGTCGGGTCGCCCTTCGACGCGGGCACCACGATGGGGCCGGTGCACACACGCGGCGTCGCCGACACGATGGCCCGGCACGTCGCCGACGGTCTGGCCCGCGGCGGCCGGACGGCGTTCGGCGGCGGCCCGCTGCCGGACCGGCCCACGGACCTGTACTGGCGGCCCACGGTCCTGGTCGGGCTGGAGGAGGACGCCGCGGTCATGGCCGAGGAGACGTTCGGCCCGCTGGCGCCGGTACTGCGCGTCGCGGGCGACACCGAGGCGGTCGTCGCCACCGCGAACCGCGGCCGGTACGGGCTGAGCTCGGCGGTGTTCGGCCGGGACCTGGACCGTACCCTGGCGGTGGCCGGCCGGCTCCGCGCCGGTCAGGTCACCGTCAACGACACCAGCAACTACTGGGAGCTGCACCTGCCGTTCGGCGGTGCCCCGGGCACCGACAGCGGCCAGGGCAGGCTGGGCGGCCGCCATATGGCCGAGGCCGTCACGGAGATCCAGTCGATCTCCGTCGACCTGACCCCGCCCTGGCGCTGAGGCAAAGGAGCCGACGATGAACGATCCAGTGGCGACGCCCACGCGGTCCGAGGTGCTGGAGGAGGTCGAGCGGCGGGTGCTGTGGCTGGCGACGGCCATCGTGCACCACGCCAACCGGGTGCGTCCCAACACGTCCGGGCTGAAGGTGGGCGGGCATCAGGCGTCGTCGGCGTCGATGGCGTCGATCATGACGGCGCTGTGGTTCGGCCACCTGGGGCCGGACGACCGTGTCTCGGTCAAGCCGCACGCCTCCCCGGTGCTGCACGCGATCAACTACCTGCTCGGTGAGCTGGACGAGCGGTACCTGACGTCACTGCGGGAGTTCGGCGGCCTGCAGAGCTACCCGAGCCGGACCAAGGACCCCGACCCGGTCGACTACTCCACCGGGTCGGTGGGGATCGGGGCCACCGCGCCGATCTGGGGCGCGGTCGCCCGCCGGTACGCGGACCGGACGGCCGGCGGGACGCCCGCCGGCCGGCAGTACTCGCTGGTCGGCGACGCCGAGCTGGACGAGGGCGCGGTCTGGGAGGCGATCCTGGACCCGGGCGTGGCCGAGCTGGGCGAGATCGTGTGGATCGTCGATCTCAACCGGCAGTCCCTGGACCGGGTCGTGCCGTACCTGGCCGCGCACCGGCTGAAGGGCATGTTCGCCGCCGCCGGCTGGCAGGTGCTGACGCTGAAGTACGGGCGGCTGCTGACCGAGCTGTTCGAGCGCCCCGGCGGGGAAGAGCTCCGCGCCCGCATCGACGCGATGCCCAACCCGGAGTACCAGCGGCTGCTGCGCTGCGACGCGGGCGAACTCCGCGACCGGCTGCCCGGCGGCCGCGAGGGCGTCGCCCGGCTGGTCGCGACGCTGGACGACGCCACGCTCCTGGCGGCCCTGCGCAACCTGGGCGGTCACGACCTCGGCAGCCTGGCCGACGCGTTCGACGCGATCGACGACACCAGGCCGACCGTGATCTTCGCGTACACGGTCAAGGGGCGCGGCCTGCCCAGCGAGGGGCACCCGCAGAACCACTCCTCGCTGCTGACCGCCGACGAGATCGCCGGGCTCGCGGCCCGGCTGGGCGTCGACCCGGACGCGCCGTGGACCCGTTTCGAGGAGGGATCGGCGGCGGCCCGGCTGTGCGCCGAGACCGGCGAGCGGCTGCGCCGCCCGCCCGCCGCGCCGCAGCTCCCGCCCCGGCTGCCCGACGACATCGGCCGTACCCCCAAGGGCACCGCGACGACCCAGGCCGCGCTGGGCCGGCTGCTGCTGGACCTCACCCGGGAGGCGCCCGAGGCCGCCGCGCGGATCGTCACCGTGAGCCCGGACGTCAGTTCCAGCACCAACCTCGGCGGCTGGGTGAACAAGGTCGGCGTCTGGTCGACCGCCGAACGCCGGAACTGGTTCGCCGACGACGGCGAGACGATCCTGCACTGGCGGGAGGGGCCGGCGGGCCAGCACATCGAGCTGGGCATCGCCGAGACCAACCTCGTCGGGCTGCTGGGCGAACTCGGCGCCACGTGGAGCCGCTGGAACCGTCCCCTGCTCCCGATCGGCGTGATGTACGACCCGTTCGTCGGCCGCGCCCTCGAACCGTGGTCGTTCGGCATCTACGCCGGCGGCCAGTCGATCCTGATCGGCACCCCGTCCGGGGTCACGCTGGCGCCCGAGGGCGGCGCGCACCAATCCGTGATCACCCCGTCGATCGGGGTCGAGCAGCCGGGCTGTGTCGCCTACGAGCCCGCGTTCGTCCTCGACACCGAGTGGACGCTGCTGGCGAGCATGGCCCGCCTCGGCCGTCCGGGCGGCGGCTCGGCCTACCTGCGCCTGTCGACCCGCCCGGTGGACCAGACGCTCGCGGCGGTGCCGGTCGACCCGGCGGCCAGGGAACGGCGCCGCCGGCAGGTGATCGCGGGCGCCTACCCGCTGCGCCGCTCCGCCCGTCCCGCCGTCACGGTGGCGGCGATGGGTGCTCTGGTCCCCGAGGCGCTCGCCGCCGCCGACCGGCTGGAGCAGGCCGGGGTCGGCACCGACGTGGTGTGCGTGACCAGCCCCGGCTTGCTCTTCGAAGCCGTCCGCTCCCGCCAGGGCCACGGCGACGGTCCGAACTGGATCCTGGATCAGGCGTTCCCCGCCGCCCGCGCCACCCCGCTCGTCACCGTGCTGGACGGCCATCCCCACACCCTGGCGTTCCTCGCCGGGGTCAACAACGTCCCGTGCGCCACCCTCGGCGTCACCGGCTTCGGACAGTCCGGCTCGATCGACGACGTCTACCGCCACCACGGCATCGACACCGACTCGATCGTCCGGACCGCCCTGGACCTCCATTCCGGATGAGCGAGACAAACGGCCAGATTCAGGCAGAATTTCTCGGTCATGAAAATGTACGAGTTCCGCAGCTGAGCGAAAATCGTCGTGATGTGGGGACGGCCCTCGCGTGATCTCTGAACCGGCCGCGATCGGAAGCTGAAAAGACGGCCGATCGGCCATGGCAGGGTCCCCTAAATGATCTACTTACATTCTGTAGTTGATCGCATACGGTAGGGGTATGTGTGCTGGGGAACACGGGCTCGGAGCCCTTATCCCTGGAGGAAGCATGAAAATACCGACTCCACTGCGCACGGCGGCGGTAACCGCTGCCGGCCTGGTCATGGCCGCGGGCCTGGCCGCGTTCGGTCCCGCCGGCGCGGCGAACGCGGAGCAGGCGACCGCCTCTCAGGCAGTGCAGTCCCACCCGTGCCGGTACGGGAGGCACTGCCACCACCACCACCATGGTCACGGCCACCACCACGGTCACCACCATGGCCATCACCACGGCCACCACCACGGCCACGACCAGGGCCACGGTCACGGTCACGGTCACGGTAGGTAGAAGCGCATAGCGGGATCCGTCGCTCCGCCAGGATCTGGCGGGGCGGCGGATCTCCCGCTTTGAGCGGTCGCCGCACGTGCGGGCATCCTGTCCGCATGCTGATCAGCGAAGCCACCGTAGATGACTGGCCTGCCAGCCGGCCTTTCTTCCCACGAGCGACTTCGTCTCTTGTTCCACGGCTTGGGTGTTGATACTGGTCGCATGGAATACGCGCTGGTTTTGCCTGTAGCCGAAAGTCACAGCGAGCGGATCAAGGCGTTCCGTGCGCAGTACGCGGGGTGGGCGAGTCGGCCCATGCGGTCCTGGCCGCATCTATCGATCAAAGGCGGCGCAGGGCTGTCCGCGGAGCCTGGTTGCCTTGACCTCATCCGAGAGATCGCGGCGGCGACCTCGCCTTTCGAGGTTCGTCTGGGTGGCCCTGCCGTGTTTCCAGGTGATGGTCGCGTGTTGCACTTGCAAGTCGAGTCACCCGGCTGGGGACGGTTGCACCGCACGCTGGTGGACACCGTAGCCCGGCACACTGGCGCCCAGCTGCATCCATTGGAAGTAGCCGGCTGGATCCCGCACGTGACCTTGCTCCGCCTCACCGCGCAGGCACTGGAGCGCCGGGACGAGGTCTACGCAGCCGTCCGCCGCGCGGTCCCGACCGATTCCTCGTTCGTGGTCGAGACTGTGCGCATGGAACGCTTCGACTCCGTGGCCAACTGGTGGAAGCAATTCCACGAATTCGATCTCACCGGAGCTACGTGATCTCCCCGTCCCCATGGCCGGCGGGCCGGGTACGGAGGAAGGCGGCGAGCAGGACGAGTCCGGTGAGCCAGCCGAAGAGCAGGCCGTAGCTGTAAACCGCCGAGGCGCCGACGAACGAGTACGTATTCCGGAGAGGGTTGTACGCGAGGAGCCCGAATTGGACCTGCGGGTCGTCAGGGGAGGCTTTGCGAAGCACCCATTCAGCGGCGGAGGCGCTCAGGGCGGTCGCGCCCCAGCCCAGCACGAACGCGCCCACGGAACCGCGCCGCGCGTCCAGCCCGATGGAGCCGAAGTACACGGCGAGGCCCGCGATCAGCAGCGTGACCGCGATGACGGTCAGCGACGCGTTCCAGTCGGGACCTTCCGGGAACTCCCGGCCCGGTAGGTCGTCTGGCCTGGCCAGGACCTCCTTGGGAGAAAGCCCGGTCATCCCGGACTTTCCGCCCTGAAACCGGTCGAGCCAGCCCAACAGGCTCGCCATCACCAACGTGAACGCCGGGACCAGAGCCGCCCCGGTCAATACCAGCCGTCGTATGCGCGACATGCCGCGGACACTAGGGGCCGATCCCATCGGGGCGGTCGGCTTTATGTGATCGTTAGGGGAGATGGCGGGGGCCTGCCGGTTAAGGCCCGACCCAGCGGTGGTAGTCGTCCAGGTTGACGTTGCTGCCGCAGACGATGGTGACCACGCGGCGGCCGGCGAAGCGGGCGGGGTCTTCCAGGACGGCGGCGACGCCGAGGGCCGCCGAGGGTTCGACGACCAGGCCCGCGTGCTCCAGGAGCATCCGCATGCCCGCGACGATGGACGCCTCCTGGACCAGGACGGCGTCATCGGCCACGAGCAACAGGTCGTCCAGCACGGCGGGGATCGGGAACCGGCCGGCGACGCCGTCGGCGATGGTGTCGGTGGAGTCGGTGGTGACGACCCGGCGCTGATGCCAGGAGCGGGTCATCGCGGGTGCGCCCTGGGGCTGCACGCAGATCACCTCGACTCCAGGCGCCAGCGCTTTCAGGACATGGCCGACGCCGGTGGCCATGGCGCCGCCTCCCAGAGCGATCAGGACGACGTCGAAGGAGGACGCCCGTCGCGCCAGTTCGACGCCGATGGTCGCCGCGCCCTCGCAGGTCTCGATGTCCAGGCTGTCTTCGACCAGCCGGATGCCGCGCTGCTGCGCGATACCGGCCGCCCGTTTCCGGGCCGCCTCGAAGTCGCCGTCGACCAGCTCCAGCGTCGCACCCAGGGCACGGATCCGATCGAGTTTGGCGGCCGGTGCCCGGCGCGATGCCACGACCGTCACGTCCAGACCGCGGCGGCGGCCCGACCAGGCCAGCGCCGAGCCCAGGTTGCCGGCGCTGGCGCATACCACGGCCGCCCGGCCCTGGTCGGCCAGCCGGCTCGCGACCAGTTCGGTACCTCGCGCCTTGAAGCTGCGGACCGGATTTGCCGTTTCCAGCTTGATGTCGACCGCACAGCCGAGCGCGCGTCCCAGGGCCTCGCACCGGAACAGCGGAGTGTTCAGGAACACCGGGTCGATCACGCCGCGAGCCGTACGGATCCGGTCAAGGTCCAGACGTGTCTTCAGCACGACGCGCCAACGTATCCACACCGGCGTCGCCCTGACAACCGGCGGCGGTGCTGGGCGGCCGGCCACCGTTGCGGACGATGTCGCGGTAAAGGGAGAAGGCGGGTTTCGGCTTGTAGGTGTCGGTGACGATCCCCAACGTCCCGGTGGGTTCGGTGGATCCGCTGTCGGCGTCCCGAAGGCTGAACATTTCGTACTGGGTGATGTTCAGGGATTCGCTGCGGTCGAGAATCGTGCCGATCATGTCGGACAGTGAGTCGCACTGCGCCTGCTCGGTGCGTCCTGCCCCGCTCGGGCTGCCGTTCTCGGCGATGTGGATCGGGGTCCCGGGTGGGAGGTGGGCGCGGGGCAGCGAGTGCTCTCGCAAATGGTGCAGGGCGTGCGCGGTGAGGGACGCGGTGTCTCCCGGCGTGCCTCGCGGGGCGACGGGCGAGAAGGCGTCGGGGTACAGACCCAGGCCCACGTAGTCGACGTGGTCGGCGAAATCCCGCCGCGGCACGGTGGACAGGTGCTGCCAGAATTCGCCGTCGCCGCCCAGCCATTCCGCTGGTTCGGCCACGGAGAAACCGACCCGCACGTCATGCCGGTTCCGCCCGTCCAGTGCGGCGCGGGCGTGGGATATGCCCAGGGTCAGTGCTTGGAGGACGCCCGGGGCGTTTCCGTCGATGAGCGGAATGGGGAAGTTGGGTTCGAGCGTCACCTGCAGCGAGCGCGTCAGGTGGCCGTAGCGGTCTATGACGGTGTCGAGAAAGGCGAGCCATCCGGGGATGTCGGCGTCCTGGGGGATGTAGCTGACCACGAGGTCAAGCTCGCGGCCCGCCTCGATGTACCACTGGTCGGGCATGGGGAGCCGGGCGAGTTCGTCGCCGGCGCCGAGCGAGGTGACGACGTCCGCTGGTGTCGTGTCGCCGAAGAAATGGACGTACTCGCGGATCACGAAGGCGCGGCCGCCCGCGAGGTCGTCGACGAGGTCGCCGATCGCGGCGGGGTCGGGCGGGTTCGAGCAGACGGTGCCCGCACGGCCGCCGGGATAGATGCCGAACTTCACGCCTCAGTTCTCCTTCGACTCGGTGGGTTGCGCGTCCGGCCAGTCGATGTCGTGGGATCGGATTCGTGATGCGAGGGCCCTGGCCCAGGTCGTTTCGGCGGTGACGATGGTGCGCCAGTAGGCGGCTTCGAGCATGTGCGCTTCGAGCACGCCTTCGGGGCGTTCCTTTTCGGGCGAGGGCAGTTCCCCGTCGAGTCGGTCGGCGCGGGCGTCCAGGATGGACGCGGCGTGGTTCGCCGGGAGAACGCCGGCGTAGGCGATGGCCATGATGAAGTCCATGGAGGCGACCTGGCCGCCGCGCAGCCCCTCCTCGACCTTCCGGCGAAAATCCGCCATGCCCGCTTCGGTCAGTTCGTAGGCCGTGCGCGGCGGCCGGTTGCCGACCTGCTCGGGCGGGCGGGAAGCGACCAGGCCGGATCTTTCCAGCGCTTTGAGCAGGGACGTGACCGTGCTGCGCGTGACCGGCAGGTGCCGATACCGCTCGCGCAGGCGGGAGGTGAGTTCGTAGGCGTGCGACGGCTGCTCGACCAGGAGCCCGAGCAGCGGCAGCACCAGGCTGTTCCGTGACGCGTCCAAGGGCACCCGGCCAAATTTATAGACGTATACGTCTAATCGCAAGGCCGGAGTCCGGCACTCGTCCGGATATCGGACGACCGCCGCGCCCGACCCCGCGCCGAGTGTTTTGGGGGGTGCTGGAGGGATAGGGAGCGGACTAATGACGTCGTGCCTGGGGGAGGCCGGGATGAGCATGCCGCACAAGATGGTGCGTCGGCTGGAGAAGGCGGAGGAGCTGGACAAGGCCGCCAGACCGGCGAGCAACGCGGTCAAGCGGGCGGTACGGCCACGTTTCGTCCGCGACCTGCTCAGTGGAACGAAGCTGGGGCATCCGCTGCACCCGTCGCTCACCGACGTGACGATCGGCGCGTGGAGCATGGCCTCGCTGCTGGACGCCGCCGGTGGGTGGAAGTCCGAGCCGGCGGCCGACCTGCTGATGACGACCGGCGTGATCGCGGCCGCGCCCACCGCTCTCACCGGGCTCAACGACTGGGCGGACACGCTCGGCGCGGAGAGGCGCGTGGGGCTCGTCCACGCGGCGGCCAACACCGCGGCGCTGTCCCTGTACGTGGCGTCCCTCATCGAGCGTGCCCGCGGCAACCGGGGGACGGGCAAGGCCCTGGGGTACGCCGGGTTCGCGGTGATGGGCATGAGCGCCTACCTCGGCGGCCACCTGTCGTTCGTGCGGGGCCTCAACGTCAACCGCAACGCATGGCAGGAAGGCCCGGACGAGTGGACGTCCGTGCTGGACGAGAACCAGCTGGTCGAGGGCGAGCACCGCACGGCTGACGCGGACGGCGTGGAGATCCTCCTCCACCGGACGCACGGGAAGGTGTACGCCATGGCCGCCACGTGCAGCCACATGGGCGGCCCGCTGCCCGACGGGACGTTCGAGCGCGACTGCGTCACCTGTCCGTGGCACGGCAGCACCTTCCGGTTCACGGACGGCGGCGTCGTGCGCGGTCCCGCGACCACCCCGCAGCCCTCCTACGAGACGCGAGTCCAGAGCGGGCGCATCGAGGTGCGCGTGCCTCCGGCGGGCGTCACGGCCGGCCCGGTCGAGGAGCATCCCGTCCGGACGCACCGCCGCCTCCGCGCGCGCATCCCCGCCTCCTGACGGCTCGGGCCGACCTGGCCCGGCGGTGCACGAATTCGAGTCGAGGTCCATGGGAGGGCCGCCAGATCTGGTGGCCCTCCACGGCCGGCGGGACGGCATGGCCGCGTCGCCATCCCGTGGCCCCGTCCCGCGTCGCCGTCCCGTGTGCGGTTCCTAGCGTCGGCCGCCGAACTCCCAGTCGTGGACCTCAAGGGCGGCGTACCGCTCCGGGGTCAGGACGGTGCGTGCGGCATCCCCGCTGCCGGCCCGGACGAGCGCCGCCGTCCCCAGCCATGCGGTGCCGTCGTCCGACAGCAGCGGACCGTACGCGATCAGGTCGTCTTCCCGTCCGGACGGCACGGCGAGGTCGGCGCCCGGTCCCGATCCGAAGCCCAGGACGAGGAACCGGTCGCCGCCCGTCCGGCCGCCGGGGAAGTCCCACATCGTCCGCCCCAGCAGGTTGCGCCACCGGCGTATCAGCACGTCGCGGTACACGCCGGCCTGGTAGCCGGGCTCGTCGAAGGCGAACGCGCGGGCCGCGGCCGGGCCCGGCAGGTCGACGATGTGGACGCTGCCGCTGGCCGTCTCACCGTCGTCCACGAGGGTCGGACCGCGGGCGATCATCTCCGCCGCGTACCGGTCCATGTAGGCCCAGTGCTCTTCCAGCACTTCCATGCGCAGCGCCATGGACCCGGGCCGATCCCGGTGGAGGACGAAGAATTCCATGGCCACCAGTATTTCGCCGCAGGCGACCGGGCGAGGGCGCCGCTTTCCTGCTCGCCCTCATTCACGAGGCGGCGGTGCTCAGGCCGCGACGGAGTTCAGGCGCCGACGGCGGGGCTGCGCCGTTCGATCAGCACGACGTCGCGCCAGCGGTCGTGGTGGCGGCCGAGCTTTTCGCGGGTGCCGACGACGCGGAAGCCCGCCCCGGCGTGCAGGCGGAGGCTGGCGGTGTTCTCTGGGAAGACACCGGCCTGGATGGTCCAGATACCGGCGGTCTCGGTGGAGTCGACGAAGGCGCGCAGCAGGGCCCTGGCGATGCCGCGGCCGTGCTGGTCGGGGTGGACGTAGAGGCTGTGCTCGACGACGCCGGCGTACACGCACCGTTCGGAGACGGCGGTGGCGGCGATCCACCCCAGCACCGTCCCCGTCGTGGCGTCGGCCGCGACGTGCCGGTGGCCGGGCAGCTTCACCCGGTCGAACTTCTCCCAACTCGGGGCGGAGGTCTCGAAGCTGGCGTTGCCGGTGTCGAGCCCGGCCTGGTAGATCGCAAGGACGTCGGTCGCGTCTCCGGCGCGCATGGGGCGGACGAGGGTGCCGGGTGGGGATGCGGGCTTGCCGGCCTGAACGATCGCCGAACGCGGGCCGGGCGCGGCCTGGTGACCGGCGGTGACGGTGGCGGTGGTGAACCCGGCGGCGAGCAGGTCGCGGCGGTACTGCTCGGCGGTGGTGGCAGAGCTCGGGCCGGGCTCCGGCCCGGCGATGATGTCGCTGACCCCGAGGCGTCCGCCGGGGGCCTCGGCGCCGGGGTCGCCGTCGGGGTCGTCCATCAGGTGCCTCCTTCGGACGGGCAGGCCGGCGCGGCCGGTGCCGGACGTCCCATGACGATGTCGGCGGCGGTGGGGAAGCACTCCACGCACGCGGTGTTGATCCGGTGGTAGCGGGAGGTGCCGTGCCGGTCGGCGAGCACGAACCGCACGTCGGCCAGCACCTTCAGGTGCGCCGACACCGTCGACTGCCCGACCTGGACGGCCTCGACGATCTCGCCGACGCTCATCGGACGTCCCTGCCGCGCCAGCAGCGACACGATCTGGATCCTTGTCGGGTCGGCCAGCGCCTTGAACCAGGCCGCGTACTCGGCCGCCGTGGGCCGGTCGAGCGGCCCTTCCTTCCTATTCATCGTTAATCGACGATAGACGATGAATGGGTCGTTGAGAAGACCCGGAGGCAAGGTGAGCCTTCAGGAGTCGGCGTCCAGGAGCTCGGCGAGCAGGGCTCGGACCCGGGTGTCGATCTCGTCGCGAATGGGCCGGACGTCCTCCACGGGCCGGCCGGCGGGATCCGGGAGCCGCCAATCGAGGTAGCGCTTGCCGGGGAAGACGGGGCAGGTGTCGCCGCATCCCATGGTGACGACCACGTCGGCGGCCAGGACCGCCTCGCCGGTGAGCGGCTTGGGGAACTCCCTGGACAGGTCGAGGCCGAGTTCGTGCATCGCCTCGGCGACGGCGGGGTTGATGACCTCGGCGGGCGCGGACCCGGCCGAACGGACCCGGACGCGTCCCGCGGCGTGGTGGTCCAGCAGCGCGGCGGCCATCTGGGAGCGCCCCGCGTTGTGGACGCAAACGAACAGCACCTCGGGCACGTCGTCGGTGTCGGTCACGAAGCCTCCTGGAAGGTGAGGCGGCGGCGCAGCGCCAGCGAGACGTAAACGAGGCCGACCAGGACGGGAACCTCGATGAGGGGGCCGACGACTCCGGCGAGGGCCTGGCCGGAGGTGACCCCGAACGTCGCGATCGCCACCGCGATGGCGAGCTCGAAGTTGTTGCCCGCGGCGGTGAACGCCAAGGTCGCCGTGCGGGGGTAGCCGAGCCCGGCAGCACGGCCGAGCGCGAACGATCCGGCCCACATGACCGCGAAGTAGACCAGCAGCGGCACCGCGATCCGGGCGACGTCCCACGGCCGGGATGTGATCGCGTCGCCCTGGAGCGCGAACAGGACGACGATGGTGAACAGCAGCCCGTACAGCGCGGCCGGGCCGACGCGCGGCAGGAACCGCTCCTCGTACCAGGCGCGGCCGCGGGCGCGCTCGCCGAGCCGCCGGGACAGGTACCCGGCGACCAGCGGGACGCCAAGGAAGATCAGCACGCTGCGGGCGATGTCCCAGGCCGACACATCGAGGCTGGCCTGGTGGAGTCCGAGCCATCCGGGCAGGACGTGCAGGTAGAACCAGCCGAGCCCGGCGAACGCGACCACCTGGAACACCGAGTTGAGCGCGACCAGGACGGCGGCGGCCTCGCGGTCCCCGCGTGCCAGGTCGTTCCAGATGATCACCATGGCGATGCAGCGGGCCAGCCCGACGATGATCAGCCCGGTGCGGTACTCCGGCAGGTCGGGCAGGAAGATCCACGCCAGCGCGAACATCACCGCCGGGCCGATCACCCAGTTCGCCAGCAGCGACGCGATCAGCAGGCGCCGGTCTCCGGTCACGGCGCCGAGCCGGTCGTAGCGGACCTTGGCCAGCACCGGATACATCATCGCCAGCAGCCCGAGCGCGATCGGCAGTGAGATCCCGTCGACCTCCACCGACTCCAGCGCATCGTCCAGTCCGGGGACGGCGCGTCCGGCCAGCAGGCCGAGCGCCATGGCCGCGCCGATCCACACCGGCAGGAACCGGTCCAGCACCGACAGCCGGGACGCCACCGCGCCGGTGGGCTGGGCGGCGGCAGGCGCCGCCCGCACGTCCGGTTCGGTGCCGGTCACGACACGGCCGCGGTGACGCGCGGCCCCAGGATCGCCGACAGCCGTCCCAGGACGCCGGGATTCAGCCAGTAGTAGACCCAGGTCCCGCGCCGCTCGGAGTCGATCAAGCCGGCCTGCTTGAGCACCTTCAGGTGATGGCTGATCGTGGGCGCCGTCAGCTCGAACGCGGCGGTCAGATCGCACACGCACGCCTCGCCGCCCTCGTGGCAGGCGATCAACGACAGCAGCCGCAGCCGGACCGGGTCGGCGATCGCCTTGAACAGCGGTGCCAACTCGGCCGCCTCGGTCTCGCTGAGCGGCTCGCAGACGAGGGGCGCACAGCACGCGCCCTCGTCCTCCACGAGGCTCAAGATCGGCAATCGCTGCTTAGACATGCCTCTAATTTGACATCTATCTATCTTGAGATGCAAGCTCGGGTCACCGGCTGCTTAGACAGACATCTAAGCAGCGTCCATCCGGGGCACCTGCCGACCGGCGACCGGTTGACACCGCCCACGAAACGAGGAGGAATCGCATGTCCCGCGTCCAGCTCGCTCTGCGCGTGTCCGACCTGGAAGGCTCGATCGCCTTCTACTCGCAGCTGTTCGGCGCCGAGCCGGCCAAGCTCCGGCCCGGCTACGCCAACTTCGCCATCACCGAGCCGCCGCTCAAGCTCGTTCTGATCGAAGGCGAGGACGGCGAGCCGACCCGCATGGACCACCTCGGCGTGGAGGTCGAGGACTCCGGCCTCGTCCACGACGCGACCCGGCGCCTCGCCGACGCCGGGCTCGCGACGCTGGAGGAGAACGACACCTCCTGCTGTTACGCCCTGCAGGACAAGGTCTGGGTCCACGGCCCCGGCGGCGAACCCTGGGAGGTCTACACGGTCAAGGACGACGCCGACACCCTCGCCAAGGCCGACGAGTCGGTCTGCTGCGGCACCGCCCGGCCGTTCACCGGCGCGGAGCCGTCAGAGGCCGCCGCAGGGTCGAGTCGCTGCTGATCGCCTTGCGCGGTGCCCACCCAGGTGCACCGAGTGCGTCGACTTGCGGCGTGTTGTTTCGCGTGTCGGAAGCAGCAACACGCCGCAAGTGAAGCGCTGCCCGTTCACGTGTGGGGATGGGCACTGACCCGCGGGTTCGTCTTACTTGCCGCTGGCCGCGTACGTTGACCGTGTCTTACTTGGGCCAGATGGGGCCCTGGTCGGTCCAGACGACACCTTTGTTGTGGCAGAGGCAGAAGGGGTGGCCGATGGGGTCGGTATAGACGCGCCAGCCGTAGCCGTCGGGGCCGATGAAGTCCTGCTGCAGGGTCGCGCCGAGAGCGAGGATCCGGCCCTGTTCGGCCTCGACGTCGTCGACTTCGAAGTCGAGGTGGAACTGCTTGGGGTGCTCGCTGTCGGGCCACTGCGGGGCGCGGTAGTCCTCCACACGGATGAAGGCCAGCTCGATCTCGCCGAACTGGATACCGGCCCAGTTCTCGTGGCTGCCCTCCTTGACCGGGCGACCCGTCACCTCGGAGTAGAAGGCCGCCAGCTTCATCGTGTCCGGGCAGTCGATGATGAAATCGGTGAGTCGCAGCATCCTTCGATCGTTCCATACGATCGAATAAGCCGGACTTCGAGACAGGTCCTCGTGCGTAAGGCGGTGGACGCGCAACGTGCGGCGGAACCTGACCGGGCCGCCCTCCGCCGCGACGTGAAGACGACCCACGACAAGCTCCACGTCGCGAGCCCGTCCGGCCAATGCGTGACGAACCGCCGTGACTCAGCGGATCGGGGATCAGCGCGTACGGGTTGCGGACTGGAGGGCCGCCCGCAGGACCGCACGCGTCAGCAGGAGGACGGGCCCCTCCGGATCCTTGCTGTCCCGCACCGCCACTACACTGGCCGCTCCAGCCAACTCGACGCACTCACCGCCGTTGTTCAGGCTCCGCGTCGCCTTCCGCCACTCGGCCTTGCTCAGGTCCATCGTTCCTCGGCCACCTTCCTCATGAGGTCGCGCGACATGTTTCCTGGGAGCGCCCTGTTCCGCAGATCGGCCAGGACACGCGATGCCGCTGCGAGGTCTGCGGCGTCATCAGTCGTGAGCCCTCGTATAGCCGTTTCCACATAGGCTACCTGGCTCATGTCGGCCATCGTAGCGATCACGAAGCTGCTGCCGTTTCCTCCATGTTCGCCGCTGCTGAGCACGATCTGGACTGTCAGTGGGGCATGGACGACTTCGTCCCGTGCCTGGTGGCTAGCGAGCTGGTGACCAACGCGCTGCGGTACGCGTCCGCGTCGGACGATGACGTGACCTTGCGGCTGGGGCGCACCGAGGACGGCGCGCTGTGGATGGGGGTCCAGGACGCCACCTACGAGCTGCCGCACATGCAGGAGGTGGACGTGATCAGTGAGGCGGGCCGGGGCTTGTTCATCGTCGACCAGTTCGCTCGCTGCTGGGGTGTCCGTCCCCTGGCGGGCAACGCCGGAAAAGTCGTCTTCGCGGTCATCGACCGCCAGTGAGGAGCCGCGGAGGGACGACCCCCCCGGTCCGTCCCTCCGCGTTTCCGCCCCGTAGTTTGTCAGACGTGGCGAGGCCCCTGCCCTGGCTTCGCAGTAAGAGTCGGGATGGAGTTCCTGCCGCAATAGAGTGCCTTGCCGAGAGCCGCGCCAAAATGGCCATCTGGTCATACTTGGCGAGCACAGCATCCCTTGTCCGGTACGCACCATACTTGGTGATCTCGTGGTTCTTCGGCCCGCATCTCAGGTCCAGATTGGAACGTTGCGAGACGTAGTCCACGTCACCCGATCGCTGTCGCAGAGACTCAAGAAATTGGCGCGTGGAGCTCTTTCTCTGGAAACAGTTTCCCTTCTGAACCGCTTATGGCGTGACCGGACTCACGATGTCGTGGCCCGCGCTGCGGGCGCGGCGCAGGGCGACGCGCATGGCCACCCCTATCCCGAGCCGGTAGAGGAGCTTGGACGGCGGCGTCCGATAGGCGAGTTCGGTGTGCGGGGCGTAGTGGACCTGCGGGCCGCTGTCCAGCCAGCCCGTGTGGACGCGCTGGTGCTGCCCTTGCACGAACTTGCTGAAGGAGTGGGCGGTCAGGCCGGCGCGGCGTCCGCCGTCGGGGAGGACTCCGAGCGGGACGTGCAGCAGTAGCCCGTCGGCGTCCTGACCGCTGAAGCCGACGGGGATCACCATGGGGAAGCCGTCGGTGCCGGTCCACCCGAGCAGGGCGTCGGGGAGGCTCTCAAGGCGGGGCGCCGCCTTGGCGTGGTCGATGCGCGGACCGGTCCCGAGGCCCGGCGCCTTCTGCGGCGGCGGCGGGCCCGGCAGCCGGGGGCCGAAAACCTCAGGGGCCCCCTCGCAGGAGAGGTCCGGCCACACGACCACCCGCTCGACCGCGATGTCGATGACCACGCGGGTGTAGTAGGGGCGCAGCCAGGGGCCCCAGAAGGGGCCGGTGGCGCGCGGACCGTCGAACCGCTCCCAGTCCGCGCCCAGGGACGCGGGATAGTCGTCGCGCGGGGCCGAGAGCGACGCGGTGCCCTGGACCAGCACGTACTCGGGACGGTCGCTGTAGCCGTGCAGCCTGGTATGGAAGGCCAGGGCCACGCGGGGATCGCGCCTGATCCGCTCCAGCTTCTTCCAGCCCCCGACCGAGCTGTTCACGGTCACGGTGCCGGCGTCGCGGTCCCGTGCCGCGAAGTTCGTCACCGGGGTGAGCACCACGCCGCGGGCCGGCGTGACCGTGGCGAGCATGACGGCCTGGTCGCCGCCGATGATGTCATCGACGACGTCGGGCCAGAGCGCGGAGCTCATCGATCGCCTCCTCGGTCCGGCGACCGCCACGCTAACAGACATTTTTGTTTGTTCAGAAGAAGGGGCGGTCGACGGGTGCCAGCCGGAATACGCCAGAAAGACATCCCAGGGCACGTTCGAACTGGGTGCATGTCGCGGGTGAACCGGTCGAACATGGCGACGGTGAACATGTGCTGTCGGGCCATACCGCTGAGAGGGCCTGGTTCAGGCCGCCGCGGCTGCGGCGAGTGGTGCCGGACCGGGCGTGCTGGCGGTCAAGCGGTCCGCTTACGCCCTGCCAACGCCGCCGGCCTCGCGGCGGTGACGCCCGGCGTTGGCCGAAGGCACGGAACCGGTCTAGTCGTTCAGCTCGACGGCGAGGCGCTTGGGGGCTGAGAGGCGCCAAGCCTCGGTGACCAGCTCGGCCAGTTCGTCAGGGTCGACCTTGACGAGGTCGACCTTCACCCAGGCGAAACGGCCGCCGGCCCAGGACGGGGAGAAGACGTCCGGGGCCTCGGCGACGAGCGCGGCCTGCTCCTCGCGGGTGGCTTTGAGCATGACGGACTTCTCGGCTTCGTCCAGGTAGCCGAAGCTCTTGCCGCGCACCCGGAAGCTGGTCATCTCCCCGAACGACTCGTTCTCGGCCACCTCGGGCAGCCCGTGCGCGATCTCCAGGAACTCTTTGACGCTCACTTAGCCATCCGTATCAGCCGCGTCGGACGGTTTACGGGTCTCAGCCTTCGGTCCGGAATGACAGGCCCTGTTCCTGGAGGGCCCGCCGGAGCGTTTTCATGGCATTGGGGCCCATTCCGTGTAGCGCCGCGACGTCCTTCTCGCGGGCCGCGGCCAGTTGCTCGAGGTCGCCGTAGCCGGCGGACGCAAGGGCCCGCCTGGCAGGGGCGGCGAGCTTGGGCAGGTCGGTGCTCATCAGGTGCCTCGCTTCCTGTCGGGCGTCCTCCAACCTAACGACGGCCTGTGACAGTCGATCAACGCACCGGAGCCCGCGGCGGTCAGGGCTTTCTGGCCAGGCCGCAGAATTGGTAGACCGGCTTCGGGAGGCGGGCCGGGTCGCTGACGGCGGGGCGCCACCGGGAGCAGGAGACGACGCCCGGCTCCAGGATCTCCATGCCGTCGAAGAAGCTCTCCAGTTCCGCGCGGCTGCGCAGCCGCATGGGGGCGACCCCGGCCTGGTTGCTCATGTCGACCGCCTGCTGCGCGGCCTCGCCGTCGACCTCCCCGGTGGGGTGGGCGATCGCCAGGTGGCTGCCGGACGGGACGGCGTCCAGCAGCCGGTCGACGACCTGGTGCGCCTGGTCGTCGTCGGTGATGAAGTTCAGGATTCCCAGCATCATGATCGCGACAGGCCGGCCGAAGTCCAGGGTGGCGGCGGCCTGCTCCAGGATCTTTTCGGGCTCGCGGGCGTCGGACTCGATGTAGTCGGTGGCGCCCTCGGGAGTGGAGGTCAGCAGGGCCTGGGCGTGGGTGAGCACCAGCGGGTCGTTGTCGACGTAGACGATGCGGGCCTCGGGCGCGATGCCTTGGGCGACCTCGTGGGTGTTGCCGGCGGTGGGCAGCCCGGTCCCGAGGTCGAGGAACTGGCGAAGGCCCGCCTCGCCGGCCAGGTGGCCGACCGCCCGTCCGAGGAATCCCCGGTCGGCGCGGGCCGAGGCGACGATGTCGGGGAGGACGGCCTGGATCTGGTCGCCGAGTTCCCGGTCGACGATGTAGTTGTCCTTGCCTCCCAGCCAGTAGTTCCAGACCCGGGCCGTGTGCGGCACGGAGGAATCCACATTCGACGGCTGCTGCGACTCGCCGGACCTCACGTCCGAACTGGAGATATCGGTCATATGCCCGAGAGTAGCCATTTCCCGCGATCGTGGCGGGCCGAAACCGCATCAATGCGGGATAGGGCCGGAGGTCCCGTGGGGGCGGGGCTTTGGATGCGCGCCGGATGTCCCGCTCTGGGACTTTTGGCCCGCTGATCTGGGACCGAACGGACCTACGTGCGGGGGGCGGGCTGGGGTTGAGTAAGGAGTGCAGAAGGAACCGGCGATGTGGTGGAAGGTGAGACGGCGATGGCAGTCACCGAGCACAAGACGCACGTGGGGCGGCACACCCTGATCCGGGTGGTGGCTCCGGAGCCGCTGGCCGAGACGCCCGCCGCCCGTTACGTCTGGGCCGCGGCCCGGCTGGCGCTGGGCTGGGTGTTCGCGTGGGCGTTCGTGGACAAGCTGTTCGGGCTGGGGCACGCGACCCCGGCGGGCAAGGGCTGGCTGGACGGCGGGAGCCCGACCGAGGGGTTCCTGGCGCACGCGCCCAAGGGCCCGTTCGCGGGGTTCTACAACGACCTGGCCGGTGCGGCGTGGGCGGACTGGCTGTTCATGATCGGTCTGGCCGGTGTGGGTGCGGCGCTGATCCTGGGCATCGGAATGCGGATCGCGGCGGTCGGTGGTGCGGCGCTGCTGGTGATGATGTGGACCGCGGTTCTTCCTCCGGAGAACAACGTCTTCATGGACGACCACCTGATCTACGCGCTGCTGGTCGTCGGGCTGGCCCTGGTCAGCGCCGGCGACACCCTGGGCCTGGGCCGCTGGTGGGGCAAGCTCCCGCTGGTCAAGCGCCTCCCCATCCTCAAGTGACCCGACCGACCACCCCGAGGGGCGCCCGCCACGGCGGGCGCCTTTCGCGTTGCCCGGATTTGTGCCGGACGGGCACCGGGAATGGTGACAATTTGATCTACATGGTACCGGGAGGTGTGACGTCCGGCAGGCGGGTAGCGATACCGCATGACCGCTGACACGCGCGTGGGGACGATCACCACGCGGATTCCCGCGCGCCTGGACCGGCTGCCCTGGTCGCGGTTCCACTGGATGGTCGTCGTCGGACTCGGCACGGTGTGGATCCTGGACGGCCTCGAGGTCACCATCGTCGGGTCCGTCGCGGCGCGGCTGACCGAGCCGGGCAGCGGCGTGCACATGACGGCCGGCGACATCGGAATCGCGGCGGCCATCTACGTCACCGGCGCGTGCCTGGGCGCGCTGTTCTTCGGGCAGCTCACCGACCGGTTCGGCCGGAAGAGGCTGTTCATCCTCACGCTGGTCGTCTACATCCTCGCCACCGTCGCGACCGCGTTCGCGTTCGCCCCCTGGTACTTCTTCGCCTGCCGGTTCGTCACCGGGATGGGCATCGGCGGCGAGTACGCCGCGATCAACTCGGCGATCGACGAGCTGATCCCGGCCCGCAACCGCGGCCGGGTCGACCTCGCGATCAACGGCAGCTACTGGGTGGGGTCCGCGGGCGGCGCCGTCGCCGCGCTGTTCCTCCTGGACACCTCGTTCTTCGCGCAGAACCTCGGCTGGCGGCTCGCGTTCGGGCTCGGCGCCGTGCTCGGCCTCGCGATCATGCTTGTCCGGCGGCACGTCCCGGAGAGCCCGCGCTGGCTGTTCATCCACGGCCGGGAGGACGAGGCGGAGCGGATCGTCGACGGCATCGAAGCGGAGATCCACCGCGAGACGGACCAGATCCTGGACGAACCGGGCCAGAGCATCACCGTCCGGCAGCGCAAGGCCATCCCGGTCCGGGAGATCGCCCAGGTCGCGGCCAGGAGGTACCCGAAGCGGGCGACGCTCGGATTCGCGCTGTTCGTCGGGCAGGCGTTCCTGTACAACGCGGTGACGTTCGACCTCGGCACGATCCTGAGCAAGTACTTCGACGTGGCGTCCGGCGCGGTGCCGTACTACATCGTCCTGTTCGCGATGGGCAACTTCCTGGGCCCGCTGCTGCTCGGCCGGATGTTCGACACCGTGGGCCGGAAACCGATGATCTCCGGGACGTACTTCGTCTCGGCCGCGCTGACCGTCGTCCTCGGCGTCTTCCTGGCCGGCGGCGGGCTGACGAGCTGGACGTTCATCGCGCTGGTCGGCGTGACGTTCTTCTTCGCCTCGGCCGGGGCCAGCTCCGCCTACCTGACGGTCAGCGAGATCTTCCCGATGGAGACCCGCGCGCTGGCCATCGCGTTCTTCTACGCGATCGGGACGGCGGTCGGCGGCATCTCCGGCCCGCTCATCTTCGGCAAGATGATCGACAGCGGCGTCGCGAGCAACGTCGCGATCGGGTTCTTCATCGGTGCCGTGATCATGGCGGTGGGCGGTATCGCGGAGCTGGCCTTCGGCGTCCGCGCCGAGCAGGCGTCGCTGGAGAACATCGCCAAGCCGCTCACCGCCCACGAGGCGGAAGCGCAGGAGCCCGGAACCGAGCCCGCGGCGGCCGGCCGGCCGGGGCACCGCGCCGCGCTGGAGGCCCGGCGGCACGCCGAGGAGGAGCGGGCGCGGGCCGCCGAGCACCGAGCCGTCATCCACGAGATGAGTCCGCGCGCGGACGCGGGGGACGCCGACGCCGCCGAACGGGTGCGGGTGGAGAGGGTCCTCGCGCAGATCGCCGACTGGCACGCGCAGCGCCTGGTGGAGGAGGCGACCGCGCACCACGAGCGCGCCGACGCGGAGGACGCCGAGAACGAGACCGATCGCGCGAGCGCCCTGAGTCGCGCCGGGGCCGCGGACGAGCGGGCCCGCGCGCTCCACGAACGGGCGGAGGCGCTGGCCGCCGAGAACGAGGAGGACGCCGAGACCCACGCGGCCCTGGCGGAGGCGGCGGCCGAGCGGGCGCGGGCCGGCGAGCAGCGGGCGATGGCCGCCGAGACCCGCGGCCGCGCCGAGCGGCTCGACGGGATCGAGGCCGAGATCGCCCTGGACCAGGCCGAGACATACGACGAATGGGAGCGCATGCACATCGAGCTGGCGCTCGCGCACGCGGCCCGCGCCGAACGCGACGAAGAGTCGGCCGAAGCGCACGACCGGCAGGCCGGCGTCCACCGGATGCGCGCCGAGTCGGCCGCCGACCGGACGGAGGCCGCGCAGCACCGCTCCGCCGCGGAATTCCTCGCCGCGGAGTCGGGCACGGCCGAGCGGGCGGAGCGCGAGCGCGCCGAGGCGGCGGAACGGGAGCGGGCGGCGCGGGAGCGCGACGAGCGCATCCGCGAGCGCGTGCTGCGCCGCGAGCGGGAGCAGCGCGCCGGGCTGCGCCGGTTCCGTCCCGGTCCGGGGCGGGCGTTCTACGCGCCGGGCATGCTGGGCGCGTGGTCGAGCGACTGGGCGTCCGACGCGGACATCGCGCTGGACCGCGAGGTCAACGCCATCGCGCAGGCGCTCGCCGAGCACGGTCCGACGGCCCGGGGCCGGCTCGCCGACATGGTGGGCGCCCGCTACTGGGGGCCGGGACGGTTCCGTGCCGCGCTGCGCGAGGCCGTCCACGAGGGACGGGCGCGGCCGCTCTCCCGTAACCAGTACGGGCCGCCCGAGGCCAGGAACGCGAGCCCGGAGTCATGACACCGCTGACATGCCGGGTATTTGGCCACGATTACCAGTTCACCGCCGAAGGCACGACGATGCGGTGGTCCTGCGTGCGCGAGTGCGGGGCCGGGGGCTCGAAGGAGTACGAGAGCGCGGCCCAGGCACAGCGTTACGCCCGCGCCTTCGACCGGAAGGACACCGACGACCTGGGGCGGCGCGCTCCGCTCATGGGCCTCTTCCCCTTGCGCATGGCCCGAGCCATGCGCAAACGGGTCGAGGGCCGGCGTCAGGCTTGAGTGAACGTGTGGGTCTGGCCCGGCTCGATGTAGGTCGCCTGGTCACCGAAGCCCCGGCGCTCCATCTCGCGGCGGAAGTCCTCCAGAGGAGAGCGGAACACGCCGTAGTCGTTGTAGTGGACCGGTACCGCACGTCCAGGACGGATGGTCTCGAATAGGTCGGCGCCTTGCATGGCGTCCATCGTGACCATGAGCCCGCCGGGCAGCTTGGTGCCGCCCAGGTGAAGGATCGCGAGATCGATGTCCCGCGTCCGGCGGGCGATCTGGTTGATGCCGTCGAACATGAGCGTGTCGCCGGTGATGTAGAGGCGGTACTGCACCTCGCCCGCGGCCGGGGCGAACTCCAGGAGGCTGCCCATCACCGGGGGCAGCAGCATCCGGGCGGGGCCGGGCGCGTGCCGTCCCGGCATCGCGGTGATCCGCAGTAGCGCCCCGTCCCTCACCAGGGTGTGCGACTCCCAGGAGCGCAGCCCGACCGCGTGCCTGAACCGGTGCCAGCCCTGCAGCCGGCGGGCCGCGTGCGGCGTGGTGACGATCGGCAGACCCCGGTCGAGCTTCGCGCGGGCGACCCGGTCCCAGTGGTCGCCGTGCAGGTGGGACAGGACGACGGCGTCCAGGCGCGGCAGGTCCTCCGCGCGCAGCGCCGGCTCGGTCAGCCGCGCGGAGGTGAGGCCGAACCCGAGGTAGGCGCGCTGCCCGCGGTGCAGGAAGTTGGGGTCGGTCAGCAGCGTGAACGGCCCGCAGCGCAGCAGCGCCGTAGCGTTCCCGATGAACTGCATCGTGAGCTGGCGCAGCGCTAGTTCCGGCGCGGTCTTCATGGTCGTTCCCCCCTTCTGCGTGCCCTTTCGCGAGGTCATGCCCGAGTCGGGGCCACCGAACCTCGCCGCCGCGCCCGCCCCCTGAACGGGCGCATACACGCCCCAAGGCGGGCCATCGCGTCGGGCGGACAGTTGCTTCATAATTCGGACATCACAATTCGCGGCTACGGAGGCCAAACGATGAGCGACATCGAGCAGGCTCCACCCGGGGTGGACATAACCGTCCCCAGTCCGGCTCGAATGTACGACTACATGCTCGGCGGCACGGCGAACTACAAGGTGGACCGCGAGGCCGCGGAGCAGCTCCGCAAGGCGATGCCCGACATGGTGGACACCGCCTGGGCCAACCGCGGTTTCCTGCAGCGCTCGGTGCGGTGGCTGGCCGAGCGCGGCATCCGGCAGTTCATCGACATCGGCGCGGGCCTGCCGACGGGGAACAACACGCACGACGCGGCGCAGGCGGTCGCCCCCGACGCGCGCGTCCTGTACGCCGACTACGACCCGCTGGTCGAGATCCATGCGAAGACCCTGCTGGAGGGCGTTTCGGGCACGGCGGTCATCACGGCGGACTTCCGCGATCCGGACGGGCTGCTCGGGGACGAGAGGACCCTCGCGACGATCGACTTCACCCAGCCGGTGGCCCTGCTCCTGGTGACGGTGACCCACTTCGTGTCGGAGGAGGAGGACCCCTGGGGTCTCGTCCGCGAGTACATGAGCCGGCTGACGCCGGGCAGCTACCTGGCCCTGTCCGCCGTCACCAGCGACCGCCAGGTCGAGGGGCGGATCGACGACATCAAGGGCGTCCTCGCGAGGTCGTCGTCCCGCGGCGGCTACCCCCGGAGCCGCGCGGAGATCGAGCGCTACTTCACCGGCCTGGAGATCGTCCCGCCGTACGAGGGGGCGGCGGCGGAGGTGTGCTACTTCGGGGAGTGGGGCGCCGAAGACCCTGACGCGGCCGATAGTGATGGGTCGCGGTGGGGGTACTGCGCTGTGGCGAGGAAACCAGAATGAGGAAGCCGACCACGGCGGAACTGGGCGTCGAGCCGGACGCCCTCGGCTGGCTGCGCTCGGAGAGTGACGAGGGCGCGATCGAGGTCGCCTTCGTCGGCGAGTGGACGCTGCTGCGCACGTCCGGCGAGCTCATCTCGGTCTTCGACGAGCACGAGTGGGCCTGCTTTCTGGACGGCGCGAAGAAGGGCGAGTTCGACCGGGCCGCATCGTGAGGCCGCGCCGTGACACCGTCCACTGACGCAATTCGTGAAGCGCTTCCTCATCCGGCCAAATCTGTGATTCACAAATTCGGAAGGCGTATGCTGATGTCGGCCGTATGTCAAGGGAGGTGGCGCCGATGAACGAGGCCTACGGCGCCACCATCGCCAAGCGGGGGCTGGCGCGCCGCCTGCGGGATCTGCGCGTCGAGGCCGGATACACGGCCAACCAGGTCTGCGACCGGCTGAACTGGGGAAGGGGCAAGGTCGGCCGGTTCGAGGCCAACAACTGGGTTCGTCCCGAACTCAGTGACATCCGCGACCTGGCGCGCATCTACGAGGGCAGTGACCTCGACGAGCTCGAGGAACTGGCGACGCGCGCCCGGCAGCGGGCCTGGTGGCGTGACTACCCGGATGTGTTCGACAACGAGTTCCCCGGTTACGAGGGGGACGCGTCCAGCATCCGGGTGGTCATGCCGCTGGTCATCCCCGGGCTCCTGCAGACCCTGCCGTACATGCAGGCGCTGCTCACGTCCGGGACGCGGACGCCGGAGTGGCGGGAGCAGGCGCTGCGGGCCCGGCTGCGCAAGCAGCAGATCCTCGACCGCGGCGACGGGACCGAGCCGGAAGTGTCCGCGGTGATCACCGAGGCGTCCCTGATGTACGAGTGGGGCGCTCCGGGCGAGCGGCGCGCGCAGCTGCGCCACCTGCTGAGCATGTCCGCCCGGCAGAACGTCGAACTGCGGCTGCTGCGCCTGTCGGACGGCCTGCATCCCGGCATGTCGACGCTGGTCAACATCTTCCAGTTCCCCGGCGGGGAGCCGTCCATGGTCTTTCTCGAGAACGACGCCGACATCCAGGAGATCGATGACCCCGGCAAAGTGGAGGCGTATGGCGAGAGCTTCGAAGAGATCCGCGCGGCAGCGCTGAGTGCCGCCGACACCGCGGCCCACCTGGAGAAACTCATCGCGACGCTGGAGTAAGAACTCATGGACCTCTCTCAGGCACGGTGGTTCAAGGCCACCGCGAGTGCGAGCAGCAACGGGGGGTGCGTCGAGGTCGCCGACCTCGAGACGGCCACGGGGCTGCGCGACAGCAGGACGCCGGAGGCCGGGGCGCACGTGGTGCCCCGTTCGGTCTTCGCCTCGTTCCTCGAAGACGTGCGGGCCGGCAGGTTCGACCGCTGACTGACCGGGCCGCACACAGGATCCCCCAGGGCTGCACCCCTGGGGGATCCTTCTTGTGTGCGGCCCTCTCTCAGGCGCCGTCCACGCTACAGGGGCCTGCGGCGGCCGTCCCGGGTCCTCCGGTACACGTTTCTTATACCTCCTGGCGAGGTAGTTTGGGCGCTTTCAGCCGTATTTGGTGAACATCTCAATACCGGCCGCATGATCCTTGCGATGTTCCGCGCCAGGAGGGCGGAAATGTGCGAAGCTGGGTTCTGTGATTCACACATAGCGAGTCGCGAACCGTGGAGGGCCAGGTCGCGAATGTCCGAATCGCGAATGTCTCCGTTAACCCCCGAGGTGGGCGTCATGACGAAGGCCGCAGCGACCTGCGGGATTCCCTGGAGGCTGGAGAACGGCGGCTGCGCCGCCCTCCCGCTGCCCACCGACGAGACGATCGCGCGGGTGGCGCGCGCGCACGTCACCGGCCTGCTCCCCGCACTCGGGCTCTCCGTCCAGGACGTCGACGACATCACCCTCATGGTCAGCGAGCTGGCCACCAACGTCCTGCAGCACGCGGTGCCCGGCGTCGGCGAGGCCGGGGCCGAACTGTGGGTCTACCAGCGCACGGACGGCCGGGGCCGGGACGAACTGGTCGTCAAGGCCTTCGACACGCTGCGCGAATGGCGCCCGCGGGCGCCGGCCGGCCCGATGGTCGAATGCGGCCGCGGGCTGGAGATCATCGAACTGCTGACCCAGGGCCGGTGGGGGCACCATCCGTCCCGGTCGCGGCTGCGGACGCCGGCCGTCCGGGGGAAGGCGACCTGGTTCGCGCTGCCCCTGCCGCGCGCCGTGCGCCGCCACCGGCACGCCTGGCGGACGGGCGAGCCGCACGCCACGAAAGACCTGCACGGCCTGCTCGTCCAGCGCGGCATCGACGGTCTCACGCCGATCGACGAACTCGGCGTCTCCGTCCTGTCCGGGCACGGCGACCTGACGGTCTGGTGCGAGTCGGCGACGTTCCGCTGGCGCGCCCGGACGGGCGAGGCGGGCAAGCTGCCGATCGCCGAGATCACCGAGGTGTGCGAGCAGCTCGTCGAGCTGTGGGAGTCGATGAACGAGTGAGGCCGGTTCCGGCCGCCTGATCGGCCGCCGCATGGCCCGGGGTGGGGGCGGGCCATGCGGCGGCGGGGGTCAGCCGGCCGGCCGTTCGCGGACGCGGCGGGCGGCCGTGACCAGGTTGCGCAGCGACGCCTCCGTCTCGGGGTAGGCGCGGGTCTTCAACCCGCAGTCGGGATTGACCCACAGCCGTCCCGGCTCGACGGCCCGCAGCGCGCGGCGCAGGTTCTCCTCGATCTCCTCGGCGGCCGGGACGCGCGGCGAGTGGATGTCGTACACGCCGGGCCCGATCCCGTTCTCGTAGCCGGCGGCGCGCAGGTCGCCGACCAGCTCCATGTGCGAGCGGGCCGCCTCGACGCTGGTGACGTCGGCGTCCAGCGCCCCGATCGCGCCGATGATCTCGCCGAACTCCGAGTAGCACATATGGGTGTGGATCTGGGTGGTGTCCTTGACGCCCGACGTGGCCAGCCGGAACGCGCCGATCGCCCAGTCGAGGTAGGCGGGACGGTCGGCGGTCCTCAGCGGGAGCAGTTCGCGCAGGGCGGGCTCGTCCACCTGGATGACGCGGATGCCGGCGGCCTCCAGGTCGGCGATCTCGTCCCGGAGGGCGAGCGCGACCTGGCGGGCGGTCTCGGCGAGCGGCTGGTCGTCGCGGACGAACGACCAGGCGAGCATCGTGACCGGGCCGGTCAGCATCCCCTTGACGGGCTTGCCGGTCAGCGACTGCGCGTACGTCGCCCAGTCGACGGTCATCGGACGGGGCCGCGCGACGTCGCTGTGCAGGATCGGCGGGCGGACGTACCGCGACCCGTACGACTGCACCCACCCGTGGTCGGTCGCCGCGTAGCCGTCGAGCTGCTCGGCGAAGTACTGCACCATGTCGTTGCGTTCGGGTTCGCCGTGCACGAGGACGTCCAGGCCGAGGTCCTCCTGGAGCGCGATGACGCGGGCGATCTCGTCCTTCATGGCCGTGACGTACGCGTCGCCGGTGATGCGTCCGGCGCGTCGGTCGGCGCGGGCCCGGCGGATCTCGGGGGTCTGCGGGAACGAGCCGATCGTGGTCGTCGCCAGTTCGGGCAGGCCGAGCGCGTCCCGTTGCGCGGCGAACCTGGCGGCGCGGTCGCCCCGGCGCGTGTCGCCGAAGGACCCGAGGCGCTCACGGACGGCCCGGTCGACGCCGGCTTCGGGGAGGGGCGCTCCGTCCGGGATCGGGGCGTCCTCGCTGAGCGCCCGTCCGAGCGCGACGACTTCGGCGACCTTCTGGCGGGCGAACGCGAGCCGTCCCTTCACACCCGGGTCGAGCGTCGTCTCGGCGTCCAGGTCGATCGGGACGTGCATCAGCGAGCAGGACGTGCTCACCACGACCCGGTCGACGAGGCCGAGCACGGACGCGCAGGTGGCCAGGGCCTTGCGTGAATCGGTGCGCCAGACATTCCGGCCGTCGACCACGCCCGCCACGAGCGTCTTGCGCGGCAGCCCGCCGACCGACGCGAGCACGTCCACGTTGCCAGGGCCGGCGACGAAATCGAGACCGACGGCCTCGACACGGCTGCGGGCCAGGACGCGCAGCGCGTCCGCGCCGATCGTGCCGAAATACGTGGCGACCATCAGGTGCGGCCTGCTGGTGAGCTGCCCGAGACGGGCGTAGGCGCGGGCCAGAGCGTCGATCTCCTCCTCGCTCCGGTCGGCGACGAGGACGGGCTCGTCCAGCTGCACCCACCGCGCGCCCGACCCGGCGAGCCGCTCCAGGACTTCGGCGTACACGTCGACGAGGCCGTCCAGCAGGTCGAGCGGACGGAAGCCGTCCTCCGCCGGCTTCGCGAGAAGCAGATACGTGAGCGGCCCGACGAGCACGGGGCGCGTGTCGATGCCGAGCGCCTTCGCCTCCCGGTACTCGGCCAGCGGCTTGGCCGCCGCCCCGTCCGCCAGCCGGAACCGGGTGCCCGGACCCAGCTCCGGGACGATGTAGTGGTAGTTGGTGTCGAACCACTTGGTCATCTCGAGCGGCGGGACGTCCTGCACGCCGCGCGCCATGGCGAAGTACCGGTCGAAGCCGGTCAGCTGCCGGTAGCGGTCGGGGACGGCGTCGACCAGGACGCTGGTGTCGAGCATCTGGTCGTAGAACGAGAACGTGTTGGACGGGACGGCGTCGATCCCCGCGTCGCGCAGCGCCGTCCAGACCCTGGCACGGAGTTCGGCGCCCGTCTCGGCGAGCGCGTCCGCGTCGGCGCGTCCGCCCCAGTAGTCCTCGGTGGCGAACTTCAGCTCCCGGCCTGCCCCGATTCGGGGGTATCCGAGGATTGTCGTGTTCATGGCGGCTTCCCTCGCTGTGCCACGGGCGGACCCGTGGGAGGGCGCACGGCGAAGCCGTGTCACCGGCCGTCCCACGAGGCCGCGGACCACCGCGCACCGGCCGGCGCGCGGGCGGAGGCAGGTCTTCGGACTCGCGGGCGTCGCCTCGTCCGAGGCGTCCTACTGGCCGTCGCTTCCCAGGCCGGTGGCCCAGTGCGTGATGACGGCGGTCGTTCCCGCTCACCGCTGCGGGGCAGTCCCGGATTCGCACCGGGTTCCCTCTTACGACACTCGAAACGAGTGAACCGTCCGCAACCGCGAGTCTACCGGGCGGCGGTCCGGCGGGGGCGAAGCGGTGGAACCCGGGGACGATCAGGACACACTGCACTGAGCTGATGTGGAGTAATCCGGATCGGCCGGGAATCCGAGATCTCCGGACGCGCCACGATGAGTGGGAAGCCGTCGACAGGAGGGTGTGCCGTGAGTCGGTCCTATGTGGTGACCGGAGGAGGGCGAGGCGTGGGCCGTGCGATCGTCGAACGTCTGCTCGCCGATGGAGGCAGGGTCGTCGTGATCGAACTCGATCCGGCGGCGGTCGCATGGGCGGAGGGCCTTCCGGACGTCGCTCCGATTGTCGGTAGCGCTGCCGAAGAGGATGTCGCCGAGCGCGCGGCCGATCTGGCGCAAGAAGCCGGGACGCTCACCGGCTGGGTCAACAATGCCGCCATTTTCCGGGACGTCCCGAACCCGTCCGCCCGCGAGGTCCTGGATCTCGTCGCGCTCAACTTCGACCCCGCTGTCGTCGGCAGCGTGACCGCCGTGCGCCGTTTTCTGGACGCCGGGACGGGCGGCGCGATCGTCAACGTCTCGTCCCACCAGGCACAGCGTCCGGTGCGGGGCTCGCTGCCCTATGCGACGGCGAAGGCGGCGACCGAGGGCTTCAGCCGGGCGCTGGCGGTCGACTACGGCCCCTACGGAATCCGCACGAACGTCGTCGCGCTCGGCTCGATCACAACCGAACGCTACGAGAGCTTTCTGGAAAGCCAGGAGCCTGCCAAAGCCGCGCGAGTGGCGAACGAGATGCGCCTGCTCCACCCGCTGGGCCGGGTGGGACGTCCGGACGAGGTGGCCGCAGCCGTCGCCTACCTGCTCTCGGACGGGGCGAGCTTCGTCAACGGAGCCGTCGTCCCCGTCGACGGCGGCCGCCATGCCGTGGGCCGCGACCCCGAGGAGGCCTGAGCTCCTCCGGAGCGTCGATCGACGAGTGAGTCCAAGGACGCAGATCGAAACGATCACTCTCGCTACGCTGCGACCAGATAGACAACTGTGTTCAGCTGACGTGAGGCAGGTGATATGTCCGGCGCAGGACTCAAGGCGCTCAGGGCCGGTGATCCAGCGCGGGTCGGTCCGTACCGGCTGCTGGCGCGGCTGGGAGCCGGCGGGATGGGGCAAGTCTATCTGGGCCGCTCGCGGGGCCGGCGATTGGTCGCGGTCAAGATTATCCATCCGCATTTCGCCGACAACGCGTCGTTCCGGCGCCGGTTCGCGAAAGAGGTCGCGGCGGCGCGCCGCATCGGCGGCTTCTACACGGCGCAGGTGGTGGACGCCGACGCCGACGCCGACCAGCCGTGGCTGGTGACGGAGTACATCGCGGGGCCGACGCTGCAGGACGCCGTCGACGAGAACGGTCCGCTGCCCGAGGTGTCGGTGGCCGCGCTCGGCGCCGGTCTCGCCGAAGGGCTGCGGGCCGTCCATGAGCAGAACGTGATCCACCGGGACCTCAAACCGGGGAACGTCCTGCTGGCCCACGACGGTCCGCGGATCATCGACTTCGGCATCGCGCGTGCGCTGGACTCCACGTCCCAGAGCCTGACCCTGGTGGGCACGCCCGGGTACATGTCGCCCGAACAGTACCTCGGCGGCGAGATCGGACCGCCGAGCGACGTGTTCTGCCTGGCCGGCGTGCTGACCTTCGCGGCCACCGGCCGCCACCCCTTCGGGGAGGGGCCGCCCGACGCCCTCGGCTACCGCGTCCGCCACGAGCAGCCGGACCTGACCCGCGTCCCGGCGGCACTGCTCGGGATGATCGCGGCGGGCCTGGAGAAGGACCCGGACGACCGTCCCCCGACCGGGGACTTCCTGGACCGCTGCTCCGCGCTGGCCGTGGACGAGGGGATGACCCTGCCGGACCGGTTCACCACGATGATCGCCACGCGGGTGGCGGAGACCGAGGTCTTCGCCGGAAAGGCCGACACGGGGGAGCGTCCTCCGCGCGACCGGCGTCCGCCACGCCAGCAGGCGAAGCAGCCGCCGCCGGGTGGCGCGAAGCAACGACCGCCGCAGGACAAGCAGCAGGGCAAGCAGCAGGGGCAGCAGCAGGGCCCGCCACGGCCGCCGCAGGGTCCACCGCAGCGGACGCCGCAGGGGCAGCCTCCCGGGCAGCCCAAGCCGCCGGCGAAGCAGAACGGCGGGAGCGTGGCCGGGGTCATCGGGGTCCTGGCGGTCGTGCTGCTCATCATCTTCGCCGCCAAGCACGACGATTCCGGAACGCCGAGCAACGTCAGCGGCAATTCGACGCCGTCCTCGTCCTGGTCCCCGTCCTCGCGGTGGACGCCCAGCCCGAGTGACACGGAGTACACCCCCACGCCGACGCCGGACCCGACCTGGGAGGCGTTCGACGAGATCACGGTCAATGACTGCCTGGACGCGTACGAGGACCCCTACGACGCCAGCGAATGGAGCGAGGACATGCCGAACGCGGTCGCCTGCGGCCGCAGCGACGCGTACGTGCAGGTGACCGGGATAAGGTCATCGGCCAGCGCATGCTCTTCCGAGGCGCTCGACGGGGAATCATGGTGGAGTTCCCCCACGAACGACGGGGAGCGTATCTATCTCTGCCTGCGGCGGCAGTTCAGGGAGGGCGAATGCTTCCTGGGCAAGAACGGGAGCGCGAAAGGCAAGGTCGCCATTACCGGGCACGGCCTGATGACTTCGTGGTCATGTAACAAGAACACCGTCCCACGAGGATTCAACTACATCCTTCAATTCACCGGCTATTACGAGAGCACCTGCCCGGACGGCTCCCTGAGATGGGACGACTTCCGCGAGGGCGTCCTCTGCGCCCGCGTCGTCTGATCGAACCGTCCCGTGGAGAGGGTCGCCGCGCCGTCCACGGCGCGGCCCCTCTGTGGACGGGGGCCGTCCGGACTCCGTGTTTTCCCGGATGACCTGCGAGAACGCGATACATAGGACGCGGGGTGAGCGGGCACGGTTGACAGTGCACCCGGAGTCGGCCAGGAACCCCCACGGATGCGCGAATACCGATACATCTAGGGATTCGTTCGATCAGAAGGGATTCACACGGTGAGGAAGCTTCTCGTCACGGGGGCCGCCGCGATCGCGGTGGCGGGAGCCGGGGTGGTGCTCGCGGCGCCGGCCGAGGCCGCGAGCCCGGTGCAGATCTACCGGGTGTACTACGACTCGCCGGGCAGCGACACGGGGTCCAACAAGTCGCTGAACGCCGAATGGGTGCAGCTGTTCAACACGTCCCGCTCGTCCAAGAATCTCAAGGGCGTCAAGCTCCGCGACAAGACCGGCTACACCTACACCTTCGGCTCTTACACGATCAAGGGCCGGAAGTCGGTCTACATTCACACGGGCAAGGGGAGCAATACCGCCACCCACCGCCATTGGGGAAAGACCTGGTACGTCTGGAACAACACCGGCGACACCGCGTACCTGCTCTACCCCAGCGGCCGCCTGGCGGACAAATGCTCCTGGGGAAGGACGGGCTCCTCGAAGTACTGCTGACCCCTCGGTGCCCGCGGCTCGGCCTCCACAGGAAGAGCCGAGCCGCGGGACCCGCACCGACCTGCTCGACGGATAGCCGCCGGTACCGCCGCCGCTCTCTTAGGAGGTCACCAGGCGGTCCGCCCACTTGTCGCCGCCGTACCGGCGCAGGCGTTCACGTGACGTCCCTCGTCGGCCGGGAGGCGGGCGCCGGTGGGCCGCGTCGGCCGTCGGTCGTTCTTTTGTCGGGGTGGCCCGCCAGACTTGCGAATGACGCGGAGCGGAGGAGGCGGTCAGGTGATCATCATTTCGGGGAGGCTCTATCTGGAGCCCGGGGACAGGGACGCCTATCTGGCGGGGTGCCGGGAGGTCGTCGAACTGGCGCGGGGCGCGGCCGGGTGTCTCGATTTCGCCCTGTCGGCCGACCTGGTCGAGCCTGACCGGATCAACGTGTACGAGCGGTGGGAGAGCGGCGAGGACGTGGAGCGCTTCCGCGGCGCTGGGCCGGAGCCCGGGCAGGCGGCCCGGATCCGCCACGCCGAGGTGATGAGGTACCTGGTTTCGGGGGTCGAGGCCCCTTAGCCACGGGCCAGAGGAGCGCGCTCGCTTCCCTGGCCCCGGGGTTCACTCCAGGTCGAACTTGACCTTCTGGCCGTCGATCGACGTCACCTTGATCGTGACCGGGCCCACCTGGGAACGCTCCCCGTTCGCGATCGTGGCCGGTGCGGACCCGCCCGCCGACACCGTCATCCCCCGGTCGGAGATCTGCGAGACCGTGACGTCGACGTCGTTGACCTCGACGGTCTGTCCGGCGCCGGTCACGGTCACGTGGCACTTGCCGTTGGTGCAGCGCTGCGTGTTGCTCTGGCATCCGCTGAGCAGCAGGACGCCGCCGACCGCCAGAACGGAGAGAACCGGGACTGCACGCTTCACAAAAACCCCCAGGTCGGACGATGTCAGGGATATTGATGCATCGTCTGCCCGGCGGGTTCCTCCCGATCGTCCGCTGGCTGAAAGCGGTCAGGTCGGCCGGCGGCGCCGTCGCGCATCGGGTCGCGGTCGGGGAGTCCGTTCACCTCGCGCCGAGCCTGGATGCGGCGCGGGGCGATGCGGAACCGCGAGCCGCGGCGGGCCGGCTTCATCTGCTCCCGGGCGTGCACCTTCATCGCGGCCCGCCTCCGTGGCCGGCGCGGCGTCCCGGCATGCACGTATGCCGGGTCTGTCGCGAGTAAAGAATTTCACCGGTATTCACCCGGGCGTGAAATGCTTGTCACCTGGGTGTGCGGGTTGGTCATCGAACGTCCTTGAGGAGCAGAGCGTGGCCGAGAGGCATCTCGAAATCGAGCAGAAGTACGATGCCGCCGCCGACTTCGTCCTGCCGGGGCTGGACGGCCTGCCGGGCGTCGCGGCGCTCGGGGAGCCGGAGGTCCACGAGCTGCACGCCACCTATTTCGACACCGCGGATCTGCGGCTCGCCGCCAACGGGATCACGCTGCGGCGCAGGCGGGGCGGGACGGACGCGGGCTGGCATCTGAAGATGCCGGCCGGGCCGGACGGCAAGCAGGAGCTGCGGGCGCCGCTCGGCCGGCCGCTGGTCGTCCCGGCGCGGCTCGCGGGGCTCGTCGCGGTCCACACGCGGGGGGCCGAGCTGCGCCCGGTCGCGACGCTGCAGACCACGCGGACGGTGGTCCGGCTGTTCGCGGCCGACGGCGCCGAACTGGCGGAGGTCGCCGACGACCTCGTGACCGGGCGGGGCCTGGACGCCGAGCCCGAGCGGTGGCGGGAGATCGAGGTCGAGCTCGGGACCGGGACCCCGGAGCTGCTGAAGGCGGCGGGCAAGCGGCTCCGCAAGAGCGGCGCGAAGAAGGCCAAGTCGTCGTCCAAGCTCGGGCGGCTCCTCGGGGACGCCGTGGTGCCGTCGCAGGCCGCGGCGGCGCGGTCCGCGGCCAGGTCGCGGATCGCGGCGGCCACCGGCAACGGGAAGGCGCCCGCCCTCACGACCGGCGAGGTCGTCCTGGCCTACCTCGCCGAGCAGGTCGAGGCCATCGTGCACTTCGACCCGAAGGCGCGGCTGGGCGAACACGACGCCGTCCACAAGATGCGGGTCTCCGTCCGCCGGACGCGGAGCGCGCTGCGCAGCTACCGTTCCGTCGTGGACACCGGGCGGACCAGGCCGCTCGGCCCGGAACTGCGGTGGCTGGCCCAGGAACTGGGCGAGGTGCGCGACCGCGAGGTGCTGCGCATGCGTTTCCAGGGCGCGCCCGATTTCCTGCTGGACGATCTGGAGAGGCAGGAGCGGGCCGCGTACCGGCGGCTGAACGCCTGCCTGAAGGAGCCGAGGTACTTCGAGCTGCTCGACGAACTCGACAGGCTGATCGCCGACCCGCCGCTGAACGCCGAGGCGGGCAAGAAGGCCCGCAAGGAACTGCCCGGTCTCGTCACGAAGGCGTGGGACCGGATGGCCGGGGAGTACGCGTCGATCAAGACGGCCGCCGACCCCGACACCGCGCGCCACGAGACCCGCAAGGAGGCCAAGCGCGCCCGGTACGCGGCGGAACTGGCGGTCCCGGTGCTGGGCGTTGCGGCGAAGCGGGTGGTCGAGGACGCCAAGCGCATCCAGGGGGTCCTCGGCGGCTACCAGGACGGCGTCATCGCCATGGAGCATCTCGCCGAGGCCGCGAAACGCACCCGCGTCCCGGCGGAGGCGTTCACGCTCGGCGTCCTTTACGGCAAGGAGAAATGCGAGGCCGAGAGGGCCCGCGACCAGCTGGCGACCACCTGGTCGCGGACGCTCGGGCCGTCGTTCTGAGGGCTGTGCCGTTTCACGGATCGCGCGGCTGAGGGCTGTGCCGTTCTCATGGACTGTGCCGTTCCAGGGGACTGTGCCGTTCCAGGGACGCCAGCGAGTCTTCGGCGAGGTGAGCGACCCAGAATTCCGACTTGTGGAGGCTCGGGTCGTCCGGCACCTTCTCGCCGAGTTCCCTGCACAGGCCGGTGACGAGTGCTGACACGATCTCGCCGTGCGTGCACACGATCGTCGGGGCGCCGTTCAGGGAGAGCAGCCGCTCCATGGCACGTTCCGGGCCGGTGTCGCCGACGGTGAACGCCGCGTCTGTTCCGATGGACGTCCGGGCGAAGCGCGCGTACGGCAGGACGGTCTCCAGGCAGCGGGCCGTCGCCGAGCTGATCACCTGGAGGAAGCCGTAGGAGTGCAGGAGACCGGCGAGGGCGGCGGCCTCGCGGCGGCCTGTTGCGTCCAGCGGGCGGAGTTCGTCGGCGTCCCGCCACTCGTGCTTCTTCCCGGCGGAGGCGTGCCGCAGGATCACCAGCGGCGATGTCCGCGAGGGGCCGCGCAGGAACTCGTGGAGCAGGTCGACGTCGTGCCCGTAGCTGAGCCGTTCCTCCGCCTCGGCGGCCGGCAGCCAGACCAGCTCGTCCACCTCGTGGTTGGGCGTGAACGCGCTGAAGGCGACCGGTCTGGCCGCCCAGTAGTCGACGTGCTTCGTCCGCTCCCCGACCGGATACGTGCTGGTCGGGAGGCGGTGGCCGAGGCGGGCGACGATGCCCGTCTCCTCCTCGATCTCGCGGACGGCGGCGCGGAGCACGTGCTCGCCCGGGTCGACCTTGCCCTTGGGGAACGACCAGTCGTCGTAGCGGGGACGGTGGATCAGCGCGAACTCCGGGCCGTCCCGCCACAGCAGCGCGCCGGCCGCGTGGACGACTTCAGCCATCGATCGTCCTCCACCGGCGGCTCTTGACGAGGTGGGTCTGGATGTCCTGCAGCGTCTCGCCGGGACGGGGCCGGGCCCGGGTCCACGTGCCGTCGCCGGCGAGCGCCCACGCGTGGGTGCCGGGGTCCATGGCGCGGTCGAGCAGGGACAGCAGGTCGTCGCGCTGCGCGCGGTCGGTGACGGTGACGAGGGCCTCGACGCGGCGGTCCAGGTTGCGGTGCATGAGGTCGGCGCTGCCGATCCACACCTCGGGCTCGCCGCCGTTCTCGAACGCGAACACGCGGGAGTGCTCCAGGAACCGGCCGAGGACGCTGCGCACCCGGATCATGTCCGACAGGCCGGGCACTCCGGGACGCAGCGCGCAGATGCCGCGCACCCAGACGTCCACCGGCACCCCGGCCCGCGACGCCCGGTACAGCGCGTCGATGATCACCTCGTCGACGAGCGAGTTGCACTTGATGCGGACGCGGGCGGGATGCCCGGCCCGCCGGTTGTCGATCTCGTGCTCGATCCGCTGGACGAGCCCGGATCGCAGGCTGTTCGGCGCGACGAGCAGCCGGTGGTAGGAGCTCTGCCGCGAGTAGCCGGTGAGGTGGTTGAACAGGGCGCTGACGTCCTCGCCGACCTCGGGGTCGGCGGTGAGCAGCCCGAAGTCCTCGTAGAGGCGGGCGGTCTTCGGGTGGTAGTTGCCGGTGCCGATGTGGCAGTAGCGGCGCAGCTGGCCCTCGTCGTCCTCCCGGACGATCAGCGCGAGCTTGCAGTGCGTCTTCAGCCCGACGAACCCGTACACGACGTGGCAGCCGGCCGTCTCCAGCTTGCGCGCCCACGCGATGTTGGCGCGCTCGTCGAACCGGGCCTTCAGCTCGACGACGACCACGACCTGCTTGCCCGCCTCGGCGGCGCTCATCAGCGCGTCCACGATCGGGGAGTCGCCGCTCGTCCGGTACAGCGTCTGCTTGATCGCGAGGACGCGCGGGTCGGCCGCCGCGTCCTCGATCAGCCGCTGGACGGTCGTGGTGAACGAGTCGTACGGGTGGTGGACGAGCACGTCCCGTTCACGGATGGCGCTGAAGATGCTCGCGTCCTCGGGCAGCGCCTCCTTCGACGGCACGAAAGGGGGGTATTTCAGCTCCGGCCGGTCGAGGTCGGCGATGGACGCGAGGCCGGCGAGGTCGAGCGGCCCGACGAGGCGGTAGATCTGGCCCTCGTCCACCGCGAGTTCGGAGGTGAGCAGGTCCAGCACGCCGTCGGAGATCGACTCCTCGACCTCAAGCCGGACGACGGGGCCGAACCGGCGGCGCAGCAGCTCGCGCTCCAGCGCCTGGAGCAGGCCTTCGCTGATGTCGTCGTCGATCTCCAGGTCCTGGTTGCGGGTGACGCGGAACGCGTGGTGCTCGACGACCTCCATCCCGACGAACAGCTGGCCGAGATGCGCGGCGATGACGTCCTCCAGCGGCGTGAACCGGTCGGGGGACGCCTCGATGAAGCGCGGCAGCAGCGGCGGCACCTTGACGCGGGCGAACATGGTCGCGTCGGTCTCCGGGTCGCGGACGATCACCGCGAGGTTCAGCGACAGGCCCGAGATGTAGGGGAAGGGGTGCGCGGAGTCGACGACGAGCGGGGTGAGGACGGGGTAGATCCGGTCGCGGAACAGCCGCCGCAGCCGCTCCTGCTCGGTCTCGGCCAGCTCGTCCCAGCGCAGGATGTCGATGCCCTCCTCGCCGAGCGCGGGCCGGATCCCGTTGCGGAAGCAGGACGCCTGCCGGGTCATCAGCCCGTGCGCGACCTCGCCGGTGCGCGCCAGCACCTCGCGGGGCTGCCGGCCGCTCGCGGACTGGACGGCCAGCCCGGTCGCCATCCGGCGGGCGAGGCCGGCGACGCGGACCATGAAGAACTCGTCCAGGTTGCTGGAGAAGATCGACAGGAACCGGACGCGTTCGAGCAGCGGCAGGGCCGGGTCCTCGGCGAGCTCCAGGACGCGCTGGTTGAATCTCAGCCAGCTCTCCTCCCGGTCGAGGAACCGGTCGTCCGGCAGCGCTTCAGCCTGGGGGAGCTGTCCTGGGTTGACGGTCATACCGTGATTTTCCCTGAGCAAGATGAACGGCGGTCGAACTCGGATGTTTCACCGAAGTATCAGACACTCCGACCATGCCCCAGGTTCCCGCTGATCACTCCGTATTTCCCCGCGCCTTCCGTAACGTTTCAGGTGTTCCTGCCGGTCAGGTGCGCGGTGTGGGCGGTGCCGACCCGGCCGCCGTGGTGCAGGACTGCCCCGCCGCAGCACGCCAGCGCGACGATCACGGCGAGCCAGGCGACGACGCGTCCGGCGCGCAGCCCGTAGCCGCAGGTGATCCAGAGCAGGTACAGGACGAGGCGCCGCAGCGGGTCGCGCTCGCCGCGCCGCCGCATCTCCAGCGCGCCGTACCGGAAGTCCTGCGCGAGGCGGCCCCGGTCGGCGCCGGCGGTGGCGCGGGCCAGTTCCAGGTAGAGCACCCGCAGGCGGTCGGCGTCGCCCGCGTGGTGGTCCTCGGCGAGCACGGCGCGTTCCGTGCGTCCCCACGGCCGTAACGCCCGCCGGTCGGGGACGGTCGCGAACGAGCAGTCGCCGGTGATCGCCAGCGCGTCCGGGCGGCGCAGGCCGAGGAAGCCGCAGCCGCTCAGGTCGATGTCGGCGAGGTGGAGGTGGGCCGCGTCCACCCGGCGCACGGAGGTGACGCGTACGGCCGCCCGCCCCCCGGACGGCGAGACGAGCCCCTGGATGGGGTGGGCCAGCGACCGGACGGTGGCCGGGCCCTCGAACACCGCGTCCTCCAGGTCGAGTTCCGCGTGCCGCAGGCGGAATCCGGCCTCCCCGTGCACGATGACGCCGCGCGCCGTGACCTGCCGGGCCGCCGCGTGGACGCGCAGGCCGCCGTGCACGGTCGCGTCCGCCAGCGCGATCCGGCCGCCCGCGACGAGCGGGCCGAGCCACGCGCCCTGCCGGAACCGCGTCCGCTCGAACCTGGCGTGCCGCGTCACCTGGACGCGCTTGAACGAGACGGGCCCGCCGAAGCACACCCCCTGCATCGCCGCGTCCCGGCCGAAACGGGCGCGGTCGAAGCAGGCCGCGCCCATGAAGACGGCCGTCCGGAACGAGGCGTCGGCGTGCCAGCGCGCCTCCCCGAACAGCGCGTCGCAGGTGAAGACGGCCTCCTCGAACGAGGCGAACCGGTGGAAGCGCGCCTCGTGGAAGGACACGTTCCGGCCGAACCGCGCGCCCCGGAACGAGGCGTTGCCGAAGAACCGCGCGTCGTAGAAGGACACGCCGCCGAGGAAGCACGCCCCGTCGAACGAGCTGTCGCCCTCGACGCAGACGCCGCGCAGCACCGCGTCGGAGGGCAGGACGGCGCCGTCGAAGCGCGCCCGGCCGAGGTGGGGACGGCCGTCGGGGCCGGTGACGGCGTCCAGCACGGCGTCCAGCAGCCACAGCGGGACGGTGACGCCGCGCAGATCGAGGTCGGAGCCCGGACGCAGCGCGCCCACGAACTCGTCGAACTCGCGGGGACGCAGGTGGGCGGCGCACCCCCCGAGCCGCCCGGTCGCCCGTCCGCTGCATCCGTGGACGGCCGAACATCGAGGCCAGAACACCGCCGGTGAGGAAGGCTCGTGAGAAGTCACGGTGACGTTGTACCCGCCGTGCCGCGCGTAGTGAAGGTCCCGCGGTGGCCAGGTACGTGCGACCTTCGGGCCGGCCGCCCGGGGCGGCGGGGATCCGGTTAAAAGGTGGGGGTTGTTTTGTCAGACCCTTGCGTAATGATTTGTGTTATGAGCAGAGACACCCATCCGGGGGTGCAGTGCCCGCACTGCCAATCGCATCTCGCGCTCGTCCCCGTGTCTGGAAACGCCCTGCCCGCGAACGCCGTGTCTGGAAACGCCGTGTCTGGAAACCCCGTGCCCGCAAACCCCGTGGCCGGAAACTCCGCTACCGCGACCGTGCCCGCGCCCGTCTCCGTCCTGCCGATCGTCGCCAAGGAGGAATGGCAGCCCCCGCCCGTCGCCGAGGTCCTCGCCGTTTACGCCGGGCGCGCCAAGGACACCGTGACCGCGACGCGCGGCGCCGCCAAGGTCAGGGAAAGCCTCAACCGCGCGAAGGCGGTCGCCGCGCAGCGCAGGGCCGCGCAGAATACGGCCCGCCGGACCCCCAAAAGCGCCTGATCACATCTCGGCCACTAACGCCGGGAAGGGACGGCGCCGTGGGTGGCACCGCCCCTTCCGCCGACGGGTCAGCGCGGGTGGGAGTTCGTCCATTCCGTGGTGACCATGACGGTGGAGTCCACCGTCCGTCCGGCGGGGATCCGGGTCCCGGCCGCCGGGGCCAGCATGACGTCCTCGTAGGCCAGCGCGACGCCCGAGGACAGATCAATGATCATCTGATGGCGGATCAGGCCGCGGCCGGTCTTCTTCTCCACCGCGATGGCGTCGCCCGTCCGCCCCTGCGAGTCCGTCGCCTTTCCGACCGACTTCACCGCCGGGAGCGCGGCCAGCATCCGGAATCCGGCCGCCCGGACCTCCGGCTTCACCGGCATGTCCATCACCAGGCCGCGCGCCACCTCGTAGAGCCATTCGTCCGCGGGCATCGGAAGGTTCGACTCGGTGTCGTGGCCCTTGTACCAGCGCATCAGTTCGGCCTTGAGCCGTTTCGGGTCGGACGGCAGCGACCGCAGATCCTTGACACTCACGTTCCGGCCCAGCCAGAACATCTTGTCGCCGTCGACCAGCGGCGCGCTGTTCACCTCGGCACGCCCCGGCGCGCTCTTCACCGTGAACGACTTCGTGCGCCCCGTGGCCGGCTTGGTGTTGGGGGGAGGGGGCACCGTGATCTTGAACGCGGCCGGCGACCCGGCACGCCGCCACGCCGCAACATCCGCCATAGTGGCGGGCTTGGCGCCGAGATTCTGCTGGAGCGTCCACGACGGGACGCCCGGCTTGCCGGGCGCCCAGATCTCCGCCCGGTCGCGGACGACGACGCCGTACTGCTCCGTGCCCGTCCCGACCATGTAGAGGTGGGACGAGATCGTCGCCCGATGCCAGTACGCGAGCATCGTGTCGGACTGCCCGTCCGCCTTCTCCGCCGCCGCGAGCAGCACGGTCTTCGCGTCGAGCGCGGGACCGGCCCCGCCGGCGCCGGGTCCCGGCGGTGCGACCCCGGCGGGGTCCCCGCCCGTCGCGACCAAGGACGCCGCGACGATCGCCCCCGCGGCCACCGCCCCGGCCAGGCTCAGGCCCCACACCGGACGCACCCGCCGGCGCTCCGGCGCCGCCTGCGCGCCCTGCGCGCCCGCCATGGCGCGGGCCAGTTCCGCCCGCCGGACGCCCTCGTCCACCGGCAGGTCCGGGTCCAGTTCGGCGGGCATGGCCTCCCGCAGCACGTTCAGCATGTCCCTCATGGCATCTCCTCGCTGACGATCCCCACCTGCGGACGCGGCCCGACGGACTCCCGGGCGTCGGCAGTCTCCCGCTCGGCCGCCCGCAGCAGCCGGCGGCGGGCGCGGTGCAGCCGCACCCGCAGCGCGGCGGGCGAGCAGCGGACGACCTTGGCCGCCTCCTGCGGGGTCAGCCCCTGCCAGGCGATCAGGATCAGGATCTCCCGGTCCCGCTCCGGCAGCGCCGCCATCGCGCGCAGCACGGCGAGCCGTTCCGCGACGTCCTCGGCGATGTCGCCGGCGGGGCGCGCGGCCCCGCGGCCGAGCTCCGCCGTGAACGACTCGCTTCGCACCCGCGCCCGATGGGCGTCGCGCAGCACGTTGCGCGCGACGCCGAGCAGCCACGGCAGGGCCGGGTCGGGGACGTCGGCGAGCCGCCGCCACGCGACCGCGAACGTCTCGCTCACCACCTCGTCCGCGGCCTGCCGCCCGCCGTGCGCTGCGGCGAACGCCCACACGTTCTGGCGGTACGCGTCGTAGATCGCGGTGAAGCGCCGCTCATCGGGAGTCACGCCGCGCCACCGCCCCTCGCTCCGCCGCTGTCGTCCGCCACCGCTTCTCCGTCCGTCCAGGTGTTCATGACAGGAGGTAGTGGCCGGGGAAGCGTCCTTGTTACACCGGATCGAGGAGACGGGCGGCGAACGGGCCGTCTCGAACAGGCGGCCGGCCCCCACGGGCACGGCCGTCCTCCCCACCGGTCCGCTGAGGGACCGTGCGCGGACCGGGGCGGCGCCAGTAGGTTGTGTGGCCGAGAAAACTGCGTTTTGGCCGTTTGCTGGGCACGTCGGTGATCTGGTGCCCTTAATATTTGCTGGATGACAACCGAACTCGCCTGATCCACCCGGTTGCGGTGAACCGAAGGAGCTGAGACATGGCCGCGGTGCACAGTCGCGGTGCGGAGCGGCTTCTCGGCATGGCCGGCTCCCCGCACCTGCTCTTGGTCGAGGACGACCCCGGCGACGCGTTCCTGTTCGAGGAACTGCTCACCGAGGCCCAGCCCGGTCTCCGGATCACCGTCGCGGCGACGCTCCGCGAGGCGCTCGCCGCGCTGCGCCCCGAGATCCAGTGCGTCATCGTCGACCTCTCGCTGCCGGACGCGCAGGGCCTGGACGCGCTCCACCAGGTGCGCACGCACGCCCCGACCACCGCCGTCCTCGTGCTGACCGGCCTCGCCGACGCCCACGTCGGGGTGGCGGCGGTCGCCGCCGGCGCCCAGGACTACCTGGTCAAACAGGACGTGGACGGCGCGCTGCTCACCCGGGCGATCAGCTACGCGATCGAGCGCCAGCGGGCCGACGAGTCCGAGCGGCAGCTCGTCGAGGCGCGGGCGGTGAGCCGGGAGAACGCCCGGCTGGAGCGCGGGCTGCTGCCCGTCCCGATACTCCACGACCGGGAGCTGCGGCACCACACCCGGTACCGGCCGGGCCGCGACCGGGCGCTGCTCGGCGGCGACTTCCACGACACCGTGCAGACCGAGGACGGCGCCGTCCACGTGGTGATCGGCGACGTCAGCGGGCACGGCGCCGACGAGGCGTCCCTCGGGGTGCGGCTCCGCATGGCGTGGCGCACGCTCGTCCTCGCCGGGCACACGGGTCCGCAGATCCTGGCCACCCTCGACGCCGTCCTGCAGCACGAGCGGTGGGCAGAGGAGATATTCACCACAGTGTGCATGCTGACGATCGCGCCGGACCGGCGCACCGCCAAGGTGTACCTCGCCGGGCATCCGCGCCCGCTGTTCTTCGGGCCGGGCGGCGTCGAGGCCATCCCGGACGAGCCGCGCGGCCCGGCGCTGGGACTGCTCCCCGGCGTCGCCTGGCCCGCGGTCGACCTGGAGCTCGGCGACTCCTGGGGGCTGCTCCTCTACACCGACGGGCTGATCGAGGGGCATGCAGGCGATGACGGCCAGCACCTCGACCTGTCCGGACTCGTCGAACTGACGAAGATCGCGCACGGCGACGGGCAGCGCGGCGACGTGCTCATCGACGGGCTCATCGCCGAGGCGGAACGGCTGAACGGGGGCGTCCTGTCCGACGACCTTGCCGTCCTGCTGCTGAGCCGGGGGGAGGACTGATGGCCGCGGACCCCGCGACCGGCGAGGCCGTGCCGCGCCCCGCCGAGCCGGGCCAGGAGTACAAGATCAGTGGCCCGGCCGTCGTGCTGCCCGAGGCGGACCTGCCCGAGGGGCACGGGATGGGCCGGATGCGGCTCGTCCGCATCTACCAGATCGGCGCGTTCATCCTCGGCGTGCTGCTCCTCGGCGCCACCGCTCAGGCGGGGGTCGCGCTGTACGGAAACAACCAGGCGCGTGACGTCGTGCTCAACCACGTCGATCCGGCGACGCTGGAGCAGTTCCGCCTCACCACCGCCGTCACGACCCAGGACATGGCCATCCGCGACTACGCGCAGGACGGCGGGGCGGAGCACATCGCGAAGTACCGCGAGGCCGTCCGGCAGGAGGCGGAGTCGGCGGCCACGATGCGCCGGCTGCTGTCCGGGGTGCCGGGCGCCGGGGAGGTCGACCGCCTGCTGGACCGGACGACCGCCGACTCCCGCGCGTGGCGCGCCGCGTTCGCCGACGAGATCGCGGCCGGGCCCGGCGGCCGGGGCATCGACCCCGACGCGAGCCGGGACGCGCGGCGGCTGCTCAACCAGACGCGCGGCGACATGACCCCGCTCCAGATCGGCATCACGAAGCTGCACGACCGTGCCGCCGGCCAGCTGCGCTCCCGCGCGTCCGCCGCGATGTGGTCGGCGATCGGCGCGCTCGCCATGGTGCTCGTGGCCGCCGTGCTGCTCGCCGTGCTGTTCCGCCGGACGGTGCTGACGCCGGTCTCCACGCTGACCGAACGCGTCCGCACCGTGGCCCGGGGCGACTTCGGGCACCCGCTGGACGTCCGCGGCCCGGCCGAGATCAACGAGCTGGCGGCGATCATCGACGCGATGCGCAACCGGATCGTCCGCCAGTGGCGCGCCAGCGAGGACAAGACCCGGCAGCTCGACGAGCAGACCGCGGAGCTGCGCCGCTCCAACGCCGAGCTGGAGCAGTTCGCCTACGTCGCCAGCCACGATCTGCAGGAGCCGCTGCGCAAGGTCGCGAGCTTCTGCCAGATGATCGAGCGCCGGTACGGGGACCAGCTGGACGACCGGGGCCGGCAGTACATCACGTTCGCCGTCGATGGCGCCAAGCGCATGCAGGCCCTCATCAACGACCTGCTGAGCTTCTCCCGGGTCGGGCGGATGACGCGGCCGGAGGAGTCCATCGACCTGGCGGACGTCGTCCGGCAGGCCATGGACAATCTCGCGACGCTGCGCGAGGAGACCGGTGCCGAGGTGGCCGTCGGTGACCTGCCGCACCTGCCGGGCGACCGCACGCAGCTCACCCAGCTCTTCCAGAACCTCATCGGCAACGCGATCAAGTTCGGCCGCGAGGGCGTGCCGCCCCGGGTCGCCGTCGACGCCCGCCCCGACGGCGACGAGTGGGTGTTCAGCTGCGCCGACAACGGCATCGGCGTCGAGCCCCGCTACGCCGACCGCATCTTCCTGCTCTTCCAGCGGCTGCATCCGCGGGACGAGTACACCGGCACGGGCATCGGGCTGGCACTCTGCAAGAAGATCGTCGAATTCCACGGCGGACGCATCTGGCTGGACACCGAACACGGCGACGGGCCCGGCACCACCTTCCAGTGGACCCTGCCGGTCCGCTCGCACCTCACCAACGGAGACGACTGATGAACGAAGGTCCGCGCCCCATCGAGGTCCTGCTGGTGGAGGACGACCCAGGCGACGTCCTGCTGACCGTCGAGGCGTTCGAGCACAACAAGGTCCACAACAACCTGAGCGTCGTGAACGACGGCGAGCAGGCGATGGCGTTCCTGCGCCGGGAGGGCGAGTACGAGAACGCATCCCGTCCGGACCTGGTGCTGCTCGACCTCAACCTGCCGCGCAAGGACGGCCGCGAGGTGCTGGAGGAGATCAAGGGCGACGGCGATCTGCGCTCCATCCCCGTCGTCGTGCTGACCACGTCCGAGGCCGACGAGGACATCCTGCGCAGCTACCACCTGCACGCCAACGCCTACGTCACCAAGCCGGTCGACTTCGATCAGTTCATCTCCGTCGTCCGCCGGATCGACGACTTCTTCGTCAGCGTGGTCAAGCTGCCGCGCTGACCCGGCCCGCCCGGCCGCGCAAGCGCAGGTCCCTCATGATGCCGTGGGCGACATGGTGTGTAACAGTGGAACCATGGTCGACGCGTCGGGTGCGGGAGCCGCGGACTCCGCGGTAGCGCTGGACGACGCGGCCGCCACCCTGATGACCATCTGGTCACGTGTCCACGGCGCCCCGGACGTGCCCGTCCCGTCCAGGCAGCTCCGCGCGCTTTTCGTGCTGGAGCGCGGCCCGGTCAACGTGAGCAACCTGGCGGTCGAGATGGGCGCGCTGGTGTCCTCGGCGAGCCGGCTGTGCGACCGGCTGGAGGCGGCCGGGCTGCTCACCCGCGACTCCGGCCGGGACCGCCGCGAGGTCACCGTCCGGCTGAGCGCGGAGGGGGAGGCGCTGCTCGACCGGCTCCGCGTGCGGCGGCTGGAGGAGCTCGCCCGCGTGCTCGCGCTGATGCCGGCGTCCGCGCGCGCCGCGCTGCTGTGGGGGCTCAGCGAGTTCCACGAGGCGGCGTCCAAGCCGGACGACGAGGGACACCCGTTCTCCATGCTCGCCTGAGCTGTCTGTTTTTTCAGGTAAGTCGGAACGCTCCACAAAGCTCCAATAAAATTGTTGGTTATCATCATTTGCAATCGTGGCCGGCGGTGCGATTTCGCAATTCTCGATACGCGCGCCCTCGCCGCTACTAACATCCCGGCCCATGGCGACCACAATTGCCCCGCGACATTCCCGCCGCGTCGTCACCGCCGCCGGGCTGCTTCCGGCGGCCGCCGCCGCGCTGCTGCTCGGCGGCTGCGGCGGCTCCCCGCCGCACGGCACGGCATCCGCCGGTGAGAAAGGCATCGGCGGGAAGGGCGTCGGCCCAGACAGCCCGCCCGGCTCCACCGCCGGATCGGGCACGGTCCCCGAGGCCACCACGTTCAACACCGTCCCCGGCGCGCCCAAGGACACGACACCTGAGGGCGTCACCGACGGACTGGTCGTGCACCCGACCCGTCCGGCGCCGGTCCTCGACCGTCCGGGCGGGCGCCGCGTCGCCACCCTTCCCATCACCGAGCTGGGCGGCCCCACCTGGGTGCCCGTGGTGGAGACCTCCGGCGGCTGGCGGCGGGTGCTGCTGCCGAGCCGCCCCAACCAGGCGAGCGGCTGGATCTCCGGTGCGGGGCTGCGGACCGCGCACACGCCCTACACCGTCCGGGTCGACCTCGCGCGGCGCAGGCTCACCCTGCTGAAGTCCGCGCGGGAGGCCGGCCGATGGAAGGTCGCGGTCGGCGGCGCCAAGACCCCGACGCCGCCCGGCCGGACGTTCGTCATGGCCACGCTCGCACCGGCCGGGAAGAAGCCGAGCCCGATCGTCCTGCCGCTCGGAGCCCACTCGGCGACCCTCGACACCTTCGGCGGCGGGCCGGGCACCGTCGCCCTGCACGGCTGGCCCGACGCCTCCGTGTTCGGCAAGGCCGTCACGCACGGCTGCGTGCGGGTCCCCGCGGACGCGCTGAAGGCGCTGTCCCGCGTCCCGCTCGGCTCGCTGGTGTTCATCTCGGCCTGACCCCAGATCTTTCAAGAATCGGAGCACATCCATGCGTCACAGCCATGCCGTCAAGCGCCTCGCCACCGCGGGCCTCCTCGCCGGCGGCCTCGTCGCCGCCGGGACCCCGGCCCTGGCCGCCCCCGCGGGCGAGGGCTCGGCGTACGGGCTGGCGGTCACCGGGCCGCTCGCCGTCCCGCCGGCGCCCGCCGTGTCCTCCACCACCGGCGAGGTCAACAAGAGGCTGTTGCGGGAGGACCGCACCAAGCTGGTCAAGGCGTCCGCGCTGGACGTCAGCGCCTCCGCCGCCAGGGCCACCTCGTCCGCCGCCCGGATCGCCGTCCCGACCGCGAAGCTGGCGGCGGGCGCCGCGTCCGCGAAGTGCGTCGACGGCCGGGGCTCGGCGCGGCTCGCCGGCGCCGTCCTCGCCGGTCGGCGGCTGGACGTCTCCCCGCCGCCCAACACCACCGTCCCGGTCGACGTGGAGGGCTTCGGCCGGACCGCGCTGACCCTCAACAAGCAGCAGCGCACGGCGGACGGCCGGCTCGCTGTCACCGCGATGGAGCTGCGGCTGCCCGGCGGCAAGGGCGCGGTGAGGATCGCATCCGCAACCTGCGGGCGCGGTGCCCCGGCGCGGGGCCCGGCCGAAGCGCCCGCGCCGACCCCGGTCAAGCACGACCTGCCGGTCACCGGCTGACCGGCGCCGCGAGCGCGGCCCGGCGGGCAGCGGCTCGCCGGGCCGTCAGCCGGCCAGCGACTTCTCGAAATGCACGATCGCGCCGTTGCGGTGAACGCGATCGGCTATGTGTAGATCCTCCGTGAACGCCCGCATCAACTGGAGCCCCCGGCCGTGCTCGGCCAGCGGCGCCGCCCGTACGGCCCCCCAGCCGAACTCGGCACCGGGTTCCGCGACCGTCTCTGCCGTGACCGTCTCTGCCGTGATCGCCTCTTTCGGGTCCGCTTCCCGAGCTCCCGACCCCCCGTCGATGACCTCCACGACGCATCTCGCCCCGTCCATCCGCGCCCGCACCTCGTACTCCATTCCGGCCGCGGCGTGCTGGATGACGTTCGCGCACGCCTCCCCGAGAGCGAGCGCGATATCGGCACGGATCTCGGATCCCACCCCCAGCCCGCGGAGCGAGGCGTCGAGCGTGTGGCGCACGAGCGGTGCGCTCTCGGCGTTCCTCGGCAGGGTCATTTCAAGAACGACCTCCATGCCAATCGCCTCCGTTCCCTCTAGAAGGCAGATTTCCCACCCGTCACCCCGGGAAACTCCACCACCCGAAAAACGCGACGACCGCATATTCCAGAAACTGTCCCCGCCGCCCGAATCCACCCGTCGGCCCGTCCGGCGAGCCGTCGCAGCGTGACGACCCGTTCGATCGCGGCTGGAGTGGTCATGAAGATCTCGCCTTGACCTCGGCGGCGGGACGGGCAGACTGGGGTGGTGGTCAAGTCGCTGCGTCCCCAGAACTACAACGAGGTCCTCTACGTCGGGCACTTCTTCCGCAAGGGCGTGCCCGTCCTCATGGACCTGAGCGACCTGCCGGACGCCGAAGCCAAGCAGCTCGTCGACTTCGCGACCGGTCTCGTCTTCGGACGGGGCGGCGCCCTCGACCGGGTGGACCGGAGGATCTTCCTCCTCCAGCCCTGACGAGGTCACCCGCCGCCGGTCACGCTCCGTCCGCGTGGTTGAGGACGAGGCCCGGGAAGGGCCAGTCCTCGATCCTGAGGAGCCGGCCGGTGCTGGAGGCGGTCACGTAGGCGGTGCGCATGTCGTCGCCGCCCCAGGTGATGTTGGTGATGCCCGGGTCGTCGTCGACCTCGATGTCGACGAAGCGGACCAGGTCGCCCTCGGGGCTGACGATCGAGATGCCCGTGTGGATCATGGACGCGACGCACACGTTGCCGTGGCCGTCCACACCGAGCGAGTCGAAGTTGGTGTAGTCGGGCGCGGTGTAGAGGAAGTTGCCGCCGCCGGAGCCGCCGAGCGACCTCCCGCCCTGGATCTCGCCGGGGCCGGTGACGTCCCACCACCAGACACGGGCCGTGTACGTCTCGCTCACGTACAGGCGCCTGCCGTCCGGGGAGAGGCCGATGCCGTTCGGTCCCTCCATGCCGGCGGCGATCATCTCGATGGACGAGCCGTCGGCCTTGGCGTAGAAGATGCGGCCCTTGTCGCCGGTGACGCCGTCGCTCTTGCCGTAGTCGGTGAGGTAGATGCCGCCGTGCTCGTCGACGACCAGGTCGTTGGGGCCGCGGAGGCCCGCGGAGTAGAGGGTCTCGACGGAGCCGTCCGACAGGTCGACGGCCTGGAGGCTGCCGCTCTCGTAGTCGTCCGGGATGCCGCCGGCGAACACGAAGCCGCCGACCTCGAAGCGGTTGAGGCCGCCGGAGTTGGCGATGTAGACGCGCCCGTCCGGGCCGAGCGCCGACCCGTTCGGGCCGCCGCCCGTCTCCGCGGCGATCGACGTGGTGCCGTCCGGCCTGACGCGGGTCAGCGTGCCGCGGTGCAGTTCGACGACGAGCACGTCCCCGTTCGGCAGGACGGTCGGCCCCTCCGGGAACATCAGCCCGTCGGCCAGCTTGGTGATCTTCAACTTCTTCCCCTTTCGCGGGCGCGGCGGGCGGCCGGCGGCCGCCGCGGTGCCCGGCGTGCCGAGAACGGCGCCGGACGCACCGAGGGCGGCCGCCGTGCCGAGCCCCCCGAGTAGCGACCTGCGGGTGAGGCTCACCCGAGTTGGCGCAGGATCCGGCGTGCCGTGCTCTGGATGTGGACCTCGTCCGGGCCGTCGTAGATGCGGGCTTCGCGGGCGTGGCGGTACATGCGGGACAGGGGGGTGTCGTCGGTGAGCCCGGCGGCGCCGTGGACCTGGATGGCGCGGTCGATGACGTTGTGCAGCATGCGGGCGCCGACGACCTTGATCGAGCCGATCTCGATGCGCGCCTGGCCGCCCGCGTCGATCTGCTCCGCGGCCTGCAGGGTGAGCAGGCGGGACGCCTGGATCTCGGTGTAGGAGTCGAAGACGTGCTGCTGCATGAGCTGCTTCGCCGAGAGCGGCTCGCCGAAGGCGACGCGGGTGCCGAGGCGGGCGCACATCAGCTCGAAGGCGCGCTGGGCCTGGCCGAGCCAGCGCATGCAGTGGAAGATGCGGCCGGGGCCGAGGCGGTCCTGGGCGATGACGAAGCCGTGCCCGCGCGGGCCGAGCAGGTTGTCCGCCGGCACCCGGACGTCGTCGTAGGCGACCTCGTAGTGTCCGCCGTTCAGGCCGAGGACGGGCGTCTCCCGGACGATCCGGTAGCCCGGCGTGTCGGTCGGGACGACGATCATGCTGAAGGAGCGGTGCGGGGCCGTCCCCTCGGGCTCGGTGCGGCACATGACCGTGGTGTAGGCGGCGTCGCCGGCGCCCGTGGTGAACCACTTGCGGCCGCTGATGACCCAGTGGTCGCCGTCCAGGACGGCCTTCGTCTGGAGCTGGGTCGGGTCCGAGCTGGCGATGTCGGGCTCGGTCATCGCGAAACTCGGGGAGACCTCGCCGGCGACCATCGGGGCCAGGTAGCGCTCACGCCAGCCGGGGCTCGCGTACTTGTGCAGCATGAGCGAGTCCTGGAGGGTGAACGTGCCGAGGGCGAGCTGGCCCCACTCGCTGCGGCCCTGCACCTCGTTGACGTACACGTAGTCGAGGAAGGGCAGGCCGCCGCCGCCCAGCTCCTTCGGGTGGCCGAGCGCCCAGAGGCCCTCGGCCTTGGCCTCCTCGCGGAGCTGCCGAAGCTTGTCGCGATCGCCGGAGTTGAGGGCGGGCTCGGCCGGTTCGACGCGTTCGGTCATGAAGGCGTGCACGGCGTCCCGGACGCCCCGGACGTGGTCGGGCACGGGGAACAGCATCAAGCCCCTCCGGTCAGGTCGGCGGAGATGTCGCGGTTGCCGTAGCCCTCCGGGGCGGCGACCTCGGTGATCGGCTCGGGACGGTCGTCGAACTCCAGGCGCAGCGCGCGGGACATCACCGCGTGCATGTCGTACATGCAGGTGATGTAGGTGAGCTGCAGGATCTCCTGGTCGGAGAGGTGCTCCTGGAGGATGCCGAAGACGGCGTCGGGCGTCCGGCCGCCCTCCAGGACGAGGCAGTCGGTGTAGGCGAGGACGGCGCGCTCCAGCGGCGAGTAGCACTCGGCCGTCTGCCAGTGCGGGATGGACTGGATCTTGTCCTCGTCCATGCCGAGCGCCCGCATCTGCTTGCAGTGCTGCGAGAACACGAACTGGCTGCCGCGCGCCCAGCCCGCCCGGCACTGGCCGAGTTCCCGCAGGACGGGGTCGAGGCTGGCGTTCCGGTACAGCGCGAAGCCCCGGACGGCGTGCCGGAACACGGCGGAGTCCTGCGCGAACACCGTCCACCAGTCGCCGGGGGAGCCGGTCGCCGTGCCGTGGTCCACGGCGGGGTCGCGGTCGGGCGCGAAGAGGTGGTCGTAGAAGAACAGGATGCGCTCGTCGGTGACCTCGGCGCGGGGCACTTCACGCAGTCGCGGCATGCTTTTCCTTAGGGAGGGTGCGGTCGGCGGCGGTCTTGGGCTCGTGGGAGACGTCGGATTCGTCGAACTCGCGCGTCCAGCAGGCGAATTCGAGGAGGATCCCGTCGGGGTCCTGGAAGTAGAAGGAGCGGACGAACACCCCGTCGTTCACGTCGCGGGAGATGCCGATCGGGCTGTCGTCGTGGTTCAGGACTGGACTGACCGTGACGCCCTTCTCCTTGAGCCGCTTGCGGTACTCGTCGAACTTCTCGACGGGGACGTTGAAGGCGACGTGGTTCATCGACCCGACCGCGCTGAGCAGTTCGCCCTGCTCGGGGCGGCCGGCCGGGGCGGAGATCCCGGGGACGGCGTCGGGCGCGTCCGGGAACCAGAAGAACGCGACGCAGTCGCCGCCGCCGCAGTCGAAGAAGAAGTGCTGGCCCATGCCGGCGGGCAGGTCCAGGGTCTTGACGAGCGGCATTCCGAGGACGCCGGAGTAGAAGTCGATGGTGCGCTTCATGTCGGACGACACGAGCGCCAGATGGTTGATGCCGCTGAGCTCGAACTCGGTGTTCATGAGACCTCCTTGAATCTGGATCGCAGGTCGCGTTTCAGGATCTTGCCGGCGAGGTTGCGGGGGAGTTCGTCGACGAATTCGATGCGGCGCGGGACCTTGTAGCCGCCGAGATGCTCGCGGGCGAACGCGATGACGTCGTCGGCGCCGATCTCCTCGCGGGTCACGACGGCGGCGCAGACCGCCTCGCCCCAGCGCGGGTCCGGGACGCCGAACACCGCCGCGTCCGCGACCGCCGGGTGCCGGTGCAGGACCTCCTCCACCTCGCGGGACGCCACGTTCTCCCCACCTGTGATGATCATGTCCTTGATGCGGTCGACGATGTAGACCATGCCCTCGGCGTCCCGCCGGACAACGTCGCCGGTGCGGAACCAGCCGTCCTCGAAGGCGGCGGCGGTCAGCTCGGGCTCGCGCCAGTAGCCGCGCATCACCTGGTCGCAGCGGACGACCATCTCGCCGGGCTCGCCGTCGGGGACGTCGCGGAACTCCCCGTCCACGATCCTGATGTCGGCGAGGTCCATGACGCGGCCGGCGGCGGCGAGCAGGTGCGTCTCCCCGGCGGCGGCGCGGCGGTGCTCGGCGATCCCGAAGTGCAGGATGTTGCCGCCCAGCTCGCTCATGCCCATGCCCTGGTAGAAGTCGCAGCCGAGGACGTCCATCCCGCGGCGCAGCACCTCGGCCGGGATCGCGGACGCGCCGTACCCGATGGCCTCCAGCGTGCCGAGGTCGTGGTCCTCGATCCCGGGATGCGACAGCAGGAACGCGATCATCGTGGGCGCGAGCCCGGTCTGGGTGATCTTCCACTCGGCGACCAGCCGCAGGAAGGTCTCGTTGTCGTAGGACCGGACGATGCCGACCGTCGCCGACCGCATGTGGTACACGACGGCCGTGTAGCCGCCGACGTGGCACAGCGGGAAGCAGAACAGGAACCGCGTGGCGTCCGGGATGTCCCACTGCGCGACCGAGCTGATCACGCCGGTGACCAGGTTGCGGTGGCTGAGCATGACGCCCTTGGGCGCGCCGGTCGTCCCGCTGGTGTAGACGAGCCAGGCGATCGAGTCCTCGTCGGGGCGCGGCGGCTCGGTGACCGGGGCCTTCGCGACCAGATCGGCATAGTCCTCGTCCAGGTTCACGACGACCTTCACGGTCGGCATCGCGTCGCGGAGCCCGTCCATCGCCTCGGCGTACTCGCTGCTCACGACGAGCACCGACGCCTGCGCGTGGTCGACGAGCCCCGCGATCTCGGACGGGTGGAGCCGGTGGTTGAGGAAGGTCAGCGCCATTCCGGCCGCGGGGACGCCGTAGTAGAGGTCGAAGTACTCGGGCCGGTTCCCGGACAGGACGGCCACGCGGTCGCCCGGTTCGGCGATCGTCCGCAGGGCGTTGGCGGTGCGCCGGACCCTGTCGCGCAGCTCGGCGAAGGTGACCGTCTCGTCCTCGAACAGGACCGCGGCGCGCCGCGGATGCTTGCGCGCCGCGTACTCGACGATGTCGTTGATCAGCATGGACGGCTCGCCATCGCGCCTCCCAGAAGTTGACTTGACAGTCATATCAACTTGTTCGATGCTCGGATACTGTTCCTCCGAACATCGGGTTGTCAACCCCCCGAGAAAGGAACCACTGACATGCGGAGCGGCGACGAGCCCGGCGGCCAGCCGCTCACCGAACGCGGCGCCCGGACGAGGGAGCGCCTCCTGCTCGCCGCGCGCGAGGTGTTCGAGGAGCGCGGCTTCCCGGAGACCCGCGTCGCGCACATCACCCGCCACGCCGGCGTGGCCTACGGGTCCTTCTACACCTACTTCCCGTCCAAGGAAGCGGTGTTCCTGGAGGTCGCCGACCGGCTGTTCGCGGACATGACGGACCACGACCTCGTCCCGTCCACCGGGTCGTCCCCGGCCGCGCGCGTCCGCCGCGCCAACCGCGCCTACTACGAGGGATACCGGCGCAACGCGAGGATGATGGCGATCATCGAGCAGGTCGCCACGTTCAACGTGGAGTTCCAGGAGCTCCGGCGAAAGCACCGGGCCGCCTCGGTCGGACGTTCCGCGAAGGCGATCGCGCGCTGGCAGCGCGAGGGGCTCGTCTCCGCCGACGTCGATCCCGAGATGACCGCCCGCGCGCTCGCCGCGATGGTCGACCACTCCCTGTACCTCTGGCTCGTTCAGGGCGATGATCCTCAGGGCACCGAGCGCCTGCTGGACACCCTGGACGCGCTCACCGTGCGCGCCCTCGGCCTGCCGTCCTGACGAAGGAGACCCGTGGAACTCGCCGACCGTTTCATGACCGCCATCACCTCCGGGGACGTCGACGCGCTGCGCGCCCTCTACGCGCCGGGCGCGCGGATCTGGCACAACGACGAAGGCCCCGGCGGCGGCTCCGAGCAGAGCGTCGACGACAACCTCCGCACGCTGCGCTGGCTGTCGCGCAACCTGGAGGGCTTCCGCTACGAGGAGATCCGCCGCGACCCCCTGCCGGACGGCTATGTCCAGCGGCACGTCCTGCGCGGGACCCTCCCGGACGGGACGCCGGTCGAGATGGCCGCGTGCCTGTTCGCCACCGTGTCCGCCGGCCGGATCACGCGCATCGAGGAGTACGCCGACTCCCGGGGCAGCGACCCGCTCCGCGACCTCGCCGCGGCCCAGCACGCGGCCCGCGCGTGACCGCCGTGGAGGCCGCGCTGGCGGCCCGCCTCGGCGCGGAGATCACCGGGCTGCGCCGCCTGTCCGGCGGCGCGAGCCGCGAGACCTGGTCGTTCGACGCGGGCGACCGCGAGCTGATCCTGCGCCGCGACCCGCCCGGCTCGCTCGACCCGACCGCGATGGCCCGCGAGGCCGCCCTGCTCGCCTCCGCCGCCGCGGCCGGCGTCCCCGTCCCCGCCCTGGCCGACCACGGCGGCGACCTGGCCGGCGCGCCCTTCCTGATCATGGAGCGGCTGCCCGGCGAGACGATCCCCCGCCGCCTCCTGCGCGACGACCGCTTCGCCGGGGTCCGCCCGCGCCTGGCCCGCGACCTGGGCGCCATCCTGGCCCGCCTGCACACGATGTCGCCCGTCCCGGACCTCCCGGACGCCGACCCCCTCGACGCCCTCGCCGAGCACTACGCGAACTTCGAGTCCCGCCCTGCCGTCGAACTGGCACTCCGCTGGCTGGCGGACCACCGCCCGCCCGCGTCCGGCCGCAAGGCGGTCGTGCACGGCGACTTCCGCAACGGCAACCTGATGATCGACGAGACCGGCGTGCGGGGCGTCCTCGACTGGGAGCTGACCCACCTCGGCGACCCGGCCGAAGACCTCGGCTGGCTCTGCGCCAAGGCCTGGCGCTTCGGCTCCCCGGACCCCGTGGGCGGCTTCGGCTCCCGCGAGGACCTCCTCGCCGGCTACGCCGACGCCGGCGGCACCCCGCCCACCCTGGAGGAACTCCACTGGTGGGAGGTCTACGGCACCCTCCGCTGGACGATCCTGTGCCGCCACCAGGCCGAGCGCTACCTGAACGGCTCGGACCTGTCGATCGAGTACGCCGTCCTCGGGCGCAAGGTCTGCGAACAGGAGCACGACCTACTCCTGGCCTTGGGCCTGACGGAACCCACGACCGTCCAAGACCCCCTGGAAACCGCGCAGACCAGTGACGCACCACCACACGACCGTCCGAACGCGTCCACCCTCATAGACGCAGTGGGCGCTTTCCTGCTTCAGGCCGACCAGCCGGACGATCGCCTGCGCTTCCACTCCCGCGTAGCGGCGTCGGCCCTCCGCATAGCCCGCCGCGAACTCCTCCTAGGTGAAGCTCACAAGACCGCCCATGAGCAACGCCTGCGCAACCTGAACTGCGAAACCGACGCCGACCTCGCCAAGGCCATCCGCGAAGGCACCCTGGACGCCCGGATGGACGAGGTGAACGAAGCGGTACGCGCCTCGATAGCGGACAAACTCACCGTCGCCAACCCTCGCCACCTGTCCCTCCCCGGCGCCTGACCCGCCGAGCACGCGGGCGCTACTGGTCGGTGAGGGGGTACTTCATGCCCATGTGGGAGGGGCGGAAGCCGATCTTCTGGTAGAAGCGGATCGCGTCGGGGCGCTGGCGGTCGGTGGTCAGCTGGACGACGCGGCAGCCGCGGGCGCGGGCCTGGTCGATGGCCCAGTTGATCATGAGCTGGCCGACGCCGCGGCCGCGCTGCTCGGCGGCGACGCGGACGCCCTCGATCTGGGCGCGCTCGCCGCCGGTGTAGGTGAGGCCGGGGATGTAGGTCAGCTGCAGGGTGCCGGCGAGCTCGCCGTCGACCTCCGCGACGATCACGGCGTTGCAGGGGTCCTTCTCGATCGCGGCGAAGGCGGTGAAGTAGGCCTCCGGGATCTCCTCCCCCGGTGTTTCGCGGGTCGAACCGAGGGGATCGTCGGCGAGGAGCCGGACGATCTGGGGGAGATCGGCCGACGTCGCCTCGCGGAAGGTCACTTCTTGATCACGCTGCACACCTCACAGGTTATCCGGACGCTAAGTTGCAACGTTCACGCATGTCTTGTAGTACTACGGGATGTAGTACTACGTTGAGTGGAGACCACCCCGTCCGAGGAGAACCGCACGGTGGTCTCGTCGCGGCGCAGGGAGAAGCGAATGCACAGCCACGAGAACGACGAGAACGAGGAACACTGGACCGACCACGCCATCTGCCGCGGTGCCGACCCTGACCTCTTCTTCCCGATCGGCTACTCCGCGCCTGTGCTCCAGGCGCAGGAGGACGCGGCCAAGGCGATCTGCGCGAACTGTCCCGTGAAGGCCGAGTGCCTGTCCTGGGCGCTCAAGGTGGGCGAGCCCGACGGCATCTGGGGCGGGACCACCCCGGAGGAGCGCCGCTACCTGCGGCGGACGGCCGAGGCCCCGGTCCGCAAGCCCCTGCCAGTCATCGTGGTGCGCGGCGACGCGTCCGAGTCGGAGCACGCGTCGGCCGCCTAGACGAGCCCACCTGGGAGAGCCCGCTGAGCGGAGCCCTAGGGGAGCAGGGCCACCTTGCCCACGACGCGGCGGTGCAGCAGGTCGTCCAGGACGTCGGACGCCGAGGCCAGTGCCGCCGTGCGGGGTGGCACCGGGGTGAGGTCCCCCTTCGCCACCACGGCGAGGAGTTCGTCCAGGAGGGCGCGCTGGTCCAGCGGGTTCGTCATCGACCAGGCGCCCCAGTCGACGCCCACGATCGCGCGGTTGCGCAGCAGGACCTGGTTCAGCGGGAGGGACGGGATTTCCCCGGACGCGAACCCGATCACGACGTAACGGCCCCGTTCACGCAGCGCGCGCAGGGCGGGGTCGGCCAGCGCGCCGCCGACCGGGTCGTAGACCGCGTCCACTCCGCCGTCCGACCAGGCGCGGGCGGCCGTCTTGATGTCGTCGGCCGTGTCGAGGGTCTCGTCGGCGCCCGCGCTACGGGCGACCTCCCGTTTCTCCGGCGTTGAGGCGGCTGCCAGGACCCGGGCGCCCAAAGTCTTCGCCACCTGGACCGCCGCCAGGCCGACGCCGCCGCCGGCGCCGAGGACGAGCACCGATTCGCCCGGCCGCAGGCCGGCGCGGTCGCGGAGGGCGAACAGGGCCGTGCTGTAGCTCTGGGTGAACGTGGCGGCGCACGCAAAGTCCAGCTCGTCCGGGATCGGGACGGCGGACGCGGCGGGCACGGCGACCTTCTCGGCGAAACCGCCCAGGCCGCACATCGCGAGGACGCGCTCGCCGGACGGGAGCGTCCCCGCCACCTCGCTGCCCGGCACGAACGGGAGCGGCGGCTTGATCTGGTACCGGCCCTGGACGAAAAGGGCGTCCACGTAGTTGACCCCCGCCGCCTCCACGGTGATGAGGACCTGACCGGGCCCGGGGACGGGGGAGTCGGTCTCCGTCACGACGACAGAGCCGAGTTCTTCACAGATCGCTGCGCGCATCCGTCCACTATGCCGGAAATGCTCGGTGGCACCTTCCGGACGCCCCGCTCGTTGACGGTTCAGCCATGCCCAGACCTACGGTGGAAGACATGAGTTACACCCCCGACCGGCAACGTTCCGACGAGTTCGCGAAGCACGGCGTCCGCGCCCTGTCGTCGCTGATCCTGATCGGTTCCGTGACCGCGGTGATGTGGGTGCTCGAGGCGTTCGACTACACGACGAACGGCTGGCTCGACCGGTTCGGGATCCAGCCGCGCGACGTGAACGACCTGCCGGACATCTTCACCGCCCCGTTCATGCACGCCGGCTTCGGGCACCTGATGGCCAACACGCTGCCGTTCCTCATCCTCGGGTTCATCGCGGCGGCGCGCGGCATCGCCAAGTTCCTGGCCGCCAGCCTGATCATCATCGTGGTCGGCGGGCTCGGGGTGTGGTTCCTCAGCTCGGCGAACACCCTCGGGTCCAGCATCCTGATCTTCGGTTTCTTCGGCTACCTGGTCGGCCGCGGGATCTTCGAGCGGCGGCTCCTCGACATCGGCATCGCGGTCGCCGTGGTCGCCGTCTACGGGACGATGATCCTGGGCGTCATCCCCGGCGATCCCGGCATCTCCTGGCAGGGCCACCTGTTCGGGCTGCTCGGCGGCGTCCTCGCCTCCTGGTTCCTGCGCCGGAGCTAGTTCGGGCGGACGGTCACCTCGGAGACGACCGCGTCCCGGGGCGTCTCCAAGGCGGCCACCAGGACGCGGGCCACGGTGCCGGGAGCGGCGAAGTCGTCCTCCGCGTACGGGTGGCCCTCCTGGGCGCGCACCCTGCGCTGCATTTCCGTGGCCGTCCGGCCCGGGTAGACGGTCGTGACGCGCAGGGACGTCTCCTCCGCGCGCAGCGAGTCGGCGAGGGCGCGCAGCCCGAACTTGCTCGCCGCGTACGCCGACCACTCGGGGTTCGCGCGCAGCCCGGCGGTGGAGTTCACGAAGACGACGTGCCCCTCGGCGGCGCGCAGCGCGGGCAGCAGCAGCCGGGTCAGCTCCGCCGCCGACACGAGGTTGACCGACAGGTGCTCGATCCACTCGTCGGCCTCCAGCTCGGCGACCGGCGACAGGTGCACCATGCCCGCCGCGTGGACGACGCCGTCCAGCCGCGCGGGGATCCCGGACATCGCGAGGGACGCCTCGATGCGGCGCGGCTCGGTGAGGTCGAGCGGGACCGTGGTGACGGACGCGTTGCGCGGCGGCGAGGTGACCGCGCCGGGGTTGATGACCTGGGTGGCGGCGTGCGCGCCGGTCTCCAGCCTCTTCGCCAGCCCTTCGAGTCGCTCGGCGGAGCGGCCGGTGAGGATCAGGTCGTGCCCGCGCTCGCGCAGCAGTTCGGCCACCGCCGTGCCGATGCCGCCCGTCGCCCCCGTGATCAGATACGTGCCCATGGAGCCCCATTCTCCTCGATCCCTATCCGGATGGACGCCTCGGACGGCGGGTTAGTTCGGACGCAGGACGCGCGTGACCCCCGCGATCAGGGCCGTGGCGAGGACCCAGCCCGTCGTGACGAGCCCGTAGGCGACCCAGCGGGACCAGCTCACCGCGTCGTACGACAGCTGCTGCCCGAACGTGTCGAGCGGGATCAGCAGGTCCAGCGTGTAGATCAGCGCGTGGAACGCCGGGAGCTCGTCGCCCGGTTTGATCGCACGGGGTTTCTCGATCGAGAACACCGTCGTCCCGAGGGCGAGCAGGGCGGCGAACCAGGCGAACGCGAGCCACGGCCGGTAGCCGAAGCCGACCGTCCAGTCCAGCACGTGGTTCCACCCCTTGCCGACCGGGTTCAGGCCGCGGCGGCGCGCCCGCAGCTTGGCGAGCTGCACCTTGCGCGCAAGGTCGTCGTGGCCGATGCCGTGGTACCAGGAGGCGAGTTGCTCGTACGGCTGGAGGTGGAACTCCTTGTCCCGCGACACCCAGCTGAGCCGGTCCTTGAACTCGGCGCCGCGCAGCGTCTGGTACGTCATGCCGTTCAGGTACAGCTCGTCCGGCCAGACGGACGGATGGTCCATGATCAAGTCGATCCGGGAGTACGACAGCGACACCCGGCCCCGGATCTTCTCCTCGGGCCACAGGAGCAGCTCGTCGGCCTGGATGTGGCTCGCGTGCAGCGCCATCCGCGCCGGGTCGGTGGAGTCGAGGCGCGCCCGGCTGAACGACAGGATGCCGTTGAAGCGGGCGCTGCGCAGCCGGACGGTGCCGAGCGCGGTGAAGCCGTTGCTGAACTCGGCGGTGTCCTCGACCACCATGTTCTGCCCGTCCAGGGCGAGTCGCCCGGGATTGGCCAGGGTGGTGCCCTCCATGAACAGGCCGCCGTTCATCCGCGCCCCGACGAGCCGGACGCCGCCGGTGATCTCGGCCTCCCGGATGAAGGCGCCGACGTCCACGACGAGACCTCCGCTGAAGACCGCCCACTGTTCGGGGTCGGTCACCATGATGCGCGTGCCGTTCATCCGCAGGCCGCCGCCGAGCTGCGCCCTGGGCAGCCGCACCGAGCCTTCGATCCGCGACCCGGACAGGCTCATGTAGCCGTCCACGCGGAGGCCGCCGCCGTCGAAGCCGGGCATCCGGCAGTCGGAGAACCGCAGCTGCCGGGTCTCGGCGTTGGAGAAGTCGGGTTCCTCGACGAGCCGGCAGTGCTCCAGGCGCAGCTCGTGCTCGACGGTGCCGCCCTTGAGGTCCATCCGTCCGGTGATGTAGGCGCCGCGGAGCCGGACGGCGGCGACCGCGCCCGCCCGGGTCTCGCCGGCGCCGAGCAGCAGCCGGGCGATGGTCTCGGCGCGGACGATGCGGTCGGGGTCGGGCCCGGCGGGGAGGTCGTCGCCGAGGACGACGGTCGCGCCGGTGGGGAAAGCGGACCAGAGCCGCCGTTCCGCGTTGTTCAGTCCGGGGGGCTGGGGCACGGAACCTCTTTCTACGCGGCGATCCCCTCCGCGATCAACGTCGCGGAGGGGATCTTTCGCGGACGTCTGGAAGCGGACGTCTAGAAGAAGCCCCGGCGGCGCCCGGCGTCCTGCAGGAAGCCGTCGAGCTGCTGCTCCCAGTTGGTGTGCTCGACGGTCGCGTAGTCGACGGTGAACCGGCTGAACGCGTCATGCCCCTCGGTGAACACGCCGCCGCGCTTGTCCAGCTCCAGCACGACCTCCATGGAGTGCGGGTTCGACACGAACGTCACTTCGAGCTGCTTGATGCCGCGCGCGTACTGGCGCGGCGGGTAGAACTCGATCTCCTGGTAGAACGGCAGCTCCTGGTGGACGCCCCAGATGCGGCCCTTCTCGCAGTCGGCGTTGCGGAACTGGAAACCGAGGTTGGAGAACGCCACGAGAATGCGTTCCTGCGCGGGGAGCGGGTGCACGGCGATCGGGTCGAGGTCGCCCGGGTCGAGCGCCCCCGCGACCTCCAGTTCGGTCGCGATGCCGACCGTGGTGCCGTGCAACTGGCGTCCGTACATGTGGGTGAGCGGAGCCTCCCACGGGATGGGCATCTGGAACGGGATGCCGTGCCGCGCGCCCTCCTGCAAGCTGAACCCGCCGGCGACGGGCATCTTGGCGTACTCGAGGTTGGAGGTGTACTCGTTGTCGCCGGACTCGACCTCCACCTTGGTGCGCAGAGCGAGGTTCACCGCCTTGATGTCGGAGTTGTACTGGCCGCCGATGATGGTGACCTCTCCGGTGACGACGCCGCCCGGCGTCGTGTTCGGGTCGTGCAGGATCGTTTCGATCGACGGCCCGCCGATGCCCATCGCCTGCCGCAGCTTCTTGAAGACCAAGACCGGTCCCTCCCGTGTCGGAGCACTCCCCGCGCTCTCTCGTCCCATAGACGCTGTTACGGGAGATTACGTTCCGGCAAAGTGTCCGTGACCTGCGAACCGCAGGGCGGTGTGGCCATCTGCGGCCACACTCAGTGGCCGCCGCCCCCGGCGAGGTTCAGGCCGACCACGCCGAGGACGATGAACGCCAGTGCGACGACCTTGGCGATGGAGACCTGGTCGCCCATGACGAGCATGCCGAGCGTGGCCGTCCCGACCGCGCCGATGCCGACCCAGACGGCGTAGGCGGTGCCGACGTCGAGGTTCTTCAGGGCCAGGCTGAGCAGGCCGAAGCTGGTCACGGCGAACACGAGGAATCCGACGGACGGCAGCGGTTCGGTGAAGCCCTTGCTGCCCTTCAGGCAGAGGGCCATGGCGACCTCGAAGAGGCCGGCGACGATGACGAGGATCCAGGCCATGATCGTGCTCCCGGTGCGAGACGGCGGTGGTCACGCGTCGTCTTCGCAATCCGGGTACGGCGCACCTCGTCCGGGAGGGTGATGCCCTCACCGTCGCCAACGGCCCCGTACGGCAGGGAATTCCCGCTACGAGCGGCCCAGCGCGCGGTACTCCCAGCCCGCCGCGCGCCATTGCGCGGCGTCGAGCGCGTGCCGCCCGTCCACGATCCGCCGCTGCCGGACGACCTGGGCCAGCGCCCGCGGGTCGACCTCCCGGAAGTCCGACCATTCGGTCAGCAGGACGACGACGTCCGCGTCCCGCGCGACGTCGAACGGGCTCTCGCCGTACCGCAGTTCGGGGAACGCGCCGCGGGCGTTGCCGAGCGCGGCCGGGTCGTAGACGCGGACGTCCCCGCCGAGCTCGTGCATGGTGTGCGCCACGTCCAGCGCGGGCGCGTCGCGGATGTCGTCGGAGTTGGGCTTGAACGCCGCGCCCCACGCGGCGATGCGCTTGCCGGCGAAGTCGCCGCCGAGCAGCTCCCGGACGAGGTCGACCGTGCGCGCCCGCCGGCGCCGGTTGATGGCGTCGACCTGGCGCAGGAACGACACGGCCTGGCCGACGCCGATCTCCTCGGCGCGGTGCGCGAACGCGCGGATGTCCTTGGGGAGGCAGCCGCCGCCGAAGCCGAGTCCGGGCTTGAGGAACTTGCCGCCGATCCGGTCGTCCAGCGCGAGCGAGTCGGCGAGGTCCTTGACGTCCGCGCCGACCGCCTCGCAGACCTCCGCCATCGCGTTGATGTAGGAGATCTTGGTGGCGAGGAAGGAGTTGGCGGCGACCTTGACCAGCTCGGCGGTGGCGAGGTCGGTCCGGACGACCGGCGTGCCGAGGTCGAGGACGGGCTTGAACGCCGCGCGCAGCCGCTCGTCCGCCCAGTCGGACGTGACGCCGAACACCATCCGGTCGGGGCGCAGGGTGTCGTCGACGGCGAAGCCCTCGCGCAGGAACTCGGGGTTCCACGCCAGCTCGACGTCCTTCCCGGCGGGCGCCAGGTCCTGGACGAGGCCGGTGAGCCGCGCGGCCGTCCCGACCGGCACCGTGGACTTGCCGACGACGAGGGCGCGGCGGCGCAGGTGCGGGGCGAGGGAGCGGACGGCGGCGTCGACGTAGGAGAGGTCCGCGGCGTCCGAACCGGCCTGCTGCGGCGTCCCCACGCACACGAAGTGGACGTCGCCGAAGGCGCCGGCCTCCTCGAACGAGGTGGTGAACCGGAGCCGGCCGGAGTCGAGCGCCTTGCCGAGCAGCTCGGGCAGCCCGGGCTCGAAGAACGGGACCTCGCCGGACGCCAGCCTGTCGATCTTGTGCTGGTCGACGTCCACGCCGAGGACCTCGAAGCCGAGCACCGCCATGCAGATGGCGTGCGTGGCGCCGAGGTAGCCGGTCCCGATGACGGTGAGCCTCGGGGTCTCGGGCTCCTCGTGGTTCATGCGCACCTCCTCGTGCCTCACGATGGTCAAGCCCCCCGCCCGATCTTCCCACCACCGTCCGGCCGCCCGGAGGAGGGTCCGGTGGGTGGCGCACGGGAGCGGCACGACCTCGTGAGTTGCGTCACGCGAGGCGCTCTGGCGTGATATCGATGGCCGTGCACCCTTCCGGATCCGGCCGGTTTGAGTGGTTGCCACTGGTTACCAGCGGGTAGCATGATGGCGAGTTACTAGCCAGTACGCAGCGGGGCCGCCGGCGCCGCCGGAGCTAAACGGAGTCTCGAATGGGGCACTACAAGAGCAACCTCCGGGACCTGGAGTTCAACCTCTTCGAGGTGTTCAGGCGCCAGGACCTCCTCGGCAGCGGCCCGTACGCGGAACTGGACGAGGAGACCGCCCGCAGCATCCTCGACGAGGTGAACCGGCTGGCCGAGGGCCCGATCGCCGACTCCTTCGAGGACGCCGACCGCCACCCGCCGAAGTTCGACCCCGCCGCCGGCAACGTCGAGATGCCGGAAGGCTTCAAGAAGTCCTACAAGGCGTGGATGGACGCCGAGTGGTACCGGCTCGACCTCAAGCCCGAGTTCGGCGGCAGCGGCGCGCCCCGCTCCCTGACGTGGGCCGTCTCCGAGCAGGTGCTGGGCGCCAACCCGGCCGTCTACATGTTCTCCTCCGGCCCCGGCTTCGCCCAGATCCTGTGGCACATCGGGACGCCCGAGCAGAAGAAGTTCGCCGAGCTGGCCCTTGAGCGGCAGTGGGGCGCCACGATGGTGCTGACCGAGCCGGACGCGGGCTCCGACGTCGGCGCCGGCCGCGCCAAGGCCGTCCAGCAGCCGGACGGCACCTGGCACATCGAGGGCGTCAAGCGCTTCATCACCTCGGCCGAGCACGACATGTCCGAGAACATCTTCCACCTGGTGCTGGCCCGTCCCGAGGGCGCCGGCCCCGGCACCAAGGGCCTGTCGATGTTCCTCGTGCCGAAGTACCTGGTGGACGTCGAGACCGGCGAGCTGGGCGAGCGCAACGGCGCCTACGTCACGAACGTCGAGAAGAAGATGGGCCTCAAGGTCTCCACGACCTGCGAGCTGACCTTCGGCGAGAAGCACCCCGCCATCGGTCACCTGGTCGGCGACGTGCACGAGGGCATCAAGCAGATGTTCCTCGTCATCGAGTACGCCCGGATGATGGTCGGCACCAAGGCCATCGCGACCCTGTCGACCGGCTACCTGAACGCGCTGGAGTACGCCAAGGAGCGCGTCCAGGGTGCGGACATGACGCAGATGGCGGACAAGACCGCCCCGCGCGTCACGATCACCCACCACCCGGACGTCCGGCGCAGCCTGATGACGCAGAAGGCGTACGCCGAGGGCATGCGCGCGCTCGTGCTGCTCACCGCGTCCTACCAGGACGCCGTGCAGATCGCCGAGCACGAGGGCCGCAAGGACGAGCAGGCGGAGAAGATCAACGACCTGCTGCTGCCGATCGTCAAGGGCTTCGGCTCCGAGCGGGCGTACGCGCTGCTCGGCGCCGAGTCGCTGCAGACCCTCGGCGGGTCCGGCTTCCTGCAGGACTACCCGATCGAGCAGTACATCCGCGACTCCAAGATCGACACCCTGTACGAGGGCACCACCGCGATCCAGGGCCAGGACCTGTTCTTCCGCAAGATCCTGCGCGACAACGGCGAGGCGCTGAAGGTGCTCGCCGACGAGATCAAGGCGTTCGCCGCCTCCGAGGCCGGCAACGGCCGGCTGAAGAACGAGCGGGCCATGCTCGGCCGCGCGCTGGAGGACGTCCAGGGCATCCTCACCCCGATGGTCGGGTGGGCGCTCGGCTCGATGGAGAACCCGAAGGAGCTGTACCGGGTCGGGCTCAACACCTCCCGCCTGCTCCTCGCCCTCGGCGACCTCATCGTCGGCTGGCTGCTGCTCCGCCAGGCCGAGGTGGCGCTGACCGCGCTCGGCGGCGGGGACGTCTCCGACTCCGACAAGGCGTTCTACAACGGCAAGTTCGCGGCGGCGCAGTTCTTCTGCCAGACCGTCCTGCCGCGCCTGGCGTCCGACCGCGCCATCACCGAGGCCACCACCCTCGACGTGATGGACCTGCCCGAAGAGTCCTTCTGATCCGCTGACACAGGCCCTCGCCGGACTCCCGGCGGGGGCCTGCCCCATCCCGGCAGGGCCGAAGCCTCCGCGGTCGATCAGGGTGCGGGCTTCTCCGTTGCGCCGGGATCCTGGCGCCTCAGGGGGCCCAGGGGAGAATCTTCCGAAATGGAGACAGTGGGGGTTCCCGGCGTGCGCGACAGTGATCTCCCGGCCGGTCCGCCGCCGTCCGCACGGTGGCTGCTGACCGGGTTCTGGGTTTGTGCGGCCTTGCATCTGCTGCTGGTGGCCGCGGACCTGGGGCCATGGGACGCGCTGACCAAGGCGATGCTGCTGCCGCTGCTGGCGGCGTGGGCGGCCGCCTGCGGCGGGTCCCGGGGGCTGCTGGCGGCGTTGCTGCTGTCCTGGGGCGGAGACGTCTTGCTGTCCATCGACGGGATGTTCATCCCCGGGATGGTGTCGTTCGGCGCCGCGCACGCCTGCTACATCGGCTGTTTCGTCCGCCGGGGCGCACTGCGCAGACTGCGGCGCGTTCCGCTGATCCCGCTGCTGTACGGGCTGGGCTGGGCGGCGGGCATCGCGGTGATCTGGCCCGGCCTCGGCTCGATGGGGCCGCCGGTGGCGGCCTACTCGCTGCTGCTGCTGGTCAGTGCGCTGACCGCGCGTGGCTTCAGCGCCCGGGCGGGGACGGGCGGGCTGCTGTTCCTGCTCTCGGACTCCCTCATCGGCGTCGACCTCAGCGACCTGCCCCGGTTGCCGCTGCACGGCGTGATCGTCATGGCCACCTACCTGGCCGCGCAGTACCTACTGGCCTCAGCCCTCCTTCGCAAGACACGCCACATCGGATCGCCCTCGGCCCGGCACCCGCGACAGGCACGTTGACTTGCGGCATGTTGTTGTTATCCGGCCTGGCGATGTCAAGCGGCTGTTGCAACGAGGTACTCGTTGAGTGTTTGGGCTGGGGTTTTCCAGTTCAGGGTGTGGCGGGGGCGTCCGTTGAGCTGGCGGGCGATCTCGTCGAGGTCGTGCTGGG
>NZ_JAXCEJ010000015.1:0-211867 GCF_041463665.1 Actinomadura chokoriensis
CCCAGCACGACCTCGACGAGATCGCCCGCCAGCTCAACGGACGCCCCCGCCACACCCTGAACTGGAAAACCCCAGCCCAAACACTCAACGAGTACCTCGTTGCAACAGCCGCTTGACATCGCCGCGCCGGAAGCAACAACACGCCGCAAGTCAACGAAGTAGCGACCTGGTCGACGTTCGTGGACACCGCACTAGACGTTCAGGTCGAACTCGTTCGCCTTCACCCGACGCGCGAACGTCCGCCACTCAGCGGCACCGAACGCCAACCGCGGACCGTCCGGGTCCTTGGAATCCCGCACCGCGATCTCCGGGGCGAAAGTCGCGACCTCTACGCACTCACCACCCTGGTGTCCGCTCCGGCTGCTCTTCCGCCACTGGCTGCCCGACACCTCTGAGGTGCTCATAGCTGCTCCATCGTGTGTTGGATCATGGCCAACGACTCCTTGGCGGAGAGCGTGTGGCCTTGGACCAGATCCCACGTTACGACTTGCAGCGCAACCCTGTCGCGCTGCTTCAGCAGCATCCCCTCCCCCGAGGACTCTGTGTAGGCGACTTCCGGCCCATCCTCAAAGCCGAGGAGAATAAAGCTCCCCGTCAAGCCCGCGTGATATCCCGCGCTATACGGCACGATCTGGACCTGAGTTCTCTTGCGGCGCCCTACTTCCAGCAGAGCAGCGAGTTGATCGCGCATCACCTCCTGGCCTCCTACATTTCGACGGATGACACCCTCGTCCAGTATGAGGAATGTGTGTGGAGGGTCTGATCTATCGAATATCGCCTTCCGTTCCATACGCTCGGCGACGAGCCTTTCGGAGGCCGATCCCATGATGCCGCTGATCACCATGGTCGCGTATGCCTCGGTCTGGAAGAGGCCGCTGATCAGGTTAGTGCTGAAAATGCGGAGGTGGCTGGCCTTCTTTTCGTAGCCGAGATACTCCGGGAAGCCCGGCGGGAGGATGGCGAGGTGGCGGGTTTCGTTGATGCGTTCCAGCAGGCGCAGGAACAGGCCGTCCGTCTTGAAGAACGTGTCGAGGGCGGCGGCGAACTCTTCGGACGGCAGGTTCTTGCACAACTCGACCTGGCCGACGTAGGAGTCGGCGAAGCCGAGTTTCTCGGCGAGTTCTTTCTTGGTGAGCCCGGCCTGCGTCCGGCGGAACTCGACTTCCTTGGCGAACGTGACGATGGCGGGGGCTTCGTAAGGCTCTGATTTGGCGGGCATCTCGACCTCCGGGGACTGCACCCGGGGGGCGGGTGCGATCGATCTTGCCTGTGGTGCATTGCAGGTAGTACTCGGTCCATTTCTCAGCGTAGCCGACCGTGTGAAGGTGGTCACACCAATCGGTCAAGGCGAGCGATCAGAGGGTTCCGGATGGATGCGCGCGAGCGGGATGAGCAGGAACTGGGGCGGCTGCGGGACGACTTCGGCGGGTGGCGGATCTGGCGGGCCGTGAAGCAGGACGGCCGGCTGGGCGAGTGGGTCGCCAGCCTGCACGACCCACGCGTGGGCGTCGAGCCGACGCTGATGTTCCCCACCGCGCCTCTGCTGCGTCAAGCGCTGCTCCAGCAGGCCGAGCAGGCGCAGGTCCGGGCCCGCTGATGCGCGCGGCGGTGGCGCGTCCCGCCATCGCCCTACGAGCGCGGCGCGGCCGGTGGACGTCCCCCCGGGCTCACCGGCCGCGCCGTCCCACGAAAGGAGAAGACATGACCGCGGGAAAGCACAGCGCGACCGGTGTCCTCGCCACCAGGCGCAACGACCGGCATGCCCACCTGGACGCGTTGCGGGCCGGTGTGGAGGCGCGGCAGGAGCTGGCGTGTGAGGTCGTCGTGCGGCGCGGTGTCGCTTGGGTGAGCGTCATCGGGCCGTCCCAGGCGAGGGTCGAGGTCGGGTGCGACTACGTCCGGTCGGGATGGTGGTTCACCTGGGCGGACGGACGACTGTTCGCACCGGTGCGGGACGTCGAGGGCGTCATCGCGCGGCTCGTCGGCGAGTTGGGGGACGCGTGAGCGCGGGAGAGCTGGGTTCGCTCGCGTTCCAGGTCGTCCTGCTCGGGGGTTCCTGCACGGCGACCGGGTGGTTTTTCGGCTTCCTCGCCGGGAGCCGGGAAGGCGGACGGGCCCCGCCGCTGGTGAAGGGTGCGACGGGGCCGTCCGGTCAGAGGATCAGGGGGTCAGGGGCAGGGTCAGGGTGGTGTCGTGCAGGTCGACCTTGACCTTCGTGCCCGCCGGGTAGCGAAGGGTGTAGGCGTGATCGGTGGCGAGGAGCATCAGGCCGATGCGGTGGCCCTTCTTGAAGACGTAGTCGTACGGCTGCATCGGCCAGGTGAAGGTGTACTCCTTGCCCGCCTTGACGGGTGTGCTGCGCCAGATGGAGTCGCGGTTGCGGACGTCCGTCCAGCCGCGCGTCACGATCTTGAAGGGGCTGACGCCGGTGGTGTACTTGCGGACGGTCCGGCAGCCCTCGTCGCTCGGGATCGAGTCGCCGTAGCACCACCTGTCGGACGTCGGGACGAAGCCGGACACGCGCTCGTCGGTGCCGTAGTCGATCAGGACGGCCGACAGGTACGGCGATCGGCCGTCGAGGGAGGCGCGGAGCTTGATCTGCGCGGTGCCGCTGAGCTTGGTCGCCTTCGTCAGCTCCGGGGTCAGGTAGACGAGCCGGTTCGGGTCGGCGCTGCCGGGGTCGGCGGCCAGGTCTTCGGCCCTGCGGGACGGGTCGTCCACGATCTGCGCGGTGCCGTTCCCGTGCTTTCCGAGTCCGGCGGACGACAGGCCCAGCCGGACGGGACGGGCGGAGGCGTCCGGCCAGTCCTTGTGCGTCTCCCAGTTGCCGGGGGTTCGCTCCAGGTCGACGCGGGGCTGGCGCATGATGTCGTTGCGCACGTCGTAGAGCTCATGCGCGAACCACAGGTTCAGCGTTTCGAGCCACACGCTCTGGCGGACGTCCAAGGGCTCGTCGTGTGCGGCCTGGTGTATCCACAGTTTCCGGTCGACGCCGGCCTTCTTGAGGCCGTCCCAGAGCAGGGACATCTGGATCGGCTTCACGTTCCAGTCGGCGAGACCGCTGGTCATGAAGACGCTGGCCTGGAAGTGCGGCGCGGATTCGGCGAAGTTCCGCTCGTCCCAGGTTCGGTTGTAGTCGCCGGTCACGCGGTCCATCTTCTTTTCGAGGTCGTGCATGACGGGCGCGCAGACGGCCGGGTCCCGGCGGGTCAGGACGGCCTTGGCGTGCAGGTCGAGGTCCTCGCCCTCCCAGCCGTCCGGAGCGACGACGCCGCCGTTGGCGCGGTACTCGTCGTACCAGTTGGAGACACCCGAAATGGAGACGACGGTCTTGAGGCCGCGGACGCGGGTCGCGGCGGTGGCCAGGGGCAGCGTGCCGTCGTAGGACTTGCCCGCCATGCCGACGTTGCCGGTCGACCAGCTCGCGCGCACCTCGCGGCCGTTCGCGTCGTAGGCCGTCGCCTTGCCGGTGAGCCATTCGACGACGGACTTCATCCCGTTCGTCTCGTTCGGGCCGACGGCGGTGGGGCAGCCGTCGGAGTCGCCCGTCCCCAGGGTGTCGGCGGCGAGGACGGCGTAGCCGCGGGAGACGAAGTAGTTGTCGTAGTAGACGCGCGAGTAGCTCGTCGCACCGGGCGGGCCTGGCGGCGGCGTCCACGGGGCGAGGCGCGGGTAGTCGGTGACGTCGGCCGGGTGGTACGGCGGGTCCTGCGTGCCCGCGAAGTAGGGGCTGCCCTCAAGGATGGAGGCGACCTTGAGCCGGCCGTCCGTCTCCTTGGGACGGGTGATGTAGACGGACACGCGGTCGCGCTTGCCGTCCCCGTCACTGTCCACGTCGGTCTCGACGAACACCTTCTCCCGGATGGCGTCCGCGAACGAGAACGTGGGCTGCGTCTTGCCGTCCTTCACCACGATGTGGGGAGGTTCGGTGTCGGCGTGCGCGGGCAGTGTGCCGGCGACCAGGCCGGCCAGGCCCGCGAGTGCCGCTACGGGCAGGAGTGATGGTCTCAACGTCCGCTCCCTGAAGGCTGACAGAAACCTGATCAGCGTCCAGAGCGGGCATAGCCCCCGTCAACGGTGATTGTTAACAAAGCGGTTCGCAGCGGGGGCCCGCCTCGCCACGTGCGGGGGCCGACCCGTCAACCGACCTGGAAACCGAGAACGATCGACCGCTCGGGCTCCGACAGGTACTGGGTGTAGATCTGGACCTGGTTCAGCTTCGGCGGGCCGTCGGTCGTGACGGTGAACTCGCAGCCGGGGTTCTCCTCGCACCTGCTCTTGGGACCGTCGAAGTACACCGATTTCACGTTGGGCTGTGCCCGCAGCCAGTTGCCGACGGCGGTGACCATGCCGTCCACGTCGCATTCGTTGCGGGAGAAGCTGGCGTCGTCGCACAGTTCCGACTCGACATAGGCTTTGCCCGCCTCGTTGGACTGGTCGATTCGCACGACCTTCCCGGGGATCGACGTCATCTTTTCGGCCAGTCGCCTGTTCGCTTCGAAGCGCGCGTGCTCCCGATCCTTGCGGGCCTCCTGCCACCGGTCCTCGATGAACGCCGCCGCGACCACCGCGAGGCCGAGCGCCAGGACGGTGGCCACCACGGCGAGCACCAGGCGGACGGCCTTCCCCTTGCGGAGGCGGGCCGGACGCCGCGACGGGTCCGGCGGCTGGGGGACGGTCGGCGGCCCGGCCGGCCGGTCTTCGGCGAGCGCGGTGAGCCGGGTGTGCAGCTCGGCGGCGGTCGGGCGCTGCGACGGAACACGGTGCAGCAGCGCTCTGAGCACCGGTTCCAGCGGGCCGGCGCGCACCGGCGGCTCGGGGTCCTTAGTGGCGATGGCGACGAAGACCGCCCCGGTGCCCGCACCCCCGAACGGAGGGCGTCCCTCCACCGCGGTGTAGAGAGTGGCTCCCAGTGACCACAGGTCAGAGGCGGCCGTGACCTCCTCACCGTGTACCTGCTCGGGTGACATGTAGGCGGGAGTGCCCAGGACCGCGCCCGTCGCGGTCAGGGTCGCGTCGCCCTCGACGGCGGCGATGCCGAAGTCGGTCAGGACGACGCGGTCCTCCTCCAGCAGGACGTTGGCGGGCTTGATGTCGCGGTGCGTGATGCCCGCCTGGTGGGCCGCCCGCAAAGCGTCCAGCACCCGCAGTCCGATCTGCGCGACCTGGCTGGGCGGCAGCGGCCCCTCGGCTTTGAGCAGGTCGTCCAGGGAACGTCCGCGCACCAGTTCCATGACGATCCAGGGCCGCCCGTCCGGGCCGGTGACGCGATCGTGCACGGTGACGATCCCCGGATGCCTCAGCCGGGCGGCGGCGCGCGCCTCCCGGTCCAGCCGGGCGATCCAGGTCTGCCGCCCGGCGTCGTCCAGCTGCTCGGGGAGGCGCAGTTCCTTGACCGCCACCTCGCGGTCGAGGTTCTCGTCGTGGGCGCGCCAGACCGCGCCCATGCCGCCGCGGCCCAGCAGTGACACCAGCCGGTACCGGCCGGCCAGCACCCGCGTCCCCGCTGCCGCCTCCTGCCGCGTGGCGTCCTGTCTCAGCGGCTCCACCGGCGGCTCCCCTCACCGGAACATCCATGTCTGATCGACCCGAATTGAGATCATCTCAGACGCCGGGAGCCACGGAGGCCCGACGACGCATCGGTGGGGTCTCCCGGCCAGGTCAGGCGATGCGGTCGATGATCAGCGGGTGGAGGGACGGGACTCCGCCCTCCTCGATCTCGTAGGCGCCGTCCAGGGATTCCAGGGCTCGGGCGAAACGCTCCTCGTCGTCGGCGTGCAGGGTGAGGAGGGGCTGCCCCGCGCTGACCGTGTCGCCCGGCTTGGCGTGGCAGATCACGCCCGCGCCGAACGACACCGGGTCCTCCTTGCGGGCGCGGCCGGCGCCGAGGCGCCAGGCGGCGACGCCGACGCCGTAGGCGTCCAGCCGGGTCAGCACGCCCGAGGACGGGGCCGTGATCGTGTGGGTCTCGCGGGCGGACGGCAGCGGCGCGTCCGGGTCGCCGCCCTGGGCGGTGATCATGCGGCGCCAGACGTCCATGGCCGAGCCGTCCTTCAGGGCGTCGGCCGGGTCCGTCGACGTGAGCCCGGCGGCGGCGAGCATCTCGCGGGCCAGGGTCAGCGTCAGTTCGACCACGTCGGACGGGCCGCCGCCGGCCAGGACCTCGACCGACTCGGCGACCTCGACGGCGTTGCCGACCGCGTTGCCGAGCGGGCGGTCCATGGCCGTCAGCAGCGCGACGGTGCGCAGGCCGTGGTCGGTGCCGATCGCGACCATCGTCTCGGCCAGCTCGCGGGCGTTCTCCGCCGTCTTCATGAAGGCGCCCGAGCCGACCTTCACGTCCAGGACGAGCGCCCCCGTCCCCTCGGCGATCTTCTTCGACATGATCGAGGAGGCGATGAGCGGGATCGACTCGACGGTCCCCGTCACGTCGCGGAGGGCGTAGAGCTTGCGGTCGGCGGGGGCCAGGCCGCCGCCCGCCGCGCAGATCACCGCTCCGGCGGAGCGCAGGACGTCGAGCATCTCCGCGTTCGACAGCGACGCCCGCCAGCCCGGGATCGACTCCAGCTTGTCGAGCGTGCCGCCCGTATGGCCGAGGCCGCGGCCCGACAGCTGCGGGACGGCCGCGCCGCACGCGGCCACCAGCGGCGCCAGCGGCAGCGTGATCTTGTCGCCGACGCCGCCCGTGGAGTGCTTGTCGGTGGTCGGACGGTCCAGCCCCGACCAGTCCATCCGCTCGCCGGAGCGGATCATCGCCTCCGTCCAGCGCGCCACCTCGGCCCGGGTCATGCCGTTCAGCAGGATCGCCATCGCGAGCGCCGACATCTGCTCCTCGGCGATCGCGCCGCGGGTGTAGGCGTCCACCGCCCAGTCGATCTGCGCGGGGCTCAGCGCCCCGCCGTCGCGCTTGGCGCGGATGACGTCAATGGCGTCCACGGGTCACGCCCTCTCGATCAGGTCGTCGGGGCCGAACGCGTCCGGCAGGACGTCCGACATCGGCAGGATGCCGCGGGCGGTCTCCAGCAGCATCGGCGCGCCGCCGTGCTCCCAGAGGAGCTGGCGGCAGCGCCCGCACGGCATCACCGGGTCGCCGTGCTTGTCGACCACCGACACGGCGACCAGGCGCGGCCGCTTCGACCTGCCGGGGCCGTGCAGCGCTGACACGAGCGAGCATTCCGCGCAGAGCCCGACCCCGTAGGAGGCGTTCTCGACGTTGCATCCGGTGATGACCCGGCCGTCGTCCGCCAGCGCGGCGGCGCCGACCGGGAAACCCGAGTACGGGCAGTACGCGCGCGTCATCGCCTCCCGCGCGGCGTCGCGCAGGGCGGGCCAGTCGATCTCCATACCGGCTATTTTGCCTCGCCCCGCCGGTACCGCAGCCCGTTGGCGGCGGGCATCCGGAGCCGCTGGCTGGCCAAGGCCAGGACGAGCAGCGTCGTCAGGTGCGGGGTGAAGGAGACCAGCTCACCGGGGACGATCTCGCTCAGCAGGAACCAGCTGAGCAGCCCGGCGGCCGCGACCAGCGACAGGACGGCGCCGAGGTAGGCGTTGCGGACCTCGCGGCGGCCGAGGTCGGTGACCACCTGGCCGCGCAGCCGGTTCGCCCTGATCGCCTGCCAGACGGCGACGCCGATCAGCAGGATCGCCACGAACAGCAGCAGCGCGTGGACGGACTGCCCGCCGCCGCGCACGTTCATCGCGTCGGTGTAGCCGAACAGCAGCGACCCCGCGGCCAGCCCGCCGGGACGCCAGTTGCCGAAGATCATGGCGGCGAGGCCGATGAAGCCGCGGCCGTTCGTCTGGCCGTCCTGGTAGAGCGCGCCGGCGACGATGACGAGGAACGCGCCCGCCAGGCCGGAGAACGCCCCGGAGATGATCACGGCGGCGTACTTCATCCGGTACACCTGCACGCCGAGCGACTCGGCGGCGTACGGGTCCTCGCCGCAGGAGCGGATCCGCAGACCGAACGGCGTCCGCCACAGGATCAGGAAGCTCAGCGGGACCAGCAGCAGCGCCACCAGCGTCAGCAGCGACATGTCGCTGGTCAGCCCGCGCAGGATGCCCGCGATGTCGGAGACCAGGAACCAGTGGTGGCTCTCCAGCGAGCCGAGCCAGTCGGGGCTCTCCCAGCCGCCCAGCTTGCCGCCGGACAGCACCGGCAGCGTCAACGTCGTGATCGGATCGACCGGCGGCGACTGCCGGGGGCCGCCGCCGAGGGCCTTCGCCTCGCCCGTGTCGAAGATCAGGCCGGCGAGGAACTGCGTCAGCCCCAGCCCGAGGATGTTGATCGCGACACCGGACACGATGTGGTCGACGCCGAACGACACGGTCGCGATGGCGTGCAGCAGCCCGCCGAGCGCGCCGCCGATGATCCCGGCGAGGACGCCGATCCACGGGCCCCACTGGTAGCCGGCCCAGGCGCCCGTCCAGGTGCCGAGGATCATCATGCCCTCGAGGCCGATGTTGATCACGCCGGACCGCTCGGACCACAGCCCGCCGAGACCGGCGAGGAAGATCGGCACGGCGAGGCGCAGCGAGGCGCTGACCGTCCCGCTGGAGGTCACCGGCTCGGCGTCGTCGATCACCCGGACCAGCGACAGCAGCACCAGCAGACCGGAGGCGATCAGCAGGTAGTGCGGCCAGCGCAGCCGGAACTTGCCGTTCACGGCCTTCTTGACGGGGGCCGGCGTGGTCACGGCGCTCATGAGGCGCTCCCAGCGGCCTCGCGGGCCAGATCGTTGCCGGTGGCCAGCTCGGCGGCGACGGTGCGCTGCTGGAGCCGGATCTCCCAGCGCCGGACGAGCTCGTACACGATGACGACGGTCAGCACGACCACGCCCTGCATGACCCCGACGATCTCCTTCGGCACTTCGACCTCCTGGAGAATGTCGGAGGTCTGGTCGAGGAACGCGAACAGCAGCGCGGCGAGCGCGATGCCGACCGGATGGTTGCGGCCGAGCAGCGCGACCGTGATGCCGGTGAAGCCGAGCCCGGCCGGGAAGTTCTGGGAGTACTCGAACGAGGCGCCGAGCAGCTCCGGCATGCCGATCAGGCCGGCCACCACGCCGGACGCGATCATCGTGTAGACGATCATGCGGCGGGCGTTGACGCCGCTGGCCTGCGCGGCGGACGGCGACAGCCCCGAGATCTTCAGGTCGAACCCGAACCGGGTGTAGTTGATGACGACCCAGAACGCGATGCCGACCAGGATCGCGAGCGGCAGCAGCCCGTACACGTCGCCGGGCAGGTCGATGCCGATCGAGGACAAGAAGCCGTTCAGCGACCCGACCCGTCCCGACTCGGGGATCTGCGCGGTGGCGACCTTGTTGCTACCCGGCAGGACATCGGCGAGCCGCTTGTCGTTCAGCAGGTAGGCGATGAGGCCCGTCGCGATCGCGTTCAGCATGATCGTGGACAGCACCTCGCTGACCCCGCGGGTCACCTTCAACACGCCCGCGATCGCGGCCCACAGCCCGCCGACGACCATCGCGGCGACGATGACGAGGATCTGGCCGAACGGCGCGGGCAGCGTCAGCGCGCCGCCGAGCGCGGCGGCGAGGAACGCGGCCATCCGGTACTGGCCGTCCACGCCGATGTTCAGCAGCGCCATCCGGAAGCCGATCGCGACCGCGACCGCCGACAGGTAGTACCGGGTCGCGCGGTTGACGATGTCGACGATCGAGTTCTCGGTGGTCCCGTAGTCGATCATGCTCTGGATCGAGCTGATCGGGTCGGCGCCGGTGACCCGCAGCAGGATCATCGTGATGCCGAGCGAGATCAGCAGCGCCAGCACCGGCGCGCCGATCTTCAGCCCCAGCCCGGTCGGGCCCAGCCCGCGCAGGATCGCCTTCCAGGAAGGCACCGTCTCCGGCCCCGCCGGACCGGGCGCCTCACCGCCGGGAGCGCCGGACGTGTCACCGCCGGACGCCGCCTTCGACGGCTCCTCCGGCAGTTCCGGTTCCTTCGTGCCGGTCATGAGGCGCCGCCCGCGCCGGTCATGGCGGAGCCGAGCTCCTCGGGGGTGACGGTCCGCGGATCGACCTCCGCGACCAGCCGTCCCCGCAGGATCACGTGCAGGGTGTCGGACATTCCGATGAGTTCCTCAAGATCGGCGCTGATCAGCAGCACGGCCAGCCCGTCCGCGCGGGCCTGCCGCAGATGGTCCCAGATGGCGGCCTGGGCGCCGACGTCGATGCCGCGCGTCGGATGCGCGGCGATCAGCAGGCGCGGGTCGCCGGACATCTCCCGCCCGACGATGAGCTTCTGCTGGTTGCCGCCCGACAGCGCGGCGGCGGGCACCTCGATGCCCGGCGTCCGGACGTCGTACTCGCGGACGATCCGGGTCGTGTCGCGGCGGGCGCCGCGCCGGTCGACCCACGGGCCGCGGACGTTCGGCTTCTGGGTCTGGTGCCCCAGCATCCGGTTCTCCCAGAGGGTCCCCTCCAGGACGAGGCCGTGCCGGTGCCGGTCCTCGGGAATGTAGGCGATGCCCGCTTCGCGGCGCCGCCGGGTCGCCCACTGGGTGATGTCGTCGCCGCCGTAGACGATCGTCCCCGCGTCCGCCTTGCGGGTGCCCATGATCGCTTCGATGAGCTCGCTCTGCCCGTTGCCCTCGACCCCGGCCAGCCCGACGATCTCGCCGCGGCGGATGCGCAGCGACACGCCGTCCACCACCGGACGGCCCTCGCCGGTGAGCACCGTCAGCCCGCCGATCTCCAGCTGGACGTCCTCGGTGACGGTGGACTCGCGCAGCTCGGGGGTGGGCAGCTCGGACCCGACCATCAGCTCGGCCAGCCGCCGGGAGGTGACCTCCCGCGGGTCGATCCGGGTCGCGACGGTGGTGCCGCGCCGGATCACCGAGATGGTGTCGGCGACGGTCAGCACCTCGTCCAGCTTGTGCGAGATGAACAGCACGGTGAGGCCCTCGGCGCGCAGGTCCCGCAGGTTGCCGAACAGCTCCTCGACCTCGTGCGGGACGAGCACGGCGGTCGGCTCGTCCAGGATCAGCACGCGGGCGCCCCGGTAGAGCACCTTGAGGATCTCCACGCGCTGCCGCTCGCCGACGCCGAGGTCCTCCACCAGCGTGTCCGGGGCGACGCGCAGCCCGTACGCCCGCGACATCTCCGCGATCCTGGCGCGGGCGGCGGCGAAGTCGATCCGGCCGCGCCGCAGCCCCTTGCCGCGGGGCTCGGCGCCGAGGACCACGTTCTCCAGCACGGTCAGGTTGTCCGCCAGCTTGAAGTGCTGGTGGACCATGCCGATGCCCCGGCCGATCGCGTCGGCCGGGGAACGGAAGGAGACCTGCTCCCCGTCGACCTCGATGGTGCCCTCGTCCGGCTTCTGCATCCCGTAGAGGATCTTCATCAGCGTGGACTTGCCGGCGCCGTTCTCGCCGCAGAGCGCGTGCACCTCGCCGCGCTCGATGACGAGGTCGATGTCGCGGTTGGCCACCACTCCGGGGAACCGCTTGGTGATCGATGTCAGCCGTACGGCCGGCACCTGGTCAGGCACGAGTGCCCCTCCTGCCTCGAACATGCTGTGTACAGGGCGGACGCGCCGCCGCACCGGGAGCCACCCGTCCAGGTGACTCCCGGTGCGCGGTCAGGGCCGACAAGGCCGGCCCCACGTCACCGTGCGGGTGGGTTCCCGCACTCCCGGACCGCCGGGTCAGGCCTTCGTCGGGACCTTGATCTCGCCGCTGACGATCTTGGCCTTCAGCTCGTCCAGCTTGGCCTTGATGTCGTCGACGCCGCCGCCGGACGTGGAGTAGCCGACCCCGTCGTTGCTCAGGTCGTAGGTCGTGGTGCCCGCCTTGAACGAGTTCTTCGCGACGCTCTCCACGAAGTCGAACACCGAGACGTCCACGTGCTTCACCATGGAGGTGAGGATGTGCTGCTTCACCCCGGCGACCGCAGGCTGGTTGTACTGGTCGGAGTCGACGCCGATGGCCGACTTGCCGGCCGCGCCGACGGTCTTGATGACGCCGATGCCGGCGCCGCCCGCGGCGTGGTAGATGACGTCCGCGCCCTGGTCGAGCTGGCCCTTGGCGGCCTCGTTGCCGAGCCCGGTGTCCTTGAAGCCGTTGAAGTTCGGCGGCTGCGTCAGGTACTTGGGCGGCAGGACCTTGATGCCCGGCTTGGCCTGCTTCGCACCTGCCTCGTAGCCGGCCCAGAACTTGTGGATCAGCGGCACGTTGACGCCGCCGATGAACCCGATCGTCCCGCTCTTGGACTTCAGCGCCGCGGCGGCGCCGACCAGGAAGGAGCCCTGCTCCTCGGCGAAGCAGGCGCCGCTGACGTTCGCGCCCTCGACCTTGCACTGGTCGGCGTCGACGACGAGGAACTTGGTGTTGGGGAAGTCCTTGGCGACCTTGTTGATCGAGGCGGTGTAGGCGAAGCCGACCCCGATGATCGGGTTGTAGTTCTTGTTGGCGAGCAGCCGCAGGCGCGACTCCTTGTCGGAGTCCGGCTCGTCCGGCTTGGCCGAGATCTCCTCGGTCTTGACGTCCAGGTCCTTCTTGGCCTTGTCCAGTCCGGCGGCGGCCGAGTCGTTGAAGGACTGGTCACCGCGGCCGCCGATGTCGAAGGCCAGGCCGATCTTGAGGGCCTTCTTGCCGCCCTCGCCGGCCCCTCCATCGTCGTCCGCCTTCTTGCCACCGCATGCGGAAGCGCTGAGCAGCAGCGCCGCACCCGTCACGGTGACGAGCGAAGTCTTCAGTCCACGGCGCAAGGTAGCGCTCCTTCCGTTCCCCACCCACGGTCCGGCGACCGGTCCGGTCACCGAAATCGATCGGACGCTACCCCGCGAAAGAGGGCAAACTTCCGCCCTGCACTGATTCGCAATGCGTCCGTTACCAATGCGTACGCATATCGCCACAGGTCAGCGGCGACGCCCGTGTCTCGGGTCGGCTCGCGGACGCATCGCGGCACGTGGGAAACGGTGGGGGACGAGGATCACACTGGGTGATCGCCGTGGTGAGAGTCAGGCCAGGGCCGCGCCCTGGATCGGCTCGGCGTCGCCGGGACGGCCGCCCTCCCACAGCGCGGTCAGCGCGGTCGCGCTCAGCACCCGCAGGCCGACCGCGACGCACCGCTCGTCGACGTCGAAGTCGCCGCGGTGCAGGTCGTACTCGCCCGGCGAGCCGGGCGTGCGGACGCCGAGCCGGGCGAGCGCGCCGGGGATCGACTCCAGGTACCAGCCGAAGTCCTCGCCGCCGAGGCTCTGCGGGGTCGGGACGACGCCCTCCTCGTCCATGACCTGCGCGGCGGCGTCGCGGAACATCTGCACGCTGGCCGCCTCGTTCACGGTCGGCGGGACGCCCCGCACGTATTCGAGGGACGCCTCCACGTCGTAGGCGGCGGCGACCGACTGCAGCAGCGCCTTCATCATCTCCGGCGCGCGGTGCCACGCCTCGTCGTCCAGGCAGCGGACGGTGCCCTCGGCGATTCCGTCGTCCGGGATGGCGTTGGCGACGGACCCGGCCGAGACGCGCCCCCACACCAGCGACAGGCTGGAGCGCGGGTCGACGCGCCGCGACAGCGCGGACGGCAGCTCGGTGACGATCTTGGCGAGCGCGTACACGAGGTCGGCGGTCAGGTGCGGCCGGGCGGTGTGCCCGCCGGGGCCGGTGACCTTCACGTACACCTTGTCGCAGGCCGCGGTGATCGGTCCGGTGCGCAGGCCCAGCTGGCCGACCTCGATGCGGGGGTCGCAGTGCAGCGCGAACGCGCGGTCCACGCCCGCGATGCCGCCCGCGGCCATCACGTCGAGCGCACCGCCGGGGGTCTCCTCGGCGGGCTGGAACAGCAGCCGGACGCGGCCCGGCAGCAGCCCGGCCTCGGCCTGCTGCGCGAGGAACAGCCCCGCGCCCAGCACCATCGTGGTGTGGACGTCGTGGCCGCACGCGTGCGCGACGCCGGGGATCGTCGACCGGTAGGGGACGCCTTCCTTCTCGTCCTGCAGCGGGAGGGCGTCGATGTCGGCGCGCAGCGCGACCGTGGTGCCGTCGGCGGGGCCGATGTCGCAGAACAGGCCGGTGCCCTTGGGCAGGACCACCGGGTGCAGGCCCGCGGCGCGCAGCCGCTCGGCGATCTTCGCGGTGGTCCGGTGCTCGGCGTAGCCCAGTTCGGGGTGGGCGTGCAGGTCGCGGCGGAACGCGATCAGCTCGTCCTCGTGCGCGGCCAGGAACGCGTCGAGCTGCGGTTGCAGGACGGCGCCGCCGAGCACCGCGGGCACGATCGGGTGGCCCCGGCCGGGGACCGCCGGGGCGCCTGCCGCCGGCCCGTTGACCGCTCCGTTGAGACGCGCGGCGTCGGAACCGGCGTCCCGGTCCACGGGGTCGGCGGCGGTGGGTGGTTCAAGGCCGGGCATCACCCCGGGTCCCGGATGTGTCATCTGCGCCCCCTGCGCGACGGCGGAGCCGAACGGCGCCCGCCCGATGGTGTTCTCGTTCTCGGGAACGTTCTCTGCCTCTGCGATCTGTTCGCTCTCCGGCGTCTTCGGGTTCACGGCCCGGCCCGCGCCGCCCCTCCGGCGCGCGCCGCCCGCCCGGCCGTCCGGGCCGGTCGCCGGCCGTTGCGGCCTCTCAGGCTCCGGCATGAACGACCTCCCCCAGTGTGACGAACCGGTCCTCCGCGAGCTCGGTGATCGCCGCGTCGACGATGTTCTCCAGCGTCCCGCCCTCGGCCCGGATCGCGCGCTGCCGCTCGTACGGCGCCCCGTGCTCCAGCACCTCGCCGGCGACCTTCAGCTCCTCGGCGCAGCCGAGCCGGTCGGCCACCGGCTCCAGCTCCCTGATCAGCTCGTACAGGTCGTCGCGGAGCGGTGCGGTGTTGCCGCTGTCGTCGGTGATGACGATGGCGTCGAGCCCGTACCTGGTCGCGCGCCACTTGTTGTCGCGCACCACCCAGGCGGCCGGCCTCGGCAGGGTGTAGCCGCGGTCGAGCTGCTGGTCGAACAGCGTGACCAGGCTCTGGCACAGCGCCGCCGCCATGCCCACCTCACGCATGGTGGGAATGCCGTCGAACATCCTGATCTCGATCGTCCCGAAGTCGGGGTGCGGCCGGATGTCCCACCAGACGTCCTTGATGCTCCTTATCGTTCCCGAACGCAGGAGCGTGTCCATGTAATCCTCGAAGGCCGCCCAGTCGTCCAACAGGTGGGGTGGTCCGGCCGTCGGCATCTGACCGAAGACGATCGCCCTGCAGGACGCGAGGCCGGTGTCCCCGGCGCTCCAGAACGGGCTGGACGCGGTGAGCGCCAGGAAGTGCGGAAGGTAGGACGAGAGCGCGTTGACGATCGGGATCGCCTTGGCGCCGTCGGAGATGCCGACGTGCACGTGAACGCCGAACGTCTGGATGCGCCGGGCCAGCCACTGCATCTCCTCGACGAGCTGGGCGTAGCGGCCCATGGGGGCGGTGACCGCGTCCCGCCAGTCGCTGATCGGGTGGGTGCCGGTGCAGGCCAGCGCGATGCCGCGCTCGGCGGCGGCGCCGCGCAGCGCGGTGAGCGTGCCGGACAGGTCGGCCTTGGCCTGGCCCACGGTGTCGCAGATGCCGGTCACGATCTCGACCATCGACTCCATCAGCTCGTGCCTGATGCGCGGGTTGTCGCCGTCCAGGCTGAGCGTGGGCAGGTCGGCGAGCACCTCGCGTGCGTCCTGCCGCAGGTGCCTGGTCTCCGCATCGACGAGCTGAATCTCCCACTCGACGCCGAGCGTCGCCCCGTTCGATGCGTTGAAGTCAATGGCCACGGCCAACCTCCGTCCACAATCCTTGCAGGTCGTTGCGTGGCACGTGGCGCAATTCAGCCAGCGGGTCCCTAAGCCTGGACAAACGCCGGTCCAGGTCACGTGTTCGCTCCATGATGGCGCTCGTGCCCGCCACCCTGCCGGGTGTCCATGCCCTTTGTGGATCAATTGACTCATGCGGGCGAGGGAGGACCCCCTGGGGTGCTACTTTCCGATCATCGATCGCGTCCGGGGCACCACTAGATCGAACTAGTCAGTCGGCCCCAAAATACCGTTCGATGACGCACTGTGACCAATCTTTGATGTCTCCTACGTACCGTCATATCACGTATGCACCATGCGTCGCGTCCGTACCGCGCTTGACCATGTTCGCGGTCGGGTACCCCTTCGCCGGATACGTCGCCTAGTCTTCGGGGGAGTCATGGGCGTTGGGCGCCTGGGCGTCGGGAGCGATCGGGCTCCCACGGGAAAGAGGAGCGTCGAGAGCTTGCGAGCCGAGCGACGAGGGCCGGCCGGCGTCCGCCGCGCCCTGACGGTGATCACTGTTCCGGTCACGGCGGCCTCCGTCGCCGCCTCCCCCGTGCTCGTCGCGGCGCCCGCCGCCGCGTCCCCCCGTGCCGCCGCGCCGCCGACCGCGCCCCCGGCCGCGCCCGCGGCCGAGACCGTCGGCGGGTCGCAGCTCGCCGGCCGGGGCGTCGTCGTCAACAAGGCGCCCGGCGTCCCGGCGCTGCCGAAGGTCAACGCCTCCTCGTACCTGATCGCGGACGCCGACACCGGGCAGGTCCTCGCCGCCAAGGACCCGCACGGCCGCTACCTCCCGGCCAGCACGATCAAGACGCTGACCGCGCTGACGCTGATCCCCAAGCTGGATCCGAACCGGCTCGTCCGGCCGTCCCAGCAGGCGTGCGACGTCGAGGGCACCAAGGTCGGGCTGACCCCCGCGATGAAGTACAAGGTCTCCGAACTGTTCCACGCGATGCTCATGATGTCCGCCAACGACGCGGCGTTCACGCTCGCCGAGGCGGACGGCGGCGTGAGGCGGACGCTCGCCGACATGAACGCCGAAGCGAAGCGGATCAACGCCCACGACACCCTCGCCGCGTCCCCGAACGGGCTCGACCGCGACCTCGGGCTGAACGTCCGGACCCAGCACACCTCGGCCTACGACCTGGCGCTGATCCTGCGCGAAGGGATGAAGAACCCGCAGTACCGCGCGTACATGCAGGCCATCGACTTCAAGTTCCCCGCGCCGCCCACCAAGAAGCAGCGCAAGAAGGGCATCAAGGTCGGCGGATACCCGATCCACACGCACAACCACATGCTGCCGGGCGAGCGGCAGGCCTATGCGGGCATGCTCGGCGGCAAGAACGGCTACACGATCGCCGCCCAGCAGACGTTCGTCGCCGAGGCGCGGCGCGGCGGGCACTCCATCGTGATCTCGCTGATGCGCGCGGACCGGCCGCCGTCCCCGTACGCGGCCAAGCTGCTGGACTGGGGTTTCGCCGCCCGCGGCAAGGTGCGGCCGGTGGGGACCCTCGTCCCGCCCGGCGATCTGAAGCAGGCCAAGAAGGACCGCGACTCGGGCGGCGTGCTGCCCGACGCCCCGCTCGCCTCGGACGACTCGTCCCGCCGCCTGCTGCTCTTCGGCGGCGGCGCGGCCGGCGCGCTGCTGGCCATGGCGGTCCTGTTCGTGGTGCTGCGGCGGCGCCGCCGTCTGGAGGCGGTCCGCTCCGGCCCGCACGACACCGGCCGGTAGATCGGAGCCCGGGGCGCGTCAGCGGCTCAAGTGCGCGGAGGACGCTCCATGCCTGCGGGCGGGCTCGTCCCCCTCCGCACCGGGCTTCTCCCCGGCATCGGCCTCCTGGCCGCTCTCGGCGCGCTCCTGGAGGGCCTCCACCTCCGCCTGGTCCGCGCAGTTCTCCGGGTTCGCGGCGTCGGCGGTGAGGACGACGCGGCGCGTGGCCGTCCACGCGGCGGAGAACAGCACGAACCGGGACGCGACGTTGATCCACACCATCAGCCCGACCAGGACGGCGAACGCGCCGTAGACGGGGTTCGCCGTCGTATGGCCGACCAGGATCGTCGCGATCTGCTTGAGCACCTCGAAGCCGACGGCGCCGAACAGCGCGCCCCGGATGATCCGCCGCCAGGGCGCGCGGGTCCCCGAGAGCCGGGAGAACAACACCAGGAACACCACGGTGTTGAACAGGATCGCGCAGGCCAGCGACAGCAGCCGCAGCCCCGTCCCGGCTCCGGGTACGTCCTCCAGCCCGGCCCAGTGCAGGACGGTGCTGGTCGCGGACGTGGTGACCGTCGTGACCGCCATGCCGCAGATGAGGATCACGCCGAGGAACGCCAGCACGCCGGCGTCCCAGAACTTCTTCACGAAGAAGTTGCCGCCGCCGCCCGGCTCGTTGCCCCAGATGGCGCGCAGGCCCTCACGCAGCACCTCCACCCAGCCGAGCCCGGTGACCAGCAGCGCCACCAGGCCGACGACCCCGACGGCCGTCTTGGACTGGGCGATCTCCTCGACCCTGAGCTGCCCGGCGAGGCCGGGGAGCTGCGAGTTGACCGCCCGGACGAAGAAGTCGCGGGCCTGCACGCTGACGCCCACGAGATAGCCGAGCAGCGCGTACGCGAGCGCCAGCAGCGGGAAGAACGACAGGAAGGCGTAGCAGGTGAGGGCGGCGGCGAGCCGGTCGCCGCGCCGGTCCTGGTACCGCTCGAACGCGCGGACCTGGTGGTCGAACCACCGCGAGCGCTCGCGCGCGCCGCGCAGCAGGTCCTTGCCCTTGCCGAACAAGGACTCGATCCGTCCCTGCGCTCGGCTGATCACCTGCCGCATGTACGCACCGTACCCATTTTTATCGGGGGGGCGACTTTACCGGGGGGGGCGACCCCCCGAACCCCCCGGCTGCGCGGCACGGGTCTCCTCGCTCCACTCGCTGGCGCTCCCTCCGCGCTCCTGCCCGTGGGTGGGGCTGAGCTTCTGCTGCCGGGGCCGGGGGTCTACCTTCCGGGGGCGGGGAGGACGCCGTCGCCGAACACGAAGTCGGACTGCCGGCGCCACACGCCGTCCATCCCGTGCTCGTAGAGGGAGAACCCCCACACCTGGAAGTCGGCGCTGTAACCCGCCAGTTCCTTGAAGGCGCGGTCCATGACGTCGTCGGGCAGGTGGTGGGCGATGGTCACGTGCGGGTGGTACGGGAACGGCAGCGACCGGGCCAGCGGCCCTGACAGAACCTTCTCCTGGACGCGTTCACAACCGCCGATTCCTTCGGCGAGCGCCACGAACACCACCGGAGAGACCGGTCGGAACGTTCCGCTGCCGCGCAATCTGATTGTGAACGGGCGCTCGGTGCGCGCGATCCGGACCAGATGCTCCTGGATGGCGTCCAGCGCGGTCTCGTCCACCTCGGTGGGCGGCAGCAGCGTGATGTGCGTCGGGATCGCGTGCGCCAGCGGATCGCCGAACGAGGCGCGCCTCGCCTGGAGGAACGAGCCGTACGGATCCGGAATGGGGACCGCGACGCCGATCATGCGGCGGCCGGGCGCGCGAGGGCCCGTCACGCCGCCGGTCATCGTGGTCTCGGCCGCGGTGGGGGCCTCCCCCTGGCCCGCCGCGGCGACGTCGAGTGGTGAGCGGTCAGCGACCACGTCCCACGAATCCCACCCGTTCGCGCACCGTGTCCATCGTCCGCACGGCGACCTCGGAAGCACGCTCGGCGCCCCGGGCGAGGAGCCGGTCCAGGTGCTCCTCGTCGTCCAGCAGCTTGAGGGTGCGCTCCCTGATCGGGGTGAACGTGTCGAGGACGATCTGCGCGAGGTCCTTCTTGAACTGCCCGTAGCCGGAGCCCGCGTAGCGGGCCTCCAGGTCGGGGACGGACGTGCCCTCCAGCGCGGAGTAGATCCGCAGCAGGTTGGTGACGCCCGCCTTCTTCTCCTCGTCGTAGACGACCTCGGAGCCGGTGTCGGTCACCGCGCGCATGATCTTCTTGCGCATCGGTCCGGGCTCCTCCAGCACGTCGATGATCCCCTGCGGCGAGGACGCCGACTTGCTCATCTTCGCGCCCGGCTCCTGCAGGTCGGTGATCTTCGCGGCGCCCGCGGGGATGTGCGCGTCCGGCAGCACGAACGTCTCGCCGAACCGGTGGTTGAACCGCTGCGCGAGGGTGCGGGTCAGCTCCAGGTGCTGCCGCTGGTCCTCGCCGACGGGCACCCGCAGCGGGCGCTCCCCCTCGGCCGGGTCGGGCGTGTAGAGCAGGATGTCGGCCGCCTGCAGGATCGGGTACGTGAACAGGCCGACGCTCGTCCCGCTCGTGCCCTGCTTGGAGGACTTGTCCTTGAACTGGGTCATCCGGCCCGCCTCGCCGAACCCGGTGAGGCAGCCGAGCACCCACGCCAGCTCGGCGTGCTCGGGGACGTGGCTCTGCACGAAGACGGTGGCGCGGTCGGGGTCCAGGCCCATCGCGAACAGCTGCGCGGCGGCCACCTTCGTGCGGCGGCGCAGCAGCGCGGGGTCGTGCTCGATCGTGATCGCGTGCAGGTCGACCACGCAGTAGAACGCGTCGTGCGTGTCCTGCATGGCGACCCACTGCCGGAGCGCGCCCAGATAGTTGCCGAGGTGGAACGAGTCGGCGGTGGGCTGGATGCCGGAGAGCACGCGCGGCTCGGCCGCGGTGGTTCCGGCGTCGGACGCTTGCGGGCTTGGCGCTTCGGGCATCTGCACGGACCGATTCTCTCAGGTTTCACCGGAGGCTCCGCCGCCGCGGGCGGGCCCGCTCGGGGAGCCGGCGACGGCGTCGCCGGGCACCGCCCGCGGGGTCGCGGACGGCGTGCCGGGCGGCACCGGTACGGCCTGCGGTGCCGGCCGCGGCATGACGCGCACGCGGGCCACCCGCCGGCCGTCCATCCGGGCCACCGCGAGGCGGCGGCCGCCGGTCTCCACCGAGTCGCCCTCGGCGGGCACCCGGCGCAGCACCGCCATGATGTGCCCGGCGACCGTCTCGTACGGCCCGTCGGGCAGCCGGATGCCGGTCTCGGCGGCGAAGTCGTCCAGGTTGAGCAGGCCGTCGACCTCGACCACGCCGCCGTGCAGGCGCCGTGCCTGCGCGTCCTGCACATCATATTCGTCACGGATGTCCCCGATGAGCTCCTCCAGGAGGTCCTCCAGCGTGACGATCCCCGCGACGCCGCCGTACTCGTCCATGACGATCGCCAGGTGGCAGCCCTCCCGCCGCATCTCCGACAGCGCCGGGAGTACCCGTTTCGAGGAGGGGAGGAACTTCACCGGACGTACAAGATCGCCCACTGGAACGTCCTGCCCCGGCGCGTCGGGCGCGAGCAGGTCACGGATGTGGACGAACCCGACCACCTCATCGTGCGACTCGTGGCAGACCGGGAACCGCGAGTGCGGGCTGCCCGCGGCGAGCCGGGCGGCGGAGGTCAGCGAGAGCGCGGCGTCCAGGAACACCACCTCGGTACGCGGCACGAGGACCTCGCGCAGCGGCCGCTCCCCCGCCGCGAACACCTCCCCGATCAGGGCCCGCTCCTCCGCGGTGAGCTGGGTGTTCCCGGCCACGAGCGCCCGCATCCGCTCCGCGGTGATCTCCTCGCGCAGCGCGTCGGGGTCCCCGCCCGACAGCCGCACGACCAGGTTCGTCGAGCGCGACAGCAGCCACACCAGGGGGCGCGCGGGGCCCGCGGGCGGCCGGGGCGGCGTCCGGTCCATGGGTTCAGCCTTCCCCGATCGGGGTTCCGGATAGCCTGGACGCGCCCCGCCGACCCAGAGTCCCTTTCCAGGAGGTCAGTCAGTGAAGCTGCTCGTCACCGGAGGCGCCGGCTACATCGGCAGTGTCGTCTCCGCACTGCTCCTGGAGGCGGGGCACGAGGTCGTCGTCCTGGACGACCTGTCGACCGGGCACGAGGACGCGGTGCCGGAGGGCGCCCGCCTGGTGCGCGGCACCCTGCGCGACACGGCGGCGGACGTCCTCGCCGGGGCCGGGTTCGACGCCGTCCTGCACTTCGCGGCCAAGTCCCTCGTCGGCGAGTCGGTGGAGAAGCCCGGCCTGTACTGGGACAAGAACCTCGGCGAGTCGCTGGCGCTGCTGGAGGCGATGCGCGTCGCCGGCGTCCCCCGGATCGTGTTCTCCTCGACCGCCGCGACGTACGGCGAGCCGGAGTCGACGCCGATCCTGGAGACCGACCCGACCCGTCCGACCAACCCCTACGGCGCATCCAAGCTGGCGATCGACACGACGCTGGCCGAGTACGCGCGGCTGCACGGCATCGGCGGGGTGTCGCTGCGGTACTTCAACGTGGCGGGCGCCTACGGGCGGCACGGCGAGCGGCACACCGTCGAGACCCACCTGATCCCGAACGTGCTGAAGATCGCGCAGGGCGACGGCGAGGCCGTGCGGATGTTCGGCGACGACTACCCGACGCCCGACGGCACCTGCGTCCGCGACTACATCCACGTGGCCGACCTCGGCCGCGCCCACCTGCTGGCGCTGGACGCCTGCGAGCCGGGGGCGCACGAGATCTTCAACCTGGGCAGCGGCACCGGCAACTCCGTCCGCGAGGTCGTGGCCGTGTGCCGCGAGGTCACCGGCCGCGACATCCCGGCCGAGGTCTCGCCGCGCCGGCCCGGCGACCCGGCCGTGCTGGTCGCCTCGTCGGAGAAGATCCAGCAGCGGCTCGGCTGGAAGCCCGAGCGCGACCTGCGCACCATGGTCGACGACGCGTGGACCTTCCTGCGGTCCCGATGACCGACGGCTTCACCGAAGCGTTCGGGCGCGCCCCGGACGGCGTCTGGCACGCGCCCGGCCGGGTCAACCTGATCGGCGAGCACACCGACTACAACGACGGGTTCGTGCTGCCGTTCGCGCTGTCGCGCGGGGTCTCGGTGGCCGCGGCGCGGCGCGACGACGGCGTGATCGAGGTGCGGTCGCGCCAGGCCGCCGGCGCGGTGAGCGCGCCCGTGGACGGGCCGCCGGTCGTCTCCGAGGGCTGGCCCGCCGAGCGCGCGTGGGCGGCGTACCCGGTCGGTGTGGCGCGGGTCCTGCGCGAGCACGGGACGGGCGGCGCGTCGCTGCTGATCGACTCCGACCTTCCGCAGGGGGCGGGTCTCTCGTCGTCCGCCGCGCTGGAGTGCGCGACCGCGCTGGCGCTCTGCGACCTGCACGACGTCGAGATCGACCGTCCCGCCCTGGCCCGGCTGGCGCAGCGCGCCGAGAACGAGCAGGCCGGCATGCCGTGCGGGCTGATGGACCAGTCGGCGTCCCTGCTGTGCACGGCCGGGCACGCGCTGATGCTCGACTGCCGGAGCGGACTGTCGTCCCAGGTCCCGTTCGACCCGGCCGCCCGCGACCTGACCGTCCTCGTGGTCGACACGCGCGCCTCGCACGCGCTGACCGGCGGCGAGTACGGGCGGCGCCGCGCCGAATGCGAGGAGGCGGCGGCGCTGCTGGGCGTCGACGCGCTGCGCGACGTCAAGGACCTCGCCGGGGCGCTCGGGACCTTGCGCGATCCGGTGCTGCGGCGGCGCGTCCAGCATGTCGTCACCGAGAACCACCGGGTCGAGGCCGCCGTCGGGCTGCTGCGGGCCGGCGCCCTCCCGGAACTCGGCGCGATGCTGAACGCGTCCCATCTGTCGCTGCGCGACCAGTTCGAGGTGTCGTGGCCCGAAGCCGACACCACCGTTGACGCCGCGCTCCTCGCCGGGGCCCGGGGCGGACGCATGGTCGGCGGCGGCTTCGGCGGCTCCGTCATCGTCCTGACCCCCGCCTCCCGCGCCGAGACGGTGCGGGAGGCGATCACCGCCGCCTACGCCGAGCGCGACTGGACGCCCCCCGGGTTCCTGGAGGCCGTCCCGTCGCGCGGCGCCCGCCGCGTCAGCTGAGCGCGGCCCTGATGTCCTCCAGGAGGCGGGTGGCGTCCCCGGCGGGTTCGGTCTGGTCGATGGCGTTGAAGCCGTCCACGGCGGCGGACGCGTGGGAGGCGGCCTCGTCGAGGCGGCCCGCCTGAGCCAGGACGCGGGCCTGCTCGAAGGAGGTCAGCGCGGTCTCCCAGACGCGTGCCGGCTCGTCGTCCGCGGGCAGGGCCGCCAGGGCGGCGCGGGCCGTCTCCATGGCGGTCACCGCCTCGTCCGTCCCGCCGCTCCACATCAGGCACATCGCGCCGCGGCGGCGGGCGCGGACCACCCCGTACGGGTCGCCTGCCTTCTCGTACGCCTCGGCGGCCTGCGCGTACCGTTCGGCCGCCTGGGCGTCCATGTCGAGGCTCGTCAGGACGTCGGCGGCCTCGTTGAGGAAGTGCGCGACGGCGTCGTGCTGCCCCTCCCGCGCCGCGTCCTCGGCGAGGGACGCGAACAGGGCGGCGGCGTCCTCCTCGCCGAGCTGCTTCTGCGCGTGCGCGAGGATCAGCCGGCAGCGCCGCCCGTTGTCGTCGTCCAGGCCGGGCAGCGCCTCCTCGGCGGCCTCCGCCGCCTCCAGGGCGCGGTCGGTGGACAGGTAGGCGGCGGCGAGGTCCACCCGGAGCTGGACGGCCTGCTGGTGCAGGCCCTGCGCCGCCCATCCCGCGATGCCCTCGGCCAGGTCGGCGACGGCGTCGGCCGGGCGGTCCGTGGCGAGGAAGGCGAGGCCGCGCTCGGAGTGGGCCGCCGCGCGCATCGGCGACGGTCCGGGCAACGCGGCGATCACCTCGTCGAGCAGGGCGAACACCTCGCCGTCCGGGCCGCTCTCCCGCCTCGCCAGCGTCCGGGCCAGCAGCAGCGCGGGCGAGGCGACCACTTCGGGATCGCTCGCCGCACGCGCCGCCTCCATCGACCGGCGCAGCGCCGCGACCGCCTCGTCGCCCCGGTCGGTCAGCAGGAGCGCCTGCCCCCGCAGGAACCACAGTTCACCGGCGCGATCGGGCACGTCGTCCGGGGCGACCCGGTCCAGCACGGCGAGGGCGTCGGCCGGACGGTCGAGCTTGATGTACACGGTCGCGAGGCGGAGCAGCGCGGGCGCGGCGTCACCGCCCTCCCCCGGGTGCGCGGTGAAGTGATCGGCCGAGGCGATCACCTGCTCCAGCCCGCCCTCGTCGCCGAGGTCGACGCGGATCGCGCCGAGGCGGCCGAGCGTCCCGTGCCGGCGTCTCTCGTCGCCCAGCTCGCCGAACAGCCGCGCCGCCTCCTCCCAGCACGCGACCGCGTTCTCGCCGTCGCCGGCGACGGCGTGCTCGACGCCCCGGGCGTCCAGGCGGCGGGCCCGCTGCAGGGGCGTCGGCTCGGTCGCCTCGGCGACGGCGTCGAACCGCCGCAACGCCGCCAGCGTCCGGGACAGGTCGCCGCCCTTGCGGTGCCGGTCAGCGATGTCGAGGAGCTCGTCGAGATCGTCGACGGAGGCGAGGTCGTCCTGCGGGACGGGCGTCGGCGCGGGGGCAGGCGCCGGGGCCGGCGCTGGGGCCGGACGGCGGTGATGGGCGGCCAGCGGAACGAAGTCGACGACCGGCTCGGCGGCCAGCGTGGCGCGCACCTTGTCGCCCTGATGATACGTGCCGTTGCGCGCGTCGAACCGGGCGGCGAGTTCCGTCGCGCTTCGCGCCAGCTCGGCGTGCAGCCCGGCCAGGGTGACGTCGGCGGCCGGGCGGCCGTCCGCGGCGGGGCGCCGGATCGTCGCCGCGCCGTGCCCCGCGGCCGTCAGCCGGTCCAGCAGGAGGGCCGCGGCGGCGGCGAAGCCCATGGACGCGTGCGCGCTCGGCGCCCGGTCGAGCCAGCCGAGGTGCCGCTGCAGGATCTCCAGGCCGCGCGCCTCGTTGCCCGTGACCGCGCAGAACTCCAGGTGCTCGGCGATGTCGCCGAGGTCGGCGAGCCGCGTCCGGTGCACCCGGTAGGCGCGGCGGTGCGCGTCGGCGGCCTGCTCGGCGCGGCCCGTCCGCAGATACACCGGCAGCAGCGCCGTCTGGATGGACTGCGGCTGCTCGTTGCAGTTCAGCTGCGCGCTCAGCACGGGCGCGGCGATCTCGAACGCCTCCTCGTGGCGCCCGGCCTCGATGAGGTGGCGGGCCATGCCGGTGGGGTCGCAGCCCTCGCAGTCGGACAGTTCGTCGCGTTCGGCGGCGCGCCACTTCAGGTACCACTCGTCGGCCGTCCCGTCGCCCACGTGCCGCGCCACCACGTTGCGGTAGTGATACACCGCCTGGAGGCTGTGCCCACCGGCCTTGTAGCGCCGCTCCATGTCGTCCAGCACGGCGTAGGTGCGGTCTAGCGGGATCTCAGGGAAGAGAGTGAGGGAGCTGACGATCGCCTTCATCTGCCACAGCAGGCCGTGGGTCTCGTCGAACCGGCCTGGGTCGCGGTCGTGGTCGGCGAGCGTCCGGCTGAACGTCGCGAACGCCTTCGCGGGCTCGCCGCCGTACCGGTAGGCGTCGGAGAGCCGGACCCGCACGCGGAACGCCAGCACCTCGTCACCGGCAGCCTCCGCACGGCGCAGGGCGTCCTCGACCAGGACGGTGCGGGCCTCCCCGTAGGGCAGCTCCTGCGACCGCGCCATCAGCGCATAGACGTCGTCCGTGCTCATTCGGAAGCCTCCGGGGAGTGGACGGCCCACTCCAGCAGGCCGATGAAGGAACGGTTCAGCACCGCCGTGTCGGCGGGCCGCAGCGGATGGTGGCCGAGCAGCAGCGCCTGCCCGTACAGGGCCTGGACGGCCACCTCGACCGGCCCGCCGTCACCGAGCGAGGTGACCCGCCGGGCCAGCGGGTTGCGGTAGTTCAGCACCAGTTGCGGGCGTTCGACACCGGCGGACGCGTTGACGGCGCCGAGGACGTCCGCCCACAGCTCGTCGGCCTCCTCCTTCGCCCGCGCCAGCTCCTCCCGGAACTGCGCGTCGCGGCTGGTCAGGTAGAGCGCGGGCAGCGAGGCCGGATCGAAGTCGCGGACCACGACCTCGCAGCCGAGCCGCTCCACCGCCCGCTGCGCCGCCGCCAGGAACGGCCGCAGCGCCAGCTCCGCCGCCGGGTCGAGGACGCCGAACGTGGTGGTCAGCTCCGCCGCGTCCAGCCGGGTCAGCCGGATGTCGGGGTCCAGGTCCGGCAGCCGCTCGATGATCTCGGCGTCGTGCACGTAGCCGCCGTTGACGAGCCCGACGCCCTGCGCGCCCGCGACCGCCGACAGCCGCCGGAACTCGTCCACGCTCCCGGTGAACCGGCCGTTCGGATGCCGGCGGCGGAACTCGTGCAGCGTCATCGGCCCGGCGGACGTCTCATACTCCAGCCAGCGGTCGACGATCCGCAGCATGTCGTCGTCGTGCAGCGCCATCGCCTTCACGCCGAGCTGATGCAGCCGCAGGAACGCGCGCAGCCGCGCCGGGTCGGTCTCGGCCAGCTTCACCAGCCACTGCCGCAGCACCTCGCCGAGCCCGGACCGCGCCGATTCGAGCAGCTCGTCCTCGTAGAGGGCCTCGCGGCTCGCGGTCGGTCGCAACTCCCCGGCGTCCACGACGCAGCGCGCGAAGAACGCCCACTCGGGGAGGAGACCCTCCACGCTCTCGGCCAGCAGCATCCGCTTGAGGTAGACCCGGTGCGAGGCACGCGCGGTCGGCGCAACGGGCGCGGGCAGGATGAACGCGACCCCGGTCAGACCCGCCTCGGGGACGTCCAGGTCGACGACGTCGAACGGCGTGAACCCGTAAAGCTCCTCGCAGTACCGCTCCAGCGCGCGCCTGCGCCCGGCCGGATCACGGTAGGACGCCCGCCACGGCGGCCCGTCCCCGCCGACCGGCACCCCGTCCACGATCAACTCGACCGGCAGCAGCGACCCGTACGTACGAGCCAGCTCCGCCACGACCGGCGGGCTGAGCAGCTCCCCCGCGCCCGGACGGGCCCGGAGCGTCACCGTCGTCCCCGGCTCGTCCCGTTCGCCCGGCTCGACCTGGTAGCTGCCCTCAGACCGTCCCGTCCACCGGACCGCGCCGCCGCCCTTCGCGGACCGCGTCACGACCTCGATCTCGTCCGCGACGAGGAAGGCCGACAGCAGGCCGATGCCGAACTGGCCGAGGAAGTCATGCCGCGCGAACCCGAGCTCGTCCCGCTTGGACGAACGTCCGATCGTCGCGAGCAGCGTGTGGACCTCGTCCTCGGTGAGCCCGACACCGTCGTCATGGACTTTGAGCGTCCCGCCGCCGGTCTCGATCTCGACCCGCCCGCCCTCGCCCCGCGCGGTGATCGCGTCCACCGCGTTCTGCAGCAGCTCCCGCAGGTAGACGCGCGGGCTGGCGTAGAGATGCCGGCTCAGCAGATCCACCACGCCGCGCAGATCAACCTGAAACGCCTGTTCCGCCACCTGACGCCTTCCTGATCACACTTTGCGAGCGATCACACCCTAACGAGCCGCAAGGACAGGACGACCGGCTTTTCCGCCACCGCCCCCGACATGTGATCAGACGCGAACGAGCCCCGGCCTGTGGGGGCCGGGGCTCGTGGGGGTGTGGTGGGTCAGATGAGGCCGAGCTTGCGGACGGCGTCGCGCTCCTCCGACAGCTCGTTCACCGAGGCGTCGATGCGGGCGCGGGAGAAGTCGTTGATGTCCAGGCCCTGGACGATCTCCCACTTGCCGTCCTTGGTGGTGACCGGGAAGGACGAGATCAGGCCCTCGGGGACGCCGTAGGAGCCGTCGGACACGACCGCCATCGACGTCCAGGTGCCCTCGGCGGTGCCGTTCACCCAGGTGTGGACGTGGTCGATCGCGGCGGACGCGGCCGAGGCCGCCGAGGAGGCCCCGCGCGCCTCGATGATCGCGGCGCCGCGCTTGGCGACGGTCGGGATGAAGTCGTTCTCCAGCCAGGTCTGGTCGTTCACCGTCTCGGCGGCGTTCTTTCCGGCGATCTCGGCGTGGAAGATGTCCGGGTACTGGGTCGCGGAGTGGTTGCCCCAGATCGTCATCTTCCTGATGTCGGCGACCGAGACGCCGGCCTTCCTGGCGAGCTGCGCGAGCGCCCGGTTGTGGTCGAGGCGGGTCATCGCGGTGAACCGCTCGGCGGGGACGTCCGGTGCGTGCGACTGCGCGATCAGGGCGTTGGTGTTGGCCGGGTTGCCGACCACCAGGATCTTGACGTCGTCGGCGGCGCCCGCGTTGATGGCCTCGCCCTGCGGCTTGAAGATGCCGCCGTTGGCCTCGAGCAGGTCGCCGCGCTCCATGCCCTTCGTGCGCGGGCGGGCGCCGACGAGCAGCGCCACGTTCGTCCCCTCGAAGGCCTTGGTGGCGTCGTCGAAGATGTCGATGCCGGACAGCAGCGGGAAAGCGCAGTCGTCCAACTCCATCGCAGTGCCCTCGGCGGCCTTGACCGCCTGCGGGATCTCCAGCAGGCGCAGCCGAACGGGGACGTCCGCGCCGAGGAGGTGCCCGGACGCGATGCGGAACAGCAGCGCGTAGCCGATCTGGCCCGCGGCTCCGGTGACGGTAACGGTGACTGGGGTGCGAGACATGCGTCCTTCTCCTGCTGTGACCTGACGGGGCTCAGGCGGCCATCCTTCGAACCCGACCGCCGAAGACCCGCGCCGCCGCGGTTTCTCTCGCCGTCGAGATAGTTCCGACGTCAGGCTATCGCGCGCCCCCTACCCGCCGGCGCCCAGGTGCACCCACCGGCATGCGAACGCACCCGGAACGCGCGAAAGGCCGCCCCGGACGGGTCCGGGGCGGCCTTCGGCGGTCGCTCAGCTGTTGATCTTCTTCTGGAGGTTGGTGTCGAGCGCCTCCAGGAAGCCCTGGGTGGTCAGCCAGGGCGTCTCGCCGCCGACGAGCAGGGACAGGTCCTTGGTCATCTGGCCGGATTCGACGGTCTCGACGCAGACCGCCTCCAGCTTGCGGGCGAAGTCGATCACCTCGGGCTGGCCGTCGAGCTTGCCGCGGTGGTCGAGGCCGCGGGTCCAGGCGAAGATCGACGCGATGGGGTTGGTCGACGTCGGCTTGCCCTGCTGGTGCTGCCGGTAGTGCCGGGTCACCGTGCCGTGCGCGGCCTCGGCCTCGACGGTCCTGCCGTCCGGGGTCATGAGGACGGACGTCATGAGGCCGAGCGAGCCGAAGCCCTGGGCGAGGGTGTCGGACTGGACGTCGCCGTCGTAGTTCTTGGCCGCCCAGACGAAGCCGCCCTCCCACTTGAGCGCCGCGGCGACCATGTCGTCGATGAGCCGGTGCTCGTAGGTGAGGCCCTTGGCCTCGAAGTCGGCCTTGAACTCGCTCTCGTAGATCTCCTGGAAGAGGTCCTTGAACCGGCCGTCGTAGGCCTTGAGGATCGTGTTCTTCGTCGACATGTACAGCGGCATCTCGCGGCTGAGCGCGTACCGCATGCTCGTCCGGGCGAAGTCGCGGATCGAGTCGTCGTAGTTGTACATGCCCATGGCGACGCCGCCGCCGGGGAAGTCGGCGACCTCGAACTCCATCGGCTCGCCCTCGCCGGCGGGGGTGTAGGTGAGCGTCACCTTGCCGGGGCCGGGGACGACGAAGTCGGTCGCCTTGTACTGGTCGCCGTGGGCGTGGCGGCCGATGATGATCGGCTTGGTCCAGCCGGGCACCAGGCGCGGAATGTTGGACACCACGATCGGCTCGCGGAAGATCACGCCGCCCAGGATGTTGCGGATCGTCCCGTTCGGGGACCGCCACATCTTCTTCAGGCCGAACTCCTCGACGCGCGCCTCGTCGGGGGTGATGGTCGCGCACTTGACGCCGACGCCGTGCTCGCGGATGGCGTTGGCGGCGTCCACGGTGACCTGGTCGTCCGTGGCGTCACGGTGCTCGATCCCGAGGTCGTAGTACTTCAGGTCCACATCGAGGTAGGGCAGGATCAGCTGGTCCTTGATGAATTTCCAGATGATCCGCGTCATTTCGTCGCCGTCGAGTTCGACGACCGGGCCCGCTACTTTGATCTTGGGCATGCTTGTGCTGTCCCTTTCCTACACCTGGCCAGCAGTCCTTGTAAGGCTCAACTGGTTAGGCTAGCCGAGGCGGTCATGCGGTCTAGACCTGGCCTGGCCCGGAACGACGTCACCTGGCAGGACGCGCTAGCCCGGCGGCCCGTTCCCGGCCGCGGGGCGGCGGCGCCCCACGATGAGGAGCCGGACGCCGCGGGCCGCCGCGGTGAGCGCGATCAGGACCCCGAACGCGCCCGCGAGGACGAGGCCGGTCTTGTTCATCGGCGGGATGCTGAGCGAGACGAACGCCACCATCTCGCCGAGGATCACGAGCGTCCAGCAGTCGACGGACCGGCTGCGCACGGCGAGCGGGCCGAGCTGCGACTCCGGCAGCAGCAGCCGGGCGAGCGCGCCGATGAGGAGCGCGGCGGCCATCAGGCCGGAGCCCTTGCGGAAGTAGTTGAAGGCGCACAGGGTCAGCCCGGCGCCGACCCCGCTGAGCACGAGGAGGTAGGGCAGCTGCGCCAGCCAGTGCGGCGCGGCGCCGCCGCGTCGCGGCGCCTTCCGCCGGCGCCGGTGCACCTGAGTGCTCATGGCCCTCACGGTATCGCCGATCGCGGTGCGGGACGACCGCGCCGCGATGGAACGGTCCGGCTTGTCGCCCGTCGCCGGGAATAGGGGTGGGTCGGATGGTGCCCAGGGGATGCCCGAGAGGCCGGAATCCCTTGCACCATCGGTGCTACTCGCCAGTAGGAGGGTGTGACGGCACGGCGCCCGGGTAACCCGGCAGACAGGGGTCGCTAACTAGCTGGGAGGACTGCCGTGGAGGGGCCGTTCATGCGGATCGAGGACAGCGGACTGGTGGTGCCGCTGCGCCCCGACGTGACGACGGTCGGGAGAGGGAGAGGAGTCGACATACGCCTCGACGACCCGAGTGTGTCCCGTTTGCACGCTGAGATCGTCCGACGTGGCCCGTACGTCTACGTGGTGGACATGGGCCTGTCCCGCAACGGGACGCGCGTCAACGGCCGGCCCATCGCCCGCCGTGTGCTGGAGGACGGTGACGTCGTGAGCTTCGGCACGGCGCGCTGCCGGTTGGGGGGCATCCCCCGTGAGGAGGTCGACCCGGACGTCGAACTGCGGCGCGCGGTCGCGCCCGAGCTCACCCGCCGCGAGGTCGACGTGCTGACCTCGCTGTGCCGTCCCGCCCTGTCCGACGAGGCGTTCGTGGCCCCCGCCACGGCGCGCGACATCGCCGGCGAGCTGGTCGTCACGGAGGCGGCCGTCAAGCAGCACCTGCTGCGCCTCTACCAGAAGTTCCGCATCCCCGAGGGCGCCAACCGGCGCACGCGGCTCGCCAACGAGGTCATCGCGATGGGCCTCGTCCGTCCGCTGCCGCCGGTGCACGTGCCCCACCAGGGCCGTCCGCCGATGGAGGGCCGGGCCCCGGGAGTACGCGGCACGACGGAGACGCGGAGGCCGGGCACGCCCGGTCACAGCCACGGGCCGGGCCGTCCGGCACCGAGCGCCGCCGGGCGGAGGGCCAGTTGATGTGAACCCGCGGTCGCCCTCCCGGCAGCGCGCAACGAGGGCGATCGCTCAACCCACCCGGCCGCGGCCGCGCAGGTGACGGCGCGGCCACGGCCGGGAAGAGGCGTACGGGGCCGCCACCTCGGTGCTGGGGTGGCGGCCCCGACCGCGTCTCAGCCCGCCTGCTCGGCGGCCTCGACGACGTTCGCGAGCAGCATGGCGCGGGTCATCGGGCCGACGCCGCCGGGATTCGGCGCGACCCACCCGGCGACCTCCCGGACGTCGGCGGCGACGTCACCGGCGAGCTTGCCGTCCACCCGGGAGACGCCCACGTCGAGGACGGCCGCACCAGGCTTGACCATCTCGGCGGTGATGAGGCCCGGGACGCCGGCGGCGGCCACGACGATGTCGGCCGCTCGGGTGTGGGCGGCCAGGTCGCGGGTGGCGGTGTGGCACAGGGTGACGGTCGCGTTCTCGCTGCGGCGGGTCAGCAGGAGCCCGAGCGAGCGCCCGACCGTGATGCCACGGCCGACGACGGCGACCTCGGCGCCCTTCAGCGGGACGTCGTAGCGGCGCAGCAGCTCGACGATGCCCTTCGGGGTGCAGGGCAGCGGTCCCGGCTGCATCAGGACGAGCCGGCCGAGGTTCGTCGGGTGCAGGCCGTCGGCGTCCTTGGACGGGTCGATGCGCTCCAGCACGCGCTGCTCGTCCAGGCCCTTCGGCAGCGGGAGCTGGACGATGTAGCCGGTGCAGGCCGGGTCGGCGTTCAGCTCGGCGACGGCCTGCTCCACGTCGTCCTGGGTGGCGGTGGCGGGCAGGTCGCGGCGGATGCTCTCGATGCCGACCTCGGCGCAGTCGCGGTGCTTCATGTTGACGTAGGAGTGGCTGCCCGGGTCGTCGCCGACCAGCACGGTGCCGAGACCGACGGACACGCCGCGGTCGCGGAGCGCCTCGACGCGCACCTTGAGGTTCGAGCGGATCTCGGCGGCCGTGGCCTTGCCGTCCAGAATCTGTGCCGTCATGCGTTCCTCCGCGTGGATCTCGCCGGGCCCCGGCAGGACCGAGCCCGGCTCGAGGTCCCGTCCACCCAGGCGCGCGGTGTCCGGACTGTCGTTCGCTCCCCGGTGGTGATCCACCTTGCCGCGCCAGTCGCGTGAAAACCCATGGTAACGGCCGAGTGGCACGCGGAAATCGGCGCCGAGTGGCCCTGCCGGGGCGGGCGCCGGGCCTTCTAGCGTGGGCGGCATGAGCGACGCATGGTTCGAGCGGCCCGTCCTGGTCGGGCGTCACGTGCGGCTGGAGCCGCTGTCCCCCGAGCACGCCGGGGGGCTGTTCGAGGCGTCCAAGGACCCGGACGTGTGGACGTGGCTGAGCGAGCGGCGGCCGGGGACAGCCGGCGAGATGGCCGCGCTCGTCGGCAAGGCGCTGGACGACTGCGAGCGCCGCGTCCGGCTCCCCTGGGTCCAGATCGACGCGGCAACCGGGGAGGTGGCGGGGACGACGTCGTACTACGAGGTGGCGCCGGCCCACCGGGGCCTGTGCATCGGCCACACCTGGCTCGGCGCGCGGTGGCACCGGACGGCGGTCAACACCGAGGCGAAGCTGCTCCTGCTCGGGCGCGCGTTCGACGAGCTGGGCGCGATCCGGGTGGGCTGGCACACGCACGTCCGGAACGCGCGGTCGCGGGCGGCGATCGAGCGGCTCGGCGCCTCGTTCGAGGGCGTGCACCGCAAGCACCGGATCCGGGCGGACGGTTCGATCCGCGACACCGCCGTCTACGGCATGACGGACGACGAGTGGCCCGCCGCGGCGCGGGCCCTGCGGGAACGGCTGCGCTAGTCCTCGGAGCGCTGCCGGCGGGCGAGCGCGCGGTCGGTGCCGTGCCAGCCGAGCCGGGCGGCCAGGACGGCGGCCAGGAAGGCGGCGACCAGCCCGATCACCTGCCGGGAGTCCATCAGCAGCGCGTCGACCAGGTACACCGATCGCAGCATGAGGGCCAGCAGCACGTCCATCGCGCCTCCATCACCGAACGCCCGCGCCGGGGTCAAGGGAGGGTCATGAGGCGCGGTCAGCCTGAGGCTACCCCCAGTGCGAAGCAAAGGGTTCCGGGCCTAAACCCGGTGCGGCGGTGTTCCGCGCCACACCGGGCCGGCGCCGATCAGTGGAAGAAGTGCCGGACGCCGGTGAAGTACAGGCTGATCCCGGCCTTCGCCGCCGCCTCGATCACCTTGTCGTCGTTGACGGACCCGCCGGGTTCGACGACGGCTTTCACGCCCGCCTCGGTCAGCACCTCGAGGCCGTCCGGGAACGGGAAGAACGCGTCGGAGGCGCCCACGGCGGACGCGGCCCGCTCCGCGCCGGCCCGCGCGACCGCGAGCTTGGCGGAGTCGACCCGGTTGACCTGGCCCATCCCGACGCCGACGGTCGCGCCGCCCGCGGCCAGCAGGATCGCGTTCGACTTCACCGAGCGGACCGCCCGCCACGCGAACGCCAGGTCGCGCAGGGTCGCCTCGTCCACGGCGTCGCCGGTCTTGAGCTCCCAGGTGGACGGGTCGTCGCCGGGCGCGTCCACGCGGTCGACGCCCTGCAGCAGGACGCCGCCGTCGATGCGCCGGTACTCGGTCGCGCCCGCGGGGGCGTCCGGGCAGACGAGCAGCCGCACGTTCTTGAACCGGCCTTCGAGGACGGTGACGGCCTCGGCGTCGAAGGCGGGCGCGATGACCACCTCGGCGAAGCTCTCGGTGACCTGCCGGGCCATGTCGGCGCTGACCGGGCGGTTCGCCGCGATCACGCCGCCGTAGGCCGACACGGGGTCGCAGGCGTGCGCCTTGCGGTGCGCCTCGGCGATGTCCGCGCCGACCGCTATGCCGCACGGGTTGGCGTGCTTGATGATCGCGACGCAGGGCTCGGTGAAGTCGTAGGCGGCGCGGCGGGCGGCGTCGGTGTCCACGTAGTTGTTGTAGGACATCTCCTTGCCGTACAGCTGCTCCGCGCCGGCCAGGCCGGTCTCGCCCGGCGAGCGGTACAGGGCCGCGCGCTGGTGCGGGTTCTCCCCGTACCGGAGGGTGTTCGAGCGCTCCCAGGTGGCGCCGAGGAAGTCGGGCCACTGCGTTTCGGCGGCGGTCTCGTCAGGGGCGTAGGCGCTCGCGAACCAGGAGGCCACGGCCACGTCGTAGGACGCGGTGTGCGCGAACGCCCGCGCGGCGAGGCGGCGGCGCTCCGCCAGGGTGAACCCGCCGGCCTTCACCGCGTCGAGGACCGTCCCGTAGGCGGACGGGTCGACGACGACGGACACGCTCGCGTGGTTCTTCGCGGCGGCGCGCACCATCGTCGGGCCGCCGATGTCGATCTGCTCGACGCACTCGTCCGGCCCGGCGCCCGAGTCGACCGTGTCGGCGAACGGGTACAGGTTCGCGATCACGAGGTCGAACGGCTCCACGGCCAGGTCGTCGAGCTGCTGGAGGTGGTCCTCCTTGCGGCGGTCGGCGAGCAGGCCCGCGTGCACCTTGGGGTGCAGGGTCTTGACCCGTCCGTCCAGGCACTCGGGGAATCCGGTGAGCTTCTCCACCTTCATCACCGGGACGCCGGCGGCGGAGATCCGGCCCGCCGTGGAACCGGTCGAGACGATCTCCACTCCGGCCTCGTGCAGGCCGCGGGCCAGCTCCTCCAGCCCGGACTTGTCGTACACGCTGATCAGCGCGCGCCTAATCGCCACCCGACTCACCGGCCGAGCTCCCCTCATGATCGTCGGAAGTTTCCCTGTCGGACGCGTCACCGCAGGTCCTGCACTTCATGGAGACCCGCCTGCCGCGCGTGGTCCAGCCGTCGCGGGCGAGGCGTCCGACGACGTCGACGAGGAGCCGGCGCTCCACCCGCTTGATCCGCTCGTGCAGGGAGTCTTCGTCGTCGTGCCAGCCCACGGGGACGCTCTCCTGGGCGATGACGGGCCCGGTGTCCACGCCTTCGTCGACGAAGTGAACCGTACAGCCCGTGACCTTGACGCCGTACGCCAGGGCGTCCCGTACGGCGTGGGCGCCGGGGAACGAGGGCAGCAGCGCGGGATGGGTGTTGACGGTCCGGCCGCCGAACCGCGCCAGGAAGCGCGGGCCGAGGATCTTCATGAAGCCGGCGGAGACGACGAGATCGGGCTCGTGCGCCGCGATGGCCTCGGTGAGCGCCGCGTCCCAGTCGTCCCGGGACGGGAAATCGGGGATGCAAACCGTAAAAGTGGGCAAACCCACACGTTCTGCGCGTTCGGTTCCCGCGATATCGGGGCGGTCCGCCCCCACGGCAACGACTTTCGCCCCGTAGGCTGGATCCGCGCACGCGTCGAGCAGCGCTTGTAGGTTGGTCCCCGCGCCGGAGACGAGGACGACGAGCCGGGCGGACACCATGACTCCCCGGTGGACGTTGCTGGGACACCACGAGCCTATCGGGCCGGTTCGACGCCGCTTCACCGCAGATCCGCACTTCACGCAGATCCGCACCACTCGACGTGCACGCGGCACGGGCCAGGAGGAAACGAACGTGAGCGAGCAGCGGGGCCGCGAGGTCAGTCCCGATGACCGCCCGGACGGGCGGCCGGCGGGAGAGCCGCCCGCAGGACCGTCGCAGGCGCGGCAGACCGGGCTGCGGGCCCTGTGGCTCGGCGGCATCGCGCTGCTGACCTCGTTGTTCTTCTACCCGCTCGGCCTGGTGCTCGGGATCGCCGCGCTCGTCGTCGGGATCAAGGCCCGGCGGCAGGCGCGCGCGACCCGCGACTCCGTGCCCGGCGCCGTCCCCGGCATGGTGATGGGCGCGATCGGCCTCGCGACGTCGGTGCTGATGGTCGCGATGGCGGTCTTCCTGCGGACGGAGTTCAGCGGCTACTGGGACTGCGTCAACGCGGCCAACACCAACACCGACCAGCAGGTCTGCCGCGACGAGTACTACCCGCAGTTCGAGGACAAGCTCGACCTGCCGCCCGGCTGGATGGACAGGTACGGGCACCTGCTCTAGTCGTCCCGCTCGGGCTCCTCGCGCAGGACGTAGATCGCGCCGCCCCGGTTCTCGGTGCGGCTCGGGTCCGCGCGCGGCGGCGGGACGGGCCTGCGCGGCTCCTCCGGCTCGGGCTCGTCCACGATGTGGCCTTCGACGACGACCGTGCCGTCGCCCTGCGGCGGGGACGGTTCCGGGCGGGGCCGCCGCTCCTCGACCGGGTCGGGCGACGGTTCGGCCCGCCGGCGCGGCCGCCGCGGGGCGAGGACGGGGTCGGCCTCCTCGAACTCCAGCGGATCCGGCGCGTGCGGGGCCCTCGGCGCCACCGCGGGCTTCGCGGGCAGGTCGTAGTCGCCCGGGACCGGCGCCGACAGCGGCACCGACAGCGGCACCGCAACGGGCTCCGGCCGGACGGGCTGCTTCGCCCGCTTCGCCTGCTTCGCCTGCTTCGGCTTCGCGGCCTTCCCTGCCTTCTCGACCTTCTTCTCGGACGCCGCGGCCCGCGCCGGACGCCGCAGCAGGATCGAGTTCGCGACCCACGCCGCGATCGCCGCCGAGATCCCCACCTCGAGGGCCGCCAGCAGCCCCACCTGCCAGGCGGACGGCCCCACGGTCGCCATCCGCCCGCCACCCAGCGGCCCGCCCGACAGCGCGCTGAGCAGGGCCGCCACGGCACCGGTCAGCGCCCCCGACAGGAAGCCCCACAGCGGCGCGCCCTCCGCCGCCGGGCTCGGCAGCGACCTGACCGTGAGGACGCCGCCGACCGCGCCCGCGACGAACGGCGCCGCCAGCGCGATCAGCGACAGCGCGGGCGCCGGGCCGGGCTGCGGCAGCGCGGCGAGCGGCGGGAACGCCGGGACGACGTCCAGGAACACCCCGGTCGGCGAGACGCTCGTCCCGGCGCCGACCGAGAACCCGGGCCCGACCGCGTACGCCATGCCCCAGATCACGGCGTTCGGCAGGAAGGCCAGCTCGACCAGCAGCAGGAGGACGCCGCCGACCACACCTGGGGCGAGCATGTCGTACAGGTCGCCCGCGGCCCGCATGTTCATGGCGAGCGCCGCGCCCACCAGCACCGCGCCCGAGGCGAGCAGCACGCCGAGCGCGCCCGCCACCCCGATCACCAGCGAGCGGGGCCGCTCGGGCAGCAGCCGCAGCAGCGCGCCGAGCCCCGACCTGACCCGCCGCCCGCGCGCCTCCGCCGCGACCTGCGCGGCGACGACGGCCCGCGCCGCGCCGAGCCCGCCCGCGACGGCGGCGACGACGAAGCACGCGACGAGCGCCTGCCACGCCGACGACCGCACCTCCTTCGAGGAGGCCGCGAGCGCGAGCAGCGCCGCGAGCGCCGCGTACGGCGCGGCCAGCGCGACCGCCACGTGCACGACCGCGATCCGGGGACGCCGCCGCAGCCCCGCCACCCGGATCATCCACCCGCCGCCCCGGTACAGCAGGACGCCGGGCAGGACGAGCACGCCGAGCGGCAGCAGCCCGACCCGCCCCTGCCCGTAGGAGAAGCCCGCGTGGTGGGACACGAGCCAGAAGTTCACGGCCGTCCGGAACACCCCGGACATGCCGTGGCCGAGCGCGGTCTTCGGCGCCGCGATCCATCCGATGAGCGTGATCGTGGTGAGCACCGCGAGCCCGATCCCGACGCACCACAGCGCCGCGACCAGCCCCGTCACGTACAGCGGCCGCGCCGCGGCGGCCGCCGGCGGGCGCCCCCTGGCGGGCTCGGCGCGCGGCCGTCCGGTCTCGCCCTTCGACGGCTCGGGCCTCGCACGCTGCCCGCGGGTCTGCTCGCTCACCGCCCCATGCTGACACCACCCCCGCCGCCCAGCGCCCCCCGCGCCCGGCGTGTCGCCTTTGTCGTCACCCCCGGACGTGAAAGACGCCCGGGCCGGGGCGGCTCGGGCGTCTTTCGGTGGTGCTGGGGAATCAGCGGTTCTGCATGATCTCCCGCATGAGGACGGCGGTCTCGCTGGGGGTCTTGCCGACGCGGACGCCGACCTTCTCCAGGGCCTCCTTCTTCGCCTGCGCGGTGCCGGCGGAGCCGGACACGATCGCGCCCGCGTGGCCCATGGTCTTGCCCTCGGGGGCGGTGAACCCGGCGACGTAGCCGACGACCGGCTTGGTCACGTGCTGCTCGATGTAGGCGGCGGCGCGCTCCTCGGCGTCGCCGCCGATCTCACCGATCATCACGATGGCGTCGGTCTCCGGGTCGTCCTGGAACGCCTGGAGGGCGTCGATGTGGGTCGTCCCGATGACGGGGTCGCCGCCGATGCCGACGCAGGTGGTGAAGCCGATGTCGCGCAGCTCGTACATCATCTGGTAGGTCAGCGTGCCCGACTTGGACACGAGGCCGATGCGGCCCGGCGTGGTGATGTCGGCCGGGATGATGCCGGCGTTCGACTTGCCGGGGGACGCGATGCCGGGGCAGTTCGGCCCGATGATGCGGGTCTTGTTACCGGCCTTTTCGGCGTAGGCCCAGAAGTAGGCCGTGTCGTGCACGGGGATGCCCTCGGTGATGACCACGCAGAGGGGGATCTCGGCGTCGATCGCCTCGACGACGGCGTCCTTGGTGAACTTCGGCGGGACGAACACGACGGAGACGTCCGCGCCGGTCTGCTCCATGGCCTCCTTGACGGTGCCGAACACCGGGAGGCTGGTGCCGTCGAAGTCGACCGTCTGGCCGGCCTTGCGGGCGTTCACGCCGCCGACGACCTGCGCGCCGGACGCGAGCATCCGGCGGCCGTGCTTGGTGCCCTCGGAGCCCGTGATGCCCTGGACGATGATCTTGCTGTTCTCGGTGAGCCAGATGGCCATTGTCATGCACCTGCCGCTGCGAGTTCGGCGGCGCGCTTGGCCGCCTCGTCCATGGTGTCCACCTGCTGAACGCCGGGCAGCGCCGCGTCGCTGAGGATCTGGCGGCCGAGCTCGGCGTTGTTGCCGTCCAGCCGGACGACGAGGGGCCGGTCGACGGACTCGCCCCGGTCGGCCAGCAGCTTGTAGGCCGAGACGATGCCGTTGGCGACGGCGTCGCAGGCGGTGATGCCGCCGAAGACGTTCACGAAGACCGACTTGACGGCTGCGTCGGACAGGACGATCTCCAGCCCGTTCGCCATCACCTCGGCGGACGCGCCGCCGCCGATGTCGAGGAAGTTGGCCGGCTTCTGCCCGTCGAACTGCTCGCCCGCGTAGGCCACGACGTCCAGCGTGGACATGACCAGGCCGGCGCCGTTGCCGATGATGCCGACGCTGCCGTCCAGCTTCACGTAGTTGAGGTCCTTGGCCTTGGCCGCGGCCTCCAGCGGGTCGGCGGCGGCCTTGTCCTCGAACTTCTCGTGGTCCTGGCGGAACCCGGCGTTGTCGTCCAGCGTGACCTTGCCGTCGAGGGCCTTCACCTGGCCGTCGGCGGTGAGGATCATCGGGTTCACCTCGACGAGGGAGGCGTCCTCGTCGGTGAACACGGCCCACAGCCGCTCGATCAGCTCGGCGGCGCCGTCCAGGGCCTCCTGCGGGAGGCGTCCCTGCTCGGCGATCGCGCGGGCCTTGGCCCGGTCGACGCCGTCCAGCGGCGAGACCGGCACCATCGCCAGCCGGTCGTGCGGCACCTCCTCGATCTCCACGCCGCCCTCGACGGAGCAGATGGACAGGAAGGTGCGGTTGGCGCGGTCGAGCAGGAAGGAGAAGTAGTACTCCTGCGCGATCGCGCTCCCCTCCTCGATCAGGACCTTGTGGACCGTGTGGCCCTTGATGTCCATGCCGAGGATCTGACCGGCGAGCGTCTCCGCCTCGTCGGCCGTGTCGGCCAGCTTCACGCCGCCGGCCTTGCCCCGGCCGCCGGTCTTCACCTGGGCCTTGACGACGACCTTCTTGCTGCCCGCGGAGAACAGTTCCTCCGCGATGGCGCGTGCTTCCTGGGGAGTATGGGCGACCTTGCCGGTAGGCACCGGTACCCCGTACTCGGCGAAGAGTTCCTTCGCCTGATGTTCGAACAGGTCCACGAGGCGTCCTTAAAACGGATCGACAGCCAAAGACCACACGAGTCGGCGATCTACACGGGTTCCCGTGCGGCCGGCACTCTGCGGTCCGCTCCGTCGATGCAGCCTAGTCAACCCCGCTCCGTGGTGACGCCGCCGGGTCCATATGTCACGACCCGTCCGCCCGGAAGGCAAGTGTCCCCCGGCGGAAGGTGTCTCCTCCTGAGGGGTGGGCACGAGTGGCTCGTGAGGAGGATGAACCTATTGACGTAGTTTGATGTACTTATTTCGCTGCCACGGACGCGGCATAGGGGGCGAACGCATGGCGATGGCGGAGAAACGGGATACACCCGTCGCAGCCTCCGTCCCCGCGCAGGCCGTCCACACCGGCTCGGTACCGCCGCCCGCACGCCGCCCGGGCGCCGGGCGGGGTCCGGCGCGCCGGCCGCCCGGCTCCCGCAGGCGGTCGGGCGCGCGCAAGGTCCGCCGCACCGCCGCCCTGCTGATCGTGGCCGCGCTCGTCGCGACCGGCGGCGCCAACGTGCCCGAACCGTCCGGCCCCGGCTGGGCGAGCCCCGGGCTTATCGGCGGAGGCGGCTGGCCGTTCGAGGGCGTCCCGCTCTCCCCCGAGCAGGCCGAGGGGGCCGCCTACCTGCCCGGCAGTTCGGTCATCCGGCTCGCGGACGGACGGATCCGGCTCATCCCGTCCGGCGGTGACACGCCCATCACGGTGGACGCGTCCGACCCGCGCGTCGGCCGGGCCGTCCGGTCCGACAGCGCGTGGCTGTCGAAGGGCACGATCCCGACCGGCGGCAAGGACCAGACCTACCACGACATGGCGGCGCGCGCGCTGCTCGACCTGCGGCTCCTCACCCGCCCGAACGGCGCGTCGCTCGCCTCCTGGTACACCAACTGGCACTACTGCTGGCCGCGCGACTCGGCGTTCACCGTCGCCGCGTTCACCGTCACCGGCCACCCGTCGGAGGCCCGCCGCGTCCTGCGCTTCCTCGCCCGCGCCCAGAGCGACAACGGGATGTGGGCCGCGCGGTACAACGCCGACGGGACGGCGGTCGCCGACGGCCGCGCGCCCCAGCTCGACTCGCTCGGCTGGGTGCTGTGGGCGGCCTGGCTCTACGGCGTCCAGGCCGGCATGACCGACGACCTGCCGGACCTGTGGCCGATGGTGCGGCGCGCCGCCGACCACCTCGCCGGCTCGCTGGACGCCGAGGGCCTGCCGCCCGCCTCGTCCGACTACTGGGAGCGCGACCCCCGGCGCGAGCAGGACCCGCGGCGCCCGACGCTCGGCGTCGTCGGCCCCGTGCTCGCCGGGCTGCGGTCCGCCGCCGACCTCGCGCGCAGGCACGGCGAGAGCGGGAAGGCGGCCGAGTGGGGGCACGCGGCGCAGCGGGCCTCCGACGCGGTGGCCAGGCAGTTCGCGCCCTACGGCTACCCGCGCTCGCCCGTCCCCGGCGGCCTGATGGACACCTCCGTGACGTTCCTCGCCCCGCCGTTCGCGCCGGCCGACGCCGCCGTCACCGCCGCGATCCAGGACGCCGCCCGCAAGCAGGCGCTGCCGAACGGGGGCGTGCTGCCGGGCGAGCGCTGGTCCGGCGCCCCGGACGTCGCCTGGACCCCGGAAACAGCCCTTTTCGGGCTGAACGCCGCGGCCTCCGGCCGGACGGACGAGGCCCTCGGCCGGTTGAGCTGGCTCAACGCCCACCGGACGTCCCTCGGCGTCCTGCCGGAGAAGGTCGGCCCGACCGGCAGGCCCGCCGGCCCGGCGCCGCTCGGCTGGACGGCGTCCCTCGTCCTGCTCAGCCTCTCCGCCCTGGAACGCCCGCTCCCCATCCCCTAGCCGAACTGCTCGTAGGCGAGCTTCGCGACCAGCGCGGCGACCACGCAGAGCAGGACGACCCGGACGAACCCGGCGCCGCGCCTGATCGCCATATGGGCGCCGATCTGCGCCCCGGCCGCGTTGCACACGGCCATGGCCAGCCCCACCGCCCACAGCACGTGCCCCTGTGCGGCGAAGACCACCAGCGCCCCCAGGTTGGTCCCCGTGTTAATGATCTTCGAGGTGGCAGACGCGTCCACGAAGTCCATGCCGAGCAGCGCGGTGAACGCGACGACCAGGAACGTCCCGGTGCCGGGCCCGACGAGCCCGTCGTAGAAGGCGATCGCGACGCCCGGGACGAGGACCGCGGCGGCGACCCGGCGGCGGGTGCGCAGCACGTGCCGCGGCACCCGGCCGAGCTCCGGCCTGAGCACCACGATCGCGGCGACGGTCAGCAGCACGACCATGATGACCGGTTTGAGCACGTCCGACGAGATCGCCGACGCGCACAGCGCGCCGCCCGCCGCGCAGCACACCGCGAGCAGGCCTGCGGGGACCGCGACGCGGACGTCCGGCTTGGCCTTGCGCGCGTAGGCGACGGCGGCCGAGGCGGTGCCCGCGATCGAGCCGAGCTTGTTGGTGGCGAGCGCTGTCGCGACCGGCTGCCCGGGGTTCGCCAGCAGCAGCGCGGGCAACTGGATCAGCCCGCCACCGCCGACCACGGCGTCGACCCAGCCGGCCGCGACGGCAGCGGCCAGCAGCATGAGCACCTGCTCGGCGTGCACGGGGACTCCCGGGGGTAAGGAGTTAAATTAAGATCACTAATTACCCTACCGGTTTCCCCGGGACGTCACGAGGTCCATTCGTCGGCGAGGACGGCCCAGACCTGGGTGTCCCGGCGCTCGCCGCCCAGCACGAACGCCTGCCGCAGGACGCCCTCGCACGTCATGCCGAGGCGCGTCGCGACCGCCGCGCTGGCGGTGTTGCGCGGATCGCAGAGCCACTCGGCCCGGTGCAGGCCCCGCACACCGAACGCCCAGTCGATCATGTGGCGGACGGCCGTCGTGACCAGCCCGCGCCCGCGCACCCCGGCCGCGAGCCAGACGCCCACCTCGCAGACGCCCTGCCCGGCGTCGAACGTGCGGAAGAGCGTTCCGCCCTGGAGGACGCCATCGACCCAGATGCCGTAGATGCGCCCCCTGTCATTGGCCTCCCGCTCCGCGTAGGACTGGAGCAGGGCGCGGGCCGTCTCCTCGTCCACGATCGTCCGGGCCCAGGGGATGAACTCCTCGAGGTCGGCGCGGACCGTCCGCACGTGCTCGGCGAACTCGGCCGCCTGCCACGGCTCCAGCGGACGGAGTTCGGCGCCGTCGGCGAGCGTGCGAGCGAACATGGAACCTCCACAGGGGTACATACCGAACGTTTGTTATGTACTCTACGGGCATGCCCGCCCGAGGTGATCACGACGCCCGACGCCGGGACGTGTCCGAGGCCGTCTGGCGCGTCCTCGCCGAGCACGGCTTCGGCGGCCTCACCCTGCGCGCCGTCGCGGCCGAGATGGGCGCCTCCACCGGCCTGCTCACCCACTACTTCCCGAACAAGAAGGCCCTCGTCGCGCACGCCCTCGACGTGGCCGACGAGCGCACCGCGAACCGTCCACTCCGCACGGCGCCGCCGGGCATGCCCGCCCTGCGCGCCGCCCTCCTCGACGTCCTGTCCCTCACCCCCGCCGCGACGGCCATGAACCGCGTATGGGTCAGTTCGTGGGACGTCTCCCTCGCCGACCCCGCCCTCGCGTCCCGCCAGAAGGACCGCTACGACAGCTGGCGCGGGCGCCTGCGCCCGCACGTCGCGGCGGCCGTCGCACTCGGCGAACTGCCCGCCGGCAGCGACGTGGACGATGTCACCGCGTCCGCCGCCGCCTTCGCACACGGCCTCGTCGTCCACGCCCTCTTCGACCCCGCCCGCTTCCCGCCGGGCCGGCAGACCGCCCTGCTCGACGGCTTCCTCGCGTCCCTGAACCCGGCCTCCCCGCCGGAGTGAGGAAGCGCTCAGAGTTTCTCGATGGTGGCGAAGCGCAGGACCAGGGTCCGGACGCCGTATTCGCCGCCGAAGTCGACGCTGGCCTTTTCGCCCCGGTCGTAGACGGAGACGACGGTGCCGAGGCCGAAAGCGTCGTGGGTGACCTTGTCGCCCGGCGAAAGGGACGGGACGGGACGGTTGCCCGGGGAGCGGACCCCCGGACGTTCGGCCATTCTGGCCATTGCCGGAGTGGACGTCGAGGACGCCTCGCGCTCCCATTCGACAAGGGCCTTCGGGACCTCGCCGAGGAAGCGGGACGGCGGGTTGACCTGAGGTGCGCCCCATGAGCTGCGCATCGCGGCGCGGGAGACGTAAAGGCGCTGCCGGGCGCGGGTGATGCCGACGTAGGCGAGGCGGCGTTCCTCTTCGAGTTCCTTGGGGTTGCTCATGGCGCGGAGGTGCGGGAAGACGCCGTCCTCCATTCCGGTGAGGAACACGACCGGGAATTCGAGGCCCTTGGCGGTGTGCAGGGTCATCAGGGTGACGACGCCCTGCTCGGATTCATCGGGCTGCTCGCCGGGCGGGACGGGGCCGCCCTTCGCGCCGCCGGGAATGGAGTCGGCGTCGGCCACCAGGGCGACCTGCTCCAGGAATTCGGGGAGGCGGCCCTCGGCGGATTCGCCGTCGAGGCGCTCCTCGAATTCGCGGGCGACGGCTTCGAGTTCCTGGAGGTTCTCGACGCGGGTCTCGTCCTGCGGGTCCTTGGAGTTCTGGAGCTCCTCCAGGTAGCCGCTCGCCTTGAGGACCTCGGCGATCAGGTCGGCCGGGGCGAGCGTCTCGGCGGCGGCGCGCAGCTCGTCCAGCAGGGTGACGAACTCCCGGACGGCGTTGATCGAGCGGGTCGCCATGCCGGGCACGTCCTCGGGCACCCGGAGAGCCTGCCAGAACGAGATGCGCTCGCGGGACGCGTACGCCTCGACACATGCCTCGGCGCGGTCGCCGATGCCGCGCTTGGGGACGTTCAGGATGCGGCGCAGGGAGACGGCGTCCTCGGGGTTGGCGAGGCAGCGCAGGTAGGCGAGCGCGTCGCGGATCTCCTTGCGCTCGTAGAACCGGACGCCGCCGACGACCTTGTACGGCAGCCCGACCCGGATGAACACCTCTTCGAAGACACGCGACTGCGCGTTGGTGCGGTAGAAGACGGCGACGTCGCCGGGACGGGCGTCGCCGTCGTCGGTGAGCCGGTCGACCTCGTGGGCGACGAACGCGGCCTCGTCGTGCTCGTTGTCGGCCACATAGCCGGTGATCTTGTGGCCTTCGCCCTGGTCGGACCACAGCTTCTTCGGCTTGCGGTCGGCGTTGCGCTCGATGACCGCGTTGGCCGCGGACAGGATCGTCTGGGTGGAGCGGTAGTTCTGCTCCAGCAGGATCGTGGTGGCGTCCGGGTAGTCGCGCTCGAACTCCAGGATGTTGCGGATCGTCGCACCGCGGAACGCGTAGATCGACTGGTCGGCGTCGCCGACCACGCACAGTTCGGCCGCCCCCACGCCCTCGATGGGGGCGGTCAGCTCGCGGACCAGCTCGTACTGCGCGTGGTTGGTGTCCTGGTACTCGTCGACGAGGACGTGCCGGAACCGCCGCCGGTAGTGCTCGGCGGCCTCCGGGAAGACCTGGAGCAGGTTGACCGTCATCATGATCAGGTCGTCGAAGTCCATGGCGGCGGCCTGCTGGAGGCGCGCCTGGTACATCTCGTACGCCTCGGCGAGCGTCTGCTCCATGTGCGTCGAGGCGCGCGCCTTGAACGTCTCGTAGTCGATCAGCTCGTTCTTCAGGTTGGACACCTGGGCGCTGAACGACTTCGGCGGGTAGCGCTTCGGGTCGAGGTCGAGCTCGCGGCAGACCAGCGCCATGAGGCGGTTCGCGTCGGCCTGGTCGTAGATCGAGAAGCTCGTGGGGAAGCCGAGGCGCCCCGCCTCGCGGCGCAGGATCCGCACGCACGCGGAGTGGAACGTCATCACCCACATGGCGCGCGAGCGCGGCCCGACGAGGGCGTCGACGCGCTCCTTCATCTCGGCGGCGGCCTTGTTGGTGAAGGTGATCGCGAGGATCTGGCCGGGGTGCGCGCCGCGCTCGCCGAGCAGGTGGGCGACGCGGTGGGTGAGCACCCGGGTCTTGCCCGAGCCGGCGCCGGCGACGATCAGCAGGGGGCCGCCGGAGTGCACGACGGCGGCGCGCTGCTGCGGGTTGAGGCCATCGAGCAAGGGGTGAGCTTCGGTCTTCGACATCAGATGCGAGTCTACGGCGCGGCGCGGACGTTTTCGGCGCGTCCGCCGACACCCGGCGGCCCGCCCGCGTCCGCCGCTCCCGGCCGCCCTCCCCGCGGCCGGGGCCGTTGGCGGGATGTGGACAGATGGCGGGGCTTTTGAACTCCACAGGTTGACTCGATCTCCCGACCGGCGGAGCGTCGGTCGAAAGGGAGCGGACGCACGGACCGCCGGATCACCGTCCCGGCCGGGTCCGCGGACGCAAGGCCCCGTACTTCGAAACCCGCAGGTCCGCTCGCAGCCGCGCGCAGTCAGCAGGGACGCGCGCACTGTCAGGGGGAGGTGGCTTCGAATGAAGATCCACCAGCAGGATGTCCAGACGCAGCGGGACGCCGAGACCGTCGAGGTCTCGATTCCCGCGCAGCGGCCGAAGGCCGTCCGGAAGGAGGCTCCGCCGGTTCCGCGGGCCGTGCCGCGCCCGGTTCCGGTCCCGGCGCCGCTGAGAACGGGGCACCGGTTCCTCGTCTACAAGCAGGACCCGTCGGTCACCGAACTCGGCGCCCGGCTGGTGTTCCTTCCGAGCGTGGTGCTGAACGGCCCGACGGACGCCCGCGTCCGGACGGATCTGGCGGGCGTCACCCCGGTCGCCCGCAACATCAGCGGCGACTTCGTCTTCGCCCCCGGAAGCCCGCAGTTCGACTGCGCGCACACGTTCGCCGTCGTCCGGCAGACGATGGCCATGTACGAGCGGCACAACAAGGGCGAACCGATCCCGTTCGCATGGAACGTCAACGGCAACACCGACCGCATCACCGTGTTCCCGCACGCGGCCGAGGGCGCGAACGCGTTCTACACGCGGACGGGCAAGGCACTCAAGTTCCTCTTCTTCACGCCGGAGGGGCAGAGCGACGTCCTGTACACCTGCCAGTCGCTCGACATCGTCGCCCACGAGACGGGCCACTCGATCCTGGACGGCCTCAAGCCGGGCTGGCTGTCAGCGGACAACCCGCCGCAGACCGGCGGGCTGCACGAGTCGTTCGGCGACATCACCGCGATCTTCCTGGCGCTGGCGGAACCGGACCAGGCGGACGCGCTGGTGGCGCTCACCAAGGCGAACCTGCACGACAAGTCGTTCCTGACCGAGCTGGCGGAGCAGTTCGGCAAGGCGCTCGGGATGCCGTCCGGGCTCCGCAACGCCGACAACGACCTCAAGCTCAGCCAGGTCGGCAACGAGGTCCACGCGATCTCGCAGGTGTTCACGGGCGCGATCTACGACGTGCTGGCGGACGTGTACACGTTCGAGCTGAGCCGGCAGCAGCGCACCAAGGACGCGACGATCGTGCTGATCGAGACGGCGTCCGCGCTGTGCCGGCTGGTGTTCGACGCGATCGTGGCGTCCCCGGCGACCGGCGCCCGGTACGTGGACGTCGCGAACAAGATGCTGCAGGTCTCGGCGAGCCGCGGCGACCCCGCGATCTACCGGACGTTCATCCGCAACCGGTTCGCGGTCCGCGAGATCACCACGGCGGAGACGCCGCTGCGCGACCTGATGAGCGGGCGGATGATGATGAGCGACCCCGCCTACACCGGCGACGGGCAGGACGTCACGGAGGTCGCGCCGCACGACGAGCACTCGGCGAGCCTGCGGGCCGACCAGGACAGGTCCCGCTGCTGCGGCACCATGCAGATGCCCGAGTACCAGGTCGTCGCCCCGGAGAAGCTGGCCAGGCGGGGCTCGCTGGAGGACGATGACATCCTCCGGGACGAGCTGGACGAGTTGCGCGAGGCGTTCAGCAAGTAGCGGCGGCGCAACCGGCGCATCGGGGAGGCGGTCATGCGCGTGAAGGTGGAGAGCACCGGCGGGTTCACCGGCCGGACTGCTCTGGTCGCGCTGTACGACACCGCCGCGCTCCCCGCCGGGCGGGCCGAGCGCGTCCGCGACGCCGTGGACGCGCTCGCCGCCGCCGAGGCCCGCGGCGAGCCGGGCGAGATCGGCGCCGACCTGCCCGCGTACCGGGTCACCGTGGACGAGGCCGGCGAGCCGCCCCGCGTCTACGAGGTGCGGGGCGACCCGACGGCGGGCGTCACGTCCGTCCTCGGCGTCCTCCTCCAGGGCCCGGACGACCCGGCCTGACCGTCACGGTCCCGCCACGGTCAGCCAGCCACGTCAGCCCGTCTTGCGGTGCTCGCGGGCGGATTCGGCGGCGGCGTGCACGGTGCGGAGGCCGGCGCCCGTGGCGGCCATGGACGCGGCGGCGACCGCGCCCTCGACCAGCGGCGCGTCCGCGAGCAGCACCTCGTGGCCCACGGCGTCCTCGATCAGCATTTTGGCGGTGAGGACGGAGCTGCCGAGGTCGGCGAGCAGGACGACGCCGTCACCGTCGTCGGCCGCGGCGACGGCCTGCTCGACGAGGTCGATGCTGGTGCCGAGCCGCCCTTCGGAGTCGCCTCCGGCGGGTTCGACGACGGCCTTCCCGACGCCCAGCGCACGGGCGACCTCGGCGACGCCTTCGGCGAGCGTCCGGCTGTGCGAGATGATCACGATCCCGACCATGTCAGTCCTCCCCCGTCACGTCGGCGAGGCCCCGCAGGAGAAGCGCGGTGGACGAGGCGCCCGGGTCCAGGTGACCGACGCTGCGCGGCCCGAGGTAGCTGGCCCGGCCCTTGCGCGCCTGCATCGGGACGGTGTCGTCGGCCCCCCGGGCTGCGGCCTCGGCGGCGGCTCGCACGCAGCCGGGGAGGTCCGAGCCGCCGGCCAGCGCCGCCTCGTAGGCCGCGACGGCGGGCGCCAGCGCGTCGACCATCGTCTTGTCGCCCTCGGCGGCCTTCCCGAGGTCCTGGACGCCGTCCAGCGCGGCCCGGAGCGCCCCGCCGAGCCCGGCGGCGTCCACGTCCTGCGCGTCGCCGAGCGCCTTGCCCGCGCGGCGCAGCGCCGTCCCGTAGAGGGGGCCGGACGCGCCGCCGGTCTTGGACACGATGGCCCGCCCGGCGGCGACCAGCACCCTGCCGGGAGGTGCGTCCTCCGGGAGCGCGTCGACCGCCGCGCGGAAGCCCCGGTCGAGGTTGTGGCCGTGGTCGCCGTCGCCGATGGCCGCGTCCAGCCGGGTGAGCCGCTCGGCGTCGGCGGAGACGAGATCGGCCGCGTGCCGGACCCATGCGGCGAAGCCCTCGGCGTTCACCTGCCCCACCGCAGCCCCGGCGTCTCGACCGGCGCGTCCCACAGGCGGGTCAGCTCGGGCGTCACCCGGCACACGCTGATCATGCAGCCGGCCATCTCCAGGCTCGTCACGTACGGCCCGACCAGGCGGCGGACGACGGTCGCGCCGTGCCCCTCCAGCCACCGCGCCGCCGCCGCATAGGCGATGTACTGCTCGATCAGCGGGGTGCCGCCCATCCCGTTCACCAGCACCAGCACCTCGGACCCGCGCAGCGGCATGTCGGCGTCGATCGCGCTGAGCGAGGCGTCCACGATCTCCGTCGCCGTCCCGATCCTGACGCGTTCCCGGCCGGGCTCGCCGTGGATGCCGATGCCGAGCTCCATCTCGTCCTCGCCCAGTTCGAAGGTGGGCGCCCCGGCGGCGGGGACCGTGCAGGACGACAGCGCGACGCCGAACGACCGGCTGCGCTCGTTCACCTCCCGCGCCACCGCCGCCACGGCGGAGAGCGAGGCCCCCTCCTCGGCGAGCGCGCCGGCGATCTTCTCGGCGAACAGCGTGCCGCCGGTGCCGCGCCGCCCCGCGGTGAACGTGCTCTCCTCCACGGCCACGTCGTCGTCGACGACGACGGAGGTGACCTCGATCTCCTCGTCCTCGGCCAGTTCGGCGGCCAGCTGGAAGTTCATGACGTCGCCGGTGTAGTTCTTCACGAGATGGAGGACGCCGGCGCCGCCGTTCACCGCCATCGTCGCCGCGATGATCTGGTCGGGCACCGGGGAGGTGAACACCTCGCCGCAGCAGGCGGCGTCCAGCATGCCGTGGCCGACGAACCCGGCGTGCAGCGGCTCGTGACCGGACCCGCCGCCCGACACCAGGGCGACCTTCCCGGCGCGCGGCGCGTCCGCCCGCACGACGGTGCCGTTGCGCGGGTCGACCGTCAGTTCCGGATGCGCGGCGGCCAGTCCGCGCAGCGCGTCGGAGACCACGTCCGCCGGAGCGTTGATGAGTTTGCGCATGTCTCAGCTCTACCCCGGTGCGCCACCGGGTCCCAGGCCCAACCGGTGATCATCCGGCGTCCCGTCTGGATAGGGTGCGTTCGTGACGAATGGACCCACGTTCCTGTACGACTGCGACACCGGCATCGACGACGCCATGACGCTGCTCTACCTGGCCTCACTCGTCAGGGCGGGCGAGGCGGAACTGGTGGGGGTCGGCACGGTGCACGGCAACATCGACCCCCTGACCGGAGCGCTGAACACGCTGCGCGTGCTGGAGGCCGCCGGGATCACCGAGGGCGTGCCGGTCGCGGTCGGCGCGGCCCGGCCGATGGCGCAGGACGTCCACTACGCACTGGACTGGCACGGGACGGACGGCCTCGGCGAAACCCGCCTCCCCGACCCGGCGGGACGTCCGGTCGCCGAGCCCGCGCCGGCCCAGCTCGTCCGGCTGGCCCGCGCGATGCCCGGCGAGCTGACCCTCCTCGCGACCGGCCCGCTGACGAACCTGGGCGCGGCGCTGCTGCTGGACGACGAGCTGCCGTCGCTGATCCGCGAGGTCGTCGTCATGGGCGGCGCGTTCGACCACCCCGGCAACATCACCACGCACGCCGAGGCGAACATCTGGCACGACCCGGAGGCCGCCGACATGGTGTTCGCGGCGGACTGGCCGGTCGTCCTGGTGCCGCTGGACGCCACGCACCCGACCGCCGTCCACGACGACTGGCTCGACCGGCTCGCCGCCCACGACTCCCCGGTCGCCCGGTTCGCCGCCCGCATCCTGAAGTTCTACGAGGACGCCTACACGCCCACGCTCAAGCGCAGGGGCGCCGTCATCCACGACGCGCTCGCCGCGATGCTGGCCGTCGACCCGGATCTCGGCGAGTACGCGCACCGTCCCGTCCGGGTGGAGCTGCGGGGCGACCTGACGCGCGGCACGACCGTCTGGGACGCTCGATCGCTGCCCGCCGACGACGTCCGCCGCCCGGTCAAGGTCGCCACCGGCAGCGACGTGGCGGCGTTCCAGGAACGCCTGCTCGCGTCCCTCACCTCGTTCTGAACGGGCCGGTCAGCGGAGCGCGGCGGGGACGGCGTCCATGACCGCGCGCGGGAAGCCGCCGGGCCCTGCGTCCTGGGTGTCGTACACATCTCCATTCCAGACCTTATTGTTGAAACCGTGACCAATGTTCTGGACGATGGCGAACTGCAGCGAATCCTCGTCGTGATGGCCCATCCCGACGACGTGGACTTCGGCGCGGCCGGGACGGTGGCGGGCTGGACGGCCCGGGGCGTCGAGGTCGTCTACCTCATGGTGACCGACGGCGACGCCGGCGGCTTCGACGACAACGTCTCGCGCAAGGAGATGGCCGAGCTGCGCCGCAAGGAGCAGTTCGCGGCGGCCGGGTGCGTCGGGGTCAGCGACGTCCGGTTCCTCGGGTACTCCGACGGCCGGGTCGAGGCGACGCTGGACCTGCGCCGCGACATCACCCGGGTGATCCGCCAGGTCCGGCCGGACCGGGTGCTGATGCCGAGCCCGGAACGCAACTACGAGCGGATCTACCCGAGCCACCCCGACCACCGGGCGGTCGGCTCGGCCGCGCTCGACGCCGTCTACCCCGACGCCCGCAACCCGTACGCGTTCCCGGAACTGCTCGCCGACGAGGGCCTGGACGCGTGGACGGCCCGGGAGGTGTGGCTCACCGGCGGGCCGGTCGTGAACCACTACGTCGACATCACCGACCAGTTCGGGCGGAAGGTGGAGGCGCTGCGGGCGCACACCAGCCAGACCGGGCACATGGGCGACGGGCTGCCGGAGATGCTGCGCGGCTGGCTGGGCGCCAACGCGTCCGCGGCAGGGCTCCCCGAGGGCCGGCTCGCCGAGGCGTTCCAGGTGGTCGACACCGCCTGAGTTCCGGTCACTCTATAAATACATCGCATTACAAGCCGTAATCGCTTCCAGATCGGGCATGCACCCCATGTGACGGGACTTGGGGGGTTGTCATGCCGCATGAGATCGAGGCCACCGCCGTCTCGCGCACCACGCCGGACGTCATCTTCAAGCATCTGTGCGTCCCGGAGGCGTGGGGCGAATGGGGCGGGTTCTGGCTCCGCGCGAGGCGCGAGTCCGGCGGGGCCGAGCACCCGAACGGGCTCGGGGCCGTCCGCTACGTCCGGCCGTGGCGTGAGGAGGTCGTGGCCTGGGATCCGCCGCGGCACTACGGCTACGTCGCGCTGGCGGGGCCACCGCCGCGCCCGTTCCGTCCGCCGCGCCGCTTCCGGGCGGACGTCACGCTGGAGCCGCACCCCGCGGGCACGCTGATCCGCTGGCGCGGCGAGTTCGACGGGTTCCCGGGAACGGGGCCGTTCACCCGGCAGGCGCTGCGCCGCCGCCTCGGAACGTCCGCGCGCCGGGTGGCATGGCACGCCGAGCGCTGCGAGCCCGGCTGCCCCGCCCGCCTTCCAGGCGTCCTCTGACACCTCACCGGCACACCGCTCACTGGCACACCGCTCACCGGCGCACCGCTCGCCGACACGCCCCCCACCGGCGCACCACCGCGCACCACTCCATGTCCGCATGAATTCGGGGGGATCGATGCGGCGTCGCATCATCGCGCTCACCTTGGCGCTGGGCGCCACCGGGGCGGGGTTCACCGCCCACCGGCTGATCACGGACGCACCGCCCCGCAGGAGCGGCGCCACCGTCGGCGCGACCAAGCTGATCGCGGCCGGACGGGGGCCGGCCGTGGCGAAGGAGATCACCCGGCCGTTCGAACCGGCGGCGCTGACGCAGGCCGTCCGCGCCTACCTCGGGACGCGTCCGGGCAAGGCCGGGGTGATGGCGACCGACCTGCGCACAGGGCTGTCCTTCGGGCAGAACGAGAAGGGCCGCTTCGTCACCGCCAGCATCATGAAGGTCGACATCCTGTCGAGCCTCGTCCTGCAACGGCAGCGCGACCGCCGCGGCCTGACCGCGGGGCAGCGGGAACTGGCCGGACGGATGATCCGCGAGAGCGACAACGGCGCCGCCGACTCCCTGTACTCCGCGGCCGGCGGCGGGGACGGGGTCAGAGCGACCAACAAGCGCTTCGGCCTGAAGAGCACGACACCGTTCCCCGGGTCATGGGGTTCGTCCCTGACGACCCCGTCCGATCAGGTCCGCCTGCTGCGGACCCTGGTGTCGGACAAGAGCCCCATCAAGCCGTTGAGCCGTCAGTACATCCTGGGCCTGATGGGTTCGGTGCTGCACGAGCAGGCGTGGGGGGTCAGCGCGGCAGCCCTTCCGGGCGAGAAGGTGGCGCTGAAGAACGGCTGGACGCCCGTTCACCACCAGGGACACGGCTGGGCGGTGAACAGCATCGGCCGCATCACCGGCCCCGATCACGACTTTCTCGTCGCGGTGTGCAGCGGCGACAGCCCGACGATGGAGGCGGGCGTGTCCACGGTCGAACACGTCGCCGAGATGGTCGTGAGCACCATGCGCGACTCGCGCTGAGGGGGACGCGTCCCGGGCGGCGGGCCGGCCGCCCGGCGGACGCCGGAGAAGGTCAGCGCTGCAGCGGCCGAGTGAGCTTGGTGCCCTCGTTCGCGGCGACGGCCACGCAGGTGACGCTGCGGTCACCCGACTTCCACGACTCGTCCGTGGGGTAGTAGTAGGAGTTCGCGAGGCTGCTCGCCGCGGGGTCGCGGCGGAGCCTGGCCGCGGTGCGGAGCTTGCAGCCCGTCGAGGCCCGCTGCCGCAACTCCGCCTCCGGCGGCAGCGTGGCCGCCGACAGCCGGAAGACGGCCGTCACCTCGCCGTCGTGGGGCGAGGTGCACGCGACGATCTTGACGCTGTCGACCTCGACCGGCTCCGTGGCGGAGGGGTTGGGCGCGGCCGTGTTGTCGTTGATGCAGTCGCCGACCTTCATCTTCTGCGCGTCCACCTCCTTCGGCTTGGTCCGGGTCGGGCTGGGCGTCGCCCCGTCACCGGAGGAGTCGCTGCTCGCCGCGATGACGCCGAAGACGATGCCGGCGACGAGCCAGAAGGAGGACAGGACGATGCCGGCGATCGCGAAGCCGCGGCCCTTGCCGCCGTTGCGGCCGATCTGGCTCAGCGAGATCGCACCGAGGATGATCCCGAGAATGCCGAAGCAGCCGAGCAGGCCGGTGACGAAGGCAGCGATCGCCAGGCCGTTGGTCTTGTCGCTTGCGGACGAGGGCCCGAAGTCGGGGCCGGACGGCATGGGCGGGACCGGCGGGGGGCCGGGAGGATAAGGCGGTTGGGAATCCGGATACCCGGATCCGGGGGGAGGGTATGTCATGACCAGCGACTGTATCGGCCATTGATACCGGTTCCAGCGAAGACGAGTGTTAAGCGAGCCGACCGTTACACGAGACGGCGCGCCGCGGCCCAGCGCGACAGCTCGTGCCGGTTCGACAGCTGGAGCTTGCGCAGGACGCTGCTCACGTGCGTCTCCACCGTCTTCACCGAGATGAACAGCTCCTTCGCGATCTCCTTGTAGGCGTAGCCGCGCGCGATCAGCCGCAGGACGTCCCGCTCCCGCTGGGTGATCTGGTCCAGCTCGGGGTCCACGGCGGGGGCGTCCGACGCGGCGAACGCGTCCAGCACGAAACCGGCGAGGCGGGGCGAGAACACCGCGTCGCCCTCCGCGACCCGGCCGATCGCGTCCGTCAGCTCCGGTCCCGAAATCGTCTTGGTGACGTAGCCGCGCGCCCCGCCGCGCACGACCCCGATCACGTCCTCCGCCGCGTCCGACACCGACAGCGCGAGGAACCTGGACGGGACGGCGCCGTGCAGCCGGCGCAGCACCTCGATGCCCCCGCCGCCGGGCAGGTGGACGTCCAGCAGCACCACGTCCGGCAGCGTCCCGCGGATCACCGTGACCGCCTCGTCGACGTCGCCCGCCTCGCCGACGATCTCGACGCCGCCGCCGAGCTCCGCCTTCACGCCCGTGCGGAACATCTGGTGGTCGTCCACCAGCACGACCCTCTTCAGAGACTCGCCCATGCCCACCCCTTCGCGGGGGACGGCGCCGCACGCCCCCGGTTCGCTCCGCTCATGCCTTCTTGATCTCCAACCGCACTTCCGTGCCCTCGCCCGGCGCCGTGCGGACGGTCGCCGTGCCGCCGTTGCGCTCCATACGTCCGATGATGGACCCCCGGACGCCCATCCGGTCCGCCGGGACCTGGTCGAGGTCGAATCCCTTGCCGCGGTCGCGGACGAAGATGGCGATCTCGTCGTCCGCCACCTCCGCGTACACCGACACCGACGGCGCCTCCGCGTACTTGGCGGCGTTCACCATCGCCTCCCGCGCCGCCTGCAGCGCCGCGCCGAGCCGCTCGTCCAGCGCCGTGTCGCCCACGCAGACGATCTCGATGGGCACGCCGTGGTCGTCCTCGACCTCCCCGGCGACCTCCTTGATCGCGGCGGCGAACATCCGGTCGGCGTCGTCGCGCGGCTGGTAGAGCCACGTCCGCAGCGTCCGCTCCTGGGACCGGGCGAGCCGCTGCACCTCCCGCGTGTCGTGCGCGTTCCGCTGGATCAGCGTCAGCGTGTGCAGCACCGAGTCGTGGATGTGCGCGGCCAGCTCGGCGCGCTCCTGGGAGCGGATGCGCTCGTGCCGCTCGGCGTCCAGGTCCTGCCAGAGCCGCACCACCCACGGCGTCACGATCACCGCGACCCCGGTCAGGATGATCAGCATCGCGATGATCACCGACCGCGCCTGGGCGGCCTCCACGTTCTGCACGACGACGCCGCCGATGCCGCCGACCACCAGCAGCAGGCCGAGCAGGCTGCGCAGCCACCGCTGGCGGAGCGGCAGCGTCCACCGCTGCCGCTGGTCGCGGTCGGCCTGCTGCCACAGGATCGCGGCGCCGACGCCGCCGACGACGAACGGCCACAGCGCCCACTGGACGACCCCGGCCGCGCCCCAGGGCAGCACCGCGAGGCCCAGCGTGACCGCCGTGTAGGCGAGCAGCTGGCCCCAGTCGCGCCCGCGCCGGCGCCCGGCGGGCCGCTCGGCCGCCGCGTCCTTCTCGGGCGCGGGGACGAGGATCCAGAACGCGGCGTACGCGGCGACGCCGAGCCCGCTCGCCACCGTCAGCAGCACGAACGCGGCCCGGACGAACAGCACGTCCACGCCGAGATGCGCGGCCAGGCCGCGGCACACCCCGGCCACGAGCCTGCCCTCGGCGGCGCGCTCCAGCGCAGGCGGCCGTGCCCGCGGCGCCTCCGGCCGCTCCACCGTCTCCTGGCTCACGGCCGCCCTCTTCCCGGTACTCCCACGTCATCGATCGTCACACGCGCGTACGCGAACCGCATCAGGGGCCTACCCCGGAACCGGCTCAGGGTCGGCTCAGGGACGTCCCCGATACCGCTCGCGGGAGGTGACGGGCCACGATGGCAGGCATGGAAAACGAGATGGCGCGGGAGAGCACGGGCTACCAGCGGCTGGCGCGGGACGCCGACCGGAGGCTGCTCGCCGGTGTGTGCACCGGCCTCGGCCGCTACACCGGCATCGACCCCGTCATCTTCCGCGTGGGCTTCGCGATCCTGGTCCTGGCGCACGGGCAGGGCGTCTTCCTCTACATCGCGGCGGCGCTGCTGATGCCCGCGAGCACCGGCGAGTCGTCGCTCGCGGAGCAGTTCTTCAAGCGGTGGTTCGACGCGCAGGCCGTCCTGTCGATCCTCGGCGCGCTGCTGTGCGTCGGCGTCGTGTTCACCCTGTTCGGCGGGGCCTACACCGACGCGATCGCCGTCCTGGTGGTGTTCGGGCTGGTGCTGCTGGTCGCGCACTCGCGGGGGACGGACCTGGTGGCGGCGGCGCGGTCCGTCCCCGAACGGCTCGCCGGGCATCCGCCGGAGCCGTCGGCGGCGTGGGCGCGGTCGGGGGACGCCACGGCCGGCGGCGTGTCCCTCCACAAGGACCTGCCCGGTAATGACCTCCTCGACGAGGACCTGCCGGGTGAGGCGCCGGCCGGCGGCGGGCTGCCCGACGGCATGATCGACCTCGCGGACTACTCGGCCACGCGGGCCGACGCCCTCGCCGACGACGTTCCGTCGGCGGGCAAGGCGCGGCGGGAGGGCGGGCGCGGCGACCGGTCGCCGGCGGCCGCGATCGCGCTGCTGGCCGCCATGGCCGCGGGCGCCGCGATGCTCCCCGTCGCGAAGGGATACCCGGCCCCCGACTCCTGGCTGATCGTCATGGCGCCCGCGCTCGCGGTCGTCGGGCTCGGCCTCGTCGCGGGCGGCTGGTTCCGCACGCACGGCCTCATGGCGGTGGGGACCCTCCTGACCCTCAGCATGCTGACAACGACCGTGGTGGGTGACATGCCGCGCAACGCCGAGTACGGGGACATCGACTGGCGTCCCACGAACGCATCGCAGACGAACCAGACCTACAAGATCGGCGTTGGCCAGGGCGACCTCGACCTCACCGCGCTCTCGCTCGCCCCGGGCCAGCACGTCACGATCGACGCGCAGGTGGGCCTCGGCGGGATCGCGGTCACGCTGCCGCCCGCCGCCCGGGTCACGGTGAACGCGCGAATCGCGCTCGGCGACCTGCGCGTCCAGCATCGGACGACGAGCGGCCCGAACGTGAAGGTCGTCCGCGTCCTCGAACCGGAGACGCGCGGCGGCAACCCGCCGGTGATCGAGCTGCGGATACGCGGCAAGGTCGGAGACGTGGACGTGCACCGTGGCTGAGCGACGGGAAACAGAACGGCGGGGAACAGAACGGCAGGGAACAGAACGGCGGGGAACAGAACGGCAGGGAACAGAACGGCGGGGAACTGAGCGGCCGGGAGCGGAGCGAGACGTGGCCAGGCGACACCGGTTCGACCCGGCGGGCCCGGTGACCGGAGTGTTCTTCCTCGTCCTCGCGGGGCTGTTCCTCGCGGACGGCCTGTCGGAGGAGCGCCTCCTGTCCGCGACGGTGCTGGCCCCGGTGGTGCTGATCGGCCTCGGCCTCGTCGGGACCGTCCGGGTGCTGACCCGCTCGCGCCGCCGCGACCTGCGCTGATCCGCCGACCGCGGCTCCCCTCGCCCGCCGGACGGGAAGTAGTGTGATCCCGACGGCAGGTGACGGAATGGGGCTGGATGTCAGGGCAGACCGGGACACCGGAGACGGGCCCCGCGAACGTGCTGCCCGGGTCTCGATCCGCGCTGGACCCGGGCCGCGCCATCAAGCCCGGACGGCACGGCCTCTCCCCCGAGACCGTCGCCGCCATCCAGCGGGAACGGCTGATCGACGCGTTCGTCCAGGTCGCGTCCGAGCGCGGGTTCACGCACACCACGATCAGCCGGGTCACCGAGGGCGCGGGCGTCACGAAGAAGACGTTCTACGCGCACTTCACCGATCTGGACGACTGCTTCCTCGCGGCCTACCAGCGCGGGATGGACATCCTGCTCGGGCGCATGACGCGGGCCTACGAGTCGGCGTCCAGCCGGCCGGACGGGATCCACGCGGTGCTGCGCACTCTGCTCGTCGACCTGGCCCGCGAGCCCCGGTTCGCACGGGTGTCGCTGGTCGAGGCGAACGCGGCGGGCCGGCGGGTCCGGCAGGCGCGCATCGACGACCTCGCGCGGTTCCGCGGCTTCTTCACCGGCCCGTCGCTGCCGCCGGTCCCGGCCGCCGTGGTGGACGCGATCGTCGGCGGCATCTACAGCGCGATCCACGTCCAGATGGAGACGGGCGAGGCGGAGGAACTGCCGTCGCTGCTGCCGTCGCTGACCTACTTCGCGCTGCTGCCGCTCATCGGCCGGGAGGCCGCCTCCCCCTATCTCACCGACGAATCCGCTGAAGAGCCGCCCGAGCGCGGCTGATCAGCGGCGTGCGGCGGCGTGCAGGCTGACCGCGAAGGCCGGGCCCGGGTTCGTCAGCGCCTGCGGGCCGCCGTGCACCCGGATCCGGTTGGCGCGCAGCGGCCGTTCGGTGACGCCGCGCTCGGTGATCGTGACGACGGCCAGCTCACCCGCCACCAGGGTGCTGACGCCGCCGTGCACCGTCCCGACATGACCGGGTGGCCACATCGTCAGCCAGGCGGTGTCGTCCAGCGGGACGTCGCGCGGCCGGACGGTGTCGAACGCGACGAGCCGCCACCACTCGTCGGGGCGCCCGGCGAGCTCGCGGACGCGGGCGGCGAGCTGCCCGACGGTCGGCGGCCGGACGGCGATCGCGCGGTCGTGCGGATCGTCCTGGCCGCGCATGGTGAGATCGGGAACCACGGAGAGGTCCACGGGAAGGTCCTTCGTGTACGTGTGTCAGCCGGAATGAAGGGGTTCAGCGACAACACGAAGGACACAGCGCGCTGGCCGCACGGCGCAGGGCCACGGGGCTGTCGGTCGACACGCGCTCGGTCACGGTCCCAAGGAGACACTCCGTCACCGAGGATTGTCAAACCGATCACCGCGAGTCCACCCGGAATCCGTCCCGCCCGGAGTCCACCCGCGAGACCGCGGGCGGGGTCAGCGGCTGATGATCAGGTAGACGACCGCGCTGAGGAACAGCGTCACGATCAGCGACCCCAGGCAGCCGAGCCGGGACGACAGGAAGATGAACATAGGCCGGGCCTACCCTCGAAATCCCCAATTATCGCCCGTCGGCGGGCGATGCACCCCCACGCCTTACCGTGCCGGAAGGGTGGTGTGCACGGTTGAGTTTGTTTTAGCATGGAAATAGAAGAAGTAATGGTTTACTCCATTACAGTCGGGCGGGAGGCGCGCCGGAACGGCGCGGCCGGGACCGATCGCTCCTGGAGGAGCATGTGACCCCCCAAAATAGAACAAGTGCGAACGAAGCCGACCATATGGACGAGGTGGACGTGCATTACGGCGTCCATCACGCCACCGAACCCGACGAGGAACAGATTCTCCGGGAGCTTTACGGCGAACCGGACGCCGCCGGTGTCTTTCCGGCCGCGCGGCTGATCAGCGCGGCGGCGGGCGCGACCGAGATGATCGACGAGGCCCGCAAGTCCCTCGGAACGTCGGGCCGCCCCAACGCCATCACCAAGGAGTACGCCTCCAGGCACGGGGACGACTTCCTCCGGGCGGCCTGGTGCGACATGGCCGTCACCTACTGGGCGCGGCACAGCGGGAACGCCGACGCCGTCCTCCCAGGTGGAGATCGCGCCTACACGCCGTGGCATGCGGAGGATTTCCGCAACGTCGGACGGTGGCACGCCGGGACGACCGCGAGCGTCGACCAGGCGAAACCCGGCGACATCGTGTTCTTCGACTGGGGCGCCACCAACACGATCAGCGCCATCGACCACGTAGGCGTGGTCGAGAAGGTGCTCGGCGGTGGGCGGCTCCAGACCATCGAGGGCAACACCGATGATGCGGTGAAGCGCCGCGTCCGCGGCTCCGGCGTGATCGCCGGTTACGGACGGCCCGCGTACGGCGGAGGCAACTGGACGGAGGACATGGTGAGGAAGCTCCCGGAACTGAGCAAGGGCGACACGGGCGAGCACGTCGAGAGCGTGCAGGGGCTGCTGATGGCGCGCAGCCATTCCGAGGTCAGGATGACCGGGACGTTCGACGACACCACCGAGGCGGCCGTGAAGGCGGTGCAGCGGTGGGGCGGCGTCGAGGACGACGGCATCGTCGGGCCGAAGACCTGGCCGGTTCTGCTTCGCGTGCACTAGCCGCCATCGTTGCCTCAGACGTCGGTAAATAAGCGGCGCAAGGGGCTAGTACGGGATTCAACCCCGGCATAGGTTCATAGGGTCGCTTCCACGGAGGTGGCCCCGATGACGTGGCCTGACCAGCGTGCCCCGCCCAGCGGGACGTCTCTCAATGTCCACCCCGAGACGTCCCTGGGAGAAACGCATGCCACGTATCCGTGTCGAGGTCGACGGCGCGACGTATGAGGACGACGTCGAACCGCGCCTCCTTCTCGTCCACTATCTACGCGAACGGCTGGGAAAGGTCGGGACCCCGGTCGGGTGCGACACCAGCAACTGCGGAGCCTGCACCGTCCTGATGGACGGCATGAGCGTGAAGAGCTGCTCCGTGCTCGCCGTCCAGGCGGACGGCCGTGACGTGACGACCGTCGAGGGGCTCGGCGTCAACGGCGTCCCGCATCCGATGCAGCGGGCCTTCCACGAGGAGCACGCGCTCCAGTGCGGCTACTGCACTCCCGGCATGATCATGGCATCGCTCGATCTCCTGCGGGAGGACCCCGACCCGTCCGAGGACGAGGTCCGGGAGGGCCTGGAGGGCAACCTGTGCCGGTGCACGGGCTACCAGAACATCGTCAAGGCGGTGCGGCGGGCCGCGAGCGAGATGCGCGAGCCCGCCGGGCAGGAGGTGACGCCGTGACCGTGCAGGAGGTCGGCAGCCCGCGCAAGCGGTCGGAGGACGCCCGGCTCATCACCGGCCGCACCCGGTGGACCGACAACATGACCCCGGCCGGGACGCTGCATGTGGCGTTCCTGCGCAGCCCGTACGCGCACGCCAGGATCGCGAACCTCGACACGTCCCAGGCGAAGCGGAGCCCCGGTGTGGTCGCCGTGTTCACCGGTCAGGACCTTGCTGAAGAACAGGGGTCGCTGCCGTGCGCATGGGTGGTGACCGAAGACATGAAGCACCCGGACCACCCGTCCATGGCGGTGACCGAGGTGCGCTACGTCGGTGAGCCCGTCGCGTGCGTCGTGGCCCGCGACAAGGCATCGGCCGTTGACGCCCTGGAAGAGATCGACGCCGACTACGAGCCGTTGTCCGCTGTGGTGGACATGGAGGCGGCACTGGCCGACGGCGCCGATCTCGTGCATGAAGACCTGGGGACGAACAAGTCCTACACGTGGGTGTTCGAGAACGGGGATCTCGACGCCGCGATGAGGGACGCACCGGTCGTCATTGAGCGCCGCTACGTCCAGCAGAGGCTCATCCCCACGGCGATGGAGCCGCGGTCGGTCCTGTGCGTCCCGGACGGGGACGAGTTCACGCTGTACTCGGCCACGCAGATCCCGCACATCCTGCGGCTGATGCTGGCCACGGTCACCGAGATCCCCGAGCACCGGATCCGGGTCGTCGCCCCGGACGTCGGCGGAGGCTTCGGCTCCAAGCTCCAGGTGTACGGGGAGGAGGTCATCGCGCTGCTGCTGGCCCGCAGGCTGGGCCGTCCCGTCAAGTGGACGGAGACGCGTAGCGAAGGCAACATGACCGTCCACCACGGACGCGACCAGATACAGCGGCTCACGCTCGCGGCAGAGCGGGACGGCCGGATCCGTGGGCTGAAGGTGGATCTGCTGGCCGACATGGGGGCATACCTCATGCTGGTCACGCCCGGCATCCCGTTGCTGGGCGCGTTCATGTTCAACGGCATCTACAAGATGGACGCCCTCTCGTTCACCTGCACGGGAGTCTTCACGACGAAGGTGCCCACCGACGCGTATCGCGGCGCGGGCCGTCCGGAGGCCACGTTCGCGATCGAGCGCCTGATGGACGAACTGGCCGCCGAACTGGGCATCGACCCCATCGAGGTCCGCCGCCACAACTGGATCAAGCACGAGGAGTTCCCGTACGAGACGATCGCGGGTCTCACGTACGACTCCGGCAACTACGAGGCGGCGACGGACAAGGCCCTGGAGCTGTTCGAGTACGACAAGCTCCGCGCGGAACAGGCCGACAGGCGGGAACGGCAGGATCCCGTGCAGCTCGGCATCGGGGTGTCGACGTTCACGGAGATGTGCGGGCTCGCACCGTCGCGCGTGCTCGGCTCGCTGTCGTACGGCGCCGGCGGGTGGGAGCACGCGGCGGTGCGTGTCCTGCCGTCCGGCAAGGTGGAGGTGGTCACCGGCTCGTCCGCACACGGGCAGGGCCACGAGACCGCCTGGGCGCAGATCACCGCGGACAGGCTCGGTGTCCCGTTCGAGGACGTGAAGGTCCTGCACGGCGACACGGCGATCTCGCACAAGGGCATGGACACGTACGGTTCCCGTTCCCTGACCGTGGGCGGGGTCGCGTTGTTCGCCGCCTGCGAGAAGGTCGTCGACAAGGCCCGCACGGTCGCGGCGCATCTGCTGGAGGCGTCCGAGCAGGACCTGGAGTTCACCGGCGGGCGGTTCAGCGTCCGCGGCGTCCAGCAGGAGGGCAAGACGCTGCAGGAGATCGCGCTGGCCGCGTTCGCCGCGCACGACCTGCCGGACGGCATCGAACCCTCGCTGGACTCCGACGCCACGTTCGACCCCGACAACTTCTCCTTCCCGCATGGCACGCACCTCTGCGCGGCGGAGGTCGACACAGAGACGGGGATGGTGAAGCTCCGCAAGTACGTGGCCGTGGACGACGTCGGCAAGGTGGTCAACCCGCTCATCGTCGAGGGGCAGGTCCACGGCGGGCTCGCGCAGGGCATCGCCCAGGCGCTGTACGAGGAGGCCGTGTACGACGCCGACGGCAACCTGACGACGACCACGATGGCCGACTATCTGATCCCGTCCGCGAAGGACCTGCCGACGTTCACGACCGACCGCACCGAGACGCCCGCGACGTCCAACCCCATGGGCGTGAAGGGCGTCGGGGAGGCGGGCACGATCGCCTCCACCCCGGCTGTGGTCAACGCGATCGTGGACGCGCTGCGCCCGCACGGCGTCAAGGACGTGCCCATGCCGTGCACGCCCGAACGCGTATGGCTCGCGCTGCGCGGAGAATCGAAGGCCGCCGTCGACACGAGCGCGCAACCGGGCGCGGGCGGCGGGCTCGGCTCGGCCGGAGGTGACCAGTGATCCCCGCGACGTTCGACTACGTGCGCCCCGCCTCGCTGGACGACGCCGTCACGGCGCTGTCCGACGCGGGCGAGGACGCGAAGGTGCTGGCCGGCGGGCAGAGCCTGATGCCGCTGCTGCGGATGCGGCTCGCCATCCCGGACGCGCTGATCGACCTGGACCGGGTCGGCGGGCTCCGCGAGATCCGCGACGCCGGCGACGCGATCGTGATCGGCGCGATGGCGACGCACTACCAGGTGATCCGCGACCCGCTGGTGCGCGAGCACGCCCCGCTGGTCGCGGAGACGACGGAGACGGTCGCCGACCCGGCCGTCCGGCATCGCGGCACGTTCGGCGGGTCCCTCGCGCACGCCGACCCGGCGGGCGACCTTCCGGCGGTCGCGCTGGCGCTGGACGCGGTGTTCCTCGTCCGGTCCGTGCGCGGCGAGCGGGAGATCCCCGCGTCGGAGTTCTTCGTCGACTGGATGACGTCGGCGATGGAGCCGGACGAGCTGCTCGTGGGCGTGCGCCTGCCGAAACTGGGCGCGGGCTGGGGCGTCCACTACGAGAAGTTCCATCGGACGGCGCAGGCGTGGGCGATCGTCGGTGTCGCGTGCGCCGTCCGCCGCAGCGGTGACGGGATCGAGGACGCGCGCGTCGCGCTGACCAACATGGGTCCCGCACCCGTGCGGGCCGGCGCGGTGGAGGTCGCCGTCAAGGGCGGGCCCGCGTCCGAGGACGCGTTCCGGACCGCCGCCGCGCAGGCCGCGGCCGGCACCGAGCCGCCCGCCGACCTGCACGGGTCGCCCGAGTACCGGACGCATCTCGCGACGGTGCTCACCGCGCGGGCGCTGGCCGCCGCCGCGGGCTGAGGCGATCCGCCGGGCATGCGGCCGGGTCCCGTCGCCCCGGGACCCGGCCGCATGATCGCCCCGCGGCCGGGTACCTGATCGCCTGTCGGGGTGCACCCACTGGCGGCGGGACGGGCCACCACCGTATGGTCGCGGCAGGTTCTCCGGACGATAAGGACTTTGATCATGGAGCTCGACCACGATTTCACCGTCCCCGTACCGGTGGATCAGGCCTGGTCGGTGCTGCTCGACGTGGAGCGGGTCGCGGCCTGCATGCCGGGCGCGACGCTCGACGCGGTCGAGGGCGAGGAGTACTCGGGGCGGATGAAGGTGAAGGTCGGCGCGATGACCATCACCTACCGCGGCACCGCGCGGATCGTGTCGGCGGACGAGTCGGCCCGGGTCGTGACGCTGGAGGCGTCGGCGAAGGAGGCACGCGGCTCCGGCACGGCGTCGGCGACGGTGCAGGCGAGGCTGCACGCGCAGGACGACGGCACGACGCGGGTGACCGTGCACACCAAGCTGAACGTGACGGGACGCCCGGCGCAGTTCGGCCGCAACATCCTGTCCGAGGTCGGCTCGAAGATCATTTCGCGGTTCGCGAAGGCGCTGGCGACCGAGCTGGAGTCGTCCGGTGAGACGGCCGAGGGCCCGGCCCCCGGCGCGCCCGCCGAGAGCGCCGAGACGCCCGCCGAGAGCCCTGCGGAACCCGCTGAGAGCCCCGCGAAGCTCGCCGAGGAGCCCGCCGAGGCGGTGCTGCCCGGGGAGGGGCAGGCCGACAAGCCCGGCCCGGTCAAGGCCACGGGGGAGGCCGTCGCGAGGGCCGAGGCGGCCGTTCCCGCCGCCGCTCCGGAGCGGCCCGCACGGCGGCCGCTGCACGTGGCGGACGAGGACGACGCGATCGACCTGCTGGAGGTCGCGGGGCCGTCCGTCGTCAAGCGCGCCGTCCCGGCCGCCGGCGGCCTGGTCGCGCTGCTGCTGGTCATCCGGTTCCTCGTCCGGCGCCGCCGGAAGCGCTGACGCCCGGCGGGGGTCAAACGCGGGTCAACGATCCGCCCGCGGACGGCGGCGACGGTGGAACGGGCCGCCGCCGATGCCGTCGGCTTGTCGCGTGGACACCATCGAGCTTCAGCGGATCGCGCGGATCGAGAACGACAACTGGTGGTACCGCGAGCGGCGGGAGACCCTGTCCGCGGAGCTGCTGCGGTTCAGCGCGCCCGGCACCGCCGTCGACATAGGCGCCGCGTCCGGGACGGGCTGCCGGGTGCTCGCCGAGCACGGATGGCGTGCGACGGGCATCGACCTGAGCCCGGACGCAGTGGCGCTGGCGCGCGCGCACGGCGTCGAGGCGTACGAGGGTGACGCCCGCTTCCTGCCGCTTCCGCCGTGCGAGTACGACCTGGCGCTGGCGCTGCACGTCCTGGAGCACGTCGAGGACGACGCGCGGGCGGCGGCGGAGATCACCCGGGTGCTGCGGCCCGGCGGGATCGCGCTGGTGTCCGTGCCGTGCGACATGGCGCTGTGGTCGGCGCACGACGTGGCGCTCGGCCGCGTCCGCCGCTACACCCGCCGCGCGCTCGTCGAACTGGTCGAGGGCGCCGGGCTGGTGGTGGAGGCGGTGTGGAGCAGGGGCGTGCTGCTCCGTCCGCTCCTGCGCCGGCTCAGGCATCGGACGGCGCGCCGCGAGGACCTGGCCCCGCTGCATCCGCTCGCCAACGAGGCGCTGCGCGCGTACGCCGCGCTGGAGCGGCGCCTGCCGGTGTCCGGATGGCCGGGCGTGTGGCTGTTCGCACGGGCCCGCCGTCCGGGCTGACCCGCACACGGCTGACCTGCGTTCGGCTCGCGCTGCGTCCGGCTGACGTTCAGCGGAAGACCCGGTCGACCACCCTGGCGGCCGCCTGGCCGTCGTCGTACGGGCAGTACTTCACGAAGAACCTGTCGTAGGCGTCGGCGTACCGCTGCTCGTTGTCCGGTGCTGCCTTGACCTCTTTGGCGACCGCCGCCGATGTCGTCACGACGGGTCCGGGTGCCTCCGCCTCCAGGTCGAAGTAGAAGCCGCGCACATGGTCGCGGTACCGCTGCAGATCGTAGGTGAACAAGACGATGGGCCGCCCTAGGACGGCGTAGTCGAACATCGCGGACGAGTAGTCCGTGACGAGGACGTCCGCCGCCATGTAGAGCTCGGCGATGTCGGGGTAACGGGAGACGTCGATGACGAAGTCGTCCGTCACCGTGCGGGCCTTGTCGGTGACGAGGTGGTGCGTCCGCAGAAGGAGGATGTGGTCGTCGCCAAGGGCCTGCCGCATGGTCTCCACATCGAGCTCCAGCGAGAAGCCCTGCCTGCCGGGGCCGTGGCGCCGGTCGTCTCGCCATGTCGGCGCGTAGAGGACGACCTTCTTGCCGTCGGGGATCCCCAGGCACTTGCGTATGCGCGACCCGACGCTCTCCCATTCGGGGGTGCTCAGGATGTCGTTGCGTGGATACCCGGCCTCCAGGATCTCTCCGTCGTACCGGAACGCGCGGCGCATGATCTGGGTGGCGTACGGGCTCGGGGACAGCAGCAGATCCCATCGCCGCACCTCCCACTCCAGCCAGTCCTGGCGTTCGGTGCGCTGGTAGGGCATGTCCCGGAGGTCGTGGGCGAGACGCTTCAGCGGGGTGCCGTGCCAGGTCTGGACGTAGGTCTGGCCGTCGCGCTTGAAGTACCAGGGCGGAAGCCCGCGGTTGGTGACGATGTGCCGTGCGCGCGCGAGAACGCGATAGTGCTCGCGGCTTCCGGCCAGAACCGTCCTGGTCTTCACATCCGTCGTGAGGTCGACCGAGAACTGGCCGTCCTGGGTGATCCAGACGCATTCCATCTCGGGGCCGCGCCGGGCGAGTTCCTCGTAGATGGCCCTCGGGCTACAGCCGTACTGCGTCCCGTCGTAGCTGTCGAAGACGGCGATGTCCGCCAGCGGGCTTCGCAGATAAACCGGGTAGTCGCGCTGCTGGAGCAGCACTTGCGCGTGGCAGCCTCGCTCATCGTCGCCCAGGGCGGGACGGCTGTGCAGCGTCAACGCGTCGATCTGGTGTACGCCGACCTCGAATTCGTGCATTCCGACACGTCGCCGGTCGGGCAGCGCCGAGATCGCCTCGCGCTCGACGACGACCGCGACTTCCCCGGAACGCGCGCGCGCCAGCACGTCCCATGTTCCGCTGCTCAACGGCAGGTCCGTCCCGAACACGGCCATGGTCGCGGGTGTGCAGGTGGCGGTGAAGCGGTGCTGTTCCCACGTGACGGGGATGCGGTGCTCGTCGCCCGACCGGCGGCGCCGCAGGACGAAGTGGTCGGGCCGGTCGGCGGGGTCGGCGAAGTCGCCGGTCAGGGTGAGCAGCCCACCGGCGTCCCATTCGGCCGCGCGGACGACCGGACGGAAGCTGCGCTCGACGGCCCGCAGGTTGCCGAACGCCGTCCGGGTGAGCGCCAGCTCCCTGCCTTCTCCGGCCGCCGCGGGCAGGGCGAACCGGACGGGCCTGACGTTGCTCGCGGCGGTGAGCCGCAGCGGGCCGCCCTCGCCGGTCAGCCGGATGTCCCAGTCGATGACGTCGCGCAGGTGCGTCTGGTGGGGCGCGGGGACGTCCCGTATGGACGTCAGGAACTCCAGCGGGAGCCGCGCCGTGAAGTCGAAGCCCGTGCCCTCCGCCATGCGCATGACGGCCGACTGGCGCAACATCACCTGGCCGCGGATCTCCTCTCCCCCGTGCCGGCGGGCCGCGACCATGGCGGCGCCCGCGCCGAGGGCCCGGCGCGTCCAGCCGGCCAGTACCAGGGTGTCCCCGTCGCGCCGGATCCGGGTGAGGACGGCCGTGGCCCGCTTGACGTGGACGACGAACGCGTCGTCGTCACCGGCCGCCGGCTGGACCGCCACGTGCTCGTCCACCTGGCGCGCCGCCGTCCACCGCACGGCCGGAGCCGTCGCGGTCAGCCGCTGCACCGCTCTGCGCCCGGCCGTGGACACCTCGGCGAACAGATCGTAGGTCGCCGTCCGCCATTCGTCGCCGTCCAGCAGGTACTCGGGCTCCACGCGCACGATGAACCCGGACCAGTCGTAGGAGACGCGCGACTGCCCGGAACGTGCCGTGACCTCAGGGCAGCGGGTCCGTTCGACGGGCAGCCGGATCTCCCTGCCGGTCTTGGCGTCCCGCATCCACACCCGGATGCGGGAATCGACGTCCGCCGACACGTCGAACCGGTCGAAGTAGGCGTGGCCCTCGACGATGAGGGTGTCGACGTCCCACTCGACACGGTCGACGTCCGCCCACAGGCCGATCTCGTCGGTGACGTCGTACACGTCCTCGGGAATGGCACGTTCCACATCGTCGAAGAAGGGGTAGCGGGCGTACCAGCGTGCGCGGAGCCGCCCCCTGGGCACGATCGGGACATCCTGGAGCCCGGCCTCCTCGAAGCGGAGCACTTCGAGCAGTTCGGGCACCATGCGCTCGCGGAGCAGATACAGCTCCAGGCGCCTGATCGCCTCCAGCCCGTCCGCGGCCGAACGGTCGGCGTCAGCGACGATATCCGCCCCCAGATCGACCAGGCGTTCGCGCTCCTCCCAGGTGGCGGCGGGCAACGCGAGCATCAGCTCGCGCACGTCCAGGTCCAGCGCGTACATGTCGTGGACGGCCAGAAGCTCCGGTTCATAATCGTGAACGAGGTTCCGGACGGCCGCGAGGAGCGCCATCCGGGCGGTGATGTGGGCAGGGTCGGGACGGAGCCGTGTCGCCGTCCCGGAGCGGTCACGCCAGTAGTAGACGGTGGTGTCCAGGACATCCACGACGGTGGCCAGGAGCTGGGTCTGCACGGCGACCAGGGCGTCCTGGTCCGTCCCCAGTTCGATGCGGTGCTCGTCCCAGAACGAACGCCGGTACACCTTGTTCCAGAGCGTCCGGTCTTGCAGGAGGGTGGGGCGACGGGTGACGTGCGTGGACCTCACCGTCTCCGCGTAGGGCTCGCGGTGCAGCGGCGACTGCCAGACCTGGTCCCCGTCCAGACACATGACGTTTCCGCCGGCCAGGTCTGATCCGGTCGAATCCAGGGTCCTGACCATCAGCTCGTAGGCGTAGGGCGGTAGCGCGTCCTCGCCGTCCACGAAAGCCAGGTACCTGCTCTTGGCCTGTTCCACACCGGCGTCACCGGCGGACATACCGGGACCCGGCTGGAGCAGCGTGAAACGGTCGTCGCGCCTGGCGAACTCCGTCGCGACGGACGCGCCGCCGTCGTCGGAGCCGTCGTCCACCATGAGCACCTCGACATCGCGCAGGGTCTGCCCTGCGAGCGATTCCAGGCACTCGGCCAGCCGGCCACCGGTGTTGCGGAACGGGACGACGATGCTGATCTGCGGGGACACGAGCGACTCCGTGATGGGGATGAGCGAGGTTTACGTGGAGCTGGTCAATGACCGGGTTGGAGGAGCCGATCGAGCACGCGGGAGGCGGCATGGCCGTCGTCGTGCGGGCAGTAGCGGGCGGCGAAGGCGGCGCGGGCGTCCCGGAACCCGGCGTCCAGCGCGGCCGGGTCGCGCAACGCGTCGACGACCTCCCGCGACGTGCTCAGCAGCGGCCCCGGGGCCTCCGCGTCGAAGTCGAAGTAGAAGCCGCGCACGTGGTCGCGGTAACGCTCCAGGTCGTAGGTGAAGAACACCATCGGGCGGCCGGTGACGGCGAAGTCGAACATGGAGGACGAGTAGTCCGTCACGAGCACGTCGCTGATCAGGAAGAGCTCGGAGATGTCGGGGTAGACGGACACGTCCATCACGCAATCGCCCGGGCGCAGCTTCGGCCGGTCGGTCACGAGATAGTGCGTGCGCAGGAGCAGGACGTGGTCGCGGCCCAGCGCCGCCCTGAACCGGTCGATGTCGAGTTCAAGGCGGAAGGCGCGCTTGCCGATGGCGTGGTGGAAGTCGTCCCGCCAGGTCGGCGCGTACAGAACGACCCGCTTGCCCTCGGGGATGCCCAGGCGCCGCCTGACCGCCGCCGCGATCTCGTGCCGGTGCGGGCTGCTCAGGACGTCGTTGCGGGGATAGCCGCTTTCGAGGACGTCCCCGTGGTAGCCGAACGCCCGCCGGAACAGCGGCACGGAGAACGAGTTCTGCGCGAGGAGCAGATCCCACTGGGGGACGTCGTACTCCATCCAGTCGACACCCTCGGTGCGCTTGTAGGGCATCTCCTTGACGTCGTGGCCAAGCTTCTTCAGCGGCGTCCCATGCCAGCACTGCACGTATGTCTGGTCGTCGCGTTTGGTGAACCATTCCTGCTGCGACCAGTTGCCGAAGACGAAGCGCGCGCGGGCGAGAGCCTCGTAGTGCTCCCGCGTGCCCACCAGAACAGTGCGGGCACCGGTCGGCTTACCGAACTGGCCGTTCTCGGTGACCCAGACACACTCCAGGTTGGTTCCGCGCCGTCGAAGCTCGTCATAGATGCCGCGCGGGTTGCACGAGTACTGGCGTCCCCGGTACGCGTCGAACACCGCGAGGTCGCGAACGGGCAGGTTGAGGTGGCGCCGGTAGTGGCCTGACCGTATGCGGCTCTGCGCGTAGGCTCCGCGCTCGTCGTCGTCCAGGGCCGTCTCGATCCGCAGCATCAACTGGTCGGTCTTGTGCGCGCGGACGGTGACGCGGTGCAGGCCCGCCTCAAAGGGTTCGGGCAGATCGCGGAGGGTGTGGCGCCTGACGAGGACCGGTTGTTCCTGTCCGCCGATGGTCGTGAGGACGTCCCAACGGCCGGCCACCAAGGGACGGGACAGGCCGAGCACGGGCATGCGCGCGGGAGAGAACTTCGCGGTGAAACGGTCGCCCTCCCAGAGCAACGCGACGGTGTGCTCCTCGGACGACCGTCGTCGCCGGAGGAACAGGGAGTCGGGCAGTCCGGCGCGGCCGGTGCACGTCCCGGCCAGATGCAGGGCACCGTCGGACTTCCAGGACACCTCGTCGAGGACGAGGGCCCGCCCGCGCACGACGATCCGCAGCGTGCTCCGCCTGGTCCTCGCGATCTCCAGCTCTCCGCCGGGGACGGGGAACGCGGACCCGGCCGCGTCCTCGTCCAGGTAGGGGCGGACGCCGTCGGGCAGGCAGACCTCCCAGTCGCCCTGGCGCCGCACCAGCCCGGCCGCGGGCAGCCTGGCCCGGAATCTCTCGCCGCCGGCCCGTTCGACCGGGCCGGTCACCGTCGCCCGGCCCGCCTTCGGCGTGGCCGTGACGCGCGGCTCGTCCCCGAACGGGACGCGGCTCCAGCCGTCCAGGCACAGCTCGCCGCCCTCCAGACGGCACCCGACGACCGCCGCCGGCGTCCGCCGCACCTGCACGACGAACCGGCTCCGCGCCGCCACGCCCTGGACGAGGACGCCCGGCGCGCACTCCCGGTCGTCCGGCCACTGCAGGCCGGTGAGGCGCGGGTTGGCGAGCGTGGAGCGCCGCCGCAGCCCCCGGTTGACGATCTCCACGCACGGGACCCAGTCGACGTCCCGCCAGCGTCCGAACATCTTCAGCGCGGCCGGGTCGATCTCCGCGACGAACCCGGACCAGTCGTAGGAGACCGTCGACTGCCGCGACCGGGCGGTCACGTCCGGCCGGCGGACCCGGCTCACCGGGACGCGCATGAGGCCGCGCCGGTTCGACGCCACCAGCCACAGCCTGATGCGCGAGCCGTCCTCGCTGGAGGAGTCCAGGTGCCGGATGTAGGCGTGCCCCTCGATGCGGAGCCGCCCGTCCACCCAGGAGGCCCGGTCGACCGCCGCGACCGGCCCCAGCTCGTCGGTCACGTCGTACACGTGCGCCGGGACGGCCAGCTCCTCGTCCTCGAAGAACGGGAACTCCGCGTACCAGCGGTGCCGCAGCCCGCGCCGGACCCGCGGCGCGTCCGCCACCCGCCGGAACCGAACGAACCGCAGGACTTCCAGCAACTCCGGCAGCATCCGGCGGCAGAGCAGGTGCAGTTGCAGGCGCGTCATCGCGGGCATCCGCTTCACCACGCGCGGGCTGATGCGCCGCGCCAGCGCGGCGCCCATGGCGAGGAGTTCCTCACGGTGCTCGTCCTGCGTCCTAGGGAGGGCCTCGAAAAGGACGCGCAGCTCGATCGGGACAAGGGCGTACTCGTCGTAGGCGTTCAGCAGGTGCGGCGCGTAGTCGGCCAGGCCTTCCCGCAGCAAGCGTGCCGATGCCATGCGCTGGTTGAGGTTGTCCCAGTCATAGCGTTCCTCGGTGATGGACCCGGGCCGCTTGCGCCAGTAGTAGACCGTCTCGCTCAGGACGTCCACGGACCGGGCCAGCGCGTGCGCGCGCGCCGTGACGGGAGGGTCCTCGTAGAAGCCCCTGGGGAATTCCAGGCCGACCTTGTCCCAGAACCCGCGCCGGTACACCTTGTTCCACGGCGTACGGTCGCGCATGAGGACCGGCTTGGACGACACATGCGTCCGCGAACAGGGCTCGGTGAACACACCGTCATGCAGAGGCGACTGCCATTTGCGGTCCGCGTCCATACGTTCGACGTTGCCCGAAGCCATGTCGGAACCCGTCCGGTCAAGCGAACCGACCAACCGCGCGTAGGCGTCCAGCTCCACGATGTCGTCGGCGTCGGCGAACGCCAGGTACTTGCCCCTCGCCTGCCGCACCCCCGCGTTGCGCGCGGGCCCAGGGCCCTCCTGCTCGCGCGGGAACAGCCGGAACCGCTGGTCGCGCGCGCACACCTCCTTGGCGATCACCGCGCTGTTGTCGGTGGACCCGTCGTCCACCAGGACCACCTCAAGGTCGCGCAGCGTCTGACGGGCCAGCGACTCCAGGCACTCCCGGAAGTACTCCTCGGTGTTGTGGAACGGCACGACGACGCTGAGCTTCGGGGACATGGGGCCTCCTTCTCGCCCACAGAGCATGATGACGCCGCGCGAGCATCTGAACGCGCATCGCTATTGCCAGCCCGTCCCCTGACGCAGACTTGACCTCGCCTGGCCGCGATTTACCGGCGCGTTAAGGTCAGGCCCGGCGGATGCCCGGCGCCACCCCGGACTCGGCGACGGCGACGCGGACGCTCTCGGCGAGCGCCTCGAACTCGTCCGCCCGGGGGGACGTCGCCCGGAAGCCGAGGCCGATCCTGCGGAACGGCGCCGGCGACGCGAACCGGTGCAGGCCGAGGTTCGGCGCCCGGCGCGTCTCCACCGGCAGCGCGGTCTCCGGGACGAGCGTCACGCCGAGCCCGCCCGACACGAGCTGGACCAGCGTCGCCAGGCTCGTCGCGTACGTCGCCGCGGCGGTGCGCGCGCCCACGTCCCGGCAGATCTCCAGAGCCTGGTCGCGCAGGCAGTGCCCCTTGTTGAGCAGGAGGACGTCCATGTCGTTCAGCGCCTCGCGCGCGATCTCCTCGTCGCCCAGCTCGAACCCGGCGGGCGCGACGAGCACGAAGTCCTCGTCGTACAGGACGATCTCCGTGACCCCGGCCGCGGGGACGGGCAGCGCCAGCAGCACCACGTCCAGCCGTCCGGCGAGCAGCTCCGCCACGACGTGCTCGGTCTGCTCCTCGTGCACCGACAACTCCAGGTCGGGGTACTCCTTGGCGAGCCTCGGCAGGACGATGGGCAGCAGATATGGCGCGACGGTCGGAATCACCCCGACCCTGAGCGGACCCACCAGCAGACCTTGGACGGCCTTGACCTCGTCTACCAGGCGATCCAGTTCCGCTAGGACGACCTCCGCGCGCCGTGCGACCTGCTCACCGGCGGGCGTCAGCAGAACCTTCCGGGTCGTCCGCTCGACGAGCCGTGTTCCCAGGTTCTCTTCGAGCGCGGCCACCGCGCCGGACAGCGCGGGCTGGCTCATGCGCAGCGCGGCGGCGGCGTCCCGGAAGTGCAGATGCTCGGCGAGCGCCAGGAACGCCCGCAACTGAGCCATCGTCGGTCTGCTGATCGCCATCTCGACCGAACGGTACCGAACGACCGTCACAGATCGTGATGCATCGCTGGTCAAGCCCCGGTGGGATTCACCACAACGTGCAATTCACCACAGCCTTGACCACAGGATCGCCCTACAAGAGGGGCAGCCGATCAGGGTGCGGGATGGGGGCGCCCGGTTCGGCGACCCGGCCGGTGAAGGTGCCGTGGAATCCGAACGGGAGGTGGTGCTTCAGCTGGAGCGTCGCGACACGTTCCAAGCCGCGGGCGTCCAGGATGGTGAGCTGCGAGCGGTGCTCTGCGGCGAGATACACCACGGCCAGCACCCACCCGTCGTCCTCGGCGGCATCCGGCGTGCGGGGAACGAAGATGGGTTCGCCCACATACGTGTCCGGCCCCATCTCGTGGACGTCCGTGCGGCCGTTGTCGTTGTCGACCTTCACGACGCTGTCGTACTCGCCACTGGGGCCCGTCCGTCCGGTCATGTAGGTGTACCTGTGCGGGCGGGTGGAGCGGCGCCAGTCGTACTGCGGGAACTCGCCGGGGGTGTCGGACAGCTGCGTCTCGATCACGCGGCCCGCCGGGGTGATCCGGTACCGCATGAGCCTGCTGGGCGGCAGGTCCGTGAAGCGGGTGCGGAACTCCGACAGGTCGCGTCTGATCGCGGCGAAGTCGTCCAGCAGCACCAGGTCGACGACGGTGTCGGTGCCGTCCTCGAACGCGTTCGCCACATGGACGTGGACGAGCGCGTCATGTTCCACGATCCGCGCGGGGCCGCCGTTGCGCGGGACGAGCACGAACCGCGTCCCCTTCTCCGGACGATGCTGGATCGCGTCGAAAACGGGGGCGCCGCTCAGCATGGTGCGGAGGTCGAACATGTACGGGTCCAGGACGAACACCATGTGCTGGGTCGTGAGCGCCACATCGTGGTTCCACGGCATGTTCAGCATGCGGACCTTGGCGAGCCGCTGCATCCGGCCGCGCCGGTCGACCTTCCAGCAGTTGATGGCGGGCAGCGGTGAGAAGTCCTGGCCGAAGTTGAACATCTCCCCGGTCGCGGGGTCCCACTTGGGGTGGGCGGAGAACGACTTGAGCGCCCCGCGCAGCCGGCCGTCGAAGTCGTAGGTGCCGAGGGTTTCCAGGGTGTCCGGGTCGAGGCGGTACGGGGGGCCGCCCTCCCATAGGGCCAGCAGCCGGTCGGCGTGCAGCGCGACCCCGGTGTTGGCGACGTTGGCGGGCCCTTTCGCCTTCGCGAAGTTGGCCCAGAACCCGCCCGGGACGGCCGTCCCCACACCGGGCTTGCGGGCGTGCCCGGCGACCATGCCGTCCTGGAACTGCGGCGTCCGGACGTACCGGTTGCGGAACCGGACCTCGCGGCCGTCGAAGCTGAACTGGGAGACCATCCCGTCGCCGTCGAACAGGTGGTGCAGCAGCGTGCGGCCGACCTCCCACTTGCCGGGGCCGATGCGGTACAGCGTCCCGGTGAGGCCGGACGGAAGCTCGCCGTCGATCTCGTCGACGACGTAGTCGTGCTCGTGCATCAGCGGGGCGAAGATCTTCCCCATGTCCGGTGCGGTCTGCAAGGGCACGGCGGCCTCCCGATCTGGACACAGACGTCGCCAGAAACGTAAGTTCAAACTTACCCTCGCGTCAATCGCCGTCTCCGGGGCCGCCCGACCGCGCCCGGGGGCTGCGCGGCCAGCTACAATTTGCGCGCTACGCAGCGTTAAGCGGGTTTTAGGGCGATTCTGTGTGATTTACGTCTACCGAACGGCCCTCCCACATTCCCTGCCGCCATGTCGGCGCAGGTCAGCGCGATCTCTCAAGGATTGATAGGCAGCCCCTATCGCATTCTTGGGATCTATCGATTTCTCTTTTCGATCGAGGCGCGGCACTCTGAGTGACATCGGCCGCCGAGGCGGAGACCCCGCGGCCTCCTGCGCCTCCTCATGTGGAGGCGACCCTTTCTCATGACGAAGGAGCATGCGTGCTTACTGTCGGTGACCAGTTCCCCGAGTACGAGCTCACCGCCTGCGTCTCGCTGGACGCCGAGAACGCGTTCGAGACGATCAACCACAAGTCCTACGAGGGCAAGTGGCGGGTCGTGTTCTTCTGGCCCAAGGACTTCACCTTCGTGTGTCCGACCGAGATCGCCGAGTTCGGCCGTCTCAACGAGGACTTCGCCGACCGCGACGCGCAGGTGCTCGGCGCGTCCGTCGACAACGAGTTCGTCCACTTCGCCTGGCGCAAGGACCACCCGGACCTGCGCGAGATCCCGTTCCCGATGCTGTCCGACCTCAAGCGCGAGCTGAGCGAGGCCCTCGGCATCCTCACCGAGGACGGCGTGGCGCAGCGGGCGACGTTCATCGTCGACCCCAACAACGAGATCCAGTTCGCCATGGTGACCGCCGGCTCCGTGGGCCGGAACGTCAAGGAGGTCCTGCGGGTCCTCGACGCGCTGCAGAGCGACGAGCTGTGCCCCTGCAACTGGAACAAGGGCGAGGACACCCTCGACGCCACCGAGCTGCTGGCCGGCGCCTGATCCGCCGAGATCGTTCACGGCCGGCCGCGACGCGCGGCCGGCCGTTCGCAGGAAAGGACGCATGATCATGAGCGTTGACGCGCTGAAGAGCGCCCTCCCGGGCTACGCCAAGGACACCAAGCTCAACCTGGGCTCGCTGACCTCCACCTCCGCGCTCACCGAGCAGCAGCTGTGGGGGACGGTCCTCGCCTGCGCCCTCGCCACGCGCAGCGCCGTCGTCATCCGGGAACTGGCCGAGGAGGCGGGCGACTACCTGTCCGCCGAGGCGTTCGCGGCGGCCAAGGGCGCCGCGTCGATCATGGCGATGAACAACGTGTACTACCGCGCCACCCACCTGATCGGGGACGAGACGTACGCGACGCTGCCCGCCAAGCTGCGGATGTCGATCATCGGCAAGCCCGGGGTGGACAAGGTCGACTTCGAGCTGTGGTCGCTGGCCGTGTCCGCGATCAACGGGTGCGGGCGGTGCCTGGAGTCGCACGAGAAGGTCGTCCGCGAGGGCGGACTGTCGCGCGAGCTCGTCCAGGAGGCGCTGCGGATCGCCGCCGTCGTCAACGCGACCGCCGCGACGCTGGAGGCCGAGGCCGCCCTGGCGCCCGCCACCGTCTGACCTGCGCGAAGACCGCGGCCGTCGCTGTCGGCCGACCGCGCTGCGAGATCGCGAAACGCCCGGCCGGGCTACCCGGCCGGGCGTTTCGCATCGTCGGCGGTCCGCCGATCGAGCGATGACCGATGGCTGCGCGGAATGCTCAGCGCGGCGGTCTCACTCCCACTCGATGGTGCCCGGGGGCTTGGACGTGATGTCGACCGTGACGCGGTTGATCTCGCGGACCTCGTTGGTGATGCGGGTCGAGATCCGCTGCAGGACGTCGTAGGGGAGCCTCGCCCAGTCGGCCGTCATCGCGTCCTCGCTGGTCACCGGGCGCAGGACGATCGGGTGGCCGTACGTCCGGCTGTCGCCCTGCACGCCGACGGACCGGACGTCCGCCAGCAGCACGACCGGGAACTGCCAGATGTCGCGGTCGAGGCCGGCGCGGGTCAGCTCCTCGCGGGCGATGGCGTCCGCGTCGCGGAGGATGTCCAGGCGGTCGCGCGTGACGGCGCCGATGATGCGGATGCCGAGACCGGGGCCCGGGAACGGCTGCCGCCAGACGATCTCGGGCGGCAGTCCGAGCTGCTCGCCGAGCGCCCGGACCTCGTCCTTGAACAGCGTCCGCAGCGGTTCGATCAGCTTGAACTGCAGGTCGTCGGGGAGGCCGCCGACGTTGTGGTGCGACTTGATGTTGGCCGCGCCGGTGCCGCCGCCCGATTCGACCACGTCCGGGTAGAGGGTCCCCTGGACGAGGAACTCGACCGGTTCGGCCGCGTCCTCGCCGACGATCTCCCGGGCCGCCTCCTCGAACACGCGGATGAACTCGCGGCCGATGATCTTGCGCTTCTCCTCGGGGTCGGTGACCCCGCCGAGGGCGGCCAGGAAGCGGTCCTGGGCGTCCACGACGTGCAGGTTCACGCCGGTGACCGCGACGAAGTCCTTCTCGACCTGTTCGGGCTCGCCCTTGCGCAGCAGGCCGTGGTCGACGAACACGCAGGTCAGCTGGTCGCCGATGGCCTGCTGGACGAGCGCGGCGGCGACGGCCGAGTCGACCCCGCCCGACAGCCCGCAGATCGCCCGCTTCGCCCCGACCTGCTCCCGGACGGCCTGGATCGACTCGTCCGCGATGTTCACCATCGTCCAGTTGGGGCGGCATCCGGCGCCCTCGTACAGGAAGCGCCGGAGGACCTCCATGCCGTGCTCGGTGTGCAGCACCTCCGGGTGGAACTGGACGCCGAAGAAACCGCGGTCCAGGTCCTCCATGCCGGCGACCGGTGTGACGTCGGTGCTGGCCGTCACCGTGAAACCGGACGGCGCGCTGCTGACGAAGTCGCGGTGGGACATCCACACCGCCTGCTCGTGCGGCAGCCCCGCGAACAGCATGCCCGGAGAGGCGACGGCGACGGTCGCGCCGCCGTACTCGGCGACATCGGAGTTCTCGACCGTCCCGCCGAGGGTCTGCGCCATCACCTGGTGGCCGTAGCAGATGCCGAGTGTCGGGACGCCGATGTCGAACAGGCCGTCCGGCGCGGCCGGCGCTCCCTTCTCGTACACCGACGCCGGGCCGCCCGACAGGATGATCGCCTTCGGCCGTTTGGCGAGCATCTCCGCCGCCGGCATCGTGGACGGCACGATCTCGCTGAACACATGGCACTCGCGGACGCGCCGCGCGATCAGCTGCGCGTACTGCGCGCCGAAGTCGACGACGAGGACGGTGTCAAAGGACTGGTCTGCGGCCACCAACTAAGCCTTTCGCACGGCCGGAAGGGTCCTCCAGTCTACGGGCCCGCTGCCTGCGCCGATGCGCCGCACCCCGGACACGGACATCACATGGTGCGATCGGCCGATAACGGTCGGCATCCATTTACCTTGATCACACCGACGGGAGCGCTGCGTTCTGGTACGTGTTAATGACGCCCTGTAGTCGAAGGCATGCGCCTGCATGGCTCCCGTCCGCAAGCGACCTCCCTAGGAGTGCCGTGAAGCTGCTCGCCGCCGCCGTCCTGCTCGCCGCCCTCGTCCCCACCGTGCCGTCCGGACCGACCGCCGCCCCCCAGCGTGGACGCGCCGGCGACTGCACGCACCCGGAGGCGCGGCTCCGGACGGGCGGGCGCGGCATGGAACGCAACGATCTGACCCCCGCGCAGGCGGCCACCGTGGAGCAGCGGCTGAATCGGGTCCTGGACGGTCTTCGCCTCGGCGGGCAGGGCGCGGACGCCCAGTCGGACGGCGCCGGCATCCGCACGGCGGCTCAGATCACGGTGCCCGTCTACTTCCATGTGATCCATGACGGGGCGAAGGGCAACGTGTCCACCGAAGAGGTCAATCGCCAGATCAGCACTATGAACGCGTCGTACGGCGGGGGCAACGGAGGTGCGGACACCCAAGTCTCCTTCGAACTCCGCGAGATCAGCCGTTCCGACAACGCGGCCTGGTTCCAGGACCCGGAACGCTACGAGGGCACCTACAAACCTCAACTGCACAAGGGCGGCAAGGGGACGCTGAATCTGTACAGCACGTACATAGGCGGGGATCTGCTCGGCTGGTCGACGTTCCCGTGGAAGTACCAGGCCGACCCCCAGATGGACGGCGTCACCATCCACTACGGCAGCATGCCGGACGGTTACATCGAGCACTTCAACAGGGGCTTCAGCGCCACCCACGAGGTGGGGCATTGGCTGGGGCTCTACCACACGTTCCAGGACGGCTGCGGCGGCAACGGCGACCGGGTCGCCGACACCCCTCCCGAGCGCGATCCCACGAACGGATGCCCGACCGACAAGGACACCTGCCCCTCACCCGGCACCGACCCTGTGCACAACTACATGGACTACAGCTACGACACGTGCATGACGTCCTTCACCGCGGGCCAGGGCACCCGCATGCACGAGGTGTGGGCGGCCTACCGCGCCTAGAACGGGCCTGAGATGCGCCTATGACGGTTTGCGCAGCCGGGCCGCGTCGTCGGCGGGCAGGCGCCGGACGGCCTCGCGCAGCGTCACACCCGACACGGCGGCAAGGCGTGGCTCGACCCACTGCACCACCCAGGCTGGGTCCTTCTTGGAAAGCTCCCGGAGGACCCATCCCAGGGCTTTCCTGATGAAGAACTCGCGTTCGCCTATCAGCGAGTCTCCGAAGCGGCTGATTCTCTCCAGATCCGGGTTTCCCGTCCGGATGCCTGGCAGCAACGCCAGAGCGGCCGTACGCCGTATCCACATGTTGGGGTCGTCGACCCATGCGTCCAAAACCGCCGCAAGGTCCGGATAGCTGACCACCAGCCGGCCGACGACCTTCTCCGCGATGGCGTCGACGTACACCCAACTCGTTGAGCCGCGGATGAGCCTTTCGACCGTCCCGAGGTCGCGGGGCTCCAACAGGGCGGCACGCTTGACGAGCACGTCAATGGCCGCCATACGAGCCTCATGCACGGGACGTCCTTCGTCGGTCGCGTCCCAGAGGATTTGGGCCAGGCCCAGCACCTCGTCCCGCGTGGGCTTGGCGCTCGCCTTCACCGCCGACACGGCGACCTTGCGCAGCGCCGGCACGGGCACGCCGATGTGGACGAAATCGCTTTTCAGATAGCGCTTCTCGCTCTCGGCTCGTTCCGGCTCCGCCTGCGCGCGCAACTCCGCCAGGATCCGCGCCGCCTCCCCTTTCACGTCCATGCGGGCCACGCTACGCCGCGGCGCTATGGCGCCGTATTCAGCGTTACCTGTCCCTGTTCGTCCAGGTTTGCCAAAGACGTGATGTTTGTTCGCATTCACTCTGGTTCCAGCGATGACTCCGCTCCCCCAGCGCGCTCCCCCGCTCGCGCCGCCCCCCAAGGAGTTCCATGAAACGCGCCGCACTCGCCACCGTCCTCGGCCTGGCCGCCGCCTTCACGGCGTACGCGCCCGCCGCCCCCGCCATCCTGGCCGCCCCGTCCACCCAGTGCGCGGACCAGCCCGCGCAGGCCCGCGTCCGGGCCGGCGCACACGTCACCGAACGGAACCAGCCGAGCGCGGCCAAGGTCGCCGCGATGGAGCAGGACTTCCAGAACCGCGTGAGCAAGCTCAAGAAGACGGCCATCGCCGCCACCGTCACCGTCAGGGTCCACTTCCAGGTCGTCTATGGCAGCGCAGGCAATGTCTCTGACTCGACGCTGCAGCAGCAGCTCAACGTCCTCAACAACGCCTATGCCGGCAGTGGCGTCACGTTCACCCTGTCGGAGATCAAGCGGACGCAGAACGCGGCCTGGTTCTCCGACCCCGAGGGCTACGAGAGCCAGATGAAGAGCGCGCTGCACACGGGCACCGCGCAGGACCTCAACGTCTACACGGCCGACCTCGGCGACAGCCTCCTCGGCTGGGCCACGTTCCCGAGCAGCTACAAATCCCAGCCCGCGATGGACGGCGTCGTCATCCACTACCAGAGCCTGCCGGGCGGTGCTCTGACCAACTACAACGAGGGCGACACCGCAACCCACGAAGTGGGCCACTGGATGGGGCTGTACCACACGTTCCAGGGCGGCTGCAGCGGCCAGGGCGACCGCGTCTCCGACACCCCGGCCGAGCAGAGCCCCGCCACGGGCTGCCCCACGAACCGCGACACCTGTTCCACCACGGGAGCCGACCCCATCCACAACTTCATGGACTACACCTACGACCCGTGCATGTACGAGTTCACGCCGGGCCAGGCCTCGCGCATGGCGTCCCAGTGGGCCGCCTACCGCGCCTAGCAAGAACCGGGTAACGCCCCCGAGAGCCCACCGCGGTACCACCCGACCGCGGTGGGCTCCCCACGTCACGGTGCCTGATCAGCGGGACGCCTTACAAGCCCGGCGTGTCACGTTATGTCGACGATCGGGAGTCTCAGGGCCGCCGGGGCGGCGCTCGGGACGGCCGGGTTCTTCGGCGCGACGGGGGCGACGCGGCGGTACGGGGCGCCCAGCGCCGGGCGCGGGTCGTCCTCGGAGCGGTTCGGCCAGAACGACATGGCGCGTTCGGCCTGGGCCGTGATGGTCAGGGACGGGTTGACGCCCAGGTTGGCCGAGATCGCGGAGCCGTCCACGACGTGCAGGCCCGGGTGCCCGTAGACGCGGTGGTAGGCGTCGATCACGCCGGAGTCGGCGGAGTCGCCGATGGCGCAGCCGCCGAGGAAGTGGGCGGTCATCGGGACGTCGAACAGGTCGCCCCAGGAACCGCCGGGCATGCCGCCGATCTCCTCGGCGATCAGGCGCGTGGCCTCGTGCCCCTCCGGGATCCAGGTCGGGTTCGGCTCGCCGTGCCCGGCGGACGCGCGGACGTCCCACCCGAAAGGCCCCTTCTTCGGGCGCAGGGTGATCGAGTTGTCGCGGGTCTGCATGACCAGCGCGATGACCGTCCGCTCCGACCAGCGCCGGACGTCGAAGAGCTGGACGAGGTCGCGGGGGCGGCGCACCACCTCGCGGGCGAACTTCCGGATGCGGGGCGTGTGCCGCTCGCCCGGCCGGTCCCCGTCGACGAGGAGGGTCTGCAGGCCGGCGAGGAGGTTGGAGCCCCGGCCGTAGCGGACGGGCTCGACGTGCGTGTCCGGGGCCGGGTGGAACGAGGAGGTGATCGCGACGCCCGTGGAGAAGTCGGGGCCGGGCCGGCCGTGCCGGCGGCCACCGCCGAGGATCGCCTCGGAGTTCGTGCGGGTCAGGGCGCCGAGCCGGTCCGACAGGCGCGGGAGGGCCCCGGTCGCCTTGAGCTTGTGCAGGAGCTTCTGCGTCCCGTAGGTGCCGGCCGCGAACACGACCTGCCCGGTCGTGAACGTCTTGCGGTCGCGGCCGAACGAGCCGGTCCGGACGATCCCGACCTCGTATCCGCCGCCGGGCAGCGGCCGGACCGAGGTGACGCGGCTGAGCGGCATCACGCGGGCGCCGGCCTTCTCGGCGAGGTACAGGTAGTTCTCCGTGAGCATGTTCTTCGCGCCGTGGCGGCAGCCCACCATGCACTCGCCGCATTCGAGGCAGCCGCGCCGGCGCGGGCCCGCCCCGCCGAAGTACGGGTCGGCGCTCTCGATCCCGGCGCCGCGCCCGAAGTACACGCCGACCGGGGTCTTGACGAACGTGCCGCCCTTGCCCATCCGGTCGGCGACCCGCTTCATGACCTTGTCGGCCTCGGTCGTCGTGGGGTTCTGGACGACGCCCAGCATCCGGCGGGCCTGCTCGTAGTGGGGGGCCAGTTCGTCCTGCCAGTCGGTGATGTGCGCCCACTGCCGGTCCTTGAAGAAGGGCTCCGGCGGGACGTACAGGGTGTTGGCGTAGTTCAGCGACCCGCCGCCCACGCCCGCGCCGGCGAGCACCATCACGCGGCTCGCCTTCGCGCCGCGGATGAGGTGCATCCGCTGGATGCCGGTCAGGCCGAACGCCGGCGCCCAGAGGTACCGCCCGACGCGCCAGTTCGTCTTCGGCAGTTCCGGATACCGGGACCCCGGCGCGCCGGACGGGTTCGTGTCGAAGCGGCGGCCCGCCTCGATCACCGCGACCCGGTAGCCCTTCTCGGTCAGCCGCAGCGCCGAGACGCTGCCGCCGAACCCCGACCCGACGATGAGCACGTCGAAGTCATGTTTCACAAACGTTCCCTACTTGATCCGCAGCTTCTTCATGAGCTTGATGCCGTTCACCAGGTAGCCGGCGAACTTGTCGTAGGCGATGGAGCCCGGCGGTTCGAGGTCCATGAAGTGCTGGCTCGCGACGGTCTGCACCTCGGTGTACTTCAGCAGGCCCTCGGCGCCGTGGCGGCGTCCCACCCCGGACTGCTTCATTCCGCCCATCGGGGAGTCGTAGGACGCGAACGCGGCGCCGTAACCGTCGTTGATGTTGACGGTGCCCGCCTGGATGCGGGCGGCGAGGCGGCGGCCCCGCGCCGGGGACTTCGTCCACACGGACGCGTTCAGGCCGTAGGCGGTGTCGTTGGCGCGGGCGACGACCTCGTCCTCGTCCCGGTACTTGTAGACCGCGACGACGGGCCCGAACGTCTCGTTCGCGCACAGGTCCATGTCGCCGTTGACGTCCGCGAGGATCGTCGGCTCGTAGAACAGCGGGCCGACGTCGGGCCGGGCCTTGCCGCCGGCGAGGACGGTCGCGCCCTCCTCGACGGCCTGGTCGACGTGCCGGGTCACCGCGTCCAGCTGGCGCTGGTAGGTCAGCGAGCCCATCTCGGCGTCGAAGTCGAGGCCGGCGCCGAGCTTCATGCCCTCGACCAGCTCGACGAACCGGGGGACGAAACGGTCGTAGACGTCCTCGTGGACGTACATCCGCTCGATCGAGATGCACAGCTGCCCGGCGTTGGTGAAGCAGGCCCGGACGGCGCCGCGCGCGGTCCGCTCGACGTCGGCGTCCGGCATGACGATCATGGGGTTCTTGCCGCCGAGCTCCAGCGAGTAGGCGACGAGGCGCGGCGCGACCTTCTCGGCGATGGCCCTGCCGCCGCGCGTCGAGCCGGTGAACGAGACGTAGTCGGCGTTCTCCACCAGCGGGTCGCCGATCTCGGCCGGCTCGCCGACGACGATCTGCCACAGGTCCTCGGGGAGCCCGAGCGAGACCAGCAGGTCGAGCACCCACAGGCTGGACAGGCACGTCTGGGTGTCGGGCTTGTGGATGACCGCGTTGCCCGCCATCAGCGCAGGCGCGATGTCGCTCGCCCCGAGGGCGAACGGGTAGTTCCACGGGGCGATCACCGCCACGACGCCCTTCGGGTGCCGCAGCTCCCGCACGCGCGTCACCACCGGCATCATGCCCTGCCGGCGCTTCGGCTTCAGCAGCTTCGGGGCCCGCCTGGCGTAGTACAGCGAGCACAGCGCCACGTCGAGGAACTCCTCCATCGCGTGGCGGCGCGCCTTGCCGGTCTCCAGCTGGATGATGTCGAGGATCTCTTCGCGCCGGTCGACCAGCGCCTCGGTCAGCTTCAGGAAGGGCTTGACCCGCTCGCCTGCGGGCAGCGCCGCCCAGGCCCGCTGCGCGTCCCTGGCACGCTCGTAGGCCTTGCGGACGTCGTCGGCCGTGGAGAGCGGAACGGTCGCGAGGGGCTCACCGGTGAACGGGCTGGGGATCGTCGCGCTGCCCGCGCCGGTCGAGGCGACGCGGGAGGCCAGCCGGTCGATCAGGGTCTGGGGAAGCGTGTGCTCTGCCGCGCCTTTGGCAGGGGCCGTCGGGGATGCCATGCAGGCAGAGTATGACCACCTGCCCATTCTTGGCTACCCACAAGTAACGCACCGTATCCGGTGATATGCCGCACCTAATCACGCCGTATCCGTCTCCGGATGACAACCCGAGATCCAACGGAGCGTTCCAAGACGGCCGGAATGCGCAACTCGCAGACTGACCATGTTCGACCGGTGTATTCCGAAGGGCGGGAGAGAATCTCGGCGCCCGACCCGCCGCCCGGACCGTCCGCTGCCGCGTTCCCGGGCACGGCGGGACGCGCGCCGACACGCAGGCACCGACACGCAGGCACCGACACGCAGGCACCGACGCACGCGACCGGAGTCGCGCGACCGCGCACGGGAGGGCCGGACGCGCACCCCTCGGGCACGCGCGTCTCGGACACGACGGAGGGAACAGCGAATGAGGGACGCCCACGGCGACCAGCGGCCCAACGGCGCCATCGCGGGAACCGGCGGCCCGCGGCCGCGCCGGCGCCGGCGCGAGCAGACCCGCACGGCCCTGCTCACCGCCGCCGAGCACCTCTGGGCCGAGCGCGGCATCCACGGCGCCTCGCTCGACGACATCGCGGCGGCGGCCGGCCTCACCAAGGGCGCCGTCTACTCCAACTTCGCGGGCAAGGCCGATCTGCTGCTCGCCCTGATGGAACGCATCACCAGCGACCGCACCGGCCCCGACGTCTGCGACGAACTCCGCGCCGCCGGGGAGGACGCCCGCCGCGGCACCGGTGAGGACTCCGACCGCGCCGGCCGCTCGTCCCTCCGCCACGAGACCGACGACCGCCCCCGCCGGCTCGCCCTGCTCCTCGTCGAGTTCTGGCTCTACGGCATGCGCGACTACGCCGCCGGCTGGCGCATCGCCGACTGGTACGCCGACCGCCGCGCCCAGCTGGCCAGCGAACTCGCCCCCGGGGACGGCATAGCCCCCGCCGACCGCGCCACCCTGACCATGGCCCTCGACTTCGGCCTCGCCTTCCAGCACCTCCTGGACCCTGCGCGAGTCCCTGCCGACCTGTACAACACCGGCAAGACCCTGATGCAGGCCCCCCGCTCCGCCCCCTCGGCCTAGCCGAGAGCCGGGCGGGATCGGCGGCCCCGGTCAGGGGGTCGCGATGGGGACGATGTCGGGGGCGCCCCGGCGATGGGCGTCGGCTTCCTGGTCGTCCACCTGGGTCTGGGAGGCGCGTTCGGCCTCCACGCGCTTGCGGTAGTACTCGATCTCGCGGTCGCGCTGCTTCTTGGACCAGCCGAGGACGGGCGCGAGGAGGTCGGCCGCCTCCTGGGCGACGCCGACGCCCCGGTCCCAGGTCTCGATGGAGATGCGGGTGCGGCGGGCGAGGACGTCGTTGAGGTGCCGGGCGCCCTCGTGGGTGGCGGCGTAGACCACCTCGGCGCGGAGGTAGTCGTCGGCGCCGGCGAGGGGCTTGGCCAGGTCGGGCTTGTCGGAGATCAGCCCGAGCAGGTCGTCCACGAGGGTGCCGTAGCGGCGCAGGAGATGCTCGATGCGGGCGACGTGCAGGCCGGAACGGGACGCGAGGCGTTGGCGGGCGTTCCACATGGCCTGGAAACCGTCCCCGCCGACGAGGGGGATGCGGTCGGTGCACGACTCGGCGACCTTGCCGTCCAAGCCGTGGGCGACGGCGTCGATGGCGTCCTTCGCCATGACGCGGTAGGTCGTGTACTTGCCGCCGGCCACCAGGACCAGGCCCGGGACGGGGTGCGCCACGACGTGCTCGCGGGAGAGCTTGGAAGTCTCCTCGGTCTCGCCGGTGAGCAGCGGGCGCAGGCCCGCGTAGACGCCCTCGACGTCGTCGTGGGTGAGGGGGGTGCTGAGGACCGAGTTGACGTGGTCCAGGACGTAGTCGATGTCGGTCTTGGACGCGGCGGGGTGGGCCCGGTCGAGGTCCCACGCGGTGTCCGTCGTGCCGATGATCCAGTGCCGCCCCCACGGGATCACGAACAGGACCGACTTCTCGGTACGGAGGATGATCCCCGTCGAGGAGTGGATGCGGTCCTTGGGGACGACGAGGTGAATGCCCTTCGACGCCTTCACATGGATCTGGCCGCGCCCGCCGACGAGTTCCTGGATGTCGTCCGACCACACGCCGGTGGCGTTCACGACCTGCTTGGCGCGCACCTCGCTGGTCGTGTTGCCCTCAAGATCGCGGATGCGCAGCCCGGTGACGCGCTCGCCCTCGCGCAGGAACCCGAGGCACTGCGTGCGGGACGCGATCTGCGCGCCGTACTCCGCGGCCGTCCGCAGCACCGTCATCACGTAGCGGGCGTCGTCGACCTGCGCGTCCCAGTACTGGATCGCGCCGGTGAAGGAGTCCTTGCGCAGGGACGGCGCGAGCCGCAGCGCGCCGCGCCGGGTCAGGTGCCGGTGGTGCGGGACGCCGCGGGTGCTGCCCATCTGGAACGCGAGCAGGTCGTACAGCGCCACGCCGGCGCCGAAGTACGCGCGCTCCCACACGCGGTGCATGGTCGGCAGCAGGAACGGGACCGGCTTCACCAGGTGCGGCGCGATCTGCTGCAGGAGCAGGCTGCGCTCGGTCAGCGCCTCCCGGACGAGATCGAAGTTGTACTGCTCCAGGTAGCGCAGCCCGCCGTGGACCAGCTTGGACGAGCGGGACGACGTCCCGGACGCGAAGTCGCGTGCCTCGACCACCGCGACCGACAGGCCCCGGGTGGCCGCGTCCAGCGCCGCGCCCGCCCCGACGATGCCGCCGCCCACCACGACCACGTCGAATTCCTCGCGGGCCATGCGGTCGAGCGACGCGGCCCGTTCGGCCGGGCCCAACCGGGAGCTTCCAAGACCGGTCACCGGTGATGCCGTCATCGCATATCCCCCCACAGCGGTTCGGTTCCGAGCATTACCTACCCAAGAGTAGGGACACCGCCACCCGGAGGCGGCCGAGTCCCTCCCGGGGGGACGCCCGGACCCCGGACGAGCGCGGGTAACGCCCTCAGTCGGTGGACCGGCGGGGAGCCACCACGACCTGTACCCGCTGGAACTCCTTCAACTCCGTGTAACCGGAGGTGGCCATCGCGCGGCGCAGCGCCCCGATCAGGTTCATGGAGCCGTCCGCGACATGGGACGGCCCGTGCAGGATCTGCTCCATCGTCCCGATCGTCCCGAGTTCGAGGCGGGTGCCGCGCGGGACGTCGCCGTGGTGCGCCTCGCTGCCCCAGTGGTAGCCGCCCCCGGGCGCCTCGGTGGAGCGGGCGAACGGGGAGCCGACCATCACGGCGTCGGAACCGCACGCGAACGCCTTCGCGATGTCGCCGCTGTTGACCATGCCGCCGTCGGCGATGACGTGCACGTACCGGCCGCCCGACTCGTCCATGTAGTCGCGGCGGGCGGCGGCCACGTCCGCGACCGCGGTGGCCATCGGGACGGCGACGCCGAGGACGGTCCGGGTGGTGTGCCCGGAGCCGCCGCCGAACCCGACCAGCACCCCGGCCGCGCCCGTCCGCATCAGGTGCAGCGCGGCCGTGTAGGTGGAGCAGCCGCCGACGATCACCGGGACGTCGAGGTCGTAGATGAACTGCTTGAGGTTCAGCGGCTCGGCGCGACCCGACACGTGCTCGGCGGACACGGTCGTCCCGCGGATCACGAACAGGTCGACGCCCGCGTCGATGACGGCCTTGTGGAACTGGGCGGTGCGCTGCGGCGACAGCCGCGCCGCGACGGTGACGCCCGCCTCCCGGACCTCCTGGATCCGCCGGCCGATCAGCTCCTCCTTGATCGGCTCGGTGTAGATCTCCTGGAGCCGCCGGGTCGCGCGCACGTCGTCCAGCGAGGCGATCTCGGCGAGCAGCGGGGCGGGGTCCTCGTACCGCGTCCACAGCCCTTCGAGGTCGAGGACGGCGAGGCCGCCGAGCCGTCCAAGGGCGATCGCGGTGGCCGGGCTGACGACGCTGTCCATCGGCGCGACGACCAGCGGCATCTCGAACCGGTAGGCGTCGATCTGCCAGGCGACGCTGACCTCCTCGGGATCGCGCGTCCGGCGGGACGGCACGATGCCGATGTCGTCGAAGGCGTACGCCCGGCGGCCGCTCTTGCCCCGTCCGATCTCCACCTCAGCAGCCACTGCGCCCCTCTTCTTCCTCACCCGGCGCCGTGCCGGTCGTCGTCCTGCCCGGGTGTTCCCGCCGGCCGCGGGAACAAGCCCCGCAAGAGCTTACGTCAGCGTCCGGCACGACCGTGATCTGCCCGGACCCGCCGCGGCCCGCCCCGGGCGCGGGCATGCGACCGCCTGGCGCGGGACGGACGTGCCTGGCGCCGGGCAGTACGCGCCGAGATGCCGAGCGGGTCAGCGGCCCTGGTAGTTGGGGGCCTCTACGGTCATCTGGATGTCGTGCGGGTGGCTCTCGCGGAGGCCGGCGACGCTGATGCGCATGAGCTGGCCGCGCTCCTGGAGCTCGGGGATCGTGCGCGTCCCCGCGTACCACATGGACTGGTGGAGGCCGCCGACGAGCTGGTGCGCGACGTTGGCGAGCGGGCCGCGGTAGGGCACCTGGCCCTCGACGCCCTCGGGGATCAGCTTCTCCTCGGCGCTGACGTCGGCCTGCGCGTAGCGGTCCTTGGAGTAGGACGCGCCGCGCTCGCGGTTGCGCATCGCGCCGAGCGAGCCCATGCCGCGGTACGACTTGTACTGCTTGCCGTGGACGAAGATCAGCTCACCCGGGGACTCCTCGATGCCGGCGAGCAGGCTGCCGAGCATGACCGTGTCGGCGCCCGCGACCAGGGCCTTGGCGATGTCGCCGGAGTACTGCAGGCCGCCGTCCCCGATCACCGGGACGCCGGCCTCCTTCGCCGCGCGGGCCGCCTCGAAGATCGCGGTGATCTGCGGGACGCCGACGCCGGCGACGATGCGGGTGGTGCAGATCGAGCCGGGCCCGACCCCGACCTTGATCGCGTCGGCGCCCGCGTCCACCAGGACCTTCGCACCGGCCTCGGTGGCGACGTTGCCGCCGACGACCTCGACCGCCGAGTTGCCCTTGATCGCGGCGATCGTGTCGGCGACCCCCTTGGAGTGGCCGTGCGCCGTGTCCACGATGATCACATCGGTGCCGGCCTCGATCAGCGCGCGGGCGCGGCGGAGCGCGTCCTCGCCGACGCCCACGGCCGCGGCGACGAGCAGCCGGCCGTCGGCGTCCTTGGTGGCGTGCGGGTACTGCTCGCTCTTGGTGAAGTCCTTGGTGGTGATGAGGCCCTTGAGCCGGCCGTCGGCGTCCACGAGCGGGAGCTTCTCGACCTTGTTGCCCGCCAGCAGCCGGAACGCCTCGCTCCGCGACACGCCCACCGGCGCCGTCACCAGCGGCATCGGGGTCATGACCTCGCGGACCGGACGGGACAGGTCCGACTCGAAACGCATGTCCCGGTTCGTCACGATGCCGACGAGCACGCCCCGCACGTCGGTGACCGGCACCCCCGAGATCCGGTAGCGGGCGCACAGCTCCTCGACGTCGGCGAGCGTCGCGTCCGGCAGGCAGGTGACCGGGTTGGTGATCATCCCGGACTCGGACCGCTTGACCCGGTCGGCCTCCTCGGCCTGGTCCTCGATCGACATGTTCCGGTGCAGGACGCCGATGCCGCCCTGCCGCGCCATCGCGACCGCCGTCCGCGACTCGGTCACCGTGTCCATCGCCGCCGAGACGAGCGGGATCCGCAGCGAGATCCGGCGGGTGAGCCGCGTCGTGGTGTCGGCCTCGCCCGGTTGCAGGTCGGAATAGCCCGGCAACAGGAGCACGTCGTCGAAGGTCAGGCCCTGCGGGAGGAACTTGTCGGGCTCGGCGGCGGGGTTCATGACAACCTTCCCGTAATGGTGGCGGCATCGGGCCAGGTCACAGGGGACCCTGTTCCCATGGTAGGGCGTCCGCCCGGGCGGGACCGGGCTCTTGCGGGCGGCGGGCAACGTGGTCTTGATGACATCAGGGAACACGCCGGACGGCGTCGAACATTCCCGCCGCCCGCGCACGCTTCGTGATCGTTCGCGCACAGAAGAGGCCGGGGGGTGCACCTTTCGGGGCGTCCGGCAGTAGCGTGGGTGTGTGCACGACGACGCTCCGCTCGACCCGTTCGCCGGAGATCCGGAGGATCCGGCGGCGGCGCTCGGCGACCCCGGCGACGAGGCCGCTCCGCTCAGTGTGACGGAGCGGGAGGACGTGCTGGCCGACCTCGCCGACCTCGAGGTCTTCCGCGCCCTCCTGGAGCCGCTCGGCGTGCGCGGCCTCACGGTCGACTGCGGCGACTGCGGCAAGCTCCACTACATCGACTGGGAGCTGCTGCACGGCAACCTGCGCCACCTGCTGGACGAGGGCCTCCCCCGCGTGCACGAACCCGCCCTCTCCCCCGACCCCGTCGATTACGTGAGCTGGGAGTACGCCCGCGGGTACGTCGACGGCGTCATCGACAGCGAAGAGGGCCGCGACGAGAACTAGCCCGCCCACCCGTCCCGAGCCATAGCCGCCGGACGGCGTCTCCACCGGCGGTGGCGGGGCGTACGGGCCGTCAGTCGGGCTGCTGGCGGTTCTGGTAGCGGTTCGCGCGCTTCTCGGCTTCGCGGCGCAGGTCGTCCAGGCGGCGGAGGGGATCGTCGTCGGTGGGGAGGTCCGGACGCGCGGACGGGGTCGACTGCGTGATCATGGTGGGTGCGTCCGGGCGGCCGTGGTGGTGCCGGGGCGGGAGCAGGTGCTCCAGGCGGCGCTTGAGGCGTCCGTCGTCCCCGCGGTCGCGGGACGGCTTCCGCGCCGTGGAGGTTCCCGGCCCCGGACGGGCGGGCGGCAGCGCGCGGTCGTGCGTCGCGGCGTCGACGTCGGAGGCGGCAGGCGTGCCGGGCGCCCCGGACGACCGCTGGACCGGCGCGGCGGAGGAGCGGTCGACGCCGCCGCCGCCGGCCGCCGCGACGCCGGTGCTGGCGAGGACGGCGCCGGCCACGCCCAGGGCGACGATGGTGCGGGGGCCGCGGCGGCGGGAGCCGGGGCCGGACGGCGCCGGCGGGGCGGGCTCGTCGGCCTGGTCGTCCACGTCGGTGATCAGTGCGCGCAGCAGCCGCACCGCCGGGTCGGGGTCGTCGGCCGGGCGCGCGGCCCCGGGGAGGCGCCGCGCCGCCAGCGCCTCGACGAGGGCGTCGGTCCGGCGGACCGCGGCCAGGTCCGCGGGCCGGGCCGCCGGCGCCGGGGCATCACCGGAGTGCGAGGGCCCGGCCGGATTCGGGGCGCCCCCGATGCCGGTGAGGGGGCCTCGCTCGGTCAAGCGATCGACTCCTCTCTGGCCATCGCCCGGAGCCGGGCGAGGGCCCGGTGCTGCGCGACCCGCACCGCCCCGGCGGACATGCCGAGGACGTTACCGGTCTCCTCGGCCGACAGGCCCGCGACGACCCGCAGCAGCACCAGCTCGCGCTGGTGTTCGGGCAGCCGGGTCAGCAGATCGCGGGCGCGCTGCGCCTCGATGTAGCGGACCACCGTCTCCTCGGGGCCGGGGCGGTCGTCGGGACCGTCCGGGAGGTCCTCGGTGGGCACGGCCGCGCGGACCGCGCTGCGCAGCGCGTCCGCGATCTTGTGCGCGGCGATGCCGAAGACGAAGGAGGCGAAGGGGCGGCCCATGTCCCGGTAGCGGGGCAGGGCCGACAGGACGGCGATGCAGACTTCCTGGGCCACGTCGTCGGCGATGTGGTACTGCCCGGAGACCCGGCCGAGCCGGGCCCGGCAGTACCGGACGATCATGGGACGCACCTCGGCGATGAGGACCTCGATGGCGCCCGGGTCGCCCTGGACGGCGAGGTTCGTCAGCTCCCGGAGGTCTCCGTCGCCCGCGTGCGCGGCACGCAGCGCCCGCGCGCCGCGACCGGTGTCGCGGGGCGCCGGCGGGGCCGGCCCTCCCGAGGGTTCGGCAGCGCGCGCGGTCATGGTCCCGGCGTAGCATCCCTCGGTCACGTCAAGCATGATGCCCAGCACCGACGGGCGTGTCTGCCCCGTCGTTGACAACGGAATGGTCACAGTGCTGAAACAAACCTGGCGATACTACGCTGCGCACTCATTTCGCTGCCCGGCGTCACGGAATTCCGACACTCCGGCAGGCGACGCCCAGCCCATTGACCGGCACGCTCACTGACCGGCACGCTCACTGACCGGCACGCTCACTGACCGGCACGCTCACTGACCGGCACGCTCACTGACCGGCACAAGGCAAGGCCCCCGCCCGAGCGGGCGGGGGCCTGCCGATCCGGCTTCCGGACGGCTCAGTGGCCGTGACCGTGCCCGTGGCCGTGACCGCCGGCGGGCTCTTCGGCCTCTTCCGGCTTCTCGACGACGAGCGCCTCGGTGGTGAGGAGCATGCCCGCGATCGAGGCGGCGTTGGTGACCGCGGAGCGGGTCACCTTCACCGGGTCGATGACGCCCTGGGCGATCAGGTCGCCGTACTCGTCGGTCGCGGCGTTGTAGCCGTGGCCGGCCTGCAGCGCCTGGACCTTGGAGACGACGACGTAGCCCTCCTGGCCGGCGTTCTCGGAGATCCAGCGCAGCGGCTCGACCAGCGCGCGGCGGACCGCCTCGGCGCCGGTGGCCTCGTCGCCGGACAGGCCGAGGGTGTCGAAGCCCTCCTTGGCCACGTGCACCAGCGCGCTGCCGCCGCCGGAGACGATGCCCTCCTCGATCGCCGCGCGGGTCGCCGAGATGGCGTCCTCGAGGCGGTGCTTCTTCTCCTTCAGCTCCACCTCGGTGGCCGCGCCGACGCGCAGCACGCAGACGCCGCCCGCCAGCTTGGCCAGGCGCTCCTGCAGCTTCTCGCGGTCCCAGTCGGAGTCGCTGTTCTCGATCTCGACCTTGATCTGGTTGACCCGGGCGTTGATCTCGTCCGCGGAGCCCTCACCGTCGACGATGGTGGTGTTGTCCTTGGTGACGGTGATCCGCCGGGCGCGGCCGAGGTCCTCGATGCCGATGGAGTCGAGCTTGAGGCCGATGGCCTCGCTGACGACCTGGCCGCCGGTCAGGGTGGCCATGTCGCCCAGCATCGCCTTGCGGCGGTCGCCGAAGCCCGGCGCCTTGACCGCGACCGAGAGGAACGTGCCGCGGATCTTGTTGGCGACCAGCAGCGCCAGGGCCTCGCCCTCGACGTCCTCGGCCACCACGAGCAGCGGCTTCTTGGTCTGCGCGACCTTCTCGGCCAGCGGCAGGAACTCCTGCACGTTGGAGATCTTGCCGTCCACGATCAGCACGTAGGCGTCCTCCAGGACGGCCTCCATGCGCTCGTGGTCGGTGACCATGTGCGGCGACAGGTAGCCCTTGTCGAACTGGAGGCCCTCGGTGAACTCCAGCTCGAGGCCCATGGTGTGGGCCTCCTCGACGGTGATGACGCCGTCCTTGCCGACCTTCTCGAACGCCTCGGCGATCAGCTCGCCGATCTGCGCGTCCTGCGCGGAGATGGTCGCGACGTGCGCGATCTCGCCCTTCTCCTCGACCTCGCGGGCCGACTTGAGGAGCTGGTCGGACACGAACTGGGCGGCCGCGTCGATGCCGCGCTTCAGCCCGAGCGGGGACGCGCCGGCCGCCACGTTGCGGGTGCCCTCGCGTACCAGGGCCTGCGCGAGGACGGTCGCCGTGGTGGTGCCGTCGCCCGCGATGTCGTTGGTCTTGGTCGCCACTTCCTTGGCGAGCTGGGCCCCGAGGTTCTCGTAGGGGTCCTCCAGCTCCACCTCGCGGGCGATGGTGACGCCGTCGTTGGTGATCGTCGGCGCGCCGAACTTCTTGTCGATGACGACGTTGCGGCCGCGCGGGCCGATCGTCACCTTGACGGCGTCCGCGAGAGCGTTGACGCCGCGCTCAAGAGCCCGGCGAGCGTCCTCCTCGAACTCCAGGATCTTCGCCATGCGGATACTCCTCTTTTACGCGATCCGCCCCGGCAGCCCCGCCGAAGGCGGCGCCGACCGGGGCGGGTGCATCACGTCTCGGTGATTACTTCTCGATGACCGCGAGCACGTCGCGGGCCGAGAGAACGAGGTAGTCCTCGTTGTTGTACTTGACCTCGGTGCCGCCGTACTTGCTGTAGAGCACGACCTCGCCGACCTTGACGTCGACCGGGACGCGCTCGCCCTTGTCGTCGACGCGACCCGGGCCAACGGCAAGGACGGTGCCCTCCTGGGGCTTCTCCTTGGCGGTGTCCGGAATCACCAGGCCCGACGCGGTGGTGGTCTCGGCCTCAAGCGGCTGGACGACGATGCGGTCCTCAAGCGGCTTGAGAACAACCTTGGTGGCGGTCGTCACGATCTGACCTCCCCTTCGATTGGTCCTCGGCCGGCCACGGATGACCGACCAGCACATGTGACAGAAGAGGCGACCCTGGACCGGCCTGCCGTCGCGGGTGCCAGACCGACCTTCGTCGCTGTGTTGGCACTCTCGCTACGAGAGTGCCAGTCATGGAGACTATTCCGTGCTCGGGAGCCCGTCAACACGGACACGGGCGAGCCCGGCAGTGTTCACCGGCAGCTAATTTCAGCTTATGGACATCGTGTCGTTCCGGGCCCTGCGCACACCCTCAGGCCAGGCACTCCTTGGCGAGGCGTCCGCCGCGGACCTGAGCGAGGACGGCTTGCTCGCGACGGCGACGCACCTGCGTGAACGGCACGACCCCGCGCTCGTGGCGGCGGCCCTCACGCAGGTGCGGCTGCGGGAGCGGGCGCGGGTCAAGTTCGGTCCGGACGCCGATCGCATGTACTTCACGCAGGCAGGTCTTGAGCAGTCGACCCGCGCGAGTGTGGCGGCGCATCGTGCTCGACGGTTCGCCACCCGTCTGGACGGCGCGCGTGTGCTGGAACTGGGGTGCGGGATAGGGGCCGACCTCCTCGCACGGGGGCGCGCGGGCCTAGCCGGAGAGGGTGTGGAAGTCGACCCGTTGACGGCCGAGGTGGCGCAGGCGAATGTGGCCGTTTTCGGCCTGGACGCCTCTGTACGCGTTGGGGATGCCACCAAGGTCACACCGGACGGGTTCGACGCGGTCTTCGCCGACCCTGGACGCCGTACAGCGCGCGGCAGGGTCTTCGATCCACGTTCCTATGAGCCGCCACTCGACGTCGTCCTGGAGATGGCGCAGAAGGTGCCCGCGGCGTGCGTCAAGGTGGCGCCCGGCATCCCGCATAAGGCCGTGCCTGACGGCGCGGAGGCCGAGTGGGTGTCGGTCCACGGCGACGTCAAGGAGGCGGCCCTCTGGCTGGGGTCGCTCGCGGGGGACGTTGGTCGCCGGGCCACGCTGCTCTCGTCCGACACCGATCCGGAGGTCTGGACGCTCACCCCGCAAGGCTTGGACGTCCCGGATGTGCGCGCCTGGGGACGTTACCTGTACGAGCCTGACGGAGCGGTGATTCGCGCCCATCTGGTGGGTGAGGTGGCAGAGCTGGTCGGCGGCGGGCTTGCGGATCCGCACATCGCGTACATCACGTCCGACCGGCTATGCCCGACACCGTTCGCGTCCGCCTACGAGATCGAGGACGTGCTGCCGTTTTCGGTGAAACGCCTGCGCGCGGAGCTCCGGCGCCGCGAGGTCGGCGTGCTGACCGTCAAGAAGCGCGGCTCGGCCGTTGACGTCGACCGGCTGCGGCGCGATCTCGGCTTCGGCGGACGCCGCGCGGGCCGCGGCGGCACGGAGTCGACCGTGGTGGTGACGCGCGTCGGGCGCGACCCGGTCGCGCTGCTCACCCGTCCCGTCCCGGCTCCCTGACCGCGCCCTGCCCGGACGGTCTGACCCGCCCGGCGCGGCGGCCGGCCGCGAACCGTGCCCAAAGATCTTCCGCCCGGACGGCCAACGCCAAGCGGGGATGCGCGACGCGCCACGGCGGTGCAAATCATCGACCTTTCCCGGCATCGTGTTCGCCAGGGAATTGCGGGCACCCGGCAAGGGCACGGCACCGGCCGCGAATCGGCGCACCGGGACCCACGCGCCGAAAACACCGAGGCGGGTTCATCGGCGGGGACTTCGGTGCCGCGGAATACCTTCCGAAATGGGGCCGGAATCCTTACCGCGAGCGTCGCGTCACCGCGGGCACGCGTCGGCCGTCCACGCTCGGACCCGCTCCGGGAACTGCCGATTTAGGACGAGATGTACGGACACGGCACCACCCCGAGCGGCTCCGAACCACCACCCCATCGCCATGATCCCCGCGATTGCCGCGAAGCGGTGAACCCACCCAGCGCACCGCCATCCCTCGCTATTCACCCCAGCCGGATAACAGGCGCATTCCGCAGAACTCGCAATCTTCTCTGCTACCCGTTTTAGCGGCCCTCCACACGCACTACAGTGGCCATCTCACAGATTCATTTGCCGTGCGTCATTTCGTCGCGCCGGCACACGAAGGAGCATCGGGTGGAAACGAATCACAACTTCCTGCAGACGGGGGGTCAACCGGTCTCGGATCGGATGCGGGAGTTGCTCGCCCGTGCGGCGCAGGACCACGTCTATGAACAGCGCTCACAGGGTCAGGTCCTGGACGAGATTCGGCAGCGGCTGGAAGGCATGGAGTGGCTGCTCCGCGAGGTCCGCGAGCGGGAGCTCAGCGGGCTGACCGGGCAGATCGAGAGCGTCCGCGGGCAGGTCGACGAACTGTCCGGCAAGCCCCCGGAATGGGCCGAAGGACTGGCCGAGCACATCGAGTCGTTCGGCGAGCGGGTCAAGCCCGTCGCCGAGTTGCCCGCGCTGTGGGCCGACGTCGGCGTCGTCGCCGAGAACGTCGACGAGGGCCTGACCCGGATCCAGGCCGTCCTCGACTCGGCGCAGCACATCGCCGACGCCGCGCAGCAGGCGTCCCAGCGCATGGACGAGATGGCCAAGCGGATGGACAAGCTCCAGGGCAGCATGGAGGCCGGGTCCGTCCGCTTCAACCGGCTCGACAAGTCGCTGGCCGAACTGGGCCACCGGTCCGAGCGGCTCGAACACTCGGTCAACGGGGTCACGGCACGGGTCGACCAGGCGCTCGGCGAGATGGCCGAGCGGATGGAGCAGGGGCTCGAGGCGGTCAGCGGCCGGGTCGAGGGCGTCGGCGGACGGCTCGACGGGCTGGACGGGCGGCTGGACGGCGTCGACGGGCGGCTGGAAGGGCTGTCCGGCAGGCTGGAGGGCGTGGACGGGCGGTTCGAGAGCCTCGACGGCCGCATCGACGGGGTAGGCGAGCGGATCGGCCGGCTCCCCGCCACCCTGGAGATCACCGAGCTGCACCGCCTGCTGGGCGACCTCGCGCAGCGTCCCGAGGCCGAGTACGGCGACCGGTTCGACGCGCTGGAGAAGCACCTCGCCGAGGCGGTCGACCCGCTGATCGAGGAGCTGCGCGCCCGGCCGGACCGCGCGGAGGTCAGGGCGGCCGTGGCGCAGGTCGCCGAGACGGCCTACGGCGACGTCGCCAAGCGCATGGACGAGTTCTCCCGCCGGTTCGAGGACGGGCACGACGACGTCCGCAAGCGCATCGAGAACATCCACTCGGCGGTCGCCAAGCGGGTCGACGGCGCGCTGGAGGAGTTCACCGCGCAGGTCGACATGGTCTCCCGCCGCGTCGAGTCGGTGCACGCGGACGTCGCCAAGCAGGTCGAATCGGTGCACAACGAGGTGACGCGGCAGGTCAGCAGCGTCCACGACGACTTCGGCAAGCGGATCGGCGACATCCACGAGGACGTCACGCGGCAGGTCGGCACGATCCACGAGGACGTCGCCAAGCAGCTCGGCAACATGCACGAGGACGTCGCGCGGCAGGTCGGCGGCGTCCAGGCGGAGTTCGCGCGGCGCGTGGAGCACATGCAGGACGAGGCCGGACGGCGCGCCGACACCGCGCAGGCCGACTTCGCCAAGCGTTTCCTGCACGTCGAGGACGAGGTCGGCCGGAAGGTCGACGGCGTCCACGACGACGTCTCCAAGCAGGTCAACGCGGTGCACGAGGACGTGCTGAAGCGTCTGTCCACGCTGGAGGAGACGATGCTCGCGCTGGCCGAGGCCCTCCTGCGTCCCCGCCGCGAACCCAAGGACTGAGCCGGAACCCCCGGGCGGGGCGCGAGGTGGCCCCGCCCGGGGGTTCCGGATACCCGACGAAATCCGCGGTTTTTGTCCCACAAACGACCGCGACGACCCGAAGGTTCTCCAGGGACAGGCCCGTACTGACGTGCAATTTGTTACGTTCCGTCTTCGCAAAATCACTCCCGATACCCCGCGGAATCCGTTTTCATGGATCGGGTGACTCGCACACCGGCTCCCTGCCTGCCGACCGGCTCCGCGCCCGGCCTCCCCACCCTGCGCTGGGTCGAGGAGTGCCTCGGCAAGGGCGCCGAGGTGCGCGTGGTGCGGCCGCTCGCCGGCGGCACCGCGCACACCAACCACGCCCTGCTCGTGGAGAGCGGCTCGGGCAGCGAGCACCGGCTCGTCCTGCGCCGCTGGACGTCGCGCGACCCCGCACGGCGCGGCTACAACGACGCCGACTTCTGCCCCGAACGCGAGATCGCCGCGCTCGCGCTCCTCGCCGGCTGCGAGATCCCCACCCCGGCCCTCGTCGCCGCCGACCCCGCCGGCGCCTACTGCGACGTCCCGGCGCTGCTCATCACCCGGCTCCCCGGCCACCCGCCCCGGCCGTCCCCCGACGACCTGCCCGAATACCTCATCCAGGCGGCCGCCGCGCTGCTGGCGGTGCACGCGCTGAACGGCGCGTCCACGATGCCCCCGTACGTCCCGCACAACCGGCTGGACGTGCGGCGCCCGCCCAAGCACGCGCTCCGCCCCGCGCTGTGGGAACGCGCCTTCGAGGCCGCCGCCCGTCCCGCCCCCGAGGCGCCCGCCCGCTTCATCCACCGCGACTACCACGCCGACAACACGCTGTGGTCCTACGGCAAGCTCACCGGCGTCGTCGACTGGTCGGACGCCTCGTCGGGCCCCGTCGCCGTCGACATCGCCTGCATGCGCCGCGGCCTGGCCCTTCGCTACGGGGTGTCCGTCGCCGACCGGTTCCTGTCCTCGTTCGACCAGGTCTCCGGCGGCCACGTCCACGACCCGTACTGGGACGTCCGCTGCCTCCTCGACCTGCTCCCCGAAGACGACGACTGCACCATGGACGAGGCCAAGGTCCCCCTCTTCGAGGACTACCTGGCCAAACTCCTGTCCGACTGCTGAACCCCGCTCGTCGGGGGCGCGGCGCTCGTCAGAGGGTCACGGCCTCGATGGGAAGGCTGGAGTCGGCGGGGAGTTCCAGGGTCGAGGGCGACACGCCGCACGCGACCAGTTCGGAGCCGAGGGCGGCGACCATCGCGCCGTTGTCGGTGCACAGCTTCGGGCGCGGGACGCGCAACCGCACGCCCGCCGCCTCGCAGCGCGCGGCGGCCAGGGCCCGCAGCCGGGAGTTGGCGGCGACGCCGCCGCCGATCAGCAGGTCGTGGACGCCGTTGTCCTTGCAGACCTTCAGGGCCTTCTGCGTCAGGACGTCGACCACGGCCTCCTGGAAGGACGCGGCCACGTCCGCGACCGGGACGGGCTCGCCGGCGCGCTCCTTGGCCTCGACCCAGCGGGCCACCGCCGTCTTCAGCCCGGAGAACGAGAAGTCGTAGGTCCCGTCGTTGTACTTGCCGCGCGGGAACGCGATCGCGGCCGGGTCGCCCTCGCGGGCCATGCGGTCGATGACCGGGCCGCCGGGGAACCCGAGGTCGAGAACGCGCGCGACCTTGTCGAACGCCTCGCCCGCCGCGTCGTCCACGGTGCTGCCGAGGGAGCGCACGTCGCCGGTCACGTCCGGGACGAGCAGGATCGACGAGTGCCCGCCCGACACCAGCAGCGCCACGCACGGCTTGGGCAGCGGTCCGTGTTCGAGCTGGTCGACGCACACGTGCGCGGCCAGGTGGTTGACGCCGTACAGCGGCTTGCCGAGCGACAGCGCGTACGCCTTCGCGGCGGCGACGCCGACCATCAGCGCGCCGGGCAGGCCGGGGCCGGCGGTGACCGCGAACGCGTCCACGTCGGCCAGCACCAGGCCGGCGTCCGCGAGCGCGCGCTCGATGGTCGGCGTCATCGCCTCCAGGTGCGCGCGCGAGGCGACCTCCGGCACGACGCCGCCGAACCGGGCGTGCTGGTCGACGCTGGAGGCGATGGCGTCCGCCAGCAGCGTGTGCCCGCGGACGATCCCGACCCCCGTCTCGTCGCACGAGGTCTCGATCCCGAGCACCAGCGGTTCGTCCCGGATCATCGGTCCTCCCGTTTGAAGCCCATGGGCGGACGCGGCCGGAGCGAGCGGCTCATGACGATCGCGTCCACGTTCGAGGGCTGGTAGTAGCGCTTGCGGAGGCCGACCCTGACGAACCCGAACCGCTCGTAGAGGCGGTGGGCTGCGTCGTTGTCGGCGCGGACCTCCAGGAAGACAGTCTCGCTGTTGCGGCGGGCGGCCTCGTCCAGCAGTTCGGTGAGCAGCGCCGCGCCCACGCCGCTCTTGCGCCGGTCGGCCCGGACCCCGATGGTCTGCACGTCGGCCTGCCCGCCCGCCGCGGCCAGGCCCGCGTAGCCGACGATCTCGCCGCCGGGCTCCTCGGCGACGACGTAGTGCCGGGTGCGCGGCTGGTCGGCCAGCTCGCCGCGGAGCATCTCCTCGCTCCAGGCGTCCTCGGGGAACAGCAGCCTCTCCAGCCGGTGGACGGCCGGCAGGTCGGCGTCCTTCATGGGCCGCAGGACGACGCCGCTCATGCCGGGGTCACCTTCTTGCGGGGGCCCGGCTCCTTCGCGTCCGGTCTGCGCAGGTAGAGCGGCTCCGGCGGGAGGAGTTCGGGCACCTTGAGACCGGCCAGGCGGGCGATGGTCAGCTCCGCGAGGGCGCCGGCGGCCGGCAGCAGGGGCTCGTGGCCGGAATCTCCGAGGATCTCCGGGTAGAGCGCGCCGCCCTCGCCGACGACGGGCATTCCTTCCGGGACGTCCGACGGCGGGCCCACGGCAGGCTCGGTGGCGCGCGCGCGGGCCGAGTCGTACCGCGCCCAGTAGACCTCTTTGCGACGGGCATCGGTGGCGACGACGAACGGCGCCTCCCTGCCGGTGGCCCAGGCGATGATGTCCAGCGTGCAGACACCGTGCACAGGGATGCTCAGGGCCTCGCCCATGGCGCGGCCCGTGACGAGCCCGACACGGAGCCCCGTGTAGGGGCCGGGCCCGACGCCGACGGCGATCGCGCTCAGGTCGGCCGGTGCGGCACCGGCCTCCGCCATCACCTGCGCGATGGACGGGGTGAGCAGCTCGGTGTGCCGACGCCGGTCGACGGCCTCGGCCACGCCGCGCGGCACGGCACCCTCGCCCGGAATCCACTCGTACAGCGCCACGGTGATCGCGGCGGTCGCGGTATCGAAAGCCAAGACCAGCACGGGTTGTAAGCCTACCGGTCAGGTGGACGGCGGTGGCCCGTCCCCGGGGCGGCTCAGCCCTGGCCGAGGGTCTGGATCACGGACTTGGCGACCTCGGTGGCGCCGCCCGTGGCCGACTTGGACGACAGCGGGTCGCCGTCGTCGGAGCCCGAGTAGTGGATCGTGATGAGGACGTTCGCGATCCGGACGTTGCCGACGGCCTCGCCGCCCCCCTGCTTGTCGTCGACGCTGTAGACGAGGTAGCCGTCGTCGCCGACGCCGTCGAGGCGGATCTTGTCGGTGAGCTTCTGGCCGGGCAGCAGCCCCTTGCCGGACTCGTCGGCGGTCCGCTCGGACGTGAACGTCCGGGTCGCGGCGTCCGTGGGCGTCTGCTCGGCGCTTCCGGCGATCGCGCGGAGCTCAAGGGTGAGCTGCCGCTTGGTGTCGCCCGCGTAGGCGCCCCACACGCACTGGTTCTGCCGCTCGTTGCTCTGGTAGCTGTCGGCCTGGGTCCGCTCGGAGCCGGGCGCCAGCCTGTCGACGAGGTCCTGGCCGACGATCGTGCAGGAGTCGGGGACGAGGGAGCGCTCGCCCTTCGCCGTCGGGGAGCTCTCGGCGGCGCCGCTCCCGACGACCTGGCCGCCGTCCTTGCCGTCGCTCGCGCCGACCCCCCTCAGGATGACGAAGACCGCGAGGACGCAGACACCGACGCCGGCGCCGAGGCCCGCCAGGACGGCGGCCCAGCGCCGTCCGCCGCGGCGTTCGCGGGCGACCCGGTGACTGCCGGTGCGGTAGCTGCCGCTGCCGGACCGGTAACCGCCGCTGTCGGTACGGCGGCCGCCGGCACCGGCGCCGTAGCCGCCGCTGCCGGACCGGTATCCGCCGCTGCCGGACTGGTAGGGGCCGGTCTCTCGCTGGTAGGGACCGCTCTCCCGCTGGTACTGGCTCGACTCGCGCCGGTAGGGGCCGCCGTCCCGCCGGTACTGGCTCGACTCCGGCCGGTACTGGCCGGACTCGCTCGAGTAACCACCGGTCGGGTGGCCGCCGGTCGGCTGGCCGCCGGTCCCCTGGGCAGGGCCGGAGTCACGGCCGCTCTGGTACGGCCCGTACTCCCCGCCGCCCGAGGCGTATCCGCCGCCGTCCGGCCGGTAACCGCCGCCTGGCACCTGGCCACCGCCCGAACCGCGATAGCTGTCGCGGTCACTACCGCTGCGATGGCTACCACTCACCGGTTCCCACTCCCGAGGAAATCGATATGTCGTGTTAGGTGAGGTTCGTTCCGGCAAAGAGTACGACATGTAGCCGTAATGTGGTCTACCCCCGCTTGGCAAAAACCGCAGAAGTCGCCCAGGGGGCGTCATCCAGCGTCGAGGTCCAGGTCGGACCAGCGATGACCGACCCCGACGATCCTTACTTCGCGCTCCTCTCCGGGCCCGTCCCCGCGAGAAATGATCAGTTCCAGACGGTCCTCGGCGAGGCCCTCCGCGAGCCCTTCGCCCCATTCCACGATCGTCACCGATTCCGCGACGGACGCGTCCAGATCGAGATCGTCCAACTCGGCGAAACCACCCAGCCGGTATGCGTCCACGTGCACCAGCGGCGGCCCGCCCGCGAGCGACGGATGCACCCGCGCGATCACGAACGTCGGCGAGGTGATCGGCCCCCGCACCTTCAGGCCCTCGCCGATCCCCTGGGTGAGCGTCGTCTTGCCCGCGCCGAGATGCCCCGTCATCACGAGCAGGTCGCCCGCCCGCAGCAGGCCGGCGAGGCGCAGCCCCAGCTCGTGCATGTCCGCCGCGGTGGGCACGGTGACGGTGATCGTCTTCACGCGGTGCGCTCCTCCTCGTATCCGGGCCGGACGCGGGCGATCAGCCGCCGGAGCCCGCCGGTCACGACCCCCGGGTACTCCAGCGGCAGCACGTGCCCGGCCACCTCCACCTCGACCAGCTCCGCCTCCGGCAGCGCCTCGGCGATGCGGCGCGCGTGCTCGACCGGGGTCAGCCGGTCCCGTCCCCCGGCCAGGATCAGCGTCGGCACCCCGCCGAGGACGCCGAGGCAGCCGCTCTTGTCATGGCCGATCAGCGCCGGATAGAACTCCGCGATCACGTCGATCGGCGTCGCCCTGATCATCTGCTCCAGGAAGTCGACGACGGACGGGCTCACGTACCTGTCGGCGAACGCCATCTTGCGGGTGACGACGAACGCGAGGTCGGCGCCCAGCCCCCGGGCCCTGTCCACCAGGTCGGCGCGGCGGCCGAGGCCGCGCAGCGTCCCCGGCGCCAGCGGCCGGAGGACCTTGGCCAGCACCAGCGGCAGCCCGAGCGTCATCTCCGCCAGATCGCCGCAGGACGTGTTGACGAGCGCGACCCCCACGACCTGCCGGTCGAACAGCTCGGGATGCCGTTCGGCCAGCGCCATGATCGACATTCCGCCCATGGAATGCCCGACGAGGACGACGGGCTCGTCCGGGCCGACCGTCGCCTTCAGCACGGCGAACAGGTCGTCGCCGGTCTGGTCGACCGTCGCGTGCCACGGTTCGCTGCGCCCCGACCGGCCGTGGCTGCGCTGGTCCCAGAACACCGTCCGCAGCGAGCCCTGAAGGTCGCGGCGCTGGTAGTGCCAGGAATCCTGGTTGAGGGTGTAGCCGTGGGAGAAGACGACCGTGAGGCCGGCGTCGTCGGGGCCGTCCACCTCCACATGCAGCGGGACGCCGTCATCGGCCTCGACGGTCAGCTCCCGGCCGCGCAGCCGGCCGAACGGCTCGCCGGCGTCCGGGTCGGGCCGCAGCCGCACCCGGCCGACGGCGAAGTGCCGCAGCCCGACGGCCGCGCCCACGCCCGCCGCGCCGATGCCCGCGGCCGTGACGCCGATCCTGCGCCTGCTCCTGCTGTCCATGCACGCGCCCCCTACAGCGCCCGTCCCGGATACGCCCTCGGCACCCGGGACCCGATGCGGGTGACGATCTCGTAGGAGATCGTGCCCAGTGCGTCCGCCCACTCCTGCGCGGTCGGCTCGCCAAGGTCGCCCGGCCCGAACAGGATGATCTCGTCACCCGCCGACAGCCGGTCGTCGCCGAGGTCGATGACGAACTGGTCCATGCAGACCCTCCCGGCGATCGTCCTGCGGCGCCCACCCGCGAGAACCTCCAGGACGTTGGAGCCGTGCCTCGGGATCCCGTCGCCGTACCCGACGGGCACGACGGCCAAGGTGGTCGCCTCACGCGTGGTGTACGTGTGACCGTATGACACTCCACGACCTGCTGGAACCCGCTTGACCAGCGCAGCGTCCGCCACCAGCGTCATCGCGGGGCGCAGCCCGAACGTCCCGAGCCGCGGCACCGGCGTCAGCCCGTAGATCGCGATCCCCGGCCGGACGAGATCGAACCGCGCCTCCGGAAGCGTCAGCGTCGCCGCCGAGTTCGCCAGATGCCGGACCTCGAACCGCGCCCCCGCCCGCTCCGCGTGCGCCACCATCTCGGTGAACGCGCCGAGCTGCGCCGCGATCGAGGGGTGGCCCGGCTCGTCCGCGCAGGCGAAGTGCGACATCACCCCGGCCACCCGCACATGGCCGGTGGCCTCCGCCTTCAGCGCCGCGCCGACCAGCGCCTCCCAGTCCGCGCCGCACGCACCGCCCCGCGACATGCCCGTGTCGGCCTTGAGGTGCACCCGCGCCTGGCGTCCCGCCCGCTCCGCCGCCCGGACGACCTCGTCCAGCAGCCAGACCGCCCCCACGGTCAGATCGACGTCCCGCGCGACGGCCTCCTCGTACGGCTCACCGGGCACGCCCAGGCACACCAGCGTCCGGACGGTGAGGCCCGCCTCCCGCAGCCGCAGCGCCTCCGCCAGCTTCGCCACCCCGAGCCACGACGCGCCGCCGGCGAGCGCGGCCCGGGCGGCCTCCACCAGCCCGTGCCCGTACGCCTCCGCCTTCACCATGGCCATGACCTCGGCGCCCCCGGCATGCTCGCGCAGCAGCCCGATGTTGTCGCCGATGGCGGCCAGATCGACGCGCGCCTCCGCAGGAACCCTCATGGCACCAATTTATTGCTTCGCCCTCGGCGTCGGGCGCTGGAGCGCCCTCCTTCAACGGACCACGCGGCGATCGCTGTGTTGATTGCGCCGCCCTCGGCGTCGGGCGCTGGAGCGCCCTCCTTCAACGGGCCACGCGGCGATCGCTGTGTTGATTGCGCCGCCCTCGGCGTCGGGCGCTGGAGCGCCCTCCTTCAACGGGCCACGCGGCGATCGCTGCATCGCTCCGGCTCGCCCAGGGGCTCGCTGCGCGATCAGGTTTCTCGCAGGCTCGAAACCTGGCTTCGCACGCGATCGCAACGCTCAGGCCGTTGCGTCCTCAGCTTAAGGACGATCGCCCTGCGGTTGGCGCGTCATCGGAGTGCGGCGATGGCGGCTCACTGGGTGATGGCGCGGAAGGCGGCGGGGAGGGACTTTATGACGTCGTCGGCGCTTATGGGGGAATCCGGGCCGGGGGTGGGGGCGGCGGCCAGGCGGGCGGCCAGGCCGTGGAGGTAGGCGCCGGCGGCGGCCGCGTCCATGGCGGGGAGGCCGCCGGCCAGGAGGGCGCCTGTCAGGCCGGACAGCACGTCGCCCGTGCCTGCCGTGGCGAGGCGCGGGGTGCCGGTCGGGTTCACCCGGACGGGGCGGTCCGCCTCGGCGACGAGTGTGGTGGAGCCCTTGAGGAGGACGGTCGCCGAGAGTTCGGCGGCGGCGCGGCGGACGTGGTCGAGGCGGGCGGCCTCGATGTCGGCGCGGTCGGCGGCGATGAGGCGGGAGAGCTCGCCCGCGTGCGGGGTGAGGACGGTCGGGGCGGCCCGGCCCAGCAGGTCGCGGCGGCGGGACAGGACGGTGAGGCCGTCGGCGTCCACCAGGACGGGCAGGTCGGTGGACAGGACGGCTTCGAGGAGGGATTCGGCGGCCTCGCCCGTGCCGAGGCCGGGCCCGACGACCCAGGCCTGGACGCGTCCGATGCGTTCGAGGACCTTGGCATCGTGGCGGCCCGGCTCGATGACCGTGGTGACGGCCTCGGGCCAGCGGTGCCGGACGAGCTCGACCGGGTGCGCGACGGAGGCGAAGCGGACCATGCCCGCGCCGCCGTGGACGGCGCCACCGGTGCACAGGACGGCCGCGCCGGTGAACTCGGGGCCGCCCGCGAGGATGCCGAGGACGCCGCGGCGGTACTTGTCGGACTCGGGGCCCGGCTCGGGCGGCTGGACGTCCGGCGGGCGCGCCGCGACGACGTCCGGGTCGGGCAGGTCGGGGCCGAGCCCGATATCGACCAGTTCGACCACTCCGCAGTAGGACGCGCCGGGATCGATGAGAAGGCCCGGCTTGTGCGTCCCGAACGTGACGGTGACGTCGGCGTGGACGGCGGTGCCCGCGACGCGGCCGGTGCTCGCGTCCACGCCGCTCGGCACGTCGCAGGCGACGACGAGGGCGGCGGATTCGGAGGCGAGGGCGGCGTACCGGGCGTGCGGGTCGCGGAGCCCGCCGGTGCCGCCGATCCCGGTGAGGCCGTCGATGATCAGGTCGGCGCCGGCGATGGCGGCGTCCTCGCCGCCGGACAGGAGGCGCCCGCCGGCGGCGCGCAGCGCGGCCAGCCCGGCCTCGTGGATCGTGGAACCGGCCTGGACGGCGTGCACCCGGGAGCCGCGCCGGGCGAGCCGGGCCCCGGCGTAGAGGGCGTCGCCCCCGTTGTCGCCGCCGCCGACCAGGAGGACGACGCGGGATCCGTACACGGCGGGCAGGATGCGGGCGCAGACCGAGGCGAGGCCGGCGGCGGCGCGCTGCATGAGGGCGCCGTCCGGGAGCCGGGCCATCAGGGCCCGCTCGGCCGCCCGCACCTTGCCGACCTCGTGCGCGTACCTCATCCGCCGCTCCCCCAGTCGATCACACACTTAGAGTGCCACGGGAACGCGCTCCGCAACCCCCGACGGAAAACCTTGTAACTTGCATCGCAAGTTTTGGTGTCACGTGCGCAAAAGAATCTCCGGCCGTAGAATCCTCCTCATCCGCTCCGATGTATTCGCACTGCGGCACCCCGTGCGGCAGAATGCGCCCTGATCAGTCCGCCGGGACTGGAGAGGCCCGAGCAATGAGCACTTCCCGAGGTCCCTCCGTCCGGCAGCGGCGACTGGCCGCCGAGCTCCGGAGGCTGCGCGAACGCAGAGGGCTCACCGGAGACGAGGTCGCCGAACGGCTCGCCTGGTCCACCGCCAAGGTCAGCCGGCTGGAGAACGCGCGGACCGGCGCGAAGATCGGCGACGTCCGGCGGCTGCTGGAGCTGTACGAGGTCGACGACCCCCGGCACGCCGACCTCATCTCCCTGGCGCAGGACGCCGCCGAGCGCGGCTGGTGGGAGGAGTACCGCGACCTGCCGAGCCCGCTCGCCGATTTCATCGCCCTGGAGTCGGAGGCCACGGCGGCCAGGGAATGGGGCAGCACCGTCTTTCCCGGCCTGCTGCAGACGGAGAACTACGCGCGGCACGTGATCGGCGGCTGGAGCGACCTGGCCACGCTGCCCCCGCAGGAACTGGAACGCCGCCTCGACGTGCGAATGCGCCGGCGCGCCCTGCTGGACGGCCCGCACCCGCTGGAACTGTCGGCGGTGCTCGACGAGTCGGTCCTGCAGCGCCGGATCGGCGACCAGAAGGTGATGCGCGAGCAGCTCGAACATCTGTGCCGGATGACCGAGTCGCCGAACGTGAACGTACAGATCCTGCCCTTGGGTATCGCACACTCGGTGTTGGCTGAATCGTTTATACTTCTGGAATTCTCACCTGTGCATGACATCGTTTTCCCTGATATCGTGCACGTTGAATCCCTGACAATCAGCCACTTCGCGGATGAGGCTGTCACCTATATGTACAGCCTCGCCTATTCAAGCCTGGCCGGCCAGGCGCTGGACGCCGAGCAATCCCGGCGCCGCATCGCCGCGGCCAAAGACGCCTGGTGACGGGTCCGCTGAGGGGCTCAATCCTTGTGAAAGGCACCGAGTGTCCCCTTTCGCCACTCCTGCTCCACAATGGAGGAGAAGCGCCCACTGCGGGGCGAGTAACACGTGCGTCGAAATCGGCAACCTGGCCGATTCGTCCCATCCCATCGGGGCGCGTGACGCCAAGCACGGCACGCAGAGCCCGGTCCTGTCATTCTCGTCCGGAGAGTGGCGCGATTTCCTCGAACGGGCCAAGAAGGGCGAATTCGACCTGGGTCGATGAGACGGCGCTGAAGCGCCGCCGAGCCCGCTACCGCCGCCTCACGAGGGCGCGCGAAGGGCCACGCCGGACGGGCCGGGTCCCACGCTAGACCCGGCCTGGTCGCACCCCACCGGAAACTCTGGGCCTACCTCGGCACGCCTGACACACGGGTACCGCACCACCCGTTCGTGATCAGGCGTTTTTTGCGATCTTGTTACCGTGTGCTTGATGCACCGGCAGCGCGGCCGCGTTCAATGCAACTTTCGATGCAGGGAGCCGGAATGAGTTTCCATGCGACACCGCCCGCCCAGTGGAGAAGGAGCACCCGATGCGGCGCCAGCAACGGCTGCGTCGAGGTCGCCCGTCTCGATGACGAGGCGATATCCGTCCGCGACACGGAGGACGTCTCCGCACGCCTCGCCTTCGGCCTCGCCGAATGGCGGGCGTTCACCGAGGCCGCCAAGGGCGGGCGTTTCGACCGCCCCTGAAAACCTCACTGCAAATTACACCAGACTGAGATTCTCACAACGGTGCGGGAATTGCATTTTGGTCGCGAGTCACTGGACCGTTACCCGCTTCAGGTTACGCCATGCCCGGACGCCTCTCGAAAGCGGCTGAGAAGCGTCCGGGAACGGGCCGCCGCCCTACTCGACCGTGACGGACTTGGCGAGGTTGCGGGGCTGGTCGACGTCGTGCCCCTTCGCGGTCGCCAGCTCGCACGCGAACACCTGGAGCGGGACGGTCGTGACGAGCGGCTGCAGGAGCGTCGGGACGGGCGGGACGCTGATCAGCGTGTCCGCGTACGGCTCGACCGACTCGTCGCCCTCCTCCGCGATGACGATCGTCCGGGCGCCGCGGGCGCGGATCTCCTGGATGTTCGACACGATCTTGTCGTGGAGGACGGCCCGCGCGCGCGGCGGCACCACGACCACGACCGGCAGGTTCTCCTCGATGAGCGCGATCGGGCCGTGCTTCAGCTCGCCGGCGGCGAAGCCCTCGGCATGCATGTAGGCGAGTTCCTTGAGCTTGAGCGCGCCCTCCAGCGCCACCGGGAAGCCCACATGGCGGCCGAGGAACAGCACGCAGTGCTCGCCCGCCAGCGACCGGGCCAGCTCGCGGACGGGCTCCATGGTCTCCAGGACCTTCTCCACCTTCTCCGGCATCCGCTCCAGGAGCTGCACCATGGCGAACACCTCGTCCCCCCACTTGGTGCCGCGCACCTGCGCGAGGTAGAGCGCGATGAGGTAGACGGCGACGAGCTGGGTGAGGAACGCCTTGGTGGACGCGACCGCGATCTCCGGCCCGGCGTGCGTGTAGAGGACGCCGTCGCACTCGCGCGGCAGCGTGGAGCCGTTGACGTTGCAGATGCCGAGCAGCTTGGCCTTCTGCTCGCGGGCGTGCCGGACGGCCATCAGCGCGTCCATCGTCTCGCCCGACTGGGAGATCGCGATGACCAGCGTCGTCGGCGACAGGATCGGGTCGCGGTAGCGGAACTCGCTCGCCAGCTCGACCTCGCAGGGCAGCCCCGCCCAGTGCTCGATCGCGTACTTGGCGATCAGGCCGGCGTGGAAGGACGTCCCGCACGCCACGATGATGATCTTGTCGACCTCGCGGAGCTCCTGGTCGGAGATGCGCATCTCGTCCAGGTGCAGCCGCCCGTCGGAGCCGATCCGGCCGAGCAGCGTGTCGGCCACGGCGCGCGGCTGCTCGGCGATCTCCTTGAGCATGAAGTAGTCGTAGCCGCCCTTCTCGGCGGCGGACACGTCCCAGTCGACGTGGTACTCCTTCACCTCGGCCGGGCGCCCGTCGAAGTCGGTGACGGTCACCCCGCCGGAGCGCAGCTCGACGACCTGGTCCTGGCCCAGCTCGATCGCGTCGCGGGTGTGCGCGATGAACGCGGCGACGTCGCTGGCGAGGAAGTTCTCGCCGTCCCCGACGCCGACGACGAGCGGGGAGTTGCGGCGCGCCCCGACGACGAGGTCCGGCGCGCCGGTGTGCACGGCGACCAGCGTGAACGCGCCCTCCAGCCGGCGGCAGACGCGGCGCATGGCGTCGGCGAGGTCGCCGCCGGACTTCAGCTCGTCCTCCAGCAGGTGCGCGACGGCCTCGGTGTCGGTGTCGGACGCGAGGCCGTGCCCGCCCTCCTCCAGCTCGGCGCGCAGCGCGGCGAAGTTCTCGATGATCCCGTTGTGGATCACCGCGACGGAGCCGGTGCAGTCGACGTGCGGGTGGGCGTTGCGGTCGTTCGGCGGGCCGTGCGTCGCCCACCGCGTGTGCCCCATGCCGAGCGTCCCGGCGGGCGGCGGTTCCTCCGCCAGGGCCCCCCGCAGGTTCGCGAGCTTGCCCGCGCGCTTCGCCGTCGCCAGCTTCCCGTCGGCCAGCACGGCCACTCCGGCCGAGTCGTAGCCGCGGTACTCCAGCCGCGCCAACCCCTCGACGACCACGTCGAGTGCCGGCCGGCCGCCTACGTACCCCACGATTCCGCACATGACGGCAACTCTATTCGGTGTCCTCACCAGGGCCCACCCACAGGAGTCGTGGTGCGGTTCCGCTAGCGTGAACCGACGGTGAAATACCGGTGACCAGCCGACAGGCATGGTTAGTGTTCAGCCATGACGAGCGGATGGGACAGCGTGCCTAGCCCCTATGTGGAACTCTCCCGCGACGCCTGGCGGGCCCTGCGCGAGAATACGCCGCTGCCGCTCACGCCCGGTGAGCTGGAGGCCCTGCGCGGCCTGAAGGACCCGATCGACATCACCGAGGTCGAGGAGGTCTACCTGCCGCTGTCCCGGCTGCTCAACCTGTTCTTCCTGGCGGACTGGCGGCTCCGCGACACCGTCAGCGGGTTCCTCGGCGGCGAGGTGCGGCCGACGCCGTTCATCATCGGCGTGGCGGGCAGCGTCGCGGTCGGCAAGTCCACGACGTCGCGGCTGCTGCGCACGCTGCTGGCCCGCTGGCCGGAGCATCCGAGCGTGGAGCTGGTGACGACCGACAGCTTCCTGTACCCGAACGCCGTGCTGTCCGAGCGCGGGATCATGGACCGGAAGGGGTTCCCCGAGTCCTACGACCGGCGCGCCCTCGTCCGGTTCGTCTCGGAGATCAAGGCGGGCGCGGCGGAGGCGGCGATCCCCGTGTACTCGCACCTGGAGTACGACATCGTGCCGGACACGGTGCAGACCGTCCGGCGGCCGGACATCCTGATCGTCGAGGGCCTGAACGTGCTCCAGGCGCCCCCGCCCGGCACCCTCGGCGTGTCCGACCTCTTCGACTTCTCCATCTACGTGGACGCGCGGGTCGAGGACATCCGGCAGTGGTACGTCGACCGGCTGTTCGCGCTCCGCCGCACCGCGTTCACCGACCCGCGCTCCTACTTCCACAAGTACGCCCGCGAGCTGGACGAGGACGAGACCGCCGCCTTCGCGCAGCGCGTTTGGCGGGACGTCAACGAGATCAACCTCGTCTCCAACATCCTGCCGACACGCGCGCGCGCCACTCTCGTCCTGCACAAGGACCGTGACCACGCCGTCCAGCGGGTCCGGCTGCGCAGGATCTGAACAGCGCAGGATCTGAACAGCGCAGGATCTGAACAGGGCAGGATCTAGCCGCCCCAGGGGCCGGTCACCGCGAACGTCGTGCCCGGCTCGTAGACGTTGACGAACATGGTCCTCTCGTCCGGGGAGAACGTGACGCCGGCGAACTCGCCCCACGCGGGCTCGTCCTCCGTGCCGATGTTCTGCCCGTTCCGCGCCATCGCGTAGACCTCCCGGCGGCGCGACACGCCGAACACGTACTGCGCGCCGTTCCCGTCCTCGCACACCATCAGCCCGCCCTGCGGCGCCAGGCAGATGTTGTCGGGCGAATCGCCGGGTTTCTGGACGTCGGTGCCGGGGCCGAACACGATCACGAGGGTGAGCCGGCGGTGGTGCGGCTCGTAGGACCACACCTGCCCGAAGTGGTCGGCGCGCGACCCGTCCGCCGTCTTCGCGAAGCTCGACACGAAGTAGACGCGGTCGCCGCCCCAGTAGCAGCCCTCCAGCTTCTGCGCGTGCGTGATGCCGCCCGGGCCGAAGTCCTGGAACCGGATCCCGGTCTCCTTCGCCAGCGGATCGGGCACCCGCTTCCACTCGACGTGGCCGAACACCGTGCCGGGCTCCTGCACGACCGACAGGTCCGGGACGTCGGGGACGCACAGCGCCTCAAGCCGTCCGCTTGCGCGCAGGCTGCCGGAACCGCCCCGCGGCCGCTCCGGCAGGAAGCGGTAGAACAGCCCGAACGGCTTCTCGAAGGCGTCCTCGGTCTCGTAGACGGTGCCGTCGCGCGGGTCGACGGCGACCGCCTCGTGCTGGAACCGCCCCATCGCGGTGAGCGGCTCGGGGACGGTCCGGTCCCGCCGGTACGGGTCGACCTCGAAGATGAACCCGTGGTCCTTGGTGTAGTTCCCGGTGCCGGCCCTGTCCTCGGTCTCCTCGCAGGTCAGCCAGGTGCGCCACGGCGTCGGGCCGCCGGCGCAGTTGACGGCCGTCCCGGCGATGGCGACGCGCTCGGTGCGCACGCGCCCGGCAGGGTCGATCTCCAGGGCCGTGCAGCCGCCGAGGCCCCCGGGGTCGTAGGTGACGCCCGCGACCGGCGGCACCCGGTGCGCGGCGTCCGGACGGTTCTCGTGGTTGCGGACGAGCCAGGTCGTCCGGCCGCGCCCGGGGAAGGCGGACATGCCGTCGCAGTGGCTCGGCACCGCGCCCTCCCCGGAGCGCAGCGGCTCGCCCTCCCGGGACAGGACGGTGTACCGGAACCCGCGCGGCAGGTCCAGCAGGCCCTCCGGATCGGGCACGAGCGGCCCGTACCCGGCATGACGGCCGGTCGGCGCGGCGGCGGCGCTTCCTGCGAACAGCTGCTCGACGGCGCCGGTGAAGGCGATCCCCGCCCCCACCGCGCCGGACCGCGCGAGGAGCTGGCGGCGCGTGACTGACATGGGTGCACACTCCCTGGTCTGGGATGATCAAGTACCCTCCAGAGCCGTTGTAACACGGGTCACATTCACGGGCTACGGCACACCTCGACAGACATGTCACACGCACGGCATACCCGGGCCGCGCTGATGCCGCTGCTCGGCGACCGCCGCCGGTGGCCGGCGCGGGGCGTGCGGCGGGCCCGGGACGGCTGGGGGGATCTCGCAGGCCATAGGCTGATCGCCATGCCGATGCCGGAGCCCGGTGAGCGTCCCCAGGTGCGGGCACTGCGCCGCTGGTACGTCACCGTCTGGGTGCTCCTCGGGCTGCTCCCGCCAGGCATCGCCGTGTGGGACCAGCCCGACGGGACGCGGTCCACCACGCTCGCCCTGCTGTCGGTGCTTGTCCTCTGCTACCCCCTCACCGGAACGTTCCCCGGCGATCCCGTGATCCGCCGGACCGCCTTCCTGGGCGTGCTCGTCGCCGGGATCGGCGCCGTCTCCTACCAGATGGACGGCGCCGCGTCGCTGCTCATCGTGTCGCTCCCGCACTTCTGGATCTTCGCGGGTAGTCCGCGGCGCGCGGTCGTCCTGAGCGGCGCCGCCGCCGCGGCCACGGTGGCAGGCGAGGCCGTCCGGTCGGCCCCGGACGGGCAGGTGCTCACCGGCAACTCGGTCGCCGCGCTCATCGGGTACGCGGCCGGGGTGCTGTTCGGGCTGTGGATGCACCGGGTCGTCGGGCGGCACGACGAGCGCGCGCGCCTCCTCGCCGCCGACCTCGCGGACGCCGAGCGGCGGCTCGCCGAGGCGCAGCGCCGGCAGGGCGCCGCCGACGAGCGCGAACGCCTCGCCCGGGAGATCCACGACACGCTCGCGCAGGGGCTGGCGTCCATCGTCGTGCTGGCGGAGGCGGCCCGGAACGGCCTGCGCGCCGACCCGGACCGGAGCGCGCAGCAGCTCACCTCCATCGAGCAGACCGCGCGGGAGAACCTCGCCGAGGCACGCGTCCTCGTCGGGGCGGCAGATCAGGGCAGCGTCGCCCCCTCGTCCATCGCCCGGACGCTGCGCCGCACCCTCGACCGGTTCGCCGAGGACACCGGGCTCGCCGTCCACGCCGAACTCCCGGACGTCGACTGCGACCAGACGACCCGGATCGCGCTGCTGCGCTGCACCCAGGAGTCCCTCGCCAACGTCCGCAAGCACGCCGCCGCGTCCACGGTCGGGGTCGTCCTCGAACGGCGTCCGCACGGCGTCGAGCTGGAGATCACCGACGACGGGCGGGGCTTCATGGTGGCGGAGTCCCGCGGCTTCGGCCTGGACGGGATGCGCCGCCGCCTCGCCGAGCTGGGCGGCGAGCTGAACGTGACCAGCTCCCCCGGCGACGGCACCCGGATCCTCGCCATGATTCCCGCAAAGGCATGACATGACCGAGAAACTCAGGATCATCGTGGTGGACGACCACACGGTCATGCGCGCGGGCGTCGTCGCGCTGCTGGCCGCCGAACCCACCATCGAGATCGTCGGCGAGGCGGACGACGGCCGGGAGGCGATCGCGCTCGCCGCGCGGCTCCGGCCCGACGTCGCCCTCCTCGACCTGCGGATGCCCGTCATGGACGGCGTCGCCGCCACCGCCGAGCTCGGCCGGCTCGGGACCCGCGTCCTGGTCCTCACCACCTACGACACCGACACCGAGATCGAGCGCGCGATCGAGGCCGGCGCCATCGGCTACCTGCTGAAGGACACGACCCGCGACCAGCTCGTCGAGGCGATCCGTTCGGCGGCGCGGGGCGAGACCGTCCTCGCGCCCCGCGTCGCGGAGAAGCTCGTCGCCCGGATGCGCCGCCCGGAGCCGGCGACGCTGACCGCCCGGGAGATCGACGTGCTCCGGGCGGTGGCCGACGGCCTGTCCAACACCGAGATCGGGCGGCGGCTCGTCATCGCCGAGGCGACCGTCAAGACGCACCTGCTCCGCGTCTTCGCGAAACTGGACGTCGGCGACCGCACCCGCGCCGTCGTCGTCGCCATGGACCTCGGCCTCCTCCCGGGCCGGAACGGCTAGTCGGCGCTCGCGACCGGGAGTGAGCGGAGGCGGAAGGTCGCCAGCAGCGTCCCCACGGCGGTGACCAGGACGAGCAGCGTGATCGCCAGCGGCAGGTCGACGGTCGACTGGACCGGCGACGCCTCCGTCAGCGCGTCCGTGATGGACAGGGCCCACTGCTGGATGGACGCCGACTTGGCGCCCGGCGCGAAGCTGCCCAGCAGCGACTCCCACACCAGCGCGTACAGCAGGCCGATCGTGACGGCGTTGCGGCTGGCCACGGCGAGCGCGACGAACACCGCGCTGTAGGCGACGCCGCCGACGAGGACGCCGATCGCGAACGCGGGCGTCAGCTGCGCGGTCGTCCCGGTGAGGACGAGGCCCGCGAGCAGCGTCGGGACGGTCGCGAACGCCGTGACGAGGACGATCGCCACGACGAGCTTCGTCAGCACGATCACCTCGCGCGGGATCGGCTTCGTCAGCACGTACATGATCTGGCCGTCGTCGATCTCCGGCCCGATCACCCCGGTGCCGGCGATCAGCGCCAGCAGCGGCAGCAGCGTGGCGAGCCCGAACTGCTGCAGGACGTGCGAGGAGGTGGACAGGTCGTCGTTGCCGGTCGCCCGCAGCACCATCGCGAGCACCAGCATGATCAGCGGCAGCCCGAGCAGGAGCAGCGCGCGCTTGCGCCCGAGCATCCCGCGGAACGTGATCATCGCAATGGTCGGGTTCATGTGGTTCCTTGCCTCGCTGAATGGCCCACCAGGTAGGAGAAGACGCTTTCGAGGGACTCGTCGGCCGGGGAGACCTCCCACAGCCGCACGTCCGCGTCGCGGGCGACCTGCGGGAGCAGCAGGGTGAAGCGCTGGAAGTCGACCGCCTCGATCCGCAGCCCCTTGTCGGTGAGCTGGACGCTGCGGGCCGAGCCGTCCGCGATGATCGAGGCGGCGAGCCGCCGGTCGTCGGACGAGCGGACGAGGAAGATGTGCGGCCGGTCGGTCATCAGCCGCCGGATCTTGCGGAAGTCGCCGGACGCCGCGTGCCGGCCCGCCACGATGACCTCGATGTGGGTGGCGAGCCGCTCGACCTCCTCCAGGATGTGCGAGGAGAACAGGATCGTGCGTCCCTCCTCGGCCATCCGGGTGATGAGGTCCATGAGCTGGAGCCGCTGCCGCGGGTCCATGCCGTTGAACGGCTCGTCCAGCAGGAGGACGGGCGGATCGTGCACCAGCGCCGACGCCATCTTGATGCGCTGCTTCATGCCCTTGGAGTAGTTGCCGATGGGGCGTCCGGCGGCGTAGTCCATCTCCACCAGGCCGATGGCGCGGCGGGCGGCGGCGGACGGGTCCGGCAGCTTGTGCAGCTTCGCCATCGCGACGATGAACTGCTCGCCGGTGAGGAAGTCGTAGGCCGACTCCCGTTCGGGGACGAGACCCAGGCTGCGGTAGGCGCCCGGGTTGCGCCATATCGGCTTCCCGTCCAGCGTGACGCCGCCGGACGACGGAGCCAGGAACCCGCCCATCATGTGGATGAGCGTCGACTTCCCGGCGCCGTTCGGGCCGAGGAGCCCGGTGACGCCCGGCCCGACCTTCATCGACACGCCGTTGATGGCGACGACGTTCCCGTACCAGCGGGACACGTTCTCCAGAACCAACTCACTCACGAGAGCCCCGCCTTCCGGAACCGGCGGTAGAGAACCGCGATCGAGCCGACGACGATGAGGGCGCACAAGGCGAGCGCGACGACGCCGCCTCCGACGCCGGGCGCGACGCCGGGCGAGGACGACTGCGCGCCGAGCAGCCTGACCTGCACGATGTCCACCAGGTTGAACGGCGTGAACAGCCCTGCCCAGCCCTGGAGGGTGAAGTTCGTCTCCGCGTCGGCGATCCCCTGGATGACGCCGACGACCGTGGCGCTGATCAGGTAGACGGCGATGACCGCGGCGACGCCGAACCCGCGGCGCGGCGTGAACGCCGCGATCACCATCCCGATCGCCGCCAGCACGAGCGCGTACAGCAGGCAGCCGACCAGGGCGCCGAGGTACTTCAGCAGCTGCTCCCCCGAGTCGGGCATCTTGGTGATCAGCCCGCCGAGGTAGAGGACGGTGACGGGCACCGCCATCAGCGTCAGCAGCGCGGTCGCCAGCGCCGCGCCCTTCGCGAGGACGAAGTCCAGATGGCCGACCGGGCGGGAGAAGTACAGCGGGATGACGTGGAAGCGCACCTCCCGCGAGGCCAGCACCGGCGCCTGCGTGGCCAGGAAGATCGCCACGATGACCTGCATGATGTTCACGTAGGACGAGTAGCGGATCAGTGCGTCCGGCTCCTTGCTGAACGCGAACGCGGCGACCGACCCGGCGGCCGGCACCAGCATGATCGCCGCCAGCAGGAACGGCATGACCTTGGCCCGTGCGGGACGCCCGAGGCCGAACGCGGCGCGCAGGTTGTGCACGTACAGCGACCGCAGCACGTACGCGCGGCCGTTGCGGCGCCCGTCGTAGTGGCGGTAGCCGATGTCGTGGATGGTGCTCGTGCTCATCGCGGCGCTCCCTGCTGGACGGTCCCCGCGGGGGGCTGGACGGTCCCGGCGGGGGCCGGCGGCGCGGGCGGCCCGGTCTGGAAGACCTCCTCGATGTGGTGGCGGCGCTGCTCCATCCGGATCAGCCGCAGCCCGAGGCCCGCGACGCCGTCGCGGACCAGGTCGTAGGTCGTCTCGCCGGCGATGTCGACGATGAGGAACCGGCCCTCGGGACGGACGGACACGCCCTGGTCGTACAGGTGCTGCCCGAGCACGTCCCGCCCCTCGTCGACCTCGACGGTCAGCACGCCGCTCGCGGCGGTGTACGCCTCGACGGCCTGGGACCGCAGCAGCTTCCCGCCGTCGATGATGACGACGTGGTCGCAGACCCGTTCCAGCTCGCCGAGCAGGTGCGAGGTGACGAGGACGCTGATCCCGAACTCGGCGCCGATGCGGCGGATCAGGTCGAGCATCTCGTCGCGCCCGGCCGGGTCGAGGCCGTTGGTGGGCTCGTCCAGGAACACGAGCTTCGGGTCGTGGACGAGGGCCTGCGCGAGCTTCACCCGCTGGCGCATGCCGGTGGAGTAGCCGCCGATGGGGCGGTAGCGCTCCTCGTACAGGCCGACGTGCCGGAGCGTGTCGGCGGCGCGTTCGCGGGCGGCGGTCGGGGGGAGCCCGCACATCCGGGCCATGTGCACCACGAACTCGGTCGCGGACACGTCCGGCGGCAGGCAGTCGTACTCGGGCATGAACCCGACGCTCTCCCGGATCCGCAGGCCCTCGCGCGCGATGTCGAGGCCCAGTACGGTCGCGGTGCCGGAGGTCGGCGGCAGCAGCCCGAGCAGGATCTTGATGAGCGTCGACTTGCCGGCGCCGTTGGCTCCGACCAGCCCGACGACGCCCGGCTCGACGGCCACGGAGAGGTCGTCCAAGGCGGTCACCCGGGGGAACCTCATCGTCAGGCCCTGGGTGGCGATTATCGGCATAACGACGAACCTAGCGGCTGGCACCGCACGGCACGTCACCCTCAAGGGCGATGCCGGGGCAGCCTTTCGTCCAGTCTTGGAGCGACCTAAGTACGCCGTCCGACCGCCGGACGTCTCCCCTGCCGGAGGACGACGCCCCACAGCGTCTTCTGGACGAGCAGCGTCAGCGTCCCCGCGATGATCATCCCGGCGATGTTGACGGCCAGCTGGAGCAGTGAGCCGGTGATCTCGCTGCCGTGTTCGAGCGCCAGCGCGACCGCGAGGTTCCCGGCGGCGGGCACCGTGGTGACGGAGATGAACACCCCGACCAGCGCCGACGACTTGCCCGCGGTGAGCGACAGCACCCCGGCGGCGCCGGCGAGCAGCGCGACGATGAACGACCAGCGGTCCGGGCTGTAGATGAACGCGGTGAGCGGGCGCTCGTCGGGCAGCCGGTCCAGTTCGATGACCCCGGTCCACCGGCTGACCAGCGCGCACACATAGGTGATCACGATCGCGACGACGAACCCGACGACCAGCGCCCGCACCGCCTGGACGATGGGGGACGCCTGCCACCGGACGAGCCCGTAGCAGATCGCCGCGATCGCGCCGAACTCCGGCCCGAGCACCATCGCGCCGACCACCAGCACCGGCGAGTCGATCAGCGCGGCGATCCCGGCCAGCTGCGTGGCGAGCGCGAGGAACGCGACGAACGACCAGGTCAGCGCCGTCCCTTCGGTGACATGCCGGTCGAGTTCCGCCCAGACGACGGCGTCGTCGCCGTGGCCGGGCGCCCGCTCCTTGGCGGTCTCGGCGGTCTCCGAGAGCGTCAGGTCGACCTTGTCGAGCGCGATGGCCCCGTCCCGGTCGACGTCCAGGGCGCGCAGCGCGCCCAGCACCTCGTTGGCGGACTCGCGGGCGATGTCGCTCGTCACGAGGTCGCCGCGGGGGGAGCGGGCGGCGTCGCCGATGACGACGACGTTGGTGGCCCCCGCGCAGTCGGCCAGCGCCGCGCAGACGGCCTCCGTACGGTCCGCCGGGACGATCGCTCTGAGATGCAGCACGGGAGCAATCGTGCCGTAAACGGCGGGCCCGTGTGACCGGTACGCCAGGTCATAAGGTTCGATCGATTATTTGCTCAAAAATCGGCAAACAACCACAGAAACCCCCGGGACGGTGAAGGTATGGCGGCACGAACGGCTGTGCTGGTGAAGGCGGGACGAACGGCTGCGGCGGGACTCGTGCTCGCCGTCCCCCTTGCCGCGGGGTGCAAGGCCGACGTCGGAGTGTCGGAGAGCGGCTCGCCGTCTGCGGGCGGCACGAAACCCGCGTCCGGGGATGAGGCCCGCGCCCGCAAGGACCTGTCCCGGCTGCGGATCGCCGCCGAGGGCGGCGGCTCCGGCTACCGGCGCGACAAGTTCGGGACGCGCTGGAAGGACACCGACCACAACGGCTGCGACCAGCGCAACGACGTCCTCGACCGCGACCTGACGAAGGTGGAGAAGAAAGGCGGGTGCGTCGTCGTGGCCGGGCGCCTGCACGACCCCTACAGCGGCAAGGAGATCACCTTCGCGAAGAAGGACGCCGCCGAGGTGCAGATCGACCACGTCTACCCGCTCGCGCTCGCCTGGCGGATGGGCGCCTCCCGCTGGAGCGAGGACAGGCGCGAGCAGTTCGCCAACGACCACGACAACCTGCTCGCCGTCTGGGGCGTGCCGAACCGGCAGAAGAGCGACTCCGGCCCCGGCGAGTGGAAGCCGCAGAAGGGCTTCCAGTGCAGCTACGCGATCAAGTACGTCGCGGTGGCCAAGGAGTACTCCCTGCCCGTGACCCGCTCGGACCACGACGCCCTGCAGGACTTCCTGGGACGCTGCTGACCGCCGGGCGCCGACCGCCCGCCGGGGGCGCGGCTAGCCCAGTGTGGTCTTCACCACGTCGGCGAGGTGCTCGGCGACCGACTGCGCCTGGTCCTGCGAGGCCGCCTCGACCATGACGCGGACCATCGGCTCGGTGCCGCTCGGGCGGATCAGGACGCGGCCCGTCTCACCGAGGCCGCTCTCCGCGGCGGCGACGGCCTCGGCCAGTTCCGGGGACGTCTTCGCGCGGGTCTTGTCGACGTCCCTGACGTTGATGAGCACCTGCGGCAGCCGGGTCATCACCTTGGTCAGCTCGTCCAGGGGGCGGCCCCGGCGGACCATCGCGGCCAGCAGGTGCAGGCCCGTCAGGACGCCGTCGCCGGTCGTCGCGTGGTCGAGCATGATGACGTGGCCGGACTGCTCGCCGCCGAACCCGAAGCCGCCCTCCTTCATCGCCTCCAGGACGTACCGGTCGCCGACCGCGGTCTCCACCACGGTGATCCCGGCCTCCCGCATGGCGAGCTTGAAGCCGAGGTTCGACATCACGGTCGCGACGACGGTGTCGGACGGCAGCGCGCCCGTCTCCAGCAGGTCGAGCGCGAGGACGGCCATGATCTGGTCGCCGTCCACGACCTCACCGGACGCGGTCACGGCCAGGCAGCGGTCGGCGTCGCCGTCGTTCGCGATGCCCGCGTCGGCGCCGTGCTCCCGGACGGCTTTGCGCAGCGCGTCGAGGTGGGTGGAGCCGCAGCCCGAGTTGATGTTCAGGCCGTCCGGCGCCGTCCCGATCGTGAGGACCTCGGCGCCCGCGCGGCGCAGCGCCTCGGGGGCCACGTCGCTGGACGCGCCGTTCGCGCAGTCGACCACGACGCGCAGGCCGTCCAGGGACACCTTGACGGTCGAGACCAGGTGCGCGACGTACTGCTCGACGGCGCCGTGCGCCTCCCGGACGCGGCCGACGCCGGCGCCGGTCGGCGGTTCCCACGTCTCGCCGAGCCGCGCCTCGATCCGGTCCTCGAGCTCGTCCGGCAGCTTGTAGCCGCTACGGTCGAAGAACTTGATGCCGTTGTCGGGGGCCGGGTTGTGCGACGCCGACAGCATCACGCCGAGGTCGGCGTCCAGCGTGTGCGTGAGGTACGCGACCGCCGGGGTCGGCAGGACGCCGAGGCGCAGCACGTCCACCCCGGAGCTGGCGAGGCCCGCCACGACGGCCGCCTCCAGGAACTCACCGGAGGCCCGCGGATCGCGTCCGACCACGGCGAGCGGCCGGTGGCCCTTGAAGGTGCCCTGCTCGCCCAGCACCCGCGCCGCCGCGACGGACAGGTCCATGGCGAGCGGGGCGGTCAGGTCGCGGTTGGCGAGCCCGCGCACGCCGTCGGTCCCGAACAGACGAGCCACAGTTCAACTCCCGATGAGACTGGGTGACACCGGAAAGCGGACGAGCCGCCGCACCCGGTGCTCCGGCCACGCGGAACTGCCGCGTGGCGGGCACGGGGTGCGACGGCTCGTACCGTCGATCAACGCTTGCTGTACTGCGGAGCCTTGCGGGCCTTCTTGAGACCGGCCTTCTTGCGCTCCGGCACCCGCGCGTCGCGGGTGAGGAAGCCGGCCTTCTTCAGCGCCGGGCGGTGCTCGATGTTGGCGAACTGCAGCGCGCGGGAGATGCCGAGGCGCAGCGCACCGGCCTGGCCGGTGGTGCCGCCGCCGCCCACGCGCGCGAGCACGTCGAACTGGCCCTCCAGGCCCAGCAGCACGAACGGCTCGTTCACGATCTGCTGGTGCACCTTGTTCGGGAAGTACTGGTCCAGGGTGCGGCCGTTGATCTTCCACTGGCCGCTGCCGGGGACGATGCGGACCCGCGCGATGGCCTGCTTGCGGCGGCCGGTGCCCGCGGCCGGGCCGGTCGCGACCGGCTGGCCGAGGTAGCTCTCGCCGGCGGCCTCGGGGGTCTCGGTGCTGTACTCGGACGGAGCGTCCTCGTACGAGTCGAGTTCGGCGCCCTGCTCGGCGCCGGTGGTGTCGTCCACGGTTCTCCTCGGGTCTTCTGGCCAGGGCGGCTGGCCCGTCCAACGGGTGCCCCGGCGGCCTCGTGTCTCTTCGTCGCGCCCGCGGGCGCGAGCGTCACTTCGCGGTCTGGCTGATCTGGGTGATCTCGAACGGGACCGGCTTCTGCGCCTGGTGCGGGTGGTCCGGCCCGGCGTAGACCTTCACCTTGCCGAACATCTTCCGGCCGAGGGAGTTCTTGGGCAGCATGCCCTTGATCGCCTTCTCGACCGCCCGCTCGGGGTGCTTGGCCAGCAGCTCGGTGTAGGTCACCGAGCGCAGACCGCCCGGGTACCCCGAGTGCCGGTACGCCTTCTTGCGCTCCGCCTTGTTGCCCGACAGCGACACCTTGCCGGCGTTCACGATGACGACGAAGTCACCGGTGTCGAGGTGCGGAGCGTAGATCGGCTTGTGCTTACCCCGAAGCAGCTGCGCGACCTGACTGGCGAGACGGCCCAGCACGACATCGGTCGCGTCGATGACGTACCACTGACGCTGGACGTCAGCGGGCTTAGGGGTGTACGTGCGCACGGTCGTCAGCCTTCGTTTCTCGTCGACTTTCAGCGGTTTCGATCCTCCGCTCCCCCTCGCGGGCGAGCGCCACGTGTCAGCGGAATCCTGCTCGCGCCGATCAGAGGATCATCCGACCCGGCGCTCCGGGAGGCCGGGGGCCCGCATCCGCGGCAGTTGACGCGAACGTTTCTGGGACGCACCGGCTCGCTGCGGCGTCGCCCCCGCCCACCGGGCAGGCTTCACGCACACAACAAACAAGCAGAATACTCGGCCCCTTAGTCGGCGGTCAAAACGAACCGCCATGACCGCGGGTGGCCGCGCCTCCATCATACGGAGCATCCACCGAAAACCCCAGCCGGAGGGGACGGACAGCACCTCGCCGACCGCGCAGCGTAGTGATACCGATCTTTCTTGAGAGATTTTCGTAACTCGGGGTGCATATGGGGATAAGGTGCCGGGCGACCGAGTCCACGCCGGCTCGCGCCGGCCCGCACCCGGGAGCCCCCGCTGTCCACTCCCCGCAGACCCGGCGGTCCCGCCGGAGGCCACCAGCCCAGGCACGACGGCCGGCGCGGCGCCCCGCCCCGCGCCGACGTCCCCTCTCCCCGTGACGAGCCCTCTCCCCGTGACGAGCTCGTCGCCGGCGGTCCGCGGCGCGGCACGTCCCACCCGGGCCCGCCGCCCGGTGGACGCCGGCCGAACGGCGGCGCTCCCGGAGACCGCGGCCCCCAAGGCAGGGGACGCAGGAGGTCCCGGGCGAAGAGCACGACCAGGCTCGTGGCGGTCGTCACCGCGTCCGGCCTCGCCATCGGCGTCGGCGTCGCGATCGACCGGCTCGTCCTGCCCGAACTGCGGTCGGACAGGACCTCGGCGTCCGAGCCGGACGCGGGCCCGTCCACCCTGGACCTGCCGGGCCCGCAGAGCGACACGCCGACCACCGCCGGCCCCGGGACCCCCGGGGGCGGCCGGACGGGCGCGCCCGGGGCCTCGGCCGCGCCCACGACGCAAGAGCCGACGCCGCCGCTGAAGCCGATCCACCCGAGCAGGACCGCGTCGGCCGAGCCGTCCAAGTCCACGAAGGCCGCCGACCCGGACGCGCCGCCCTCGTCCGGCGGCGGTTCGCCGGGCGGATCCGGCGGATCGTCCAGCGCCGAGGCCGCCGTCGTGTCGCTGACGAACACCGAGCGCGTCAAGGCGGGCTGCAGTCCGCTGCGCACCGACCAGCGGCTCGTCGTCGCGGCCCGCAAGCACTCCGCGGACATGGCGGCCAACAACTACTTCGACCACACGTCCCGCAACGGCGACAGCCCCTGGAAGCGGATGGAGGACGCCGGCTACACCAGCCCCGGTGCCGAGAACATCGCCAAGGGCTACCCGACCGCCTCGGCCGTCGTGAAGGGCTGGATGAACAGCCCCGGCCACCGGGCCAACATCCTGAACTGCGGCCTGCGCGCCATCGGCGTCGGGAGGGCGTCGGGAGCGGGCGGTCCGCTCTGGACGCAGGACTTCGGCTGGAAGTGACCGGCACCCGGTCCCGAACGAGGGACGGTATGGTCCAACCCATGGGTTATCCGGGCGATCAAGGCAAACCCGGCGACTGGCCCCTCAGGCAGCCGCCGCACACGCCGTACGGACCCGGAGCCGAAGCGCCGCCGTACGGCCACGACAACGACGAGTCCCCCTTCGCACCACGCGACCGGGAGAACGACGGCCCCTCGCCGTGGAGCGACCAGCCCGCGGGATGGGACGACCAGCCGACCGCGGCCTGGGACGACGAGCCCGTCGCGGGCGGCACGTTCGGCGCGGACGCCTTCGGCTCCCCCGAGGGCGCGCCCCCCGGGCCGTCCGGCCGGTCGGCGCCGCCCGAGCGGCGGCGGAACCTGCCGCTGATCATCGGCGGCTCGGCGGTCGCCGGGATCCTGCTCATCGGCGGCGGCGTCGGGCTGTCGTCGATGCTGAAGGACGACCCCGAGCCGAAGGCCGAGCCGACGCAGGCCGCGTCCACACCGGCGCAGCCGACGCCGAGCCCGACCGAGCCCGTCCTCGCGCCGGTGAAGCTCCAGAGCCGCAGCACCGACCCCAAGCCGCTGACCCTCAAGGAGGTCTTCGGCAAGGCGACGTTCAAGGCGGGCGGCTACAAGTACGTGCGGACGGCGGTGAACGCGAAGAAGGGCTGTTCCGGCGTCGTCGGCGGCGCCGCCCTGGAGAAGGCCCTCAAGAAGGGCCGCTGCACGCAGGCGCTGCGGGGCACCTACGCGCTCTCCACCGGTTCGCTCATCGGTACCGTCGGCGTGTTCAACCTCGAGAACGAGGCCGCCGCCAAGGCGGCCGTGAAGGCCGCCGCAGGCAAGAACGCCTTCCTGCAGGCACTGCCGGGCACGGGCGTGTCCAAGACCAACGGTAAGGGCGAGGCGTTCGGCACCTCGCAGGCACGCGGCCACTACGTCATCATGACATGGGTGCAACGCCCGGACGGCAAGAAGGTCGCGAGCAAGTACCATGCGGCCGTCCGAGTCTTCGGCGCGCAGATGATCAAGGGCAGCAACCTCGCCCTGGCCCTGCACTACAGGGAAACCGAAGGCAAGCCCCTCCAAAAGTGACCCCTCCGAATACCCTCACTGCTTATGTCTGGACCTGAAGACACCCGGGAGACCGCCGAGGCGGCGGGGCCGTCCGGCGTCCCCGCGGACGCGGCGCCCCCGAGCTTCGGCGGTGCGGCTCCCCCGGCCGGCGCGCCGCCCGCTGAAGCGGACGCGGACGCGCCGCCCCCCGCCGCCGACCCGGCCGGCGAGGCGGGCGGTGAACCGGCCGGCGAGGCGGAGTCCGCCGCCGAGGCCGCCTCCTTCCGGCTGCCCGCGTTCGGCCTGGAGGCTCCCTGGTGGGCCGCCGAGTCCTCGGACACGGCCCCGCCCGCCGGAGCCCCCGCTCCGGCCGCCGCGGCGGCCGAACCCAAGGCCGCGGCAGGCGCCGCCGGCCCGGACACCGCCGTCGAAGAGGCCCCCGCCAAGGAGGCCCCGGCCGCCCGGCCGCCCGGAAGGGTCGTCGCGGGCGCCGGAATCCCGTCCGTCGACTCCCGCGGGGCCGTGCCCGCCGAGCCGATCGTCAAGCCCCCCGTCTCGGGCGCCGACACCGACCCCGACGGCTTCCAGGCCGTCCGCCCGGAAGGCGGCGCCCCGGGCTCCGAAACCCCAGAGGACGACACCACCGTGGACAACTCCGCCGTGAACGAGACCGCGGGGAACGGTCCCGCGCCGGTCACCGCCTTCGAGAAGGCGAAGGAGGCAGAGAGCGCGGCCGCCCAGACGGCCGTGCTGGTGCCCGACGCGATCCTGCCGCGCGGCGTGGTGCCGCCCACCGGCAGCGGACCGTTCCCGAACACCGAGGCGGCGGAGGATACGGCCCCCGGCGCGCCGGCGACCGACGCGTCCTCCCCCGTGATCACGCCGGTGTACCACACCGAGGGCGGCGTCCCGCTCGACAGCCCGCCGCCGCCCGGCCGGCCCCCGGAGGGCGCGCCCGGCGGACGCGGCGGCGGTAACCGGCACCGGACGGTGCTGATCGGCGGCGGCGCGGCGCTCGTCCTCGCGACGTCCGTCGCCCTGTTCGCGGTCGGCGGGACGGGGTCGGGCAGCGACGGCGAGAACCGCAAGCCGGCGAAACCGTCCGCGGCGCCCACTCAGGCGCCCACGCCGACGCCGTCCGCTCCCGCGACGAAGGCGCCCCCGCCCGGCCCCGTGAACATCGCCAACGAGAAGACCGACCCCAAGGACCTCACGTTCCGCGACGTGTTCCCCGAGCAGACGCTCAAGCTCGGCGGCCGGACCTACCTGCGCGACCGCTGGTCGCTCAACCGCGACGTCCGGTACGCGGCCCGGGGCGCGATGCTCGGCACCCTGATGCGGGAACAGTGCCGCAAGATCATCCGAGCCACGTACATCGACCAGAAGAACGGGCTCGCCGTCACCTCCGGCATCGCGGTGATGCCGACCAAGGCCGCCGCGATCACGGTGAGCAAGGCCGGCGACCCCGTCAAGTACGAGTGGTTCCGCGGCATGGCGGGCAAGCACTCCCCGGACATCGACCGCGCCGGCGGCTACGCGGCGGCCACCGTCCGCGGCCGGTACGTCGCCTACGCCTACGTGCAGTGGGCCGACGGCAAGAAGGCCAAGCCGGGCGACCCGCTGATCAAGCAGGCCGCCCAGCGTTTCATCGACTACGACCTCCGCCCGATCCTGGCCCGCACCCACGACTGACCCGAAGACGTCGGCCGCGGACCCCGGGCGGGGTTCCGCGGCCGCGTCATCGCCGGGGCGTTCCCCGCTAGGACGATGCGGGCTGCTGGTCGGCGGCGGCCGCGGCGGCGTTCAGCGTCCGGACCCGCCGCGTCTCCTGGGCGCGCTTCGCCAGGCTGTCGTCGTCCGGATAACGGATCTCCTCCAGCGACAGGCCGTGCGCGGGCGCCACGTTCACTCCCGAGTCGCGGACGCGGGCGGCGAGCACCTCGGCGGGCCACTCCACCTCGCGCCGCCCGTCCCCCACCATGAGCAGCGCGCCGACGAGCGCGCGGACCATCGAATGGCAGAACGCGTCGGCCTGCACGGTCGCGAGCGCCAGGTGCGGGTCGCGGTCGTCACGCGCCCACTCGTAGCGCAGCAACTCGCGGATCGTCGTCGCGCCCTCCCGCTTGCGGCAGTACGCGGCGAAGTCGTTCTCGCCGACCAGCAGGCGCGCGGCGTCGTTCATCCGGTCCAGGTTCAGCGGGCGCGGATGCCACAGCACGTCGTGGCGGCGCAGCGGCTCCACCCCGACGGGGTTGTCGCACACCCGGTACACGTAGCGGCGCGACAGCGCGGAGAACCGCGCGTCGAACCCCTCGGGCGCGATCGACACGCGCCACACCCGCACGTCCGGCGGCAGCAGCCCGGCGAGCCGGCGCGGCATCGTCCCGTTGATCGCCGAGTACGCCGCGACCGGCACCACCAGGTGCGCGACCTGGCCGCGCGCGTGGACGCCCGCGTCGGTGCGGCCGGCGACGGTGAGCATCGGCGGCGGGTCGAGGCGCAGCATCCGCGCCAGCGCGTCCTCGATGACTCCCTGGACGGTCCGCTGGTTCGGCTGCCTCGCCCAGCCTGCGAAGTCCGACCCGTCGTAGCCGATGTCGAGCCGGAGTCGTACCAAGGCGGTCATGTCAGCCGATTGATCCTTCTGCAACGTGGCTGTTCCGTTCCCCTGCGCGTGCACGCCGCCGCTCCCCTGACCTGACCATAAGTCCAGTCTGGCAAAGATCAAGGCCCACCGCCCGTTACGGACGGTGGGCCCTGACGAATGTCGAGCAAACGCTCGGCCAGTTCGCGCGGCGGTTTACTGGTCCTTGACGTCTTCCGCCTTGGCGTCCGCCGTCTCGTCCGCGGCCGTGGCCTCGGGCTCGTCGGTGTCGGCCTTGCTGAGGGTGACCTCGCCCTCGGCGGGGAGCTCCTCCTCGCTCGGCTTCGGCGCGGCCTTGCCGGCGGCGGCCGGCATCGGCTCCCGCACCAGCTCGATCACGGCCATGGGGGCGTTGTCGCCCTTGCGCGGCCCGATCTTGGTGATGCGGGTGTAGCCGCCCGGACGGTTCTCGAAGCTCGGCGCGATCTCGGTGAAGAGCTCGTGCAGCACGCTCTTGTCGCGGATCGTCCTGGCCACCAGGCGACGGTTGTGCAGGTCGCCCTTCTTCGCCTTGGTGATCAGCTTCTCCGCCAGCGGACGCATCCGCCGGGCCTTGGCCTCGGTGGTGGTGATGCGGCCGTGCTCGAACAGCGCGGTGGCGAGGTTCGCCAGGATGAGGCGCTGGTGCGCGGCGCTGCCGCCGAGGCGGGCGCCCTTGGTGGGCTGAGGCATGGCGTTGTCCTTCCTGCACCGGCCGTACGAGGTACCGGTGTCAGCTGGTTCCGGTGCGGCCGGGGAACGCGCCCCCGGCCGCCCGGAATCGGGTTTCTAGTACTGCTCGGTCTCGGCGTAGCTCTGGTCGTCGTCGCCGTAGTTGTCCGCCGCCGCGCTCGGGTCGAACCCGGGCGGGGAGTCCTTCAGCGACAGGCCCATGTCGTTGAGCTTCTGCTTGACCTCTTCGATCGACTTGGCGCCGAAGTTGCGGATGTCGAGCAGGTCCTGCTCGGAGCGGGCGACGAGCTCGCCCACCGAGTGGATGCCCTCGCGCTTCAGGCAGTTGTAGGAGCGGACCGTGAGGTTCAGCTCCTCGATCGGCAGGGCCAGGTCCGCGGCGAGCGCGGCGTCCGTCGGGGACGGGCCCATGTCGATGCCCTCGGCCTCGACGTTGAGCTCCCGGGCCAGGCCGAACAGCTCGACGAGGGTCTTGCCCGCGGACGCGACCGCGTCGCGCGGCAGCATCGCCTGCTTGGTCTCCACGTCCAGGATGAGGCGGTCGAAGTCGGTGCGCTGCTCGACTCGGGTCGCCTCGACCTTGTAGGTGACCTTCAGCACGGGCGAGTAGATGGAGTCGATCGGGATCCGGCCGATCTCCTGGCCCGGCTGCTTGTTCTGCGCGGCGGAGACGTAGCCGCGGCCGCGCTCGACCGTCAGCTCCATCTCCAGCTTGGCCTTGTTGTTCAGCGTGGCGATGTGCAGGTCCGGGTTGTGGACCTCGACGCCCGCCGGCGGCGCGATGTCGGCCGCGGTCACCTCGCCCGGGCCCTGCTTGCGCAGGTACATGACCACGGGCTCGTCGTGCTCGGAGGAGACGACGAGCTCCTTGAGGTTCAGGATGATGTCGGTGACGTCCTCCTTGACCCCGGGCACGGTGGAGAACTCGTGCAGGACGCCCTCGATCCGGATGCTGGTGACGGCCGCACCGGGAATCGAGGAGAGCAGGGTACGACGCAGCGAGTTGCCGATCGTGTAGCCGAAGCCCGGCTCCAGCGGCTCGATGGTGAACCGCGACCGGTACTCGTCGACCTGCTCTTCGGAGAGAGTGGGACGCTGAGCGATGAGCATGGTGGTGCCTTCTTTCCGCGGTGCCCGCTATTTGACGACCGCGTTCCGTAGTGTTCCCCGATCCGCCGGGGTCTCGCGCGGAGACCCCGGCGGACGTAGAGCCCTACCCGTTTCCTACTTGGAGTAGAGCTCGACGATCAGCTGCTCCTGGACGGGAGCTTCGATCTGCTGCCGGACGGGCAGCGAGTGCACGAGGATCCGCATCTTCTCGCCGTCCACGCCGAGCCACGCCGGGACGGGACGCTCGCCGATCTCGGCCTTGGCGACCTGGAACGGCGTCGTCTCCAGCGACTTGGCCTTGACGTCGATGATGTCGGCCTCGCTCACCAGCGCCGACGGGATGTTGACCTTCTTCCCGTTGACCCGGATGTGACCGTGCCGGATGAGCTGACGGGCCATGTCGCGGGACTTGGCGAAGCCGCCGCGGTAGACCACGTTGTCGAGCCGGCGCTCCAGGAGGGCGAGCAGGTTGTCGCCCGTCTTGCCCTGCTGGCGGTTCGCCTCGACGTAGTAGTTGTGGAACTGCCGCTCCAGGACGCCGTAGATGCGCCGCGCCTTCTGCTTCTCGCGAAGCTGCAGCAGGTACTCGGTCTCCTTGGGCCGACCGCGGCCGTGCTCACCCGGCGGGTAAGGACGGATCTCGATCGGGCACTTCGGGCCCATGCACTTGCTGCCCTTGAGGAACAGCTTCATCTTCTCGCGGCGGCAGAGCTTGCAGTCCGCACCGGTGTAACGAGCCATTGTCTGTGTTCTCCCCTGCCTCAGACGCGCCGGCGCTTCGGCGGGCGGCAGCCGTTGTGCGGAACGGGCGTGACGTCCTGGATCGAGCCCACCTCGAGGCCGGTCGCCTGCAGCGACCGGATGGCGGTCTCGCGGCCCGAGCCCGGGCCCTTCACGAAGACGTCGACCTTGCGCATGCCGTGCTCCATCGCGCGCCGGGCGGCGGCCTCGGCGGCCTGCTGCGCGGCGAACGGGGTGGACTTGCGCGAGCCCTTGAAGCCGACGTGGCCCGAGGACGCCCAGGAGATCACGTTGCCGTTGGGGTCGGTGATCGAAACGATCGTGTTGTTGAACGTGCTCTTGATGTGGGCGTGCCCGTGAGCGACGTTCTTCTTTTCCTTGCGGCGCACCTTCTTGGCGCCGACACGGCTCTTAGGAGGCATGTGCTCTCTCTACTCTTGAGGTCATCGATCCGGAGGACCGACTCCGGACTACTTCTTGCCGGCCTTCTTCTTGCCGGCCACGGTCTTCTTCTTGCCCTTGCGGGTGCGCGCGTTGGTCTGCGTGCGCTGCCCGTGCACCGGAAGCCCGCGGCGGTGCCGGATGCCCTGGTAGCACCCGATCTCGATCTTGCGGCGGATGTCCGCCTGGACCTCGCGGCGGAGGTCGCCCTCGATCTTGTAGTTCGCCTCGATCCAGTCACGGAGCTTGATCAGCTCGTCGTCGCCGAGCTGGTGCACCCGCAGATCGCCGCTGACGCCGGTGCCCGCGAGGGTCTCCAGCGCCCGTGTCCGGCCGATCCCGAAGATGTAGGTGAGAGCGACCTCCAGGCGCTTTTCGCGCGGGAGGTCGACGCCGAGGAGGCGTGCCATCGTGGGCAGTTCCCTTCATAGTGCGGAGGTATGGACGCATCGCGTCCGCACACACCCTGCCCGGGTGGCGGCCCCGGCCTCCGACGATCCGAGGGTGGTCCTCACACGCCGCTGCCGCACGTCCCGATCATGGAACGTACGGCCACGTGCGCGAAGGCTGCGATGCGCTTGCTTGTGTTGTGGGCGTCAGCCCTGACGCTGCTTGTGGCGCGGGTCTGAGCAGATGACCATGACCCGGCCGTGCCGGCGGATGACGCGGCACTTGTTGCAGATCTTCTTGACGCTCGGCTTGACCTTCACTGGGTCTCCTGGAGATGAGGGTCACCCCCGCGCAGCCACGCACGGGGAAGGCAACCCCAGTGGGACGGATTTACTTGTAGCGGTAGACGATCCGACCGCGCGTGAGGTCGTAGGGGCTCAGCTCCACAACGACGCGGTCGTCCGGCAGGATCCGGATGTAGTGCATCCGCATCTTGCCGCTGATGTGGGCGAGCACCTTGTGCCCGTTCTCGAGCTCCACCCGGAACATGGCGTTCGGGAGCGACTCGATGACGGTGCCCTCGATCTCGATGGCCCCTTCTTTCTTGGGCATGTCCTCCGCGCTTCACTGGTCGGCTCATTGGACGCGGCCCGGCACTCCGTAGAGAATCGACCGCAACCCACCACGACGCCAGAGCGTCGGAAACGGGGAATCAGGCGGTCGGCGACGGGCCGACAAAGGAGTCTACGTCAACCGGACGCGCAATGCGAAATCGACGCACGCCACGGCTCCGGAGACTGCTCCCGAGTCAAGCATACAACGCCCGCGCGTTGTACCTTTCCAGGAGAGAGACGTCAGAGGAGGATCAGCATGCCGAGCTATGACTTCGCGCTGATCCTCAGCCGTCCCCTCTTCGAGGACGAACTGGATCCGCTGTTCGACCGCACGCACGGCGCGATCACAGTGTCGATCATCAGCGAGCCCGAGCACGCCGAGCGCCCCGGCAACGCCTCCTGCTCCTGGCCGGGCGCCACCCTCGCCGCGGCGATCATGGAAGTGCTCGAGCACGTCGAGGAGAGCGCCCCCGGCCTGCACGTCCTGCAGGTCGAGGCCGACCCCCTGCTGACGATCCGCGACATCGCCGAGCGCGTCGGCCGCTCGCTCGACTCCGTCCGGCACGCCATCACCGGCGCCCGCGGCGCCACCGGCTTCCCCTCCTCGGAGATGTCGAGCGCCGGTCACCGGCTCTGGCGCTGGTCGAAGGTGGCCGCCTGGTACGGCCTGGACGACCCGCAGCTCGTCGAGGCCAAGCCCACCGTCCAGGCGATCAACGGCTGGCTCGCCCTCCGCGACGTCGTCCCCGACGTCGCCCCGCCCGCCGAAGAGGTCACCTCGGCCCTGTCCCTGGTCATCCCCCACGTCGCTTGAAGGACGCGCCTACCAGAGGGAACGGCGGCACCGCTGAGGCCGGGGCTCGACGCTGGCGAACCAGAGCGGAGGGGATGACCCGCCCGTCCGGTAGACGATGCACCCCCTGCCCGCCGACCGGGTCGCCGCGCACCGGGTAGAAGAGCAGAGCCGGGCGCGGGGGGGTGTTCGCAATGTCGTTCTCGGCGGGCGGAGTCGACAGTGCGGGCGGGTGGGCGCGAAGATCGTCTCGGGGACGGCCGGGCGGCGCCCGCGACGAGGGTCCGTGATGTGCTTGGGGCAAGGGGAGGATCCATGGCGATCATCGCGCAGCTGAGCGACATCCATCTGGCGGCCGGGCGGGACGGCGAGGTGGACGACGGCTCGGGGCCGGTGCGCGCGCTGCGCTCCGCCGTGTCGAGCCTGCTGTCGCTGCCCGCGCGTCCCGACGCCGTGGTCCTCACCGGAGACCTCGCCGACGCCGGCCGGCCCGCCGAGTACGCGCGGCTGCACGCGCTGCTGTCGCCGCTGCCGATGGCCGTCTACCCCCTGTGCGGCAACCACGACGACCGCGACGAGCTGCGGAACGTGTTCAAGGACCACCCTGCCATCGCCGCGACCGCGACGTCCCCGCAAGCTCCCCTGCAGTACGCCGTGGACGTGGCGGGCGTGCGGCTCGTCTGCTGCGACACCGTCGCTGACGACCACTTGCGCGGGCACATGAGCGAGGAACGGCTCGCCTGGCTCGACGAGGTGCTGCGGGCCGCGCCCGACAGGCCGACGGTCGTCGCGACCCATCACCCGCCTTATCCGATCGGAATGCGGTTCATCGACGATGTGCGGTTCGTCGACCCCGCCGGGTTCGCGTCCGTGATCTCGAGGCACCCGCAGGTCGTGCGGATCATCTCCGGACACGTCCACCGGGCGTCGGTCGGGTCGCTCGCCGGGACGGTCAGCATCACGTCCCCGAGCACCTACCGGCAGCTGTTCCTCGACCTCACCAAGCAGGGGCGCGCCGCCGTCACCGGCGAGCCCGCCGGGTTCGCGCTGCACCTCATCGGCGAGGACGGCACCGCCACCACGCACTTCGCCCCGACCGGCAACTACCGGCCGCTCATGGACGTGGAGTAGGGGACGTGGAGTAGGGGACGTGGAGTAGGGGACGTGGAGTAGGGGACGCGGAGTAGCGGTCAGCAGTTCCCGCGGCGGTCGCCGAAGATCGTGCGAATCAGCAGGATCGCGCCCCACGGCCCCGCCACCCAGATCCACCACGGGTAGACCGCGCCGGCCGTCACCAGGATGATCAGCCAGACGGTGACGTTGATCGCGCTGACCGTCGCCCACGCGCCCCACATCGCCCTCATGCGCTGCGATTCGAGGTCCCGGGGCGGGGCCTTCGCCGGCGAGGCCGTGCTCTTCGGCTGCGTCGCGGGGACGGGCAGCTGGTAGAGGTCCTCCTCGGGCAGGTCGGAGGTGACCTCCTGGAGCTGGCCGAGCGTCTTCGCCCCGTACACCGACTCGAGCCGCTCCTCCAGCTCGTCCATGGTGATCCGGCCCAGCGCGCAGTGCTCGCGCAGGCTCCCGGCCACCCGGTCGCGGTCGGCGTCCGACGCCCGGACGTCAGGGTTCGCCGCCATCGTTCCTCCCGCTTCTAGGACGAGCTGTCAGTTCCATTCTGCGCGGCCGCACCCAGCTTCTGGAACCATTCCCGGCCTTCGTCGAGGGCCGTGAGGACGCGCGGGCCGTCCGGGGTGACCGCGAACGTGTGCTCGAAGTGCGCCGAGTACCGTCCGTCGGTGGTCACGACCGTCCAGCCGTCGTCCAGTTCGAGGGTCTCCTTGGCGCCGAGGTTGACCATCGGCTCCACCGCGAAGCACATCCCCGCCTCCAGGACGGGCCCGTGCCCGGCCGCGCCGTGGTTGGGGATCAGCGGGTCCATGTGCATCTCGGTCCCGATGCCGTGCCCGCCGTAGCCCTCGACGATGCCGTAGCGGCCCTGAGAGCGGATGTGAGCCTCGATCGCGTGCGACATGTCAGTCAGGTGCGCCCCGACCTGTCCGGCCGCGAGACCGTGCCACAGGGACGTCTCGGTGACCTCCAGCAACTGCGCCAGCTCGTCGGTGATCTCCCCGACGGGGACGGTGATGGCCGCGTCGCCGTGCCAGCCCTCCACGATCGCGCCGCAGTCGATGGAGATGACGTCGCCGTCCGCCAGCACCTTCCCGGCCCGGGGGATGCCGTGCACGATCTCCTCGTTGACCGACGCGCAGATCGTGCCGGTGAAGCCGTGGTAGCCCTTGAAGGACGGGACGCCGCCGTTGTCGCGGATGTGCTGCTCGGCGAGCGCGTCGAGGTCCAGGGTGGTGATCCCCGGCTCGACGGCGCCGCGCAGCAGTTCCAGCGTACGGCCGACGAGCAGGCCCGCCGCCCGCATCAGCTCGACCTGCTCCGCGGTCTTCATCTGGATCGTGGGCCTACGCCGTTTGAACATCATTCCCCCTGCACCGGGCCCGACCGCCGGGCGGGCGCGGAGCCGTCGGCCCCGCGCCCGCGACGTCGCCTCTCCGGCGGACCGGTCACTTCTCCAGCGGACGCAGCGCGGACAGAGCGCGCTTGGTCACCTCTTCGACCGGGCCCGTCGCGTCGATGCCGACCAGGATGCTCTCGTCGGCGTAGAACTGCACCAGCGGGGACGTGTCGTGCTTGTAGACCTCCAGGCGGTGCATGACGACCTCTTCCTTGTCGTCGTCGCGCTGGAACAGGTGACCGCCGCAGTCGTCGCAGATGTCGTCCTGCTTGTCGTCGAAGTCGACGTGCCAGATCCGGCCGCACTTGTCGCAGGTGCGCCGGCCCGACAGCCGCCGGACGACCTCGTCCTCGTCGACGACCAACTCCAGGACGATGTCGAGGCGCACGTCCCACTCGGCGAGGATCTTCTTCAGCGTCTCCGCCTGCGGCACGTTGCGCGGGAACCCGTCCAGCAGGAACCCGTCGCGGGCGTCGTCCTCGGCGAGCCGGTCGCGCACCATCGCGATCGTGACCTCGTCGGGGACGAGGTCGCCGCGGTCCATGTACTGCTTGGCCTGGAGGCCGAGTTGGGTTCCCCCGCTCACGTTGGCGCGGAAGATGTCACCTGTCGAGATCTTCGGGACCGACAGATGAGATGCGATGAACTGGGCCTGCGTCCCCTTGCCCGCTCCCGGGGGGCCCACCAGCACGATACGCACTACCGGAGGAAGCCCTCGTAGTTGCGCTGCTGCAGCTGACTCTCGATCTGCTTCACGGTATCCAGTCCGACGCCGACGACGATGAGGATGCTCGCGCCACCGAAGGGGAAGTCCTGGGTCGCGTTCAGGAGTGCGAACGCCACCATCGGGATCAGGGACACGAGCCCCAGGTACAGCGCACCGGGTGTGGTGATCCGGGTCAGCACGAAGTCGAGGTATTCGGCGGTCGGCCGACCAGGACGGATACCTGGGATGAATCCACCATACTTCTTCATGTTGTCGGCGACTTCAGTGGGGTTGAAGGTGATCGCCACGTAGAAGTAAGTGAAGAAGATGATGAAGACGAAGAAGATCCCCATGTGCCAAGCGTTGTCCTGCTTCAGGTAAGGCTGGACCTGCTGCAGCCACTTGGTGTTGGGCCACAGCTGCGTCGCCAGGATCGGCAGGTAGAGCAGCGAGGACGCGAAGATGATCGGGATGATGCCGGCCTGGTTCACCTTCAGCGGGATGTACGTCGACGTCCCGCCGTACATGCGCCGGCCCACCATCCGCTTCGCGTACTGGACGGGGATGCGCCGCTGCGCCTGCTCGACGAACACGACGCCCGCCATGATGGCGAGGCCGACGAGGATGACCACCGCGAAGACGAAGCCGTTCTTGGCCTTGTAGATGCCCCAGAACTGGGCGGGGAAGACCGCCACCACCTGGGTGAAGATCAGGATGGACATGCCGTTGCCGACGCCGCGGTCGGTGACCAGCTCGCCCAGCCACATGATGACTGTCGTGCCCGCCACCATGCAGATCACCATCGTGACGATCGGGAAGATGCCCTTGTCGTACAGGATCTCGCCGGCGCCGGACACGTTCTGGAACAGCTGTCCGGTGCTCGCCATCGCCACGATGCCGGTGGCCTGCAGGATCGCCAGCCCGACCGTCAGGTAACGGGTGTACTGCGTGATCTTGGTCGTCCCGGCCTGGCCCTCCTTCTTCAGGGCCTCCAGGCGCGGGATCACCACCGTCAGCAGCTGCAGGATGATGCTGGCCGTGATGTACGGCATGATGCCCAGCGCGAAGATCGACAGCTTGAGAAGCGCGCCACCGCTGAACAGGTCCACGAGACCGTAGAGCTGGTTGCTCTCCTTGGCCGCGGCCGCGGTGTCCTTCAGCACCTTCACGTTCACGTTCGGCGTCGGGACGATCGATCCCAGCCGGAACACCAAGATCATGAAGAGCGTGAACAAAAGCTTTTTACGCAGGTCAGGCGTACGGAAAGCCCGAGCGAACGCGGTCAGCACCATTCCTCCTGCGTGACTGGCGGGTTCATCATGGCCAGCGAGGGGCCGGTTACAGGTCCATGAGGTCGGGCGGAGGATACCCGGGGAGACGCGTACGTGCGCAATCTCACGCGAGTCACCTTCGCCCGTGTGACTCTAACAGCAGATGGCACCGGGGCCGCCCCGCCTTTCCCGGTGACCTTGCGGCCCCGGGAGTCAGGCGAGCACGGCCCCGGCATCGAACTGCGCTCTCTTCTTAAAGCTCGTCGGTGGTTCCACCGGCGGCGGCGATCTTCTCCTTCGCGGCGCCGGAGAAGGCGTGCGCCTTCACCTGGACCGCGACGGAGATGTCGCCGGTGCCGAGGACCTTGACCGGACGGCCGCGGCGCACCGCGCCCTTGGCCGCCAGATCCTCCGCCGTGACCTCGCCGCCCTCGGGGTAGAGCGCGGCGAGCTTGTCCAGGTTCACGACCTGGAACTCGACCCGGTTCGGGTTCTTGAAGCCCTTCAGCTTCGGCACCCGGCGGATCAGCGGCATCTGGCCGCCCTCGAAACCGACGGGGACGGTGCTGCGGGCCTTGGTGCCCTTGGTGCCGCGGCCCGCGGTCTTGCCCTTGGACGCCTCGCCGCGGCCCTTGCGGACCTTGGCCTTGTTGGCGCCGGGAGCCGGACGCAGGTCGTGCACCTTGAGCGGGGTTCCCTCGGAGGTGTCCTTACCGAGATCAGCCGCCATGTCAGTCGACCTCCTCGACGGTGACCAGGTGCGCCACCGTCCGGATCATGCCGAGCACCTCGGGGCGGTCCTCGCGGACCACGCTCTGCCCGATCTTCTTCAGGCCGAGGGTGCGCAGCGTGTCACGCTGGTTCTGCTTCTCGCTGATCACGGACTTGGTCTGCGTGATCTTCAGGTTGCTCACGACGACGCGACCTCCGCCCTCGGCTCGCTGCCCGCGGCACGCGCGCGCAGCATGGCCGCCGGGGCGACGTCCTCGATCGGCAGGCCGCGCTTGGCCGCGATCTCCTCCGGACGCTTCAGCGACTTCAGCCCCGCGATCGTCGCGTGCACGATGTTGATCGCGTTGTCGCTGCCCAGCGACTTGCTCAGCACGTCGTGGATGCCGGCGGCCTCCAGCACCGCGCGCACCGGGCCACCGGCGATGACGCCGGTACCGGGGCTGGCCGGACGCAGCAGGACCTCGCCCGCCGCGTCCCGCGCCTGCACCAGGTGCGGGATGGTGCCCTGAATCCGCGGGACCTTGAAGAAGTGCTTCTTGGCCTCTTCGACGCCCTTGGCGATCGCCGCGGGCACCTCCTTGGCCTTGCCGTAGCCGACGCCGACGGTGCCGTTGCCGTCACCGACGATCACCAGGGCGGTGAAGCTGAAGCGCCGCCCGCCCTTGACGACCTTGGCGACACGGTTGATCGCCACGACCTTCTCGATGTACGACTGGCCCTTGTCGGCGCCACCGCGGCGGTCGTCGCGGCGATCGCGACGGTCGCCACCCTGACCGCCGCCACGCCTCTGCGCTGCCATCAGTGGTTCCTTCCCTGAAAGGTGGTGGGTGGGGGCTGGAGGACGGTCATCAGAGCTCGAGGCCCCCCTCGCGCGCACCGTCCGCGACAGCGGCGATGCGGCCGTGGTACTTGTTGCCGCCGCGGTCGAACACGACCGCGTGGACGCCGGCCTGCTTGGCCCGCTCGGCGACGAGCTCGCCGACCTTGCGGGACTTGGCCGTCTTGTCGCCGGAGTCGGAGCGCAGGTCCGTCTCCATCGTCGACGCGCTGGCCAGCGTGTGGCCCTTGTCGTCGTCGATGACCTGGACGAACACGTGCCTGCTGGAGCGGGTCACGACCAGGCGAGGCCGCGCGGCGCTGCCCACGACCTTCTTGCGGACCCGCAGGTGCCGGCGCTTGCGGGACTTGGCCCGCGCCGACGTGGCCTTCGCGGCCAGGGCCTTGGTGCCTGCCATGACTACTTACCAGCCTTTCCGACATTCGGAAGCGCAGCGGCGGATCTGCTCCCCCGCATCACTTGCCAGCCTTTCCGACCTTGCGGCGGATCTGCTCACCCTCGTAGCGCACGCCCTTGCCCTTGTAGGGGTCGGGCTTGCGCAGCTTCCGGATGCGGGCGGCGATCTCGCCGACGAGCTGCTTGTCGATGCCCTCGACCGTCAGCTGCGTCGGCTTCTCGACGGTGAGCTTGATGCCCTCCGGCGCCTCGAACGGGATCGGGTGGCTGTAGCCGAGCGAGAACTCGACGTTCTGGCCCTTGGCCACCACCCGGTAGCCGACGCCCTGGATGACCAGGGTCTTCTTGTAGCCGTCGGTGACCCCGACGACCATGTTGTTGATCAGCGTCCGGGTGAGCCCGTGCAGCCCGCGCACCTTGTTGATGTCGTTCGGCCGGGTGACGACGAGCCTGCCGTCCTCCTGGCTGACCCCGATGGGCTCCGCGACGGTGTGCGACAGCGTGCCCTTCGGCCCCTTGACGGTGACCTCCTGGCCGTCGAGGCTGACCTCGACGCCGCTGGGCACGGTGATGGGGAGACGTCCAATACGAGACATTTTTTAAGTACCTCCCCTCACCAGACGTAGGCGAGGACTTCCCCGCCCACGCCACGCTTGCCAGCCTGCCGGTCGGTCATCAGGCCGGCGGACGTCGAGATGATCGCGACGCCCAGCCCGCCCAGGACCTTCGGCAGGTTGTCCTTCTTCGCGTACACGCGCAGACCCGGCTTCGAGACACGCTTGATGCCGGCGATCGAACGCTCGCGGGTCGGGCCGAACTTCAGCTCGATCAGGAGCTCCTTGCCGACCTTGGCGTCCTGCACGTTCCAGCCCGAGATGTAGCCCTCCTGCTGGAGGATCTCGGCGATGTGCGCCTTGATCTTCGAGTACGGCATCGCCACGGAGTCGTGGTACGCCGAATTCGCGTTCCGCAGACGCGTCAGCATGTCTGCGATCGGGTCGGTCATCGTCATGGCCTACTGGCCCTCCCTCGCCACGGTTTCCTCGGGTTGATGCGGCCCGTGGACCTTTGGCGCGGTCGTGGACGTCCTCGCGGACGCCCGGTTGGTCATTACAGGCCGGTGTCCCGTCCCCGGGGAGACCCCGGGGACGCGGTCACCAGCTGGACTTCGTGATGCCAGGCAGCTCGCCGCGGTGGGCCATCTCCCGGAAGCACACCCGGCAGAGGCCGAACTTCCGGTAGACGGAGCGCGGACGCCCGCAGCGCGAGCACCGAGTGTACGCGCGCACGCCGAACTTCGGCTTCCGCTCCGCCTTGGCGATCAGCGACTTCTTCGCCATGCTCAGCTCTCCTTGAACGGGAAGCCCAGGAGCTTCAGGAGCGCCCGGCCCTCGTCGTCGGTCTTCGCGGTCGTCACGACCGTGATGTCCATGCCCCGCTGCCGGTCGACCTTGTCCGGGTCGACCTCGTGGAACATGACCTGCTCGGTCAGCCCGAAGGTGTAGTTCCCGTTGCCGTCGAACTGCTTCGGCGACAGGCCGCGGAAGTCGCGGATGCGGGGCAGCGCGGTGGCGAGCAGCCGGTCCAGGAACTCCCACATGCGGTCGCCGCGCAGCGTGGCGTGCGCGCCGATCGGCATGCCCTCGCGCAGCTTGAACTGCGCGATGGACTTGCGGGCCCGGTTGACCGCCGGCTTCTGGCCGGTGATCAGCGACAGGTCGCGGATGGCGCCCTCGATCAGCTTGGCGTCCTTGGCCGCGTCGCCGACCCCCATGTTGACCACGATCTTGGTCAGCGTGGGGATCTGCATGACGTTGGCGTAGCCGAACTGCTCGCGCATCTGCCCCGCGATCTCCTCGCGGTAGCGGACCTTGAGCCTCGGCGTCGGCACGGGACGCTCGGTGACGGTCTCGGTCATCGGTCTCAGATCTCCTTACCGCTACGGCGCGAGATCCGAACCTTCGTGCCGTCCTCGTTGATGCGGTAACCGACCCGTACCGGCTTGCCGTCCTCGACGATCGCGACGTTGCTGGCGTGCAGCGGCGCCTCGACCGTGACGCGACCGCTCTCCTTGCCGGCACGCTGCTGGTCGGCCTTGATGTTCTTGGTGATGAGGTTGACGCCCTCGACGACGACCCGCTCCTCGCGCGGGAGGACGCGCAGGACCTTGCCGGTCGCGCCCTTGTCCTTGCCGGCGAGGACGATGACCTCGTCGCCCTTGCGGATCTTCATCAGAGCACCTCCGGCGCGAGCGAGATGATGCGCATGAACTTCTTCTCGCGCAGTTCGCGGCCCACCGGGCCGAAGATACGGGTGCCGCGGGGGTCGCCGCCGTCCCGGATCAGAACGGCGGCGTTCTCGTCGAAGCGGATGTAGGAGCCGTCCGGGCGCCGGCGCTCCTTGCGGGTGCGCACGACGACCGCCTTGACGACGTCACCCTTCTTCACGCCCGCGCCGGGAAGGGCGTCCTTCACCGTCGCGACGATGATGTCGCCGACTCCCGCGTAGCGCCGACCCGAGCCGCCGAGAACCCGGATGCAAAGGATCTCCTTCGCACCCGTGTTGTCGGCGACCTTGAGTCGCGACTCCTGCTGGATCACGTCAACTCCTGTTCGTCACACCGGTTCTGCACCGGACGTCGTCCGGCCAGCCTGGTGGAACCAGTCATGTACATTGCGAGGCTGCCGCCCCGCGGGCCTACTTGGCCTTCTCGAGGATCTCCACCACGCGCCACCGCTTGGTGGCCGACAGCGGGCGGGTCTCCATGAGCCGGACGCGGTCGCCCACGCCGCACTCGTTGGCCTCGTCGTGCGCCTTGTAGTTCTTCGTGCGGCGGATCACCTTGTGGTACCTGCGGTGGGTCACCCGGTCCTCGACGGACACGACCACGGTCTTGTCCATCTTGTCGCTGACCACGAGACCCTCAAGGACCTTGCGGCTGGTCCGCTTCTCCGTCTGCTGCTCGGTCATTCGTCGCCCTCCGCGGCGTCGTCCTCGGCGACCGTGACGATGCCGAGCTCGCGCTCCCGCATCACGGTGTAGATGCGGGCGATCTCGCGCTTGACGGTGCGCAGCCGCCCGTGGCTCTCAAGCTGTCCGGTGGCGGCCTGGAAGCGCAGGTTGAACAGCTCCTCCTTGGCCTCCTTGAGCTTGGTGACCAGGACGTCCTCAGGCTCGGTCCGCAGGTCGTCGGCGGTAAGACCCTTGGCCATCAGGACTCACCCACCTCTCGCTTTACGATCTTGCACTTCATCGGGAGCTTGTGGATCGCGCGGGTGAGCGCCTCCCGAGCGATCTGCTCGTTCGGGTAGGAGATCTCGAAGAGCACGCGGCCCGGCTTCACGTTGGCCACCCACCACTCGACCGAACCCTTACCGGAGCCCATGCGGGTCTCGGCGGGCTTCTTGGTCAGCGGACGGTCCGGGAAGATGTTGATCCAGACCTTGCCGCCACGCTTGATGTGGCGGGTCATCGCGATACGCGCGGCCTCGATCTGCCGGTTCGTCACGTACGCGGCCTCGACGGCCTGGATGCCGTACTCGCCGAACGTCACCCTCGTGCCGCCCTTGGCCATGCCACGGCGCTTCGGGTGGTGCTGCTTGCGGTGCTTGACCTTGCGAGGGATCAGCATCGGTTACTCAGCTCCCCTCACCCTGCGGAGCAGCCTCGGCCGCCGGGGCCGGCTGCTCGGACTGCTGCTGCTTCTGCTCGCCACCGCGACCGCCGCGCTCGCCACCGGCGCCGCCACGTCCGCCACGGCCGCCGCGACCGCCGCCACGGCGCTCGCCGCCACCGCCGCCGCGCCGCTCACGGCCGCCGCCGCCACCGCCGCCGGCGGCGCGCTGCTGCGCGGCCTTCTGTTCACGCTCGGCGCGGGTCGCCGCGGCCTCGCCCTTGTAGATCCACACCTTGACGCCGATGCGGCCGAACGTCGTCCGGGCCTCGTAGAAGCCGTAGTCGATGTCGGCGCGCAGCGTGTGCAGCGGGACCTGGCCCTCGCGGTAGAACTCCGACCGCGACATCTCGGCGCCGCCGAGACGGCCGCCGCACTGCACCTTGATGCCCTTGGCGCCGGACTTCATCGCGGACTGGATCGCCTTGCGCATGGCGCGGCGGAACGCGACCCGGCTGGACAGCTGCTCGGCCACGCCCTGCGCGACGAGCTGCGCGTCGATCTCGGGGTTCTTCACCTCGAGGATGTTCAGCCGGACCTGCTTGCCGGTCAGCTTCTCCAGGTCGCCCCGGAGGCGCTCGGCCTCCGCGCCGCGGCGGCCGATGACGATGCCCGGCCGGGCGGTGTGGATGTTGACCTCGACACGGTCACGGGTCCGCTCGATCTCCACCTTGGAGATGCCCGCCCGGTCCATGCCCTTCTGCAGCATGCGCCGGATCTGGACGTCTTCCTTGACGTAGTCCTTGTAGAGCTTGTCGGCGAACCACACGGACTTGTGGTCGGTGGTGATGCCGAGCCGGAACCCGTGCGGGTTGATCTTCTGACCCACTACCGGGCCCTCCTCGTCTTCTTACCGCCGCCGGACGCCCCGCTGGACGCCGCTTCGCGCGACTCCACGACCACCGTGATGTGGCTCGTGCGCTTGTTGATGCGGTAAGCCCGGCCCTGGGCGCGGGGACGGAAACGCTTGAGCGTCGGCCCCTCGTCCACCCACGCACGGCTCACGACGAGCGTGTCCGAGTCGAGCTTGAAGTTGTGCTCGGCGTTGGCGATGGCACTCGCCAGCACCTTGCCCACCGGCTCACTAGCGGCCTGGGGGGCGAACCGCAGCACCGCCTGAGCCTCCGCGGCAGGCAGGCCGCGGATGAGGTCCACCACGCGGCGGGCCTTCCTGGGCGTGACGCGGATGTACCGCGCCTGGGCCCTGGCTTCCATCGCTGTTCCCTCTCTCCTACGTGCGTACTGCTCTGCCTGCTAGCCGCGACGGCTGCGGCGGTCTTCCTTGACGTGGCTGCGGAACGTCCGCGTCGGCGCGAACTCGCCGAGCTTGTGTCCCACCATCGAGTCGGTGACGAACACCGGGACGTGCTTGCGGCCGTCGTGCACGGCGATCGTGTGACCGATCATGTCCGGCACGATCATGGAGCGCCGCGACCACGTCTTGATGACGTTCTTGGTGCCCTTCTCGTTCTGGACGTCCACCTTCTTCATCAGGTGGTCGTCCACGAACGGGCCCTTCTTAAGGCTACGTGGCATGACGAGCGACTCCTACCGCTTCTTCTTGCTGCGACGACGGACGATCAGCCGGTCGCTCGACTTGTTCGCCTGGCGAGTGCGGCCTTCCTTCTTACCGTTCGGGTTCACCGGGTGCCGGCCACCAGAGGTCTTGCCCTCACCACCACCGTGCGGGTGGTCGATCGGGTTCATGGCCACACCGCGGACGGTCGGGCGCTTGCCCTTCCACCGCATGCGTCCGGCCTTGCCCCAGTTGATGTTCGACTGCTCGGCGTTGCCGACCTCGCCGACCGTCGCGCGGCAGCGCACGTCCACCATCCGCATCTCGCCGGAGGGCATGCGCAGCGTGGCGTACTTGCCCTCCTTGGCCAGCAGCTGGACGCCGGCGCCCGCGCTGCGGGCGATCTTGGCGCCGCCGCCGGGGCGGAGCTCGATGGCGTGGATGACCGTACCGGTCGGGATGTTGCGCAGCGGCAGGCAGTTGCCCGGCTTGATGTCCGCGCCCGACCCGTTCTCCACCCGGTCGCCCTGCTTCAGACCGCGCGGGGCGAGGATGTAGCGCTTCTCGCCGTCCACGTAGTGCAGCAGCGCGATCCGCGCGGTGCGGTTCGGGTCGTACTCGATGTGCGCGACCTTGGCCGGCACGCCGTCCTTGTCGTGCCGGCGGAAGTCGATCACGCGGTAGGCCCGCTTGTGCCCGCCGCCCTGGTGCCGGGTCGTGATGCGGCCGTGGTTGTTGCGGCCGCCCTTCTTGGGGAGCGGACGCAGCAGCGACTTCTCCGGCTCGCTGCGCGTGATCTCGACGAAGTCGGCCACGCTGGAGCCGCGACGCCCCGGCGTCGTCGGCTTGTAGTTACGGATGCCCATCTTTTTCGTTCATCCCTTTATCTGCTCCGGGACCTCGGCCTGGTTAGGCCGGGCCGCCGAAGATGTCGATCCGCTCGCCCTCGGCCAGGCTGACGATGGCGCGCTTGGTGTCCTTGCGCTTGCCGTAGCCGAACCGGGTGCGCTTGCGCTTGCCCTGCCGGTTGAGCGTGTTCACGTTCGTCACCTTGACGCCGAACACGGCCTCGACGGCCTGCTTGATCTGCGTCTTGTTGGCGTCCGGACGGACGATGAACGTGTACTTGTTCTCGTCCAGCAGCCCGTAGCTCTTCTCCGAGACGACCGGCGCGAGGATGATGTCGCGGGGGTCGGCGATCTTGTTCATGTGCGACCCTCCTTACTTCTTCGCCGCGCGCGAGATGAACTCGTCGTACGCGGCCTTCGTGAAGACCACGTCGTCGTTCACCAGCACGTCGTAGGTGTTGAGCTGGTCGGAGACGAGGACGTGCACGCTCGGCTCGTTGCGCAGGCTCTTCCAGGTCAGCTCGTCCTCGCGGTGCAGGACCAGGAGGACGCGCTTGGCGTCGGTGACCTCGCGCAGCGCCTTCAGCGCCGTCTTCGTCTTCGGGGTGTCGCCCTCGATGAGGCCGTCCACGACGTGCACCCGGCCGTACCGGGCGCGGTCGGACAGGGCGCCGCGAAGCGCGGCGGCCTTCATCTTCTTGGGCGTCCGCTGCGTGTAGTCCCGCGGCTGCGGGCCGTGCACGATGCCGCCGCCGGCGAACTGGGGCGCGCGGGTCGAGCCCTGGCGGGCGCGGCCGGTGCCCTTCTGGCGGTACGGCTTCTTGCCGCCGCCGCGGACGTCGCCGCGGGTCTTGGTCGAGTGCGTGCCCTGGCGCGCGGCGGCCAGCTGCGCCACCACGACCTGGTGGATCAGCGGCACGCTGGTCTTCGCGTCGAAGACCTCGGCGGGCAGGTCGATGTCGAGCTTGGAGGTCACTTGCCCGTCCCCTTCACTGCGTCGCGGACGAGGACCACGCCGCCGTTGGGACCGGGAACCGCGCCCTTGATGAGCAGCAGGTTCTTCTCCGCGTCGATGGCGTGGACGGTCAGGTTCTGCACGGTGGTACGGGCGTTGCCGTGCCGTCCCGCCATGCGGAGGCCCTTGAAGACGCGACCCGGGGTCGCGCAGCCGCCGATCGAACCCGGCGAGCGGTGCTTGCGCTGGGTGCCGTGCGAGGCGCCGAGGCCCTTGAAGCCGTGGCGCTTCATGACACCGGCGGTGCCCTTGCCCTTGCTGGTGCCGGTAACGTCGATCTTCTGGCCGGCCTCGAAGACGCTGGCGGTGATCTCCTGGCCGAGTTCGTACTCGGTGGTGTCGTCGGCCCGCAGTTCGACGAGGTAGCGGCGCGGCGTCACGCCGGCCTTCTCGAAGTGACCCGCGCGCGGCTTGTTCACCTTGCGGGGGTCGATCTGCCCGTACCCGATCTGGACGGCGGTGTAGCCGTCCGTCTCCTGGGTGCGGAGCTGGGTCACGACACACGGCCCGGCCTGGACGACGGTCACCGGAACCATCCGGCCCTCATCGTCGAAGACCTGGGTCATGCCGAGCTTCTCGCCCAGGACGCCCTTCCTCTGCGTACTCATCTCTCGGTGCGTCCCTTAGAGCTTGATCTCGATGTCAACGCCGGCCGGAAGGTCGAGCCGCATCAGCGAGTCGACCGTCTTGGGCGTCGGGTCGATGATGTCGATCAACCGCTTGTGCGTGCGCATCTCGAAGTGCTCGCGGCTGTCCTTGTACTTGTGCGGCGAGCGGATGACGCAGTACACGTTCTTCTCGGTCGGCAGCGGCACCGGGCCCGCGACCTTGGCGCCCGTCCGCGTCACCGTCTCAACGATCTTCTTCGCGGAGGTGTCGATGACCTCGTGGTCGTAGGCCTTGAGCCGGATGCGGATCTTCTGTCCCGCCATGGTGGCCTCGGTGTCCTTTGCTGTAGTGCCGCTGTTTACTTCATGGTCGTGACGCGGCGGCCCATTCGCCTTGCCGGTCCGGGGGAGACCCCCGGGGCGGGCGGCCGGGCCGCCGCGTTACGAGAGGTGTTACTTGATGACCTTGGTGACGCGACCGGCGCCGACCGTCCGGCCACCCTCGCGGATGGCGAACTTGAGGCCCTCCTCCATGGCGACGGGCTGGATCAGCTCGACGCGCATCTCGGTGTTGTCGCCCGGCATGACCATCTCGGTGCCCTCGGGGAGGTTCACCACGCCGGTGACGTCCGTGGTCCGGAAGTAGAACTGCGGACGGTAGTTGTTGAAGAACGGCGTGTGGCGGCCGCCCTCGTCCTTGGACAGGATGTAGACCTGCGCCTCGAACTCGGTGTGCGGGGTGTTGGTGCCCGGCTTGATGACGCACTGGCCGCGCTCGACGTCCTCGCGCTTGATGCCGCGCAGGAGCAGGCCGACGTTGTCGCCCGCCTGGCCCTGGTCGAGCAGCTTGCGGAACATCTCGACACCGGTGACGGTGGTCGAGGTGGACTCGGACTTGATGCCGATGATGTCGACGGTCTCGTTGACGTTGACGACACCGCGCTCGATGCGGCCGGTCACGACGGTGCCGCGGCCGGTGATCGAGAAGACGTCCTCGATCGGCATCAGGAACGGCTTCTCGGTGTCGCGCACCGGCTCCGGCACGTTCTCGTCGACGGCGTCCATGAGCTCGACGATGGACGCGGCCCACTTCTCGTCGCCCTGCAGCGCCTGGAAGGCGGAGACGCGGACGACCGGGACGTCGTCGCCCGGGAACTCGTACTCGGAGAGCAGCTCGCGGACCTCGAGCTCGACGAGCTCCAGGATCTCCTCGTCGTCCACCATGTCGCACTTGTTCAGCGCGACGACGATGTAGGGGACGCCGACCTGGCGGGCCAGGAGCACGTGCTCCTTGGTCTGCGGCATCGGGCCGTCGGTGGCGGCGACCACCAGGATGGCGCCGTCCATCTGCGCGGCACCGGTGATCATGTTCTTGATGTAGTCGGCGTGCCCCGGGCAGTCGACGTGCGCGTAGTGCCGGGCCTCGGTCTGGTACTCGACGTGCGCGATCGAGATCGTGATGCCGCGCTCGCGCTCCTCCGGCGCCTTGTCGATGTCCTCGAACGGCGTGTACGGGTTGAGGTCCGGGTACTTGTCGTGGAGCACCTTGGTGATCGCCGCGGTAAGCGTGGTCTTACCGTGGTCGATGTGTCCAATGGTGCCGATGTTCACGTGCGGCTTCGTCCGCTCGAACTTGGCCTTCGCCACTGGTTGCTCCTTGTTGCGATCCTCGGCCGTCTAGACGACCGCTTCGATGTACGTCCTGGTGATCTGTGGGCAGGCCCGGGTGCTTATTCGCCCCGCGCCTTGGCGATGATCTCCTGCGCCACATTCGTGGGAACCTCGGCGTAGGAGTCGAACTGCATCGTGAAAACAGCCCGGCCCTGGGTCTTGCTGCGCAGATCACCCACGTAGCCGAACATCTCCGACAGGGGCACGAGCGCCTTGATGACGCGCATGCCGTGCCGCTCGTCCATGGACTGGACCTGACCGCGGCGGCTGTTGAGGTCGCCGATCACATCGCCCATGTTCTCCTCGGGCGTGGTGACCTCGACCGCCATCATCGGCTCCAGCAGCGTGGGCTTCGCCTTGCGGGCCGCCTCCTTGAACGCCATGGAGCCGGCGACCTTGAACGCCATCTCCGAGGAGTCGACCTCGTGGTAGGCGCCGTCCTGCAGGGTGACCTTCACGCCCACCATCGGGTAGCCCGCGAGGACGCCGAACTCCGCGGCCTCCTGGCAGCCCGCGTCGACCGACGGGATGTACTCCCGCGGGATGCGGCCACCGGTGACCTTGTTCTCGAACTCGTAGCCGTCGGACCCGCCACCGAGCGGCTCCAGGTCGATGATCACGCGACCGAACTGGCCGGAGCCGCCCGTCTGCTTCTTGTGGGTGTACTCGACCTTCTCGACCTTGCGGCTGATCGTCTCGCGGTAGGCGACCTGCGGCTTGCCGACGTTGGCGTCGACCTTGAACTCGCGCTTCATCCGGTCGACGAGGATCTCCAGGTGGAGTTCGCCCATGCCGGAGATGACGGTCTGCCCGGTCTCCTCGTCCGTGCGGACCTGGAAGGACGGGTCCTCCTCGGCGAGCCGCTGGATCGCGGTGCCCAGCTTCTGCTGGTCGGCCTTGGTCTTCGGCTCGATCGCGACGTGGATGACCGGCGCCGGGAAGTTCATCGACTCCAGGACGATCGGGTCCTTGTCGTCGCACAGCGTCTCACCGGTGGTGGTCTGCTTGAGGCCCATCACCGCGACGATGTCGCCGGCGCCCGCGCGCTCGATCTCGGTGCGCTTGTTGGCGTGCATCCGGTAGATCTTGCCGATGCGCTCCTTGCGCTCCTTGACGGAGTTCATCACGTTCGCGCCGGACTCCATGACGCCGGAGTAGACGCGCACGAAGGTGAGCTTGCCGAGGTGCGGGTCGCTCATGATCTTGAACGCCAGCGCGGAGAACGGCTCCTCCTCGCTCGGCTTGCGCGAAAGCACCTTCTCCTCGTCCCGGACGGCGTGGCCCTCGATGGCCTCGACGTCGAGCGGAGAGGGCAGGTAGCGGACGATCGCGTCCAGCAGGGGCTGCACGCCCTTGTTCTTGAACGCGGTGCCGCACAGCACCGGGGTGAGCTTGGCGGCGACGGTCGCCCGGCGGATGCCGGCGTAGAGCTGCTCGACGGTGGGCTCGTCGCCCTCCAGGTACAGCTCCATGATCTCGTCGTCGTTCTCCGCGAGGGTCTCGACGAGCTTGTCGTGCCACTCGCGGGCCGTCTCGGCGTGCGACTCGGGGATGTCGACGGTGTCGTACATCTCGCCGAGCTTGGCCTCCTCGTTCCAGACGAGGGCCTTCATCGTGACGAGGTCGATGACGCCCTTGAAGTCGGCCTCGGCGCCGATCGGCAGCTGCAGCGACAGCGGGGTCGCGTTGAGCCGGTTCTCGATCATGTCGACGCAGCGGTGGAACTCCGCGCCGACCCGGTCGAGCTTGTTGACGAAGCACATGCGGGGCACGCCGTAGCGGTCGGCCTGGCGCCACACCGTCTCGGACTGGGGCTCCACGCCGGCGACCCCGTCGAACACCGCGACCGCACCGTCCAGCACCCGGAGGTTGCGCTCCACCTCGACGGTGAAGTCGACGTGCCCGGGGGTGTCGATGATGTTGATCGTGTGATCGGTCTCGTCCACGGGCCAGTGGCAGGTGGTGGCGGCGGAGGTGATGGTGATCCCCCGCTCCTGTTCCTGCTCCATCCAGTCCATGGTGGCCGCACCGTCGTGGACTTCACCGATCTTGTAGCTCATCCCCGTGTAGAACAGGATGCGCTCGGTCGTCGTGGTCTTGCCCGCGTCGATATGGGCCATGATCCCGATGTTGCGGACCCTGGCCAGGTCCACACCGGTTTTGGTAGCCACTGTCGTCCTCGCGTCGTCTCGTCGTTGCAGTTCGCCGGGGTTACCAGCGGTAGTGGGCGAAGGCCTTGTTGGACTCCGCCATCTTGTGCGTGTCCTCGCGCTTCTTGACAGACGCGCCGAGGCCGTTGCTCGCGTCGAGCAGCTCGTTCATCAGCCGCTCGGTCATGGTCTTCTCGCGACGCTGCCGGGCGTACACCACCAGCCACCGGAGGGCGAGCGTGGTGCTGCGGGCCGGCCGCACCTCGACGGGGACCTGGTAGGTCGCGCCACCGACGCGGCGGCTGCGGACCTCCAGGGTCGGCTTCACGTTGTCGAGCGCGCGCTTCAGCGTGACGACCGGGTCGTTGCCGGTCTTCTCGCGGGCGCCCTCGAGGGCGTCGTAGACGATGCTCTGCGCGATCGAGCGCTTGCCGTCCAGGAGAATCTTGTTGATGAGCGCGGTGACCAGCGGCGAGTTGTACACCGGGTCAGCGATCAGCTGGCGCTTGCCAGCAGGGCCCTTGCGCGGCATCAGCTCTTCTCCTTCTTCGCGCCGTAGTGGCTGCGCCCTTGCTTGCGGTTCCGCACGCCCTGGGTGTCGAGCGCCCCGCGGATGATCTTGTACCGAACGCCCGGGAGGTCCTTCACACGGCCGCCGCGCACGAGCACGATCGAGTGCTCCTGCAGGTTGTGGCCGACGCCGGGGATGTAGGCCGTGACCTCGATCCCGCTGGTCAGCCGGACACGTGCGACCTTGCGAAGCGCGGAGTTCGGCTTCTTGGGCGTCGTCGTGTAGACGCGCGTGCAGACTCCCCGGCGCTGGGGGCTGCCCTTGAGCGCGGGCGTCTTGTTCTTGGTCACCTTGTCCTGGCGGCCCTTTCGGACCAGCTGCTGGATCGTGGGCACCGCGTCTCCGTCTTCCTCGTACCGAGCCGGTAAGTCTTTTTGCTGCAATCACCACCTCAGGCGAGGCTGTGACCTGCCGGTTTCCCGACCTCTCCGACCCCCGCGGTCGGGCGTGTCGCCGCCTCACGGAAATACAACCGCGCGAAACCGACACAGACCGCCCGGCCCCTAGAAGGGCCGAATCAAGCCGGGGAGTGAGCCTCCCCCACCCGGCGCGTCCGGGCGGCGTCGAACCGCCGAGCCCGCCGAAAAGGGAAGAGCCCCATCAGATGCGGCGCTGGGGCTGGCCTACCGGCCTCGCCGACGCGCACGCATAGTGGCCCGCAGAGCGGGCGCAAGTGAAGAGATTACCGACCCGCGCGGCAAAGTGCAAAACAAGGAGCGCACTACCGTGCGCACCCCCTGGTACGCAAGCCCGAGGGGCGGTGGGGAGCCTACTCCCATGATCATGAACGGCAGAATACCGGCGGATGTTCCCGTCGCGGACATGGACGTCCGGGACGGGCCACCCGCCGGCATTGTGTCCCACGTTCCCGCTGTTGGGGAAGATGTGGACGAGGTTTTACCTGGTTCGCCGCGCCCGAGCCCGGCCTACAGGACGAAGGCGACGACCAGGACGACGAGGATCACCACGACGGCGACGCCGCCGATGACGAGCCAGAGCGTGTTCTTGCCGCCCTTGCCCTCCCCGGCCCCGGTGCCGTAGCCGGCCTGCTGACCGTACTGGCCCTGCTGGGCGGGCTGGCCGTACTGCCCCTGCTGGCCAGGTTGACCGTAGCCCTGCTGCTGGCCGTACTGCTGCTGGCCCTGTTGGCCCTGCTGGTCGTATTGGCCCGGCTGGCCGTAGCCCTGCTGCTGGTACGGCTGACCGTACTGCTCGGGCTGGCCGAAGCCGCGCTGCTCACCGGCCTGCTGACCGGGCTGCTGCTGAGCGGGCTGCTGCTGGCCGTAGCCCTGTTGCTGCTGCTCGCCGGGCTGGCCGTAAGCCTGCTGCTGCCCGTACTGCTGAGCGGCCTGCTGCTGGGGCTGCTGGGGCTGCTGGCCCCACTGCTGCTGGCCGATGTCGAGCCGGGTGCTGTCGCCCTGGCCGGGCGCCTCGGCGGCGTGCCGTCCCTGGGACACGGCGGACGGGTCGAACGCCTCGGTCGAACGCGCGTCCTCGACGCCGCTCTCACCGGGCGGGCGGTACAGATCGTCCACCGACGGCGAGGCACCCGACGACTGCGAACCCGCGCCGAAGCCCGACTCGGGCGGCGGCACCATCATCGTCCGCTCGTGGTCGACCTGACCCTGCTGTCCCTGCTGGCCCGGCTTGGGCGCCTCGGGCGACCAGGGCTCGGGCGTGGACGGCGGCGTCGGCGCCTGCCACGGCTCGGCCGGCGGTTCCTGCTTGCGCTCGGGGCCGGTGGCGACGGGGACGTCGGTGCCGGGCGACCAGTGCAGCGTCGCCTGGTCGTCGATCGCGGGCCGCGGCTGCTCGGGCTCGGGCGCGCGGGCGGCGGGACCGGGGACGATCACCGTGCGGTCGCCGGAGACGTCCTGCGGCTGCTCGGGCAGCGGCGGCGCCTGCTCGGCGGGCGCGGCGGGCTCGGGCGGCGGGAAGCCGCCGGGCTGCCCGCCGAACGGCGGCGGCCCGTACTGCGGCTGGTCCTGCGGCGCGCCGTGCATCGGCTGCTGCGGGTACCCGGACGGCTGCTGCGGAGGCTGCTGCCCGTACTGGGGCTGCTCGTACTGGGGCGGCTGGCCGTACTGGGGCTGCTCGTAGCCGGGCTGGGGCCGGCCGTACTGCGGCTGCTCTCCCGGCGGGACGTACTGCTGCGGGTCCTGCGGGGGCGTGAACCCTCCCGGGACCTGGGGCGCGGCGTACGGGTCCTGCCCGGCGGGCGGCTGCCCGTACGGGGGCGGCCCCTGGGGTGCGCCGTAGGGCTGCTGGGGCGGTGCCGGGGGCTGCTCGCCGAACTGCGGCATCGGCTGCTCGACCATCGTGGGGGGCGGCGGGGGCGGTGCGGGCCGCTCCTCCTCGCGGGGCTCCGGCGGCGGGGGCGGCTTGGCGCCGCTCTGGCCGCCCAGTTGCGGAGCTCCGAACACCACCGTGCGGTCCCCGAGCGGCCGGGCGGGGGGCTCCTGCTCCGCCGGCCGGGGCTGCCCCTCGTCCTCCGGCAACGGCCGCTGCGGGCCCTGCGTGCCGTCGTTCTCGGTCATCGTCGGGCTCCTTCAGCGCCGTCGTCCCGGGGCTCCTCAGCTCCCGGAGGCCCGGAGGCGCGCGGCGCATAACGCCGCCTCCGAACTTTTCCTCTTTTCCCCGCGTGGCGGTCTTGCCATGCGTGGGCGTTCTCGTCCACAGCCTGCCCCGATCGCCCGGGGGATCGCAAATCACCACCCTCTTGATGGACGCCGGACGTCCCCGGAGCGTTCCGTCCGGGGACGTCCGTGTCGTCCTCGGTCAGGAGTGCCCGATAACCCCGTGCGGGCGGTAGGGAGCCTCCAGTCGCGCCACTTCCTTCTCGTCCAGTTCCAGGGTCTCCGCGGCGATCGCGTCGTCCATGTGAGTGAGTTTCGTCGCTCCCACGATCGGGGCGGTCATCCCGGGACGGCCGAGCAGCCAGGCGAGGGCCACCTGAGCCGCCGACACGCCGCGCTCGGCCGCGACCTCCATGACGGCGTCGACGACGTCGAAGTCGGTCTCCGTGTACAGGCCGTCCCCGAAGGCGTCGTTGCGGGAGCGGACGGTCTTGCGCTCGCCGCCCCTCTCCCGGTTCCCGGCGAGCATCCCGCGCGCGAGCGGACTCCACGGGATGAGGCCCACCCCCTGGTCGGCGCAGAGCGGGTTCATCTCCCGCTCCTCTTCCCTGTAGATGAGGTTGTAGTGGTTCTGCATCGAGACGAACTTCGTCCAGCCGCGCGTCTCGGCGACGTGCTGCGCCTTGGCGAACTGCCACGCGTACATGCTGGACGCCCCGATGTACCGTGCCTTGCCGGACTTCACGACGTCGTGCAGGGCCTCCATGGTCTCCTCGATGGGCGTCTCATAGTCCCAGCGGTGGATCTGGTAGAGGTCCACATAGTCGGTGCCGAGCCGCCGTAGCGAGTCGTCGATTCCCGCCATGATGTGCTTGCGGGAGAGGCCCCGGTCGTTCGGCCCGTCACCCATGGGCATGCAGACCTTGGTGGCTAGGACGTAATCGTCCCGCCGGGCGAAGAGCTTCGGGAGCAGGCGTCCGGTGATCTCCTCGCTCACTCCCTGCGAGTACATGTCAGCGGTGTCGAAGAACGTCACTCCGCCTTCGACGGCCCGCCGGACGATCGGCTCCGCCGCCTCCTCGTCCAGGGCCCACTTCCGCAGCGCGGGGTCGCCGTAGCTCATCATCCCCAGGCAGATGCGTGAGACCTTCAGTCCGGTCGTGCCGAGGCGTACCTGTTCCATGACCAACTCCTCTCAACGTTCTCCACGGTGCACCTCCACACCGCCGATCACCAGCCCTTCCCGCGTCCCACATCTCCATAAAGGTGACGTCAAATGATGGTTGGTCACGATTTGCGGCATCCGGGGAGGGCACCTTCCGGTCACCGGGTCGGCGGCACCGCCAGCCCGACCGGGAGGGGGATCACATGACGACCAAGACTGCCCACGGCCCCGCATCGCCGATGACGCGGCACAGGACATCGGGGTGGCTGGCCTTCGCCGGCACGCTGGCCGTGGTAATCGGCGCCTTCAACATCATCGACGGCTTGGTGGCACTGTTCAAGGACAGCTACTACCTGGTCGGCCAGAATCAGATCCTGGTATTCGACTACACGACATGGGGATGGATCTGGCTGATCTTGGGCGTCGTCCAGATCGCCGTCGGCGCGGGCATCCTGTCCGGCAGGATGTGGGCTCGCGCGACCGGCGTCTTCTTCGCAGTCGTCGCCGCGATCGGGCATCTGGCCTTCCTGGTCGCGTTCCCGATCTGGTCGGTGCTGACCATCGCCCTGTGCGTCCTGCTGATCTACGCGCTCACCGCACCGCCGGCGGGGGCGCGGGCCAACTGACCGGACCTCGACGAGAGAGGTCGTCGCGCACTCCGCGACGGGGCCCGTCCCGGGATGGGACGGGCCCCGTCGTTCGTGCGTGGCGGGTCCTATGCGAAGGCGTGGCACTCGACCACGGCGCGGCGCTCGGTCATGCCCTGCTGCACGGCCGAGGTCACGCACGCGCGCTGCTTCTCGTCGAGCTGGGGCTGACCGCACTCGGTAACGCCGGAGTAGGTGCGGCAGTCCTGGCGCACGGTCTTTCCGGGGGACGGCTGGGCGGCGGCGACGCCGCCCATTCCACCGACACCGACCACGGCGGCGATCAGCGCGCCGGTCATCACCCGCTTCATATCTTCTCTCCCCCGACACTGACTTCAGGCAACGAGGCAATTCCTCCCCGCCCATGACACCTACAAAACCGGACAAAAAGGTAAAAAGCCTGGCAGGTCACCGGGAGAACTCGGCGCGGACGCCCAGGAGCCGCACCGGGCGTCCTCCGGTGAAGCCGTCGAGCGCGGCAAGAGCGGCCTCCTCGATCCGGGCGGGCTCGACGGTCGGTGCGTCCAGCGTCCGGCCGTGGGTCTGGGTGACGAACGGCGCGTACCGGACCTTGACGATGACGCGGACGACGTCCCTCCCGTCATCGGCCACGTCGCTTGCGACCCGCCGGGCCAGCCGGGAGACCTCGCGGCGCACGTCGTCCCAATCGTCCAGATCACGCTGGTAGGTGGTCTCCCGGCCGCTGGAGCGCGGAACGTACGGCGCGTCGCTCACCGGCGAATGGTCCCGGCCCTGCGCGAGCCGCACGAGCCACGGGCCGATCGTTGGGCCGACCTCCCTGGCAAGAGCGTCCGGATCGGTCGCGGCGAGGCCCCCGACCGTGGTGATGCCCAGTCCCCTCAGCCGCTTGGCGGTCTTGGCGCCGATGCCCCACAGCGCGTCGGGCGGCCGGTCGCCGAGCACCTCGAACCAGGTCTCCGCGGTCAGCCGGAAGACCCCGGCGGGCTTGCCGAAGCCGGTCGCGAGCTTCGCCTGCAGCTTGTTCTGCCCGATGCCCACCGAGCACTCCAGGCCCGTCGCCGCACGCACACGCGCCCGGATCTCCTGGGCCACCGCCTCCGGGTCGTCGCCGTCGACGGCCAGGAACGCCTCGTCCCAGCCGAGGACCTCGACCACCACGCCGAGACTCCGCAGCGCGGCCATGACCCGATGCGAGACGTCCTCGTAGACGTCCCTGTCCACGGGCAGGAACACCGCGTCCGGGCACCGCCGCGCCGCCGTCCGGAGCGGCAGCCCCGAATGCACGCCGTACTCGCGCGCCTCGTACGAGGCCGTGCTGACCACACCGCGCTTCGTCGGATCGCCGTCTCCACCGACGACGACCGGCCGCCCCTTCAACTCCGGGTGACGTAGCACCTCGACGGCGGCGATGAACTGGTCCAGATCAACGTGCAGGACCCAACGAGCCACGCCCCCATTGTTCCCAGCCGCCTGCCGGGGAGTCAGGCGGAGCGGCAGCTACCGCTTGAGGTCGGCCAGCAGCGCCGCGAACGCCTCACGGGACACCAACAACTCCGGCCCATCCGGGTTCTTGCTGTCACGGACCGCCACCATCTCGGAAAGTGAGGCCAACTCCACACAATCACCACCGTTGGCCGTGGTGTAGCTGGACTTACGCCATGCAGCCTTGGTCAAGTCCATCTCTCCCTTACCACCTTACGAATCATTTCGAGGGATTGGTTCGTGGGCAGAGCCAGCGATCGGACGATCATCAGCGTCCTTCTGAGGGTGGCAATGTCCTCTGCGTCGCTCATGGTGAGCCCACGCGCTGCCATGTCCGCGTAAGCGATCTCGGTCCGGTCAGCCAGGGTAGCGATGTTGAACGCGCCGCTGTTACCGACATGCTCCCCCCGGCTGGGGACGACCTGCAGGGTAATGGTGCCGCACTCCGCCATGTAGATCAGATGCTCCAGTTGCTCCCTCATGATCTCGGGAGTGCCGGTGAGCCGAGTGAGGGACACCTCGTCCTGGAGGAGTGAGAAGTCGGGCGGCGGCGGGTTCTCTCTGGTCAGGATGCTCTGACGGTTGATTCGAGCTTCTACCGCATCCTTATCGCCCTTGAGGATCGCGGATGCGTAGGCCGGAGTCTGGAGCAACCCGTGCACTAGGAGCGGTTGGTACGACTCCAGCATGATCGCTTCCGGCTCGACGGTGTGCCAGTCGAACCAGGTCGGGAACGTGGCGTCCTTGACCAGATCGTCGTAAAGGTAGAGCAGTTCGCCGTTCGCGTCCAGGTAGTGGTCCATCGTTTCGGCGAATTCGCGCGTGCAGCGGGTGCGGCCGTTCTCGACGGCACCGATGTACTGCGATTTTACGCCCTGCCCACCGTTCGCGCGCCGGGCTACGGCCTCCTGCGTCCAGCCCTTGGCCTCCCGGAGCCGCCGGAAGCGGCGGCCGAACGCGAGCAGCGTCGGCGAGACCGTTCCGCGCATCCGTTGTGGCGCCATCTCCTCACTCTCCCTCATTGAAGGGCGCCCAACCAGTACCCAAGTGGTGCGGGCGCATGGAACCTGACTTGCCTCGCATGTTCTGCACTTTGTAACGGAGAGTACATCTGCCATGACTGACTGGCATCAGAAATTCATGACTCAGTCAAAGGTGGTGGGTGATGCTTCCGACGACCGTTGTGCCTGATGAGGGGCGGACAACGCTCGTTCTCGAACCGTCCGATCGGGCTCCGGCGCTCGCGCGGCGGTTCGTCGCCGGCTGGTTCCGGGAGTGGGGGATCGCGGACGACTCGGACGCGCGGGTCGTCGTCTCCGAGCTGGTCACGAACTCGCTCGTGCACGAGGAGGGGCCGATCGTCGTCCGGGTTCTGCGGGACGAGCGCGACGGGCGCCCCGTCATCGAGGCATGGGACGGCGGCGAAGGGGTGCCCGAGATCCGCCCGGAGGATCACGCGGCGACCGGCGGGCGCGGGCTACTGATGGTCTCCCGGCTCGCCGTCGCGTGGGGGACGCGGCCGCTGCTCGAAGGGGGGAAGGTCACGTGGGCCAAGTGCTGAACCTGGAACGTTCCGCGCTGTACTGGCGGACGCGGCTGGGGCGGGCGACCGCCGTCCGGTATCTGGACGCACTTTCCGTTGCGCTCGGGCCGCAGGGGTGGCGGTTCGTCAAGTTCTACGGGCCCGCGCCGATCCCGCTGCTGCGGGTGTACGCGAACGGGCCCGGGGAGGTCGGGATCGTGGTGAGTGCGCTGGTCGTGCCGGGCGGGAGATGGGCGTACCACGAGGCCCGGCGGGGGCGGGGCGGCTACCTGGGGCCGTGCGGGGACGCGGAGTCGGCGGCCGGGGTGGTCGGCGACATCCTGAAGCACCGGATGTACCCGTCCACCTGGTAGGACGCCGTGTCAGTCGCCCAGTGGGAGCCAATTCAGGGCTTCTTGCTGGAACGGGACCTCGGCCTCCAGTTGGCAGAGGACGCCTATCCCGACGCCGAGGGCGCGTTGCGCGTGGACGTAGTCCGGCGGGAAGGCCAGGCTGAGGCCGACCGACATCGAGGAGGTCATCCCTTCGACGGTTTCGCGGAGGTAGGCGCCGTCGAAGCGGAACGTCTCGGTCTGGACGGCCTTCCCGGAGTGCTCGAAGAGCGCCTTGAGGCGCGCGCCGTCCGGCCGCACGCCGGGACGCAGGAAGCCGAGTTCGCGGAGGACGGCGACGAGTTCGTCCGGGTCTTCGGCGAGATGGATCAGCATCCACTTGTGGAGGGGGCTCGGGGTGTCCGGCTCGTGGCGGTACATCGCGCCGAAGTCGAGCACGGCGAGGCGGCCGTCGTCGAACAGGCGGAAGTTGCCGGGGTGCGGGTCGCCGTGCATCATCCCGGTCCGGGGGATGCCGGAGAACATCAGCCTGGTCAGCAGCAGCCCTGCCCGATCCCGCTGGTCCCTGCTCCCGGTGGCGATGATCTGGGCCAGCGGGGTCCCGTCGACCCACTCAGAGACGAGGACACGCCCCTCCTGGAGCATCACCTCCGGGATGACGTAGTCGGGGTCGTCCAGGAAGCCGGTCCTGAACGCGGTCTGCGCCTCGGCTTCTTGCGCGTAGTCCAGTTCCTGGGCGAGGCCGTCCATCAGCTCGGTGGCGAGGGCCCGTCCGTCCAGTTCGGGGGCGATCACGGAGGTGAAGCAGCGCATCGCGAAGACCGTCAGGTCCCGGTCGTCGAGCAACTGGGCCCTGGCGTCGGGATGCTGCACCTTGACAGCGACGGGACGCCCGTCCGGCAGGACGGCGCGGTGGACCTGGCCGAGGGAGGCGACCGCGACGGGTTCGGGGTCGAAGGAGGCGAAGAGGCCTTGCCAGTCCGGGCCGAGATCGTCCTCCAGGACCTGCCGCACCCGGGCGGCGTTCTCCGGCTGCGCCGCCTCCTGCAGTCTGGCCAGCCGCTCCCGGTAGACGGCGGAGATCGACGGCGGAAGCACCGTCTCGTACACCGACAGGACCTGGCCGAACTTCATCACCCCGCCCTTGAGCCCGCCGAGGACCTCGAAGAGCTGGTCGGCGGTGCGCTCGTGCAGGTCGAGCGAAGCCTCGTCGGTGAGGCGGCCGAGGGCCTTGAGCCCTCCGGCCACCGCCATCCGCCGTCCGATGCCGAGCGGGATCGTCGACAGCCTCGCCAGCCGGGGCAGTGCCTGGAATCGCATGCCGACAGCGTCGCGAGCGCGCCGCCCCCGCCGCATCGCCCGGCGGTCCCCGCCTCGCTCTGACCGTGGTCGGAGCCGGTCTGCGACCACGGTCCGATGACGAACGACCTGGCGGTCCCTAGGATCTGCGCATGCGATGGACCGCCCCGCCCTGGCCGTTGCTGAGGCTGCTCGCCTGGGTGGGGACGTGCTGGGCGCTGCTCGCGGTGCTGCTCGAACCGGCCCCGCCCGTCCGGACCGTCCTGGTCACCGGGTACGCCGTGCTGTGGGCCTGGCAGGCGGTACGGCCATGGAACCCGCCGGCGGCGGCCGTGCCGCCGCTGGCGTCGGCGATTCTCCTCGTCATCGTGCTGGCTCCCGAGGCGGGACGGGGCGAGGGGTTCCGGCCGTTCCCGTTCGCCGAGGGCACGTACGCGGACGGGGCGCTCGCGGTCGCCACCGCCCCGGTCTGGATCCATCTCGTCGTGCTCGCCCGGGGCCGCGACCTCGCCTGGGCGGTGCCGCTGACATTGGTGCTCGCCCCCGCCCGGCATCTGGTGGCCGGAGGGCTGCCGCTGTGGCCGACCTGGATCATGTGGGGAGTCGGGTTCATGGTGCTCGGCTCGGCGTTCCGGATCCACGGGATGCTCTACGAGGCGCGGCTCCGGATCGACCGGGAGGCCGTCGCGGAGGAGCGCCGGAAGATCGCACGCGAGGTGCACGACCTGGTCGGGCACGGGCTGGGCGCGGTCATGCTGAACATCACCGCGGCCCGGCTCGCCACCACCAGGGGCGACGCCGAGGCCGCGGCCAGGGCGCTGGCCGAGGCCGAACGGGCCGGGCGGCAGAGCGTCCGGGACGTCCATCGCGGCCTGGTGCTGCTGCGCGACCCGGCCGCCGGCGCCGGGCCCCCGATCGCACCCGCCCCGCCCACCGCGGAGGACACCGGGGCCCTGGTCGCCGAACTCCGGGCCGGCGGGCTCGCGGTGGAACTCACCACGCGGGGCGACCTCGGCGCGGTCGATCCTGCGGTCGGGCTCACGATCTTCCGGGTGGTCCAGGAAGCCCTGTCCAACACCGCCCGGCACGCTCCCGGCGCGGCGGCCGTCGTCACCGTGGACGTCGACGGCGGCACCGCGGAGGTGACGGTCACCGATCCGGGGCCGGCGGAGGCTCGGGGGCGCCCCGCGTCCGGCGGGCTTGGGCTCGTCGGGATGCACGAACGGGTCACCGCGCTCGGCGGGACGCTGCGCACCGGGCCCGACGGCGCCGGCTGGACCGTCCACGCCACCGTCCCCCTCGCCGGGACGGCATCGTGATCAGGCTGCTGCTCGTCGACGACCAGCAACTCGTCCGCGCCGGGCTGGCCCGCATCTTCGAAGGCGAACCCGACGTGGAGATCGTCGGCGAATGCGCAGACGGCGACGAGGTCATGGACGCCGTCACCCGGTGCGATCCCGACGTCGTGCTGATGGACATCCGGATGAAGCGGATGGACGGCGCCGAGGCGACCAGGCTGCTGCGGGCCCGGCCCGGCGCGCCGCCCGTGCTCGTCCTCACCATGTTCGGCGACCAGGACGTCGTCGCCGCCGCGCTCGCCGCCGGCGCGGCCGGTTTCGTGCTCAAGGACGCGCCCGGCGAGGAGATCATCCAGGCGGCCCGGGCCGTCGCCGCCGGCAAGGGCTGGCTCGACCCCGCCGTCACCCCCCACGTCCTGCACGCCTACCGGACCGCGTTCCGCCCGAGGCCCACGCCGTCCGCCACCCTCTCCGCCCGCGAACGGCAGGTGCTGGAACTCATCGGCACCGGCGCCACCAACCCGGAGATCGCCGCCCGGCTCAACATCGCCGAAGGGACCGTCAAGACCCACATCGGCAGCATCTTCACCAAGCTCGACCTCCGGGACCGCGCCGCCGCGGTCATCTACGCCCTCCGACACACCCCCTAGCCTCTCCGTTGACCTGCGGCGTGTTGTTGCTTACGCCGCGCTCATACCAACAACTCGCCGCAAGTCAACGTAGAGTTCGCTCGCTCGGCGTGAGGGCGGAGCCGCTAGCGTGCCGTTATGAGAGCTAAGCGCTGGCTGGCGGTTGTCGGCGTCGGGGTGGTTGTGGCCGGGCTCGTAGTCTGGCGGCAGTCCTGGCGGGTCTGGCCGCCGGCACCGCACGTCGACCAGCGGCTCGCAGGGGCGGCGCTGCCCGTCATCGATCGGTATCTGCAAGGCGGCCACGCGGTGGTGTGGCGGAGTTCCCTGCCTGCGCGGCTGCGTCCGCGCTGGTTCTGCGCCGAGGACCCCATCGAGACCCGGCGGCGCGGCTCGCTGGTGCGCGTGTCGCTGGATGCCGTGTGCCAGGACTACGCACGGGACGGCGACGCCCTCGTCACCCAGGCCGGGGTGCGGACGGCGCTGCTGGTGACGCTGGACCACCGCGGCGAGGTGCCGACGGTGCGGCACGTGGCGCATGCGGTTGACGGTGCCGGGTTCAGCCCGTCCCTAGAACGCATGTTCTCCGCGCGAGCGTTCGCCGAGTACGACCGGCGCCGCCGCCTCGGCACGGGGCCGGACGCACCGGACGCCGAGGCGGCCCGCGCGTTCGGGCTCCCCGCCGGCGCCAGAGCCCGCCCCTACGGCGGTTAGCCCCCGGGACGCGCGAAGGCCGCCGCCCGCGTGGTGCGGGCGGCGGCCTTCGCGTGTCGTCAGTCAGGTGTCCGCGAGCCGGGACGCCGCGAGCGCGGCGCCCCGGGACGGGACGCTAGCGGTTGTACTGGCCGAAGTCGTACTCCTCCAGCGGGACGGCCTCGCCGGAGCCCTGCCCGAAGGCGTACTCGGCGCCGTCGTCGTAGGAGCCGACGGAGTACACCGCCGCCTTCGCCTCCTCGGTCGGCTCGACCCGGACGTTGCGGTACTGCGGCATGCCGGTACCGGCCGGGATGAGCTTACCGATGATGACGTTCTCCTTGAGGCCGAGCAGCGGGTCGCTCTTGGCGTGCATCGCGGCCTCGGTGAGCACCCGGGTCGTCTCCTGGAAGGACGCCGCCGACAGCCACGACTCGGTAGCGAGCGAGGCCTTGGTGATGCCCATCAGGACGGGACGGCCGGCGGCGGGGACCCCGCCCTCGGCCACGACGTTCCGGTTGCGCTCCTCGAAGATCGGACGCTCGACCAGGTCGCCCGGCAGCAGCTCGGTGTCGCCCGACTCGAGGATGTTCACCCGCTTCAGCATCTGGCGGACGATGATCTCGATGTGCTTGTCGTGGATCGACACGCCCTGCGACCGGTAGACCTCCTGGACCTCCTGGACCAGGTGGAGCTGCACGGCGCGGGGACCGAGGATGCGCAGCACCTCGTGCGGGTTGATCGCACCCGCGATGAGCTGCTGGCCGACGCCCACGGACTCGCCCTCCTTGACCAGGAGGCGGGACCGCATCGGCACCGGGTAGGCGATCTCGTCGGAGCCGTCGTCCGGGACGACGACGACCTTGCGGGCCTTCTCCGTCTCGTCGATCTTGACGCGGCCGGCGACCTCGCTGATCGGGGCCACACCCTTCGGGATGCGGGCCTCGAACAGCTCCTGGACGCGGGGCAGACCGTGCGTGATGTCGCCGCCCGCCACACCGCCGGTGTGGAAGGTGCGCATGGTCAGCTGCGTGCCGGGCTCACCGATGGACTGCGCCGCGATGATGCCGACGGCCTCGCCGACGTCCACCCGCTTGCCGGTGGCCAGCGAGCGACCGTAGCAGGCGGCGCAGACACCGATCTTGGCCTCGCAGACCAGGGCGCTGCGGGTGCGGACCTTGTCCACCCCCGCCTCGACCAGGCGGGTCACGACCGCGTCGGACAGGTCGGTGTCGGCCGGGAAGATGACCGTCCCGTCGACGACGACGTCCTCGGCGATGGTGCGGCCGACCAGGCTCGTCTCCGAGGTGGCCAGCTTGACCAGGGTGCCGTCCGCCAGGCGGTCGGCGACCTCGAACGGGATCGTGCGGTCGGTGCCGCAGTCCTCCTCGCGGACGATGACGTCCTGCGCGACGTCCACCAGGCGCCGGGTCAGGTAACCCGAGTCGGCGGTGCGCAGCGCGGTGTCGGCGAGGCCCTTGCGGGCGCCGTGCGTCGAGATGAAGTACTCGACGACCGACAGCCCCTCGCGGAAGGACGACTTGATCGGACGCGGGATGGTCTCGCCCTTCGGGTTGGAGACCAGGCCGCGCATGCCGGCGATCTGGCGGAGCTGCAGCGGGTTGCCGCGGGCGCCCGACTGGATCATCATCCAGATCGGGTTGGCCTTCGGGAACGCCTTCTCCATGTCCACCGCGACGTCCGCGGTGGCCTTGTTCCAGATCTCGATGAGCTCCTGCTTGCGCTCGTCGTCGGTGATCAGGCCGCGGTTGAACTCCCGCTGCACCTTCTCCGCGCGCTGCTCGTAGCCCGCCAGGATGTCCTGCTTGTTGGGCGGCGTGATGACGTCGTCGATCGCGATCGTGACGCCGGACCTCGTCGCCCAGTGGAACCCGGTGCTCTTCAGCGCGTCGAGCGCGTTGGCGACGGCGACCTTCGGGTACGTCTCCGCCAGCTCGTTGACGATCGCCGAGAGCTGCTTCTTGCCGATCTCGTCGTTGACGAACGGGAAGTCGTCCGGCAGCGTCTCGTTGAACAGCGCGCGGCCGAGCGTGGTCTCCAGCCGGTACGGCCGGCCGGGCTCGTAGCCCTCCGGCGCGATCCACTCGCGCGGCGGCGGGACGTCCTTCAGCCGGATGCTGATCTTCGCCTGGAGGTCCAGCTCGCCCCGGTCGTAGGCCATGATGCCCTCGGCGATGGAGCCGAACGCGCGGCCCTCGCCCTCGGCGCCGTCCTTCTGCGTCGTCAGCCAGTACAGGCCGATGACCATGTCCTGGGTGGGCATGGTGACGGGCTTGCCGTCCGACGGCTTCAGGATGTTGTTCGTCGACAGCATCAGGATCCGCGCCTCGGCCTGCGCCTCGGCGGACAGCGGCAGGTGCACCGCCATCTGGTCGCCGTCGAAGTCCGCGTTGAACGCGGTGCAGACGAGCGGGTGGATCTGGATGGCCTTGCCCTCGACCAGCTGCGGCTCGAACGCCTGGATGCCGAGCCGGTGCAGCGTCGGCGCGCGGTTCAGCAGCACCGGGTGCTCGGTGATGACCTCTTCCAGGACGTCCCACACGACGGGACGCGCGCGCTCGACCATCCGCTTGGCGGACTTGATGTTCTGCGCGTGGTTGAGGTCGACCAGCCGCTTCATGACGAACGGCTTGAACAGCTCCAGCGCCATCTGCTTGGGCAGGCCGCACTGGTGCAGCTTCAGCTGCGGGCCGACGACGATGACGCTACGACCGGAGTAGTCGACGCGCTTGCCCAGCAGGTTCTGCCGGAACCGGCCCTGCTTGCCCTTGAGCATGTCCGACAGCGACTTCAGCGGACGGTTGCCCGGCCCGGTGACCGGGCGGCCGCGGCGGCCGTTGTCGAACAGCGCGTCGACGGCCTCCTGCAGCATCCGCTTCTCGTTGTTGACGATGATCTCGGGAGCGCCCAGGTCGAGCAGGCGCTTGAGCCGGTTGTTGCGGTTGATGACCCGGCGGTACAGGTCGTTCAGGTCGGACGTGGCGAACCGGCCGCCGTCGAGCTGCACCATGGGGCGCAGGTCCGGCGGGATGACCGGGATGCAGTCCAGCACCATGCCGAGCGGGCTGTTGCGGGTGTTGAGGAACGCCGAGACGACCTTCAGCCGCTTGAGGGCGCGGGCCTTCTTCTGGCCCTTGCCGGTGCGGATGATGTCGCGCAGCTTCTCGGCCTCGGCGTCGAGGTCGAAGTTCTGCAGCCGCGCCTGGATGGCCGCGGCGCCCATGCCGCCCTCGAAGTACCTGCCGAACCGGTCGCGCATCTCGCGGTAGAGCAGCTCGTCGCCCTCCAGGTCCTGGACCTTGAGGTTCTTGAACCGGCTCCACACCTCGTCGAGGCGGTCGAGCTCGCGCTGCGCGCGGTCGCGCAGCTGCTTCATCTCCCGCTCGGCGCCGTCGCGCACCTTGCGCTTCTGGTCGGCCTTCGCGCCGGCCTCCTCCAGCTCCGCGAGGTCGCCCTCCAGCTTCTGCTGGCGGGCCTCGACCTGCGCGTCGCGGGCCTGCTCGATCTGCTGGCGCTCCACCGAGATGTGCGCCTCCAGCGTGGGCAGGTCGCGGTCGCGCCGCTCCGCGTCCACGCTGGTGATCATGTAGGCCGCGAAGTAGATGATCTTCTCGAGATCCTTCGGGGCCAGGTCCAGCAGGTAGCCGAGGCGCGACGGCACGCCCTTGAAGTACCAGATGTGCGTGACCGGCGCGGCCAGCTCGATGTGGCCCATCCGCTCACGGCGCACCTTGGCACGGGTCACCTCGACGCCGCAGCGCTCACAGATGATGCCCTTGAAGCGGACGCGCTTGTACTTGCCGCAGTAGCACTCCCAGTCCCGGGTCGGGCCGAAGATCTTCTCGCAGAAGAGTCCGTCCTTCTCGGGCTTGAGGGTCCGGTAGTTGATCGTCTCCGGCTTCTTCACCTCGCCGTGCGACCACTGGCGGATGTCGTCGGCGGTCGCCAGACCGATGCGAAGCTCGTCGAAGAAGTTGACGTCAAGCAACTGTTTTCCCCTTGAGTTCTCAGACCTCGTCGACGCTCATCGCGCCCTCGTTAGGACGGCGGGACAGGTCGATGCCGAGCTCCTCCGCCGCGCGGAAGACGTCCTCGTCGGTGTCGCGCATCTCGATGGACATGCCGTCGCTGGAGAGCACCTCGACGTTGAGGCACAGCGACTGCATCTCCTTGATGAGCACCTTGAAGGACTCGGGAATGCCGGGCTCGGGGATGTTCTCGCCCTTGACGATGGCCTCGTACACCTTCACGCGGCCGAGGACGTCGTCGGACTTGATGGTCAGCAGCTCCTGGAGCGCGTAGGCGGCGCCGTACGCCTCCAGTGCCCAGACCTCCATCTCACCGAAGCGCTGGCCGCCGAACTGGGCCTTACCGCCGAGCGGCTGCTGGGTGATCATGGAGTACGGGCCGGTCGAGCGCGCGTGGATCTTGTCGTCGACCAGGTGGAGCAGCTTGAGGATGTAGATGTAGCCGACCGAGATCGGGTCCTTGTAGGGCTCGCCGGTGCGGCCGTCGAACAGCCGCGCCTTCCCGCCCGGCTCGACCATGCGGTTGCCGTCGCGGTTGGGCAGCGTGCTCGCGATCAGGCCGGTGACGTCGTCCTCGCGGGCGCCGTCGAACACCGGCGTGGCGGTGTTCGTCCACGGCTCGGCCTCGTCGGCGCCGATCTCCTTCAGGGCGCGCTTCCACTCGGCGTCGTCGCCCTCGACCTTCCAGCCGCGGGAGGCGACCCAGCCGAGGTGGGTCTCCAGGACCTGGCCCACGTTCATGCGCCCGGGGACGCCCAGCGGGTTCAGGACGATGTCGACCGGGGTGCCGTCCTCCAGGAACGGCATGTCCTCGACGGGGAGCACCTTGGAGATGACGCCCTTGTTGCCGTGCCGGCCGGCCAGCTTGTCACCGTCGGTGATCTTGCGCTTCTGCGCGACGTACACCCGGACCAGCTCGTTCACGCCCGGGGGCAGCTCGTCGCCGTCGTCGCGGGAGAACACCCGGACGCCGATGACCTTGCCCTGCTCGCCGTGCGGCACCTTCAGCGAGGTGTCGCGGACCTCCCGCGCCTTCTCACCGAAGATCGCGCGCAGCAGCCGCTCCTCGGGGGTCAGCTCGGTCTCGCCCTTCGGGGTGACCTTGCCGACCAGGATGTCGCCGGGGACGACGTCCGCGCCGATGCGGATGATGCCGCGCTCGTCGAGGTCGGCGAGGACCTCCTCGGAGACGTTCGGGATGTCCCGGGTGATCTCCTCGGGGCCGAGCTTGGTGTCGCGGGCGTCGACCTCGTGCTCCTCGATGTGGATCGAGGAGAGGACGTCGTCCTGCACCAGGCGCTGGCTGAGGATGATGGCGTCCTCGTAGTTGTGGCCCTCCCACGGCATGAACGCCACGAGAAGGTTCTTGCCGAGCGCCATCTCGCCGTTGTCGGTGCACGGCCCGTCGGCGATGACCTGGCCGACCTCGACCCGCGCGCCCTCGTCGACGATCGGCTTCTGGTTGAAGCAGGTGCCCTGGTTGGACCGCTTGAACTTGGCGACGCGGTAGGTGTTGCGCGTGCCGTCGTCGTTCATGACGGTCACGTAGTCGGCGGAGACCTCCTCGACGACGCCGGCCTTCTCGGCCGTGATGACGTCGCCGGCGTCGGTCGCGGCGCGGTACTCCATGCCGGTGCCGACCAGCGGCGCCTCGCTGCGCAGCAGCGGGACGGACTGGCGCTGCATGTTGGAGCCCATCAGCGCGCGGTTCGCGTCGTCGTGCTCCAGGAACGGGATCATCGCGGTGGCGACCGAGGTCATCTGCCGGGCCGAGACGTCCATGTACTGGACCTCGCGGGCCGGGACGAGCTCGACCTCGCCGCCCTTGCGGCGGACCAGGATGCGGTCGTCGACGAAGGTGCCGTCCTCGTTCAGCAGGGAGTTGGCCTGCGCGATGACGAAGCGGTCCTCCTCGTCGGCGGTCAGGTAGTCGATCTGCTCGGTGACGACGCCCTCGGTGACCTTGCGGTACGGCGTCTCGACGAACCCGAACGGGTTGACCCGGCCGAACGCGGCGAGCGAGCCGATCAGGCCGATGTTCGGGCCTTCCGGCGTCTCGATCGGGCACATGCGGCCGTAGTGGGACGGGTGGACGTCGCGGACCTCCATGCCCGCCCGCTCACGCGACAGACCACCGGGACCCAGCGCGTTCAGCCGCCGCTTGTGCGTCAGCCCGGCCAGCGGGTTGGTCTGGTCCATGAACTGCGACAGCTGGCTGGTGCCGAAGAACTCCTTGATGGAGGCGACGACCGGCCGGATGTTGATCAGCGTCTGCGGCGTGATCGCCTCGACGTCCTGGGTGGTCATCCGCTCGCGGACGACGCGCTCCATACGGGCCAGGCCCAGCCGGACCTGGTTCTGGATGAGCTCGCCGACCGTGCGCAGGCGCCGGTTGCCGAAGTGGTCGATGTCGTCGACCTCGATCGGCACGGGGACGGCCCCGAGGGTGGCCTCCTCCTCGCCGGCGTGCAGCCGGACGAGGTACTCGACCGTGGCGACGATGTCGTCCTCGGTCAGGGTGCCCTGCCGCATGTCCAGGTCGAGGCCGAGCTTCTTATTGATCTTGTAGCGGCCGACCTTGGCGACGTCGTAGCGCTTCGGGTTGAAGTACAGGTTCTCCAGCAGCGTCTGCGCGGACTCGCGCGTCGGCGGCTCGCCCGGGCGCAGCTTGCGGTAGATGTCGAGCAGCGCGTCGTCCTGGCCGGACGTGTGGTCCTTCTCCAGGGTGACGTTGATCGACTCGTAGGAGCCGAAGCGCTCGCGGATGCGCGCCTCGTCCCAGCCGAGCGCCTTGAGCAGCACGGTGACCGGCTGCTTGCGCTTGCGGTCGATGCGCACGCCGACGTTGTCGCGCTTGTCGATCTCGAACTCGAGCCAGGCGCCGCGGCTCGGGATGACCCGGCAGCCGTAGATGTCCTTGTCGGACGCCTTGTCGAGGGCGCGGTCGAAGTAGACGCCCGGCGAACGTGTCAACTGGGATACGACGACGCGCTCGGTGCCGTTGATGATGAAGGTGCCCTTCGGCGTCATGAGCGGGAAGTCGCCCATGAACACCGTCTGGCTCTTGATCTCACCGGTGGTGTTGTTGATGAACTCCGCCGTGACGAACAGCGGAGCCGAGTAGGTCATGTCCTTGTCCTTGCACTCCTCGACGGAGTACTTGGGCGGTTCGAACCGGTGGTCGCGGAACGACAGGGACATGGTTCCGGAGAAGTCCTCGATGGGACTGATCTCTTCGAAGATCTCCTCAAGCCCCGACTGGGTCGGGACGCTCTTACTTCCGGCCTTCTGGGCCGCCTCGACCCGGGCCTTCCACCTCTCGTTGCCCAGCAGCCAGTCAACAGAGTTGGTCTGCAGTGCAAGGAGGTCCGGGACTTCGAGCGGCTCCTTGATGCGCGCGAAGGAGACGCGGTACGGACCGGTTGCGGTATTCGAGGCGTTGCGCGAGGCTGCCAAGAGTGGTCCTTCCGAGGGCTCGCGGCGTAACTGACGACACGCACGCCAGACGATCCACGTCCGAGACCTGCTTTTTCGGGGTCCACGACGGACCCCTGCAGGGGTGCTCTCACACGCGGATAGTCAGAGGGCAGCGCAAAGGGGCAGTGTAGCCGACTGGTACACCGCTCGCAACTCTAGCGCCGCAGTATGCATCACGTTGCCATGGAGCATCGCCCCTCAGCGCCTCTCAGTCAAGAGCGGACTTGGACTTTTCAGGCCCTGACCTGCAGTGAGGAACGCCATAGTTTACTGGGGGAACGACCCCCAAGCCCCCCGTCAACGACGCAGGCGATCCTCACGCCGCTGTTGCGGTCTGTCTTGCCTGTGCGGACGTGCGCGGCGTCGCTGCGATCGCCTGCGTCGGCGGGCATGCCCGCTGCGCTCGCTGGCGCTCGCTCCGCGTGCCTGCCCGTGCTCCGGCGGCCGGGGTCCGGTCCAAGAGGGTGTGTTGTGGCTCGTCCAAGAGAGCACCCCGTGACCTCGTTGGTAGGTCACGGGGTGCGTCGGCGTGTCGGGGGGCTAGGAGATGACGGTCAAGGCGGACGCCAGCCACTTGCCGTCCTTCTTCTCCATCGTCATCTTGATGCGGAGCGGCTCGGGGAGGCGCTGCTGCTTGTCGCTCTTGGTGGCGGACGAGCGGTTGGCGTAGACGAGGGTGACGACCTTGTGGGGCGTGGCGCTCACGACGCCGACCTTCATGACCGTGGTGTTGGAGACGGCCTGCTGCTGCACGGCGACGGTCCTGAGCTCCTGGGCGAGCTTCCCGTAGTCGGTGTGCAGCTTGCCCGTCGTCATGGCGGACGCGGACTTCAGATCGGCGTCGAGCGTCTGGTAGTCGTACGAGGAGAGCTTCTGGGCCGCGCGGGACGAGGCGAACGACGCCTCCTTGCTCGCCTGCTCGGTCGCCTTCTGATCGCGGACCTTGAGGTACAGCGCGGTGGTGCCGGCGCCCAGCGCGACCGTCAGGACGGCCAGGACGGCGATCACCGTCGTGACGCCGCCGAAGCGGGACCGGCGGGGCGCGTCCTCGTCGTCCTCGTCGTCGTCCTCGTCGTCGTCCTCGTCGTCGTCGTCCTCGTCGTCGTCCGTGTCCGCGTCTACGTTGGCCGTCTTCTTGAGGGTCGGACCCTCGTCGGTCTCGGCGGAAGTGGACTCAGACGGCTCTGAGTCGTCTTCTGGGGCGCCTTCGGGGTCGGGCGCGACTTCGGAGCCCTTCCTGGGGCGGCGGGGCTTCTCCAGGGACTTGGCGGGCTTTTCCGGCTCGTCGGGGGTCTCGGCGTCCTCGTCCTCGGCTTCGGCGGCCGCGTCGGCGGCTATCTGGGCCAGGCGGGCGGCCTCGCGGGCCTTGGCCGCGGCCTCCTCGGCGAGCCGGGCCGCCTCGGCGGCCTCCTCGGCCCGGGCGGCCTTGTCCGACTTGGGGTCCGACTTGGCTCCGGGCTTCTTCTTGTCGGGGGCGGAGCGCTTGCCCCGGCCGAGCATCGTCACGGGACAACCTCCAGTCCGGACACGAGCCAGCGGTCGTCGACCCGCGTGAGGTCCATCTGGTAGCGGTAGCCCTGCGGCGTACCGTTCTTCACCTTGTCGTTGGTGACGGTCCCGTTGAGGGAGACCATCACCTCGGCGGAGTCGTCGTCCATCGAGACCAGCGCGGCGTCGACGTCGCTGACGGTCGACTTGGCCTTCGCCTTGGTGATCTGCTGCATGAACGCGTTCGACTGGCTCGCGAGCTTGTTCTTCAGTTCTCCGGTGGTGCCGGACACGATGCGGTCGAGGTCGCGCTGCGCCGTGGCGGCGTCGAGCGACATGAGGTTGACGCCCATCTGCCGCGCCGACTGGATCGCCTTCGCCCGCTGGTCGGCCTCGTCCTTGTTCCGGAGGGTGACGACGCCGAGCCAGCCGGACGCGATGGCGAGGCCGGCCACGACGACGCTGAGCGTGATGGCGGTGATCAGGGGCAGTCGGCGCCTCATCGTGTCCGCCTCACTGGCTCAGGGGTCCGAGCAGGAGCCACTTCCACGAGGATTCTTCTCCCAACTGACGGGTTCCGGCGCTGCGCGGCATGACGTATCGCTTGCCGTCGGGCCCGTAGACCGCACCGGTCGTTGGATCGTATCCAGCGAACTCCACTGAATCCGCCGGATACGACAGGGTCAGCTGGCCGTCGGCGAGCTGGCCCGTCGGAGCCGCAGCGGCGGCCTTGGTCTCGGCCTCGTTCTTGCCCTTGGCCTCGGACTTCCCGTCCTTGTCGCCGGTGCCGTAGGCGCCGCCCTCGGGGAAGCCGGCGCCGGCGGTGGCGCCCGCCGGGACCTGCGGGAACGGCAGGATCTCGTCCTTCGGGAAGTTGCGGGCGCCGCGCACCGCGGTGGGCGCGTTGCCCGGGGCCGTGCAGCCGGCGTCCAGGCGCGGCTCCTTCGGGGACGTGTCCTGCGGCCAGCGGTGCTTGACCTTCTCGTAGCCCTTGGTGCAGGCGGGCGGGGCGTCGATGTTCAGCGCGAGCCCAAGGTGCTGGGTCCCGTCGCCGGGCGTGACGGTGAAGGCGCCGGCGACCGTCACCGGGTACAGGATGAACAGCGACCGGAGGCCCGCCTGGCGGGACGTGATGATCTGGCCGGTCGTGGTGAGGTTCGCCAGGAGGGTGGGCAGCGTCGGCGCGAGCTGGTTGACGGCCTTGTGCGCCTCGTCCACGGCGCCCGGGGCGGCGTCGATCGTCTTGCGCAGGGCGGGGTCGTCCTTGCGCAGGGACGTGGTGAGCTCGTTCAGGTTCCGGGCGAAGCCGGCGATGTTGGCGGCCTGCCCGCGCTGGGTGTCCAGGACGGTGACGCTGTTGTTCAGCAGCCGCTCGGTGTCGGGGTATGCCTCGTCGGCGGTCTTCAGCAGCCGGTCGGTGTCGTCAAGGATCGACTGGAGGTCCTCGGCGGAGCCGGAGAACGCCTTGTCCAGCTCGTCCACGATGACGCCGAGATCCTTGGTGTTGACCGACCCGACGAGCGAGTCGACGTTGCGCAGCAGCTCGGCGGTGGACACCGGCAGCGTGGTGCGCTCCCTCGGGATCGTGTAGGCGTCGCCCTCGTCGAGGTAGGGCCCGCTCTTCTTGGCGGGCTCCAGGTCGATGTACTGCTCGCCGACGGCGGACCGGTTCGCGACGATGGCCTTGGTGCCGTCGCGCGGGATCCGCTGGCCGCGTTCGAGCAGCAGCTTGACGCGGATGCCGTCCTTGGTCAGCTCGATCGGACCGACCCGTCCGACGGGGACGCCCCGGTAGGTGACCTCGGCATTGGTGAACACGCCGCCGGAGTCGGTGAGGTCGACGTAGGCGACGTACTGCTTGCCGAGCAGGTCGCGGCCGAGCCCGATGTAGTTCACCGAGACGATCACCACGCCGACGACCGTGATGACCGCGAACACGATCAGCTGGAAGATGACGCCGCGTTTGAGGATCACGAGAGGCCCCCCGTCATCAGGGTCCGCAGGCCGCCGTCACCGGACTCGGGGGCGAGCGCCCCCGTCCGTTCCGGTGTGGGCGTCCCGGACGTTGTCTTCTTGGGGGCGGGCGTCGACCGGCCGGGCAGTCCGGGCACGCCCTGGCCGGTGCCGCCCGGTGTCTGCGGCAGCACGCCGAGCGGCGAGTCGGGCAGCGTCACGTTCGGCACCTGCAGCATGTTGCGCATCTGCTTGCCGCTGCCGAGCATCCCCTCGAGGTCGGTGCCGCCGAGCAGGTTGCGCGCGATGGACTCGAAGTCCAGGTCGACGGTCAGCCGCACGTTGCCGTAGTCGCCCTCGATGACGTTCTCGAACGTGGCCGGGAACGGGAAGGTGATCAGCGACTCCAGCGACCTCGGCAGGTCGTTGCCGGCCTTGTTGAGGTTCCGCAGGATCTTGTCGACGTTCCGCAGGTTCGCCAGCAGGTCCGCCTTCGACTGGTCGATGACGTTGGTGGTGGTGCGGCTGAGCTTGTTCAGCGCGACCAGCATCTTGGTGAGGTCGGCGCGGTTGCGGTTGAGGACGTCGATCGCGGGACCGGTCTCGTCGATGGTGTCCCGGATCGTCTTGCGCTCGTCGGCGAGCTTGCCGCTCAGCCGGTCGATGCTGTCCAGCGCGCGGGTGATCGCGACGCGGTTGCGGTCCAGCGTCCCCGCGAAGGTGTTGACCCGCTCCAGCACCGACCGGATCGTGGCCTCGCGCCCGCCCATCGCCGCCTGCAGCTCGTGGCTGATCGTGGAGACCTGCTCCAGCCCGCCGCCGTTCAGCAGCAGCGACATCGCCGACAGCACCTCTTCGATCTCGGTGCCGCGGGACGTGCGGTTCAGCGGGATGAGGTCGCCGGAGGCGAGCCGGCCGATCGGGGCCTCGTTCGCCGGCGGCTGGATCTGCACGAACTTCTCGCCGAGGAGGCTGGTCTGGCTGATCGTCGCGACCGCGTTGTCGGGGAGCGCGACGTCCCCGCGCACCTTGACGGTGACGAGCGCGTGCCAGCCGCCCTGCCCCGGCGTGCCGCCGGCGAGCTGGATGTCCTCGACCTTGCCCACCGACACGTCGTTGACCTTGACCGCCGACTGCGGGACGAGGTTTAGCACGTTCGCGAACTCGATCTTCACGGTCTTCGGGTCGGAGCCGAGATCGGGGCCGCCGGGCAGCGGCAGCGACTCCACGCCGTTGAACGAGCAGCCCGACAGGGCCGTCGCCGCGGCGATCGCGGCGGCGCCCAGCAGGCGGGCCCGGGCCATCGGCCGTCTCCTGCTCATCGGCCACCTCCAGGCAGCAGCGCGCTCAGGTTCCCGGACCCGGTGCGCGTCCCGGCCGTGCCGGTCTTGGACGTCGTGCCGGTCTTGCCCGTCTTGCCGCGGCCGCCCGGACCGTAGGCGTCCGGCGGGATCGGCACCGGGTCGTAGTGCGTGGTGAGCGCGGTGATCCAGGACAGGTCCAGGCTGAAGCCCGTCAGCGCCTTGCCGATGCCGTTGTACGGCTCGACGAAGTCGAGGCACTCCTTGGCGGGCGTGCCCACCGAGTACGCCAGCGAGCAGATCCAGTCGGCCAGGTCGTGGAACTGGCGGAAGTTGTCGCGGGTGTGGATGGTGCCGCTGATCGGGTCGTACGCGCGGGCCAGGTTGTTGACCGCCAGCGGGCCGGCGGTGAGGATCTCGGCGAGCGCGTCCTTCTCCTTCACCAGCACGCCGGTGATCTGGGCGAGCTGCCGGACGTTCGCGGCCAGCTCGCCGCGGTTGTCCTTGACGAACCGCTGCACGTTCCGCAGCGTCGGGGCGAGCGTGTTGAGAGCCGCCGACAGCTCCTCCTTCTCCCCCGCGAGCTGCGCCGACACCCCGTTGAGGTGCCCGCCGAACGACTTGATCTGCTGGTCGTTCGCCTTCATCGCGTCGGTGATGATCCGCAGGTTCCTGATCGTCGCGGCGACGTCGCCGCGGTCGGTGCTCAGCGTGCTGAGCGCCTTGGACGCGTCCGCGATCGTCTGCCGGATGTCGTCGCCCTGGCCGCCCAGGTTCGCGGCGCCGACCTGCAGCAGCCGCGACAGCGACCCCTGCTGGCCGTTCGCGCCGGGCGCGTTGGCGCCCTGCGGGCCGAGCGCCTTGGTGAGGTCGCTCAGGCTGCCGCTGACCTGGTCGACCTCGACCGGGACCGCGGTGCGGCTCGTGGTCAGGGTGGCGCCGTCGGCGAGGACGGCGCCGCCCCTGTAGACGGGCGTCAGCTGGATGTAGCGGTCGGCGACGAGCGTCTGGTTGATGATGACGGCCTGCGCGTCGGCGGGCACCTTGTACTTGGCGTCGTACTTCAATTCGACCTTGACCGCGTCGCCGACCGGTTCGACGCGCGTGACCTCGCCGACGGGGATGCCGAGGATGCGGACGTCCGCGCCCTTGTACAGGCCGACGGTCTTGGTGAAGTACGCCGTCATGCGGCGCTGCTTCGGCTCCTGGAGGATCAGCAGGAGCGCGGCCACCAGCACTGCGACGGCGACGATCGCGCCGCCCAAGCGGAGGATGGTTCCTGAGTTACGCACTAGTGACCTGCCTGCTACGGGAGGAACGGCAACGGGTTGTTGCTCTGGTTGCCGGTCTGGTTGCCGGTCTGGCCGCCCTGCTTCTTCGTCGTGGTCCCGCCGCTCCCGGGGGCGTCCTGGATGGAGGCGGGGATCGGGATCAGGTTCTGGATCCAGGAGTCGAACCAGCGCCCGGTGCCGGTGACGTCCGAGAACTGCCGCGCGAACGGCGCGAACAGCTGCAGGACCCGGTCCAGGTTGTCCTGGTTCTTCAGCAGGATCCGGTTGACCTTCGCCAGGTTGTCCAGCATCGGCCGCAACTGCTTCTCGTTCTCCCTGATCAGCGCGTTCACCTGCTGGGACAGGGCGACCGTGTTGAGCAGCAGCTGGTGGATCACCGCGCGGCGCGCCTGCACCGCCTGGAGCACCTTGTCGCCGTCCTGGACGAGCTTGGCGAAGTCCTGGTTGCGGTTCGCGAGCAGCTCCGACACGTCCTTGGCCTTGCCGGCCAGCTCGTGCAGCTCGTCGTCGCGGGACGCGACCGTGTTGGACAGCCGCCGCAGGCCCTGCAGCGACGCCCGGACCTCCTCCGGCGAGTTCTTGAACGTCTCCGACAGCACGTCGAACGACTTGGCGACCTGCTGGACGTCGATCGCGCCGACCCGCCGGCTCAGCTCGCTGATCGCCGGGACGACCTCGAACGGGGTGTGCGTCCGCTCGATCGGGATGCCGCGCCCGAGCCTGCCGGTGCCGCGCGGGGTCAGCTCCAGGTAGTGCGCGCCGAGAATCGTCTTGATCTTGATGCCGGCCTCGGTGCGGGAGCCCAGCCGCACTCCGTCGTCCACCCGGAAGGTGACCTTGACGTGGTCGCCGTCCAGGTCCAGGGAGGTGACCTTGCCGACCTTGACACCCGCGATGCGGACCTCCTCGTCGGCCTTGAGCCCGGCCGCCTCCCGGAACGCGGCCGTGTGCGTCTTGCCGCCGGACACCAGCGGGATGCTCTCCAGGTTCATCGCGAGCACCAGCAGCACGGCGATGATCGCGAACGCGGAGAGGGCGATGGGGACCGGGTTGCGCTCCCGGAACGGGATCCTCATCTACTTGCACCTCGCGTTCTCGTTCACGATCGCCGGCGTCTGGTAGACCGGTCCGTCCGGCAGCCGCACCCGCGCGTCGAGCCCACAGATGTACATGTTGAACCAGGACCCGTAGGACGAGATGTTCACGAGCTTCTGCAGCCGGTTCGGCGTGCGCTTCAGGCCCCCGTCGATCGCGTCGCCGTTGGCCGCGAACGTCCCGGCGAGCTTGCGCAGCCCCGCGATGTCGTTCCTGATGTCCGGCCGCGCGTCCGACAGCAGGTCCTCGGTCGTGCCGGTCAGCTCGTTGATCGCCGCGACCGAGTCGAAGATCGCCTTGCGGTCGCCGGAGACGCCGCTGACGAAGCCGCGCAGGTCCCGCACCATCTGGTCGACCTGGTCGTGCCGCTCGTCGATGGTGCCGAGCACGGCGTTCAGGTTGTCGACCACCTCGCCGATGACCTTGTCCCGGTCGGCGAGCGTGTTGGTCAGCGACGCGACGTGCGCGAGCAGGCTGTTGATCGTCCCGCCCTCGCCCTGCAGCACCTGGATGATCTGCATCGCCAGCGTGTTGACGTCCTTCGGCTCCAGCGCGCGGAACAGCGGCCGGAAGCCGTTGAACAGCGTCGTCAGGTCCAGCGCCGGCTCGGTCTGCCCGATCGGGAGCGTGGCGCCCGGCTTCAGGTAGTCGTTGAACTGGCCGGCGCCGTCGGTCAGCGCGAGGTACCGCTGCCCCATCAGGTTCCGGTAGCGGATCTGCGCCTTCGTGGACGACGGCAGCCCCGCCTTGAACGGGCCGTCGTCCTGGACGCTGAACGTCACCTCGGCCTTGTCGCCCTGGTAGAGCCTGATGTGCTCGATCTGGCCGACCCGGACACCCGCGACGCGGACGTCGTCGTTGTCCAGCAGCCCGGCCACGTTAGTGAAGATCGCCTTGTACTCGCGGGTGTCCCGGAAGCGCATGTTGGAGATCGTCATCGCCAGCACGCCGGTGGCCACCGAGGTGATGACCACGAAGGTGAGCAGCTTGATCGCCGCGCCCGTCGTCCTCACTTGATCGTCACCACCGATCCGTCCGCCAGCAGCGGCCCGAACATCAGCTCCGACACGTCCGACAGCTCGTCGGCGGGGGTCCGCGTCAGCGGCCCGAGGACGCTCTTGATCTGCTGCTCCGGGGTCAGCGAGCCGGTGTCGACGAACACGTTGGACAGCGCCCGGCCGCGGCTGCCGCCACCGCCGTTCGGGTCGTCCGGGTTCTTCCACCACAGGTCGTCCTGCGTGCCGTCCAGCGCCAGGTAGTCCGGGGAGGGCACCTTCGGGTTCGGCAGGCCGTAGCAGCGCGGGTTGCGCCGGTCCTTGGCCTCCGGCTGGTCCAGCGGGTACTTGTAGCCCGGCCGCGGCTTCACGATCTCCACGGTCAGGTTGAAGGTCTTGGACCCGCCGGCGCCGGCCGCCCGCTCGGCCTCCGGCTTGATCTTCATCAGCCCGGCGAACACGCACGGCAGCGACGGCGAGTAGCGGGCGACGAGGCTCGCCACGTCCCGGTTCGCGATGTTCACGCCGACGATCTTCGGGCCGTTGTGCCGCATGAACACGTCGCCGTCCTGCGCCAGCGCGGTCGTCGCCGGGATCAGCTGCTCGATCGTGGCCTTCTTGTCGGTGATCGTCCGGCTGGTCACGTTGAGGTTGCGCAGCGTCTGCAGCAGGTCGGGCGCCGCCGCGGCGTAGATGTCGGACACGTCCGCCAGGCCGTGCAGGTCCCGGACCAGCGTGCCGAGCTGCGGATTGATCTTCTTCAGCAGCGCGTCGGCCTGCTCGAAGTTGCGGCCGAGCTGGTCGCCGCGGCCCTGCAGCGCCGTCGCGAGCGCGTTCAGCGTCGAGTTCAGCTGCGCCGGCTTCACCGCCTGCAGCAGCGGGAGCAGGTCGTTCAGCACCTTGTCGATCTCGACGGCGGCCTGCGAGCGGTCCTGCTGGACGACCTGGCCCTCGCGCAGCCCGAGCGGGGCCGCCGACTGGTCGGGGATGTCCAGGTCCACGTACTTCTCGCCGAACAGCGTCTTCGGCAGCAGCCGCGCCTGCACGTTCCGCGGGATCAGCTTCGCCTTGTCCGGGTCCAGCGCGAGGTGCAGGGTCGCGCCGTCGGCGGTCACGTCGGTGCCGCGCACCTCGCCGACGATCAGCCCGCGGACCTTCACGTCCGAGTGCGGCAGCAGTTGCAGCCCCGCCCGTTCGGTCTTCACCGTCACCTTGGTCACGGGCGTGAACGCCTTGTTGTACAGCGCCACGGTCAGCGCCAGCAGCAGGACGATCACGATGACCATCGAGACGCCGAGCACCCGGTATCGCACGCGTTCGCTCATTGGTTCACCCCGCGATCCGAACCGAGGTGGTCGTGCCCCAGATCGCCATGCCGAGCAGCAGGTCCGCCACGTTGATGACGACGATGCTGGTGCGCACCGCGCGGCCCACCGCGACGCCGACGCCCGCCGGACCGCCGGACGCGTGGTAGCCGTAGTAGCAGTGGATCAGCATCACCAGCACCGCGAAAATGATCACCTTGCCGAAGGACCACAGGATGTCGTTCGGCGGTAGGAACAGATGGAAATAGTGGTCGTAGGTGCCGGGCGACTGCCCGTAGAACACCGTCACGATGAACCGCGTCGCGCCGTAGGAGGCGAGCAGGCCCACGATGTACAGCGGGATGACCGCGATCATCCCGGCCAGCATCCGGGTCGTGACGAGGAACGGCACCGACGGGACGGCCATGACCTCCAGCGCGTCGATCTCGTCGGAGATCCGCATCGCGCCGAGCTGCGCGGTGAAGCCGCAGCCGACCGTCGCCGAGAGCGCCAGCGCCGACACCAGCGGCGCGATCTCGCGCGTGTTGAAGTACGACGCGACGAACCCGGTGAACGCGGCCGTGCCGATCTGGTTCAGCGACTCGTAGCCCTGCAGGCCGACCTGGCTGCCGGTGAAGAACGTCATGAAGCCGACGATCACCACCGAGCCGCCGATCACCGCGAGGCCGCCGGTGCCGAGGCTCACCTCGGCGAGCAGGCGCAGCACCTCGGTGCGGTACCGGCGCAGCACCCGGAACACCCACGCGAACGCGCGGGCGTAGAACGACAACTGGTGGCCGAAGTCGTCCAGCCGTTCCAGGGGTGCGTTCACGACCCGACGGGCCGCCTTTCCCGTCCTTCCGGGGGAAGCCATCACATCCCCTTCGACGGGACGAACTGGAAGTACAGCGTGGAGATCAGGAAGTTCTCCAGGAACAGCAGCATGAACGTGATGACCACGGTCTGGTTCACCGCATCGCCGACGCCCTTCGGCCCGCCCTTTGCATTGAGCCCCTTATAGGCGGCTACCAGGCCGGCTGTGATGCCGAAGACGAACGCCTTGAACTCGGCCTGCAAAAGGTCGGGCAGTTGCGCGATCGCGTTGAACGACGCCAGATAAGCGCCGGGCGTGCCGCCCTGCAGCATGACGTTGAAGAAGTAGCCGCCGAGCAGGCCGACCACCGAAACCAGGCCGTTCAGGAACAGCGCGACGAAAGCGCAGGCGAACATCCGCGGCACCACCAGGCGGTGCAGGGGGTTGATGCCCAGCACCTCCATGGCGTCGATCTCCTCGCGGATCTTGCGCGAGCCGATGTCGGCGCACATCGCGGATCCGGCGGCGCCCGCGACCAGCAGCGAGGTGACCAGCGGGCTGGCCTCCCGGACGATCGCGACCACCGCGGTCGCGCCGGTGTAGGACTGCGCGCCGAGCTGCCGGATCAATCCGCCGACCTGCAGCGAGAGGACGCCGCCGAACGGGATGGCGACGAGCATGGTGGGGACGACGGTGACGCTGACGATGAACCAGGCCTGCTGGATGAACTCGCGCCACTGGAACGGCCATTGGAACGTTGCACGGGCGGTGTCCAGGCACAGGGCGAAGAACCGTCCGGGCTCCTTGACGACGACGTTCGCCGCGCCGTCCCCGATCTTGCGGAACGACACGGCGGAGCCGCCGCCGCCCTTCCCCTCTCGCTGGTCCGCGCCGATACCAGGAGTGGACATCAGTACCCTGCACCGCCCGCGTGCCGGCCGGGCGGCGGGTTACCCGGGAACTGGCCGCCGGGCGGCGTACCGGGCGGGGGACCGCCGGGGCCGCCCGCGGCGGGGGCGCCGACGGGCGACACCGACGCCACGTACCGCGGCCACTCCTCCACCCAGTTGCGGCCGAGGTCGTCGATGAACGACCCGGGCGGCGGGGTGACGCCGTGCGCGGCGCACCACGCGCCGGGCGCGTGCATGCCGGCGCGCAGCAGCCCGTTGCTCGCCATCTGCTGCGGCGGGATGGGGGGCAGCTTGCCCGAGTCGAGGCCCATCTTGGCCTCGGCCTCCAGCTCGGAGGCGTCCTTCTCCTCCGACATGCCGATCGGGCCGACCTTGCTGGCGTTGAGGAACTGCCGGACGACCGGCTCCTCGCTGGACAGCAGCATCTCCCGCGGGCCGAACATGGCGAGGTTGCGCTGGTACAGCAGGCCGATGTTGTCCGGGACGGTCCGGGCCGTGTTGATGTCGTGGGTGACGATGAGGAACGTCGCGCCGATCTGCGCGTTCAGGTCGATGAACACCTGGTTCAGGAACGCGGTGCGGACGGGGTCGAGGCCGGAGTCCGGCTCGTCCACGAGGAGGATCTCGGGGTCCAGCACCAGCGCGCGGGCGAGGCCGGCGCGCTTTTTCATACCGCCGGAGATCTCGCCGGGAAGCTTGTGCTCGGCGCCGATCAGACCCACCATGTCCATCTTCTCGAGGACGATGCGCTTGATCTCGGATTCGGACTTCTTGGTGTGCTCGCGCAGCGGGAACGCGATGTTGTCGAACAGGTTCATCGAGCCGAACAGCGCGCCGTCCTGGAAGAGGACGCCGAACAGCTTGCGGGTGTCGTAAAGCTGGGACTCGGGCAGGTAGGGCAGGTCCCTGTCGCCGATCCAGATGTGCCCGCGGTCGGGCTTGAGCAGCCCGACGAGGGACTTCAGGAACACCGACTTGCCGGTACCGGACGGGCCCAGAAGAACGGAGATCTCACCTGCGGGAATGGTCAGCGACACGTCCTGCCAGATCACCTGGCGGCCAAAGGACTTGGTCAGGCCCTCGACTCTGATCTCGACGCCCACTCGTCACCTTTCGTCCAGGCCGGGGGGAATCCCGAACCAATGAGCGAGTAGTACTCAGGCTCTTGCTGTCGTCACACGGCGTGTTCGCCGTGTGGCTACCGTCCGGTAGCCGCGCCGGGTTCCACCACCGTAGCGGCCCGCCGTCCAAATGGAAGGGGTTCCGATCCAGATCAGCGGCCAAATGTGACGTCGTAAGACAATCGTTACTTACGTCGCCTATGAGACTAGTGGTCCAAGAACCAGCACCTCAAGCCCGGGGGCCAGACCGGCCACCGCCGGTCCGCCGGGGGACGGCGGGACGGAGACCGCCTGGTGTGACCACAGCGTCAGGACGGGACGCTACGCCGCCCCCCGATGACCACACAACCCGTCATGGCACACGCTTTTCCGTCGGCCTTTATCACTCCGGCACAGGAAACGGACGCCCCACGCGCACCCCGGCCACAAGGCACGCCTAACAGGACACGCAGCGACACGAAAAGAGGCGGCCACCCCGGGTGGGGTGACCGCCTCCTGTGGAGAGCAGTGGGAGCCGCAGGGGCTCGGGCGCTCCGGACCGTCCTACTTGACGGTGACCGACGCGCCGGCCTTCTCCAGGGCCTCCTTGGCCTTGTCGGCCGTCTCCTTGTTGACCTTCTCCAGCAGCGGCTTCGGCGCGCCGTCGACCAGGTCCTTGGCCTCCTTGAGGCCGAGGCTCGTCAGCGCGCGAACCTCCTTGATGACCTGGATCTTCTTGTCGCCGGCGCCTTCGAGGATGACGTCGAACTCGTCCTGCACGGCCTCCTCGGCGGCCGGGGCGCCCGGGGCGCCCGGCGCGGCGGCCACGGCCGCGACCGGCGCGGCGGCCTTGACGTCGAACTCCTCCTCGAACTTCTTCACGAAGTCGGAGAGCTCGAGAAGGGTCATCTCCTTGAAGGTGTCGAGCAGCTCGTCGGTGCTGAGCTTCGCCATGATGTCTCCTCCGCTATGGCTTGAATCTCGGGTGGTACGGGAACCGCGGTGTGCCTACTCGGCGGACGCCTCGGCGGCGGGCGCCTCGGCAGGGGCCTCGGCGCTCTCCCCGGCGGCCTCGCGCTTGGCGCGCAGCGCCTCGGCGAGCTGGGCCGCCTGCGTCGGCAGGGCGTTGAACAGCGCGGCGGCGTTCGCCATCGAGCCCTTCATCGCACCGGCCAGCTTGGCGAGGAGAACCTCGCGGGACTCGAGGTCCGCGAGCCTGGTGACCTCGGCCGCGTCCATCGACTGACCGTCGATGAAGCCCCCCTTGATCACCAGCATCGGGTTCGTCTTGGCGAAGTCGCGCAGGCCCTTGGCGGCCTCGACCACGTCGCCGCGCACGAACGCGATGGCCGACGGGCCTTCGAGCAGATCACGGAACTGCTCGTCGACACCGGCCTCGCTCGCGGCGCGCTTGGTCAGCGTGTTCTTCACCACGCGGAACCGCGTGTTCTCGCCGAGGTTGTCGCGCAGCTCCTTGACCTGCGCGACGGTAAGCCCGCGGTACTCGGTCAGCACGGCGCCGCTGGAGCTCTCGAACTCGCTCTTGAGCTCGGCGATCGCCGTGTCCTTGTGGGCCTTGGCCATAGCCCTCCTTCCGATTACCTGGGTGGTCCGATCCGCGCCCGTCCGTCCTCGGGAGAGGGGCAGGGGCGCCGATCCACCAAAAAACGCCCCGGCGCAGGCGCACGGGGCGTCCAGGCAAGGCACGGAGGCCATGCGGAAGCTCTCGTCTCACCTACGCAGGCCGCCCGAGCTGAGTCGGGTCCTTCGGTCACCTCACGGAGGTGACGACCGGCGGTCTTCGGCATCGAACAGAGTACGTGTTCGGCGTCCGACTTACCAAATCGGCGGAACGGCGAAGGGACCGCGCCCCCTGCGGGGTCGCGGTCCCTTGCTCGTCCGGTCGGTCGCCGGTCGCCTGCGGGTCAGCTCCCGCCGAGGCCACCGCCGAGCTTGCTCATGATCTCCCGGAAGTCGGTGACCTGGCCGGCCGGCGGCTCCACGATCTGCACGGGCTTGCCGAAGTCGTGGTACTTCATCGTCATCGTCATCGCGCCCTCGGAAGTCTGGTTCGACTTCATCTTCATCTGGCGCGGCAGCTGCTGCCCGTCCACCCAGAGGTCGAAGTGCATGTCCTGCATCCCCGACTTGGTGAGGCTCTTGCGGTAGGCCTCCTGCATGTCCGGGGAGAGCTTCGCAATCGCCTCCTCCATCCGGTAGGTACCGGTGTAGTGCGTCGTCTGGACGCCGTCCACCGTCTCCTTGCCGACCTCACGCACGTCCTTGGACGCCGTCAGCATCTTGGTGTTCTGGACCGGGTCCATCTGGCGGGACTGCTGCAGCATCTCGTCGATGTTCATACCGGACTGCTTGCCCAGCTCGTCCAGCGAGAGCTTGAGCCAGGGCTTCGCGGACGCGGTGCCGCCGAGCTGCGACAGCATCGGCATCTTCATGTACATGTTGCGGCCGATGAGCCGCTGCTCCATGGCGCCGATCGACTTGCCGCCGACCGACATGTCGGCGAAGTTCATGCTGTAGGCGAGGTCGGGCTTCGTCCGGTACTGCATGGTGCCGTTCATCGAGACGTTGCCGTCGGACGAGCCCGTCATCTGCATCTGCATGTCGGCCTTGAAGGAGCTGACGTCGCCGGTCTTCTCCGCGGCCTTGCCGAGCACCTGCGCGGCGCTCAGCTTGATGTTCTTCCCGGCCTCGTCCACCTTCTCGCCGGCGTCTCCGAGACAGCCGGTCATCGAGAGGGCGAGGCCGGTGGCCAGCGCCGTGCCGGCGACGAAACGACGGATCATCGTGGGGGTTCTCCTTGTTCTCCTGGTCGCCCGGGGCGCACGGGCCGAACGGTAAGTCAGACGCAGGAGAACCGAACTCGGTTCACCCCGGGCCGATGTGATCCGTGCCCTCAGCCACCGCCGAGGAGCGACCCCATCGACAGCTGACCCACCTGATCGGACGGCGGCGGGTTCACCGTGAACGACTTGCCGTAGTCGCTGTAGAGGACGGTCACCGAACCGGACTCGCCCTGCGACCCGTTGGCCTTCGAGACGATCTTGCGGGGCAGGTTGTCACCGTCCGTCCACAGATCGAAGGTGATCTTACCGTTGGCGCGGTCCTTCGGCAGCCACTTGCCCACCTTCTCGCGCGCCTGCGCGTCGAGGCGGTTCAGCGCGTCGTCGACGGTGACCGTGCCGGCGTAGTGCGTCGTCCTGACGCCGTCGACCGACTCGGTGCCGACCCTCCGGACGTCCTTGGAGCCGGTGAACATCTTCGTCTGCTCGGCCGGGTCGACCTTCTGCACCTGGTCGACGAGGCCCCGGACGTCGAACCCGGTGCGCTGCGACACCTGGTTCACGTCGATCTTCAGCCACGGCTTGCCGCCGCTGACGAACTGGGCGAGCTGCGGGACCTTCGCGTACAGCACGTCGCCGGTGAAGATCGCCTGGCCCTTGGCGCCCGGCACGCTCTGCCCGTTGCGGCTGAACTCGTCCAGCTTCGCGCTGAACGTCAGCTCCGGGCGCAGCCGGAACTGCCCGTTGGCGTGGACCCTGCCGTTCTCGTCCCCGGTGTCGGTCACCGTGAGGTCGGCCTTGAACGTGTCGGCCTGCCCCGTCTGCTGGGACGTCTTGAGCAGCGCCTGCCCGGCGCTGAGCTTCATGTTCTCCGTGTTGGCCGTCCCGTCCCCGTTGCATCCGGACAGGACGAGCGCGGCACCCACGGCGGTGCCGCCGGCCGCCACCACAAGTCGTCGGTTCATGAGGGTTGAGCCTCCCTTGTCGCCCTTCTGGTGTTCCCAGTGTCGCGGGACACCAACATCGGGGCATCCCCCGGTGGTACGAACGAGAACCCGGACGGTACGACCAACGGCGTAGCCCCGCGGGCGCCGCGTCAGCGGTACGAGCCGAAGGTCATCGAACCGCTCAACACGGCGCCGGACCCCTGCGCGCTCAGCCGGATCGAGGTCGGGCGGGCCTTGCTGTCGGCCCACAGGTCGAGCCCGCAGCCGGCCGAGTCCGGGATCAGGGGGCGGAGCCGGGTCGCCGCGTCCTGCGGCAGCAGCGCGTACACGCCGCCCATCAGCGCCTGCGCCGTGAACTGCGTCCTGCCGGACGCGTCCGGCCCGCTCGCGGTCATCCCGGGCAGCGTTCCGATCATGAAGGTGAACTGCCGGGGGTCGGAGTCGTTGCGCAGGTCGCCGAGCTGCGCGTCCGAGAGCGTGGCCTGCGTCCACTTCTCGCCGTCGAAGCCCTTGAGCGTGTTCCCGCTCACGATCACCTTCTGGGTGATCTTGCTCAGCTCGCCGTTCCGCTTCGTCTGCGTGACGCCGGTGGCGCTCATCGCGAACTTCGGCCACAGGGTGAACGAGGCCGTCTCGACGGCGTGCTCGAAGTCGCCGTCCTGGCCGATCGCCACCTTCATGTCCGTCTTGCGGGTGAAGGAGTGCAGGCTGGGGCCCGGCTGAGGCGGGGCCGTCGGCAGACCGTGCGCGCCACCGCCGTTCCCGGTCCCGGGGGCGCCCGAGCCGGGGGTCTTGCCCGCGCCCGGCGTCGCCGGCCCACCCGGCGTGACCGCGCCCGCCGCGGAGCCGTTCGGGTTGGTCCGGTCCTGCTGGGCCATGGCCGCGGCCGGAGGCAGCGACCCGGCGTCCTTGGCGGAGCCTCCGCCGACCTTGACGACCATCAGGATCGCCGTGGGCACGACGGCGACCGCGGTCACGGCGGAAATGGCGATGGCCCGGTCGGTGCGACGCTTCACGAAGGCAATTCAACACCAAGTTCCCCGCAGGTAACAAAGTAATCGAGCACCGAATTGTCCGAATGCGGACTGCGTTCTAGGTATCCGCCGCGTTCGGTGCTACGTGCCCCGTCCGGCTAGGCGGAGCCGGACAGGCGGGCCCGCAGAGCCGACTTGCGGACCTTGCCGTTGCCGGTGCGCGGCAGCGTGTCCACGTATTCGACGCCGCGCGGGGTCTTGAAGCCGGCGAGTCGGGCCCGGCAGGCGGCGATCAGGTCGTCCTCGCTCGGCGGAGTTCCGTCGGGCACGATCACCGCGCAGACCGTCTGGCCCCAGCGCGGGTCCGGAAGCCCGACCACGGCGACCTGGGCGACGCCCGGGACCGTGCGGAGGACGTCCTCGACCTCCAGCGAGGAGACGTTCTCGCCGCCGGTGATGATCACGTCCTTGAGGCGGTCGACGAGGTAGAGGTAGCCGTCCTCGTCGACCCGGCCGGCGTCGCCGGTGCGGAACCAGCCGCCGGTGAACGCCTCGGCGGTCGCGTCCGGATCGTCCCAGTAGCCGGTCGTGACCTGCGGGCCCCGGACGGCGATCTCGCCGAGCGCGCCGGGCGGGAGATGCGTGCCGTCCTCGTCCAGCACGGCGATCTCCACACCGCCCGCGGGGCGTCCCGCCGAGGCCGCGAGTTCCGGCCTCGTCGTGATGGCGGCGCGGTGGTCGTCCGGAGAGAGGAAGGCCGCGTTGCCGGATAGTTCGGTCATCCCGAACCCCTGGTTGAAATCGCAGCCGAGCACGTCGCCGGCACGGCGCAGCAGCGGGACCGGCATCGGCGCCGACCCGTAGGCGATCACGCGGACGGCGCCGCGCAGGACGTCCAGCGCCGCCGGGTCATCCTCCACGTGTGCGAGCAGGTCCTCCAGCATCGTCGGGGCCAGCGACAGGTTCGTGACACCATGCCGGCGCGTCGCCTCCACGAGCGCGGCCGGCGTGAACCGGCGCAGGACGACGGCATGCCGCCGGAACAGGTGGTGCAGGATGACCTGGTACCCCGCCACATGGCACAGCGGGAACGGCGTGCAGAACACATCGCCCCGCCGGACGGGACGGCCCGAAGCCGTGACCTCGATGCCCGCGAGCAGGCTCCGGTGTGTGAGACGCACCCCCTTGGGACGGCCGGTGGTGCCGCTGGTGAACATCAACCACGCCACATCATCCGGGTCGGCGCCGGACGCGGTGGCGGACTCGGTGGCGGACTCGGGGCCGGACTCGGGGCCGTCCCAGGGCAGGTCGTCGATACCGGCCAGCGCCGGACGGCCTGCGGGCAGGCCCCCCTCGGCGGCCAGCCGGTCGAGCAGGTCGGGCTCGCCGATGACGAGTTCGGCGCCGCTGCGAGCGATCTGGTCGGCCCATTCGCGGGGATGCAGCCGCTGGTTGAGCGGCACGAGGATCCGGCCGTCGCGCGGAACCCCGTAATAGGCGGCGACGTACTCCAGGCGGTTGTGCGCCAGCAGAGCCACCCGCGCTCCCCGCGAGCAGCGCCCGGACAGGTACGCGCTCAGGGCGTCCACTCGCGCGCGTAGTTCGCGGAACGTCCACGTCGTGCCGTCCACTGACAGCGCTGGAGCATCGGGAGCGTCCCTCGCCGCCGCGTCGAGTAGGTCGTCAAGGCGCTGCGGCGAACCGTCCATCACATTCCTGGGCATCTCGGCGACGAAACTACCGATCGCCCGGCGGGCCGGGCCCGCCCATACCGCTGGGTGGACGCGGAAACGGCGAAAGGGCGCCCCCGCAGCGGGGACGCCCTTCCGGCGATGGTGCGATCAGGCGGTCTCGAAGTCCGCCGTCAGGTTGCGGACCGCGTTCGGGTCCACCGGGATGCTCGGGCCCATCGAGGTCGTCAGCGACGCCTTCTTCACGTACCGGCCCTTCGCGGCGGACGGCTTGAGCCGCTGGATCTCCTCGACCGCCGCGGCGTAGTTCTCCACCAGCTGGCGCTCGTCGAAGGACGCCTTGCCGATGATGAAGTGCAGGTTCGCGTGCCGGTCGACCCGGAACTCGATCTTGCCGCCCTTGATGTCGGTCACGGCCTTCGCCACGTCCATGGTGACGGTGCCGGTCTTCGGGTTCGGCATCAGGCCGCGCGGGCCGAGCACCCGGCCGAGCCGTCCGACCTTGCCCATCTGGTCCGGCGTGGCGACCACGGAGTCGAAGTCCAGGAAGCCGCCCTGGATCCGCTCGATGAGGTCGTCGGAGCCGACGATGTCGGCGCCCGCGGCCTCCGCCTCCTGCGCCTTGGCGCCGACGGCGAAGACCAGCACGCGGGCGGTCTTACCGGTGCCGTGCGGCAGGTTGACGGTGCCGCGCACCATCTGGTCGGCCTTGCGGGGGTCGACGCCCAGCCGCAGGGCGACCTCGACGGTCGCGTCGAACTTGGTGACCGCGGTCTCCTTGGCCAGCTTCACGGCGTCGGCCGGGCTGTACAGCCGGTCCCGGTCGATCTTCTCGGCCGCGGCGCGGTAGCCCTTGCTGCGCTTCATGTTCGTTCCTCCAGGTGGAACTCGTGGTACGGGCCAGCGCCGGCCCTTCCACTGGTGGGATTACTTGACGTCGATGCCCATCGAACGCGCGGTGCCGGCGACGATCTTCTCGGCGGCGTCCAGGTCCCGGGCGTTGAGGTCGGGCATCTTGGTCGTGGCGATCTCGCGGATCTGGTCGCGGGTCACCGAGCCGACCTTGGTCTTGTGCGGCTCGCCGCTGCCCTTCTCCACGCCCGCGGCCTTCAGGATGAGCTGCGCGGCCGGCGGGGTCTTGGTGACGAAGCTGAACGACCGGTCCTCGTAGATGGTGATCTCTACGGGGATGACGTTGCCGCGCTGGGACTCCGTGGCAGCGTTGTACTGCTTGCAGAAGTCCATGATGTTGACGCCGTGCGGACCGAGCGCGGTACCGACCGGCGGCGCCGGCGTGGCCTGGCCCGCCTGCAGCTGCACCTTGACGAGCGCGGCGATCTTCTTCTTCGGAGGCATGCGAACCCCTTGGTCCCATTTATCGGTGGTTCCGACTCCCGGTCACCCGGGCAACACGGCGGCTGGGACGCGTCCACCGTGTAGGAACCTCTGAGAACTCGGCGTCTCCGCGAGACGGGAGCCGACCGCTCCATGGCCGACCAGCTCGGTTCGCTGCTTCGGGGCATGTGCGGACCGTCCTCGCTGCGCGAGGACAACCCGTCCAGGATACGCGCTGATCCAACCGCGTCGGCCCGTCCGGGCCGCGCGGCCGGTCAGATCTTGGAGACCTGGTTGAAGGACAGCTCGACGGGCGTTTCGCGGCCGAAGATCGAGACCAGCACCTTCAGCTTCTGCTGCTCGGCGTTGATCTCGTTGACGGTGGCGGGCAGGGTCGCGAACGGGCCGTCCATGACGGTGACGGACTCGCCGACCTCGTAGTCGACGGCGGCCGGGGCCTTCGCCTGCTCCTTGGCGGCCTTGGCGACGCCCTCCTCCGGCTCGGGGGCCAGGAGGTTGGCGACCTCGTCCAGGCTCAGCGGGGACGGCTTGTTCAGCAGGCCGACGAACCCGGTGACGCCCGGCGTGTTGCGGACGGCGGCCCACGACTCGTCGGTCAGCTCCATCCGGACGAGGATGTAGCCCGGCAGGACCTTCTCGTTGACCTTCTGCCGCTTGCCCTGCTTGATCTCGGTCACCTCGTGCTGGGGGACCTCGATCTGGAAGATGAAGTCCTCCATGTTGAGGGTCTGCGTCCGGGTCTCGATGTTGGTCTTGACCCGGTTCTCGTAGCCCGCGTAGGAGTGCACGACGTACCAGTCGCCCGGCTGGAGGCGAAGCTGCATCTTGAAGTCGGCGTACGGGTCGGCCGGCGGCTCGGGCGCGGCCTCCTCGTCGTCCTCGTCGTCCTCGCCGTCGGCGGGGTCCTCGCCCTCGACGGCCTCGGCCAGGTCGGCGGCGCCCTCGGCGGCGTCCGGCGCGGGGCCCTCGCCCTCGAGCTTCGTGTCCGCGGGCTCGGCGTCGCCGGCGGAGACGACGGCCTCGGCCGTCTCCTCGGCGGGCTCGGCCGCCTGGTCGGCCGCAGCAGCCGCAGCGGACTGGGCCTCTTCAACGGCCTCGTCGTAGGGCTGTGAGGGCTCGGACACGATGACTCTTTCTCTCGATCTGCGGTGATGAACTTGCCAAGGTGCGGCGGGCTGCCCGGGCGCGGCCCGGGGGCCGCGGCGTCAGCCGAAGACGGCGTAGACGCCCTTCTGCAACCCGTAGTCGAAGCCGGAGACGATCGCGACCATGACCAGCACGAACACCAGTGCCGCGGTCGTATAGGTGATCAGCTCCCGCCGCGTGGGCCAGATGACCTTGCGCAGCTCGGCGATGACCTGGCGCACGAACAACGCGGGCGAGGTCCGCCTGGACGGGGACTTCTTCCTGCCCTTGCCCTTGCCTTCGTCCTTGGCCTCGGGCTCGTCGCGCTCATCGCGCGTCTCAGTCGCCATTTGCCGCCGTTCACCTCATAGGTCGTGATCCAACCACCATGTGGTTGCCGCGCGGTCCCGTGCCGCGGACTGCCACGGCACCCGCCGTGACGCGACCGGCACGGGTGCGCGCACCGCACCTCGCAGGGCAGGAGGGACTCGAACCCCCAACCGCCGGTTTTGGAGACCGGAGCTCTACCAATTGAGCCACTGCCCTTCATTCTCCGGTTAAGGAGAACACCCGACCGTGCGATCGGGGTGGGTGCCGGGTCCCAGCTTACGACCTGTTGCGATGCCCGCGTGCGGACAGGCTCGTATACCGGTGACGCGTCACTTGGAGGGTGAGTCTACGTGCCGGACGCCCCCGCGTCGAACCGATACTCACCGATCGTCCCGGGGGCGCCGGGAAGGACGATCTGACCGGCCCGGATATATGGCTCGGGTCACAGACGCCCATCTGTAACGATGGGGGCATGAGCACTGACCGTCCTCGCATCTCCCAGCGCATCGCCGCTATATCCGAGTCCGCCACGCTGGCCGTCGACGCCAAGGCCAAGGCGCTGAAGGCGGCGGGCCGCCCGGTCATCGGGTTCGGCGCGGGGGAGCCCGACTTCCCGACCCCGGACTACATCGTCGAGGCCGCGGTGACCGCCTGCCGGGTGCCGCGCTTCCACAAGTACACGCCCGCGGGCGGCCTGCCCGAGCTGCGCGCCGCCATCGCCGAGAAGACCGAGCGCGACTCCGGCCTCAAGGTGGAGGCCGGCCAGGTCCTGGTGACCAACGGCGGCAAGCAGGCGGTGTACGAGGCGTTCGCGACGCTGCTCGACCCGGGCGACGAGGTGATCGTCCCGACGCCGTACTGGACGACCTACCCCGAGTCGATCAAGCTGGCGGGCGGCGTGCCCGTGGACGTCGTCGCCGACGAGACCACCGGCTACAAGGTGAGCGTCGAGCAGCTGGAGGCGGCCCGCACCGACCGGACGAAGGTGCTGCTGTTCGTGTCGCCGTCCAACCCGACCGGCGCCGTGTACGGGCGGGACGAGATCGAGGCCATCGGACGCTGGGCCGACGAGCACGGCCTCTGGGTCGTCACCGACGAGATCTACGAGCACCTCGTGTACGGGGACGCCGAGTTCCACTCGATGCCCGTGGTGGTGCCGGAGCTGGCCGACCGGACGCTCGTCCTGAACGGCGTGGCCAAGACGTACGCCATGACGGGCTGGCGGGTGGGCTGGCTGATCGGCCCGGCGGACGTCGTGAAGGCCGCCCAGAACCTCCAGTCGCACGCGACGTCCAACGTGGCGAACGTGTCGCAGGCCGCCGCGCTCGCCGCGGTGACCGGTGACCTGTCGGCCGTGGCGGAGATGCGGACGGCGTTCGACCGGCGCCGCAAGACCATGGTGCGGATGCTGAACGAGATCCCCGGCATCGTCTGCCCCGAGCCGGAGGGCGCGTTCTACGCCTACCCGTCGGTGAAGGCGCTGCTGGGCAGGGAGCTGCGCGGCAAGCGCCCGGAGACGTCGGTGGAGCTGGCGTCGCTGATCCTGGAGGAGGTGGAGGTCGCGCTGGTGCCGGGTGAGGCGTTCGGTACGCCCGGCTACTTCCGCCTCTCGTACGCGCTGGGCGACGACGACCTCACCGAGGGCGTCTCGCGCGTCGCGAAGCTGCTCTCCGAGGCGAGCTGACCCCGCGCGCACACGGACCCGCGCGCACTGAGCTTTCGCAGACATGGAACCGGCCCCGGGCGTGCACTCGCCCGGGGCCGGTCCTCGTGTGGACGGGGCATGCCAGACCCCGTCCACATGGAATGCCCGGACGGGACGTCCGCCGCGGCCCCTCCCCGCCGCGAACCGTCCCGCCAAGGCGCAGTCTTCAGGGGCGCACTCCTTCGGCGATGCGCATGAGCTGGTTCTTGGCCGATCCGCTGGCGGTCACGGTGACGCCGACCCCGGGGCGCGGCAGCCACGAGACCTCGCGCGCCGAGTCGGAACGGTCGCCCGTCAGCGCGGGCATCCCCCGCACGGACGTCTGCCCGGGGATGCCCGGCGCCTTCATGAGATCCCGTGGACCGGTGAGCCCGCCGCCCTTCACCAGGGCGATCTCCACCCAGCCGGTCGTCCCGTGCCACGCGCAGGTCGTGGTCTTGCGTCCCCCGTCGCCGGTCACGGTGCACGGACCGGTTGCGGTCAGGCCGTCCGGAATGTAGGTGATCCAGCGCGGCAGCCCGCCGAGCGCGCCGCCCGCGCCGGGCGGGCTGTCCGGTTCCGTTACCCCTCCGGACGACGGGTGCGCCTCCGGTTTCGACGAGGCTCCCGCCCCGGGTCTCCCCTTGGACGACGGTGACACGGGGAGGCCCGGGGCGGGAGATCGCTCCGGCGGCCGGGACGCCGAGACCGGACCGGTGGGGCGGGCCGTCTCGGAGTTCCCGGCCGGTGTGGCCCGGAACGACTGATAGGCGGGCACCAGGGCGAGCGCGGCGACGGAGGCGGCGGCCACGCCCGCGGCGGTGCGGATCCGGGCCGCCCGCCGCCGGTGCCGCCGCCTGACGTCCGTGACGAGCGACGGCGACGCGGACGTCCCGGCCACCTGCTCGGCCATGGCCTGCCGCAGTTCACTCTCCAGGTCCATCGCTCATCCCCCCAGTGGCGCCAGGCTCGTGTCGAGGCGCTCCCGGAGCCTGGCGAGCCCCCGGGACGCCTGGCTCTTGACCGTTCCGACCGAACAGCCGAGCGCCTGCGCCGTCTCCGCCTCGGACAGGTCCTCCCAGAAGCGCAGGACCAGCACCGCCCGCTGCCGTGGCCCGAGCTTGCGCAGCTCGTCCATGAGCGTCCCCCGCAGCTCGACGGCGTGGTTCGGCGACGCGGCCGGCGTCTCCGGCAGGCACGCCATGTGGATCTCCCGGAGCACCTTCCACCGGCGGGCGCGGCTGATCACGAGGTTGACCAGGATCCGGCGGACGTAGGGTTCCGGATCGCTGCCCGCCTCCAGCCGCCCCCAGTGGCGGTAGGCCTTCTCCAGCGCTGTCTGCAGGATGTCCTCGGCGTCCTGCCTGGCCCCGCACATCAACGCCGCGGTGCGCAGCAGGGCATCGCCGCGCGCCGCCACGAACTCCACGAACGACTCGTCGTCTCGACGCCCCACTGTGCTCCGTCCCGGCCGATGCGGTTCCGGTTCGTTCTCGTCGCGAGCGGGCGGCTCCCGCGCCGGAGCCGTCCGCCCACGTCCGGTGCCTACCGCGCCTGGCGCAGCGCGGCGGTCACGTCCCGCAGCCCGCCGGCGAGGGCGGGGCCGCCGTTCACGAAGTACGAGTAGCCGCTCGGGTCGAACAGGAGCACGCCGCCGTTCGGGCTCTGCGGGCCGGTGATCCCCTCCACGGTGACCGGAGTGCCGCCCTCGGGCAGCCGCAGCGCCCGCCGGAGCTGATTCTGCGTCATGCCCGCGGGCGTCTTCAGGGTTTCGACGGTGAGCCACCGTCCGGCCTGGCCGGTCCACTTCTGCGTGACCGCGCAGATCTTCTGCTCGCGCAGCTCGGCGGTGCCCGGGACGGACGACGCGTAGCGCAGGCCCTTCGGCAGCACGACGGCCTTCTCGACCGCGCCGCCGACCTTCACCGCAGGCCGCAGGGTGCGGCAGTCGAGCTTTCGGACGGCGGGCAGGCCGGGCTCGGCGGGGACGCGCGCGGACGGCCTGGTCGCCGGGACGCCGCCCGACCGGTCCCCGGTGGACGGCGAGCAGGTCGGCAGGTTCGCCGGGAGCTTGGTCCTGGCCTCCGGAGCCTTGGCTTCCGGGGTCTTGGCGTCGGGCGCCTTGACGCCCGGCACCTCGGTCTCGGGCAGGTTCTTCGTGACGGGGTTCTGCTTCAGCTGCTGCTCGATCTGCTTCTTCGCTCCGCCGTCGGGCGCCTCCGGCAGCCTGGCGTAAAGCAGGCCGGTCTTGGGCAGGCCGGACTTCGCGGGAAGGCAGGTCGGGAGCGGCTTCGGAGCGGCGTGCGCCACCTCGCGCCCGCCAGCGGGGGCGTTGGCGCCGCTCGACTGGAGGCCCGCCTCGTGGTGGGTGCCGGTCATCGCCCACGTCGCGGAGCCGCCGGCGGCGACGGCGCCCACGGCGGACGCGGTGATCAAGGCGGCCTTCAGCGTGATCATGGTGTTGTCCCTCTCTGCCCGTGTCTTGCTCGCGGAGGTTGCCCGTATCTCTCTGGCGCCCCTCGTATACGCACGGTGCCGGGACGGGGTTGCACGCGATTCCAAAGTTTTCTCTGAGATGCCCATGAACGGGATGGCCGCCGCGTGTCATGCGAGGTAGCCCGCTGTGGTGATCCTGCGTGTACGGGGTTCGACGCGGCCGGTGATCCGGCAACATTGGCTCATGGAGGCCCGTACCGTTTCAGCCCGTCCGGCCGCGGACCGCTCCCTGCCGGACGACCGGAAGCCCGTCCCCGCGCGCGGCTCCGCCCGTCCGGACGTGGCCCTGCTGCCCAAGGCGCACCTGCATCTGCACTTCACCGGGTCGATGCGGCATTCCACGCTGGTGGAGCTCGCCGCCCTGCGCGGCGTCCACCTGCCGGACGCCCTCGTCGAGGACTGGCCGCCCAAGCTGCACGCGACGGACGAGCGCGGCTGGTTCCGGTTCCAGCGCCTGTACGACATCGCGCGCTCGGTGCTGCAGACGCCGGACGACCTGCGCCGCCTGCTGCACGAGACCGCGGAGGACGAGGCGGCGGAGGGGTCGGGCTGGCTGGAGATCCAGGTCGACCCGAGCGGCTACGCGGCGAGGTTCGGCGGGCTGACCCCGACCGTGGAGCTGGTGCTGGACGCGGCGCGGGAGGCGTCGCAGGCGTCCGGCGTGGGCATCGGCGTGGTGATCGCGGCGAACCGGACGCGGCATCCGCTGGACGCCAAGACGCTCGCGCGCCTCGCCGTCCGGTACACGGGCAAGGGCGTGGTCGGGTTCGGGCTGTCCAACGACGAGCGGCGGGGCCGCGCCTACGACTTCGAGGGCGCGTTCCGGATCGCCAGGCGCGGCGGTCTGCTGTCGGACCCGCACGGCGGCGAACTGCTCGGCCCGGCGAGCGTCCGGGAGTGCGTGGACACGCTGGGCGCCGACCGTATCGGGCACGGCGTCCGCGCCGTGGAGGACCCGCGGCTGCTGGAGCGGATCGTCGACCGGGGGGTGACGCTGGAGGTGTGCCCGGCGTCGAACGTGGGGCTCGGGGTGGCGGCGACGGCGTCGGACGTCCCGGTCCGGCGGCTGTTCGAGGCGGGCGCGTCGATCGCGCTGGGCGCGGACGACCCGCTGCTGTTCGGGTCCCGGCTGGCCCGCCAGTACGAGCTGGCCCGCACCGAGCACGGGTTCTCCGACGCGGAGCTGGCGGAGCTGGCCCGCCAGTCGATCAGGGCCTCGACCGCACCTGACGACCTGCGCAAACGCCTGCTGGCCGGAGTCGACGCCTGGCTCGCGGGTTAGCCAAGGCGCCGGCGGTCGCTCGTATCAAAGACTCCCGGACGGGCGCCACATGCCGCGGCGTTCGAGGTGGGCGGTGAGCAGTTCGCCGACGCGCACGATGTGGCCGCGCATCTCGGCGGCGGCCGCCCGCGCGTCCCCGGCGCGCAGCGCGGTCAGGATCCGCCCGTGGTCGCCGGCGGCGAGAGCGGGCCAGCCGGCGAGCCTCCCGTAGAGGCCGCGCGGGACGTACCGGGCCGTCGTCGCGAGCGACCAGGCCAGCTTCGGGGAGTCGGCGGCGAGGTTGATCCTGCGGTGGAAGAGGTGGTTGTACTCCTCCATCAGGTCGGGGCGGCGCCCTTGCATGGCACGTTCCAGTACGTGCTGGATACCGTCCAGTTCTCGGACGGTCTCCGGGCCGATCCGCGGGGCGGCCCGCGCGGTCAGTTCGGCGGCTATGCCCGCCTGCACCCAGAACAGGTCCTGGACGTCCCGTTTCGACAGCGGCGCGACGACGAACCCGCGTCTCGGCTCCAGCACGACGAACCCCTCGCTGCGCAGCGACTTCAGCGCCTCCCGGACGGGCGTGACACTGATCCCGAACTCCAGGGCCAGCCGTTCCAGCCGCAGGTGGTCGCCGGGCCGGATCCGGCCGTCCATGATCAGCTCGCGGATGCGGGCGGCGGCCTCGTCGCTCAACTGCGGCCGGGTGCCGAGCGCCCGCCGGGGCGGGGGAAGGGGGGTGGGTGGGGCCACGGTCGCACTCCAGTCCGGGCCCTTCCGCGGCGAGCCCCGCGGCCATCAAGGGCTCCGCCCTCTATGGTTCCCGTTCTGTCACGCGATGATGCCCTCGACCAGCAGGATCACGCCGAAGACGGCGAATCCGGCGGCGGCGCCGTACTTGATGACGCGTTCGGGGAGCTTGCGGCCGAGCATCTGGCCGACGACGATGGCGAGCGCGTCGGCGGCGACCATCCCGACGGTCGAACCGAGCCAGACGCCGGTCAGCGCCAGGAGGCCGCCGTGGTCGGCGGCGAGCGTGACGGTGGCGAGCATCGTCTTGTCGCCCAGTTCCGCCAGGAAGAACGCGCCGCCGACGGCGAGGATCGCCGATCCCGTGGCGCGCCGGGCCTTGTCGCGTTCGTCGTCGTCCAGTTCGTCGCCGCGGAGCGTCCACAGCGCGAAACCGAGGAACGCGAGGCCGGCCAGGATGGAGATCGGGCCGGTCGGGAGCGCGGCGCCGAGCGCCGCGCCGAGGGCGACGCTCGCCAGGTGGACGAGCGCGGTCGCGGCCGTGATGCCGATCAGCACGTGCCACGCGCGGAAGCGGGTGGCGAACGTCATGGCCATGAGCTGGCTCTTGTCACCCAGCTCTGCCACGAAGATCACGACAAGGCTGATGAGGAAGGCGGACACCGGATCCCTCTCGCTCGGATGCCGGGCGAAGGGCGGGGGCTGTGCGCTCGCGACCTCGGCCCGGCATGACTGCCAGGCCGAAGGTCTCGTCCGCCGCGATCATGGACCGGGCCCGCGTGACCGGGCGCCGTCGGCGGCGCCAGTATGTCGACCACGCGATTGGGACTACTCCCCCTCGACCCGTCAACACTACCAAGCCCCAGCCGGCCGCCGGTGTTCGACGCGTCACACCGAGGGCCAGGTCAGAGGGTGACCCCGATGAGGACGGGCTCGTTGACGAGTTCGACGCCGAAGGCGTCGCGGACGCCCGCGCGGACCTCGCGGGCCAGGGCGAGCAGGTCGGCCGTGCTGCCGCCGCCCGGATTGGTGAGAGCGAGGGTGTGCTTGGTGGAGATGCGGGCGGGGCCGAGGGCGTGGCCCTTCGCGAACCCGGCCCGGTCGATGAGCCAGGCGGCGGACGTCTTGACCCGGTCGCCGCTCTCCGGGTAGCGCGGGAACGTCGCGTCCGGGCCAAGGCGTTCGGCGACGCGGCGCTCCAGCCCGGCGAGCTGCTCCGGTTCGAGGATCGGGTTGGTGAAGAACGACCCGGCGCTGCGGGTGTCGGGGTCGGCCGCGTCCAGGACCATGCCCTTGCCGCGCCGCAGTTCGAGGACGGCGTCGCGGGCCTCCTTGAGCGTGACCCGGTCGCCCGGCTGGACGCCCAGCTTGCGCGCAAGCTCGGCGTAGGCGACGGGCTGCGACTCTTCGGTCTCGTGCAGCGCGTACGTCACGTCCAGGACGACGTACCGGTCATTGCCCTTGAAGACGCTGTGCCGGTAGGTGAAGCGGCAGGCGTCGCGGTCGAGCGTGACGACGGCGCGGGCGTCACGGTCGTAGGCGCGGACCTCGACGATCGTCTCGCTGACGTCCTGCCCGTAGGCGCCGACGTTCTGGATCGGGGTCGCGCCGACGCGTCCAGGGATGCCGGACAGGCACTCGACGCCGGCGAGGCCGTCGGAGACGCAGCGGGCGACGAACGGGTCCCAGTCCTCGCCGGCCTGGACGCGGACGAGGATCCGGTCGCCTTCGACGGCGGCGCGCTCGGTGCCGCGGGTGCCGACGTGCACGACGGTGCCGGGGAAGCCGTCGTCCGACACGACCAGGTTGCTGCCGCCGCCGAGCACGAGGACCGGCTCGCCCTCGCCGTCGGCCTTGCGGATGGCGGCGACCAACTCCGCCTCGGTCGTCGCCTCGACGAAGCGCCGGGCGGGGCCGCCCAGGCGAAGCGTGGTGTATCCCGCCAGGTTCACGTCTTCGGCGAACACCGCCACGTCGTCTTCCCTCCCGTACGTGCCCGGATCCCCGCGGTGGCGACGACGGCGGCACCGGCCGGGGCGTCCCCGGCCGATGCGCTCCCGGTCAGGCGAGCCTGACGACCGCCTTCGCGCGCGTGAGGACCTTCTGGTCGTTGGACCTGGCGGTGAGCGCCACGACGACCTTGTTGTCGTCCAGCTTCTCCTCCACCTTGCCGCTGATCTCCAGGGTCGCGCCGCCCTCGTCGGGGACGACGACCGGAGAGGAGAACCGTACCCCGTAGTCCACCACGGCGCCCGGGTCGCCGACCCAGTCGGTCACGAACCGGCCGCCCTGCGCCATCGTGTACATGCCGTGCGCGATCACGTCCGGGAGGCCGACGGCCTTCGCGAGGGACTCGCGCCAGTGGATCGGGTTGAAGTCGCCGGACGCGCCCGCGTACATGACGAGGTTCGCGCGGTCGACGGCGTACGTCTGCGCGGGGATCTCGGTGCCGACCTCGACGTCGGCGTAGTTCACCTTGGCGGTCATCAGGCCCCCCGCTCCACGATCGTGTTGTAGGACTTGCAGACGAGCTCGCCCTCGGTCGTCTTGACGTCGGTCTCGATGACCATCTTCTCGTTGTTGCCGATCGACTTGATCTCGGTGATCGTCGCGGTGCAGGTCACGACGTCGCCGGCGCGCAGCGGGCGGGTGTACTCGAAGCGCTGCTCGCCGTGCACGACCATCGCGTAGTTCAGCCCGAGGTCGGGGTCGGCGAGGCCCGCGTTGCCGAGCGAGACGACGATCGGGAAGGTCGGCGGCGCGATGACGTCGGGGTATCCGGCCGCCTTGGCCGCCTCCTGGTCGCGGTAGATCGGGTTGCGATCGCCGATCGCGTCCGCGAACTCGCGGATCTTCACCCGGCTGACCTCGTAGGGGTCGCTGGGCGGGAAGCTCCGCCCGATGAAATCACGGTTGAGTGCCATGCAATCCGTCCCTCCAGGTCGAACGGGGCCTCGATGCCCGGGCGCCCGCCTGAACACGCCTGTTCCGTCTTCGCTCGGACGGTAACAGAACGACGTTCAGCCCGCCCTCGCCGGGTCTCACTGGCGAGGACGGGCTGAATCACGTCAGGGCAAGCGTGCGAAGAAGTAGCCGCTCAGCGGGCGTTCACGGGCCGCTATCGGGTTTCGCGGTGCGCGCGGTGACACCGGGCCCCGTGCATCGAACACAGCGGGCAGTACTTCGCCCGTTCCAGGCTCGACTATCGGGTTTCGCGGTGCGCGCGGTGGCACCGGCAGTTCGGGCAGTACTTCTTGATCTCGAGGCGGTCCGGGTCGTTGCGCCGGTTCTTCCGCGTGATGTAGTTGCGGTGCTTGCACTCCTGGCAGGCCAGCGTGATCTTCGGCCGGACGTCGGTGGCAGCCACGATGGAGTGCCTTTCTGGGTAAGGGACATGGATCTTCGGACCTCGGCCGCCCGTGCGGGCGGCCGGCGATTCGACCCAGCCTGCTCACCTCCGGGACGGAGGTGAGAGACATGGGTAGTAGCGAGGGCCGGACTTGAACCGGCGACACAGCGATTATGAGCCGCTTGCTCTGCCTGACTGAGCTACCCCGCCGTGATGGTCGGTGTGGACCGGATTGCAAGGATACCGGATGCTCACCGAGCCCTGGAAACGCGAAAACCCGGGATGGAGATCGGGATTCGGCTTCGAGGCCTCCACGGACCGTCTCCCAGGTTACCGGGTGCGCCGATGAGCCGCGAAACGTCCTGCTGGAACCGGTGGGACGGTACCACAGCACCATGTACGGAGCGAATCAGGTGTCCGCGGCGGACACCGGCCCGGGGCGGCGGGAAGCTCCCGGGTCCGCGGCTGCGGCGCGGGGACGCCGCGGGCGCGCACCGGTCCAGGCTCCGCCGGGAACGCCGAAGGCCGCCCCGCTGACGGGACGGCCTCAGAGCTGGTGAGCCCCTTTACGGAATCGAACCGTAGACCTTCTCCTTACCATGGAGACGCTCTGCCGACTGAGCTAAAGGGGCTTGCGTCGTTCGCGCAGTGAAACCATACACGGCCTGGGCGGGTGTGGCGAACCGGATTGGCCCCTCGGCGTCGCCGCTGGTCAGCGCAGAAGGTTCCGCGCGATGACGAGCTGCTGGATCTGGCTCGTCCCCTCGTAGATGCGGAACAGCCGGGCGTCCCGGTAGAAGCGCTCGACGGCGACGCCGTGCATGTAGCCCATGCCGCCGTAGACCTGGACGGCGCGGTCGGCGACGCGGCCGACCATCTCGGAGCAGAAGTACTTGGCGCACGACGGCCCCTGCTTGGTGTCCTCCCCCGCGTCGTAGGCGCGGGCCGCTTCCAGCACCATCGAGCGTCCGGCGTACAGCTCGGTCTGGGAGTCGGCGATCAGCCCTTGGACGAGCTGGTATTCGCCGATGGTCCTGCCGCCCTGGCTGCGTTCCTTTGCGTAGGCGACGGTCTCGTCCAGGATTCTCTGGGCGAGACCGACACAGACGGCCGAGATGCTGACTCGTCCATGGGCGAGGGACGCCATCGCCGTACGGAACCCGGTTCCCTCCGTCCCGACCATGGCGCCGGCAGGGACGCGCACGTTGTCGAAGAAGACCTCGGCCGTGTGGGCGCCGCGCTGGCCCATCTTCTGGTCGGACGGGCCGACCAGGAGACCGTCCGTCCCCTTCTCGACGAGGAACGTGGAGATGCCGCGGGAGCCGGTGCCGCCCGTCCTGGCGAAGACCATGAAGACGTCGGCCTCGGGGGCGTTGGTGATGAACCGCTTCGCGCCGTTGATGACGTAGTCGTCGCCGTCGCGCGCGGCGGTCGTGGTCAGGGTGCTGGGGTCGGAGCCGGCCTCGGCCTCGGTGAGCGCGAACGCGCCGACGACCTCGCCGGACGCGAGTCTCGGCAGCCAGGCGTCCTTCTGCTCGTCCGTCCCGGAGTTCACCAGGACCTGCCCGGCGATGCCGTTGCTGGTGCCGAACATGGAGCGGAACGCGGGGCTGGCGTACCCGATCTCGAAGACGAGGCGGACCTCCTCGCTCAGCGACAGGCCGAGGCCGCCGTACTCCTCGGGCAGCGCGTACCCGAACAGGCCCATGTCCCGGGACGTGCGGCGCAGCGCCTCCGGGATCGCGTCGGTCTCCTCGATCTCCTCCTCGCGGGGGACGACCTGGTCGCGGACGAAGCTGCGGACGGCACTGAGCACGTCGGCGAAATCCTGTGGCTCCATGCCCCTCATTCTAGAATCAGATTCCAGGATGGGTTCGGGATTCCGGTTGGATTCTTGATCATCGGATGTGCCAGGGTGATCGACCATGCCGCTCCAGCATGCCGTCGAGGACCTCGTCCGGGCCGCGATCGTCGAAGACCGGACGTTCGGCGACCTCCTCCCGCAGCTCATGGAGGCGTCCCGGTCGGCCTCCCCCGCCGAGATGAGCGCCGCGCTGCCCCGCCTCGCCGAGGGCATCGCGCAGGCGCCGCCGAACCTCGGCGGCTGGCTCGCCGTCGTGTCCGGCGCGTGGATCGAGAACGGCGCCGACCCGGCGCCGGCCGGCCGGGCGCTCGTCTACCGGATCACCGAGGTCACCGCCGCCGCGCTGGCGTTCGGCAAAGCCTGGGAGGAAGCCGCCGACGGCAAGCCGCCGCCCGACATGCAGGAGGACCAGCCGTCCCAGGAGGTGTTCGGCACGGTCGCGCCCGGCCTGGGGGACGGTGCGGTGACCGCGATGATGGCCTGGTTCGCGCTGCCGCAGTACACGATGGCGGGCTGCACAATGCTGCAGATGGCACCGGACGTCCGGGCCTCGGTGGACGAACGCGACTTCCGCGTGCACGTTGCCGGGCAGGCCGCCCAGTACCTCGGGCAGTTGGACCACTACCAGACACTGCTGCGCGTCCTGGACGGCGAGCGCCTCCTCGTCCTCGACCGGGCGAGCCGCAGGGGCTGGACGGTCACGATCGGCGGCATCGGCGACAACTTCCAGTTGCACGTCCTGCTCGGCGGGGCCCTCATCGGGCGTCCCGGCGGACTGGACGGGGACCGGCCCTCGCCCGAGATCATCGCGTCCTTCCTCAACGCCGACGTCCAGGACGAGCCGCCGCTGGCGTCGAGCCCGTGGAACCTCGTCGACGCGCACGGCGAATGGATCTGGAACGAAGGCGTGCCCGCGGACATCCCGGCCGTCAACGGCACCCGTGTCGTCGTGATCGACCCGCCCGCCTACCAGCGGACGTTCCCGGCCGGACGGCGATTCCCGCTGATGCCCGCCACGCTCCGCGTTGACGGGATGCACCTGCCGGAGGACCTCGGCGCCTGGTGGCCGCACATCGCCCCCGCGACACGCTGAGGCGCAGCGGCGCGCTGAGGCGCGGCGGCCCGGCTGAGGTGGGGCGGCGCTAGAAGCGGACGAAGACCGCGGTGGCGTCGTCGTACTGCTTGCCTCTCGGCTGCGCCCCCGATGACGCTTCCGCGACTCTGGTCCTCCTGACGAGTTCCCGCGGGCCCTCCTCGTCCAGGAGGCGGAGCAGTTCGTCCCAGCCCATGTGCCCGAACCGCTCCACGAGCCTGGACGCGCCGTCGCTCAGCACCGCCGCCATGCGCAGGCCGTCGACCGGAACCTCGCCGGTCAGCCCCTCGTACGCGGCCTCCGGTCTGGTGCTCGCCACCCAGAACCCGCCAGGACTGTTCCGCGACCTGCGCACGCCTTCGAGGGTGTAACTGGGCAGATGATCGACGCGGTCGTCCCGGAAGACCCGGATCTCGCCGACGTCCACCACGATCGGGGAGTCGGCGAGGACGAACCACTCCACGGCCTCGTCGCGGCGCCGCAGCAGCGACACCGTCGCCGACGGGCTGTCCGGATTCTCCAGATCGCACGTCGCGGTGTGCGCCTCGCCCGTCACCTTGATCGCCTCGGCGACCAGGTCGGGCAGCGGCTTGCCGTCCTCCAGCGCCAGCAGCGCCGCGATCCGGCCGCCGAGTCTTCGCACCAGCCACGCCGGGTCGTGCCGGCACCCGCTGTCCACTCCCGGCGGCGCCGTCGCCCCGTCCAGCAGCACGACCCAGCCGGGGCCGGCCGCCACGAAGTCCTCGTTATCGCGTCCCGGCGTCGCCTCACTCACATAACTCACCTGCACGGATGCAGGTCTACCCGGTGGGACGTCCGGCCGGGACCGGTAGACCAAACCCGCACACACCGGCCCGGCGACCCGCCCGCCTGCTGTATCGGAACGCCTATACGAGAAGACCGATCGATGACTCGTCTCGCGGGGGCCTCCGCCCTATGTTCTCCCACTGTTCGGCCTCCTCATGGAGGCCTTGCGCCTGGAGGAGCGCGGCGAGACTGCGCATGGCGGCGGTGTCGCCGAGGTCGGCCCCTGCCGGTAGCAGGCTTCGGCGTCCTCGGGACGGCCCTGCTCGAAGAGGAGGGAGCCCAGGTTGACCAAGCCTTTGACCTCGCCGAATTAGGCCGCCCTGCGGTAAAAGGTCTCGGCCTCCTCGCTCCGGCCATCGTCCTGGAGAAGGACCGCAAAGTTGAACATGGCGCTGGAGTAGCCGTAGTCGGCCGCCTGGCGAAGGTACTGTTCGGCATCCTCGGAGCGGCCCCGCTGTTTGTAGAGCGTGCCGAGGTAATGCAAGGCCTCGGACTGTCCCGCGTCCTTTGCGCGGAGCCACCAGGTCTCCGCCCCTGTCGGATCTTCTTCTTGGAGAAGGAGACCGAGCTTCAGCATGGCGCGGTGGTGTCCGGCATCGGCCGCCTTGCGGTACCACTCCGCTGCCTCGTCGGTGTCGTGTCGCCCTGCTGGGCGGCCGTCGCGCCGAGCCCGAACATGGCGCCCTTGTGGCCGGCGGCCGCGGCCTTGCGCCACAGAGCGACGCCCTCGTCGGCGCGACCCTCTTTGCAGAGCAGATCTCCGAGGCTGACCAGGGCGCCGGGGTGTCCGGCATCAGCGGCCTTCCGATACCACTCCGCCGCCGCCTCGTCGGTGTCCCCCGCTGATAGGCGAGCACACCGAGTTCGTTCGCCGAATCGGCGTGGCCTGCCTCGGCGGCTCTGCGGAACCAGTTCGCGGCCTCCTCGCCCTTGCCGTCCTGGTAGGTCAGCCCGCCCAGCCAGAACATGGCGTCAGTGTGGCCGCCCTCGGCGGCCTGGCGATACCAGTGCTTGGCCTCTTCGCGGCGGTTCTCCAGCCGGTGGGCGGTGGCCGTGGCGTAGGCGTCGTCAGCGGAGAGAGGGGGAAGCGCTCATGGCAGGTTCCTAACTAGGCGACTGTTCCTGCCGCAGCTCGACGCGACGGGGTTGTCGATCTTGAACGTCCCGCAGAGTAGCGCGCCTCTCGCCTACACCGTCACCCTACGACATCGAGCCGAATGACCCACCGGACCGGACGCCACGCTCCGCACGGTTACCCGCACTCACCTCTGCGTACTCAACGAGTGCGCCGATTCGCAGTTCGCCGGCGGATAAAAACCGGTAGCCCGGCAAGTCAGTGCGGTGGCAGACTCAACGCCGCCTTTCGCTGCCTGACATCGGTCACGCAGCCCCTCGAAACAGGGAGCGCCGTGGAAGATTCGCCGAGTCGTGACATCTCGTTCCAGACTCTCATCCAGGAACAATCTTCGGGCCTGGAGGACCCCGTTCACCTGGTCATACGCGACCAGAACTCCTGGACGGAAATCTGGCGACTCAAAGCGACAACCACACCGATTCCGCCGCCACCCCACGTCGACTGGTCGACCACCATGGTGATCCTTGTCGCGCTGGGCGCCCGCTCGGCCTTCAACTATGACGTCGAAATAGACCGGATCACCCAACGCGGGGGCATTTTCACGGTCCATGCCGTGGAGACACTGCCCGGATGCGTGACTTTCGACGCCTTTTCCCACCCCGTCCACGCCGTTACCACGGCTCGGTTCGACGGCAAGGTCGACGTGACGATCGAGCAGCGCCAAACGGTATGCGAGGACTGTACTTGTGAACTGGCCCAGTACCGCGACCGTCCGCCACCCGCGCGATCGGAATGATCGTCGGGGCCTCAAGGAGGACGACGACAAGGGCCGCTAGAACGCGCCCAACGTGTTCCGTGACTGTTCCGTGGAACACCCGGCGGGGACCGGGAACCGTCGAGACCTGCCGGGACACGACAAGTAGAAGCATGGGTCGGGTTGTGAGGCCGTCCCTCTGCCTACCGGCACGAACACGCGTACACGGCACTCCCCCCGCTATGATCATCCTGCGAATGAGCCGCGAGCAGTGGCGACCAGGTGATCGCATCCTTATCAGTTCGATCAGGACGAAGATTTGCCCGCTTCACCGGGGTGCCCTGGGGACGAGGGCTGATCACGTTCGGTGCGTTCGCTGGTGTTGCTGTAATCACTGCAGGACACCCGTCCCGCCCGCCAACGCGCTGGAGAGGCCACCACATGGCCCGTACGACCGAAACCCCTCTGACTCGGCTGCGCGCATACGCCGCGAACCCCGATGAGGCGTACGAAGACATCGACGACCTGGTCGAAATACTTGGCGCCCATGCCGAGGAACACGATCTGACCGTGTCAGAGACGGACCTCCAGACGATCGCCGCCCCAATGGTGATCAGGGCAAAGGCCAGCTTCCTCCTGCTTCTGGGGTACTCCGGCCATGACGATCCCATCACCCCCGAAGACATCGTCGACCAGATGAGGGAGATGGTGGAAGAGGCCAGGGTCGAGTACGGCCGGGATGCCATCGAGGACATCGTCGACGGGTTGTGGAAGGCACAAGTCGAAGAACAGCGGGAGTGGCCGGAGGTCACGGACAACGACCTGCTGGAGCGTGCCTTCGGCCGGCTCTGGCGCACTGGAATCGTGGCAGAGGAGAACTTCACCTGCTGCCAGTGACCCTTTTTCATCCTCGGGTGAGTTCGTAGTTCTGTAGGACGGCGATGGCCTTGACCAGGTGGCCGGCCTTGCTGGGGCTGCAGCGGAGCTTGCGGAGGATTCGCCATGATTTGAGCTGGG
>NZ_JAXCEJ010000016.1:0-200549 GCF_041463665.1 Actinomadura chokoriensis
GAATCAACCGGCCCTCACCGAACAACACCTCAATCTGCGCACGCTCACCGAGCGTAAGACGACGTCCTGGCACAACAAGATCCTTCCAGAAGGACCTCGTTGCAACAGACACTAGAAACCGCCGCGTCGGAGGCAACGACACGCCGCAAGTCAACGAGGTAGGCGACCCGGTCGACGTTCGTGGACACCGCACTAGGAACCGGCCGCGCGCTCCGCGGGCTCGGCTACGTGTCAGGGCGCCACGGTGAACCAGAGGCGGGTGCGGCCGGGGGACTGGGCCAGGCGCCATTCGCCGGCCAGCGCGTCGATGACGGTCAGGCCGCGGCCGTGGTCGAGGCGCCGGCGGCCGTGCGGGTCGGCATCGGCCGGACCGGCGTGCGCGGGCCCGTCGTCGGCGACCTCGACGCGCAGGGCGCGGCCGTCGGTCTCAACGGTCACGGTGACGAGCCCGGAGCCGTGCAGGACGGCGTTGGCGACGGCCTCGGCGGTCATCAGCTCGACGTCGTCGAGGAGGCCCTCGTCCGGGAGGACCTTCGCGGCGAGTTCGCGGACGATCCGGCGGGCGCGGCGGCCGTCCTCGCCGTCGCCGCTGAAGCCGAACGGTTCGCCGAGCCTTTCCATCCCCCTGGTCAACGCATCACACACCTGTCTCGATTCGACAACGCAACGCAATCATTCACCTGCGTTGCGTGATGGGCAATGCGACCGGTGTACTGATCTTGGCCTTTCCGGGACAGCGGGTTCCGGGGCGCCCAGCGGGGCGTACAAAACCGGTGTTTTCTCCGGTCCGTGGTGAGAATCGGCGGGCGGCCGTCCGTCGCGATGGTGCAATCTTGTCATTGTCTAGATAGGCTGGGGTCGATCACGAAGGAGGCGCGATGACGGAGAACCCCGGCCTGGCGCGGCAGATGTGGCATCAGCTCGAACCCGTGCACGCCCTGTTCTGGTACTCGCCCGAGGTGTTCGCCGAGGCGGCGGCGCTCGGGTACCAGGTGGACACCCGCTGGCCCAGCTACTTCGCATGGCGCGCCGCACCGCTCGGCGCCGCCGGAGCCGAGCGGGTCTCGTCCGCCTTCTACAGCTTCAGCCCGCGCATGGTCGGCGAGCACATCCCCGCCGCCTGGACGGTCGCGCCGCCTGACCGCGTCCTGCGGGCCCGGGAGCGCGCCGTCGACCGCATGTACCGGACGCTGCTCGGCGACGGGATCGGCGCCGCGGACCTCGCCGAGGCCGCCGGGCTCGCCCGCGCCGCCGCCGAGGAGGCGAGCACCGCCGGGCGTCCGATCGCCGCCGCCAACGCCGACCTGCCCTGGCCGGACGAGCCGCATCTCGTCCTGTGGCACGCGATCGGCATCCTGCGCGAGCAGCGCGGGGACGGGCATGTGGCCGCGCTCCTCGCCCACGGGCTCGATCCCGCCGAGTCGCTGGTCTCCTTCGCCGCGATCGGCGCCGCGCCGGTCGAGACGTTCGCGAGCCGGGGCTGGACGGACGGCGAGTGGGCCGCCGCGCGCGACCGCCTCGCCTCCCGGGGGCTCGTCGACGCCGACGGCGCCGCGACCGGCGCGGGCCGGGAGCTGCGCGACTCCGTCGAGCGGATGACCGACGACCTCGCCTACGCGCCCTGGCGGACGCTCGGCGCCGGCAGGGCCGACCGGCTCGCGCGGCTGACGATGCCCGTCCTCGTCAAGGTCCTGGAGAGCGGCCTGATGCCCGCGAGCAACACGCTCGGCATCGGGAAGGTCCAGGCGCCGTCCCGCTGAGTCAGCGTCGGGCGGGGCCCCAGGCGGTCTCCTCCAGGCGGCCGGTGTTGCCGAGGTCGAGGGGGCCGTCGGCCTCGACGATGACGACGGGCCGTCCCGGCGCCGGCCGCACCTCCAGGTACCTGCCGGCGACGGCCGTGGTGGTCGGGTCGGTGACCAGGTTCCGCCAGACGATCCCGAAGACGGCCGACCCGCCCGGCCGGATCGTCAGCGGCTTCGGCCCGCCGTCCTTGATCTGCGTGGTGCCCTGCACGATCGTCACGTCGAAGGGCTGCCGGTCCGCGGACAGGACGCGCAACTCCGGGTAGCCGTTCAGCCGGTACGGGCGGTCACCGCAGTTGCGCAGCTTGATCGTCGCCGCGCGCAGGCCCATCGCGGCGCTGACCTCGCCCATGCCGATGCTGATGCCCTCCGGCGTGCAGACGGGCGGAGCCGGGGACGCGGCGGAGGACGGGGTCGCCGGACGCGTCGGCAGCACCGGGTAGGGCTCGGACGGGGCGGCGCCGGGCGCCGTCTCGGTGCCGCACCCGGCCAGGCCGAGCAGCGCCGCCGCGGCGAGCAGTCGGATCGAGGTCCGCTGGGTCAGGGTCACCTGGGGATCATTACAGACGAATGCGGACGTTGTGTGTCCGCGCGTCCGGCGGCGCGGGTGCGCAGGTGGGCGGCGCGCTGCGGTTGGCCGAGGATGGGCCGCGGGCCGTCCATCTTCATCCGGCTCATTGGCGAGATCAGCCCGGGGACGGCGGGCTGAGACGCTTTCGGAGAGAGTCAAGCGTGATTGTGCCGGTGTCAGTCTCCACCGCCCAGAATGTCCATCCGTTCTCGGACCCTTTGGTGACGTAGTCCGCCGCGCCCGAAGGGCTGCCGAAGAGGCGTCCGTCGTGCTCGATGCGGCCGTCGGGCAAGATGATTGCTTCCGCTGGGTGTGCGCGGCTGGTGGAGACCAGCTTCGCTTGTGCTTCGAGCAGCCCGGCGAGCAGGAGGTCCGGCACCGTGCCGTGGATCTTTCGCCTGACCCTCCTACCGCTATCGCTGGGCACCCGCGGGCGCGGGAGCGGCGGTTCGGGCATCGCGTTGGAGGTGGTGGCGTCGTAACCGAGGAGGCGCAGCACGCGCACGAACGGCACGACGCAGTTTTCGAGCATCTGGCGATCGTGCGGCGGGAGCGTTTCGTCGACCGGTCGGCGCAGGTTGTGAAGACGGGCCTCCGGTACCGCGTGAAGGAGGTCGTACAAGCGCCCTTCCAGCCATCCGACCTGGGCCGAATGAAAGCCGTAGCTGGTGTCTCTGCGGAGAAGGACTGCGCGGGACCAGTGGTCCTTCCCGCTGAGGTGGTCCGACAGGCGGGACTTGATGCCCGCGGGAGCCTTGCCTACGTAGACGCCCCACGTCCCGTCGGAGGAGGCGGGGTCGAGGAGTGCGTAGACGCCGGGTACGTCCCAGTCGGAACCGAGAGATCTCGTCCCGACCCGCTCGACGATGGCCACGCGCAGTGCCACGTGATCGATGTAGACATCGATCGGCGCCTGGGCTGATCCAGGGATGACCACGTTCGTCGCCAGGCTGCCGACCGCACCGATCTCCAAGATCTCCTCCACACCTTTTCCAAGAATCGTACGACCATATGAGGTATATGCCAGTGCTCTGAACACCTTGATCCGTCTGCGCCGGTTGCGGTGACCCTCACCCCGGATATCCGTGGTTTCACGGAGTGGCGGAGCTTTTGGCGCCTGGAGGACATCCTCCCGGCCGGTCGAAGCGTCAAGAAGTCGGCGGGGAAGTCGGCGGACCCCTGGGAAGAATGGGGCGAAGCAGATATCCTGCAACGTTCGTCGCAATGCTCGGGGTGCGGGGTGATGAGTCATGGCCGACTCGTTCGGAGAACTGGCAGGACGGTCGCGGAACTTCGGGTTCCTGCTGCCGCATGAGCCGTTGCTGGTGGTGGACGGTGCGGCAGCCGAAGCCTATATCTACAGCGACCCCGACGCGGCCATGGGCAAGGCCCGGCGTTTCACCGAGACGCTGGCGAAACTGCTGGTAGCGCGCACGCAGACGCCGATCAACGGAACTACGCAAAACGCCAGAATCGCCGCTCTTGCGAGCGCGGGGGTCCTGGTGCCCAGCGTCCGCCGGGCATTTGATGATGTCCGAATATCGGGAAATCAGGCCGTCCATTCCCACTGGGGAGACGTGCAGGCGGCCCTGGCGTGCGTGCGGACGTGTTTCGAGCTGGGCGTCTGGTTCCACAGGGCCGCCACCGGAGGTCCCGCGCCCCTCGGGTTCGTCCCGCCGCCCGACCCCGCCACCCGGCCCCTGGCGTCGGTGGTCGAGCGAGCCGAGATGGAGCAGCTGCGGCAGGAGCTGGAGCGCCTGCGGGAGCGGCTGGCCGCGGTCAAGGTCAGCCGGGACGGGCAGAACTCCAAGGCGGAGGCCGAGGCCCTGGCCCGCCGGCAGGCCGAGGAGGAACTCGGCAAAGCCCGGGCCGACCGGGAGGAGCTGCGCGGGCTGGTCGAGCGGACCCAGCAGCAGCTCGCCGAGGCCGAGAAGCGCTTCGCCGCCGAGGTCACCCGTCCGGCCAAGGTGCGGCCCGTCGAGCGCGACGCCTTCATCGCGCGGGCCCAGCACGCGGCCGTCGAGCCGCTGACCGAGGCGGAGGTCCGCCAGCGGCTGGACGAGATGCTGCGGCTCGCCGGCTGGCAGGTCCAGGACCACATCAAGGGCACCAACCTGTTCGCCACCCGGGGCGTGGCCGTGCGCGAGGCGCCCACGGCCGAGGGCGTGGCCGACTACCTGCTGTGGGTGGACCAGAAGCTCGTCGGAGTGATCGAGGCCAAGCGCGAGGGTGTGATCCTGACGCCGGTGGAAGCGCAGTCGGCCCGCTACGCCGACACGCTGACCGCGTCCCAGCAGGTCGCCGCCTGGCGGATGCCGCTGCCGTTCAGGTACGAGTCCACGGCGGTGGAGACCCATTTCACCAACGCGCTCGATCCGGCGCCGCGCGCCCGCTCGGTGTTCTCCTTCCACCGGCCCGAGACGCTCGCCCGCTGGATGCGCGAAGCGGACTCCGAACCTGGGACGCCCACGTTGCGGGGCAGGCTCCGCACGCTTCCGCCCCTGGACACCCGGACCCTGCGCGCCGCGCAGACGCGCGCCATCACGGGCTTGGAGCAGTCGCTCGTCCGGGACGAGCCGCGCGGCCTGGTCCAGATGGCCACCGGCGCGGGCAAGACCTACATGGCCGTCACCCAGACCTACCGGCTGCTGAGGTACGCCAAGGCGCGCCGGGTGCTGTTCCTGGTCGACCGCAACAACCTCGGCAAGCAGGCCTACACCGAGTTCGACAACTTCGTCACTCCCGATGACGGCCGCAAGTTCACCGAGCTCTACAACGTCGAGCGGCTCGGCGGCGCGGCCATGAAGGACTCGACCAAGGTCGTCATTTCCACGGTCCAGCGCCTGTACGCGCGGCTGCGGGGCGAGCCCATGGACCCCGACGTCGAGGACGAGAGCTACGACAGCTACGACGCCAGCGGCGTCGTCGAGGTCGACTACAGCGCCGACCTGCCCCCGGAGACCTTCGACCTGATCATCGTGGACGAGTGCCACCGGTCGATCTACGGCGTGTGGCGCCAGGTGCTGGAGTACTTCGACGCCTACCTGGTCGGCCTCACCGCCACCCCGGTCAAGCAGACCTTCGGGTTCTTCGCCCAGAACCTGGTCAGCGAGTACACCTACCGCGAGTCGGTCGCCGACGCCGTCAACGTGGACTTCGACGTCTACCGGATTCGCACCGAGCACGCCGAGCGCGGCGCCACCATCGACCAGGGCACCGTCGTGCCGATCATGAGCCGTCCCACCCGCCGCAAGCGCTACGAGGAACTCGACGACGACCTCACCTGGACGGGGACTCAGCTCGGCCGCAAGGTGATCAGCACCGGTCAGCTCCGGCTGGTGATGGAGACCTTCCGCGACCGGCTGTTCACCGAGATCTTCCCCGGCCGCACCTACGTGCCCAAGACGCTCATCTTCGCCGTGGACGACAACCACGCCGAGGAGATCGTGAACATGGCCCGCACGGTCTTCGGCAAGGGCAACGACTTCTGCAAGAAGATCACCTACAAGGCCGCGGACCCGGACGCTCTGATCGCGGAGTTCCGCAACTCCCCGGACCTGCGGATCGCCGTCACGGTCAACATGATCGCGACGGGGACGGACATCCGCCCCCTGGAGTGCGTGTTCTTCCTCAACGAGGTCAGGAGCTGGGCCCTGTTCGAGCAGATGAAGGGCCGCGGCGCCCGCACCGTCGACCCCGCCGAGCTGAAGCAGGTCACGCCGGACGTGGAGGAGAAGACCCGGTTCGTGATCGTCGACGCCGTCGGCGTCACCGACAGCCCGCGCGTGGACGCGACTCCGCTCGTGCAGCACAGCGACAGGCAGATCAACCTGGAGTCCCTCCTCAACAAGGCCGCCAACCTGACCATCAGCCCGGACGAGGCCTCCACTCTGGCCGGACGTCTCGCCCGCCTCAACAAGCAGATCACCCCCGACGAGCGCGCCGAACTGGAGAAACTCGCCGGCCGCCCGCTCGCCGAGGTGATCAACTCGGTGTCGAGCTGCGCCGACCCGGACGCCCTCCAGGCGGCCTACGGCGAGGGCGGCCAGAAGGGAAGGGCCGCCGTCCACGACCTCATCGTCCAGGCCGTCCGCCCCCTGGCAGAGAACACCGAACTGCGCCGGCGCCTGCTGGAGATCCGCCGCGCCCACGACGTCTACTGGGACGAGGTCAACCCCGACACCCTCATCGAAGCCGCCGCCCAGGACCCCAAGCTGCGCGCCCAGGAGGTCATCACCTCCTGGCGCGCCTACCTGAAGGAGCACCGGGACGAGATCACCGCGATCGAAGCCGCCTACCGCAGCGGCCAGCCCGGCCGCGCGGCCTACGCCAAGCTCAAGGAACTGGCCGCCCGGATCGCGCGTCCCCCGCACGAGTGGACACCCGAAGAGCTGTGGAAGGCCTACGAAAAGCTCGACCTCGCACCGGGGACGCGCGCCGCCCGGCACGGAGTGGTCGATCTCATCGGCCTCATCCGCTATGAGCTCGACATCGACAGCGAGCCCAAACCGCACCGCGGTGTCGTAGAGGAGCGGTACGCTGCCTGGCTTGTGAAGCAACAGCAGGCCGGAGTCGAGTTCACCCCCGACCAGCGCTGGTGGCTGGACCACATCTGCGACGTGGTCATCACCCACGCCGCCATTGACTCGACCGAACTCGACAAGCCCCCGTTCACCGACCACGGCGGCATCGACGGCTTCCTGAAAACCTTCGGCGACGCCAACGCCGAACCCCTCCTCACCGACCTGAACCGGAACCTCACCGCATGACAGATCTTCCTCCTGGCTGGGCTGAAGCCACTCTTGGAGACCTCCTTCTGGGTGTTGAAGCGGGTAAGTCCTTCCGCTGCGAACCCCGCCCGGCCGGCTCAGACGAATGGGGCATCATCAAGGTTAGCGCGATGACCTGGGGTGAATTTCGAGAGACGGAGAACAAGGCGGTTCGTCCGGATATTGAAATTGATGACGCCAACGAAATAAAGTCTGGCGACATTCTCCTCAGTAGAGCAAATACCGAGAGCTATGTGGGTGCCTCTGTTCTCGTAAAAAACTGTCGTCCACGACTACTTTTGAGCGACAAGAGTCTCCGCTTGGTTCCCTCGCCTTCGGTTGATCGTCGCTGGTTTTCCTGCCTCTTGGGCTCTCCTGGCATTAGACGTGATATATCGCGCCGGGCGACAGGAACTAAGGATTCGATGCGTAATATCTCACAAAGTTCACTCAAGGAAATCGGCGTCCTCGTTCCCCCCTTGAGTGAGCAGCGCCGGATCGTCGCCGCCCTTGAAGGCCACCTCTCTCTTCTTGACAATGCCCAGCGAGCAGCGGAAAAGGCCCGGCTTAGGCTTGTAAAACTGAGGGAATCTGTCCTGAGGGACTGTTTTTATCGACTGTTGGCAGATTCGAAATCTGTTCAGCGCCTTGCAAGTGTTGCGACGATCGCTAGCGGTCAGACTCCCAAGGGAATCTCAGAACTTGTCCAGCAGGTTCCTAGTATCAATTCGGTTCCCTATTACAAGGTCGGCGACATGAACCTGTCTAACGATCATTTTATGCACGAGTCTCGGACATATGTACTTCGTGAAGATGCGGCCCAACTTGGGTTGCATGTTCGACCTGCTGGCACCGTTCTCATCCCTAAGCGGGGAGGTGCCATTCACACTAACAAAAAGAGAATAACGAAAACACCCGCAGCATATGACCTCAATACGATGGGAATCATTCCCGGCGAGACGCTAGTTGTGAAATATCTATGGTACTGGCTCGAGGGGATCAATCTTTCCGCACTCTGCGATGGATCGAACGTTCCGCAAATAAATAATCCACACCTTGTCGATCTAGAAATTCCCGTCCCTTCCTTGGATCGGCAGAGGGAGGTTGTTGCCGCCCTTGATATAGAGATGGCAGGTATCAATCGCCTTGCGGGAATTCGACTGACGACTGAAAGTAAGTTGCTGCGACGTTCGCTGCTGGCGGAGGCGTTCGCGGGGCGGTTGGTGGAGCAGGATCCGGCGGATGAGCCCGCCTCGGTGTTGCTGGAGCGGATTCGGGCGGAGCGGGCGGCGCAGGGGCCGGTGCGGCGGGCGCGACGGAGCAAGGGCGAGAAGGCACCCCAGAAAGAGACGCTGTTGTGAGCACTGCGGAGACGCGGCGGCTGGTCGCGAAGCTATGGAACTACTGCGATGTGCTGCGCGACGACGGTGTCTCCACGATCGACTACGTGGAGCAGCTCACGTTCCTGCTCTTTCTGAAGATGGGGCACGAGCGGGCCAACCGTACGAGCTTCCCGGACCTCGCACTCCGGCCGGTGGGGAACGCCTGGCAATCGCTGCTGGACGCCGATGGGCAAGAGCTTGAGGACACCTACAACCACGTCCTCCGGGATTTCGGGCAGCGCAGGGACACCCTCGGCGTCATCTTCCGCAAGGCGCAGAACCGGATCCAGGACCCGGCCAAGCTCAAGAGGCTGATCGTCGATCTGATCGACAAGGAGAAGTGGTCCAGCCAGGGCGTCGACGTGAAGGGCGACGCCTACGAGGAGCTACTTGCCAAGGGGGCCGAGGACGTCAAGTCCGGGGCAGGGCAGTACTTCACGCCTCGTGAGCTGATCGCCGCGATGGTCGACTGCGTCCAGCCCGGCCCGTCCGATGTGGTCTGCGACCCGGCTTGTGGGACGGGCGGGTTCCTCCTTGCGGCCCACCACTACATTCAGAGCAATTACGGCAGCGACCTGACACCTGAGCAACGTGACAAGTTGGCTTCTGGCAGCATCCGTGGGATCGAGCTGGTGGATGGGACGGCCCGGCTGGCGGCGATGAACATGCTGCTGCACGGCATCGGCAAGCCCAACGGTGAGTCGCTGATCGAGGTACGTGACGCGCTGGCCGAGCCGTCGCACGTCTACCCGAGCGTGGTCTTGGCCAATCCGCCGTTCGGACGCAAGTCGTCCATCACCGTGGTCGGTGAGGACGGACGGGCCAACCGCGAGGACATCGAGTACACCCGCCAGGACTTCTGGGTCACGACCAAGAACAAGCAACTCAACTTCGTCCAGCACATCGCGTCGATGCTAGGCATCCCCGGGCGCGCGGCCGTCGTCCTGCCCGACAACGTGCTGTTCGAGGGTGGGGCAGGGGAGACGATCCGGCGGAGGCTCCTCAAGCAGTTCGACGTGCACACGCTGCTGCGGCTGCCCACGGGGATCTTCTACGCGGGCGGCGTCAAGGCCAACGTGCTGTTCTTCGACAAGAAGGAGGCCCGGCCGGAAGCGCCGTGGACGTCCAAGCTGTGGGTGTACGACTTCCGCACCGGCCAGCACTTCACGCTGAAGCAGAACAGGCTCACCCGCGAGCACTTGGACGACTTCGTCAAGTGCTACCGCCCCGGCGAGCCCCACGAGAACCGCATCGAGTCCGAGCGGTTCAAGGCGTATACCTACGACGAGCTGCTCGCCCGCGACAAGGTCAACCTCGACATCACGTGGCTGAAGGATCCGAGCCTGGAGGACGCCGACAGCCTGTTGCCGCCGGCAGTCATCGCCCGTGAGATCGTCGAGGACCTGACGGCCGCGCTTGCCGAGTTCAACGCCATCGCCGAAGCGCTTGAGCAGCCGAAGGAGCCTCCGGCGGAGTGAGCCCCGGCCGCTGACGGTCCGGCTCCGTCTGGGGAGCACGGCCCGGGACGGGCCCCGTCTTCGAGCTGATCCGGTTCTCGCCGTAAATCGAAGGCGGGGCCGTCCGCGTTGTCGGGAGGGTCTAAAGGTCCAGGTCTCCGCGCTTCACGCGGGTGACGAGCTGGGCGAAGCTTGCGGGAGAGAGGGTGAGGTGGCCGTTGTCGGGTGCCTTGCTATCCCTGACGCCGTGCCCCTCAGCGAGAGCCGCCACCTCCACGCAATCTTGCCCCCCGGCACCGCCCGTGCCGCTTCGGCTGGACTTACGCCAAACGCGCTCGCTCACTGTGTGGCCTCCATAACCTCGGCTATGAGTTTCCTAGTGGAGTCTCGCGACAGGCTGTCAGCGCCAATCCGGTCATACCGTACCCGGTAATCACGGACGTTCGCGGGGTCTGTAACCAAACGCCCGCCTCCGACCGCCTCTGACCAAGCCATCTCGGTGCCGTTCACATCGAGGAGGGTGAACGAGCCGTCAACCCCTGGATGTACGCCAACGGTGCGGGGGACCACGCGGATAACGATGCCGCGCTTCTGGCCCATCTCGATCAGATGAACGAGTTGCGCACGCATGATCTCCGGAGTCCCGATGCAATCCCAGAGGACCGATTCCTTGATCAGCACCCATAGGTCTGGTGGGTCGGGCTGCCGGAGGATCTCCTGTCTCGCCATTCGTTCCTCTACGGCGGTGTCCACATCGTCGACAATCTGACCACCGGCGATCAAGGCCCGCGCATACTCAGGCGTCTGGAGGAGAGCAGGAATCAGGAGTGCGGCATATGGGCTGACCACCCGCGCGCGTCGCTCGTAGGCGGCGAACTGCTGGAACCAGTTCGGATCGTGAGAGCTGTCAGCAAGCCTCCTAAGTCGGGTGAAATGACCGCGGGTGCGCCATACCCGGTCAAGAGTTTCGGTGTGCTTTTGGGGGGTTTTCGCGCTGCCCGATTCCCAGTTTGAAACCGTGGAATTATCAACGCCGCAGATCTGGGCCACGTCGGCCTGGGAAAGGTTGCGTTCCTCGCGCCAAACTCGCAGGTCAACGGACAGCCAGTGCCACAGGTTGTGATCGGGATCGAGGCGATCTACTCGCGCCATTCAAGATCCTTCATCTAGGGATCACTGAACGAAACGCGACAAGCGTAACCGGCGGCGGCAAAGTTCGGGGTGGGTTCAGCGAGAAAGGTGGCCCGCGATGAATGACATTCAGGACATTCAGGACAAGCGTCCGTCAAAGGCGCCAAATGAATTCGCCCTGCGTTGGCGTGCCTATCCCGAGAGCGTGTATCTGACGCGGTCGCTCGTCTCGGAGGCATGTGAGGCATGGGGCCTTGCGCAGCACGACTACGTGGGGCGGACGATCATGTCCGAGCTGGCCACGAACGCCGTGGTGCACGCCGTCGAGGGGCACGAGATCCAGGCGTGGGTCACGCTCGTGGACGGTGCCATCGAGTTCCGGGTGTGGGACCCGTCCCACGCGCCGCCGGTCGTGCCGGAGGCCGATCCCGAGGCCGAGGGCGGCCGGGGGCTGATGATGGTGCGGCTCCTGGCGACCGGCGGCTGCGGATACCGGCAGATCGGCGGCGGTCGCGGCAAGCTCGTCTGGGCGCGGCTCGCCCTCTAGAACCCCCGTCCGTCCGGCGAGCGGGTCGCACCCGTCCCCCTGGGGTGCGACCTCGCCAACCCCCGGCCTCGCCGGACGGACGGGCCCACTGCCGGCAGGGGCGAACCACCTGGAGCAGGACGGTCCGGTGTGCCCGAAGTCGGCGGTGCCCGATCGGTGGGGGTGCCGAGGGTGGGGTCCCATCCCGATGTGGTCGCGGTGCCGAAGACCCGGCCGTTGGCGAGTGTCCGAACCCGGAGTTCTCGATCCGGCGCTGGAGGTCGTGCGCACGGCTCCCGCAGTGGTTTGCGAGCGGACGTGGTCCCAACCTGCCCGGGGCCCTCGAAGTGTTCTTGACCGACGTCAACGCCCAGGCACCGCCCCTGTTGCCCGACCACGACGCCGCGATCGCCACCTACCGCTCCAACCCGACGTGTGCCAACAGCGGACAGGACGCCGATCGGCTCACCTCTCTCGGCTGCACCGACGTCCGCAAGGACCGCGAGGGCATCCAGGACTTGAGGTCGCCCACTTCGAATGCGTCCGCTCGGCAACGGCGAGCGAGAGCGCCAAGCGGCGGGGCGGCCGACGGCGCCGGTTCGCCGGGGCCGCCAACCGGACTCCCAGGTCCATGAGGGTCTGCTGTCCCGGTGGTGACAGTAGTCAAGTCCCGTTCTGGAGGTCGCTTGACCTTTAGTTCGATACACTCTGAGTATGTGTTCGGTTACGGATATGGATCTCGGTGCGACGTCCACCCAGGAGCTGGTGGACGTCGCGGCTGCGATCGCCGCCGAACTCGCCGCCCGTCCCGCGCCGGAGTCGGCTTCGGTGTGCATGGAGCTGGCCGAGACGTTAGCGGCCGCAACCGACGCTCAGGAGGGGGCGCTGGCCGGACTCATCGGACAGGTGGACGCGGCCGGGGAAGTGCGCCGCTGGGGGTTGCCCTCCACGCAGGCATGGCTGCGGTCGCGGCTGGGCATGCGCGAGTCGCGCGCCAGGGAACGCCTCACCCTGGCCCGGCACCGCCACCGGCTCCCCGAGGTTCGCGAGCGGCTGGCCAGCGGCGAGTTGTCCTACGGCTACGCCGCAACGGTCGCCGAGGCCGTGGCGCGGTTGGACGATCAGGACTGCGCCAAGGCCGAGACGCTGTTGCTGGACATGGTCGGGCAAGGCGTCTCGCCCGGGAAGCTCGCCGTGTTCGGCCGCCGCATCCGCGACGTGATCGCCGAACGCGACGGTCACGACGAGCCACCGGCTGAGGCCCGGCGAGGGTATGAAAGGTCCTGGATCACTTCCACCCGTTCTCTCGATGGCGGCCGCTACATCAACGGCTGGCTCAACGCCGAGGACGCCGCGATCTGGGCTGGCACCCTCGCGCCGCTGGCCAAGCCCGCCGGGCCCGACGACGACCGTGACCTGGCCGAACGGACCGCCGCGGCGCTGAGCGGCGTCCTGTCGGGCGGGCACAAGGCCACCAAGGTCACCGTCATCTGTGACCTGGAGACCCTGACCGGCGGCCCGGTACCGGCGCGGCTGACCGACGGCTCGCCGATCCCCGCGCCCCAGGCCCGCCGCATTGCCCTGGCCGCCGGAGTCTCACCACTGCTGCTGGCCGGCGGCCACACGCCGCTGTACCTGGGGCACAAGGTTCGCTTCGCCACGGCCGCCCAGCGCCAGGTCCTGGAAACCCGCTACCCCACCTGCGCGGTAGAAGGCTGCGAAGTCCCCGGGAGCCTGTGCGAAGTCGACCACGTCAACGGGTGGGCCCTCGGCGACAGCCCCACCGACATCGACAAACTCGCCCTGTGCTGCGGATGGCACAACCGCTACAAACACGCCAACCCACGACAACTCCACGCCAGCCACGACTTCACCACCGGCCGATACACCTACAGGCTTCTCCCACCAGCCATCACGCGCACGGGCGCTCCACCCGCGCCCGCCCCGCGAGCGGCCGACCCGCCAGCAACCAACCGGCGACCGGCCGATGCGCCAGCAACCGATGTGCGAGCGGCCGATGTGCGAGCGGCCGATGTGCGAGCGGCCGATGTGCGAGCGGCCGATGTGCGAGCGGCCGAGGTGCGAGCGGCCGAGGTGCGAGCGGCCGATGTGCGAGCGGCCGATGTGCGAGCGGCCGATGTGCGAGCGGCCGAGGTGCGAGCGGCCGAGGTGCCAGCAGCCGATACGTCAGCAGCCGATACGCCAGCAAACGATGCGCCAGCAAACGATGTGCAAGCGGCCGATGTGCGTGCCCCGTACGACAGGGCCGCATAGGAAAGCTGGTGTAGACCTCCCGGGTTGCCTTCACTTGCAGGGCGGCGACCGGTGCCTTTCGTCCGTAGGTCATCGGGCCCCGGCCGCGGAAGCCGTGACCGAGGCCCGATGGGTCAGTTGCGACGGAGGGTGCCGGCCGCTGTCAGTTGCGGTAGCGGAAGACGATGCGGCCGCGGGTCACGTCGTACGGCGTGAGCTCCACCAGGACCCGGTCCTCCAGGTAGATCCTGATGAAGTTCTTGCGCATCTTGCCGCTGATGTGCGCGAGCACCCGGTGCCCGCCGTTGATCTCCACGGTGAACATGGCGCTGCGAAGGCACTCGACGACCCTGCCCTCGACTTCGATGCCGTGTTTGCTCCTCATCGCACCAGCTCCAGGTTGCTCCCCACCCGCCGGGCGCCGATGCCCTCGAACAGCGCCACGGCTGCTCGGTTGGTCTCCTGGGCCTCGGCCCAGGCGGCGTCGAACCCGGAGCGGTGCAGCGTGCCCAGTGAGTGGGCCAGCAGCGCCCGTGCGATGCCGCGGCGCTGCTCGCCGGCCCGGACCGCCACCAGCCCGATGCGGGGCCGGCGCACCGTCACCACCCGGATCAGGCCCAGGTAGCGATCCGGTGCCGCGGCCACGGCGTACTTCGCCGGGTCGACGATCGTGTCGCCCTCGGGGCGGGGGAGCACCTCCGCGGGCATCGACTGCCACCAGCCGACGGTTGCCTCGACCTCGTCGCGGATCGCGCGGTCCACCGCTCGCAGCAGGTCCTCGTCCGCCTTGCCCCCGGAAACGATCGTCACGCCCGGCGGCGGCAGGACCTCTTCGAGACCTGTGACCCGCGGGTCGGTCGGTACGACGTACTCCCACTCGCGGCGCCGGACCCTGAAACCGGTCCGCCGCCATCTGGCCGTCAGTTCGGTGTCCGCCTCATCGACCACCGTGTGGAGCGGCGCCGGGAGTTCCGCCAGCATCGCCTCGGCGAGCCGGTCGAAAGTGGAGTCGTGCCAGGCGTCGACGCTGACGAACAGGCGTCCGTCGGGCCGCTGCTCCGCATACCCGCGGCCGACCACCAGGTCGTCGTCTAGTGCATGCCAATGCCTGTCCGCGACGCGCGTGACCTGCACCGCGTTCTCGCTCAGGCCGGATGTGAAAGGCTTTGCGTCCATCGGAGTCTCCTTCCAGGAGAGCCTCGATCTCAGGCGCTCCTGGCGACACCGGACGTCAGTCGCCGGACCGTGACAGGCTGAGGGAGCACCCATGGGTGACTGTGTTCACGGGTCCTCACCTCCTTGCGACTTCTTCACGGTCGACCGCGAAGGTAGCAACCGGGCGCCTCCTCGCTCAAACCCTTTTCCACCTGCATCGGCCTGCTATTCCCCCGGCGGCGACCAAAGCCGTGGGGACGATCTGGTCGCGGCGAGTGCGGTCAGGGCCGCGGCCACGGGAGTGATGGTCAGGGCGGCCACCGTCCACAGGCCGAAGAGGTTCCACGGCACCGCGAGGATGCGCACGCCTTGCATTTCCGGAAAGAAGCCGGCCAGGGCCCCCGCTGCGACCAGAGCGCCCGGAGCCAGGCCGATGAACGTGACGGCGGCCGACTCGATGGCGGCCATCCGGACGACCTGGGAGCGGGTCAGGCCGGTGGCGCGGGCGGCGGCGAACTCGGCGCGGCGTTCGGCGGCGGCGATCACGACGGCGTTAACGACCGCGATCGCCGCATACAGGCCTGGCATCCCCATAAGGACGGACATGATCCTCGTGGTGCCGCGCTGCTGATCCGCCACTCTGGCGTCGGCCCACTGATGAAGGGTGCGCACCTCCCCGACCCCGCGGCGTGACCGCCGGCTTCTCCAAGGGCGCGGTGGCCAGCGGCACCGGGTCGCTGAGGATCTCACCGCCCGGCGCCACGGCGACGGACCGCTTCCCACCGAAGGCCAGCGCCACCGTCGAAGGCGGACGGCTTCGGTTTCCCGCCGTCGCCCCCGCACGCGGTGAGGCCAGCGCCGGGACGAGCAGCAGCAGCACCGCCGGATGAAGTCAGTTCCACAAAAGTCCCTCCACCGGAGTGGGGCCTCGACGATATCGGGCCGCACAGGGGCACCGGGAGAATGGAAAGGGAGTGGGGAGGCGCCGCGCTTTGTCACTGCGATGACCAAAACGGCGATGAATCGTTGCGATGCGCGCATGGTGTGCGACCCTTCGGAGAGGCACACTCGGCTTCTTCGTTCCCCCCGACGAAGGTGGTGTTTGCTATGCCCGGTGGCGGCTACGACTTCGACGTGATCGTTGTGGGTTCGGGGTTCGGCGGCAGCGTGGCGGCGCTGCGGCTGGCCGAGAAGGGCTACCGGGTCGCCGTGATCGAGGCCGGACGCCGCTTCGACGAGGACACCCTGCCCAAGACGTCCTGGCGGCTGCGCAAGTACGTGTGGGCTCCCCGCCTCGGCATGCGCGGGATCCAGCGCGTTCACCTGGTCGGCGGCAAGGCCGGCGTCCTGGTCCTGGCAGGGGCGGGTGTCGGCGGCGGCTCCCTCGTCTATGCCAACACCCTCTACGTCCCGCCGGAGCCCTTCTTCAAGGACCGGCAGTGGGGCCGCATCACCGACTGGCAGGACGAGCTGAAACCGTTCTACGACCAGGCCCGGCGCATGCTCGGCGTCACGGTGAACCCGCTCGTCACCCCCGCCGACGAGGCGATGAGGCGCGTCGCGGACCGCATGGGCGTCGGCGACACCTACCATCCGACGCCGGTCGGCGTGTTCTTCGGCGACAAGCCCGGCGAGGACGCCGACGACCCGTACTTCGGCGGCGCCGGTCCCCGCCGGACGACCTGCACCGGCTGCGGCTCCTGCATGATCGGCTGCAAGGTCGGCGCGAAGAACATGCTCACCAAGAACTACCTCTACCTGGCGGAGAAGGCGGGCGTCCAGGTCATCCCGGACACGACCGTCACGTCCCTGTCGCCCGGCGCGCGCGGCGCGTCCGGCGGCTACGAGGTCGGCACGGAGACGACCACGCCGCTGCGCAGGCGCCGCCGGACGCTGACCGCCGAGCACGTCGTCCTCGCCGCCGGGACGTACGGGACGCAGCGGCTCCTGCACCGGATGCGCGCCGCCGGTCGCCTCCCGCACCTGTCGCCCCGCCTCGGCGAGCTCACCCGCACCAACTCCGAGGCCCTCCTCGGCGTCGAGCGCATGACCGTGTGGCACCGCGAGAAGGACGTCGACCACAGCACCGGGCTCGCCATCACCTCCTCCTTCCATCCGGACGAGAAGACCCACATCGAACCCACCCGGTACGGGGCGGGCAACAACGCGATGGGGGTCATCCGGACGCTGCTGATCGACGGCGGCGGCGCGCCCCGCTGGCTGAAGTTCCTCGGCCAGTCCGTCCGGCACCCGACGATCATCCTGCGCGGGCTGTCCCTCAAGGACTGGGCCAAGCGGACGGTGATCGCCCTCGTCATGCAGACCGCCGACAACTCGATCACCGTCGGCGAGAGGCGAAGCCGCCTCGGCCGCCGCAGGCTCGTCGCGTGCCAGGGCGACGGCGAGCCCAACCCGACCTGGATCCCCGTCGCCCACGACGCCGTCCGGATGCTCGCCGAGGAACTCGACGCCACCCCCGGCGGGACGTGGTTCGACCTGTTCAACATCCCGACCACCGCGCACTTCATCGGCGGCTGCGTCATCGGGGAGACTCCGGAGACCGGAGTCATCGACCCCTACCACCGCGTCCACGGGCACCCCGGCCTGCACATCGTGGACGGCTCGGCGGTCACCGCGAACCTCGGCGTCAACCCGTCCCTCACGATCACGGCCCAGGCCGAGCGCGCCATGGCGTTCTGGCCGAACCGCGGTGAGAAGGATCCGCGCCCCGCCCCGGGCGCCGGCTACGCCCGTATCGACCGGGTCATGCCCGGCAACCCCGCCGTACCGTCCGGCGCCCCCGCGGCACTCCGCTCGCAATAGCCAGGGAACCGACGGTCCCGAGCCGCGGGACGTTCTGCGGCCTCCGAGCGCGGGCTCAGTCGTCGGCGGGGTCGTCCTCGGGTTGGTCGACGAGGTCCGTGGACGCGGGACGCTTGGTCGCCTGGTGGACGCGGACCGCCAGGATCGCGCGGGCGAAACGGCCGGCCAGCTCGCCGTCCATGACGTCCGGGACCTGGTCGACGCCGATGAGGCCGCCGAGCCTCGCGGTGACCGCCGCGGACTCGCCGACCCGCACACCTTGGCCGTCGTCGAGTTCCTCGACGGCCGGGAGGTCCAGCGCCGCGCGCAGGGTCTCCTGCAACGCGCGCACGGTCGCGGCGTCGCGGTCGATGCGGACCTCGGCGGCGTCGGCGCGCTCCTCCGCCGCGTCCGCGCGCTGCTCGGCCCGGTCGGCGCGCGTCATCGCGGCGAGGATCCGGTCCTCCGCGGAGTCGGCGAGCTGCTCGGCGCGCTTGGCGCGGACGGCCTGATCCTCCGCCCGGCCCGCGGCGGCGTTCCGCTCCACGGTCAGCCCCGCGACCTCGCCCTGGACGACGCTCAGCTCGGCCCGCAGCCGCCGCTCGGTGTCGGCGGCGGCCTCCAGCTTGGACCGGGCCTCCGCCAGCTCGGCGCGTACGTCCGCGAGATCGGTGCGGGCGATGGCGAGCGCGCTCTGCTCGGCCGACAGCCGCGTGGCGAGCTCGTCCCGCTCGCGCTCGGCGTCGTCGCGGGCCTGGTGCTCGGTGCTCCAGGCCGCCTCGGCGCGCTTGCGGAGCCCCTCGGCGTGCGCGGCCTCGTTCGCGGACGTGGCACGGGCCTGCTGGTGAGCGCCGGCCTCCTTCCACGCGTTGGCCTCGCTCTCCTGCGCCGCAGTGACGCTCGCCTTCGCGGCGGCGAGCCCCTTCTCGAACTCCTCGCGCGCCTGCGCGGTCTCCCGCAGGGCCGCTTCGGCGCGGGCGGCGGCCTGCTCGGCGCGCTGGTCCGCGTCCGCGGACTCCTGCCGCGCGCCGCGCGCCTCGGCCAGGGCGCGCTCGGCGCCGTCCAGGGCGTCGCGGACCTCGCCGTCCAGCCGGTCGCCCAGCACGGCGGCGAGCGCCGCGAGCTGCTTCACCAGCCCGGCGAGCCGCTCGACGTCCGCGCCGAACGCGCGGACCGGGGCGGGATCGACCTCGGTGATCGCGATCCTGTCGCGCTGCACGGCCACCTCCGCGGGCTCGTCCTCGCCGGGACGGTCCTCCGGCAGCAGGAGCGGTGCGGTCAGCCCGCCGTCCACCGGGACCTCTTGATCTTCGCGCACGCGAGCATCCTAGTGAAACGCCCCGATTTGCACCTCCTACCTGTCAAAGCTGTTCCTTTGGCCGAAGTCGAGGTAGGCCGAGGTGGAAGGCGGTGCCGGCGCGTCCGCGACCGCCCGGACGGTCGGGTGGGACGCGCCCGCCACGCGCGGGACGGATCCCCTCGCAAACCGAGTCAAACTTGGGCACCTCCAAATCTTGACTGACTCCAGAGAGTGAGCCAGTCTGTCTGCCGTGGCGCCCGCCTTGGAGTTCCAGGAGATGCTGCGCGAGGCCGCCCTGCGGGTGACCCGTCCGCGGCTCGCGGTGCTGCGCGCGGTGCACGGTGATCCGCACGCGGACACCGACTCGATCATCGGGGCCGTCCGCCGCGACCTCCCGACGGTGTCCCACCAGACCGTGTACGACTGCCTGCGCGCGCTGACGGCGGCCGGGCTGGTGCGGCGCATCCAGCCCTCCGGTTCCGTGGCGCGTTACGAGTCGCGGACCGGGGACAACCACCACCACGTGGTGTGCCGGACCTGCGGCGCCATCGCCGACGTCGACTGCGCCGTCGGCGAAGCTCCCTGTCTCACAGCCTCCGACGACCGCGGCTACTCGATCGACGAGGCCGAGGTCGTCTACTGGGGCCTCTGCCCCGACTGCACCACCTGACCCATCACTTGCTTCGTCCTGGAAGGAAGTTCAATGGCTGAGAACAACGAAGCCAACGTCTACGAGACGAACGAGGAAAGCGCCGGTGGCTGCCCGGTCGTGCACACGCGCGCCCCGCACCCCACCCAGGGCGGCGGCAACCGCGGCTGGTGGCCGAACCAGCTCAACCTGAAGATCCTCGCCCACAACCCGCCCATGGCCGACCCGCTCGACAAGGACTTCGACTACGCCGCGGCGTTCCAGACCCTCGACCTGCCCGCCCTCAAGCGGGACATCGCCGGGGTCCTCACCGAGTCGCAGGACTGGTGGCCCGCCGACTTCGGCAACTACGGCCCCTTCATGATCCGGATGGCGTGGCACAGCGCCGGCACCTACCGCATCAGCGACGGCCGCGGCGGCGCCGGGTCCGGGCAGCAGCGCTTCGCGCCGCTCAACAGCTGGCCCGACAACGCGAGCCTCGACAAGGCCCGCCGCCTCCTGTGGCCGGTCAAGAAGAAGTACGGCCAGAAGATCTCCTGGGCCGACCTGCTGGTCCTGGCCGGCAACGTCGCACTGGAGGAGATGGGCTTCACGACCTTCGGCTTCGCCGGTGGACGCGAGGACGCCTGGCAGCCCGACGAGAACGTCTACTGGGGTCCCGAGACGACCTGGCTCGGCGACGAGCGCTACACCGGCGACCGGGACCTGGAGAACCCGCTCGGCGCCGTCCAGATGGGGCTCATCTACGTCAACCCGGAAGGGCCGAACGGCAACCCGGACCCGATCGCCGCCGCCCGCGACATCCGCGAGACGTTCCGCCGGATGGCGATGAACGACGAGGAGACCGTCGCGCTGATCGCCGGCGGCCACACGTTCGGCAAGACGCACGGCGCCGGCCCGGCCGACCACGTCGGGCCCGAGCCCGAAGGCGCCCCCCTGGAGCAGATGGGGCTCGGCTGGAAGAGCACCTTCGGCACCGGCAAGGGCGCGGACACGATCACCAGCGGCCTTGAGGGCACCTGGACGAACACCCCGACGGCCTGGGATAACAGCTTCTTCGAGATCCTGTTCGGGTACGAGTGGGAGCTGTTCGAGAGCCCCGCGGGCGCCAACCAGTGGCGGCCGAAGAACGGCGCCGGCGCCGACACCGTCCCCGACGCCTTCGACCCGTCCAAGCGGACCCACCCGACCATGCTGACGACCGACCTGTCGCTCCGCATGGACCCGATCTACGAGCCGATCTCGCGCCGGTTCCTGGAGAACCCCGACGCCTTCGCGGACGCGTTCGCCCGCGCGTGGTTCAAGCTGACCCACCGCGACATGGGACCGATCGCCCGCTACCTCGGCCCGGAGGTCCCGTCCGAGACCCTCGTCTGGCAGGACCCCGTCCCGGCCGTGGACCACGAGCTGATCGGAGCCGCCGACATCGCGGCCCTCAAGGAGCAGATCCTCTCCTCGGGGCTGTCGGTCTCCCAGCTCGTCTCCACCGCGTGGGCGTCGGCCGCGTCCTTCCGCGGCACCGACAAGCGGGGCGGCGCGAACGGCGCCCGCATCCGGCTGGAGCCGCAGAGCGGCTGGGAGGTCAACGACCCCGACGAGCTGGCGCCGGTGCTGCGCACGCTGGAGGGCGTCCAGGAGTCGTTCAACTCCGGCGGCAAGCGGGTCTCGCTCGCCGACCTGATCGTCCTCGGCGGGTGCGCCGCGGTCGAGAAGGCCGCGAAGGACGCGGGCCACGACATCGAGGTCCCCTTCACGCCGGGACGCACGGACGCCTCCCAGGAGCAGACCGACGTCGAGTCGTTCGCCGCGATGGAGCCGACCTACGACGGGTTCCGCAACTACCTCGGCAAGGGCAACCGGCTCCCGGCCGAGTACCTCCTCATCGACCGGGCGAACCTGCTCACCCTGAGCGCGCCCGAGATGACGGTCCTCGTCGGCGGCCTCCGCGTCCTGGGCGCGAACCACAAGAAGACGGCGCACGGCGTCTTCACCGACACGCCGGGCGCCCTGACGAACGACTTCTTCGTGAACCTGCTCGACATGGGCACCACGTGGGAGCCGACGTCCGAGGACGCGGAGACCTTCGAGGGACGCGACGCCACCGGCGCGGTCAAGTGGACCGGCAACCGGGTCGACCTCGTCTTCGGCTCCAACTCCGAACTGCGCGCGGTCGCCGAGGTCTACGCCAGCGACGACGCGAAGGAGAAGTTCGTCCGTGACTTCGTCGCGGCCTGGGACAAGGTGATGAACCTGGACCGGTTCGACCTCGCCTGACCCTTCGTCCGTCCAGGCCGGCCCGGGAGGCGGGCCGGCCTGGACGCCGTCACTGCGTGCGGCAATCGGGGCAAAGGCCCCAGAACGTTACATCGGCCTCGTCGACCAGGTAACCGGCGTCGTCCACCGGATCCATGCACGGCGGATGCCCCACCGCGCAGTCGACGTCCTTGACCGCGCCGCAGTTGCGGCACACCAGATGATGGTGGTTGTCGCCGACCCGCCCCTCGAACCGCGCCGGGCTCCCGGCCGGCTCGATGCGGCGCACCAGCCCCACCGCCGTGAGCGCGTGAAGCGCCTCGTAAACGGCCTGGAGCGAGATGTGCCCCACGCGGTCCCGCACCCCGGACGCGATCGCCTCGACACCGAGGTGGTCCCCATGCCGGACGGTCTCCAGCAGTGCGACGCGGGCGGCCGTCACCCGCAGCCCGACACCGCGCAACTCCTCGGCGGTGCTCTGCGAAGCGGTCATGCCCCACCTCTAGACGCGAACGATTTGCGACAACGAATGACAAAAGTGTAGTCGAGCCGCGCTAACTCCCCGGAAGCCCCGCCTCGGGCCGGTCGCGGTCAGGGCGTCAGCTTTTCGGCGAGGACCTGGAGGTGGGTCTCGCGGGCCTCGGCGTGGCGATGGCGCCCGGCTTCGGTGATCTGGACGAGGACGCCGCGGCGGTCGTCCTCGCAAAGGCCGCGCTCGACGTAGCCCTGCTTCTCCAGGCGGGCGACCGTGCGGGACAGGGCGCTCTGGCTGAGATACATCGCCGCGGCGATCTCCTGCATGCGGCGCTTCTCACAGTCGAGATCGACCAGGCGGTCGAGCGTCTCGTACTCGCTCATGCTCAGGCCGTGGGCGTCCTGCAGGGCGCGGTCCAGGGCGCACGCGACCGTGTTGTAGCAGGTCGCCAGCTCGCGCCAGCGGCCGACCAGAGCAGCCTTCGCCTTCATGCCGCGGATCGTACCATGCGTGCGCATCAGATGCACTCGCATTAAATTCTGCCAAAATTAGTGCGTGGACATTTGATGCATGTGCATGTACTGTCCTCCGACGTGGCTATCACCGACATTCCCCCTGCCTCCACCGTCCGGGCGCCGGCCGCCGCCGAGCGCCCGCCGACCGAACAGATCTGGACTCCCCGGCTGTGGGGAGTCCTCGCGGTCCTGTGCGGCGTGTTGTTCCTCGACGGGCTCGACGTCTCGATGGTGGGCGTCGCGCTGCCGTCGATGGGCGCCGAACTCGGCCTTTCCACCACGTCGCTGCAGTGGATCGTGAACGGGTACGTCCTCGGCTACGGCGGGCTGCTCCTCCTCGGCGGCCGCACCGCCGACCTGCTCGGACGCCGCCGGGTCTTCCTCACCGCGCTCGCCGTGTTCGCCGTCGCGTCCCTGGTGGGCGGGCTGGTGAACGACGGCACCCTGCTGATCGTCACCCGTTTCGTCAAGGGGCTCGCCGCCGCGTTCACCGCGCCCACCGCCCTGTCCATCCTGACCACCACGTTCCATGAGGGGCCGGCGCGGAACCGGGCGCTGTCGGTGTTCTCCGTCTTCGGCGCCAGCGGCTACTCGTCCGGGCTGATCCTGGGCGGGCTGCTGACCGGTCTCGGCTGGCGCTGGACGTTCCTGACGCCCGTCCCGCTCGCGCTGATCGCGCTGGTCGCGGGCATCGCGCTGATCCCGCGGGACAGGCCCCCGTCCGACGGCGGACACGACATCGTCGGCGCCGTGACGCTCACCGGCGGCATGCTGCTCGCCGTCTACACCGTGGTCTCGGCGCCCGACCGCGGCTGGCTCGCCCCCGTCACCCTCGGGTCCGTCGCGCTCGCCGCCGCCCTGCTGGTCGGCTTCTTCGTCACCGAGAACAAGGTGCGGCACCCGCTGATCCGGCTCGGCATCCTGCGGATCGGCGCCATCGTCCGCGCGAACCTGAGCATCGTCGCGCTGTTCGGCTCGTACCTCAGCTTCCAGTTCATGATGACCCTCTACCTCCAGGACGTCCTGCACTGGTCGCCGCTGAAGATGGCCATGGGACTGCTGCCCGCCGGGCTCCTCGTCGCCTTCGGCTCCCCCTTCGTCGGACGCCTGATCGACCGGTACGGGACGGCCCCTCTGATCATCAGCTCGATGACGTCGCTCAGCCTCGGCTACGTCTGGTTTCTGGCCACGGCGGGGAACGCCCCGCACTACGCGTTCACGATCCTGCCGACGATGCTCCTGCTGGGCGGCGGATTCGCGTTCGGGTTCAGCTCGATCATGGCGCAGGCCACGGACGGCATCGACGACTCCGAGCAAGGTCTGGCCTCCGGCCTGGTGCAGACCTCGGGCCAGGTCGGCGCCGCTCTCGTCCTCGCGGTCGTCACCGCCCTGGTCGCCGGCGGCACGGCCTCGGGCGGCGACGGCTTCGCCGAGTTCCACCCGGGCGTCAACCTGGTCAGCGCCGTCGCCGTCATCGGCCTCGCGCTGAACCTGGTCCCGCTCCTGCGCCGCCACCGCCCCCAGCACACCTGATCACTCCATGACCACCAGCGGGGCGGCCTCGTCGGAGGCCGCCCCTATGGGGTCGGCGACTTGGAAGGGTTGCTCGGCCGATGGTCTTGCGGGGCGGGGCAGACCCGTCGTGAGGGCAGCGGGCGCCCTGCGGAGTGGTTACCTGGGGCGTTTCCAGAAGGGCCGGCGGGGCGGGAACTCTCCCGTGAAGTCGGCCAGGACCTGGATGGCTCGGGTCCACAGGTCGTTGACGGTGGGCTGGTCCGTGGTGGGTTGGAGGCGGCGGAGGTCATCGCGGAGGGCTGCCAGGGGGGTGGCGTCCAGGGACTGGGCCTCCATACGTTGGACGATCGACTCCAGGATGGGAAGGAACTCGTCCAACAGATGCTTGGCGCGCCGGTCGTCGGGAGTCTGGCGGAGGCGGTCGAGGACGTCGGTCAGTTCCTGCTGGAAGTCGGTGAGCGTGGAAGTGCGACGTGCCCGGCGCGGGGCCGCGCCGCGCCCGGCCGGCCTGCCGAACGGGCTGCCCGGGGGGCTGGGCGGCGGACTGCCGTAAGGGGCGGCGCTTTGCGGCGGTGGGCCTGCGACCGGTGGAAGGTCGAGGGCGTCCGTGAAGGCGGCGTCCTCCGTTACCGCGAAGGCGGCATGCGCGATCCTCGGCGCCGCTGCGGGCGCCGCTGCGGGCGCCGCAGGGACTGCGGCGGGGCCTGCCCAGCCTCGGGGGGACTCCACCGGCTGGACGACCTGGTGCGGGGTTCCGCCCTCGGTCACCACCCTGCTGTCCACGGCCACGAACGCGGTGAAGCGGCACAGGACGCCGAAGCGGAGCGAAGTCTTGACGATGCGTTGCTCCAGGTCGGCGGGGCCGCCGACCGTGTAGCGGTCTTCGAGGTCGCGCAGGTGAGCGCGGGCCCAGATGGAGGTGGCGGCGGGGGCGGTGGAGACGCTGCCGGTGGCACGCTGCTCCCAGGGCGTCCCATCGGATGCCGTGCCCCGGACCGAGAGCGTGCCGGACGGGGCGCCGCGGAACCGTCCGGCGATGACCAGGGGCACACCGGGGAACAGCGCGCCCAGCCGAGCCGGGGCCACCGTGCCCTCGATGATCTCCAAACCCTCGGAGTGCAGGGTCAGGCCGGTCGCGAGCGGGGCGGCGATCCGGTGGTGGATGTGCTCCATCGCCTCGTCGAGGCGGTCCTCGGACTCGACGAGTTCGCAGCGTCCCCGACCGATCGAGGCGAGGCGGTTCAGGAATCCGGCGTTGACGGCCTGGTCGATGCCCACGGTGTGGACGCGGACACCCCGGAGCCGTGGCTCCAGATGGGCGAGGAGCTGGTCCTCATTGCCGACCTGCCCGTCGGTGATGAGGACGAGTACCCGGTCGCGCGGGGAGCCGGCGAGCAGGCGGCAGCCCTCGTCGAGCGGGGCGAGCATCTCCGTGCCGCCTCGCGCGTCCAGCGCCGCCAGGTGCTCCACCGCGCGGAACCGGTTGCGGTCGGTGCCGTCGACGAGGCCGGTGCCAAGGTCGCGGGGGCGTTCGATGACGTTGTCGAAGGACAGGACGGCGAACCGGTCCTCGCCGCGGAAGGTGTCGACGATGCGGGCGGCCGCGCGGCGGGCGGCGACCATCTTCCAGCCGTGCATGCTGCCGGAACGGTCGAGGACGAGGACCACGTCGCGTGGGCTCGGCCTGGCGTCGCCGGACGGCAGCACGGTCAGGCTGAACGTTCCCTCCCCTTCCGGCTTCGAGGGCTTGTCCGGGTCCGGGGCAATGGAGATCTTCTCGGTCGCGTCCGGGACGAGGGAGAGGGCCGCGGTCTCGTGGGGGGCGAAGTCGAGGCGCAGGATGAAGTCGCGGTCGAGGCGCTCGCCCGGTTGCAGGCGGACGGTGGTGCGCTCTCCGTCGCCCTCCTCGCTCACCACGTGCAGCGCCGACCGTATCTGGGTCAGTGGCAGGCCCGCCGGGTCGATGTCGGCGGTCACCGACAGGCGCACCGGGTTCGGGAAGCCGGGCAGGAGGACGGGGGGGCTGATCCGGGACGCGTCCGGTACGGCACCCGTATCGTCCGCCACTCCGGAGCCGGCGCGCTCACCGTCCAAGGGGGCTCCCGGGATGTAGCGGGGAGCCACCACGAGCGGGAACCGGAACGTCGCGCTGGAGGACGACTCGTGCGGCAGGGGCTGGTCGAGCTTCAGCCTGATGGTCACCCGCTCGCCCGGCAGGATGTTGCCGACCCGCATGGTGAACACGTCGGGGCGGTCTTCCTCAGCGATCGCGGCGCGCTGGCCCGCGGCGATGGCCTGGTCGTAGTCCTGCCGTGCCTGGCCGCGCTCCTTCAGGGTTCCTTCGATGATCCGGTCCGCGGCCTCCATGCGCAGCGCGGTCACGGCGGCGCGGTCGGGCAGCGGGAAGATGTAGGTGGCTTCGAGCGGCACGTCGAACGGGTTGCGGAAGCCCTGGACCACCTCGATGCCCGCGGCGAGCCCGGTGATCGACGCGTGCACGTCGACCTGGTCGAGTGGCAGGTTGCCCTTGTCGGTGCTGAGCGCGCCGAGCCCGCGGTCGTCCACCGGGGCGTCGGTCTCGGGTAGTGGCAGGATGCGCACGGTCACGGGGACCTCCGGGAGTGAGCTTCGGACGAGAACGCGGGGCTTTGGGCGGGGGTGAGAAGGCCACGCCGGTGCAGCTCGTCGAGCAGCGGCCGGGCGGCGGTGTCGATCGCGGCGAGGTCGTCGTCGCTCAGTGCGGGACCGTCCAGGAGCAGGGTGAGGCCGGGCGCCAGCCGTACCCCTTGAACGACCGGGGGGAGGGGCCTGCCGTAATCGGCGGAGACGCTCGCCCTGCCGTACGACACATCGGGCCGGGCGCTCCAGAAGTTGCCCCTCTGACCGGCTTCTCCGTCCGCCGGTTTCGCCGGCGCGTCCCTGACTCCGTCGGACGGTGCGGCCGGATCTGCCGCGTCAGCTGATCCGCCCGCCCGGGTGGCGGGCCTTCCGAGAGCCGAGGAGCCCGCCGGGTCACCGGTGGTGTTCACGCCCTCGCCTGCAGAAGCTGTGTGCTCTGCCTGGCCGGTGGGCTCGGCCTGGGCGATCCGGTGGTCTGTGGGGGCTCCTGCCGGAGGTGCCGGCTGGGGGACACCTCGGGCTGGCCGCGGTGGGGCGGACGGCTGACCCTGGTCTTGTTGGGGGCGACGGGTTTCGGAGAGTTCATCGGTTCCCGAGGAGGAGGCGGCCCAGGTCGGTGGTGTCGGGCTGCCCGCGGGAAGGGCGGCTATCCGCGCGAGGGTCTCGTCGGGGGCGGCGGCGAGTTCGACCTGGATCTCCGCGATCGAGCGGCCTTCGGCCTGGCGGCGTTTCACCGCGATGAGCTGGAGCAGATGGCGGGGGCCGTACAGGGCGGTGCGGCCGCGGCGACCGAGAGGCGGGTCGACCAGGCCGATCGTGGTGTACCAGCGGATCAACCGCGCGTTGGGCAGGTCGCGCACCCGGCCGCTGACCTGCGCGGCCCCGTCCGCCGCGAGCGCTGCGGCGGCGTGTTTCGCGAGCTCGCCGATGGTCCAGGTGTCGTCCATGGCACAGATGATGACACTGTCACGATGACAGTGTCAAGCTCGAACAGAGATCGACACGGGAGGAGGTGATCCTGGCGGGCGTCGCCGGGGCGGTCGTGCCGGCGCCGGAATTGCGATCAATGCCGCGGGGTCGAAGTGCTGCTCACTGCTGCGGGAAATCGTTCTATCTGGACGAGGACCCCAATTTGGATCCCTTCACTCTGCATTTATGTACGATTACTAATCGGAATGATGGCCTGGTCATATTTAGAGTGTGATACTTGCAGTATGTCGGTCAAACTTCCCAAACTTCGCAAATGTCACTCTCCACTAGAGTTGGCTGGATAGCGCAAGAATGGTGTTCGGGATCGAAGTTGGATGTTCTGAAATGGCCAGTAAGCCGTGCCGGTAGCCTTTACCTTTTCTGCCATGAACGATCGTCTCCTGGTCGAGGCGCTGCGTGAGCGCGACCCCCGCGCCATGGCCGCGGTGTACGACGCGTACGCCCACCGGCTCTATGCGTACTGCTGGTTCCAGCTGCGGTGCCGTGACACCGCGCAGGTCGCCCTACGCGACACGTTCATCGTGGCCGAAACCCACATCGGCGAGCTGCGCGATCCTGCCCGGTTCGGCCCGTGGCTCTTCGCCATCGCCAGGCTGGAGTGCGCACGGCGCCTCCCGCTTCGGAACGAGGCACCGGACGTGCCGGTGGCAAGCCACCACCAGGAAGATGTCGACCAGCGCATCACGGCGTGGCAGGCGGTTCAGGCGTTGCGTCCGGTCTCCCGGGAGATCCTGGAACTGGGGGTCAGGCGTCGCCTACCGGTTCCCGAACTGGCTGCTGTGTTCGGTTTGTCATTGGGAGACGCCCAAGCCGCACTGGACCTCGCGCACAGCGAACTGGAGCAAGCGCTAACGGCAGAACTCCTCGCGCAACAAGGCCCCTACGGCTGCGCCGAGCGTGCTCTGCTGCTGCGAGAACGGGGTGGTGAGCTCGCCCAAGACCTGAGCAAGCGGCTGATGGAGCATGCGGAAGCGTGTTCCACCTGTGGGGCGTTCCGTCCCCGGACCGTGTCGGCGAAGAAGGTGTACGGGCTGCTGCCGGACGCGCGCCCCCCGGCGGAACTGCGGCTGCGTGTGATGAGCTGCTTCCTGGACCCGGAACTGGTCGGATACCGGCTTTTCGTGGCGACCCGGGTCACGGACTTCGCCTCCGACGGTTTCCCCGTCCAGGACGAACGCTCGCGACGGCAGGCTCGTCCAGGCGGCGGAGGCTCATGGTTCAGCCGCCTCCGCAACGCATCTTCCGCCACCAGGGATACCGGTATCGGCGTACAGCTCGTCCGGGCGGGGACGGTGCTGGCGGTGGTGGCGCTTCTATCCGGCGGTGGGGTCGCCTCGATGTACGGATACCTGGGCATGCCCCGAAGGCCGACGGGGACGGCTGCCGGCCCGCAACCGACTGCGACGCCGGGCGTTTCGCAGACACCGGAGGGCAAGCGGCCGTCCGCGACGCGTCCGGGCAAGCCGGGGATGCTCGATGCCGCTCCCGTGTCGGCCACGTTCCCGCTTGGCGCGCGCGCTTCGTCCGCCCCGCCGACCGCCATGCCCACACCGCCTCCTGTCCCGGTCTCAGAGGCCGAGCCGATCGAAGGGAGTGGCGTCCTTACCGTTTCACCGCTCTACCTGGACTTGGCCGGGGGTTCGGACGGCTCCCTGGAGCTGCGGGCAGAAGGCGGACCGGTGGCCTGGCAAGCAAAGGCTCAGGGGCCCATACGAATGCAGCCGTCCTCTGGGCGTCTTCCGGCCGGGCAGACCGCGACCGTGCACGTGCATGTCTCCCGACGGCCGGATGCGCTTGGGGACGGCACCATCACCTTTCGCCCGGGCGCCACCCAGGTGCAAGTCACCTGGCGGCGCGATGCGCCGCCCAACCCAGACCCGTCGCCTCCGCCGACGGGTTCCGATCCGGCGAGCCCCTCTACGCCGCCCGAAACGCACCGTCCGGGTGGCCCTCACCCCATGCCGTCCGAGGCGCCATCACCGTCACCGACCCCGGGGCCGACCTCGCCCTCCAGCGATCCTCCAGAGGCGACGCCGCCTTCGACAGAAGAGTCGTCCGGGAACACCTCACCGAGCGTGAGCTCGACCACCGCCGCATGACAGGAGGCATCGGGCGACCTGCCGGCGGGGGCGTCGGACGTACCGGCCGTTGCCCAAGTCAACTACTCCTCGTAGATGATCGTTTGCGCTAAGCAGTACATCCTCCGGGGAGGACGTGCTCATGGCACCTGGCGCAGCAGACACCCGCCGCCGTCACGCGATACCGTCCCTTGCCCTGAGCCCGACGTTGCGGTTGCTCGCCCTCACCTCCGGCATCGCCATCGGTATGAGCCTGCTGGTACCCGCTGCGTCCGCACGTCCCTCCGCGGACCCCGGTCCCAGCGCGCAGGACGTTGAACAGAGCGAACGCCAGGTAAGGGAGCGTGCGGCCGAAGCCGGCCGCACGAAAGCCAAACTCGCGCTGGCGGACGGCGAACTCAACAGTCTCGCCACCGCCGCGGAGACCGCCATAGAGCGCTACAACGGCGAGCAGGTGAAGCTGCAACGCTCACAACAGGCGTACAGGGACACCCAAGGGCGCCTTGGCGAGGCGTACCGGAGGGTGGAGACAGCCAGGGCCGAACTGGCGACGTTCGCCGCACAGGTCTACCAGGACAACACCGGCTACGACCAGATCTCGTCGGCGCTCGTCGGCGATGGCGGGCCGCAGGGATTCATGGACCGTGCCGGCATGGTCGAGATGCTCGCCAAACGGCGAACCGCGATGGTCAGCCGTGTCGAGGCGTCCAGGAACGTCGCGGACGTGTTCCGCCGCCAGGCGGAGACGGCGCTCGAGGAACAAGAAGCAGCGACCCGACGTGCCGACGAGGCCAAGCAACTCGCGCAGGATGCGGTGGCCAAGCAACAGGCGGCCGTCCAACGCATCGAAGCGGAAAAGCGGCGCCTAGAGCATCGGCTTGGCCGCGCGCAGGCCCATGCCGCGCGGGTCAAGCGCGCGCGGGAGAAGGCGAGGGAGAAGGCCGAGGCACGCAAGGTCCGGTCCGCCTTCGCCGGTTCTGCTCACCCCGTCACGGGCCTAACCTCGTCCGCGGCGCGCGGCGCGGTCGCTGCACAGGCGGCGCTCAAGTGGCTCGGCACACCGTATGCATGGGGTGGAGGCAACGTGTTCGGGCCTAGCGAGGGGATCGCCCAGGGCGCCGGCACCGTCGGCTTCGACTGCTCGGGTCTGGCCATGTACGCGTGGGACAAGGCTGGTGTACGGCTCGACCACTGGACCGGTACGCAATGGACCTCCGGGCCCCACGTCCCCACCAGCGCACTGCGTCCGGGCGACCTCGTCTTCTTCGCCAAGAACCCGGCTGACCCCGACACCATCCACCATGTCGGCGTCTCCATAGGCGACGGTCGGATGGTAGAGGCGCCCTACACGGGGGCCACGGTGCGCATATCGAGCATCCACCGGAGCGACCTGATCGGCGCGACCAGGCCGTCCGGATGACCGGTAGGTCCGTCTGGACGGCGAGAACCCTTCCGCGCGGCGTTCCGCACGGAAGGGTTCTCGTCGGTCATGGCGCGGGGACGGCGGGAGCGGATCGCACCGTCCACGACTCCCTGCCCGGCCCCAGCACGGCCCCGGCCAGTCGGCCGGTCAGCCGGTCAGCGGGCCCGGACTGTGTTCAGTGGCCGCCCTGGTCCGCGGCGCGCTTGCGGGAACGCTCGATCTCGACTTCGGCTTCGACACGTCCCACCCAGCTGGCGCCCTCGACGGACTTGCCGGGCTCGAGGTCCTTGTAGACCTCGAAGAAGTGCTGGATCTCCAGGCGGTCGAACTCGGCGACGTGGTGGATGTCGCGGAGGTGCTCCATACGGGGATCGGTGGCGGGGACGCACAGAACCTTGTCGTCACCACCGGCCTCGTCGGTCATCCGGAACATGCCGACCGCGCGGCAGCGGATGAGGCAGCCGGGGAAGGTGGGCTCCTGCAACAGGACGAGGGCGTCCAGCGGGTCGCCGTCCTCCCCTAGGGTGTCCTCGATGAAACCGTAGTCGGCCGGGTACTGCGTCGAGGTGAACAGCATGCGGTCGAGCCGGATGCGCCCGGTCTCGTGGTCCACCTCGTACTTGTTCCGCTGGCCCTTCGGGATCTCAATGGTGACGTCGAAATTCAAGATGTCCTCCGCTCCCTGCGCGCTCGCAGTGAATAGTCTTTCGGGAGCCTGTGGGTGAGGCCGGCCCCACAGGATGAGTGTTCCCTTGTACAAGGATGTCGCACGTTGGTGAGTGCTGAGTGGGAGAGGGGCGGCCACGTGCCTGAACGGGGCCGGGCCCTCGCGATCCTGTCGCTGTCCCTCCTTAACGTTTTCACTGTCGCCGCGGGGGTGGCAGTGGCGAAACTCACACCTGAGCGGCATCTGTCACCGCAGCCGCCGAGCGTGGCGGCGCGTGACCTGGTCCGCGTCCAGGCGTCCTTGGACGGGGTCCCCGCCGCCGACCCCGGATCGGGCCGCGCGCCGAATCCGTCCGTCCTGGCAGGACGGCTGTCGGCGCTGGTCGGAGGCCCCAAGGCGAAGATCAACGCGGTGGTGATCGACGCCGAGACGCGCCGGCCCCTGTACGAGTTGCGCGCCGACCGGCCCGCCACCCCCGCCTCGACGACGAAACTGGCGACGTCGGTAGCGGCGCTGGCCTCGGTCGGACCCGCGCACCGCATCACCACCCAGGTCGTGCGCGGTACCGGCGGCGGGATCGTACTGGTCGGAGGCGGGGATCCTACCGTCACAGCCTTGCCCCCGCGTTCGGGGGCCGAGCATCCGTTGTATGCCTCGCTTCTGGATCTGGCCCGTCAGACGGCCGCGGCCTTGAAGACGTCCGGCGTGAGCCAGGTGCGAGTGGACTACGACGTATCCGCGTACCAAGGGCCTCGTACAGCCGCTGGGTGGAAGCCCAACTACCTGCCTGACGGTGAGGTCGCACCAGTAACCGCGCTGACCGTCGACGAGGGACGCGTCTCCCCATCGGACCCGACCAAGAAGACTCGGGTCTCCGATCCGGCTGCCTCTGCGGCGGAACAGTTCGCGCTGTTGCTGGCCAAGGAGGGCATCAGGGCGAAGGCCGGGCGAAGGACGGTGGCCCGGGAAGGCGCGGCACGGCTCGGCGCCGTCCAGTCACCGCCGATGTCCGCTCTGGTGGAGCACTTGCTGACCGACAGCGACAACGATGTCGCCGAGGCGGTGGCTCGCCAGGTCGCCATCAAGCTGGGCCGTCCGGCAACGTTCGCGGACGCGGCGCAGGCGGTCAGGCAGGTCCTCGCCAGGCTCGGTGTGGCGGAAGGCGTAGCGGTCAACGACGGCAGCGGGCTGTCGCCGCGCAACCAGATCTCACCGATCGCGCTCGCCCGCATCGTCTCCCTCGCCGCCGGTGAGAAGCATCCGGAGTTGCGGTCGGCCATTACCGGGCTGCCCATCGCGGGGTTCTCGGGGACGCTGAGCCCGCCGCGCTACACGGTCGCGGCCAGCCGGGCGGGGGCGGGTACGGTCCGCGCCAAGACCGGCACCCTGGCGGGCGTCAGCACGCTGGCAGGGCTCGCGTACGACGCCGACGGGCGGTTGCTCGCGTTCGCCTTCATGGCGGGGGACGGGAAGGGGCCGGTCGATCCGGGCAAGCTCGACCAGCTTGCCGCGGCGGTCGCCGGCTGCGGCTGCGGCTGACCTTCGGTTATCCACAGGATCTCGTTCTGCTGTCTTGGGGCGGCGGGGGCGGGGAGGGTGGAGGGATACGGTCCGCCCCCGGGCGGGTGGGGCCTGCTTTTCGCGGTTGCGGGGCGCGGGCCCGCGTGTGGGCCGGGCCGTACGGGAGATAACCAGAACGGTTGTTCGTTGAACGACCGAGCAGGGGCGCCTCGGCGCCGTCTCCGAAACGTACGGTGGAGCACATGAGCGCCTCAATGATCGACTGGAACGTGGCCGTTCAGGCCGGGACCCGGCTCGTCAGGCCCGGGCCGCAGGTCAGCTATGACGAGGCTCGTGACGTCGTGAAGGATCTGCGCGCCCTGTCGAAGGTCGCCCACGGCCATGTGCGGGACTTCACCGGCATGGCGTCCGAGCTCGACCCTGACCCGGCGACGATCGTTGACAGGCCCGGCTGGATCCGCGCGAACGTGGACGGCTTCCGAGTGGTCCTGGAGCCGCTCATCGAGCAGATGACCGAGCGGAGTGCCCCCGGCCCCCTCGGCGGTGCCGGGAACGTCGTCGTCCAGGCGGTCGGCTCCCGAGTGACCGGTATGCAGGTGGGAGCGATCCTGGCCTACATGGCCAGCCGTGTCCTCGGGCAGTACGAGCTTTTCTTGCCGCCGGACCCGACAGGGCGCGCTGCGACGGGACGCCTGACCCTGGTCGCGCCCAACATCGTCCATGTCGAGCAAGAGCTGCGCGTGGAGTCGCGTGACTTCCGCCTTTGGGTGTGCCTCCACGAGGAGACGCACCGCGCCCAGTTCACCGGTGTTCCTTGGCTGCGCGAGTACGTCCAGGACCAGATGACCAAGTTCCTGCTCGCATCGGACCTCGACCCAGGCGCCATGCTGGACCGCATCCGGGATGCAGCCGAGGCCGTGGCGGACGCGGTGCGCGGCGGCGACGCCAACCTCATCGACGCGATCCAGAGCCCGGAGCAGCGCGAGATCCTCGATCGACTGACCGCGGTGATGACCCTGGTGGAAGGGCACGGCGACTACGTCATGGACGCGGTCGGCCCGGAGGTCGTCCCGTCCGTCCAGCAGATCCGGTCGCGTTTCCAGGGTCGGCGTGAGGGCGGCACCAGGCTCGACAAGACGATCCGGCGCCTGCTCGGCATCGACCTCAAGATGAAGCAGTACGCGGAGGGGTCGCGGTTCGTCCGGCGGGTCATCGCCGAGGTGGGGATGAGCGGTTTCAACCAGGTCTGGGAGTCGCCGGAGGCGCTCCCCACTCACGAGGAGATCAAGGAGCCCGCGCTGTGGATCGGCCGCGTGGTCGGTCCCAGGGCCATCGACACGCCCCCTACGGCCAACGAGGCCTGAGCCAGGCCCGGTGCCTGTGCGGCCCCGTGTGGTGGTAGACGTTTCTCCATGGGGCCTGATCCGGCGGTGGCGGCGGTACGTCTCGCGGTGCGCGGGGTGCTCGCCGGTCTGCCGCCGGGCGCGATGGTGCTGGCCGCGTGCAGCGGCGGCGCCGACTCTCTCGCGCTCGCCGGCGCGCTCGCCTTTGAGGCGCCCAGGGCGGGACGCCCTGCCGGTGGCGTCACGATCGACCACGGCCTCCAGGACGGTTCGGACGAGCGTGCCGACGCCGTGGTCCGCATCATGGTCGGTCTCGGGCTGGACCCGGCGGGATCCATCGCGGTCACCGTCGACGGGCCGGGAGGCCCTGAGAACGCCGCCCGTGATGCCCGCTACACGGCGCTCAACGAGGCTGCACGGCGCTTTGAGGCCGCGGCTGTCCTCCTGGGCCACACCCAGGACGACCAGGCCGAGACTGTGCTGTTGGGGTTGGCGCGTGGGTCCGGTGCCCGGTCGCTGTCCGGTATGACGCACGAGTTCAGGCGGCACGACGTCCTCTATCTGAGGCCATTGCTGGGGCTCGATCGCGCCACCACACGCAGGGCCTGCAAGGCGATGGGACTTGACCCCTGGGACGACCCGCACAACGTCGACCCCACGTACGCGCGCGTGCGCGTGCGCCATGAGGCTCTCCCCGCTCTTGAGAAGACCCTGGGCCCCGGAGTGGCCGAGGCATTGGCGCGGACGGCCAGGATGCTTCGCGACGACGCCGACGCCCTTGACGACCTCGCCGTTCGCGCCTATGCCGACCTGGAGGTCCCGGTGGACGGCCATACCGTGGCAATCCGGCTGGAAGGGCTCGGTGATCTGCCCAGAGCCGTCCGGACGCGCGTCTTGCGGATGGCCGCGGTGAAGGCCGGCAGCCCACCGGGTACGCTCGCGGCGGTTCATGTCGATGCGGTGGACCGGCTGGTCACGGCCTGGCACGGCCAGCGGCACGTGGATCTGCCCGGGGGGCTACGCGCCGTCCGGGGGTATGGGAAGCTGCTGTTCGGCCCGGTTTGACCTCGCGGCGTGTGCGAATCGTCACACGAAGCTTCAGGCGTGCGTACCGCCTACACGGCGCGTGCGGCGGTGTCCGTCCTGCGTTCGTCCCACCGGACGGGCGAGAACTGAGCGATGAAGGTGGGGTTGTGGACGAGAAGGACCTGGGCGCCGACCTGGCGAAGGTGCTGATCCCCGAGAGCGACCTGCAGGCGAAGGTGCGGCAACTCGCCGGGCAGATCGACGCCGACTACGTGGGCAAGGACCTGCTGCTCGTCGGGGTCCTCAAGGGCGCCGTCATGATCATGGCGGACCTGGCGCGGGCGCTGCACGCGCCCGCCTCGATGGACTGGATGGCGGTCTCGTCCTACGGCTCGGGGACGAAGTCCTCGGGGGTCGTGCGCATCCTCAAGGACCTCGACACCGACATCATCGACCGGCACGTCCTGATCGTGGAGGACATCGTCGACTCCGGCCTGACCCTGTCGTGGCTGGTGAGCAACCTGCGCTCGCGCGGGCCCGCCTCGCTGGAGATCTGCGCGCTGCTGCGCAAGCCGGAGGCGGTCAAGACCGACATCGATGTGAAGTACATCGGGTTCGACATCCCTAACGAGTTCGTCATCGGGTACGGGCTCGATTATGCGGAGAAGTACCGGAACCTGCCGTTCGTCGGCACGCTCGCCCCGCACGTCTACGGCGGGGACGGGGCCTGACCCTCCTGGAGGGGCTGATCCCGCCGGCCGGCCGTCGATCGTCCGAGACGGGACCCGCTGGTCGGACGCGCTGGAGACAGGCGCACGGGAAGGCGGAGGGACGGCTTGGAGCACGGCCCAGGGAACAAGGAACCGTGACGAATCGTTGCAAGGGTCGTTGACGGGTATATGGAAGGGATGCGGGAGAACAGCGTCGGCTGCGTCTCCTGCGCCTGCGGTGTACCGTCGGTGTCCCGGACCCTGGGTTCGGGGAGCTATATGAGGGAAGCCGCCACGGTGGGTTTGAAACCTCGGGCGACGGGCCTTCGTTGGACGCATTGTTGGTCGCAGTGGCGTTCGTCCCCCCGGGACGGACGGGGATCGCACACAGACGTTGGTCAGGAGGGACGGGCCCCTTAGGGGTAACCGGATAAATGGACGTGAAGCGCTACTTTCGCGGGCCGCTGCTGTGGATCCTGCTGTTCGGCATCTTGGTCGCCCTCGTCATGTGGGGCGTCAACCCCGGCCGTTCGTTCGAGAAGGTGGACACCTCCAAGGTGGTCCAGGAGATCAACACTGGCCAGGTGAAGTCGGCCAAGATCGTTGACAAGGACCAGCGGATCGAGCTGACCCTCAAGAACGACAAGCGCCAGCAGGCGTCCTGGGTCGACGGCCAGGGGATCCAGTTGCAGCAGCAGCTGCAGAAGCAGGCCGACGCAGGCCAGCTGCCCGGCGGTTACAACGTTGATGTCCCCAAACAGAGCTTCTTCCTGAACCTGCTGTTCAGCCTGCTGCCCATCGTGGTCATCGTGCTGATCTTCCTGTTCATCATGAACCAGATGCAGGGCGGCGGCTCGCGGGTGATGAACTTCGGCAAGTCCAAGGCCAAGCTCATCACCAAGGACACCCCGAAGACCACCTTCGCCGACGTGGCCGGGGCCGACGAGGCCCTGGAGGAACTCGAAGAGATCAAGGACTTCCTGCAGAACCCGGCGAAGTTCCAGTCGATCGGCGCCAAGATCCCCAAGGGCGTCCTCCTGTACGGCCCGCCCGGCACCGGCAAGACGCTGCTGGCGCGCGCCGTCGCGGGCGAGGCCGGGGTGCCGTTCTACTCGATCTCCGGCTCGGACTTCGTGGAGATGTTCGTCGGTGTGGGCGCCTCCCGCGTCCGCGACCTGTTCGAGCAGGCCAAGACCAACGCCCCCTCGATCATCTTCATCGACGAGATCGACGCCGTCGGCCGGCACCGCGGCGCGGGGCTCGGCGGCGGCCACGACGAGCGCGAGCAGACCCTCAACCAGCTGCTGGTCGAGATGGACGGCTTCGACGTCAAGGGCGGCGTGATCCTGATCGCCGCGACGAACCGTCCCGACATCCTGGACCCGGCGCTGCTTCGTCCGGGGCGGTTCGACCGTCAGGTCACCGTGGACCGTCCCGACCTGGAGGGCCGCAAGGGCATCCTGCGGGTGCATGGCCGCGGCAAGCCGTTCGCGCAGGACGTCGACCTCGACATCATCGCGCGCCGTACCCCGGGCTTCACCGGCGCCGACCTCGCCAACGTCATCAACGAGGCGGCGCTGCTCACGGCCCGCTTCGACCGCAAGCTGATCGACATGGACACCCTCGAGGAGTCCATCGACCGCGTCATGGCCGGGCCCGAGCGCAAGACCCGGGTGATGTCGGAGAAGGAAAAGAAGATCATCGCCTACCACGAGGGCGGGCACGCTCTGGTGGCGCACGCGCTGCCGAACTCCGACCCCGTGCACAAGGTGACGATCCTTCCGCGCGGACGGGCCCTGGGCTACACCATGACCCTTCCGATGGAGGACAAGTTCCTCACCACGCGCTCCGAGATGACCGATCAGCTCGCCATGCTCTTGGGCGGGCGTACCGCCGAGGAACTGGTGTTCCACGAGCCCACCACGGGCGCGGCCAACGACATCGAGAAGGCCAGCGGCATCGCCCGCAACATGGTGACCGAGTACGGCATGAGCGAGCGCCTGGGCGCGCGCAAGTTCGGCTCCGGCCAGGGTGAGGTCTTCCTGGGGCGCGACATGGGTCACGAGCGTGACTACTCGGAGGACATCGCGTCCGCGATCGACGACGAGGTCCGCCGCTACATCGAGGGCGCTCACGACACCGCGTGGGAGATCCTCGTCGAGTACCGGGACGTCCTGGACGAGCTCGTGGTCAACCTGATGGAGAAGGAGACTCTGTCCAAGGACCAGGTGCTGGAGATCTTCGCGCCGATCCAGAAGCGGCCGCACCAGAACTCCTACACCGGCTATGGCAAGCGCCTCCCGTCGGACCGTCCGCCGGTGCTGACGCCCAAGGAGCTGGCCCTGCTCGGCCCGCAGGACGTCACCGACCTGACCAAGAACAACGGCCAGGGCGGCGTCACCTCCGAGGCGGTCGACCCCGCCCAGGGTGAGAGCTGACCGTCTTGGCGATCCCGTATGACGAGGCGCCGCTCGAGAATGACCCGCCGGGCAAGACCGTGCACGGCGGGCATTTCGATCACGCGCGTATCGAGAAGGCCGTCCGCGAGATCCTGATCGGCATCGGGGAGGACCCCGACCGTGACGGGCTGCGCGACACCCCGGCGAGGGTGGCGCGGGCGTACGCCGAACAGTTCGCGGGCCTCAGGCAGACGCCCGAGGATGCTCTCACCACGGTGTTCGACGCCGACCATGAAGAGATGGTCCTGGTGAAGGACATCGAGGTCTACTCGGTCTGCGAGCACCACCTGGTGCCCTTCCACGGGGTGGCCCACGTGGGGTACACGCCCAACAAGAAGGGCCAGATCACCGGTCTGTCGAAGCTGGCCAGGCTGGTGGACGTGTACGCCCGCCGGCCGCAGGTGCAGGAGCGGCTGACGAGCCAGGTCGCGGACGCGCTGATGAGCGTGCTGGAGCCGCGCGGCGCGATCGTGGTGATCGAGGCCGAGCATCTGTGCATGACGATGCGCGGTGTGCGGAAGCCGGGCGCGAAGACGGTGACGTCGGCGGTGCGCGGCGATTTCCGCGACCAGCCCGAGACGCGGTCCGAGGCGATGAGCCTGATCCTGGGCCGCTACTGACCGTCTGGCCGCCCTCAGAGCCGTGAGCCTCCCGAACGGGCCTCAGCGTCGCGCTGAGGCCCGTTCTGCTACTTCGGGAGGGGGGCAGGATGGGTCGGAACGGGTGGCGGAGGCGCCGCGCCGAGACCGTGACTCGCAAGGCATAGGGTTGGGTGACATGACCAATGCCGTCGTTCCGGGGCTGCCCGCGCCAGGGCGCTGCCTCGTCATGGGCGTGGTCAACGTGACTCCGGACTCGTTCTCGGATGGCGGGGCCTGGTTCGATCCCGAGAAGGCGATCCGCCATGGCCTCGACCTTGTCGCGGAGGGCGCCGACATCGTCGATGTGGGCGGCGAGTCCACGCGGCCGGGTGCGCAACGTGTGTCGCATGACGAGGAAATGCGCCGTGTGGTGCCCGTCATAGAGGCGCTCAGTGCCGAGAACGTTCCGGTCAGCGTCGACACCATGCGGGCGGAAGTCGCTGAGGCCGCCGTCAGCGTGGGGGCCCGGTTGGTGAACGATGTCAGCGGCGGTCTGGCCGATCCGGACATGCCACGGGTGGTCGCCGCCACCGGCGTCCCTTATGTGGTGATGCATTGGCGCGGCCACAGCCATGACATGCAGAGCCGAGCCGTCTACGCCGATGTCGTCGGCGAAGTGCGCGATGAACTTCTGCGGAGGGTCGACGCCGTCCTGCAGGTGGGCGTCGACCCGTCGATGATCGTGCTCGACCCTGGGCTGGGTTTCGCCAAGAGCCCGAAGGCGGGGCATAACTGGGCGCTCTTGGCCCGGCTCGACGCGCTGACCGCGACCGGCTATCCGGTGCTTGTCGGTGCGTCACGCAAGAGCTTCCTCACCAAGCTGCTGGCTGCCCCCGACGGGACGCCTCGCGCGTTCGCCGAATGTGACGACGCCACTGTGGCCACCACGTCCTTGGCCGCGGTGGCCGGGGCATGGTGCGTGCGGGTCCATCGTGTCCGTCCCAACGCGGACGCGGTGCGCGTGGCGGCCGCCATCAGCGCGGCCCGCTCGTCCGATGATGGAACCTCGGAACCGGCCGCGGCGGACGGTCGCGCCCAGCAAGGGGGACACCGCCAATGAGCCGTGCCGTGAACCGCGCCGACGTTGACGAGGTCCACACCGAGTTCTACGCCGCGTTCGAGGCCGGCGACTACGACCGGATGTCGGCGGTGTGGGCTGACGGTTCGTACGCCTCCGCCGTCTCCTGCGTGCATCCGGGCTGGACGATGCTGCGCGGACGTGACGAGGTACTGCGCTCGTGGGCGCTCATCATGGCCAACACGACCTACATCCAGTTCGTGCTGACCGATGTCGAGACAGACGTGTACGGCGATCACGCCGTGGTGACGTGCAAGGAGAACGTCCTCACCGCCGATGAGGACACCGAGACGGGGTTCCTCGCTGGAGGAAGCATCGTGGCGACGAACGTGTTCGTACGCGCCGAGGGGCAGTGGCGGCTTCTGCTCCATCACGGTTCACCCGTCCTCAACATCGTGGATGCAGAGGAAGAATGAGTCTCGACCGCATTGAACTGCGCGGCCTGCGGGCGCGGGGACGGCACGGATGCCTGCCGGCCGAGCGTGAGCTGGGCCAGGAGTTCGTGGTGGACGCCGTCCTCGGGCTCGACACCCGCCCCGCCGCCGAGGGGGACGACCTCTCGCGTACCGTCGACTATGGGACGCTCGCCGGCCGGCTGGTCGCAGTCGTCGAGGGCGAGCCCGTCAACCTCATAGAAACGCTGGCCGCCCGGCTGGCGACTATATGTCTGGAAGATAGGGCGGTGTCCGAGGTGGAGATCACCGTCCACAAGCCGAGCGCCCCCGTGCCGCATCCCTTCACGGACGTCGCCGTGAAGATCAGGAGGAGTCGCCCATGACAGCGTCCGACCGCATGCCCGACCGCACCGCCACCGGCGGCCACATGCTGGTCCAGCACCGTGTCGTGTTCTCGATCGGCAGCAACCTCGGGGACCGGTTGGACAACATCCAGGAGGCGGTCGACACGCTGTTCGACGCGCCGGGGCTGAACTTCGTGGCGTTCTCCCCGGTCTACGAGACCACGCCCTTCGCCCCGCCCGGGGAGACCATCCCCGAACAGGGCGACTTCCTCAACATCGTGCTGGTGGCCGACACGCGGCTGCCACCGGAGAACCTGCTCGAACGCGTCCTCAACATCGAGAACTCCATGCGGCGGGAACGCGAAGTCCGCTGGGGGCCGCGCACCCTGGACATCGACATCGTCATGTTCGGCGACATCTCGTCCGACGACCCCGATCTGACGCTCCCGCACCCGCGCGCGCACGAGCGCGCGTTCGTGCTCGTCCCGTGGGCCGACATAGAGCCGGACGTGCTGCTCCCCGGGCACGGCCGCGTCGGTGACCTGGCCCAGGCCGTACAGTCCGAGGGCGGCCCGTCGACCGTTCGCCGGCGGGACGATCTGTCCTTGCAGCAGCCTGCATGAAACCGTCCCGCCCCCTGTTCCTCGCCGCACTGGTGGTCGTCGTCGTGGTGGTCACCTGGGCGGTGCTGCGCTCGGCCTATGTCACGCTGCCGCCGCTGCCGTGGACGGCGGTACCGACGCTGCTGCTGCTCGCCCTCGGTGAAGGCTTCAGCGGCTGGAACGTGCTGCGCCGCATCCGCCGCAAGCCCGGCAAGGCCCGGGTGCCGGAGGCCGGAGCCAAGTCGCCGAAGCCGATCGAGCCCATGGCGGTGGCGCGGCTCGCCGCCCTCGGCAAGGCCAGCGCGCACGCCGCCGCCGTCATCGCGGGCGTGTTCGGCGGGTTCGCCGTCAACCTCGCGTCCCAGCTCGACAAGCCGACCCCCCGCCACGACTTCTTCGTCAGCGGCGCGACATTCCTGGCGGCCGTGGTCCTGGTGGCGGCCGCGTTCTTCCTGGAGTACGCGTGCCGCGTGCCCAAGGACCCGGACGAGGAGGAGCGCGACCGCCGAGCCTCCCGCGCCTAGACCGTCGAGCCTCCCGCGCTAGTGGCCGCGGCTGCGCAGCAGGTCTTCGGTGTAGGAGGCGAGACGGGCGGCGTCGCCGGGATCCAGCGTCTTCAGCGACAGATCGACGGGCTTGCCTCGGTCGGTCGCGGACAGCGGGTCCGCGGGCGGCCGGTCGATCCATTCGATGATCGGCCGGACCGAGTCGGCGACGGGCCGGGCGAAGAACCTCGCGAGCACTTTGATCGTGTTACGGACGAGCGGGTTCGGGTGGGCGTCGGCTCCGCTGCGGGTGAATCCAGGGTGGTAGAGCACGTAGCGGACGTTGCTCTCCGCCTGACCGGCGTAAGCCACGCCGAGCAGGTCGTTCGCCCGGCCGGCCTGAAGTTGGGCGCGCACCTGCCTGTATCGGCCTGTCAACTGCGGGTCGTCCCAGAAGATTTGCCCTGCGGTGTTGCCGACTCCGGCCACGTTGACGACCACAGGGTTGGGGGCGGCGTCGAGAAGGGGGCGCAGCCGGTGGCTCAGCAGGTAGCGGCTCAGGTAGTACAGAGCGAAGGTGAACTCCAGCCCGTCCGGGGTCTCCTTGCGTTTGGGGCTGATCCGGTTGGCGAACAGTGCCAGCGCGTCGATGGCCTGGTGTCGCTCGGAGACGTGGGTGACGACTCGTTCGACCTCGGTGATCGAGGACAGGTCAGCCCGCAGGAACTGAAGGTTGGGGTCCGCGGCGTGGTCCAGCAGGGCACGCCCCTTCGCCTCGCTGCTGCCGATCACGGTGACGTGGTCGCCCCTGGCCAACCGTTCCAGGGCGACCGCCCGTCCCATGCCGGCGGTACCGCCGCTGATGACGACGGTCTTGGACGGTTGGTCTCGCATGGTGTCGCTCCTTAGGGTCGAAGGCGGCGGGTCTGATCATGGACCGCCCCTGTCGGAGGACGAAAGAAGGCAGTTTCATGTCCGGTACGCACACCGGTGTTCCTTCGGTGCTGGCGCACGACCTGCCTCGGCCGGTGCCCGCGGACGAGTTGGCCGCGTGTCCGGTCGGGAGCGTGTTCCGGCGGGTGGGCGACAAGTGGAGCATGCTGCTGGTGATCCTGCTCGGGGGCCGCCCGCACCGGTACAACGAACTGCACCGCGCCATCGAGGGCATCAGCCAACGCATGCTGACCCATACCCTGCGAAATCTTGAGGCCGACGGGCTGGTACGACGTGAGGTCCACGCCACGGTGCCGCCCAGTGTCGAATACAGCCTGACCAGTCTGGGCTGCTCCCTGCTGGAACCGCTGTCAGCGCTGGCCGACTGGGCCGTGCACCACGAGGCGGAAATCAACGAGGCTCGGTCCCGACACGCGCCCGCGTGACGGCGCGATGAGAACGATGCTGGGACGAGGCCGGTCGGCCGCGAGTCAAGGCAGGTGTGGCATCAACCGCTCAGGCTGTCATTTGTCGATGTCGCCGACGACGAAGAACATCGAGCCGAGGATGGCGATCATGTCGGCGACGAGGTTGCCCGGCAGCAGCTCCGTGAGCACCTGGATGTTGTTGAAGGAAGCGGACCGCAGCTTCATACGCCACGGGGTCTTCTCCCCGCGCGACACCAGGTAGTAGCCGTTGATGCCGAGGGGGTTCTCCGTCCAGGCGTAGGTGTGGCCCTCAGGGACTTTGAGAACCTTCGGCAGCCGCTGGTTGATCGGGCCGGGCGGAAGTTCTGCGAGGCGCTCCAGGCAGGCGTCGGCGAGGTCCAGGGACGCGTGCACCTGGTCGAGGAGGCATTCGAAACGGGCCAGGCAGTCGCCCTCCGTGCGGGTGACCACACGGACGTCGAGGTCGCCGTAGGCGAGGTAGGGCTCGTCGCGGCGGAGGTCGAAGTCCACACCGGACGCCCGTGCGATGGGCCCCGACACGCCGTACTGAAGTATCTGCTCCTGAGTGAGGACGCCTACGCCTCTCGTGCGGGCGCGGAAGATCTCGTTGCCCATGATGATGTCGTCGATGTCGCCCATGCGAGAGCGGACCTCGGAGACGGCCTTCCGCGCGCGCGCCGCCCAACCGGCGGGAAGCTCGTCCTTCAGCCCGCCCACCCGGTTGAACATGTAGTGCATGCGTCCGCCGGAGATCTCCTCCATCACCCGCTGCAACGCCTCCCGCTCACGGAACGCGTAGAAGATCGGCGTGATGGCGCCGACTTCCAGCGGATACGAACCGAGGAACATCAGGTGGTTCAGGACCCGGTTCAGTTCGGCCAGGAGGGTCCTCATCCATACGGCGCGTATGGGGACCTCCATGCCGAGCATGCGTTCCACGGCGAGGACGACGCCCAGCTCGTTGGAGAACGCCGACAGCCAGTCGTGCCGGTTTGCGAGCACGATGATTTGCCGGAAGTCCCGGACCTCGAACAGCTTCTCCGCGCCCCTGTGCATGTAGCCGACGATGGGTTCGGCCGCCGAGATGCGTTCGCCGTCCAGCGTCAGCCTCAGCCGGAGCACGCCGTGCGTGGACGGGTGCTGGGGGCCGATGTTCAAGGTCATGTCCTCGGTGGCGAGCTCCTTGGCGCCCGCACCGATCCCGACGATCCGTTCGGTGCTCATGGTCGCGCCTCCGCCGCTCCGATCATCGCTTCATGGTCCCATGGCGAGCGGTACTCGTTTTCCGGTTGACTAGGGGGCAATGAACGCGAGCCAAGGCGAACCGTCGTACGAGCCCGCCGCACAACCTGGACCCCAGGGCGCGGCGCACCCGCCCGCGCCCTCTGGCCCGGGCCCAGGCGGTCAACCGCCAGGTCAGGTACCAGCACATTACCCGCCGCATCAGGCGCCGCCCGTCTATAGGGCGGACCAGGCGTTCGCGCCGGGCGGCGGCCTCCAGTGGGCGCCCATTTCCAAACGCCACGCCTTCCACAGGCTTGTCACCGCCGTCCTCTGGGCGATTCCCATCGGCGGGGTGGGCGCGTTCATCGTGTGGAGGAACGGCAGCGTGGTAGCCGCCGCGATGTGGGTCGTCGCCGTGCTTCTCGGGGCGGCCGTGACCTGGCTGGTCGCCGAACTGGATCGCAGGGCGTACGGATATGCCGAGCGCGCGGACGACCTCATCGTCACGCACGGTGTGTTCGTCAAGCGCCTCATCGTCGTTCCCTACGGGCGGATGCAGTTCGTGGACGTCACGGCAGGGCTCCTCGAACGGTGGATGGGGATCGCCACCGTACGGATGCACACCGCCGCGGCCGCTACGGACGCGACCCTTCCGGGTCTGCCCACTGCTGAGGCGGCCCTGCTGCGCGACCGTCTCGCCCAGAAGGGCGAAGAGCGGAGCATGGGGCTATGAGTGGTCCCTACGGCCCATACGGTCCGTCAGGGCAACCTGGCCCCGGCCCCTACGGCCCCCCAGGACGACCTGGTCCGGGCCCATACGGACCTCAAGGCCGTCCGGGCCCGCCCTACGGCCCGCCACAACAGCCATACGGGCCTCCAGGTCCACCTCGACCGCTTGGCCCACCGCCCGGCCCACCCCGGCCTCCGTACGGTCCATCGTACGGCTATGGCCCCCAGCCCAGCCGCCGTCCGCCGATCCGGTTCTCTGAAGGCACGCACAGGCTGCACTGGGCGACGGCACCGATGCGCGCCTTCATCTTCCTCATCATCTACTTCGTCTTGCTCGGTTTCCCGCTGTTGCTGACCCAGACGGAGGACGGCATCACGCTGGCCCTCACCCCCGAGGTGATCGTCAGGTTCATCGTCGTGTCCATCCCCATGGGGCTGATCGCGGTGGGGACGGGCCTCTGGACGTGGCTCGCACTCCGTTTCCGCATCGACAACGACGATCTCGTCGTCGAGACCGGCATCCTCCGGAAGAACAAGCGCCGGATCCCGCTCTCGCGTATTCAGGCCATCGACCTCGTCCGTCCACTGGTGACGAGGGTGTTCGCCCTAGCGGAAGTACGCGTGGAACTGGCCGGCGGTGAGCAGAGCGAGATCGCCCTCCGCTACTTGGGACGGCACTCCGCGCAGCAGTTGCGCGCCGAACTCCTCGCGCGCGCCGCCGGGCTGCCGGGCCACACACCGGAAGCGCCCGAACGGCACGTGTGGCGCGTTCCGTTCGGCGCGCTGTTCGCGTCCCTCCTCGTACGGCTGCCCGTTCTCGGGACGGTCCTGCTCTTCCTGGGCTCCCTCATCTTTCTGGTGATGTACGCGGAGGGCGGCATGCTGGCCGTCACCATCCCCGTCCTGCTCGGGCTCATCCGGGCCGTGATCGCACCCCTGGTGATGTACGCCAACTTCACGGTCGCGATGTCACCGGACGGGATCCGCCTGCGCTACGGGCTCCTGGAGACCCGCATGCAGACGCTTCCTCCGGGACGCGTCCAGGCCGTCAGCATCGTCGAACCGTTGATCTGGCGGAGCCTCGGCTGGGCTCGTATCGAGGTCACCGTTGCCGGTTACGCAGGCGAGCGCCAGGCACTCTCCTCGACCCTGCTCCCCGTCGCGCCCCGCCATGTCGCCATGCACCTCGTCTCGCAGGTCTTCCCAGGGACGCAGGTCGACGCCGTCGCCCTCGTCCCCGCGTCCTCCAAGGCCGTGGCGATCGACCGCGCGGACGGCGCCGGAACGGACGATGTGGTCTTCGTGACCCGGCACGGCTGGCCCTGCCGCCGTACCGACGTGATCGCCCACGCGCGCGCGCAGAGCGTCCGGCTCACCGTGAACCCGTTCCAACGCCTCCTCGGCCTGGCCACCGTTCACGTTGACGCGCCTCCCGGCCCGGTGCAGGTCGCCGCCACGGATCGCGACCTGGGCGAGGCCCGCGCGATCGTCGAGAGCACGGCCCGCCGGGCTCTGGCCGCCCGCCGGGCCGGCGCCGGAGACCCCACCCACTGGGCTCGCTGACCGGCTTTTCCACAGAATCTCGTTCTACTTCAACGCCTCCGCGCCCTCGCCCAGGATGGGAACCGGTCGGCCCGCCCGAGGGGGAGGGCGGGTCGACCACCCACCAAGGGAGGCGACCAGGCCATGACGAATGTCACCAGGCGGACCCGACAGCCCAACTCCATCAGCCTGGTGGGAGCGGCCGGGGTCGGTCATGCGGTTTCGGTCAGTACGTCGTGGACGCGGGCGGCGAAGGCGCGGGGGAAGGCGGTGTTGCCGTTGTGGCCGCCGGGGAACTCGGCGAGCGGCGCGTCCAGGACGGCGGCCAGTGCTTCGGCGCACTGGTGGTTCCAGGCGCGCTTCGAGTCGGCGCCGGCGGCGGGGACGATGCGCGTCCTCGCGGCGGCGGCGATGACTTCGGCAGCGCCGAGCGTGTCGCGGCGGAGTCCGGCGACGTCGTTGGTCAGGTAATACGTCATGTTGGCCTCGCGGTCCGCTGTCATGGGGACGGAGGTGACGCCCGACTCGGTCTTCATGTTGTCGGGGTCCAGGCCGGTGGCGGCGGCGACCATGGCGATTGCGGTGCGCCATCCGCCCTCACGGGTGGTGGCCTCAACGGCGGCCAGGGTGCGCTCGATCCGCGCGCGGTCGGCGGGCGGCAGCAGGCCGGGCGTGGCGGGGTCATGGGCGATGAGAACGCGGAGTTGCCCAGGGTGGGCGGCCGCCAGGTGCAGGCCATAGAGGGCGCCGAGGCTGCAACCGAGCATGAGCGCGGGCGCGTCGGTCAGATCGGCGAGCAGGTGGTGGACGTCCTCGGCGTGCGTCCGGGGCGGGACGGGAGCGCTGGGGTCCTCGACCTTCGTGCGCGAGAGCCCGCGCCGGTCGTAGGTCGCGACGGTGTAGTGCTCTCCGAGCCGCTCGACCATCGCGGCGCTGCGCCGGGCGTCGCCCTCGCCGCTCTGGCCGACGATCAGGAGCGGGCCGTCCCCGCTGACCTCGTAGTACACCTCGGCGCCGGGCACGGGGAGCAGCGCGGTCTTGGTCGTCGTCATCATGCCCTCCGGGCATCGTCGGCCTGGCCGACCAGGCGGTGGAAGCGTCCCGGCTGGTGCGGGGAGTCCATGCGGCCGCGTTGCGACACGACCCGGTTCCGCCCGCCGGGGACGCTTGGCTGGCTTCACCATAAAGCATCACAATAGATACATTCAAATAGATGCATCTGGATCGATGTAATCTGGGCGGGTGAACGGAGTCGAGTTGTTCCTGCTGGGGCGGACGCTGATGAAGATCGGCGAAGAGGCCATGCCCGCGCCGCGCGACGGAAGGACCGGCGGGACGCGTGCGGTCCTCATCGTGCTGAGCGACATCGTCGCCCACCCGGACAGCGCCGTCGGCCAGATCGCCGCCCGCACCGGACTGCCGCAGAGCCAGGTCTCCACCGCCGTCGCGCGGCTTCGGGAGACCGGATCCGTGGTGACCGCGCCCGACCCGGACGACCGGCGCCGATCGCTCGTCCGCACGGCCGCCGGCACGTCCGAGCGAGTGGCGGAAGTGCGCGCGACCCGCATCGACGCCGCACTGACGGCGACCCTCGGTGGTGGCGAGCACGTCGCGGAGGTGAAGGCCGCCCTGGACACCCTCGCCCGCCACCTCTCACCCGGCACGCACGGCACGTCCGCTTCCGCCGACGGGCCTGCCGACTAGCGCCGGACCCGGCACCGCCCCCGCTCCGGTCACACCGTCGCGCGCGGCTCCGGTCGCACCGCGTTGCGCGCGGCTCTGGTCGCACCGCCGCCGCTCTGGTCGTACCGTCGCACGCGGCTCCGGTCGCACCGTCGCGCGCGGATCGGGTCGGCGGCGCTGGTCATGGGGCCGTGTGCAGCCGTTGGTCGTGGTGTCGTGCGCGGCAGCGGTCGGGGGTTGGTCGCGGGGCTGGCAGCGGTGGTGGGTGCGGCGGGTGGTCGGCGGTTGCGTGGGGGCGTACGGCGCATATCTTCAGAACATGAGTGACGTGGTGTATGACCCCTGGTCGCCCCGGTTCGTGGCGGATCCGTATCCCGTGTTCGAGCGGTTCCGCGCGGAGCGTCCGGTGTTCTTCCACGAGGCCACCGGGCAGTGGTTGATCAGCCGGTACGAGGACGTCGACGCGCTGCTGCGGGATCGGCGGCTCGGACGGTCGTATCTGCACATCGCGAGTCACGAGGAGTTCGGGCAGCGGCCGGAGGCCGATTTCCTCAAGCCGTTCTGGGGTCTCATCCGCGCCGGGATGCTGGACGTCGAGCCGCCCGCGCACACGCGGCTGCGGCGCCTGGTGTCCAAGGCGTTCACCGCCCGGATGGTGGAGGGGCTGCGCCCGACGGTCAGGCGGCTGGCCGACGAGCTGGCCGCAGCGCTCGCCGTGAAGGGCGGCGGCGACCTGCTCGCCGAGGTCGCCGAGCCGCTGCCGGTGAACGTGATCGCCGAGATGCTCGGCGTCCCCGTCGAGGACCGGCACCTGCTCCGCCCGTGGTCGGCCGGCATCTGCGGCATGTTCGAGCTGAACCCGCCGGAGGAGGCGCAGCGCACGGCGGTCCGCGCCGCGGTCGAGTTCTCCGACTACCTGCGCGGTCTCGCGCGCACCCGGAGGGACGCGCCGCGCGACGACCTCATCACCGCGCTGGCCCAGGTCGTGGACGAGGGCGACAGGCTCACCGAGGACGAGCTGATCGGCACCTGCGTCCTGCTGCTCAACGCCGGTCACGAGGCCACGGTCAACGCGACCGGCAACGGCTGGTGGGCGCTGTTCCGCAACCCCGGTGAGCTGGAGCGACTCCGCGCCGATCCGTCGCTCGTCCCCACGGCCGTAGAGGAGCTGCTGCGGTACGACACTCCGGCGCCCATGTTCGAGCGCTGGGTCTTGGAGGACATCACGGTCGCCGGCGTCGACATCCCGAGGGGCGCGGAGGTGGCGTTGCAGTTCGCGTCCGCCAACCGGGACCCGGACGTGTTCGCCGACCCGAACCGCCTCGACCTGTCCCGCGACCCGAATCCACACATCACGTTCGGGCTCGGTGTCCACTACTGCCTGGGCGCCCCGCTCGCCCGCATCGAGCTCGCCGAGTCGTTCGGCGCGCTGTTCCGCGCGGCCCCGGACCTCCGCTTGGCCGAGGAGCCGGAGTGGAAGCCCGGCTACGTCCTGCGCGGCTTGCAAGCCCTCCACGTGGAACGCTGACCTCGTCCGACAGGCCCGTCCCCGGCCCGGTCCCGAACGCAGCGCGCCGGTGAGGCCGGGTCAGCCGGCGAGGACCGCGGGGATCGGGATGCCGACCGTCTGGGCGAGCCACCCGAAACCCCCCAGGCCGGACGGGTCGGTCAGCTCGGCGTCCTGGCCCGCACGGCACAGGCCGGCGACGTAGGCGTGGGGGTCGCGATAGGCGAGGTCCAGCGGCGGGCGGGAGCCGGACAGGCCGAGGGCGCGCAGCGCGTCGCGCTGGGTGGTGAGCAGGGTGGACGTGGCGCCGGCACGTTCACCGGCGGTGGTGCAGGCGTCCAGCGCGACATGGGCGGTGACGTCGCAGGATCCGTCCGGGACGGCGGGGACGGTGGCGCCGTCGCGGTAGCCGGTCAGCGTCCCGTACACGGGCCGGGCCTCCCTCGCGTGCGAGTAGTCGACGGCGAGCGCGAGGCCCCGGGACAGCCGCCCGATCACCGACGCCCAGGCGTTGCAGCGCGGGTGCCCGATCTCGGCGCGGTCTCCGGGGTCGCGGAGCGGCCACCAGCGCTCCAGCCAGGCGAGGTCCTCGGCGGACGGCGCCGGGCCGGGGCGCTCGCTGCCGGTGGAGGGGTCGACGAGCACGGTCCGGACGCCGTCCGGGGTGTGTTCGACCACGTCCAGCGGCACGTTGTCGAGCCACTCGTTCGCGACGGCGAGGCCGGTGATGCGGCGGGGCAGGTCCGGCCGCCAGACGATCTGGGACGGGACCTCGGCGGGACGGGGGGCGATCTCCACCGCCGTCGGGACGAGCCGGGACGCCAGGTCGGGCGGCGCGCAGGCCAGGATGTTGCCCAGCAGGCGCCCGGACCCGGCGCCGATGTCAACGACGTCCAGCCGGTCGGGACGGCCGAGGAGGGTGTCGACCTCGGTGAGCAGGCGGACGATGGCGGCGGCGAACCGGGACGAGGCGTGCACCGAGGTGCGGAAGTGCTCGGCCGGACGCTCCCCGCGCCGGTAGAAGCCGTCCTCCCCGTACAGCGCCCGCTCCATTGCCGCGCGCCATGTCAGCCATTCGGAAACCAACGCCGCCACGCCTGTGACGTTACCGCGACCAGCCCCGTCCACGGCCTCATCCGCCCCGCCGCCGTCCCCCGTGGCGTCGCGGTGGCGGGGCGCTACACGACTGCCGGGCTGGACGGAGGGGCCATCCTTGGGGTGGACGTGGGTCCGACCTGTGGCTGATCCGTGGCTGAGCTGCGTGTCCGTACCCTGTCGGCATGGCGGCGAGCATGTGGGAGTGGCTGCGGCGTAGGAAGCTGCTGGTCGACGCGTTCTTTGCGGCACCGATCCTGTTGCTCTCCGTGCCCTCGATGCTGGGCGAGACGTACGGGCTGGGCGCGCGCTTGTACGCGTTGCTGACGGTCCTGCTCGTCGGTCCGCTCGTCCTGCGCCGGACGTTCCCGCGCACGGTGTTCGCCGTGGTCGCGCTGGTCTCGTTCGTTCAGTGCCTGGCGGGTGCGGAACCCGTCCAGGCGAACGTCGCCGTCCTCATCGGGCTTTACACGGTCACGGCCGGCTGTTCGTTCCGCTGGGGGCTCGCGGCGGCGTTCGTCGCCGAGATCGGCGCGGGAACGGCGACCTTGCGGTACCCGACCGGCACCGATGACCGCAAGTACATGTTCCTCATGCTGACGGTACTCGTGGGGGGCGTGTACGTGCTCGGCCTGCACATGCGCACGCGTCGCGCCTACCTGCGTTCGCTGGAGGAGCGGGCGGAGCGCCTGGAACGCGAACGCGACAACGAGGTCAAGGTGGCCATGGCCGCCGAACGAGCACGTATCGCCCGCGAGCTGCACGATGTCGTGGCGCACAACGTCAGCGTGATCGTGGTGCAGGCCGACGGCGCGTCCTACGCGATCGACACCGATGTGGGACGGGCCAGGCAGGCGCTCGACACGATCTCCTCGACGGGACGGCTGGCGCTGGCGGAGATGCGCAGGCTCCTCGGCGTCCTGCGCGAGGACGACGACGCGGGGGCGTTCGCGCCGCAGCCGGGGGTGGCCGAGATCGACGACCTGGTGGAACAGGTCCGCGCGTCCGGGCTGGCGGTGACGTGCGAGGTGGCCGGGACGCCGGCGGCCATGTCGGAGGGACGCCAGCTCACCGTCTTCCGGATCGTCCAGGAGGCACTGACCAACACGCTCAAACACGGGGGCCCGCGGGTGAGGGTGTCGGTCCGGCTGCGCTACGCGGACGACGCGCTGGAGATCCTGGTGGAGGACGACGGGCGCGGCGCGGCGGCGTTCGACGACGGCCGGGGCCACGGCCTCGCCGGAATGCGGGAACGGGTCGCGGTGTACGGGGGCGACGTCCGTGCCGCGCCGCGTCCCGGCGGGGGGTTCGAGGTGGTCGCGCGGATCCCGGTGCGCGAGGAGGTCGCGGCATGACGGAGGTTCCGGACGCGGCGAAGGTTCCGGACGCGGCGGACAGCACAGACGTGGCGAAGGGCGGTGACGCGGTGGAGGGCGGTGACGCGGTGGAGCCCATCCGGGTGGTGCTCGTGGACGATCAGGAGTTGGTGCGGGCCGGGTTCAGGATGGTGCTGGACGCGCAGCCCGACATCGAGGTGGTGGGCGAGGCGGGCGACGGCGTCCAGGCGCTGGAACTGCTGCGCGGCACGCGGGCCGACGTCGTCCTCATGGACGTGCGGATGCCGCGGATGGACGGGATCGAGGCGACGCGGCTGGTGGTGGCGCGGTCCGGGCCGAAGGTCGTCATCCTGACCACGTTCGACCTGGACGAGTACGCGTTCGCGGCGATCAAGGCGGGGGCCGGCGGGTTCCTGCTGAAGGACGCCGGGCCGGCGCAGCTCATCGAGGCGATCAAGGCGGTCCACTCGGGGGACGCGGTGGTGGCGCCGAGCACGACGAAGCGCCTGCTGGACAGGTTCGCGGTACACCTGCCGGACGTGCGGGAGAAGGCGGTCGGCGCCGTCGAGAGCCTGACCGAGCGGGAGGGCGAGGTGCTGCGGCTCGTCGCTCGCGGCATGTCGAACGCGGAGATAGCCGGACGGCTCTTCGTCTCCGAGGCGACGGTCAAGACGCATATGGGACGGATTCTCATGAAGCTCGGCCTTCGTGACCGGGTGCAGGCGGTCGTGTTCGCCTACGAGACAGGCCTGGTCAGAAGTGGCCGAAGCGGTAGCTCTCCGTAACGGCTTGGTCCTCCGTGGTGACCTTTTGACTTCATCGTGATGCTCGCCATTGTCCTGCCTAGGAGTAGCTGGGTAACTACCGTACGTGACGCCGTCTTCGCGGATGACGTCGGAAAAGACAGATCGGGCCTGCTAAGCCCACGTACGGGAGGATTCTCGTGTTCAAGAAGCTTGCCGCCACCGGCATCCTCGGCTTCGCCGTCGCCGGCTCCGCCTTGGCAGCGACGCCCGCCTACGCCTCCGCCTACGGCAACGGCTGGGACCACCACGACAAGGGTCACCACCAGGACAAGGGCCACCACGACGACAAGGGCCACCACCACGGCAAGGGCCACCACCACGGCAAGGGCCACCACCACGGCCACGGCGGTGGGATCGGCTCCAACAACCAGACCAGCGGCAACTTCGGGGTGCTGAACGGCAACCAGGTGATCATTCCGATCTCCACCGCGATCGACGTCTGCGGCAACAACGTCCTGACCTTCGGCATTCAGAGCGCGTCCTGCAAGGGCGGCGCGTCCGTCAACGGCTGATCCTCACTGATCTTCATGGCGGGCCCCTCACGCCCGTCACCGCAGCGCCGGAGACCGTCCTGGTCTCCGGCGTTTCGGCGTTCCGACCTCCGAGGCGGGTCCGTGCGACTCAGGTCGTCGCCATGCCCGCGCGGGCATGGCGCGGCGCGCCGCGAAGACGTCCGTCGCGGAGCCCCTCGCGCATGACTGAATGGGGAGCCGGGGTGGCGCTCGTCACCCACCGGACCACGTGACCGGATCCCATGGGTACTCTGGTTCGCGACCGTCCGGTACCTACATGTGAGGACTGGAACGAAACCGATGGACCCCTATGCCAAGCCCGCCTCCGGCGCGCCCGGAAACGGGCCGGATTCCCCGCAGGACAGGCCCGCCCGGCTCGCGGTCGGAGTCGTCGGCGCCGGCCGTGTCGGCACGGCGCTCGGCGCCGCGCTGGCCCGCGCGGGCCATCGCGTGGTCGCCGCGACCGCCGTGTCCGACCGGTCGCGGACGCGCGTCGAGGAACGCCTCCCGGGCGCGGACGTCGCGACACCGCAGGACGTGGTGGCGGCCGCCGACCTGGTGCTGCTGACCGTCCCGGACGACGAGCTGCCCGAGCTCGCGTCCGGCCTGGTCTCCGCGGGAGTCCCCGTCACCGGCAAGCTGATCATGCACACCAGCGGACGCTACGGGACCGCCGTCCTGGACCCGCTCACCCGCGCGGGCGCGCTGCCGCTGGCGCTGCACCCGGTGATGACGTTCACCGGACGTCCGGACGACGTGAACCGGCTCACCGGCATCTCGTTCGGCGTCACCTCGCCCGAGCCGCTGCGCCCGGTCGCCGAGGCGCTCGTCCTGGAGATGGGCGGCGAACCCGTCTGGATCACCGAAGAGGCCCGTCCGCTCTACCACGCCGCTCTCGCCGGCGGCGCGAACCACCTGGTCACGCTGGTCGTCGAGTCGATGGACCTGCTGGCCCGCGCGGGCGTGGCCGAACCCGGCCGGATGCTCGGCCCGCTCCTCGGCGCCGCCCTGGACAACGGCCTGCGACTCGGCCTCGACGGCCTCACCGGCCCGGTCGCCCGCGGTGACGCCGGCACGGTCTCCGACCACGTCGCCGAGCTGGCGAAGGTCTCCCCGGAGAGCCGCCGCGCCTACGTCGCGCTGGCCCGCCTCACCGCCGACCGCGCGCTCGCCGCCGGACTGCTCAAGCCCGAAGCCGCCGAACTCCTCCTGGAAGCCCTGGCCGATTGATCACATCCACCCCCGTCCCCGCCTCCGAGCGCCCGCACCCCCTGAGCCGCGGCGTCCGGACGTTCTGCGCGCGCCGTGTGTGCCGCCGGAGTCCACTGTCCGGCTTGATCGGGAAGCGGGCGGTTCGGGTTGGGCGTTCAGGAGGCGGAAGTCCGGACGCCTTGCGGCCGGGGCCCGCCGTTCGGTCGGGGGCCGCCGGGCGGGAGACAGGTTGCGGGGTCGGAGTCGGATGATGTGGGAGGTCGTGTGAAACCCGTCATTGTGCGGACGCGGGAGGAACTCGCCGAGGCGCGTGCTCGCGTCGAGGGCACGCTGGCGTTCGTCCCCACCATGGGCGCGCTTCACGAGGGGCACATGTCCCTGATGCGCCAGGCGCGCCGCAGCGCGGGCACGGTCGCCGTCAGCATCTTCGTCAACCCGCTCCAGTTCGGCCCCGGCGAGGACTTCGACCGGTACCCGCGGACGTTCGACGCCGATGTCGAGGCGTGCGCCGGCGCGGGCGTCGACCTGATCTTCGCGCCGACCCGGGACGTCATGTATCCGGACGAACCACAGGTCACGCTCAAGGCCGGCCCGATGGGCGAGGTCGTCGAGGGCGCGGCACGGCCCGGCCACTTCGACGGGATGCTCACCGTCGTGCTGAAGCTGCTCAATCTCGTCCGGCCCGACGTGGCGATCTTCGGGGAGAAGGACGCGCAGCAGCTCGCGATGATCCGCCGGATGGTCGCCGACCTGAACGTGCCCGTCCGCGTCGCCGGCGGCCCGACCGTCCGGGAGCCGGACGGGCTGGCCCTCTCCAGCCGCAACCGCTACCTGTCGCCGGCCGAGCGCGGCACAGCGCTCGCCCTGTCGCGTGCCCTCCGGGCCGGTGCGGACGCCGCCGCGGAAGGGCCGGACGCGGTGCTCGGCGCCGCCGGCGCCGTCCTCGACAAGGCCGCGGCAGCCGACCCGCCCCTCGTTCTCGACTACCTCGTGCTCGTGGACCCGGCGACGTTCGCCCCGGTCACCTCCGGCGGCCCGGCCGTCCTCGCCGTCGCGGGCCGCGTCGGCGCCACCCACCTCATCGACAACGTTCACCTCCAGCTCGGCAAGGAGCACTGATGTTCCGGACGATGTTCAAGTCCAAGATCCATCGCGCCACGGTGACCCAGGCCGACCTGCACTATGTCGGCTCGCTCACCATCGACCAGGACCTGATGGACGCCGCCGACCTGCTGCCCGGCGAGCAGGTCGCGATCGTGGACATCGACAACGGCGCGCGCCTGGAGACCTATCTGATCGCGGGCGAGCGCGGCTCCGGCGTCATCGGCATCAACGGCGCCGCGGCCCGCCTCGTCCAGCCCGGCGACCTGGTGATCATCATCAGCTACGCCCAGCTCGCCGACGCCGAGGCCCGCGAGTTCGTCCCGACCGTCGTGCACGTCGACCGCGACAACAAGATCATCTCTCTGGGCTCCGACCCGGCCGAGCCCGTCCCCGGCACCAGGACCACGCGGGGCGACCTGGTCCGGGACTGACCTGAAGCGGCGCCTCGGTCTGGGCGGCGGCGGCAGGGACGGCCGGGCCGCCCAGGTCGCGCGGGGCGGTGCGCCTGGGGGCGGCGCGCACTCCGGTGCCCGGGCGGACTGGTGGGTTGCCGGGAATGTGGGGGTCGGGCGTTCGGGCTCCCGGGGGTTAGGGTCATAATGACGAAAACCGATCCCGGAGGAGGGCTCGTGATCCCTTCCGTTCTCCCCGCCCCCGCGCCCGGCTGGACGGTCGAGGCCGACGTCGTCGTCATCGGCTCCGGCATCGCCGGACTGGTCGCCGCGCTGCGCTGCCGCCCGCACGGGCGGGTGCTGCTCGTCACCAAGGCCCTCCTGGACGCCGGGTCGACCCGCTGGGCCCAGGGCGGGATCGCCGCCGCGCTCGCCCCGGACGACACCCCCGAGGAGCACCTCGCCGACACCCTCGTCGCGGGGGTCGGGCTGTGCGACGAGGACGCCGTCCGGGCGCTCGTCACCGAAGGGCCGGACGCCGTCCGCGGGCTCATCGAGCTGGGCGCCACGTTCGACAGTGCCGAGGACGGCGGCATCGCGCTGACCCGCGAGGGCGGCCACCACCGGCGCCGCATCGCGCACGCGGGCGGGGACGCGACCGGCGCCGAGATCAGCCGCGCCCTCCGCGCCGAGCTGAAGGACTCCGGCGTCGAGGTCATCGAGCACGCGCTCGTCCTCGACCTGCTGAAGGACGCCGCCGGACGCGCCGCCGGGATCACCCTCCACGTCATGGGCGAGGGGCAGCCGGGCGGCGTCGGCGCCGTCCGCGCCCGCGCCGTCGTGCTCGCGACCGGCGGGCTCGGCCAGGTGTTCTCCGCCACGACGAACCCGGAGGTCTCGACCGGCGACGGCGTCGCGCTCGCGCTGCGCGCCGGGGCCGAGGTCACCGATCTGGAGTTCGTCCAGTTCCACCCGACCGTGCTGTGGCTCGGCGACGGCGCGACCGGGCAGCAGCCGCTGATCTCCGAGGCCGTCCGGGGCGAGGGCGCCCACCTGGTCGACCACGCCGGGGAACGGTTCATGGTCGGACGGCACGAACTCGCCGAACTCGCCCCGCGCGACGTGGTCACCAGGGGGATCACGAACCGGATGCGCGAGACCGGCGCGTCCTGCATGCTCCTGGACGGCCGCCACTTCGGCGCCGCGATGTGGGAGAACCGCTTCCCGACCATTCTGGCCGCGTGCAGGCACCACGGCATCGACCCGGTGACCGAGCCCATCCCGGTCGTCCCGGCGGCGCACTACGCCAGCGGCGGCGTCCGCACGGACCTGCACGGCCGCACCTCCGTCCCCGGCCTCTACGCCTGCGGCGAGGTCGCCTGCACCGGCGTCCACGGCGCGAACCGTCTGGCATCGAACTCCCTTCTGGAGGGCCTCGTCTTCGCCACTCGCATCGCCGCGGCCCTTCACGAGGACCTCTCCCGAACCCTTCCGGCAACTCACGAACCGCCCCCGGCCAACCCACCGGAGGGCGACGGGCCAGCGAGCGGAATGCCGGTGGGGTTGCTTGGAGCGGGGGCGCGAGGGGAGATTCAGCGGATCATGTCCTCCTGCGCGGGGGTGCTGCGAGGGGCGGACGGGCTGGAGCGTGCGGCGCGCCGGTTGGCGGGGCTCGGTGGCGGGGACGCGGAGCCGGGGGTGGAGGCTTGGGAGGTCGCCAACCTGCACACCGTCGCGTCCGCGATCGTGGCGGCGGCGCGGCGGCGGCAGGAGACGCGCGGGAGCCACTGGCGGGAGGACTTCCCCGAGCGGGCGGACGGCGCGTGGCGCGGCCACCTGGTGACGCGGCTGGCAGGTGACGTCCTGGTGACCACTTACGAACCTCTGGAAGGAAAGCGCTCATGACACCGGAACCTCTGGAAGGAAAGCGCTCATGACACCGGAACTCTCGCAGCGCCTGAGCGCCGCCGGGCTGGATCCGCGAACTGTGGAAAACCTCGTCCAGACGGCGCTGTCGGAGGACGGGGAGGTCGACGTCACCAGCATGCCGATCTTCGCGCCGGAGGACACCGCGGCAGGGGACCTCCGGGCGCGGGACGAGGGTGTCGTCGCCGGCATCCCGGTCGCCTGCCTCGTGTTCGACATGCTGGACGTCGCCTATGAGGCGAAGGTCGAGGACGGCGACCGCGTCGCCCCGGGCCAGGTCCTCATCTCGGTCAGCGGGCAGACCAGGGCCGTGCTGAGGGCCGAGCGGACGGCCCTGAACCTGCTCACCCACCTGTCCGGGATCGCGACGGCGACGCGGCGGTGGGCGGACGCCGTGGACGGCACGAAGGCAAGGATCCGTGACACCCGCAAGACCCTTCCCGGGCTGCGCGCCCTGCAGAAATACGCCGTCCACTGCGGCGGCGGGGTCAACCACAGGATGGGCCTGCACGACGCAGCTCTCATCAAGGACAACCACATCGCGGCGGCCGGAAGCGTCACCGAGGCTTACGAGGCGATCCGCGCCGTGTACCCGTCCCTGCACGTCCAGGTGGAGTGCGACACCCTTGCGCAAGTGGAGGAGGCCCTCGCGGTGGGCGCGACGAGCATCCTCCTCGATAACATGAGCGACGCCGAGATGGCCGAGGCGGTACGCCTTGTGGCGGGGCGGGCGGAGCTTGAGGCCAGTGGTGGGCTTACCCTGGACCGGGCCCGAGACGTCGCCGTGACCGGGGTGGACTACCTTGCCGTCGGCGCGCTGACGCATTCGGCGCACGTGTTCGACATCGGCCTTGACTTTTCCTGACCAGCGGGGACCTGATGCTGCTCACCATCGACGTCGGTAACACCCAGACCGTCCTCGGCCTGTTCGAGGGCGACGAGGTGATCGAGCACTGGAGGATCAACACCGATCCTCGGCGGACCGCCGACGAGATCGCGGTGGTCTTGCAGGGCCTCGTGCAGCAGAGCCCGCTGCTGGCGGAGACCGACATCAGCGGAATCGCTCTGTGCTCCACGGTCCCGTCCGTCCTGCACGAGATGCGGGAGATGTGCCGCCGCTACTACGGCGACGTGTCCGCGGTGATCGTGGAGCCGGGCGTCAAGACCGGCGTCCCGGTCCGCATGGACAACCCCAAGGAGGTCGGCGCCGACCGCATCGTGAACGCGCTCGCCGCCGTCCACACCCATGGCGGGCCCGCGATCGTGGTCGACTTCGGCACCGCGACCACGTTCGACGCAGTGTCCGCCAAGGGCGAGTACGTGGGCGGTGCGATCGCCCCCGGCATCGAGATCTCGATCGACGCGCTCTCGTCCCGCGGTGCGCAGCTCCACAAGATCGAGCTGGTCCGGCCGCGCAACGTGATCGCGAAGAACACCGTCGAGGCGCTGCAGTCCGGGATCATCTTCGGCTTCGCCGGGCAGGTGGACGGCATCGTCGAGCGCATGTCCGACGAGCTCGCCGCAGACCCGGAGGAGGTCAAGGTCATCGCCACCGGCGGCCTCGCCCCGCTCGTCCTGGAGGAGTCCCGCAGCATCGACGTGTTCGAGCCGTGGCTGACGCTCATCGGCCTCCGGCTCATCTACGAGCGCAACACCCCCTAGCGGCGGAAGCCGTTCGCGGCGCGTCCGGCGGGCTGGATAGCCTTGGGACGTGAGTGACGAGACCTTCGACGAGCTCCCGGAGCAGATGCGCGTGCGCCGGGAGAAGCTCGACCGGCTCCGCGAAAGCGGAATCGACCCCTACCCGGTGACCTTCCCGCGCACGGCGACGATCGCCGAGATCCGGGAGAAACACCCGGCCCTGGAGCCGGGCACCGAGACGGGCGAGAAGGTCGGCGTCACCGGTCGCGTCATGCTGGTCCGCAACACCGGCAAGCTGTGCTTCGCCACCATCCGGGACGGCGGCGGCGACCTCCAGGTCATGCTGTCCCTGGCCAAGGTGGGGGAGGAGCAGCTCGACTTCTGGAAGCGCGAGGTCGACCTCGGCGACCACATCGGCGTGGAGGGCGAGGTCATCACGTCCCGTCGCGGTGAGCTGTCCATCATGGCCGACCGGTTCGCCATCACGTCCAAGTGCCTGCGGCCCCTGCCGGAGAAGCACGCCGGCCTGACCGACCCGGAGGCGCGGGTCCGGCACCGGTACGTCGACCTCATCGTCAATGACGAAGCGCGGAAGATGGCGCGGATCCGTAGCGCGACCGTGCGCGCGGTGAGGGACTTCTGGCATGAGGAGGGCTATCTCGAAGTCGAGACCCCCATGCTGCAGCCCATCCATGGCGGGGCGGCGGCGCGTCCGTTCAAGACGCACATCAACGCCTATGGCATGGACCTCTACCTGCGCATCGCGATCGAGCTGTACCTGAAGCGGCTCGTCGTCGGCGGCATCGAGAAGGTCTTCGAGATCAACCGGAACTTCCGGAACGAGGGCGCCGACTCCACGCACAACCCCGAGTTCACGATGCTGGAGGCGTACGGCACGTACCTCGACTACAACGACATGGCCGACCTGACCCAGCGGATGTACCAGAAGGCGGTTGTGGCCGCACTGGGCACCACGGTGGTCGTCCATGACGGGGTGGAGATCGACCTCGGGTTGGCCCAGTGGCCGCGCATCACGCTGTACGGGTCGGTGTCGGAGGCGCTCGGCGAGGAGGTCACGCCCCACACGCCGATCGAGGACGTCCGTAAGCTCGCCGACGCCCGCGACCTCTCGTGGGACCCGAAGTGGGGGCAGGGCAGGCTCGTCCAGGACATCTTCGAGGAGCTGATCGAGCACACCCTCGTCCAGCCGACGTTCGTCATGGACTACCCGGTCGAGACGTCCCCGCTGACCCGACAGCACCGCGAGGAGCCCCTCCTCACCGAGAAGTGGGACCTCATCGGCTTCGGGACGGAACTCGGCACCGCCTACTCCGAGCTGGTCGACCCCGTCGAGCAGCGCCGCCGGCTGACGGAGCAGTCGCTGCTCGCGGCGGGCGGCGACCCGGAGGCCATGCAACTGGACGAGGACTTCCTGCGCGCCCTGGAGTACGCGATGCCGCCCACGGGCGGGATGGGCGCCGGCATCGACCGGATGATCATGGCGTTCACCGGCAAGGGCATCCGGGAGACGATCCTGTTCCCGCTGGTCAAGCCCGAATAGTGACCGGAAGGTCACGCAGGCCGCGCAGGACGAGGTTGTCCCGGTAGACGAGGCCGGTGTCGTCGGCGAGGGCCACGTCGCGTTCGAAGAGCTTCTTGAGCGCGACCTGGCCCTCCAGCCGGGCCAGCGGCGCGCCCAGGCAGAAGTGGATGCCGTGCCCGAACGACAGGTGTCGTGGCGTGTCATGCCCTTCGGAGTAGCGCGTGAGGTCGAGCCGGTCGGGGTCGTCGAAAACGGCCGGGTCACGGTTGGCGGCACCGGTCAGCAGTAGGACGAGCCTTCCGCGTTCGATGAGCGTCCCGTCCAGGTCGACGTCCTCCAAGGCGGCCCTAAGGGTGAGCTGGACGGGCGGGTCGTAACGGAGGAGTTCCTCCACGGCCGCTTGGACATTCCCAGGGCGCCTCCGGAAAAGCTCCAACTGCGCAGGATTGCGGAGTAGCGCCAGCGCGCCGTTCCCGATGAGGTTCACGGTCGTCTCATGGCCCGCCACGAGCAGCAGGACGCACGTTGCGAGGAGTTCCTCCTCCGAAAGGGCGTCACCGCCGTCGGAGACGCTCACGAGGGCGCTCAGAAGGTCTTCCCGGGGCAGGGCGCGACGCTCTGCGGCCAGTCCACGGAAGTACGCAGCGAACTCCTCACGAGCCCTTTCCCGCTGTGCGATCTCGGCCTCCGGCAGGAGGAAGTCGGGGTCGAGACCGCGCGCGAGGCTGTCGGACCAGCCCTTGAACAGGTCGCGGTCTCGCGAGGGGACGCCGAGCATCTCGCTGATCAGGATGACGGGGAGCGGATACGCCAGCGTCGCGATCAGATCGACCTCGCCGGACACCCCGTCCAGCAGCTCGTCGACCAGCGCCTCCACCCGGGGCCGCAGCCGCTCGACGAGCCTCGGGGTGAACGCCTTGCTCACCAGGCGGCGAAGCCGGGTGTGGTCGGGCGGGTCCATGGTCAGGAAGGACGGGTTCCGGGCCGGCGACTCGCGCCACAGCCCGCCACCTTCGGGACGGTGCCCGAACCGGGGATCGCGCAGCACCTGCTCGCAGAGGCCGTAGGACGTGGTCACGCGGAGGCCGACGTCCGTCTGATGTAGGCGTCTTTCACCGGACGCAAGGCGGCGGTAGTGCGCGTAAGGGTCGGCCCGGAAGGCCGGATCACCCGGATCGAACCCGAGGACCGCTGCGGCCCCGGCCTCCACGACCTGCCCGCTCCTGTCCTCCATGAGACCAGTCATCCGAAAATAAGACGAAATGTCAACAGAGCCGTCCGCCGCCGGTCCCGGCCGGCGTCAGGCGCTTTCGCGGATGACCAGTTCGGGGTGCTGGACGACCTGGCGGTGCTGGTGGGAGCTGCCCTCGGCCATTTCGGCCAGCGCCAGTTCGGCGCCCTCCCAGCCCAGCTCGCGGCGCGGCTGCCGGATCGTGGTCAGCGGGACGGCCGCGCTCGCGGCCAGTTCGATGTCGTCGTAGCCGATGACGGCGATGTCGTCCGGCACGCGGACGCCGAGCCGGGTCAGCTCGTTGATCAGGCCGATGGCCAGCAGGTCGTTGGCGCAGAACACTCCGTCGGGCCGCGGCGAGAGGGCCATGACCTCGTGGGCGGCGGCCTGGCCCTCGGTGGGGCTCAGTGCGTCCTGGACCAGCGTGCGCGGCTTGCTGAGACCCGCCTCGACGATCGTCCGGGCCGCGCCGTCGCGGCGGTCCACGCACGGCTGCGGTTCCGGGACGCCGGTCACGAAGACGATCCGCTCGCGGCCGATGCCGAGCAGGTGGGCGGCGGCGATCTCCCCGCCCGCGACGTGGTCGACCCGAGCCGAGCACGCCTCGGACGAGTCACGGTCGATCAGCACCACGCTCATGCCGGCGGCGCGCAGCCGGGACAGGCCACCCGGATCCCCGCCGACCGGGATGATCAGGACACCGGCGGCGCGCTGCTCCTCCAGGAGTTCGAGCGAACGGCGCTCCTTGGCGGACGACTGGTCGCTGGAGAGCCAGAGCGCGTCGTGGCCCGCCGCGTTGAAGGCCGCCTCGGCGCCGCGCGCGACATCGGAGGCGTACGGATTGGTGAGGTCCTCGGCGACGATGCCGAAGGCCCGGCGCGGCTGATCGCCGAACTCGCCCGCGGTGCGCTCGGGGCCCCGGCGGAGCCGGCGCGCGGTCTCGTTCCGCACGAATCCGAGCTCCTCGATCGCCGCGCGAACCCGGTCACGGGTAGCTTCGGCCACGAGGTCTGGCCGGTTTAGGACATTCGAAACGGTCCCAACTGAGACCCCAGCACGCCTCGCAACCTCACGGATACTGGTCTGTGGCAACTCGCTCCTCGTCCCGCCCCAGGAGTGTTCTCCCAGGTAGTGGAGTTTTACGCGGCATGGCGCCGACGGTGTGACCACGTACCGTCGTCAAACGGTCGCACACCGCATTTGGACAGCGCTTGACGGGCCGGATCCGGCCGCCTAGCGTTCCGAGCCGAAGCGTAGCTTGAAACGATTCACGATCTTGGTCCGCAGTGCGACCTGGCGAGTCCAACGAGAGGGGACGGGTGCGGATGGCTGGCGATCTCATCCCGGCTCCCTCGGACGACCAACGAGTGCATCGTCACCCGGAGTTCCCCCGAACGACCCCGCAATCGGCCAGGCGGCCACCTCCGGCCAAGCACGCGAGACAGAAAAGGAACCCGATGATCTAAGTCCGGAAGGCTCCGGACCCGGCAACCCAACGCGCGTACAGATCGAGGCCCAACCCGTGCCTGTGCAGCGGACGGCTGCATCCCCGCGGTCATCACCACGGACGAGGGAGGACGGAGTGGAAACAGCCACACTCGCACGTCGTGGCACCGACGATTTCGGGCTGAGCGAGGAGGAGATCCGGCTGCTCGCCCAGATCGCGAGCGGTGTCACCGCCGATGTGGCGGCACGCAAGCTGGAGTTGAGCGCACGGACCTTGCGGCGCCGGCTGCGGACGATCTGCGACCGGCTGGAGGTCAACACCCCTATCGAGGCCGTGGTGTGGGCGGCCCGGAGGCAGCTCATCTAGCCGGCTTCACCCCCCGACGCTCGCCAGGGGACGGGCGAGCGTCACCAAGAGATCCAGGCGGCGAGCTCATTCGAATTCCGTCCGACCCCGCAGCGGCGGCGTCGACGCTCTGACAGGTAGGTCCCTGCAGAAGGCGTCGCCGCGGACGGCGTTCGAGGACCACGCCGATGGATCGCTCGATCATGTGCGCTGCCCTGGCCGCGCGAGCCGTGCACACGCCGGTCACGCATACACCGGCAGGCAGCGCGCGAGCAGGACGGAGCCGGGCTCGGGCTCCGCTCGAGGTCTCGGCGAGCTTCGCGATCGGTCAGGCGACCCGGACGCCGCCGGCGAAGGGGCGTCCGCCCATGGGGGCGATCTTCACGACGTCGCCGGTGTGCGGGGCGTGCAGCATCTTGCCGTCGCCGACGTAGATCCCCATGTGGTGGAGGTCGGCGTAGAAGAACACGAGGTCGCCCGGCTGGAGTTCGCTGCGCGACACGTGCGTGCCCGCGTTCCACTGGCTGCCGGTGTAGTGCGGGAGGTTGATGCCGACCTGCGCGTAGGCCCACATCGTGAGGCCGGAGCAGTCGAACGCGCTCGGCCCGGCGGCGCCCCAGACATAGGGGCGTCCGATCTTGCCCATGGCGTAGCGCAGTGCCTGCGCGGCCTTGCCGGTGCCGATGACGGGGAGTTTGGCGAGTTGGGAAGGGTCCCTCTTGACGATCGTGTTGCGGACCTTCTCGTAGGTGTCGGTGACCTTCTTGCGCTGCGAGTCGAGCTGGGTCCGCAGTTGCTTGACCTGCTGGGCGCGCCCCTCGGCGGACTTGCGGGCGCGCTGGGCGGCCTGCATGGCCTGCATGAGCCCGAGGACCTTGGTGCTGTCCTGCTTGGCGAAGTAGTTGAGGGTCGCGGCCTGGTCGAGGACGGCCTGCGGGTCCTGGGAGGCGACGAACGAGACCGCGGGGTCGGAGCCGCCCTGCATGTAGCTGGTCGCGGCGAGGGTGCCGACCTTCTGCCGGATCGCCTGGAGCGCCTTCTCCTGCCGCTCGGCGTTCTCGGTGGCGACCTTGGCGGCGCGCTTGGACTGCGCGAGCTTCACCTTCAGGCCGTTGTACTGCTCGGTGAGCTGCTCCAGCTGATCGGCGAGCTTGAACGCCTGGGAGCGGAGCTCCTTGGTGGACGGCTCCGGGTCGGCGTGCGCGACGGCGATGGTGTGCGGTGTGATCGCGTGCGGCGCCGCCGTGAGGGCGACGAGCGCGCCGGCCACGGTGACCGCGCGGCCGCGAAATCGTGAAGGGGAAGCAGGCCGCGATGGCTCCACGAATTCTCCTCTCCTTGTCCGCCTACCGGGTTAGCTGACGGGTTGGGGCCGGAGCAGCCCCTCCGCGAGCGTCTGCGGGTCGGCCCGCGACGCTGCGGATTCACCCCTCACGGTTTCGGCCCGGGGGGCGATTCCCCCGAACGTTCCGAAAGTGGGTCCCCGGCTCCGCAGGACGCTGGTTACGGCCCGTGGACTCGGCGGTTCGGCCTCCGTTCTACGGGTGGCCGACATCAGCGATGGACACTAACGGAACCAGCAATGGATGCCAACCAGAACCCGCGAAGTCGCAGGTCGTGGGGCGGGGCGAACTGGGGGGCCGAGCCCGCCCCGGCGTTCGGTAATCTCGCCTGTTTGTGGAAGTCGTTATCCGTCGTGCCCGCACCGCCGACGTTCAGGAGATCCGCAGGCTGGTCGATCTGTACGCGGCGGCGGGGCGACGCCTGCTGAAGAAGTCCACGGTGAAGCTGTACGAGGACGTCCAGGAGTTCTGGGTCGCCGAGGAAGTCCAGCACGGGACGCCGGGCACCGTCATCGGCTGCGGAGCCCTGCACGTGATGTGGGAGGACCTCGCCGAGGTCCGTTCCGTCGCCGTGGACGAGGGGTACGGCGGGCGCGGCATCGGGCATCGCATCGTCGCCCGCCTCCTGGAGACCGCGCGGGAACTCGGCGTGCGGAGGGTGTTCTGCCTTACCTTCGAGGTGGACTTCTTCGCCCGCCACGGCTTCCAGCCGATCCTCGGGACTCCGGTGGCGCCAGAGGTGTACGAGGAGCTTCTCCGCTCTTACGACGAAGGCGTGGCAGAGTTCTTGGACCTCGACCGGGTCAAGCCGAATACGTTGGGCAACACCCGGATGTTGCTTCGCCTGGAGGACTGACCCAAATGAGCGATTCCCCCAACCGCGGGCGGCGCTACCAACCGCCGCAGGGCCAGGGTTCCCACGGCCCGCCACCCCCGTACCAAGGTTCCCAGTGGCAGCAACCCCAGCGGCAGCCGTCGCACCAGCAATGGCAGCAGCAGTGGCAGCAGCCTCAGCAGGACTGGGGGCAGACCCACGAGGCGACCTATGAGTCGTCCTACGACCAGTACGGCGGCTCCTACGGTCACTCCCACAGCGATGAGATGGAGTTGGCCCCGATCCACCGGCGCGCAGTAGCGCGGGTCATCGACAATGGGCTCGTCGCGGTCTTCGGCTTTGCGCTCATCCTTCCGGTGACGGTCGCCGCGTTCGGCCTCGGCGATACGGGCCCCAATGACGAGGACTCGGGCGGCATCTGGAACTGGCCCATCATCTTCACCCTGTTCTGTGTCATGTCGGTGCTGCCGTTCCTCTACGAGGCCGTCCAGCTGTCCATGTGGGGGCGGACGCTGGGCAAGCGCATCATGGGCCTGGGCATCGTGCAGGCGCGTCCTGCGGGTCAGCCGATGACCGCGACGCAGGCTGCCTGGCGTGCTGGGATCGTCCACGTGGGCTACCAGATCGGTGTCTTCTTCTTCCTCGTCCTAGCGGTGATGGTGTGGGAGTACGCCGCGTATGGGATGGCGCTCGTCTGGGTGGGCGGTCTGATGGCCTACCTGTGGGCCATCTGGGACCAGCCCCTCCATCAGGCTCTGCACGACCGCTTCGCCGGCACGCTCGTCATCGACGAGCGTGCCGGATACGACGAGTACACCGAGTACGCGGAGTAAGGCCGCGATGGCGGCTTCCCTCGCAGAACCGGGTCAGCGCCTGCTCGCGCGCGTGGCCGACACGCTCATCGTCGGTGTGCCCGTAATCGTCGTTGTCCGCGAACTGGTGTCCGGGCACATGGTGGACCTTGTCGCCCCGCCCGCCGTGGCCGGGTGCATGCTGCTGTACGAGGCGGTCCAGCTCGCCCTCTGGGGCCGAACCCTCGGCAAGCGCTTCGCGGGCATAGAGGTCGTCGCCGCCCAGCCGGAAGGACAGTCCGGCGGGGCGGCGACAGAAGCGGCGGACAGCCCGGCCATGGGCGGTGCCGGGGTCTTGCCTGTGTCCGTGCCCGGATTTGTGCCCGTGGCCGTGCCCGAGGAGGCCGTTCCGAAGGAGGCCGAGCCTGGCCGTCCTGTCGCCGGTGCGCGTCCCGGCGTTCTCCAGTCCGTTCTGCGTGCGGCGGTCTATTCGCTGCCGATCGCGGCGCGCCCGATTCCCGTCCTCGGTCTGCTGGCGAGCGTCTTCTGGGTCGCGAACGCCGGGCTCATGTTCGAGGGGACGCGCCGCCAGGCCGTCCATGACAGGCTCGCCGGGACGCTCGTGGTAAAACGCCCCCGCTCCTGATTCTCCGGCCCTCTGTGGCCCTCTGAGCGCGTTCGGGCGGCGCTCCCGACAGACTGATCCCCGCCCCTCGTCCCGCGATCCGACCGTCGCGGGACGAGGGGCCCCGGCCCTCTGCACGCCTTTGCGGGAGAGGGCCGGGTCTGTTTCGGACGCCCCCGTTCGGGGGCTAATCCCAGCTCGTTCCGGTTACGGCCCTGAATCGGCAGGGATGTGTCTCGTCCCGGACGCTGCCTCCGGATTGAAAGTTGCTTCCTCCGCCGTTGCCGTGCCGCCTGTGCGCCGCCCTGTGTTCCGCCTCGTGCCGCTTCAAGGGGCTGCTTCAAGGTGTCGCTTCATAGCTGTGGTGGACTTACTCTGGATGGGACGCGGTCTCACCCGGAACGGACTTTCCCGCCCCCATGCGCGAAGCCGCTGTGAGAGGACCACGTTCGCGCGGGCGAACGTGGACGGGATGTTGAAGAAGTGGAGACCAGCCGGTCGGATTGTGCCTCAATCTCCTGATTCAGCCGCCGAAGCGCGGGCGGCGGGCTTCAGTGGGATGGTGGAACGCGACTTCGTGGCCGGGTGTCCGCGGAACAGATTTTCGGCCCTGCCTCCTACTCCGTTATCTGTTCACATGTCCCGGTCAGCGCGATGATCTCCGCTTTCCGTTCCCCGGCGTCCCCGGGGCATACGCGCGCCCAAACGTGCTCGGGCGTCGTGCCGCGTCCCGGCAGGTTCCCGCCCTGCCGTGCCCTCAGGTCTCTCCCGGATTCCCCGCCGGCGGCCGGTTAGCGCCGTTACGTCAGGGGTTAATCGTGGCCGCGGTGCCGGAGTGCATCGCCTGTTAAGGTCCGGGCGGGAAAGTTCCCGCCCGGACCGGCTGCCGCGCCGAAAGCCGGGGCAACCGCAAACCCGAGCTCAATGCGTGAGCGCCCGCCCAGGTCAGGGCGGGTCCGCCGTGACACCCGTCACGCGAAAGCCCGGCCGCGCCCGCGCGGCCCGGAAATTCACCGCCGCCGGGCCGCCGCCGGGTCTCGCGCGTCCCTCGGATGTCCCCGGAAACGATGAGGTCGATTACGCCGGGTCACCGGCGGGATGGTGACTTCGTCCCGACTCCCGGTTGAACGCGAGTGCTGGAATTGTCATCCGCGGAGTTCTCGGTATATCTTTGTCAACCGATTGAAGTTTGCTCCAGCTGAAAGGTCTGTCCCCATGGCACAGAAGGTTCAGGTGCTTCTCGTCGACGACCTCGACGGTGGCGAGGCGGACGAGACCGTAGCGTTCTCGATCGACGGCGCCTCCTACGAGATCGACCTGAGTGGCACCAACGCAACGAAGCTGCGGGAATCGCTGCAGCCGTTCGTGGAGAAGTCCCGCAAGGCGGGCGCGGTGTCGCGCCGCCGTCGGCAGCGTGGCGCGTCCAGCCGCGAACGCAGTGCCGAGATCCGCGCCTGGGCCAAGAACAATGGCATCAAGGTCAATGAGCGCGGACGCATCCCGGCCCACGTGATCGAGCAGTACGAAGCGGCCAACTGAGCCGCTCCTCCACCGGCGGCCCGTCTCCCTTAACGAGACGGGCCGTTCGCCGTTCCACCCGTAGCCTTCGCCGTTCCACCCGTAGCCTTCCCCGTTCCGCCGGAGAACGCCGCCCGCACGGAAGGCCGTCCTCACGGGAGTACGCCGTCTCCGGGGAAACGGGACGTCCGGAGAACGCCCTCTCCCGGGCACGCCGTCCGGGCCGGCGCCGGACATGACCCACCGGGGAACCGCGCCAAAGACTGGAATGTCCGTTCGCTTGTGGCGTAGCGGCAATGGGGTTCGCCTCGGCCGAGGCGAGGTAGAGACGCCGGGCGGGCGGAACTCCGGCCCAAAAGGCACTCTCCTCCCGCGCCCCGCCGACCTGCGGAAAGCCCCCGTTCGCTTGAGGCGTAGCGGGAACATGACGCACCGATGCGGTAGTTGGATGAGACTGAACAGCGCTTAGCTGGGGAACGTCTTCTGGTGGGAGTGCACCGGGCGGCCTCCTCGGGGCGGGCTAGCATGCGGAAGGACAGTTCCGGACGTTCCGGACTCTGCCCAACCGCTCTGTGAGGAGCGACGAGATGTTCGAGAGGTTCACCGACCGCGCGCGGCGCGTTGTCGTCCTGGCTCAGGAGGAGGCCAGGATGCTCAACCACAACTACATCGGCACCGAGCACATCCTCCTCGGCCTGATCCACGAGGGCGAAGGTGTCGCTGCCAAGGCTCTGGAGAGCCTCGGGATCAGTCTTGAGGCGGTGCGCCAGCAGGTCGAGGAGATCATCGGCCAGGGTCAGCAGGCGCCGTCGGGCCACATCCCGTTCACTCCGCGTGCCAAGAAGGTCCTTGAGCTGTCGCTGCGTGAGGCGCTGCAGCTCGGCCACAACTACATCGGTACCGAGCACATCCTGCTCGGGCTGATCCGCGAGGGCGAGGGCGTCGCCGCCCAGGTGCTGGTGAAGCTCGGCGCCGACCTGAACCGGGTCCGCCAGCAGGTCATCCAGTTGCTGCACGGCTACCAGGGCAAGGAGCCGGCCGCCTCCGGCGGCCCCTCGGAGTCGGCTCCCTCCACCTCCCTTGTGCTCGACCAGTTCGGCCGCAACCTGACGCAGGCCGCGCGGGAGGGCAAGCTCGACCCGGTCATCGGCCGGGACAAGGAGATCGAGCGGGTCATGCAGGTGCTGTCCCGCCGTACCAAGAACAACCCCGTCCTCGTGGGCGAGCCCGGCGTCGGTAAAACGGCCGTCGTCGAGGGTCTCGCGCAGAAGATCGTCAAGGGCGAGGTGCCCGAGACGCTCAAGGACAAGCAGCTCTACACGCTCGACCTCGGCGCGCTGGTCGCCGGCTCCCGGTACCGCGGTGACTTCGAAGAGCGCCTGAAGAAGGTCCTCAAGGAGATCCGCACCCGCGGCGACATCATCCTGTTCATCGACGAGTTGCACACGCTCGTCGGCGCGGGTGCCGCCGAAGGCGCGATCGACGCCGCGTCCATCCTCAAGCCGATGCTGGCGCGGGGCGAGCTGCAGACCATCGGCGCCACCACGCTGGACGAGTACCGCAAGCACCTGGAGAAGGACGCCGCGCTCGAGCGCCGCTTCCAGCCGATCCAGGTCGCCGAGCCGTCCCTGTCGCACACGATCGAGATCCTCAAGGGCCTGCGGGACCGCTACGAGGCGCACCACCGCGTGTCGATCACCGACAGCGCGCTGGTCGCGGCCGCGCAGCTCGCCGACCGCTACATCAGCGACCGGTTCCTGCCCGACAAGGCGATCGACCTGATCGACGAGGCCGGCTCGCGGATGCGCATCCGCCGGATGACCGCGCCGCCGGACCTGCGCGAGTACGACGAGAAGATCGCCGACGTCCGGCGCGACAAGGAGTCCGCGATCGACGCGCAGGACTTCGAGAAGGCCGCGGCGCTGCGCGACTCGGAGAAGCAGCTGCTCGGCCAGAAGGCGCAGCGGGAGAAGGAGTGGAAGGCCGGCGACATGGACGTCGTCGCCGAGGTCACCGACGAGTTGATCGCCGAGGTCCTCGCCACCGCCACCGGCATCCCGGTCTTCAAGCTGACCGAGGAGGAGTCGACCCGCCTGCTGCGCATGGAGGACGAGCTCCACAAGCGCGTCATCGGCCAGGAGGACGCCATCAGGGCGCTCTCGCAGTCGATCCGGCGTACCCGCGCCGGCCTGAAGGACCCGAAGCGTCCCGGCGGCTCGTTCATCTTCGCCGGCCCGTCCGGTGTCGGTAAGACCGAGCTGTCCAAGACGCTCGCGGAGTTCCTGTTCGGCGATGAGGACGCGCTGATCCAGCTCGACATGTCCGAGTTCATGGAGAAGCACACCGTCTCGCGGCTGTTCGGCTCCCCGCCCGGCTACGTCGGGTACGAGGAGGGCGGCCAGCTGACGGAGAAGGTCCGCCGCAAGCCGTTCTCGGTCGTCCTGTTCGACGAGATCGAGAAGGCCCACCAGGACATCTTCAACTCGTTGCTGCAGATCCTGGAGGACGGCCGCCTCACCGACGCGCAGGGCCGCGTCGTGGACTTCAAGAACACCGTCATCATCATGACGACGAACCTGGGGTCCAAGGACATCTCCAAGGGCGTCTCGATGGGCTTCGCCCGGCAGAACGACGAGCAGGGCTCGTACGAGCGGATGAAGGCGAAGGTGTCGGAGGAGCTCAAGCAGCACTTCCGTCCCGAGTTCCTCAACCGCGTCGACGACACGGTGGTCTTCCACCAGCTCACCCCGAAGGAGATCATCCAGATCGTCGATCTGATGATCGCCAAGGTGGACGAGCGGCTCCGCGACCGCGACATGGGCATCGAGCTGCGGCAGGAGGCCAAGGACCTGCTCGCGCTCCGCGGCTACGACCCGGTTCTCGGCGCCCGGCCGCTGCGCCGCACGATCCAGCGGGAGATCGAGGACAACCTGTCCGAGAAGATCCTGTACAACGAGCTGAAGCCCGGCCAGATCGTGATCGTCGGCACCGAGGGCTTCGACCCCGAGAACAAGGACTCGGCGGAGAACGCCAAGTTCACGTTCAAGGGCGTGCCGAAGCCGTCCACGGTTCCCGACAGCCCGCCGCCCATCGAGGGCGCGGTCAACTTCAACAAGGACTGACGTCCTGCGCCAAGGGCCCGTGACCGGATCCGTCCGGCCACGGGCCCTTTGGCATGCCCGGGGTGCAGGCGGGCGGCGCGCAAACGCTCACCGGGCAGGTCGTCGGCGGTCACGGCCCGGTGAGCGCTCGGTCAAGATCGTAGAGGAGAGCGCGACGAGAGGGCAGGGGGCGGGCCCGTAAGGGGCGTCACGATGAGGCTCTCCTTCGGTGACGGCTCCCGGTGAGGTCGTGTCGGGGAATCGGCGCCGTCACGCCTGAACACATCACTGATGAGGGCCTGTGGCCCGCTTATCCCTGGTCCTGGGGCGGCTGCTGCGCGGCGCGGTTCTGCTGGAGCAGGGTGTTGATGCGCTGGGCTTCGGCGAGTTGGTCTTCCAGGATGATGATGCGGCATGCCGCCTCCAGCGCGGTTCCCTGGTCGACCAGGTCGCGGGCGCGTTGTGCCAGGCGCAGCTGGTAGCGGGAGTAGCGGCGGTGCCCGCCGGGCGAACGCTGCGGGACGATCAGCCGGGCGGCGCCCAGGCTGCGCAGGAACGCCGGGGTGACACCCAGCATCTCCGCGGCGCGGCCCATGCTGTAGGCCGGGTAATCCTCGTCGTCGAACTTGTCCTCGAGCCCGTCATGGTCATCCTGCGCGGCCGCTCGCGCGCGGTGCTGGTCTGCCTGTTCATCGGCCTTGGCCGGGTGGGGTCCTTTCACAAAACCTTCCGTACTGTCCTCGGCGGCGACGACGACAGGGGCCCCGGCGCCAGACTGCGGCGCCGGGGCCCAGAGGAACAACACCACCTACCGGCCCTGACGGGCCGGCCTTCCGCTTCGACCGCCCAGACAAGGGCGGACGCGCGGGGATCGCAGATGCGTGACCGTAGACCACCGTCCAATCTGTGGAACTGCGGTACCCGCGCGGCGTGACTGGAGCCTGCTGCGGGCGATCCTGATGGCGTCGAACCCTCCTTTCCTCGACATCACTACCTGTACTGCTTGTTTCCCTGGGTACTGCGTTTTCCTGTGTTCCGTCGCTCCCGGCGACCTGCCGGGAGCGACGCCTGCCGGCTGCCGGAGCCCCTTGCACTGCGTTGGCCCCGGCACGCCCGGCCACTTTCATCCATACCTTCCGGCAGTTCGTCCTCTGCCGCTTCTCATGGACTCGTCTCTCTTCGATGACAGGAACACTACCCGTCCCCACGCCGAAAATCTACCTCGATCACTACAGAGTTTCGTAGATCACATCGCCTGTTCTCTTCGTCCGCCGACCACGCTTCACCCCTGACGTGGACAGGCAGGCCGATCGCGCCACCGTGTCCTGCGGGAGACCTTCCGGGTATGGCGCTTCCGTTGGCGTAGTGTGGTGGTACCGAAGGCATTTCGTGCGCAGGCCGCCATGTCAGCGCCGTCCTCGGCGATGTACGACCCGGTTCCTTGACAGGACCGAGAATGGGGCCTTCGAGATGGCCCGCAACACTCAACTCGCGGAAGCTTCGAACGCGACCGTGTCGACCCTGCCCCCGCCGTCGTCGGGCTCGCGGTTGCGGCTGATGCCGAACGACGCCGGGCCCGGCGTCATGGACGGCGGCTGGTGGCCCCGGTCGCGTGACGCGGCCTCCGAACTCACCGAACTCGTGAACGCCCTGGTCGATCAGGTGGGCATGCCCACCCGCCTGACCATCGACTTCGATGACTGGGGTGACGTCCCGCTCCGCATCACCGTCCTGGGGCGGGAGCTCAGGGTGGGGTGGCTGCCCCACCTCGACCACATGGTCGCGATCTCCTGCGGCCGTGCGAAGCCGATCCTGCTTCTGGTCATACCGCCTGAGACGACCCGGTCGTCGGCGGAGGCGGCCCTGGCCGAAACGGTGGCCGTGACCGGCGTGTCGCCGGAGGAGATCCTGGCGTCCTGTGACATCCCCGCACGTCCCTGAGCCCGCACTTCCACCTGCCCCTGGCCGCCGCCCGGCCGGTACTGCGACATCCCGTGATCGGAGATCAGCATGACCGCCTTCCCGACCGCCGCGCCCGATGGTGATGGCGCGGATCAGACTCCCGCCGAGGTGTCGATGCCTGCCCGCCGGCGCCCCGGCCACACCATCGTCGCGCTACGCGGCAGCTTGGACACCGCCGCTGCGCCGGCGCTGCGCGAGCACCTGATCGGCGTGCTGCGGCACAGCGGCCGGCTGCTGATACTCGACCTCGGTGAGGTGTCGTTCTGCGACAGGGCTGGACTCGCCGTCCTGGTCGGCGCCCGGGACCGCGCCGCCGCGCTCGGCGTCACCGTTCGTCTGAACGCCCCCAACCGGCAGCTCGCCGATCTCCTCCACACCACCGGGCTGGACCGTGTGCTCATGGACCGGACGATTCCGGGTGTGGAAGCCGAACCTGCGGCATGACCGCCGGGCGCCGCCGGGCATGACGTCCAGAACCTGCCTGGTCCGGCGATGCCCTGGTTCGCCTACAGGGGCTCGCTGATCCACCGCCATCCGCCGTCCGCATACCGTGCGCTGATCAGCTGCGCACTCCCGGAGTCCGTGACCTCGGAGATCATCCGGATCAGCCGGCGGTGGAAGTCGGCGGGCGGGTGACCGCCACCCGACGATCCCTCCAGCAGGGTCACGCTGACCTTCGCCTCGTCGCGCAACTGGACGGTCAACCGGCCGGTCTTGTCCAGACGCAGGATCACGATCGCATCGGCACGGATCAGGTCACCGTCAGCAGCCGAGATCCACACTTCGGGCGCGGTCCCGCTCATGAGCCTCTCCTCCTCGGCCGGGTGCGCTGCCCCTCCACTCCAACGTAAGGCCTCCCGCCTCGTCAAAGCGGCCGCGACGGCGCAGGACACCCGGTGGCAGGTGTCCTGCGCTCATCAAAGGTGATGCCGGAGGAGCAGGTCGGGCGGGAACGGCTCCAGGTAGGTCTGCTGCGCGAGGTAGTCGAGGTGCTCGCCTTCGGCGTGGTGGCGCAGCAGGGCGACCGGGACGCTGAGCGGCGCTTCCCCGCACCTGTAGGACTCGATGGCGGCCACGATGTCGCGGCGCCGAGCCGGGTTGAGGTGCTCGCTCAGAGGGCCGAGGACGTGCAGCAGCGCGTTGGTGTCGCGGCCGCGTTTCGGACGGGTGGCCAGAGCCCGTCCGAACGTGCGGCGGTAGTCGGCTTCGAGTTCCTCGGGGTCACGGGCGCCCGCCTGGGCGACGATTCGGCCGAGTTCCCGGTAGGCGGACGGCTCGTGCGCGAGGACCTGCAGTTTGTGGCGGCTGTGGAAGGCGATGAGGTCGCGGGGCCGCCAGTCGCCGGCGAAGAACTCGCGGACCCGGGCGTGGGCGAAGACGCGTTCGACGAAGTGCTCGCGGAGGACGGGGTCGTTGAGCCGTCCGTCCTCTTCGGCGGGGAGGTCCGGGAGGGCGCCGGTGACGATGGCGGCGAAGAGGCCGCAGCCGCGGCGGTCCACCGGCTGCCCGTCGGTGCGTTCACCGGGAAGCCCGGACGCGTAGCGCGGCAGGTTCAGCAGCGCGCAGCTGGGCGACCGGGACTTGAACACGTAGCCGTCGACGCCGTCGATGGCGGGGATGCGGTCGTTCGCCAGTGCGGTCATGGCGTGGGTGTGGTCGGCGGTCCCGTCCTTGGTGACGATCCGTCCGTCGGTGCGCAGGCGCAGGGTGGGGCGGGGCGCGCCGAGTCCGATCTCCATCTCCGGGCAGATGGGAACCCAGTCGACGTGGTGTGCGAGGAGGCCGGTGAGGAACCGGTCGCGGCTGTGGCCGCCGTTGTGCCGGACGGGCGCGCCGAGCAGGCAGCTCGACACGGCGAGCCTGGGACGCGGATGGCCGGTGGGCGGAGCGGGGCCGGGCGGCGGCATGGGCGGGGTCACAGCAGCTCCCTCATCCGGCGCAGCCCCCGGCTGGTGCGCGCCTTCACGGTGCCGAGCGGGACGTTCAGCCGATCGGCGATCTCCCGCTGGGTCAGCTGCTCGAAGTGGGCCAGCACGATCGCCTGCCGCTGCGCGAGGGGCAGGACCGCGAGGGCCTCGCGGACGTCGCAGGCGGCGTCCACGGCGAGAGCCGCGTCGGGGATCGGGCCGGCCTCCTCAAGGGGGGCGGCCCGCCGGTAGTGGCGTGCTTCGGAGCGCAACCGGTCGATGGCACGCCTGCGGGCGATGGACAGGACCCACGGAGTGAGGCCGCGTGACGGGTCGAAGCGCCGGCGCGCCCGCCAGAGCTCCAGGAAGACGATCTGGACGACGTCGTCGACCGCGTGGCCGGGTACCAGTCTCGCCACGTGGTGACGGACGAGGGGACCGAGCGTCGCGTAGCACTCGGTCAGCGCCGTCTCGTCGCCTTGCGCGATCCGGTCTCCAAGGGTCATGTACACACCCGTCCCCCAGAGAAAACGCTTCAAAACTTGTTCATAGTTAAAGCCGTCGTGCGGGCAACAGGGGAGGCGCAGAACGGATGCGGCAGGGGCCCGGATCGCGGCCAGAGGTCAGGGACGTCCGTACATCGAGGTCAACTCGGCGACGGCTTCGTCCAGGCTCGCCACCGGGGTGACCGAGGCGGGCAGCCGGTCGCGCGCCCAGCCCGGACCTCCGACGACCAGGCGGTACGGCGGCCGGGACGCCGGGAGCGCGCCGAGCCGGGCGGGGGCGCCGGTCTCGGCGGTCTGGGACCAGACGAAGACCGCGTTCGGCCCGGTGCGCCGGATGGCGGCGGCCAGGGCCGGTTCGGGCACCCGCGCGCCCAGGAGGGTCGCCGCGATGCCGGCTTCGGCGAGGGCGGCGGCCAGCGCGTGCACCGGCAGGCTGTGCTGCTCCTCCGGCGCGCAGGCGAGCAGCACGGGTCGGGCGTTGCGCGGCCGGACGGGCGGCGGCACCTCGGCCAGCCGACCGAGCAGGACGGCGGACAGCAGGTGCTCGACGTCCACGCAGTCGCCGCTCGCCGCGTACCTGCGGCCGATTCCCTCCAGGACCGGGACGAACAGCTCGTTCCATGCTCGGACGACCCCGTCCCGGCCGAGCGCGGTCCGCACGGCGTCGCCCATCGCGGGGCCGTCCAGCGCCATCGCGGCGCGGGCCAGCCCTCTGACCTCGGCGCCCTCCGGTCCGCGCGTCGCCGCGCCGACCGGGACGCGGTTGCCGCCCGCGCCGTGCCCGCGCGGAAGGGGCGGTCCGCCGGGCGGCGCGTCCAGCGCGACCCGCGCCGCCTCACCCGGCGGAGCGCCGGAGAGGAGGAGCCGATGCATGACCTCCAGGCGCGCGATGTCGGCCGGGGTGTAGCGCCGGTGCGCGCCCGTGCTGCGGCGGGTGGGGCCGATGCCGTACCTGCGGTCCCAGGTGCGCAGGGTGGAGGCGGCCACGCCGAGACGTTGCGCCACCGCGCCCACGCTCAGCCCGGCCTCCCGGTCCGGTGGCCCGCCCATGTCCCTCCCGTCGATCGCGTACCCGAGCGTACGATTCACCTGGACTTCGCTGGAACCGCTCGCCCCGGTTGCATTTCGCGGCGCTTCGATACGCGCATGCCGTCCAAGCGGGGCCGAGGGGCCGTTCTCCTCCGGTGCAACCGGACGCGGGTGTCGCTCCGAAGACATGGTTGATGAGCACCTCGATCGTCCTGTTCACTCGCGACCTGCGGGTCCGCGACAATCCGGCGCTGGCGGCGGCGTGCCGGGCCGAGCATGTCGTGCCCGCCTTCGTCTTCGATGACGCGATCTTGAATGGGCCGTTCGCCGCGCCCAATCGCGTCCGGTTCCTGCTGGAAAGCCTTGCCGATCTCCGCGCGTCGCTGCGCGATCTGGGCGGCGATCTGGTGGTGCGCCGGGGGGATCCCGTCGCGGAGGCCGGCCGGCTGGCCGGGCAGACCGGTGCGAGGTCGCTGTTCATCACCGACGAGCGATCGGCGTACGGGACACGGCGCCTCGGCAGGCTGCGCGATCTCGGAATCGAGGTGTCGGCGCACCCCGGCGTCACGGTCGTCCCGCCCGGAGCACTCACCCCGGCGAGCGGCGATCACTACCGCGTGTTCACGCCGTACTGGCGGGCCTGGGACGCGGCGCGATGGCGTCCGATCGCGAGCGCGCCCAAGGCGATCCGACTGCCGTCCGGTGTGGAACCCGGCTCGCTCCCGGAGCTCGCCGACCTCACCTCCGGCTCAGCGTCCCCCGACCCGGTTCCCGGCGGCGAACGGGAGGGACGCCGGCGCATGACGACATGGTTGCGCGAGGCAGCCGCCGACTACGACAGGGCCCACGACGACCTCGCCGCCGACCGCACCTCCCGGCTCAGCCCGTACCTGAAGTTCGGGTGCGTCTCCCCGCTGGAACTGGCGAAGGCGGGACCGGACGGCTTCCGGCGCCAGCTGGCATGGCGGGACTTCCACCACCAGGTCGCCGCCGCGTTCCCCGCGCTCGCCGTGGAGGACTACCGGCCGCGCGGGCATCGGTGGAACGACGACGAGGACGCCCTCGCGGCCTGGCGGGACGGCGTGACGGGCGTCCCGATCGTCGACGCGGGCATGCGGCAACTGCGTCGCGAGGGCTTCATGCACAATCGCGCCCGCCTCATCACCGCGTCGTTCCTGACCCGCGACCTCGGCATCGACTGGCGGCACGGCCTGCGCCACTTCAACGACCTCCTCATCGACGGCGACATCGCCGACAACGCGGGGAACTGGCAGTGGGTTGCCGGGACCGGCAACAACACCCGGCCCGGCCAGGTCATGAATCCGCTCCGGCAGGCGTCCCGTTTCGACCCCGGCGGCGACTACGTCCGCCGATACGTGGCCGAACTCGCCGGCATCGAGGGCTCGCGCGTCCACCGCCCCTGGACGCTTCCCGCGTCCGGCAGGCAAGCGTCGGCCTACCCGCCGCCCATCATCGACATCGAATGACGTGACCCATCGAGCCAGGCATCGATCGCTTTGCGGAGGCCGGCTTTGGTGGTGGCGGGAGCGAAGGAGGCCGTCACGGCGTTGCGGGCCAACGCGGCGAGAGTGGCGTCGTCGTAACCGAAAGCGTCGCGGACGCGGGTGTATTCGGCGGTGGGGGACGTGTTGATCAAGGTGGGGATGTCGGTGTTGAGAGTCACCACCAGGCCCGCTTCGAGGAGGCGGGGGAGAGGGTGGGCGTCGAGGGACGGGGCGAAGCCCAGAGCCACGTTCGAGGACGGGCACACTTCGAGGGGTATGCCGCGCTCGCGTACCTCGGCCACGAGGCCGGGGTCGTCCAGGATGCGGATGCCGTGGCCGAGGCGTTCGGTGCGGCCGGGGCCGAGGGCCTGCCGGATGCTGGCGGGGCCCTCCGCTTCGCCCGCGTGGTGGACGACGTGCAGTCCGGCGTCGCGGGCGGCGGCGAACACCTCCGTGAACGGGTCGCCGGAGTGGGCCTCGTCTCCCGCGAGGCCGACGGCGACCACGCGGTCATGGCGGCGGGCGAGGTCGAGCGTGCGCCAGGCGCGCTCGACGGACCGGCGCCGGGAGTGGTCGAGGATGAGGCGGCACTCGATCCCGTATGCGTCCTGCCCGGCGTCGAGGCCCTCCAGGACGGCCTGGAGGGGCATGGCGAGGTCGCCGAGGCGTTCGCCGTGCCCGGCCGCCGTGAAGGACACCTCGGCGTATTGGACGCCTTGTGCGGATTCGTCCGCGCAGAACTCGTAGGCGATCCGCCGGAAGTCGTCGGGGCGCCGCAGGCAGGCCCGGACGAGGTCGTTCTGCGCGAAGAAGGAGGCGAAGTCCCCGAACGTGTCCGTGCGGTCGGGTACCCGCAGGCCGTTGGCCGCGCCGATCTCCTGGAGCGTGGTCCACCGGACGGTGCTCTCCAGGTGAACGTGCAGATGGGCTTTGGGCAGGGTCAACAGATCGCGCACGCCCGTACGCTACGGGCCCGCCGGCTCGGCCGCCCAACCAATATCCGCGGCCGACTCGGGCAGGAGGGCCGTGATTCGGCCGGTGAGCGGGCGTGGTGTCGAGTCGCGCCCAACCAGGACCGTCCTCGTCCAGGGGCGCGGCGCGGTCAGCTGGGAAGGGCGTAGCGGCCGTCGTCGAGGGGGTCGACGAGACCGTCTGCGATGAGGGCGTCGAGGGCGCGTTCGCGTTGCACGGCGTCCGACCAGACGACGTCGAGGGCCGGTTTCGCGACCGGCCCCTCGGCGTCCCGCAGCACGGCGAGGATGCGGCCGCGGCACTGCCGGTCGGTGCCCGCATACGTCTGGCCCCGGCGCGGCGGCCCGTCATAGGCGGGACGTCCGGCCAGCTGCCACGAGCACTCGGCGACCACCGGGCAGTCGACGCAGCGGGGCGTGCGGGCGGTGCAGACGAGAGCGCCCAGTTCCATGACGGCGACGGCCCAGCGGGCGGCGGTCGGGGGATCGACCGGCAGGAGGCTCTCCGCGAGCGCCACCTCCGCCCTGGTCTGCGACTTCGGCGGGTACTCGACGCCGGTCATCAGCCGGGCCAGGACGCGCCGGACGTTGGTGTCGAGGACCGCGTGCCGCTGCCGGAACGCGAAGCTGGCGACGGCCGCGGCCGTGTAGGCGCCGATGCCGGGCAGCGCCAGCAGTTCCCCGTGCGACGAGGGCACCTCGCCGCCGTGCCGCTCGGTGATCGCGCGGGCGCTCTCGTGCAGGCGCAGCGCCCGGCGCGGGTAGCCGAGCCGCCCCCACGCCCGGACGGCCTCGCCAGACGGTTCGGCGGCCAGCGCGGCGGGTGAGGGCCAGCGCGCCATCCAGGCGTCCCAGACGGGCAGGACGCGGGAGACCGGCGTCTGCTGGAGCATGATCTCGCTGACGAGGACGCCCCACGGGGTCGCGTCCGGCGCGCGCCAGGGCAGGTCCCGGGCGTTCGCCTCGTACCAGTCGAGGATCGGGGCGGTGTAGACGGAGTTCAGATTCATGGCGCGCCGCCATTGTGGCATGCGGCGGGTCGTCCCCTCTTTCCCGATCGGCGAATGCATACTGACCGCATGTGTCCGAATACTGGGCGTGACTCGGGCGGTGCTGGGGTGGACCAGTACTGGCGGCGCCGCGCCCTGGCGCTCGCCGGCGTGCTCGGCACCGTCGGCCTGCTGGCCTGGACGTGCGCCGGGACCGGGGAGGACGAGCCGGCCCGCGGCGCGGACGCGGCCGAGAGCGCGAGCCCGCCGCCCCCGCCCACGGCGATGCCGACGGTCACGGTCACCGCGACGACGACGCCCGAGCCGGACCGGGCGGGCGACGGCGGCCCCTGCGCCGCCGAGGACCTCGTCGTCCACATGCCGGACGCCGACGGCACCTACACGGGCTCCGAGCGGCCGGAGTTCCAGGTCACCGTCGTCAACACGGGCGCGGGTTCCTGCAAGTTCGACACGGGTTCGCTGGACGTCCGCATCACCTCCGGAACGGACCGCATCTGGTCGTCCGCCGAATGCCGCTCTGGCGAAGCCCCGAAGGAGACCCTCCGCCGCGGCATCCCGTACGTCGACACCATCACCTGGGACCGCAAGCGCGGCTGCAAGGGCGACACCCGCGCCCGCCCCGGCACCTACGTGGCCGATCTCAAGGGCAGGAAGGCGAAGAAGCAGATCTTCTACCTCCGCTGACCAGCCCTGGCCTGCGGTGGCACCTGGAGGCGTGCGATCAGACGTAGCGTTCCAGGATCGAGGATTCGGCCAGGCGGGAGAGGCCCTCGCGGACGCTGCGGGCCCGGGATTCGCCGACGCCGCCGACGGCCTGGAGGTCGTCGATGCTGGCGGCGAGGAGTTTCTGCAGCCCGCCGAAGTGTTCGACGAGGCGTTCGACGACCATGCTGGGCAGCCGGGGCACCTTGGCGAGGAGGCGGAAGCCCTTGGGGCTGACGGGCAGGTCGAGGGCGTCCGGGCCGGCGAAGCCCATCACCTCGGCGACCGTCGACAGGTCCAGGAGCTCGTTGGCGGAGAGGGTGTCGAGGGAGGCGAGGATGGCGGCGACGCCGCGGGCACGGGTGTCGTCGGACGGGTAGTCGCGGATGATCAGCTCGCGGTCGGCGTCGACGCCGGAGACCAGCTCGTCCAGCTGGAGGGAGAGGAGCCGGCCGTCGGTGCCGAGCTCGACGACGTAGCCCTCGATCTCGTCGGCGATGCGCCGCACCATCTCGAGGCGCTGGACGACGGCGCTGACGTCGCGGACGGTGACGAGGTCCTCGATCTCGAGGGCGGAGAGCGTGCCGGACACCTCGTCCAGGCGGAGTTTGTACCGTTCGAGCGTGGCGAGCGCCTGGTTGGCCTTGGAGAGGATGGCCGCCGAGTCTTCGAGGACGTAGCGGATCCCGTCGAGGTACAGCGCGATGATGTGCATCGACTGGCTGACCGAGATGACCGGGAGGCCGGTCTGCCGGGCGACGCGTTCCGCGGTGCGGTGCCGCGTCCCCGACTCCTCGGTGGGGATGGTCGAGTCGGGCACGAGGTGGACGGCGGCGCGGACGATGCGGGTGTGGCTGTCGTCGAGGACGATCGCGCCGTCCATCTTGGCGAGTTCGCGCAGCCGGGTCGCGGAGAACTCGACGTCGAGTTCGAAGCCGCCCGTGCAGAGGTCCTCGACCGGTTTGTCGTAGCCGAGGACGATCAGGCCGCCGGTATGGCCCCGCAGGATCCGCTCGAGTCCGTCGCGTATCTGGGTGCCCGGGGCCACCGCGGCCAACGTGGCGCGGCGTCGTTCGTCATGACCCTTGTCGTGTGATGGCACCTGACCCCCGGAGGTCGCTGGACGGCGTCAGTTTACCGAGGCGGGCCGCGCCCCGGTTCCTCCCCAGGTCGCAAGCCTGAGTTGTGTGCAGTAATACTCTGGCGTGACTCGCGTCAGGGCGCCGTAAACGCGACCTGGAGCGCCTGTTGCAGGCTGTCGACCTCCATCACCTTCATGCCTTCGTAGCTGCTGAGCTGCGGGTCGGCGCGCTTGAGCGGCGATCCGTCGGCGAGTTCGAGGGAGCCGCGCGGGACGACGGCGTGCTTGAACCCGAGCCGGGCGGCCTCGGCGAGCCGCCGCTGGACGCCGGGCACGACGCGGACCTCCCCGGCGAGGCCCACCTCGCCGAGGGCGATCAGGCTGTTGGAGAGGGCCTGCTCGACCGTGGAGCCCGCCACGGCCAGGGCGAGGGCCAGGTCGACGGACGTCTCGGCCAGCCGCACCCCGCCGACCGTCGAGACGTAGACGTCCTGCTCGTGCATGGAGATCTTGCAGCGCTGCGCGAGGACGGCGAGGACCATCGCGACGCGGGACGTGTCGAGCCCGGACGTCGCCCTGCGGGGCGCCGGGAGGTGCGATTTCGCGACGAGCGACTGCACCTCGGCGACCAGCGGCCGCCGCCCCTCCAGCGTCACGGTCACGCACGTGCCGGGGACGGCCTCCTCGCGGCGGGTCAGGAACAGGCCGCTCGGATCGGGCAGCCCGACGATCCCGACCTCGGACAGGTCGAAGCAGCCCAGTTCGTCCGTCGGCCCGTAGCGGTTCTTCACCGCGCGGATCATGCGGAGCCGGGAGTGCCGGTCGCCCTCGAAGTACAGGACGACGTCGACCAGGTGCTCCAGGAGGCGCGGCCCGGCGATCGCGCCCTCCTTGGTGACGTGGCCGACCAGCACGACGGTGATGCCGCGCTCCTTCGCGACCCTGATCAGGTTGGCGGCGACCTCGCGGATCTGCGTGACGCCGCCGGGCGCGCCGTCGACCTCGGACGTCCCGATCGTCTGGATGGAGTCGACGACGAGCAGCGTGGGCTCGACGGAGTCGACGTGCCCGAGGACCGCCGACAGTTCGGTCTCCGCAGCGAGGTACAGGTGGTCGGTGATCGCGCCGACCCGGTCGGCGCGCAGCCGCACCTGCTCGGCCGACTCCTCGCCCGTCACGTAGAGGACGTTCTTCCCCCCGCCGTCTCCGGACCCCGTCGAGGCGAGGGCGGCGACCTCCAGCAGCAGCGTCGACTTGCCGATGCCCGGCTCGCCCGCCAGCAGCAGGACGGCCCCGGGGACGATGCCGCCGCCGAGCACCCGGTCGAGCTCGTCCAGGCCGGTGGGCCGCGACTGCGCCGACCGGACGTCCACCTGCCCGATCGGGCGCGCCGGCGTGCTCACCGGCCCGGCGGAGACGACCCGCGCGGGCGTGGCGGACGCCGCCTCCATGACCGTCCCCCACGTCTGGCACTCGCCGCAGCGCCCGACCCACTTGGACGTCTGCCAGCCGCACTCCGAGCACCGGTAGGCCGCCTTGGCCGTCTTAGCCTTCGCCATGCGCGGCAGCCTAGAGGCCGCCGCCGACAGTCAGGCCGGTCTTGCGGGCGCGTTCGATCAGGTCGCCGAGGTGGTCGGAGACCACGCCGGGGCGTTCGAGCATGGCCATGTGCCCGGCGGTGGGGACGACCTCCAGGCGCGCGGACGGGACGCAGGAGGCGATCTTGAGGCTGTGCCCGACCGGGGTGAGCAGGTCGTTCTCGCCGCCGATGACGAGGGTGTCGGCGGCGGCGAGGGAGGCGCAGTCGCTGATGACGTCGGTCGTGATCATCGAGCGGAGGTAGTCGGCGAACGCGTCCATGCGGGTCTCGGTCATCATCTGCTCGCAGAAGGCGACCGCGGCGGGGCTCGCTTCGGGGCCGAAGGCGATGAGGTCCTCGACGATCGTGGCGGCGTCGCGGCCGAGGTGGCGGACCTTCTCCAGGGCCCCGGAGCCGGTGCCGAGGGCGCCGAGGGCGCGGGGCAGCACGCGGTGGCTGGTGCGCGCGATCAGCGCGGGCAGGCCGAGGGAGACCTCGCCGAGGCCGCCGGAGGAGGTGCACAGCAGTCCAGCGGCGAGGATCTTGCGCCCGACCAGGCCGGGGTTGTCGTCGGCGTACCGCATGATCGTCATGCCGCCCATGGAGTGGCCGACGAGGACGACGGGCGTGCCGGCGGGGACGGTGGCCTCGATCACGGCGCCGAGGTCGGCCGCGAGGCGGGGGACGGAGTAGCCGTCGCGGGCGCCGCCGTCGGAGCGGCCGTGGCCGCGGTGGTCCCAGAAGACGAGGCGGCCGAGCCCGCGCAGGGCCTTGCGCTGGAAGTGCCAGGAGTCCTGGGTGAGCGTCCAGCCGTGCGAGAACACGACGGCGAGGTCGGTGCGGTCGTCACCGTCGATCTCGGCGTACAGGCGGGTGCCGTCGTCGGCGCGGACGGGGACGGGACGGCCGCGCAGGGACCCGAACGGCTCGCCCGCGAACGGGTCGGGCCGCAACTGGAGGCGGCGCATGGCGCGGCGCTGGGCGACCAGCCCGGCGCCCGCGCCGGCCGCGCCGACGGCGGTGGCGGCGACCAGGCCGCCGAACGCTCTTCCAGCGGTGACACGGCTCGTGGCACGGCCCATGGCCCGATCCTCCCGGATGACCGACTCGTCAGTAACTCAGGGGCAACGCCACCACAAATTCACGGCATAGTCCACCTCCAGGCCCGGATGCTCGCGCAGGCACGCGTCCGCGAGGTCGGCCGGGAACTCGATCCGCAGGACGGCGGCGAGGTCGTCCCGGCTCTCGAACGACCAGCGGATCATCAACGGCTCGCGGGAGAAGCCGCGGCGCGCCCAGAAGCGTTCGACGGCTTCCGGGTCGTACTTCGGCAGGCTCCGCCGGAACCAGCGGCCGAACGTGGAGCGGGTGGCGTCGTTGTCGATGATGAAGATCGCCCCGCCGCGCCGGACGACCCGGTCCAGTTCGCGGAGGCCCGGCTCGCAGCCCGGCCCGAAGAAGTACGCCCACCGGACGTGGACGACGTCGATCGAGGCGTCCGGCAGCGGCAACGCCTGGGCCGTCCCGGCCCGGACGGTGACGTTCGGCAGGTCGCGGGTCCGGCGCGCGGCGGCCGAGGCCAGCCCCGCATGCGGTTCCACGCCGATCACCCGGCGCGCGTCGGCGGCGAAGAACGGCAGGTGGAAGCCGGTGCCGCAGCCGAGGTCCAGGACGTCGGCCCCGTTCCAGGGGCGGACGGCGCGCATCGCGTCGGCGAGGATCCCGTCGGGGTCGACGGCGCGGTTCTCCAGCTCGTAGACCTGCGGGGAGTTCCAGATGTTGGGGCTCGGCACGGCGCCCGGCGCGATATCGGCCACGCCGAAAGAGGGTAGTCCGCTCCAGGGGCGGTCCCGAACGCGGAGCAATCAGGATCACTCCGGGCGGTTGTTTGATCGCCGCCGCCGCCGCATAGGCTTTACGTTGCGAACCTGATGACCATCCGCACCTGATGACCAGTCGAGCGATCATTCCTGGCGAGGAAGCCTTGACCCCGCAGCCCAACGGCGTCAGTACACCGGCTCTCCGTGTACCGGACGCGCCGATCACGCTCTCCACCGCGTCGGTCTACCCGGAGAAGGTACCGAGCGCGTTCGAGATCGCCGCGCTGCTGGGCTACGACGGCATCGAGGTCATGGTCTCCACGGACGCCTCCTCGCAGGACCTGAACGTCCTGCGCCGGCTGTCCGACTACCACCAGGTCCCGATCAAGTCGATCCACGCGCCCTGCCTGCTGCTCACCCAGCGGGTGTGGGGGCGCGAGCCCTGGGGCAAGCTCGTCCGCTCCAAGGAGGTCGCCGAGGAACTGGGCGCGGACGTGGTCGTCGTCCACCCGCCGTTCCGCTGGCAGCGCGACTACGCGAAGGAGTTCGTCGAGGGCCTCGCCCGCATGCAGGACGAGACGGACGTCCTGTTCGCGGTCGAGAACATGTTCCCGCTCAAGGCGCGCGGCGCCGAAGCGGGCATGTACCTGCCCGACTGGAACCCCGTCGAGCAGGACTACCCGTACGTCACCCTCGACCTGTCCCACACCGCCGTTTCGGGGTCGGACGCCATCGACATGGCGGGGAGCCTCGGCGACCGTCTGCGCCACATCCATCTCGCGGATGGCGTGGGCATCACCAACAAGGACGAGCATCTCGTCCCGGGCCGGGGCAACCAGCCGTGCGGGCCGATGCTGGAGAACCTCGCCGAGGGCGGCTTCCGGGGGCACATCGTCCTGGAGGTGAACACGCGGCGCGCGTCCACCCGGGTCGAGCGCATGGAAGATCTCGCCGAGGCCCTGGCGTTCGCCCGCCTGCACCTCGCCGCCGCCGAGCACACCTGGGAGGTCACGCCGGCGGGGGAGATCACCCGCCGGGGGGTGCGGTGACCGAGGCGGCCGGCCCGCGAGAGGCGGCCGGCCCGCGGGGGCGGCGCCCGGGCCCGACCGAGACGCGCGAGAAGATCCTGGCCGAGGCGCGCGACCTGTTCGCCGAGAAGGGCTACGACGGCGCCTCGCTGCGCGCCATCGCGCGCGCCGCCGGGGTCGACCCCGCCCTCGTCCACCACTTCTTCGGCAACAAGGAGGGCGTGTTCGTCGAGGCGATGCGCTTCCCCGTGGACCCGTCCGTCGTCCTGCCGCGCGTCATCTCCGCGCCGCGCGAGCGGCTCGGCGAGACGATGGTCCGCACCTTCCTGGAGGTGTGGCGGGACGAGGACCGCCGCGCCCCGATGCTCGCGATGCTCCGCTCGGCGATGACGAACGAGCGGGCGGCGGCGCTGCTGCGCGAGTTCGTCACGGCCGTGCTGCTCGGACGCGTCACGCGGGACGCGGAGGTGCCGCCGCTCGGCGTCCAGGCGGCCGCCGGGCAGATGATCGGCCTGATGATCCTGCGCTACGTGGTGCGCATGGAGCCGCTGGCCTCCGCCTCGGAGGACGAGCTGATCGAACTGGTCGCGCCGGCCATCCAACGCTACCTGACGCTCACGTTCTAGCCCCTGGGCACCCTTGACCGGACCCCTCCGTCCGCTTAAATTCAACACATGATGAGTTCTAGCCCGGCGAGCGGCGCCGAGCCGGCGGTCAGCGTGCGCGACCTGCGGGTCGTCCGCGGCGGCCGGGAGGTGCTGCACGGGCTCACCCTCGACGTCCCGCGCGGCTCGATCGTCGGGCTGATCGGCCCGAGCGGCTGCGGGAAGACCACGCTGATCAGGGCGCTCGTCGGCGTCCAGATCGTGAAGAGCGGCACGGTGACGGTGCTCGGCGCGCCCGCGGGCTCGCCCGGCCTGCGGCACCGCGTCGGCTACGCGACGCAGTCCCCGGCCGTGTACGCCGACCTGACCGTCGCCGAGAACCTGCGCTACTTCGCGTCCGTCCTGCGCGCGCCGCGCTCGGACGTCGACCGCGTCATCGACGAGGTCGGGCTCGGCCGCCACCGCGACCAGACCGCGGCGACGCTGTCGGGCGGGCAGCTCAGCCGCGTCAACCTCGCCGTCGCGCTGCTCGGCGACCCGGAGCTGATCGTCCTGGACGAGCCGACCGTCGGCCTCGACCCGGTGCTGCGGCAGGAGCTGTGGGGGCTGTTCCGGGAGCTGGCCGACCGGGGCGCGACCCTCGTCGTGTCCAGCCACGTCATGGACGAGGCGGGCCGCACCGACCGGCTGCTGCTGATGCGGGAGGGCGCCGTCCTCGCCGACGGCACCCCGGACGGGCTGCGCTCGCGCACCGGGACGTCCGACCTCGAAGCGGCGTTCCTGCACCTGATCACCGAGAGGGCGGGGAGCCGGGCATGAGCACGGCGCCCATGAGCACGGCCGTCACGTTCGCCACGATGCGGCGCATCCTCGCGCAGCTCAGGCACGACCACCGCACCCTCGCGCTGCTGATCGTCGTGCCGACGCTGCTGATGATCCTGCTGCGCTACGTGTTCGACCAGCCGATGGTCTTCGACCGGATCGGCCCCATGCTGCTCGGCCTGTTCCCGTTCATCGTCATGTTCGTCGTGGCCAGCGTCGCCACCCTCCGGGAGCGGACGAGCGGCACCCTCGAACGGCTGATGACCATGCCGCTCGGCAAGCTCGACCTGCTGCTCGGCTACGCGCTCGCGTTCGGGGCGGTCGCGCTCGTGCAGGTCGGCGTCGTGCTGGTGATCTCGCTGACCTGGCTCGGCCTCGACCTGAGCGGCTCGCTCGGCTCCCTCGTCCTCGTCTCCCTGCTGGACGCGCTGCTCGGCATGTCGCTCGGCCTGTTCGCGAGCGCGTTCGCCCGGACCGAGTTCCAGGCCGTCCAGTTCATGCCCGCGTTCGTGCTGCCGCAGACGCTGCTCTGCGGGCTGATCATCCCGCGCGACCACATGGCGTCCTGGCTGAACGCCGTCTCGGACGTCCTGCCCCTGTCGTACGCGGTGGAGGGCATGCAGGAGATCAGCACCCGTTCCGGCTTCACCGCCACCCTGGCCCTGGACGTGGCCGTCATCGCCGCGTTCACGGTCGTCGCCCTCGTCCTCGGCGCCGTGACCCTCCGCCGCCGGACGCCCTGAGCCCGGGGGACGACCCGCGAGGAGGGGCTTGGGTTTACCTGCGCGGGCGTGTTCTGCCTTAATCGGACAGGCAGGGCTAAGTGGGCTATCTCCGGTCCATGGGGCTGGTAGCTTCGCGCCATGACCTCCCCAGATCATGGTCCGCGGGCGCCGCAGCGGGCCGACGAGGCCCCGCAGGCGCAGGCGCCGGCGGGGGCCCAGGCCACCGATGCCCCGGAGCCGGCGGGGAAGAGCGACGCCGGCGACGCGTTCTGGGCGGGGACGGACGGTGCGGAGCGCAGGCGCAAGCGGCGCTGGCCGCGCGTCCTGATCGCCGTCGGCGTGTTCGTGGCGCTGCTCGTGGCGGGCCTCGGCGGGCTGCTGTGGCAGCGCCAGTCGTCCTACAACGGCAACATCGAACGGATCAAGGGCGCGATGCCGGGCGAGGGCGCGAACCGGCCGGGCCCGAACGTGGAGGGCACCGAGAACTGGCTGCTCGTCGGGTCGGACTCGCGCGCGGACGCCCCGACGACCGGGGAGGGCAACCAGGTCTGGAAGCCCGGACAGCAGCGCACGGACACGATCATGCTGCTGCACCTGCCGGCCGACCGGAAGAAGGCCTACGTCATCTCCTTCCCGCGCGACTCGTGGGTCGAGATCCCCGGCTACGGCAACCAGAAGATCAACGCGGCGTTCTCCTTCGGCGGCCCGAAGCTGCTGATCGAGACGATGGAGAACCTCACCGGGATCCGCGTCGACCACTTCGGCGCGATCGACTTCGAGGGCTTCAAGTCCATGACGGACGCGCTCGGCGGCGTCACCGTCAACATCAAGCAGAGCGTGTACGACCCGGCCCGCAAGAAGCAGTGGACGGCGGGCCGGCAGAAGCTGAACGGCGAGGACGCGCTGCTGTTCGTCCGGCAGCGCTACAACCTGCCGAACGGCGACTTCGACCGGATCAAGCGGCAGCAGGCGTTCCTCGGCGCCCTCGCCAAGCAGGCCGCCGACCGCGGCACGCTCACCAACCCGCTCAAGCTGGACCGGTTCATGTCGGCGCTCAGCAAGTCGATCAGCGTGGACGAGAGCGTGTCCGCGGGCGACCTGCGCTCGCTGGCGCTGAGCATGCGCAGCGTCCGGGCGTCGGACGTGAGGTTCATGACACTCCCGCACAAGGGCACCGGCATGCGCGCCAAGCAGAGCGTCGTGTTCCTGGACGTCGCGCGGGCGAAGCAGCTGTTCGAAGCCGTCAAGACGGCCCAGATGGCCGATTACGTGAAGCAGTACGGAGGCGGCAACACCCTCGGCACCGTGTCGTGAGCAGCGCGGTGGGGCGGGCTTAACCTGGGATGGGTAGGGCCCAGGAACCACCGAAGGGTGCGCACAGTGCTTCGTCAGGCGTTGCTCGTCGCGTCGCGCAGTGGCGGCGCGCGCAGGGTCGTGGAGTTCGCGCCGTTCACCGGTGACGTCGTCCGGCGTTTCATCGCGGGGGAGACGATCGAGGACGCGGCGCGCGTCACCGAGAGGCTGACCGGCGAGGGGCTGCTCGTCAGCCTGGACGTCCTGGGCGAGGACACGCATGACGAGGAGCGCGCCGAGGCGAACGTCGCGCACTACGTCGAACTGCTGGGGCGGCTCGGCGCCGCCGGGCTCGGCGTACGCGCCGAGGTCTCGCTGAAGCTTTCGGCCATTGGCCAGACCCTCGACGAAGCCCTCGCCCTGGAGAACGCCAGACGCGTCTGCGACGCCGCCCGTTCTGCCGGTACGACGGTGACTCTCGACATGGAGGACCACACGACCGTCGCTTCGACCCTGCGGGTCGTCCGCGACATAAGGCCCGACTTCCCGGACGTGGGCGCGGTCATCCAGTCGTACTTGCGGCGAGCAGAGGAGTACTGCGCGGAACTGGCTTACGAGGGGTCGCGCGTAAGGCTGTGCAAGGGCGCCTATACGGCACCGGCGGCGGTGGCCTTTACCGACAAGGACGGGGTCGACAAGTCGTTCGTCCGCTGTATGAAGGTCCTGATGGCGGGGAAGGGCTACCCGATGCTCGCCACGCACGACCCTCGGCTCATCGACATCGCCGGTGCGCTGTCGGTTCTGCACGAGCGTGACGCCGACACGTTCGAGTACCAGATGCTCTACGGGATCCGCCCGCAGGAGCAGCGCCGGCTCGCCGCGCAGGGCGCGCAGGTCCGCGTCTACGTCGCGTACGGGCCCGACTGGTACCGGTACTTCATGCGCCGCTTGGCGGAACGTCCCGCCAACCTGCGCTTCTTCATGCGCTCCCTCACCGGACGGTCATGACCGGAGGTTCGTTCGTGTCCGGGGGTCTTTCGTGTCTGGGGTTCTTCCGGGGGCATGGGGGGCGTTCCCTCGCAGGGGAAAGGCCCGCCGCTAGGCTGGACCCGTCGTTGAATCCCCACGTCAAGGTATGCCGATGATCGCGATTCTGGGTGCCGGGAAGATGGGCGAGGCGCTGCTGTCCGGGGTGCTCCGGGCCGGCCGCCGCCCGTCCGAGCTGATGGCGACCGCGCGCCGGGAGGAGCGGGCCGCGCTGCTGCGCGAGCGGTACGGCGTCGAGATCGCGACGAACGCGGACGCCGCCGCGCGAGCCGGGACACTGATCCTGGCGGTCAAGCCGCAGGACATGGGCGCCCTGCTGGAGGAGATCGGCGCGCACGTCCCGGCCGGCCGGCTGGTGATCTCGATGGCGGCGGGCATCACGACCGGGTTCATCGAGGCGCGGCTGCCGGAGGGCGTGCCCGTCGTGCGGGTCATGTCGAACACGCCCGTGCACGTGGACGAGGCGATGAGCGTGATCTCGCCCGGCTCGCACGCGGCGGAGGAGCACCTGAAGCTGGCCGAGGAGTTGCTGTCCCCGGTCGGGAAGGTGCTGCGCATCCCCGAGTCGCTGCAGGACGGCGCGACGGCCCTGTCCGGCAGCGGCCCCGCGTACTTCTACTACCTGGTCGAGGCGATGGTGGACGCGGGCATCCTGCTCGGCATGCCGCGCGCCGCCGCGCTGGAGATGGTGATCCAGTCGGCCGTCGGCGCCGCGGTCATGCTGCGCGACTCCGGCGAGCACCCGGTGCTGCTGCGCGAGGCCGTGACCTCCCCTGGCGGGACGACGATCTCGGCGATCCGGGAGCTGGAGCGGCACGGCGTCCGCGCCGCCGTCCTGGAGGCCATCGAGGCGGCCCGCAACCGGGGCCGCGAACTGGCGGGCGGCTGACACGGGGGGTGACCAAGTGCGGCTGATCACGGGCGGCTGACCACGTGCGGCGGGCCGGGGCGCTCGCACGGAAGTTCATCTTTGAACATTGAGCCGACCGGGGGTTTCCGCCCGTGTAAGGAAGTATGGGACTCCTGCTCCGCCTGATCGTCGCCGCCGGGCTGGCGGCCGACGCCATCGTGCACTGGATGTTCGCGCCCGACATGGCCTATGTCGAGGGCGGGGCCATCGGCGGTGACCTGCTCTTCCGCATCCAGGCGGCCGTCGCCGGCGTGGTGGCCGTCATCGTCCTCACCTACGGGACCCGCTGGGCGTACGCGCTGGCGTTCCTGGTCGCGTCGAGCGCGGCCGGCGCCGTCGTCCTCTACTACTACGTCGATCCCGGGGCGCTCGGCCCGCTGCCCGCCATGCACGAACCCGTCTGGTACATCGACAAGACGATCAGCCTGGTGGGCGAGGGAGGCGCCGCGCTGGCCGCCCTCGCCGGGTTCTTCGTCGCGAGGCGCGGGCGTCGCCCGGACGAGGACGAACTCTTCGACGTCGAGCCCGCGGGCCGCTTCTGACCCCGCGGGCCGTCTCCGCCCCCGCTATCGACCGGCGGGGTCAGGCCGCCTCGATCCGTCCGGGGGAGGTGTGGTGCGTGACCCCGCAGATGAAGCGGGCCGCGTCGCGCATCGCCTCGCCTGCCTCGGGCAGGACGCGGTTCAGGATCTGGAAGACGTGCATCTGGCCCTTCCAGACCTGGAGCTCGCAGGCCCGGCCGGCGCGTTTCAGCGCTTTCGCGAAGGCCTCGGCCTCGGTGCGCAGGACCTCTGCGCCGCCGACCTGGATGAGGACGGGCGGCATGTCCGTCCAGGCGCAGGTGAGCAGCGCCAGCCTCGGGTCGTCGAATCCGGCGGGCCCCACGACGAGGCGGGCGATCCGGAGCGCCGACGCGGCGCTGATGTAGGGGTCACGGGCGCGCTCCTGCGCCTGGATGGAGAGTTCGCAGGTCAGATCGACCCAGGGGGAGAAGAGCGCGAGCCCGGCGGGGTTCGGGAGGGCCAGCCGGCAGATCTCCCCGGCGAGCACGGCGGCGAGGTGCCCGCCGGCCGAGTCGCCCGCGATGACGATGCCGGACGCGGGCACGCCCCGGCCTAGCAGCCACCGGTACGCGGCGACGGCGTCCTCCAGCGGCGCCGGGAACGGATTCTCGGGCGCCAGCCGGTACCGTGCCGCGAGGACGGGCAGGCCCGTGTCGTGCGCGAGCCGCGACGTGATCGGCCGGTGCGTGCGCGGCGAGCAGGCCACGTAGCCGCCGCCGTGCAGGTAGAGGACGGCGCCGTCGGGCGGCCCCTCGGGGGCGTCCCGTGGGGCCACCCACTCGCCCTTGATCGGGTGGTTGTCGCCGTCGTCGTCCAGCCGCTCGTCCAGCCCCTCGATCCGCACGCCGGAGCAGGGCCGCATCAGTAAGGACGCCGCGTCCACGGTGGAACGGGCGGTGCGGATGCCGGTCGTGTGGCCGGGAAGGTAGTGCAGGAGAGGCCGGACGCCCAGGCGCAGAGCGCTGCTGATCGCACGGCTGCGAACGCTCGGGCTGTCCATGTACCCCCCTTTGGTGTTTTGGTGTTGTCTGATCTGTATGCCCGTTTCGGGGAGTAATTCACGTCACAGGTTCGTACCGGGCTCCGCCGGGGGTCCCGGAGGCATGTGAGCCAGGCCACGTGACCGGCGCGATACCGTGAGGCCATGAGCAGTCCCGATTCGTCCCGACCGTCCGATCCCGCGAACTGCGGGCTTGAGATCTTCTGGGACGAGCGGCTCATCTCCTACGACTTCGGTCCCGGGCACCCCATGAACCCCGTGCGCGTCGAGCTGACGATGGCGCTGGCCCGGGAGCTCGGCGTCCTGGACCGCCCCAACGTGCGGGTCTCGCCATTCGAGATCGCGGACGACAAGCTGCTCCGGCTCGTCCACGAGGAGTCCTACATCGCGGCGGTCAAGCACGTCGGCGCGACCGGACTGCCCGAGATCCGGTACGGCCTCGGCACCCCCGACAACCCGGCCTTCCTCGGCATGCACGAGGCGTCCGCCCTGGTCGCGGGCGCCTCGGTCGCCGCCGCCGAGGCCGTGTGGACCGGACGGGCCGAGCACGCCGCGAACGTCTCCGGCGGCCTGCACCACGCGCTGAGCGGCGCCGCCAGCGGGTTCTGCGTCTACAACGACCCGGCCATCGCTATCGCGTGGCTGCTGGAGAACGGCGCCGAGCGGGTCGCCTACGTCGACATCGACGTCCACCACGGCGACGGCGTCCAAGCCGCCTTCTACGACGATCCGCGCGTCCTGACGATCAGCCTGCACGAGACGCCGCGCACGCTGTTCCCCGGCACCGGGTTCCCGAACGAGACGGGCGCGGCGGGCACGTCGGTCAACATCTCGCTGCCGCCCGGCACCGGCGACCGGCCCTGGCTGCGCGCGTTCGACGCGATCATCCCGCCGCTGCTGCGCCGCTTCCGCCCCGAGGTGCTCGTCACCCAGCAGGGCGCCGACGGCCACGCGCTCGACCCGCTCGCGCACCTCACCCTCAGCGTGGACGGCCAGCGGACGGCGTACTCGCTGCTCCACCGGCTGGCGCACGAGACCGCGGGCGGGCGCTGGGTGCTCACCGGGGGCGGCGGCTACGAGCTGGTCCAGGTCGTGCCGCGCGCGTGGACGCACCTGCTGGCCGAGGCGGCGGGCGGCCCGATCCCGCCGGAGACGGCCACTCCGCAGGAGTGGCGCGACTTCGCCCGGGCGCGCACCGAGGAGATCGCTCCGCGCCGGATGACGGACGGGACGGACGTGGTGGAGGTCAGCAGGTGGGGGGACGGATACGACCCGTCGAGCCCCGTCGACCAGGCGGTGCTGGCGACGCGGCGGGCGGTGTTCCCCGAGCACGGCCTCGACCCGATGACGGACGAGTGAGGCCCGCACCCGTGAAACCCGCACGCGTGAAACCCGCACCGACCCGCGCCGAGCTGCGCGCCCACCTCGTCCGGACGATGATCGCCGGCGACGTGGCGACGCCGCGCCAGAACAACCTGCTGCACTACCGGCGGATGGCCGCCGGCAACCCGTACTACCAGTTCGGCCTGGAGCTGAAGCCGTCGTGGACGGAGCAGGCCGTCCTGGAGATGATGGTCGAGCGCTGCGGCGTCGACCCCGACCCCAGGCATCTGTACGGGGACGACACCATCGACCCGGACATCACGCTCGACACGCTCGAGGCGATGGGCGACCGCATCGGCCTCGCGGCCCGCCGCCGGGAGAACGTGGTCGTCGCGACCGGCCATCCGGCCACGCTGACGCCGCTGTACCAGGCGGTCGCGCGGGCGCTGGAGGAGGCGGGCTGCCGGGTGCTGGCGCCCGCGGCCGGGTGGACGTACGAGATCGAGACCGGGTACGGCGGCTCGGACCTGCGCCGCATCGTCTACGCCGAGCCCGGCGTCGCGATGCTGGAGGGCGACGACTACCGGACGCACCACACGCACGACCCGCACCCGATGGAGGCCATGCTGCGAGAGCTGGCTTCTAGCGCCTCAGAGCCTTCCTCGGAAGCTAAACCTGATATCTGGCCGGATCTGGCCATCGCCGACCATGGCTGGGCCGGAGCCGCCGGCCAGGCGGGCATCGACACCGTGGGGTTCGCGGACTGTAACGACCCGGCGCTGTTCGCCGGGGCCGCCGAAGGCAAGATCGACGTGGTCGTGCCGCTCGACGACGGCGTCTCCTCGCACCACTACGCGCCGCTGACCGCCTACATCCTTGATCGTGCCGGTCTGGCCCCGTCCGACTGATTCTCCTTACCTCCGGGGCAGGGGCGAACCGGTGCCGTCCGGGCGTGTCACGGCGTGTGACAGGGCGGCCGTAACGTGACTCATGGGCTTGCGCAGCGCCATCGGGAACTGCGGAACCGCAGGTCAATGCGGGGTTCTGGTTGACAACCGGTCGCTGCGGCACGGGTAGTGCCGTCGCGTCCACGCTGCGTGCGGAATCAGCACTGTCACCCTTGGGTCAGGTCGGGATACGGAAATGTGCGGAACTCCCCTCTTGCGACTGCCGGTACGGGATTTACGCTGGAGGAAGTACACGTGCGTGATCAAAGTCACCCGAAGGGTCGGTGCGCGGCACGTGTGGAAGAGGGCGTCCGATGACCTCAGGCGAGCGACCTCTGAGCGAGGTCAGGTTCCTGACCGTGGCCGAAGTGGCGGCGGTGATGCGGGTGTCCAAGATGACCGTCTACCGCCTCGTCCACTCGGGCGAGCTTCCCGCGATCCGCGTGGGCCGCTCGTTCCGGGTACCCGAGCAGGCCGTTCACGACTACCTGCGCGACGCGTACATCGAAGCCGGATAACGGGTAAGGGCGGGGAATGAGCCACGACCCCGCCGCATACTCCACACCCGGCCGTGCAGGGGGCATCGGGGCGATCCTCGCGGACCGTCCCGAAGCTGGGGAAGCAGGACGAGGACCGGCCGGCGGCCTCCCGGCCGCCGGAGCCGGCGCCCGGGCAACGGGGGCAGCACCCTCGCCGTCCGGGGTCCGGCGAGTCGGTCCGGACACCGAACGGGACGGGCAGCCGGCGGCGCCGCCGGCGGCGATGCCCGCCCCGCCGGAACGGTGCCCGGCGCCGCGCGACGCGCGGTGCCGGACGCCGCACCGCCCCTACCCGGGCGGCGCGTCGCGTGCGGCGCGGCGGCGCACTGCGCCCTGCCGCGAGGTGGGGTGCGGCGTGATCTCAGTCTGTTCGGCGGTAGTGTTGGGCGGACCGTGCGCGCTTCTCGTCGAGCTTTGCTCGCTTGCGGCACGTGCGTCTCCTGCACATCACCTACGCCGAGCGAGGTTCCGTGGGCTCTGTCATCAAGAAGCGTCGCAAGCGGATGGCCAAGAAGAAGCACCGCAAGCTGCTGAAGAAGACGCGTATCCAGCGCCGCAACAAGAAGTGATCACACCGGCGAGTCAGCCGTAAGGGGTGGGGCGCACAGTGTCCTCCATGCCCACCGCCGCGGCCCGTGTCGTCCTCGTCACGGGCGTATCCCGTTTCCTGGGGGCGCGGGTCGCGAACGCGCTGCAGGCGGATCCGGGCATCGAGCGGGTCATCGGGGTGGACACGGTGCCGCCTGACGAGTCCCTCGGCCGCACCGAGTTCGTCCGCGTGGACATCCGCACGCCCGGCATCGCGAAGATCATCGCGTCGGCGGGAGTGGACACGGTGGTGCACCTCAACCTGGTGACCTCCTCGTCGGCCTCGCGGGCCAAGGCGAAAGAGCTCAACGTCATCGGCACGATGCAGCTGCTCGCCGCCTGCCAGCGCTCGGCCGACATGCGCAAGCTCGTCGTCCGGTCCTCGGCCGCCGTGTACGGCTCCTCGCCGATGGACCCCGCGGTCTTCACCGAGCGGGACGAGCCCACCGAGGCGCCCAAGGGCGGCTACGCCAAGGACGCCGTCGAGGTGGAGGGCTACGTCCGCGGGCTGATGCGGCGCCGCTCGGACCTCACCGTGTCGGTGCTGCGGTTCGCGAACTTCGTCGGCCCCGGCGTCGACTCGCCGCTCACCCGGTACCTGCACCTGCCGGTCGTCCCCACCGTGCTCGGCTTCGACCCGCGGCTCCAGTTCGTCCACGAGGACGACGGCGTCGAGGTGCTGCGCCGCATGACCGTCGAGGACCACCCCGGCTGCTACAACGTCGCCGGGGACGGCGTGCTGCTGCTCTCCCAGGCCCTGCGGCGCGCCCGACGGCCGTACCTGCCCGTCCCCTCGCCGTCCATCTCGGTGCTCGGCGACGTGGGGCGCCGCTTCGGCGGCCTGCCCGGATTCTCGCCCGAGATGCTGCGCTGGCTGACGTACGGGCGGGTCATCGACACCACCGCCCTGGAGCGCGAGCTCACGTGGCATCCCAAATACAGCTCCGAGGCCGCATTCGCCGACTTCGCCGCAGCGCAGGGCCTCGGCCACAGCCGGCTGACGAGCCTGCTCGGACGCGCCTGAAAGGAGAGCCCGGATGACGAACGCCCGCCACCTGAACGACGACGACGAGGGCGCGCAGGTCATCCGGCTCGCCACCGGCCGCCAGGACCACGCCGAGGACGACTCCTTCGACGAGCGCGGGCCGCTGGAGCGCGGCATCGCGTCCGGGCTGGCGTTCCTGCGCCGCCGGCTGTCCGGCGAGTACGAGGTGGACGAGTTCGGCTTCGACCCCGAGTTCAACTCCACCGTCCTGCTGCCGTTCGCCCGCGCCCTGTACGAGCACTGGTTCCGCGTCGAGCTGTCCGGGCTGGAGAACGTCCCGAAGGGCGGCGCCCTGCTCGTCGCCAACCACTCGGGCACCGTCCCGCTCGACGCGCTGATGCTGTCGGTCGCGCTGCACGACAACGCCGACCGGTGCGTCCGCCTCCTCGGCGCCGACCTCGTCTACCAGATCCCGATATTCGGCCACCTCGCCCGCAAGGCCGGCCACACCCTCGCCTGCCAGGCCGACGCCTCCCGCCTGCTGTCCAAGGGCGAACTCGTCGGCGTCTTCCCGGAGGGCTTCAAGGGCGTCGGCAAGCCGTTCGCCGACCGCTACAAGCTGCAGCGTTTCGGACGCGGCGGCTTCGTCGGCACCGCGCTGCGCGCCGGGGTCCCCATCGTCCCCTGCGCCATCGTCGGCGCCGAGGAGATCTACCCCAAGATCGCCGACCTGCGGCCGCTGGCCCGCCTGCTCGGCCTCCCCTACTTCCCGATCACGCCGACGTTCCCGCTGCTCGGGCTAGGCGGCCTCGTCCCGCTGCCGTCCAAGTGGGTGATCCAGTTCGGCGAGCCCATGACGCTGGACGAGTACGACGCCGACGCGGCCGACGACCCCATGACGGTCTTCGAGCTCACCGACCACGTCCGCGAGAACATCCAGCACATGCTGTTCGAAGCGCTGCTCCGGCGCGGCCCGGCGTTCCTCTAGCAGCCCCGGGTGCGTCGACTTGCGGCATGTTGTTGCTATGCGCGCGTCGTAAGCAACAACATGCCGCAAGTCAACGAGGCAGCGACCCGGCGTCGCCCCGGTCGGGCGATGAGTCGCCCGTGCCCACGCGACCGATGCGGCGCACGGCCCCGTCCGGAACGAGCTCGGCGACCCGTCAGAGTTCTACGCCTGGACGATGATGATCGCTGACCGCCCCGACCAGCTACGGCGCCCCTGAAGACGGGAGGGACCGATGCACCCAGCGATCGAGCCGCACGAGACCGGGATGCTCGATGCCGGGGACGGCAACCTCGTGTACTGGGAGGTCTGCGGCGACCCCGACGGCAAGCCCGCGCTCGTCGTCCATGGCGGGCCGGGGTCAGGCTGCAGTACGGGTGTGCGGCGGTTGTTCGACCCCGACCGCTACCGGGTCGTACTGTTCGACCAGCGCGGGTGCGGGCGCAGTACCCCCCACGCGGGCGACCCGGCGACCGGCCTGCGGCACAACACCACCTGGCACCTGATCGCCGACATGGAACGCCTCCGCGAGCACCTCGGCATTGACCGCTGGCTGCTGTACGGCGGCTCGTGGGGTTCCACGCTCCTGCTGGCCTACGCCGAGCGATATCCCGAGCGCGTGTCGGAGATCGTCGCAGCCAGCGTCACCACCACGCGGCGGTCGGAGATCGACTGGCTCTACCGGGGTGTCGGACGCTTCTTCCCCGAGCAGTGGGAGCGGTTCGCCGCGAGTGCTCCCGGCGCCCGGACCGGCGGCGACATCGCCGCGGCCTACGCGCGCCTGATGGAGCACCCCGACGCCGCCGTGCGGGAGAAGGCCACGGCCGACTGGTGCACATGGGAGGACGCCGTCCTGTCCGGGGAGACGAAGGGCGCCGCGAATCCGTACAGTGATCGCCCTCCGGCCGCGCGGCTGGCCCTGGTCCGCATGTGCTCCCACTACTTCTCCCATGGCGCGTGGCTGGAGGAAGGCGCGCTGATCCGGGACGCGGGCAGGCTGGCGGGCATTCCGGGCGTCCTCGTCCACGGCAGGCTCGACATGGGCGGCCCCCTCGGCACGGCCTGGGATCTCAGCCGTGCCTGGCCCGGCTCGAAGCTGATCGTCGTGGACGACGCGGGTCACCTCGGCGGCACCGCGACGCGCCACCACATCACCACCGCTCTCGACGCCTTCGCCACGGGCACGGCATAGCCCCGCGGAGGCGATCGTCCATAGGCTGTGCGGCCGAAAAGGATTCCGCCTGGTCGGGCTCAGAACATCGCGCGGTGGCGGCCGACGTACCTCGGACGCCGCCGGTTCGCCACGAGGAGCGTCGCGGAACCCGCGAGTAGCGCCGCACTCACGGCGATGGCGGAGACAACGAAGACGGTCACAGCGCACCTCCCGCGAGGAAACGCCTTCTCGCCGCGTGGGCACAAGAGGCGATCACCAGGTGGCCGGAAAGAGGCGGTGTTTGAGGAGTCGGTCTATCTGAGCGGCGGCCGTCTCGGCGTCCCCGCAAAGGCACAGGTAGCCGTGCCGCCCCCCGCTGCGCGTCGTGGTAGGCCCAGGCGCGTCCGGGGACCGCGAGGACGCTGACCACGATTCCGACGTCCTTGGTCGCCCGCGCGTGGACCCACAGCAGCGGGACGGGGACGGGGAACTCCTCGCGCCGGTAGAACTTCACGAACCGCCAGCCCTGCGGAGCGAGCGCCGCCGCCAGTTCGTCCAGGTATCGCGTGGCCGTTTCATCGCCCCGACGGGTCCGCCACCGCAGCAGGTGGCGTTCCGCCCGGACGGCTAGAGCCCGCACTTCGCCCACGCGAGCTTCCCTCCCTCCAGCAGCGGGCGCGTCCCCCAGTCGTGGGCGAGACCGGCCACCAGGTGAAGCCCGCGCCCGCCGATCGCCCCGCAGTTCTGCGGCTGGACGACCGGCTGCCCGGCGCCGCCATCCCAGACCTCGATCGTGGGCAGGCCGTCGCGCTCGTCCTGGAACACCCGGAGGACGATCGGGCCTTCCCCGTGCAGCAGCGCGTTCGTGACCAGTTCGGAGGCGATTGTCCGCCCGGCAAGGTCGTCGGCTACACCCCATGCGGCGAAGCGCGCGGCGACGAACCGCCGCGCCTGGGCAGGCGCCTGCTCGGTCGGTGCGAGGACGAGCGTCGCCCCGCTCTCATCGCGCGATTCGGCGGCTTCCCTTGTGAATTGAGACATCATGACGAACCACTCCGTCCTGCCTGATTTGCCGGGCAGGTGCGATAACGAATTCCGCTTTGCCCGTTTCGGGGGGAACTGTCAAAACGTTCGCATCGAACATCCCGGCCTCTGTTTCCGTCATCTCCTGGCCGAGCATCGCGCAAAGTGTCATGCTGGGAAATGCGAAAGGAACGCCACAAGGCAAACTCGGACCATGGCCCCCGACCACTGGTCGTCGCTGGTCATGGCTGGTCATAGGGAGACGCAATGCCGCAGCCCCCGAAGCGCCTCACGCCGTCGAACAGTGCCCTCGACCTTTTCGGATCAGAAGTCCGCAGATACCGCGTCCTCGCGGACCACAGCATCAAGCAGCTCGCGGACAAGATCCCTTACAGCCCGTCGTTCATCGGTGCCGTCGAACGCGCCGAATCCCACTGCGAACGGAACTTCGCCGAACACTGCGACAACACCCTCGACACGAGGCAGGCCCTCGCCCACCTTCACGACGGCCTGTTCGGCGACAAGAAGGACGGCTTCCCCGAGTGGTTCCGCAAGTGGCCCGGAGTCGAGGAGGACGCCGGAACCCTCAAGGTCTACGAGCCCCAGGTCATCTACGGCCTCCTGCAGACCGAGGAGTATGCGAGCACACTTCTCTTCGGCGATCGAGAGGCGATCGAGGCTCGGATGGCGCGGCAGGCAATCCTCGCTCGGGAAGCTCCAGCCCCTCCACGTCTCGTGTATCTACTCCCCGAGGTGGCGCTGTGGTACGACGTAGGTGGTCGACAAGTGATGGAGGTTCAACTCCAGCGCCTCGTGGAAGCCGTTGGTCCCCGGCTCAGCGTCCAGGTCATCCCCAACGGCGCACCGCACCCTGGGAATCAGGGGACATTCACTCTTGCGACGATGCCAGACGGGGAGGAGATTGGTTATGTAGAGACTGCCGCACGTGGCATCATGATGGACAGGCGGAAGGACATCTCCAAACTTAAGGACAAGTTCGACGCAATGTGGACGCAGGCCCTCCCGGTCAACATGAGTGTCGACTTGATCAACAACACAATCGAAGAGAAGTGGAAGACATGAAGCGAGAGCTGAGCTGGCGCAAATCGAGCCACAGCGGTAGTGACGGTGGCCAGTGTGTCGAGTTGGCTGGAGCGAGGCACGGTGTGGCGATCCGTGACTCGAAGGACCCCCATGGCCCGACCCTGCTCGTCCGTCCAGCGGCATTGCGTGCGGCGATCAGGCTCGCGGAGGAGTGAGGAGGCGTGATGCGGGACGTGACTTGGCGCAAGTCAAGCCACAGCAGCAGTGATGGTGACCAGTGCGTCGAGCTGGCCAGTACGGAGAACGCGGTGGCCATTCGGGACTCGAAGAACCTTGAGGGGCCGATTCTCGTCGTTCCCCGTGCAGTGTTACGTGAGGCGATCCGGCTTGCGGGTGGGCAATGAGCCGCTTGAGTCTCGCTGCGGCGGCAGCCGGGCCGGACGCCGGTGTGAGCCCCGCTTCGAGCGCGCCGAACGCGGTGGGAGAAGCGTCCTGTGTGGCGGCGCTGTCATGTCACCTGGTGCATCTACGATGAAGGCCATGCTGACGGAGCCGGGTGGGAGCCTCACCGACACGCCCCCGAACGCAGGAACTGTCCCCGTTCAGTACGGGGAGGTCTTCACCCGGCGGTGGATCGTCGAGCTGATTCTCGATCTCTGCGGCTACTCCGTCGACACGGACCTGACAGCGAGAAGGCTCGTAGAGCCCGCCATCGGGTCCGGCGCCTTCCTCATGCCAGTCCTGGACCGGCTGCTTGAGGCCAAGGAGAAGCACTCGCCCGACAGGCCCTGGGACGAGTTGCTCCCGGCCATCCTCGCCATGGACGTTCAGCCCAGGCATGTGCGCACCTGCCGAAGGCTCGTCGCAGGACGGCTCACCAGGTCGGGCTGTCCGGCTGAAACGGCCAACCGGCTTGCTACCGCCTGGGTACGAGAAGGGGATTTCCTTCTCGACAGGGTCGCGGGTGGTGTGGATTATGTGGTCGGTAACCCGCCTTACATTCGCATCGAAGACGTGGCCCCCGGCCTGCTTGCCGCATACCGCCGAACCTGCCCCACGATGGGTGGTAGGGCCGATATATACATCGGCTTCTTCGAACGTGGCCTCGACCTGCTTGACGAGGGCGGCACCTTGGCATTCATCTGTGCCGATCGCTGGATGCGGAACCAGTACGGGCGGCGTCTGCGGGAGAAGATCGTCGAGGGCGGCTTCGCCGTCGACTCCTGCTTGGTGATGCACGACGTCGCCGCGTTCGAGAACGAGGTCTCCGCCTATCCGGCGATCACGGTTCTCAAACGTGCACCGCAAGGTGAGGTGGGCATCGGCGAAGCGGGCGAGTCCTTCGACTCCAAGGCCGCTGCGGACTTCGCGGCCTGGTCGAATCTTCGGGCGCGAGGCCCGCTCCACGGCGCAACGGTCAGTGGATCACGCCTGCCGCATTGGCACCGCACGGCCGACTCATGGCCGGATGGAACTCCCGAGGTCCTGGCGTGGCTTGAAGAGCTGCAAGATCGCCATCCCCCGCTCGAGGATCGCGGGGCCGGAACCAGGATAGGGATCGGCGTCGCGACCGGAGCCGACGCGGTATACATCACACGGGACGCCGAGGCGGCCGAGCCTGAACGCATGCTGCCGCTCGCGATGTCCGCCGACGTGAAGAGCGGCACTTACGCTTGGACGGGGCATTACCTGGTCAACCCTTGGGACGAGGACGGTCTCGTCGACCTGGACGAGTGGCCTCGCTTGTCCGAGTACCTCAGCCGGAACGCGACCGCAGTCCTGCGCCGTTCGATCTCAAAGCGGTCACCTGCGAGTTGGTTTCGCACGATCGACCGCGTCACTTCATCCCTGACTGAACAGCCGAAACTCCTTCTTGAGGATATGAAGCGACAGCCGAATCCGGTGCTTGAGCCGGGCGGCCATTACCCGCATCACAATCTCTATTACTTGGTGTCTCAGAAATGGGATCTGGAAGCCCTGGGCGGTCTCCTTCTCTCTGAGGTCGTCGAGCGTCAGATTTCGGCATACTGCGTGAAGATGCGCGGGAAGACCTTGCGTTTCCAGGCTCAGTATCTCCGGAGAGTCCATGCTCCCCGCCCGGAGCAGATATCTGCAAGCGTGGCGGAAGAGCTTGTCGTGGCCTTCAGAACACGTGACCGGGCCGCCGCCACAGCCGCAGCCCTGCGCGCATATGGGATGAACTCGCTTCCCTGATTTCTTTCTCCCTCCCCCGGAGCAGTCGATGGGTTTAACGGCCGAGCAAAGAGTTCAGAGCGCCCTCGAGCAGTGGGTTCGAGTGCGTCGCGAGCAACAAGAGAGATCGAGAACCGGAGGCAACGCGCAGGAGGGCAACCGATCAGCGGTCACCGGGGCCGGGCATCTCGCCGGGTTGAACACCCTGATCGTGGACGAGATACGGAGCACCGGCGCCTCCGACCTGGAGATCCGCACCAACCGCAAGGCCACCCTGCCGGGGTACTACCGACCATCCAAAGAATGGGACCTGCTCGTACTCCAGCAGGGCTGTCCCGTGCTCGTCGTGGAGTACAAATCAATGAAGGGAAGCGAGGGCAAGAACCTCAACAACCGTGCCGATGAGATTTTCGGGATGGCTGAGGACCTGCGACAGGCGGAACTCAACGGGAGACTCCCACGGAATCTGCGGCGGGCTTATGTGTTCGTCATGGGTCTCACCCCCGAAAGCCTCAACCCGGTCGAGGTCCAGACCGCCTTCGGGGGAGCCGACCCGATCTTCGATGGGCGCTCCTACTTCGAACGTGCCGTGATCATGTGTCAAAGGATGCGCGAGTCGGGGCTGTTCCACCTGGTCTGGGCCGTGGGAGTTCGCGAGGATCCCGTCAGCTGGTACGAGCCGAACCCTGATGTGGGCTGGCGGCGCTTCGCCGCTGATTTGCATGGGGCTTTCGGCGGCGGCGTTCCGGCGCCTCCGGAGGTTCCCTGACGCGTTGACGGGCGCCACTGCATGTCAGGGTCCGTCTCCCCTGGTCACCCCTGAAACCCGTTGAAACCGGGCTGAAAGTGCGGTGAAGGCGGGGGCGGCCACGGTGTGGCGCATGAACACAGCGGTTGGGCAGACGGCCATCTCGGTGGTCGGGCTGCGGAAGGCGTTCGGGGAGAAGGTCGTCCTCGACGGGGTCGATTTCGAGGTGCCGCGCGGGACGGTGTTCTCGCTGCTCGGGCCGAACGGCGCGGGGAAGACCACGGCCGTGCGGATACTGTCCACGCTGATCCGCGCGGACGGCGGCGAGGCGCGGGTCGCGGGGTGTGACCTGGCGCGGGACCCGGACGGGGTGCGCAAGTCGATCGGCGTCACCGGGCAGTCCGCAGCGGTCGACGGGCTGCTCACCGGGCGGGAGAACCTGATCCTGATGGCCGACCTGCATCGGCTGGGGAAGGTCGGAGGGCGCGCGGCGGCGGACGAGCTGCTGGAGCGGTTCGATCTGGCGGACGCGGCGAACAGGACGGCCGCCACCTACTCGGGCGGGATGCGGCGCAGGCTGGACATCGCGATGACGCTGATCGGCGGGCCGCAGATCATCTTCCTGGACGAGCCGACGACCGGCCTCGACCCGCGCAGCCGACGGACGACCTGGGAGATCATCCGCGATCTGGTCAAGGGTGGCGTGACGGTCTTCCTGACGACGCAGTACCTGGACGAGGCCGACCGGCTCGCCGACCGCATCGCGGTGCTGGACGGCGGCCGGATCGTCGCCGAGGGGACGTCGGAGGAGCTGAAGCGGCTGGTCCCCGGCGGGCATCTCCGGCTGCGGTTCGCCGATCATGCCGGGCTCGACGCGGCGGTGCGGGCGCTCGGCGCCGGGACGCGGGACGACGAGGCGCTCGCGCTGCAGGTGCCGAGCGACGGCGGCGTCCGGTCGCTGCGGGCGCTGCTCGGCCGGCTGGAGGACGCGGCGGTCGAGGTCGACGGGCTGTCCGTGCACACCCCCGACCTGGACGACGTGTTCCTCGCCCTCACCAAGCCCCTCGCCGGGGAGAAGGTGACCTCCATATGAGCACGCTCTCGCTCGCGGTGACCGACTCCGCGACGATGCTGCGCCGCAATCTGCGGCACGCGCTGCGCTATCCGTCCCTGACGGTCGCCGGGATGATGATGCCGATCCTGATCATGCTGCTCTTCGTCGGCGTGTTCGGGAACGCGCTCGGCGCGGGCGTCGGCGGGGCCGCCAAGGGCGACTACATCAACTACGTGGCGCCCGGGATCATCCTGATGGCGGTCGCGTCCGGATGCCTGCAGACGTCGGTCTCCGTCTGCGTCGACATGACCGAGGGCATCGTCGACCGGTTCCGGACGCTCGGGATAGCGCGGGCGTCCCTCCTCACCGGCCACGTGATCGGCAGCATGATCCAGACGCTGATCAGCACGGCCGCGGTCATCGGGGTGGCCATCGCGATGGGCTTCCGCACGAGCGGCGGCGTGCTCGACTGGCTCGCCGCGGCGGGCCTGCTCGTGGCGCTGACGTTCGCGCTGACCTGGGTGGGCGTCATGTTCGGCCTGATGGCGAAGAACCCCGAGGGGGCGAGCAACACGCCGCTGATCGTGCAGTTCCTGCCGTTCGTCGGCAGCGCGATCATTCCGCCGGAGTCGATGCCGGCCGGGGTGCGGTGGTTCGCCGAGTACCAGCCGTTCACGCCGATCATCGAGACGCTGCGCGGGCTGCTGATGGACGCGCCGAGCCGGGACGACGCGGTGGTCTCCGCGGTGTGGTGCGCCGGGCTCGCCGTGGCCGGCTACACGATCTCGAAGGCGCTGTTCAACCGGAAGGCGCCCCGGTAGCGAGCGCTCGCGCCGCGTCCCGCAGTCCCGGACGGTCCAGGCCGGCGTACTCCGCCACGGCGGCGCGGTACGCCGGCTCGTCGGCGTCCAGGGCGGCGCGGCGGGCCGCGGCGGGGGACATGGTCGGCTGGAAGGAGCGGCTGTACCGCAGCCGCTCCGCCAGCGCGATCCGCCGCGCGGCGCGGGGACGGTCGTCGTCGGCCATGGCCAGCGCCAGGAGCAGCGCGCCGCAGACGGGAAGCTCCATGAAGGACGACGGCATCGGGAGCGGCGGCTCGGCGAGCAGCGCGGACAGCTTGCCGGACAGCCCGGCGGCGACGTCCCGGACGAGGTCGAGCCGGCCGTGCCGGGCGTGGGCGACGACGGTGACGGAGTGGGTCTCCAGCGTCCAGGGGTCGAGTCCGGGCGCCGGGCCGGGGACCTCCTCGCCCGCGAGGTGCTCCACCGCTTCGCGCCAGAGCCGCAGGCCCGTCTCGGCGTCGCCGCGCCCGAAGGCGATCTCCGCGCGCACGCCGAGGCTGAACGTGCCCGCGCCGGGCGACTCCTGCGACCCGCCGGCGAGCGACTGGGCGAGCCGGTGCTCCGCCTCGTCGAACCGGCCGAGCTGGAGGTTGACCGCCGCGAGCGCCCACAGCAGCCCGAACATGTCGGGCCATCCGTACCGGTCGATGAGATCCAGCGAGACCAGCAGATGGTGCTCGGCCCGTTCCGGCTCGTCGACCTGCATCAGCAGCTCGCTGAGCCGGGAGTGCGCGATCAGCCGCAGCCACGGCAGCGGCGCGGCCTCCTCCTCCGTCACCGCCACCATCGACTCCGTGGCGGCCAGCGCGCCGGGCAGGTCGCCGCAGTACTCGCGGACGTACCCGGCGACGCAGTTCGCGAGGGCCGCGAGCGGCGGCCGGTCGCTCGCGCACATCCGGTCGAGGGCGGTGCGGTCCGGGCCGAGGATCTCCGGCGCCGAGGCCACCAGGACCGCCAGCGCCCGGGCGAGGCCGGTCGGCGGCGCGGGCGGGAGGCGGCGCAGCGCGACGAGCGTGCGGGTCACCCGCGGCCCCTTCAGCATCACCGAGGTCAGCGCGCTCAGCGCCAGCGCCGTCCGGGTGACCTCGACGTCCTCGGGGCCGGGCCGGAACCGGCTCAGCAGCCCGGCGGTCTCCTCCGCCAGGACGATCATCCGCGTGTAGGCGGACTCCATCGTCCAGAGGCCGGCGAGCACCGCCGACACGGCCGCGACGGCGGCGCCGTCCCGCCGGTCGAGGCCGTGCCGGAGCGCCTGCAGGAGGTTGTCCTGTTCGATCTGGACGCGTTGCAGCGGCGCGATGGGCTCGGCTCCGAACAGCGAGTCGTGGTGCGCGGCGCCGAACTCGCGGGCCCAGGCGAGGAGCCCGCCGACCGCGCGCTCGGTCTCCCCTTCGGCCTCGCGGTGGGACGCGCTGAACTCGCGGACGCTCTCCAGCATCCGGAACCGGGCGCCGAAGCGGTCCTCGGTCATGGTCAGCAGTGACTGGTCGACCAGGTCCTCCAGGGCGGCCGGCACGTCCCGGCCGTCCAGCGCATCGCCGCCGTCCAGCAGGTGGCGTGCCGCCCCCAGGGTGAAACCGCCGGAGAAGATCGACAGCGCCCGCATCGCCGTCCGTCCGGGCGGGGACAGCAGGTTCCAGCTCCAGTCGACGACGGCGTGCATGGTCCGGTGCCGGGACGGCGCGTCGCGCGCGTTGCCGCGCAGCAACGCGAACCGGTCGTCGAGGCCGCGCGCGATCTCCGGCGCCGACATGACCCGGACGCGCGCCGCCGCCAGCTCCACCGCGAGCGGGAGCCCGTCCAGATGCCGGCACAGCTCCTGGACAGTTTCCGGCGGAAGGTCGGCGCTGGGACGCGCGGCGAGCGCGCGCTGCCGGAACAGTTCGGCGGCCGTCGGGAGGTCGAGCGCGGGCAGCGGGTACACCGCCTCCGACGACAGGCCGAGCGGTGCGCGGCTCGTGGCCAGCACCCGCAGGTCACGGGTCATCGACACCAGGGCGCCGACGAGGCCCGCGACGCCTTCGACGACGTGCTCGCAGTTGTCCAGGACGAGCAGGACGGGTCCGGGCCCGAGCGCGTCCACGATCCTGGTGAGCGGGTCGCCGGGCCGGGCCGGCCCGCGCATGCCCTCGCCCACCCCGAGGACGGACGCGACCTCGCCCGCCACGTCCCCGTCGCGCGCGACACCGGCCAGCGCGACGAAGTGCGCCGCGCGCTGCGGGGCCTCGCGCGCCACCGCGTGCGCCAGCCGCGTCTTGCCGAGCCCGCCCGCGCCCACGATCGAGGTGACGCGGGACGAGCCCAGCAGGTCCAGGACGGCGGTGAGGTCGCCGGCGCGGCCGAGCAGCGGGTTCGGCTCGTGCGCGACGCCGCTCCGGACGGCGGGCGCGTCGTCGCGCAGCAGCTCCTGCTGGACGCCTTGCAGGAGCGGGCCCGGGTCGGTGCCGAGCGCGTCGCGGAGCGAGCGCCGGTAGGTCTCGTACCGGGCGAGCGCGGCGGACGGCCCGGCCGTCGACGCCTCGCACCGCAGGAGTTCGGCCAGGACCTCCTCGTCCCGCGGACGTTCGCGGGCCACGGCGGTGAGCGCGTCGAACCCGTCCGCGTGCCGGCCGAGCCGCGCCAGGGCCAGCGCGCGGGCGCGGAGCAGCGCCGAGTACGTCGCGGCCCTCTCGGCGCGCAGCAGGGAGACCGGATCGTCCCCGCCGGTCGGCTCCGGCGGGCCGTCCCAGAGCGCGAGGCCCTCGTCCGCGCGGTCGAGCGCCCCAGCGTGGTCGCCGTCGCGGGAGCGGCGTGCGCTCGCGGACGCGGCGAGCAGCACGGCGGTCGCGTCGACCTTGGCCTCGTCCAGGCCCAGCCGGTACCCGGTCGGGGTGCTCTCGATGACGTCCGCGCCGAGCTGCGACCTGGCGCGGGACACGAGCACCTGGAGCGCCTTGACCGGGTTCTCGGGACGCTCGTCCGGCCACAGCCCCTCGACCAGCCAGAGCACCGGCACGCCCGCCCGCGGCTCGTCCGCGAGCAGCGCGAGAAGGCCGCGCAGGCGCGGGCTCGTGACGTCCCGCCCGCGGCAGGCGACCCGGGTCAGCAGCGTCAGTTCGGCGGTCACGACGCCAGGGTAGGACGTGGGCGACAAACGCGATAGGTCGCGACTGTCGACGTGATCAGCTCGTGCGGTAGTGGCGGCGCAGCGCGATGCCGGCCGCGACGCCGCCCGCGAGGGCGCCGGCGCCCGCCGCGGCGGGCAGCGCGACCATCGTGACCTTGCGGCCGGTGCGGAAGTCGTGGATCGGCCAGCCGTGGTCGCGGGCGTGCGCGCGCAGCCCGGCGTCGGGGTTGACGGCGTGCGGGTGGCCGACGGCGGTCAGCATCGGCAGGTCGTTGACCGAGTCGCTGTAGGCGGAGCAGCGCGCGAGGTCGAGGCCCTCCCGGTGGGCGAGCGCGCGGACGGCCTCCGCCTTCGCCGGGCCGTGCAGCAGGTTCCCGACGAGCCGCCCGGTGTAGACGCCCTCGCGGGTCTCGGCGACGGTGCCGAGCGCGCCGGTGAGGCCGAGCCGGTGCGAGATCGTCCGGGCGACCTCGACGGGCGTGGCGGTGACGAGCCACACCTGCTGGCCGGCGTCGAGGTGCTGGAGGGCGAGGGTGCGGGTGCCGTGCCAGATACGGTCGGCCATCACCTCGTCGTAGATCTCCTCGCTGAGCTTGACGATCGCGGCGACCTGCTGCCCGGCGACGAAGGCGAGCGCGGCCTCCTTGGCGCTGCCGATGTGCTCGGAGTTCTCGGTGCCGCGCATCCGGAAGACGGCCTGGCCCCACGCGAACATCGCGAGGTCGCGCATGGTGAACAGCTTGCGGGCGGCGAGGCCGCGCGCGAAGTAGTAGATGGACGCGCCGCGCATCATCGTGTTGTCGACGTCGAAGAACGCCGCCGCGGTGGGGTCGGGCGTGGGGACCGGGCCCGGCGGGGCCACGACGGTCGCGGCCGCGGCGGCGGCCTCCCCGGCCTTCTTGTGGTCCACGTCGCGCTGCCAGAATCGCCGCATGAGGCGAAGCCTAGTCAACCGCCTCCCGATGGCCACCGTCACGGCGGTGGTTGCGGCAGTCTTCACTCGCGTCGTTCGCGGCCGCCATCAGCCGTTCACGCAGTGTCTCGCGGAACCGCGGATCCGGTCCCGTGGCGTTCGCCCGAAGCCGGGCCAGCGCGTCCCCCCGCTCGACGGTCCTCTCTCGCCTGGTCTTCACAGCCCGGTTCTCATCGGCCGCTCCCTCGCGGAAATCCGGGCGCGCAAAGCGCCTCTGCCCGCAAAACGATCGGGCGGCGCGGCGGGTTACGGCCAGGAGATTAATTGATAAACAGTCCAATAATGCCGTCCGAAGACCGGGTGCGGCGGCGCGTCACCGGCGCAGGTCGTCCGGGAGCATACGGCCGAGCGACCGGACGGCGCGGTACTGCAGCGCCTTGATCGCCCCCGGCTTCTTGTCCATGACCAGCGCGGTCTCGGCGACCGACAGCCCGTGCAGGAACCGCAGGACGACGCACTCCTGCTGCTCGGACCCGAGCCGCCGGACGGCCAGCAGCAGCGTCCGGTTGGTCAGCGCGTCCAGGACGGCCCGCTCCGGCCCCTCGTGGTGGTCGCCCGGCTCGATCAGCTCGCCGGTGCAGATCTCCAGCCGGTAGCGGCCGGACTTGAAATGGTCGGCGACCAGGTTCCGGGCGATCGTCACCAGCCAGGCGCCGAAGTCCTTGCCCTGCCAGTGGAAGTCGCAGATCCGGCGGAGGGCGCGCAGGAACGTCTCGCTCGTCAGGTCCTCGGTGAGGGAATGCGTCCCGACCCGGTAGTAGATGTACCGGTAGACGAGTTCGACGTAGTGGTCGTAGAGCGAACCGAACGCGTCGGCGTCGCCGTCCCGCGCGCGCAGCACCAGCGCCTTCAGGAGCTCCGCCCGGTCGGCCCCCGGCTCGGCGGGACGGGCGGGGCGCTTCAGGGAAGGCCGAGGAAGCGGGATGACCCCGGCGTCGAGGGACAAGCTGCTCATGCAGTTCTCCTCGGGGCGTACGCGACCTCCGGCGTGATCTGCCACTCTAGATACCGGAAGGTACGGGAAGCAATGGCCTGTTACATGGCGCTTTCCGTGGCACGGTCACCGGTTTTGCACGGTGCGGTTACCCGTCCGCCCGCGGCATCGGGCACCATTAGGCGCGATGGTCGATGCTCTTCTCGCGCTCCTGGCGACCCTCGGTGCCCTGGCGGCCACGGGGTTGCTGGTTCAGCGCGCCCACAAGGACCGGCTGCTCTACCTCATCGCCTGGTCGTTCACCCAGGTCGGGCTGACGCTCGCCCTGCTGTGCATGGCCTTCGGCTTCATGATGGGGTTCAACGGCCCGCTGTTCCGCGTCATGGAGCTCGGCGCCGCGCTGATCGGGCCGGTCTGGCTCGCGCTCGGCATGATCGAGCTGATCGCGCGGTACGTGCAGGTGCGGTTCGCCGCCTGGCTGTTCGCGATCTCCTACACGGTCGTCGCGATCGTCATCCTCGTCCTGGACCCGCTCAAGGGCTCGCTCTCCAAGAGCCTGCCGAAGCCGGGCTCCACCTACGGCGCGCTGCCGCTGCTGCTGGTCGACGGCGCGCACGTCGTCGCGGTGATCGCCCTGGCCGCGTGCACCGGCGTCACGGCGTGGCTGGCCAGCAAGCAGGACCAGGAGGCCGGCGAGCTGCTGATCCCGATGGCGCTGATCGCGCTCGCGGGCGTCCTCGTGGTCAGCGGCACCCGCGGGTTCCTGCCCGCGCCGCTCGCGGTGATCGCGCTCGGCGCCGCCGCCGGCCTGGTCTGGTACGGCGGGATGCGCACCGTCCCCGTGTACGACGAGGAAGAAGAGGGGTACGACGGCCGCGGCGAGTACGGGGACGAGCCCGCGAGCGGCTACGAGGGACAGGCGTACGCGGCGAAGGCCGAGCAGCCCGTCCCGGCGCCGACCCCCTCGCCGGAGTCGAGGGCGCCCGAGCCGAGGCGCGGCGAGCTGCGGTTCCCCGAGCCGGCCGCCGAGGAGCTGCGCTTCCCGTCCGGCAATCCCGCCGGGCCCACCGCCGTCGACGGCCTCGGCGGCCCCCCCGGGCTTCCCGCCCCCGCCGGGCTCCCCACGCCTGCCGGACTTCCCGGCCCCGCCGGGCTTCCCGCCCCTGCCGGGCTTCCCACGCCTGCCGGGCTTCCCACGCCTGCCGGGCTTCCCACGCCTGCCGGGCTCCCCACGCCTGCCGGGCTTCCCGGCCCCGCCGGGGTGGCGCCGAAGGGCGCCGAGCTGGCGAACGCGTGCGGCCAGATCACCGTCTACACGCTGCTGGACGGACGCGAGGACGCCTTCGACCGGCTCGCCGCCGACCTCGTGAAGGCCGCGCTGGCGACCGAGCCCGACACGGTGATCTTCGCCTGCCACGAGGTGGTCGGCGGCCCCACGCAGCGGATCTTCTACCAGCTCTTCCGGGACGAGGCGGCGTTCGCCGCGCACCGCGGGCAGGCGCACCTGCGGCGGTTCCTGGCCGAGTCCCGCACCCACGTGCTGGCCACGAACGTGATCGAGCTGAAGCTCGGCCCCGCCAAGGTGCCGCTGCCGGCGCCGGAGATCCCCGGGAGGTGACATGCCGGACGAGATCGTGATCACGTTGCTCGGCAAGCCCGGCTGTCACCTGTGCGACGACGCCCGCGCGGTGATCGAGCGCGTCGCCCGCGACCTCGGCGTGGCGTGGGAGGAGCGCGACATCACGCAGTCGGAGGACGACCACGAGCGGTACTGGGAGCAGATCCCGGTCACGCTGGTCAACGGCGTCCAGCACGACTTCTGGCGCGTCGACGAGGGCCGCCTCCGCGCCGCCGTCACCGGACTGCGCTGATCCGCCTTCGATCGTGCCGATCCGCCCTTTCGGGGTGTCTGGTCGGTCACATCCGAACGAGATTCGGGTAACGTGGCCGTAACCTGTAAGTCCTTGATGGACGGCCTTTTCGCGGTGCCGTCCGGCCCACCCGACCGGAGGGTGACTTTGTGCGCGTGTTCACAAAGGCTTACCCTGGTGGCCAGCCCTGGGGCGGTCAGGCCGCGGTTGTCAGGCCGCTACCGAGCCGCGCGAGCCGGGGCGAGGGGTTCACCGAGCGCCCCGTCCCCAGCGTCGAGCCCGAAGAGCAGGCCGTGACACCTCGACAGAACCGGCACCGCGACCGCGGCGGCCGTGGCATCCCCGAAGCCACCGTGGCGCGGCTCCCGGTCTACCTGCGGGCCCTCACCGGGTTGCAGGAGCGCGGCGTCGCGACCGTCTCGTCCGAGGAGCTGGCGGCGGCGGCCGGCGTGAACTCGGCCAAACTCCGCAAGGACCTGTCCCACCTCGGCTCCTACGGGACGCGCGGGGTGGGCTACGAGGTCGAGTACCTCGTCTACCAGATCTCCCGCGAGCTGGGCCTCACCCAGGACTGGGTGGTCGCCATCATCGGGGTCGGTAACCTGGGCCGCGCGCTGGCCGGCTACGGCGGTTTCGCGTCCCGCGGCTTCCGCGTGGCGGGCCTGCTCGACGCGGACGAGTCCATCGTCGGCCAGGAGATCTCCGGCATGACGGTGCGGCACATCGACCGGCTGGAGGAGATCATCGCGGGCCACGGCGTGTCCATCGCCGTGATCGCGACCCCCGCGGCCGCCGCCCAGGGGGTGTGCGATCGCGTGGTCGCCGCGGGCGTGACCAGCGTCCTGAACTTCGCTCCCGTCGTCCTGTCGGTGCCGGACGGCGTCGACGTGCGCAAGGTCGACCTGTCCATCGAGCTGCAGATCCTCGCGTTCCACGAGCAGCGCAAGGCCGGCGGCCCGGACGGTCTCGAACCGCTCGCCACCGGCGACGCGCCCCCCGGCGCGGCGCAGTACGTAGAGACGGTGGAAGCATGAGGACGGCGAACCGGGGGCCGGCGGGGGGCCGCCCCCCGCGGGCGGCAGGCATGAGTCGGACGATCGCGAGCGAGGGTGCGGCATGAGCATTCTGGTGGTGGGCCTGAGTCACCGCAGCGCGCCCGTGGCGGTGCTGGAGCGGGCGGCGGTGGCCGGGGACGACCTGGTCAAGCTGCTGCACGCGGTGCACGAGTCCGCGAACATCGCCGAGTCCGCGATCGTCTCGACGTGCAACCGGGTCGAGATCTACGCGGTGGTCGACAAGTTCCACGGCGGCGTCTCGGCGATCTCCGAGCTGCTGGCGCTGCACTCCGGCGTCCCGATGGACGACCTGTCGCGGCACCTGTACGTCCACTACGAGGAGCGGGCCGTCCAGCACGCGTTCGCGGTGGCGTGCGGGCTGGAGTCGATGGTCGTCGGCGAGGGGCAGATCCTCGGCCAGATCCGGCAGGCGTTCAGGCTCGCGAAGGACGAGGGCACCCTCGGCCGCGACCTGCACGACGTCCTGCAGCAGTCGCTGCGGGTGGGCAAGCGCGCGCACCACGAGACCGGCATCGACAAGGCCGGCGCGTCGCTGGTGAGCGTCGGGCTGGACGTCGCCGCCCGGCATCTCGGGCCGCTGGAGGGCCTGCGGACGCTGGTGGTCGGCGCCGGTTCGATGAGCTCGCTGGCCGCGGCCACGCTGAGCCGCGCGGGAGCGGGCGAGGTCGTGGTCGCCAACCGCACGCACGCGCGCGCCGTCCGCCTCGCGGAGTCGCTGGACGTCCCGTCCCGCGCGGTCGAGTTCGCGGGCCTGGACGCGGCGATCGCCGACGCCGACCTTGTGGTGTCGTGCACCGGCGCCACCGGCCTCGTGCTGACGGCCGAGCGGCTGGAGGCGCGCGGCGTCGGCGACGACGGGCGGCGCCGGTTCTTCCTCGACCTCGCGCTTCCGCACGACATCGACCGGTCCGTCCGGGAGTTGCCGGGCGTCGGGCTCGCCGGCCTGGACGATCTGCGGACCGCGCAGGAGGCCGTGCATGCGGTCGGCCCGGCGGCCGTCGAGGCGGTCCGGCGGATCGTGTGCGAGGAGGTCGAGGCGTTCCTCAGCGCGGCCCGCGCCGCCGCCGTGGCGCCGACCGTCGTCGCGCTGCGCAGCAAGGCCGCCGAGGTGGTGAACGCGGAGCTGGCCCGGCTGTCCGGCCGGGTGCCCGAGATGGACGACCGGGACCGCAGGGAGATCGAGCAGACCGTGCGCCGCGTGGTGGACAAGCTGCTCCACGCGCCGACCGTCCGGGTGAAGGAGCTGGCGGCGGCGCCGGGCGGCGACTCCTACGCCGACGCGCTGCGCGAGCTGTTCGACCTGGATCCGAAGGCCCCCGAGGCGGTGGCTCGCGCCGACCTGCGCGAGGACGAGCCGGTCGCGCGGACCGCGCCCGACTGCGCCGAGGCCGACTGCGTCAGCCCGGCGCCCGCGAGCGGAGCCGCCCCGGCGAGCGGCGTATCGGCCACGACGGCGCAGGCCGGCGCGGCGCCGCCGGACGGTGTGAACGTGGAGACGGTGAACGCCCAGGCCGCGAGCGTCCGGGCGGTCAGTGCCCGGGACGCGGTCCCGGGGCGCGAAGGAGACGAGACGTGAGTACTGGCAGGGGCCCGCTGCGGCTCGGCACCCGCAAAAGCCTGATGGCGACGACCCAGTCGCAGGGCGTCGCGGACGCGTTGACGCAGCTGACGGGGCATGCCGTGGAGCTGGTCGGGGTAACCACGCAGGGTGATGTCTCCAAGGCCCTGCTCGCCCAGATCGGCGGGACGGGGGTGTTCGTGAACGCGCTCCGCGACAAGATCCTCTCCGGCGAGGTGGACTTCGCCGTGCACTCGCTGAAGGACCTGCCGACGTCGCAGGCGCCGGGGATCGCGCTGGCCGCGACGCCGCCGCGCGACGACCCGCGGGACGCGCTGTGCGGGCCGGGCAAGCTCGCCGACCTGCCGCGCGGCGCCCGGGTGGGCACCGGCTCGCCGCGCCGGGTCGCGCAGCTGCGCGCGCTCCGTCCGGACCTGGAGATCGTTCCGATCCGCGGCAACGCCGACACCCGGCTCCGCAAGGTCGCCGATGGCGAGCTGGACGCCGTGGTGCTGGCGCACGCCGGCCTCAAGCGGATCGGCCGGCTGGCGGACGTCGGCGAGGTCTTCGACCCCGACCAGATGCTGCCCGCGCCCGGGCAGGGGTCGCTCGCCCTCGAATGCCGTTCCGACCGTGCCGATCTGCGCGAGCTGCTCGCGGCGATCGACGACGCCCCGACCAGGCGTGCCGTCACCGCCGAGCGGACGGTGCTGAACGTGCTCGAGGGGGGCTGTTCCGCTCCCGTGGGGACATACGCTGCCGAAGTAGATGAAAAGCTGCATCTGACGGCGACCGTCGCGGCGTACGACGGGAGCCGGCAGATCAGGCTGTCCGCAAGCGGCCACCCGGATGCCGCCGAGCAGCTCGGACGCGACCTCGCGGCCCGGCTGCTCGCGCAGGGGGCCGACCAGTTGATGGGGGAGCGCGATTGAGCCCCGCCGCGAAGAGCACCGCCGCCGCCGGCAAGACCGCTGACGGCGCGGTCGCCGAGAGCACGGTCGCCGAGAGCACACCTGCCCCGGGCAGGACCGGCGCCAAGGGCGCCAAGAACACGGCGCCCGCCGCCGCCGAACCGGCGGCGGCCCGCCGGACGGCCGACCCCGGGACGGTCGCGATCGTCGGCATGGGCCCGGGCGACCCGGGGCTGCTGACGCTGCGCGCCGCCGCGGAGCTGGAGCGCGCCGACACCGTCATCGTGAGCCGCGCGCACTGCCCCGCCGAGATCCTCGGGCACTGCCGCGCGGACGCGGAGATCCTCGACACCGCCGAGGGCGACCCGGTCAAGCTCGCCGTCCGCGCCGCCAAGGCCGGCCGCCGCGTCGTCCGCATGTTCGCCGGCGACCCGGGCGTCGCCTGCAGCCTCGCCGCCGAGGGCGCCGCGCTGCACAAGGCGGGCGTGCCGTTCGAGGTCGTCCCGGGCGTGTCCGCCGTGACCGGCGTGCCGGGCTACGCGGGCATCCCGCTCACCGACGCCGAGCACCGCGAGTTCCGGTTCGTGGACGCCTCGGGCGGCGGCGTCGACTGGGAGGCGTTCGCCGGCCCGGGCGCCACCCTCGTCATCGCCGGCGCGGAGGGCGCGGTCGCCGAGGTCGCCAAGGGCCTGATCGCGGCCGGGCGCGCCGACTCCACCCCCGCCGCGATGACCAGCCTCGGCACCACCACCGAGCAGGAGACCGTCGTCTCGACGCTGAGCAAGCTCACGTCCGACACCAAGGGCATGGAGTCGCCCGCCCTGATCATCGTCGGGGACGTGGTGCGCTGGCGCGACAGGCTGTCCTGGTTCGAGACGAAGCCGTTGTTCGGCTGGCGGGTGCTGGTGCCCCGCACGAAGGAGCAGGCCGCGTCGCTGTCGGACCAGCTGCGCGGGTACGGGGCCGTCCCGGACGAGGTGCCGACGATCTCCGTCGAGCCGCCGCGGACCCCCCAGCAGATGGACCGGGCCGTCAAGGGCCTCGTCACCGGACGCTACGAGTGGGTGGTGTTCACCTCGACCAACGCGGTCCGGGCCGTCCGGGAGAAGTTCGTCGACTACGGCCTCGACGCCCGCGCGTTCGCCGGGCTGAAGGTCGCCGCCGTCGGCGAGCAGACCTCCGCCGCGCTGGTCGAGTTCGGCGTGCAGCCCGACCTCGTCCCGTCCGGGGAGCAGTCCGGGGAGGGCCTCGCCGCCGAGTGGCCGCCCTACGACGAGGACCTCGACCCGATCAACCGGGTGCTGCTGCCGCGCGCCGACATCGCCACCGACGTGCTCATCGCCAAGCTGACCGAGCTGGGCTGGGAGTGCGAGGACGTGACCGCCTACCGGACGGTCCGGGCCGCGCCGCCGCCCGCGCCGATCCGCGAGGCGATCAAGGGCGGCGGGTTCGACGCCGTGCTGTTCACCTCCTCGTCCACGGTGAAGAACCTGATCGGGATCGCCGGCAAGCCGCACAACGTGACGGTGATCGCGGTGATCGGGCCGCAGACCGCCAAGACCGCGCAGGAGTACGGGCTGCGCGTCGACGTCATGGCGGACAAACCGTCCGTATCGGCCCTAGCCGAGGCGCTCGCGGAGTACGGTGCGAACCGCCGGGCGGCCCAGATCGAGGCGGGAGACCCGCTCCGCAAGCCCAGCCAGATGCGTCGGGGGGCCCGGCGCCGGAAGTAGCCCCACGCGCCTGCAACCAACCCAGAGGGAAACCATGTCCGCACAGTTCCCGGTCGCCAGGCCGCGGCGGCTGCGCCGCACGTCCGCGCTGCGCCGGATGGTCGCCGAGACGCGCCTCGCGCCGGCGGATCTCGTCCTGCCGATGTTCGTCAAGGAGGGCATCGCCGACCCGCAGCCGGTCGCGTCCATGCCGGGCGTGTTCCAGCACACCCGAGACAGCCTGCGCAAGGCGGCGCACGAGGCGGCCGAGGCCGGCGTCGGCGGCATCATCCTGTTCGGGATCCCGGCGGTGAAGGACGGCACCGGGTCGGCCGCCGACGACCCGGACGGCATCGTCCAGCGCACGCTGCGCGACCTCGCCTCCGACCTCGGCGACTCGACCGTGATCATGACAGACCTGTGCCTGGACGAGTACACCGACCACGGTCACTGCGGAGTCCTCACCGGCGCGGGCGAGATCGACAACGACGCCACGCTGGAGCGCTACGCCTCCATAGCCCTCGCGCAGGCGGAGGCGGGCGCGGCGGTGCTCGGCCCGTCCGGCATGATGGACGGCCAGGTCGGCGCGATCCGCGCGGCCCTCGACGGGGCCGGCCACTCCGACGTCGCGATCCTCGCCTACTCGGTGAAGTACGCCTCCGCGTACTACGGCCCGTTCCGCGACGCCGCCGAGTGCGCGCCGCAGTTCGGCGACCGCGCGTCCCACCAGCAGGACCCGGCGAACGCCGGCGAGTCGCTCCGCGAGGTCCTCCTCGACCTCGACGAGGGCGCCGACATGGTCATGGTGAAGCCCGCCGGCGCCTACCTCGACATCGTCCGCCGCGTCCGCGACGCCGTGGACGTGCCCGTCGCCGCCTACCAGGTGAGCGGCGAGTACGCGATGATCGAGGCCGCCGCGGAGAAGGGCTGGATCGACCGCGAGCGCACCATCATGGAGTCGCTGCTGTCCATACGCCGCGCCGGCGCCGACATCGCCCTCACCTACTGGGCCACCGAGGCCGCCCGTCTCCTGCGGCGCGCATAGTCCTTTGGGATCGTTTTCCGGGGGTTGCCGTGCCACGGCATGACCCCGGCGGGCATCATCGGTAACCAAGGAACCCACGCGCGACCTTGGGCTATTGGGGGGGCGAGATGCTGGCGGTCACGGGGCACAGGCGGCAGAAGTCGGGACGGAACCGGATGGCCGCGGCGGCGCGCGAGTACGCCGATCTCGGCTGGCCGTCCTTTCCGGGGGCGCATGCCGGCGGTGACAGGGCGTGTTCGTGCGACCGGATCGGCTGTCCCGACCCGGGCGCGCACCCGGTGTCGGCGGCCTGGGCGCACCAGGCCAGCGTCGACCCCGAGGTGATCGAAGCCTGGTGGGTGAAACGCCCGGCCGCCAACATCATCCTGCCGACGGGCCGGGTCTTCGACGTGTTCGACGTCCCGGCGGCCGCCGGAGCCATCGCCCTCGACCGGATCGAGCGGGAGGACGTTCCCGTCGGTCCGGTCGCCTCGTTCGGGGGCGAGCGGCACCTGTTCTTCGTCGCGACCCGCGGCGCGCCCATGGACGAGGACGAGTGGTGGTCGTGCCATCTCGACACCCTGCCGGAGGACGTCGCCGAGACGCCCGGGATGCGCTGGCACTGCCGCGACAGCTACGTGGTCGCGCCGCCGTCCGTCCTGCCGGCCGGGCGTGAGGTCGGCTGGCTGAGGCCCCCCGTCCGGGACACGCTCCCCGACCCGCTGCGCCTCCTCGAGGTCCTCGCGGATGCCTGCGAGGACGCCTGAGCCCGCCCCCGCCGGCCCGGCCGCCGCACCGCCCGCGCGGGCTAGTGCGGGGCCTTGACGGCGGGCTTCGCGCCCCATTGGGAGTAGGAGCCGCGCTGGATCTGGTTGCGGCCCTTCTCCGCCCCGGCCCGGACCCAGAACTTGACGGGACGGTGCCCCGCGTCGAACTTGATCGCGAAGACGATCTGCTGGGCGCCGGTCGCCTGGGCCATCCGCGCGTACATGGGGCCGAGGCCGGGCGCCTGCGCCAGCTTCGCAGCCGGGGCCTCGCCCTCGTAGATCCCGCCCGACTCCGTGAGCTTCGTCGCCGACCGCAGCAGCGTGGTCAGGTTCGTGACGGAGCCGCCCTGGCGGACCTGGTCGGCCGCCGCCGGGTAGCCGCGCCCGCCGAGCGCGGACGACTTCCACTTCTTGCCCACGAGGACGTACAGCCGGTTCTGGACGAGGACGGCGCGCACCGGCTTGCGGGCCGTGCCCGTCCCGGCGAGCGTCATCGAGAAGGACGCCTGCCCGCCCTGCAACCCGAACGTGCCGCGGCTGTTGACGGGGAACCCGCAGCAGCCGGTCTGCTGGTAGCTGAACGCGGCGCCGGGCGCGGCGGCGACGGCCTGGTCGATCCGGGCGATGAGCGGCGCCGGGTCGACGCCGCCTTCGGGCAGCGCCGGCTGCGGGGTGCTGCTCTGCGCCGTGGTCGGGATGGGCGGCGACTTCTTGTCGTCCTTCTTCAGCAGCGTCATCGCGCCCGCGCCGCCCCCGGCGAGGAGCAGGACGGCCACGGCGGCGACGATCCAGCGCGTCCGGGACCCGCCGCCGGGCTGCTGGCCCGCGACGACCGGGTTGCGGCCGCTGGCGCGGGACGGCTTCGGCTTCGGCGGCTCGGGCTGCAGCGCCGCCTGCGCGGCGAGTTCGGTGAGCCGGCCGCGGCCCTGCGCCTCCCAGGACGGCCCGTAGGCGGAGACGGCCGCGTCCTCCAGCGCGCCGAGGAAGTCGGCGGCGGACTTCGGGCGCTTCTCCGGCTCCTTCGCGAGGCCCTGGTGGACGAGTTCGCGCAGCGGCCCCGGCACCTCGTCGGCGGGGATCGGCGCCTCGCGGTGCAGCCGCGCGAGGTTCCGGCCCGCGTACGGGGGGCGTCCGGTGAGGCACTCGTAGAAGATCGCGGTGGCGGCGTACAGGTCGGTGGCGACGGTGGCGGGCTCGCCGTCCCACAGTTCGGGCGCCGCGTACTGCGGGCCGAACCGCGCCTCGGTGCCCGCGGGCGCGGTCGCGAAGTCGGTGACCTGGGCGTTGCCCTCGGCGTCCACGAGGACGTTCGCCGGGCGCAGCGCGCCGTGCACGACGCCGTGCTGGTGCGCCGCGGCGAGGCCGAGGAGGATGCCGCCCAGCATCGACAGGGCCGCGAGCGGGCCGCTCGACCCCTGCACGGCCAGCACCCGGCGCAGGCTGACGCCCTCGACCCACTGCATCACGATCGCGGCGCCGTCCGCGGACTCCACGAAGTCGTAGAAGTCGACCACGTTGGGGTCCTCGAGCTGGGACAGGGGACGCGCCGCCGTTCGGAACCGCGTCACAAACGCCTCGTCGGCCGCGAGCGCGCCGTCGAGGTATTTGATCGCGACCTTCGTGCCGGTCGGGTCGTCGACCGCCAGCACCACCCGGCCCGCGGCTCCGCCGCCGAGCTCCCGCTCGTGGGTGAAGCCCGGGACCGTCCAGCCGTCAACCACGTTGAAAGCCATCCCTCCGATGTCGTACTTGGTGGAATATCGGCCCGTACGCCATGAGGTCAAGGCAAGTCGCCGAACTGCAACTGAGAGACTGCAACCGTGACTGATTTCGAGCGTTCTCGGCAGTTGTTCGACCGCGCCGCCGGGGTGGTCCCCGGCGGCGTCAACTCGCCCGTGCGGGCCTTCGGCGCCGTCGGCGGGACGCCCCGCTTCATGGCGTCCGCGCGCGGCCCGTACCTGACGGACGCCGACGGGAACACCTACGTCGACCTGGTGTGCTCGTGGGGTCCGATGATCCTCGGGCACGCGCACCCGGCCGTGGTCGAGGCGGTGCGGGACGCCGCCGGCCGCGGCACCTCCTACGGCGCGCCGACGCAGGGCGAGGTGGAGCTCGCCGAGGAGATCGTGTCGCGGACGCCGGTGGGCAAGGTCCGGCTGGTCAACTCCGGCACCGAGGCGACGATGTCGGCGATCCGGCTGGCCCGCGGGTTCACCGGACGCACCAAGATCGTGAAGTTCGCGGGCTGCTACCACGGGCACGTCGACTCGCTGCTGGCCGCGGCCGGGTCGGGCGTCGCGACGTTCGGGCTGCCCGACACGCCGGGCGTGACCGGCGCGACCACCGCGGACACGCTGATCCTCCCGTACAACGACGTCACCGCCGTGGAGTCGGCGTTCGACGAGCACGGCACCGACATCGCGTGCGTCATCACCGAGGCCGTCCCGTGCAACATGGGCGTGGTGCCGCCGCTGGCCGGGTTCAACGCGCTGCTGAAGCGGCTGTGCGAGCGGTACGGGGCGCTGCTCGTCGTCGACGAGGTCCTCACCGGGTTCCGCGCGTCCCGGTCCGGCTGGTTCGGGATCGAGGGTGTGGCGGGCGACCTGATGACGTTCGGGAAGGTGATGGGCGGCGGGCTGCCCGCCGCCGCGTTCGGCGGGCGCGCCGACATCATGGACCACCTCGCTCCGGCCGGTCCCGTCTACCAGGCGGGCACGCTGTCGGGGAACCCGCTCGCGACCGCCGCCGGGCTGGCCACGCTGCGCAACGCCACCGGCGAGGTGTACGCGGCGATCGACCGGTCGGCGGAGATCGTGTCGAAGGCCGCGTCGGAGGCGCTGGAGCGCGAGGGCGTCCCGCACTCGGCGCAGAGCGCCGGGAACCTGTTCTCGATCTTCTTCAGCGATCGGGCGGTGGGCGACTTCGCCGCCGCCCAGCGCCAGGACTCCAGGGCGTACGCCGCGTTCTTCCACGCCGCCCTGGAGCGCGGGGTGTACCTGCCGCCGTCGGCGTACGAGGTGTGGTTCCTGTCGTCGGCGCATGACGAGGAGGCGCTGGGTCGCGTCCTGGACGCCCTCCCGCACGCCGCCCGCGCGGCTGCCCGAGCCTCGTCCTAGAGGGTCCGGAAAGCCCGCATGGCGGCGGCGACCGACGCGGGACGCGGTGCGCGCAACCGAGCGCGCACCGCCGGGCCGTCGGGCTGGAGCGCCGGGCTCCGCCGCGCCCACCGGAGAGCCGCCGTCGCAGACGCCATCACGGTGGCCAGCAGGACATGGCGGGTTCTCACTCCGCGATCGTCTCCGCCGGCTTTCCTTTAGGACAAGCGACAATTACTTGAAACCTCGTTTTAGTATTGCTTCATGCTTGATCTGGAACGGCTGCGCGCCCTCCACTCGGTCGCGACCTACGGCTCGGTCAGCGCCGCCGCCGACGTCCTGCACGTGACCACCTCGGCGGTCTCCCAGCAGCTCGCGAAGCTGGAGCGGGAGACCGGGCAGAAGCTCCTCGAACGCAACGGCCGCGGCGTCCGGCTCACCGACGCCGCCGAACTGCTCGTCGCGCACGCCGAGCGGATCCTGTCCCTCGTCGAGCAGGCGCAGGCCGACCTCGAGGCGCACCGCGGCTCCGTCGTCGGCCAGCTCACCCTCGCCGCGTTCCCCACCGCCGTCCGCGGGCTCATGCCCGCGGCGCTGCGCGCGCTCCGCGCCGACCACCCCGACCTGCGCGTCCTGCTCCGCGAGGAGGACCCGCTCCGCAGCATGCCGCTCGTCTCGCGCGGCGACATCGACATGGCCGTCGTCCAGGACTGGAACAACGAGCCGCTGCCCCTGCGCGAGGGCCTGCACAAGGGCATCATCTGCGACGACGTCGCGGACGCGGCGCTGCCGGCCGACCATCCGCTCGCCGGGCGCGACACGATCGACCTCAAGGAACTGGCCGGCGACCCGTGGATCAGCTCCTCGCCGGACAGCATCTGCTGCGACTGGCTGCTGCGCACGCTCCGCGCCGTCGACATCGAACCCAACATCGACCACATGGCCTACGAGCTGGCCACCCAGCTGTCCCTGGTCGCCGCCGGGCTCGGCAACGCGATCCTGCCGCGCCTCGGCCGCTGCGACGTCCCGCCCGGCGTCGTGATCGTGCCGCTGTCCGAGCCGCTGTCGCGCCGCGTGTACGCGGTGTGGCGGGAGGAGGCCGCGCGGCGCCCGGCGATCCGCGCCGCCGTCACCGCGCTGCGCACCGCCGTCCCGGCGAACCTCCCGGAGGTCGTGTCCGTCCCTGGTTGACCTGGTTCCGGACGGCTCGCCGCGAACAGCACCTATTCGGTAGGTTCTTCGCGATCATGGGGCGGGCGGGGCGGAGGGGCACGTGGACAGTGCATGGCGGGTCGAGGGGTACACCGAAGTGCGCGAACTCGGCGCGGGCGCCCAGGGACGGGTCGTGCTCGCCCGGCACGACGCGTCCGGGACCCCGGTCGCGATCAAGTACCTGGCCGCCCGGGCGGGCGAGGCGGACCGCGAGCGGCTCCGCCACGAGGCCCTGATGCTCGGCCGGGCCGGGAGCCCGCACGTGGCGCGCCTCTTCCGGCTCGTCGAGGGGCCGGAGACCGCCGCCGTCGTCATGGAGGCCATCGACGGCGTCTCCCTGAAGGAGCTGCTGGAGCGGCACGGCGCGCTCGGCCCGGAGGCGTCGCTGTCCGTCCTCAAGGGGTCGCTGCTGGGGCTCGCCGCCGCGCACGCGGTCGGCGTCGTCCACCGCGACTACAAGCCCGCGAACGTGGTCGTCCCCGCGGACGGGCGGAGCCGCCTCGTCGACTTCGGCATCGCGACCCCCGCCGGTCAGGAGGCGGGCGGCGCGGGCACCCCGTACTACATGGCGCCCGAGCAGTGGAGCCGGCACGTCGCCACGCCCGCGTCCGACGTGTACGCGGCGACCTGCGTGTTCGTGGAGTGCGTGACGGGGCGGCGGCCCTACACGGGCGGCCGCGCCGACCTGATGCGGGCCCATCTCACCGGAGAGATCCCGGTCGATGCGGTCCCGGAGGCGCTGCGCCCGCTGGTCCGGCGGGGCATGGCCAAGGAGCCGCAGGACCGCCCCGGGGGCGCCGCCGTCTTCGTGGACGACCTGGAGCGCACCGCGCGGGAGACCTACGGCCCGGACTGGGAGTCGCGGGGCGTCCACGCCCTGTCGGCGGGCGCCGTCGCGCTCGCCGCGCTGTTCCCGCTCGCCGCCTGGCTGATGCCCGGCGCGGCGGGCGCGGCGACCGCCGCCGGGGCCGGGGCCGGGGCGGGGGCCGGGGTCTCCGCGGCCGGTACGGCGTCCGCCGCGGGGAAGGTCGCCGGAGCCTCGGCGATCAAGGCGTTCCTCGGCACGGGCGCCGGGATGACCGCCGCCGCCGTCGGGGCGGCCGCGGTCGTCGGCGCGGGCGCCATCGCCGTCCAGCAGGTCACGAAGCAGGACCCGGCGCCCAGGCCGACCGCGACGGCCCGGGTCGCGGCGACCGTCGCGGACGTGCGGCCGTGCGTCACGCAGGTGCCGGGCGCGGTGATCACACCGTCGGAGGGCCCCGCGAAGGTCACGCTGCCCGCCCAGGTCAAGCTGCCGAAGAACGCCACCGTGTACCGCTCGGGCCAGGGGCTCCTGATCGGGCCCGCAGGGGCTCAGTGCGAGGGATCGGTCGGCGCGAACGCCGGCTCCAGCACGGTCGGCGACTTCGGGACGGCGCAGGTCTCGCAGAACTGGCAGGGCTCGATCGGCGGCATCCGGAGCCAACTCTGCGAGTACTTCCCGGACTCCGCGCAGGCGCGGCGCGAACGCGCGCAGGGCAACGAGTGCACGTCCATCCTGGGCACCTGGGAGCCGCTGGAGACGGGCGTCCCCGGCGTCGAGGCCGTGCTCACCCGCGGGCCGGGCACCGACGATCTCCCGCCGTCGCCCGCCGTGAAGGCGGAAGTGGCCGTCCTGACGCCGCAGGGAGTGGCCTGGCCGATCACCTGCATCGCCCCGGCGGCGAACGCCGACATCTGCAAGTCGGCGCTCACCTACTGGTTCATCCAGCGGCTGGGGGACGTCAAGCCCGCCAAGGCCGACCTCGACCGGGCCGCCGAGCGCATCGCCGGGTTCGTCGACGCCACCCGCATCTGAGGCACGCCCTTGCCATCAGGGCCGGAGGGCGGGACAGGACGGCGGCGCGGGTAATCTGACCGCGATGAGTGAGACGACGATCGTTCACCTGCTGCGGCACGGTGAGGTGCACAATCCCGAGGGCATCCTGTACGGGCGGCTGCCCGGCTACCGCCTGAGCGAGGACGGCGTCCTCATGGCGAAGGCCGCCGCCAAATGGTTCGGCGAGCGGGACGTGGCCGCCCTCTTCTCGTCGCCGATGCAGCGGGCCCTGGAGACGGCCGCGCCGCTCGCGGACGCGTTCGACCTTCCGGTGACCGTGGACGATCGTCTGATCGAGGCCGACAACCACTTCGAGGGGCTGACGTTCGGGGCCGGGGCCGGCTCGCTGCGCCGCCCCGAGCACTGGCGCCATCTGGTCAACCCGTTGAAGCCGTCCTGGGGCGAGCCGTACCGGGAGCTCGCCGCGCGGATGCGGGCCGTGGTGATCCGGGCGCGGGAGGCGGCGCGGGGCCACGAGGCCGTGTGCGTGAGCCACCAGCTGCCGATCTGGATCCTGCGGCTGCACGCCGAGCACCGCAGACTGTGGCATCACCCGAGCCGGCGCGAGTGCGGGCTGGCCAGCCTGACGAGCCTGACGTTCGAGGGCAGCCGGCTGGTGGAGGTCGCCTACTGCGAGCCCGCCGCCGGGATCGCGAAGGGACCCAGTGTCGCCGGTGCGTGACCGCACCGCTAAGTTGTGTACTACGTCTTGTAGTAGTAGGAGGGTCCGTTGAGCCCCCGAATCTCCCCGTTCCGCGTCGCCGCGTCGGCCGTCGCGCTGTGCGGCCTGCTGGCGGGCTGCGCCGGGACGAACGCCGCCGGGAGCGGGCCTGACGGCGGCGACAACCGGTTCATCTCCGGCGACGGCAACGTCACGGAGTACAAGCCCTCCGGCCGCAAGAGCGTGCAGGACGTCACCGGGGAACGTCTCGACGGCACGGCGTTCAAGCTGTCCGAGCTCAAGGGCAAGGTCGTCGTCGTCAACTTCTGGGCGTCGTGGTGCGCCCCGTGCCGCGGCGAGGCGCCGTCGCTGGAGCAGGTCCACACCGAGAACAAGGCCAAGGGCGTCGACTTCGTCGGCGTCAACTTCAAGGACTCCAAGCCCAACGCGCAGGCGTTCGAGCGCAAGTTCAAGGTCACCTACCCGAGCCTGTTCGACGCGGACGGCCAGGTCACGCTGGCCTTCCGCGAGGTCCCGCCGAGCGCGATCCCGAGCACGCTCGTCCTCGACCGGCAGGGCCGCGTCGCCGCCCGCGTCATCGGCGCGACGACGTACTCCAAGCTGAGTCCCCTGGTCGCCAAGGTCGTCGCAGAGCAGTGACGTCGCGAACAGGCGCCTGCCCGCCGCCGAGCGGAACGAGGCCATGAGCACGGTCGACGAGACGGTCGTCAGCGGGTCGCTGGTCGCGGCGGCTCCGCTCGCCGCCCTCGCCGGGCTCGTCTCGTTCGCCTCGCCGTGCGTCCTGCCGCTCGTCCCCGGCTACCTGTCGTACGTGACGGGGATGAGCGGCGTCGATCTCGCCGAGCAGCGGCGCGGGCGGCTCGTCACCGGCGCGCTGCTGTTCGTCGCGGGCTTCAGCGTCGTGTTCGTCAGCTACGGCGTGCTCTTCGGCGGCCTCGGGCGGTGGCTGCTGGAGTACCAGGACACGATCACCCGCGTCCTCGGCGTCGTCACGATCGTGTTCGGCCTCGCGTTCATGGGCCTCGTCCCCGGCCTGCAGCGGACGATGAAGTCGGGCCGCCTGCCGGCGGCGGGGCTCACCGGCGCGCCGCTCCTCGGCGTCCTGTTCGGGCTCGGCTGGACGCCCTGCATCGGGCCGACGCTCGGCGCCGTGCAGTCCCTCGCCGTCACCGAGGCCAGCGCCGGACGGGGCGCGCTGCTGTCGGTGGCGTACTGCGCCGGCCTCGGGCTGCCGTTCGTGGCCACCGCGATCGCCTACCGCAGGGCGCTCGGCGCGTTCGGCGCCGTGAAACGCCACTACCCCCTGGTCATGCGGATCGGCGGGGGGATGCTCGTCCTCATCGGGGTGCTGCTGGTGAGCGGGCTGTGGGGGAACCTGACCATCGAGCTGAAGTCGTGGATCAGCGGCTTCGAACCGGTGATTTGAGATGACTGAGACAACGGAATCGGGCACCGAGGCGCCCGCCGCGCGGCAGGCTCCCGAGGAGGTGCCGCGCCCGAAGGGCCTCGGCCCGTTCGGCTGGCTGCGCTGGGCCTGGCGGCAGCTCACCACGATGCGCACGGCGCTGATCCTGCTGTTCCTGGTCGCGCTGGGCGCGGTGCCCGGGTCGGTCCTGCCGCAGCGGGGCCAGGCGCCGGAGAAGGTCGCGGCCTACCTGGACGAGCACAAGACACTCGGCCCGTGGCTCGACAAGCTCTCCATGTTCGACGTGTTCGCCGCGCCCTGGTTCGCGGCGATCTACATCCTGCTGTTCGTGTCGCTGGCGGGCTGCGTCCTGCCGCGCGCGGTCAAGCACTACAGGTCGATGCGGGCCCGCCCGCCGGCGGCGCCGCGCAACCTGTCCCGGCTGCCGCAGTCCGCGACGTACGAGACGGACGCCTCCCCCGAGGACGTCCTCGCCGAGGCCCGCGGGGTGCTGCGCGGGCGCCGGTTCCGGGTGGACGTGTCCGGCGGCGCCGCGTCCGCCGAGAAGGGCTACCTGGGGGAGAGCGGCAACCTGCTGTTCCACCTGGCGCTGCTCGCGCTGCTGTTCGCGCTCGGCCTCGGCAACCTGTTCGGCTACCGGGGGAACGTCCTGCTGACGGAGGGCAAGACGTTCGCGAACTCGCTGAGCCTGTACGACCAGTTCCAGCCGGGACGCGCGTTCAGGGGCGGCGAGCTGTCCCCCTTCACCGTCAAGCTGGACGACTTCCGGGCGCAGTACGAGACCGAGGGCGCCAAGCGCGGCCAGGCCACCGACTTCACCGCGAAGATCCACTACCGGGAGAGCCCGTACGGCGGGGAGAAGCCGTACGACCTGAAGATCAACCATCCGCTGAAGGTCGGCGGCGCGAAGGTGTACCTGCTCGGCCACGGGTACGCGCCGGTGTTCACCGTCCGGGACGCCAAGGGCGACGTCGCCTTCCAGGACACGGTGCCGTTCCTGGAGATGGAGCCGCGCAACCTGACGTCCGAGGGCGTCATCAAGGTCCCCGACGCGCAGCCGGACCAGCTCGCCTTCTACGCGATCCTGTGGCCGACCGCGACCGCCAGCCAGGACGGCAAGCAGATCATCTCGGCGTTCCCCGCCCCGATCCGCCCGGTCATCACCATCACCGCGTTCAAGGGCGACATCGGGCTGGACGACGGCTCCCCGCAGTCGGTCTACAAGCTGGAGGGCATCGGCGAGAAGCTCCAGCCCGTCAAGGACGGCCAGAAGCTGCTGGAGCCGGGGGAGACGTTCAAGCTGCCCGGAAACGCCGGCTCGATCACGTTCGACGGGCTCAAGGAGTGGACGAGCCTGTCGGTCAACCACGACCCCGGACGCATCCCCGCCCTGATCGCGGCGATCCTCGCGGTGCTCGGCGTGGCGACCTCGTTCATGGTCCGGCGGCGCAGGGTGTGGGTCCGTGCGAGCGCCGGAGAGGGCGGGCGTACGGTTGTGGAGGTCGGCGGTCTCACGCTGGGGAACCCGACCTCGGAGTTCGACGACATCGTGACCGCGCTGCGCGGTCCGGAGGACGGGCCCGCCCTGGAGCCCGGCCAGGAGCCTGACCCCGAGCCCGACCCCGAGCCGGCCGCGAGCGACCCGGGCACCGATCAGGACCCCGGGCCGGCCCCCGAACCGAAGGAGTGACGAGGTGAGCACTGCCGACCTGGCGAACCTGAGCGACAAGCTCATGCTGACCACCGTCGTGTTGTACATAGTCGCGATGGTGGCCTACGCCGCCGACCTCGGCTTCGGCCGCCGCCGCGCCGCCGTCGTGGCGGAGAGGGCGGAGGCGAAGGTCCTCGTCGGTGCCGGCGGCGCCGGGACCGCGACGGACGACGCGTCCACCGCGGCCACCACCACCACCACGGCGGCGGAGGCGGCGGCGGACGGCGGCGACTCCGAGCGTCCCCAGGTCGACTGGGCCAACCTCGCCGTCGTGCTGAACGTGCTGGGCTGGGGCGCGCACCTCGGCGTCCTGGTGACCCGCGGGCTGGCCGCGAACCGGTGGCCGTGGGGGAACATGTACGAGTTCCTCACCGCCATCGCCTTCGCCGCCGTCACCGCGTACCTCGTCGTGATGTTCCGGTACAAGGCGCGGTTCCTCGGCGCGTTCGTCATGGTCGCCGCCGCCATCGCCCTCGGCGTCGCCAACATCTGGCTGTACGACTCGGTGGGCCCGGTCAGCCCGGCGCTGAACTCCTACTGGATCGCCATCCACGTGACCGCCGCGATCATCGCGACCGGCGCGTTCACCGTCGCGGGCGCCGCCACGGTCCTGTACCTGGTGAAGGACCGCGCGGAGTCGCGCGGCGGCGCCGCGGAGGGCGGCGTCCTGTCCCGGCTGCCGTCGACCGAGGCCCTGGACCGCCTCTCGATGCGCGTCACGATGTTCGCGTTCCCGATCTGGACGGCCGCGATCATCATGGGCGCGATCTGGGCCGACCAGGCGTGGGGCCGCTACTGGGGCTGGGACCCGAAGGAGGTCTGGTCCTTCATCACCTGGGTCATCTACGCCGCCTACCTGCACGCCCGCGCCACCGCCGGCTGGAAGGGCCGCAAGGCCGCGGTCCTGTCGCTGATCGCGTTCGCCGCGCTGATGTTCAACTTCTTCGGCGTCAACTACATCTTCTCCGGCCTGCACTCCTACGCCTGAGCGCGCCCGCGCCCGCCCGGCGCGTGACTCTCGGGGATGACGGAGTGTCGGGTTCCGGCTTACCCTGCCTCCGGGGGACCCGGTCCGGCGGCGCGCGCCGCCGGATACCCCGCGGTCCCGCGGACAGAGGAGCCCGATGCGCTTCAAAGGCGTCCACCGCAAACCCCGGGAGCCGCGCGCCCGGGAGGCGCTGCGCGGCGGCCGGCTGCGCGCCGACACGGCCGGGGACGGCGTCGCCTACGCCCCGTCCCCGCCCGACTCGGGGCAGGTGCGGGCGCGCAGCAACCAGCCGCGCGACCGGTTCGGCCGGTTCCGCAAGGCGGGCCGCGACGACGACTTCGCGGTGGACGGCCAGGACGGCATGGACACGGCGGGCGGACCGCGCGGGCTGACCGGCCGGCTCGCCCGGCGCGGGCTCGGCCGGCCGCGCGCCGGCGACTACTCCTGGAGCGACTTCGAGCTGGAGGACGAGGGGCCCCGCGTCGAGCCGTACCCGCCGGGCATGCCGCAGGTCGCCGACGGCCGCCGCGACTGCGGCGTGCTGGAGGGCGTCCTGCACCGGCAGTGGGACGTCCGGGACGGGCCGCCGCCGGCCGAGGTGATCGGCGCGGTGGAGAGCCTGGCCGCGCTGCCCGAACCGCTGAAGGAGAAGCTCGCGGCCGGGCTCGACGGCATCTACGTGGGTCCGGGCGGAGTCCCGCAGCTCGACGACATGGGGCATCTGCGCGACCGCCCGCTGCCGTCCGGCCGGGCGACCTGGGACATCTGCGCGGGCGCGTACGGCGACCGCAAGATCGTCGTCGGCGACCGGCCGTCCCCGACCCCGGACGTGATGCTGCACGAGGTCGGGCACGCCCTCGACGACATCGACGGCGACGACGGGGAGTGGACGTCCGACAGCCCCGCCTTCCGGAAGCTGTACGAGGAGTGCCTGCCGCACCTCGCGAGCGCGTTCCACCGGCAGCCGGACGCGCTCGGCCGCCGCGAGTTCTTCGCCGACGCGTTCGCCGCGATCTCCTCCCGGCAGCGGCCCGCGCTCGTGGATATGCTCGCCGGCAACATCAGGACGGCCCTTGAGGTCATGCTCTTCTTCAACCGCAGGTACGGGATTTAGGACACCGTGATGACAGGCCGCGCTACGCAGGACGGCGAGGGAGACCGACGATGCACGTGATCCGGCTCCCCGACGGCACGCTCCGGGTTCCGCACAGCGTCGTCGCCGACGCGGACGGGTCCGGGGCCGCGCCGGAGGCGCGCGAGGGACGGATCATCGCCGACGCCTACGTCGAGATCGGACCGGGCGACCCGGACTACGACAGGCTCCTCGGCGAGTCGCTCACGGAGGAGGAACTGGCGGAGCGGCGGCGCCGCTGGCGGGACGAGGACGCCGACCTGCTGCGCCGGTTCGAGGAGTGGAAGGGGGACGCGGGGGACTGAGTGCGCGGAGACGTCGTGTCGGGCGGGGTGCGCGGCGGGCGGGGTGCGCGGCGGGCGGGGGTGCGCCGCGGGCGCGCGGGTCGTGCGATGCCCCGGCCGCCCGGCTGGAGGACCGATCCGTGGCGCGGCGGTCCGGGCGGCCAGAGCCCCGTCAGCGGGCCGAATGCTCGGCGACGGGCTCCTCGCCGCGCAGCAGCGCGTGCACCTCGGACTCGCGGAAGCGCCGGTGGCCTCCCGGAGTGCGGATGCTGCTGATCCGGCCCGCGGCGGCCCACCGGGTGACCGTCTTCGGGTCGACCCGGAAGAGGGCGGCGACCTCCCCCGGGGTCAGCAGGCGCTCGCTCGTGCTCTCCACGTTTTCTCTCCCCCTTTGTCCCGCTCTCGGCGCGGGTGGACTGTTTAACAGTGTGGCGGGTCAAGACCGATTTCTCCCTTGTTTTCGGAAAAGATCACTGACCGTAGTTTCCCGAGCAGGACCGATCGCGCTCAGTGTTCGGCCCTCCCGGCGCAGTGTTCACGCTGACCCCGGTTGACCTGCCAAGTCACGCCCGAAACCGCGCCCGCGCGCACGTCGCGCGGCGGGCCTTAAGTAGTCTCGCGACCATGTCGGATCTCGTATCGCTGCCGGAGATCGAGCGGGCCGCCGAGCGCATCGCGGGCGTCGCCGTCCGGACCCCGCTCGTCCCGTTCCCCCGCGACCCGGCCCCCGTCCCGGGACAGGAGCCGGCACTGCTGGTGAAGGCCGAGTCGCTGCAGCCGATCGGCGCGTTCAAGGTGCGCGGCGCCTACGCGGCCATAGCGTCCCTCGCCCCGGACGAGCGCGCCGCCGGCGTGGTCACGCACTCCAGCGGCAACCACGCGCAGGCCGTCGCCTACGCGGCCCGCGCCCTCGGGATCAAGGCCGTGCTGGTCATGCCGCACACGACCCCCGGCGTGAAGGTCGAGCGGTGCATCGCGCTCGGCGCCGAGGTCGTCTACGTCGAGCCGACCGCGCAGGCCCGCGCCGAGACCGCCGAGAAGCTCGCCGCCGCGCACGGCCTCACCATGATCCCGCCCTACGACGACGCGCGGGTCATCGCCGGGCAGGGCACCGCCGGGCTGGAGATCGTCCAGGACCGTCCGGACGTCGACGTCGTGCTCGTCCCGATCAGTGGCGGCGGCCTCATCGCCGGCGTCTCCGCCGCCGTCAGGGCGCTGCGCCCGGAGGCCAGGATCGTCGGCGTCGAACCGGAACTCGCCGCCGACGCCCGCGACTCGATGGCCGCCGGGCACCCGGTCTCCTGGACCGCGGAGAAGACCGGCCGCACCCTCGCCGACGCCCTGCGCGTCCAGCGGGTCGGCGACCTGCCGTTCGCGCACATGCGCGCCCATGTGCACAGCGTCGTCACCGTGACCGAGGACGAGATCCGCCTGACGATGCGCCGCCTGGCCCGCGAGGCCCGCCTGATCGCCGAACCGGCCGGCGCCGTCGCCACCGCCGCCTACCTCTACCACCGCGCCGAGCTTCCGGCGGGGCGCACCTACGTCTCCATCCTCTCCGGCGGGAACGTCGAGCCGGCGCTCCTCCTCGACGTCCTCAAGTGACCCGCCGGGGCAGACCCCGGAGACCGACCGCGCGGAACCGGGGTTAACCTCGAAGGGTCATGCGTTCCGTCATCCTCTACAGCCTCGCGCGGCTCGCGATCTTCGCGGCGACCGCCGGCGTGCTCGCGCTCTTCGGCGCCCGCGGCTTCCTGCTCCTGCTGATGGCTCTGCTCGTCAGCGGCATCGTCAGCTACGTTCTGCTGTCCGGGCAGCGAGACCGGATGTCCGCCGCCGTCACCCGCGGCGTCCGGACCCAGCGCAGCAGATTCGAGAAATCCCGCACCAAAGAGGACGGGGTGCGCCCCGGCGCGGAGTAGCCGCGCCCCCGGTGCGCCGGGCGGTGCGCACGGCGGGTCCCCGGCCCTTCTAGGGTGGGGGCATGACCCGCGCCTCTTTGGATAAGCAGCCCGCCGCCGTCGCGGCGATGTTCGACGGGACCGCCGAGCGCTACGACCTGCTGAACACGCTGATGACGGGCGGGCAGGACCGGCGGTGGCGGCGGGAGGTCGTGCGGGCGCTGGAGGCGAGACCGGGCGAGCGGATCCTCGATCTCGCGGCCGGGACGGGGACGTCCTCGGTGCCGTTCGCGGCGGCGGGCGCCGAGACGGTGGCGTGCGACTTCTCCCTCGGCATGCTCCGCGTCGGTGTGCGGCGTCAGGCGGGCGTGCGGGGGCTGAGGTTCGTGGCGGGCGACGCGCTGCGGCTGCCGTTCGCGGACGCCTCCTTCGACGCGGTCACGATCTCGTTCGGGCTGCGCAACGTCGCCGACACCGGGCGGGCGCTGCGCGAGCTGCGCAGGGTCGCCAAACCGGGCGGGCGGCTGCTGGTCTGCGAGGTGAGCCATCCGCCGAACGCGCTGCTCGCGCTCGGCCACCGGACGCACCTGCGGTTCGGTCTGCCGCTGCTCGCGCGGGTCAGCTCCAATCCCGACTCCTACCGCTACCTCGCCGAGTCGACGCTCGCCTGGCCCGACCAGGCGGCGCTGGCGCGGCTCATCCAGGACGCGGGGTGGGACGGTGTGCGCTGGCGTGATCTCACGTTCGGGGTCGCCGCGCTGCACCGCGCGGTCAACCCCGGCTGACGGGACTCGGACCGGTCCAACACCAGACCGACCCAGAAGTACCCACCAGCCGTGATAAAGGAATAGACTCCCCATCGGATCCTTGTGAAGTGCTTCACAAGCGAACGAGCTGAAGAGGAACGCCGTGACCGACTCCACCCGACACGCGGACGTGATCGTCGTCGGGGCAGGCCCCGCAGGATCGTCGACCGCCTACTGGCTCGCGCAGGCCGGCCTGACCGTGTTCCTGCTGGAGAAGGCGACCTTCCCGCGGGACAAGATCTGCGGCGACGGGCTCACCCCGCGCGCCGTCCGGGCGCTCATCGGCATGGGCGTCGACATCAACGACCCCGGCTGGGGGCGCAACAAGGGCCTGCGGATCTACGGCGGCGGCGTCAAGGTCGAGCTGCCCTGGCCGGAGCTCGCGTCCTTCCCCGACTTCGGGCTCGTCCGCAAGCGGACGGACCTCGACCAGCTCCTCGCCGAGCACGCCGCCAAGGCCGGCGCGCGGCTCCTGCAGGGCTGCAACGTGACCGGCCCCATCGTGGACGAGCGCACCGACCGCATCATCGGCGTCACCGCCGTCCTCGACGGCGAGGAGGTCGAGTTCCGCGCGCCGCTCGTCGTCGCCGCCGACGGCAACTCGACCCGGCTGTCCCTGGCGATGGGGCTGCGGCGGCGCGAGGACCGTCCGATGGGCGTCGCGGTCCGCCGCTACTTCCAGACGCCGCGCCACGACGACGAGTTCATGGAGGCGTGGCTCGAACTGTGGGACGGCGAGCGCCTCCTGCCCGGCTACGGCTGGGTGTTCGGCGTCGGGGACGGGACGTCCAACGTCGGGCTCGGCCTCCTCAACACCAGCAAGGCGTTCCAGAACGTCGACTACCGCGGCATGCTGAAGCGCTGGTGCGCGCAGATGCCGGAGGACTGGCAGTTCGACGAGGAGCACGCCACCTCGAAGATCCGCGGCGCGGCGCTGCCGATGGGCTTCAACCGGCAGCCGCACTACACCCGCGGCATGCTGCTCGTCGGCGACGCCGGCGGCATGATCAACCCGTTCAACGGCGAGGGCATCGACTACGCGCTGGAGTCCGGCCGGCTGGCCGCCGACATCATGGTGCAGGCGCTCGCCCGCCGCACCCCGGCGCAGCGCGAGCGGACCCTGTACGAGTACCCGCGCATCCTGAAGGACGAGCACGGCGGCTACTTCACCCTCGCCCGCGTGTTCGTGCAGGCGATCGGCGACCCGCGCGTGATGAAGTTCCTGACCTCGCACGGCCTCCCGCACCCGACGCTGATGCGCTTCACGCTCAAGCTTCTGGCCAACCTGACCGACCCCAAGGGCGGGGACGCGATGGACCGGGTCATCAACGCGATGCAAAAGGTGGCGCCGGCGGCATGAGCGCACCCCTCGAATTCAAGCTTCCGCAGGTGAGCGGACTACAGTGCATTACCCGACCCCCTGAGGGGAGCGCTATTGATCACCTTGGTTAGGGTGGCGGGTCGCGGTCGGCCCGCCCCGTACAACGTCGTACGTCCCGAGGAGAGGTCGTAGAGACATGGATCTCTATATTCCGATCATCGTGCTTGGGGTGCTCGCCTTCGCCTTCGCCGCCGGCTCGGTGCTGATGGCCGCGTTCACCGGCCCGAAGCGCTGGAACCGGGCCCGGCTGGACGCCTACGAGTGCGGCATCGAGCCGACCCCCCAGCCGGTCGGCGGCGGCCGTTTTCCGATCAAGTACTACCTGACGGCGATGCTCTTCATCGTCTTCGACATTGAGATCATCTTCCTTTATCCCTGGGCGGTCGCGTTCGACCGGATGGGGCTGTTCGGCCTTGTCGAGATGGTTCTTTTCATCGTCACCGTGCTCGTGGCGTACGCCTACATCTGGCGGCGCGGCGGTCTGGAGTGGGACTGACATGGGCCTAGAGGAGAAACTTCCCAGCGGGTTCCTGCTGACCACGGTCGAGCAGGTCGCGGGATGGGCGCGCAAGAGTTCGGTGTGGCCGGCCACGTTCGGCCTCGCCTGCTGCGCGATCGAGATGATGGCGGCCGGAGACCCGCGGCACGACTTCTCCCGGTGGGGGATGGAGCGTGCCTCGGCGACGCCGCGGCAGGCCGACCTGATGATCGTCGCGGGCCGGGTGAGCCAGAAGATGGCGCCGGTGCTGCGGCAGATCTACGACCAGATGACCGAGCCGAAGTGGGTCATCGCGATGGGCGTGTGCGCCTCGTCCGGCGGCATGTTCAACAACTACGCGATCGTGCAGGGCGTGGACCACATCGTCCCGGTGGACATCTACCTGCCGGGCTGCCCGCCGCGGCCGGAGATGCTGCTGGACGCGATCCTGAAGCTGCACGACAAGATCCAGAACACCAAGCTCGGCGCGCAGCGCGAGAAGCAGATCGCCGAGCTGGAAGAGGCGAAGCGCCGCCGGCTTCCGCTGCTCGGACAGGGGGCCTGAATGATGACCGGAACGGAGCGCAGCGGAGTGCAGGTCAGCGTTCAGGCCCAGTTGCCGGGGGGTCTGGGGGGTCGCCTCCCCAGGAGGAGGACGCGATGAGTTCCGAGCACCCTGAGCAGCGGGCCGAGCAGTCCGCCGACCAGCTGCCCGCGCACGCCGAGGAGGAGCGCCGGGAGCAGCCGATCGTCCGCAAGGGCATGTTCGGCGCGAAGACCACCGGCGACACCTCCGGCTACGGCGGGCTGGTCGTCCGGCAGAGCCCGAAGGTGTCGGCGCCGCGCCCCTACGGCGGGCCCGGCGGCGCGGCGGAGGCCGGCGAGTTCGACGAGATCGCCGACGAGCTGGAGCGCGCCTACCCGGGCTTCGGGGACGCGATCGAACGCGTCGTCGTGCACCGCGGCGAGCTGACGTTCCACGTCAAGCGCGAGCACCTGCGCGAGGTCGCCAGGACCATGCGGGACGAGCCGTCGCTGCGCTTCGAGCTGTGCTCGGGCGTGTCCGGCGTGCACTACCCGAAGGACGAGGGCGCCGAGCTGCACTCCGTCGTCCACCTGCTGTCGATCACGCACAACCGGCGCGTCCGGCTGGAGGCGAGCTGCCCCGACGCCGACCCGCACGTCCCGTCGCTGGTCCCCGTCTACCCGACGGCCGACTGGCACGAGCGCGAGACCTACGACTTCTTCGGGATCGTCTACGACGGCCACCCCGCGCTGACGCGCATCGAGATGCCCGACGACTGGGTCGGGCACCCGCAGCGCAAGGACTACCCTCTCGGCGGCATCCCCGTCGAGTACCGCGGAGCGGAGATCCCGCCGCCGGACGAGCGGAGGTCGTACGTATGAGTTCGACGAAGTACACCGAGTACGACGCCTACGCCGCCGAGGAGGCGGCCGAGGGCCGGGTCTTCGACGTCGGCGGGCAGGACTGGGACAAGGTCGTCGCCGCCACCGAGGACCTCGGCGACGAGCGGCTGGTCGTCAACATGGGCCCGCAGCACCCGTCCACGCACGGCGTGCTCCGGCTGATCCTCACGCTCGACGGTGAGACGGTGACCGAGGCCCGGGTGGGCATCGGCTACCTGCACACCGGCATCGAGAAGAACATGGAGTTCCGCACCTGGACGCAGGGCACCACGTTCTGCACCCGGATGGACTACCTGGCCCCCCTGTTCAACGAGGCGTCCTACTGCCTGAGCGTCGAGCGGCTGCTCGGCATCGAGGACCAGGTGCCGGAGCGGGCCCAGATCATCCGCGTGATGATGATGGAGCTGAACCGGATCTCCTCGCACCTGGTCGCGATCGCCACGTTCGGGCTGGAGCTCGGCGCGACGACCGTGATGCTGAACGGGTTCATCGAGCGCGAGTACACCCTCGACCTGTTCGAGGAGATCACCGGCCTGCGGATGAACCACGCCTACATCCGTCCGGGCGGGGTCGCGCAGGACCTGCCGAGCGGCGCCACCAGCAAGATCCGCGACTATCTGGACCGGATGCCGAAGCGGATCCAGGCGCTGCGCAAGCTGATGGACGACAACCCGGTCTTCAAGGCCCGGACGCAGAACGTCGCGTACCTGGACCTGACCGGTTGCATGGCGCTCGGCGTCACCGGCCCGGTGCTGCGCTCGACCGGCCTCCCGTGGGACCTGCGCAAGTCGCAGCCCTACTGCGGCTACGAGACCTACGACTTCGAGGTCCCGACGCAGGAGACCTGCGACGTGTACGGCCGCTACCTCGTCCGGATGGACGAGATGGAGCAGTCGCTGCGGATCGTCGAGCAGTGCCTGGAGCGGCTGCAGTCGGCCAAGGGCCCGGTCATGATCGAGGACAAGAAGATCGGCTGGCCGGCGCAGCTCGCGATCGGCGCGGACGGCATGGGCAACTCGCCCCGGCACATCGCGCACATCATGGGCACCTCGATGGAGGCGCTGATCCACCACTTCAAGCTGGTGACGGAAGGCTTCCGGGTGCCGGCCGGGCAGGCGTACGTGCCGATCGAGTCGCCGCGCGGCGAGCTCGGCGCCCACGTGGTCAGCGACGGCGGTACCCGCCCGTACCGCGTCCACTTCCGCGAGCCGTCCTTCGTCAACCTGCAGGCCGCCCCGGCGATGAGCGAGGGCGGCATGGTCGCCGACATCATCGCCGCGGTCGCCAGCATCGACCCGGTCATGGGGGGAGTGGACCGATGACATACGAACCCGACGTACGCGAGCGGCTGGAGCGGGACGCCAAGGAGATCATCGGCCGGTACCCGCGGCCGCGGTCGGCGCTCCTGCCGATGCTGCACCTGGTGCAGTCGGCCGACGGCTACGTCACCCAGGACGGCGTGGAGTTCTGCGCCGAGACGCTCGGCATCACGCCCGCGCAGGTGATGGGCGTCGTCACGTTCTACACGCAGTACAAGCGGGAGCCGGTCGGCGAGTACCACGTCGGCGTCTGCACGAACACGCTCTGCGCGATCATGGGCGGCGACCAGATCTGGGACGAGCTGAGCGAGCACGCCGGGGTCGGCCACGACGAGGCCACCCCGGACGGCAAGATCAGCCTGGAGCGGGTCGAGTGCAACGCGGCCTGCGACTTCGCCCCCGTGGTGATGGTCAACTGGGAGTTCTTCGACAACATGACTCCCGAGAAGGCCAAGCAGCTCGTCGACGACCTGCGCCTCGGCAAGGACGTGCTCCCCTCCCGCGGGCCGAACCGCCTGGCCACCTGGAAGGAGGCGTCCCGCGTGCTCGCCGGGTTCCCCGACGGGCTCGCCGGTGAGGGCGTGTCGGCCGGGCCCGAGTCGCTGGTCGGCCTGAAGCTCGCGCAGGAGCGCGGGTGGGAGGCGCCGGCCGCCGACGTCGACCGCGAACGGCCGGAGGAGCCGGTGAAGCCGGAACAGATCGCCGAGCCGCCGCACGAGCCCGGCAAGCCCGTCCCGGGCGAGGCCAAGCCCGGCTCCCAGGAAGGACGGAACAAGTGACGACGCTGACCCCCGTCCTCACCAGGAACTGGGACCAGGGCGACTCCTTCACCCGCGCCGGCTACGAGCGCGGGGGCGGCTACGAGGCCCTGCGCAAGGCGCTGCGGATGGAGCCGGACGAGATCGTCCAGGCGGTCAAGGACTCCGGGCTCCGCGGACGCGGCGGCGCCGGATTCCCCACCGGGATGAAGTGGGGCTTCCTGCCGCCGTCCAGCCCGAACCCGCGCTACCTCGTCGTCAACGCCGACGAGTCCGAGCCGGGCACGTGCAAGGACATCCCGCTGATGATGGCGAACCCGCACGTCCTCGTCGAGGGCGTCGTCATCAGCTCCTACGCCATCAGGTCGAACCAGGCGTTCATCTACGTGCGCGGCGAGGTCCTGCACGTCATCCGCCGCCTCCAGCAGGCGGTCGCGGAGGCGTACGCGGCCGGCTACCTCGGCAAGGACATCCTCGGGTCCGGCTACGACCTGGACGTGGTCGTGCACAGCGGCGCCGGGGCCTACATCTGCGGCGAGGAGACGGCGCTGCTGGACTCCCTCGAGGGGTTCCGCGGTCAGCCCAGGCTGAAGCCTCCCTTCCCGGCCGTGGCGGGCCTGTACGGCGGGCCCACTGTCATCAACAACGTCGAGTCGATCTCCTCGGTTCCCGCGATCATCGGGAACGGGCCGGAGTGGTTCGCCGCGATGGGCACCGAGAAGTCGCAGGGCTTCGGGATCTTCTCGCTGTCCGGGCACGTCACCCGGCCCGGCCAGTACGAGGCGCCGCTCGGCATCACGCTGCGGGAACTGCTCGACATGGCGGGCGGCATCCGCGAGGGGCACCGGCTGAAGTTCTGGACGCCCGGCGGGTCGTCCACGCCGATCTTCACCGACGAGCACCTGGACGTGCCGCTGGACTTCGAGTCCGTCGGCGCCGCCGGGTCCATGCTCGGCACCCGGGCGCTGCAGATCTTCGACGAGACGACCTGCGTCGTGCGGGCCGTCCAGCGCTGGTCGGAGTTCTACGCGCACGAGTCGTGCGGCAAGTGCACGCCGTGCCGCGAGGGCACCTACTGGTACAAGCAGATGTTCAAGCGGCTGGAGGCCGGCGAGGGCACCGAGGAGGACCTGGAGACCCTGCTGGACATCTCCGACAACATCCTCGGCCGCGCGTTCTGCGCCCTCGGCGACGGCGCGACCAGCCCGGTCGTGTCGTCCATCAAGCTGTTCCGGGACGAGTACCTCCAGCACTTCGAGCAGGGCGGCTGCCCGTTCGACCCGGCCAAGTCGACCCTGTGGGGAGGTGCGAAGTGACCGTCACCGACCCCAAGTCGGAGGTGGCGGAGGTCGAGATGATCTCCTGCACCATCGACGGCTTCGAGATCGAGGTGCCGAAGGGCACGCTGATCATCCGGGCCGCCGAGCTGCTCGGCATCCAGATCCCCCGGTTCTGCGAGCACCCGCTGCTCGACCCGATCGGCGCCTGCCGGCAGTGCCTGGTGGAGATCCCGGACGCCGGCAACGGCCGCGGGATGCCGAAGCCGCAGGCGTCCTGCACGACCGCGGTGATGCCGGGCATGGTCGTCAAGACCCAGCTCACCTCGTCGGTGGCCGACAAGGCCCAGCACGGCATCATGGAGTTCCTGCTCATCAACCACCCGCTGGACTGCCCGGTCTGCGACAAGGGCGGCGAGTGCCCGCTGCAGAACCAGGCGATGTCCAACGGGCGGGGCGAGACCAGGTTCCAGGAGACCAAGCGGACGTGGCCGAAGCCGATCCCGCTGTCCAGCCAGGTGCTGCTGGACCGGGAGCGGTGCATCCAGTGCACCCGCTGCACCCGGTTCTCCGAGCAGATCGCCGGCGACCCGTTCATCGACCTGTTCGAGCGGGGCGCGAAGGAGGAGGTCGCGACGGCGCAGGACCGGCCGTTCCACTCCTACTTCTCCGGCAACACCGTGCAGATCTGCCCGGTGGGGGCGCTCACCGGCTCCTCCTACCGGTTCCGGTCCCGGCCGTTCGACCTCGTGTCGGCGCCGAGCGTCTGCGAGCACTGCGCGTCCGGCTGCGCGATCCGCGCCGACCACCGGCGCGGCAAGGTCACCCGCCGGCTGGCCGGCGACGACCCGCGGGTCAACGAGGAATGGAACTGCGACAAGGGCCGCTGGGCGTTCACCTACGGGACGCGGCCCGAGCGGTTCACCCACCCGCTGATCCGGAACGAGGACGGCGTGCTGGAGCCGGCGTCGTGGCCCGAGGCGCTCACCGTCGCGGCGCGCGGCCTCGCGGCGGCGCGCGGCTCGGCCGGCGTGCTGACCGGCGGCCGCGTCACCCTTGAGGACGCCTACGCCTACGCCAAGTTCGCCCGGATCGCGCTCGGCACCAACGACGTCGACTTCCGGGCCCGTCCGCTGTCGGAGGAGGAGGCGCAGTTCATCGCCTCGTCCGTCGCGGGCCGCTCCATCGAGGTGTCCTACACCGACCTGGAGAAGGCGCCCGTCGTCGTCCTCGCCGGCTTCGAGCCGGAGGAGGAGTCGCCGATCGTGTTCCTGCGGCTCCGCAAGGCGTTCCGCAAGCACCGGCTGCCGGTGTACGCGGTCGCGCCGTTCGCGACCCGCGGGCTGACCAAGGTGGGCGGCACGCTGCTGCCGACCTTGCCCGGCGCGGAGGCCGAGACGCTCGGCTCCCTCGTCGAGGACGAGAGCCGCGCCGGAGTCCGGACGCTGCTGGAGACCCCCGGCGCCGTCATCCTCGTCGGGGAGCGGCTCGCCACCAGCCCCGGCGCGCTGACCGCGGCGGTCCGGCTGGCGCAGGTGACCGGCGCGCGGCTCGCGTGGGTGCCGCGCCGGGCCGGGGAGCGCGGCGCGATCGAGGCCGGGGCGCTGCCCGGGCTGCTGCCGATCGGCCGTCCGGTCACCGACCCCGACGCGCGGGCCGAGGTCGCCCGCACCTGGGGCGTCGCGGAACTGCCCGCGGGGCCCGGCGAGGACACCGCCGGGATCATCGCGGCGGCGGCGCAGGGGCGGCGCGGCGCGCTGCTCGTCGGCGGCGTCGACCCGGGCGATCTGCCAGACCCCGATGCGATGCTGCGGGCCCTCGACGAGACCCCGTTCGTGGTGAGCCTGGAGCAGCGGCCGAGCGCGGTCACCGACCGCGCCGACGTCGTGTTCCCGGTCGCGGCCGTCGCGGAGAAGTCCGGGACGTTCGTCGACTGGGAGGGCCGGGGCCGCCCGTTCGACATCGTGCTGAAGTCGGCCGGGAAGATGTCCGACCTGCGGGTGCTGGACGCGCTGGCCGACGAGATGGACGTCCACCTCGGCCTGCCCGGCCCGGAGGCGGCGCGCCGCGAGCTCACCGAGCTCGGCGGCCACCGCGGCCGGCGTCCGGACGCGCCGGAGACCGCGCAGGAGCTGCCGCCGCACCCCGAGCAGGGCGAGGCGCTGCTCGCGACGTGGCGGCTGCTGCTCGACCGGGGCAGCCTGCAGGACGGCGAGCCGTTCCTCGCCGGCACCGCCAAGCCCGCCGTCGCCCGGCTGTCGCCCGCGACGGCCGCGGAGATCGGCGCGACCGGCGCGGTGACGGTGTCGGCGGCGCGCGGTGAGGTGACGCTCCCGCTGGAGATCACCCCGGACCTGCCCGACCGGGTGGTGTGGCTGCCGACGAACTCGGCCGGCTGCGCCCTGTACCGCGATCTGGGCGCGGCCGCGGGCGGCGTCGTCAAGATCGCGAGCGGGGTGCTCGCGGGCGCCGCGCAGAACGCTGGAGGTGTCGAATGAGCCCGCTCGCCGCGGCCCCGGCGGCCGAACCGACGCTGAAGGACTTCGGCACCGATCCGTGGTGGCTGATCGGCGGCAAGGTCCTGGCCATCTTCGCGTTCCTCGTCGTGACGGTCCTGATGACGATGTGGATCGAGCGGCGCGTCATCGGCCGGATGCAACTGCGCGTCGGCCCGAACCGCGCCGGGCCCCAGGGCCTGCTCCAGGGCCTCGCGGACGGCGTGAAGCTGGCGCTGAAGGAGGACATCGTCCCCCGGCAGGTGGACAAGGTGGTCTTCGTCCTGGCGCCGGTGATGGCGGCGGTGCCGGCGTTCATCTCGTTCATCGTGATCCCGTTCGGCCCGACGGTGTCGGTCTTCGGGCACCACACGGCGCTGCAGGGCACCGACCTTCCGGTCGCGGTGCTGCTCGTCCTCGCGATGTCGTCGATGGGCATCTACGGCATCGTGCTGGCCGGCTGGTCGTCGATGTCGCCCTACTCGCTGCTCGGCGGGCTCCGCTCGTCCGCGCAGATGATCTCCTACGAGATCGCGATGGGGCTGTCGTTCGTCGCGGTGTTCATGTTCGCCGGCTCGATGTCCACCTCCGACATCGTCGCGGCGCAGCACGACAAGTGGTTCGTGGTGCTGCTGCTGCCGTCCTTCGTGGTCTACGTGATCACGATGATGGGCGAGTCGAACCGCATCCCGTTCGACCTGCCCGAGGGCGAGGGCGAGCTGGTCGGCGGCTTCCACACCGAGTACTCGTCGCTGAAGTTCGCGATGTTCTTCCTCGCGGAGTACATCAACCTCACGACGCTGTCGGCGCTCGCCACCACGATGTTCCTCGGCGGCTGGCGCGCCCCCGCGCCGATCTCCACGGTGTGGGCGGGGGCCAACTCCGGCTGGTGGCCGGTGCTGTGGTTCCTGATCAAGGTCTTCCTGTTCATCTTCTTCTTCATCTGGCTGCGCGGCTCGCTGCCGCGCGTCCGCTACGACCAGCTGATGAAGCTCGGCTGGAAGGTGCTGATGCCCTTCTCGCTCGGCTGGATCATGCTGGTCGCGACCATCCGCGCGCTGCGCAACGACGGCTACGACATGCGGCAGATCGTGATCGTCGCCGCCGTGGTCGCCGCGATCGTGCTGGTGGCCACGGTGATCTGGGAGATGGTCCGCGGAGGCGAGGACGGCAAGGAGATCGTCCCGGGCGCGGCGGAGGGGCCGCGCACCGATCCCGCCGCGGGCGGGTTCCCGGTGCCGCCGCTGGACGCGCCCCACTACCACGGCCGCGCCCGCGAGCCGGTCCGGCCCGCCACGATCGAAACCCCCTCCGAGGAGGTCACCAGTGGGACTCACTGATTTCCTGAACCCGGTCAAGGGGTTCGGGGTCTCGTTCCACCAGATGTTCATGAAGAGCGAGACCGTCCAGTACCCGGAGGTGAAGAAGCCGACCGCGCCGCGCTTCCACGGACGCCACCAGCTCAACCGGTGGCCGGACGGCCTGGAGAAGTGCATCGGCTGCGAGCTGTGCGCCTGGGCCTGCCCGGCGGACGCCATCTTCGTCGAGGGCGCCGACAACACCCCGGACGAGCGGTACTCGCCCGGGGAGCGGTACGGCCGCACCTACCAGATCAACTATCTGCGCTGCATCCTCTGCGGGCTGTGCATCGAGGCGTGCCCCACCCGGGCGCTCACGATGACCAACGAGTACGAGCTCGCCGACGAGAGCCGCGAGAGCCTGATCTACACCAAGGAGATGCTGCTGGCGCCGCTGCGGGAGGGCATGGAGGTGCCGCCGCACGAGATGCGTCTCGGCGACACCGAGGAGGACTACTACCGCCTCGGCCTCCAGCCCGACGAGGGCGGTGAGGGCAAGTGAGCACCGCGCACATCCTCGCCGCCGAGGTCGCCGACAAGCAGTCCGGCGAGCCGTTCTTCTTCTGGCTGCTGGCGGTCGTGTCGGTCCTCGGCGCACTCGGCATGATCTTCGTGCGGAAGGCGGTGCACTCGGCGCTGCTGCTGGCGACCGTGATGCTCAGTCTCGCCGCGCTGTACGCGGTCCAGAACGCGCCGTTCCTGGCGTTCGTGCAGGTCATCGTCTACACCGGCGCGGTGCTGATGCTGTTCCTGTTCGTCATGATGGTCGTCGGCGTCAGCTCCACCGACTCGCTGGTGGAGACGATCCGGGGCCAGCGCTTCTGGGCCGTGATCGCCGCGATCGGGTTCATCGTCCTGCTGACCGTGGGCCTCGCGAACGCGGCGCTCGGCGGCTCGGTGGGCCTCACGCAGGCCAACGCCGACGGCAACGTGGTCGGCCTGGCCCGGCTGCTGTTCTCCAAGTACGTGTTCGCGTTCGAGGCGACCAGCGCCCTGCTGATCACGGCGGCGCTGGGCGCGATGGTGCTGGCGCACCGGGAGCGCACCGAACCGAAGCCGACGCAGAAGGACCTGTCCAAGGGGCGGTTCCTGTCCGGCGACCACCCGGGCCCGCTGCCGGGTCCCGGCACCTACGCCCAGCACAACGCCGTCGACATGCCGGCGCTGCTGCCGGACGGGACGCCGTCGAAGCTGTCGATCAACCCGGTCATCGCGGCCCGCACCGACACGGCCGAACGGCACGCCGACCTGTACGGCGGCACCGAGCAGGAGGCGGTGGAGCGGAACGTGGCCGCGGTCAGGGCGACCACCGAAGAGGCCGCGAACGCCGACGCCGAGTCGCGCTCGGTCAAGTCGGGGTCGCCGGCGACGGGCGGTAATGAAGGCGAGGCTGGTCAATGAGTCCGGGGCATTACCTGGCGCTCTCGGCGATCCTGTTCACCATCGGGGCGCTCGGCGTCCTCGTGCGGCGCAACGCGCTCGTGGTGTTCATGTGCATCGAGCTCATGCTGAACGCGACGAACCTGGCGTTCGTCTCGTTCTCCCGCATGCACGGCAATCTCGACGGTCAGATCATCGCCTTCTTCGTGATGGTGGTGGCCGCCGCGGAGGTCGTGGTGGGCCTGGCGATCATCATGACCATCTTCCGGACCCGCAGGTCCTCGTCGGTCGACGACGCGAACCTGCTGAAGTACTGAGAGGTCGGGGATGAAAGCGGAAGGCATCCAGGCCGCGTCCTGGCTTCTCATCGCGCTGCCGCTCGCCGGCGCCGCGGTCCTCCTGCTCGGCGGGAGGCGCACCGACAAGTGGGGGCACCTGCTCGGCGCCGCCATGTCGGTCGCGTCGTTCGGGGTCGGCGTCGCGATGCTGGTCCAGATGCTCGGGTACGACGCCGAGGCACGGCGCCGCACCCTGCACCTGTGGGACTTCATCGACGTCGGCTCGTTCAAGGTCGGCATGGACCTGCTGGTGGACCCGCTGTCCATCAGCTTCGTCCTGCTGATCACCGGGGTGGGCTCGCTCATCCACATCTACTCCGTCGGCTACATGGCCGAGGACCCGGACCGGCGCAGGTTCTTCGCCTACCTGAACCTGTTCGTCGCGGCGATGCTGCTGCTGGTGCTCGGGAACAACTACCTGGTCATGTTCCTCGGCTGGGAGGGCGTGGGCCTCGCGTCCTACCTGCTGATCGGGTTCTGGCAGCACAAGCCGACCGCGGCGACCGCGGCGAAGAAGGCGTTCGTCGTCAACCGCGTCGGCGACATGGGGCTGGTCATCGCGATCGCCCTGCTGTTCTCGACGTTCGGCACGATCGACTACGGGCCGATCCTCGGCACCGGGCCCGAGCACGCGGGTCTGGCGACCCACCTGAGCTCCGGCACCGCCACCGCGATCGGGCTGCTCCTGCTGCTCGGCGCGTGCGGCAAGTCGGCGCAGCTGCCGCTGCAATCCTGGCTGCTGGACGCGATGGAGGGCCCGACCCCCGTGTCGGCGCTCATCCACGCGGCGACGATGGTGACCGCCGGCGTGTACCTGATCGTCCGGTCCGGGCCGATCTTCGAGATGTCGGAGACGGCCCAGCTCGTGGTGACGATCGTCGGTGCGGCCACGCTGCTGTTCGGTGCGATCATCGGGTGCGCGAAGGACGACATCAAGAAGGCCCTCGCCGGGTCGACGATGTCGCAGATCGGCTACATGACGCTGGCCGCCGGGCTCGGCAGGGCCGGCTACGTCTTCGCCATCGCGCACCTCATCGCGCACGGCTTCTTCAAGGCGGGCCTGTTCCTCGGCGCCGGCTCGGTCATGCACGGCATGAAGGACGACGTGAACATGCGCCACTACGGCGCGCTCCGCGCGGTCATGATGACCACCGCGGTCACGTTCGGGCTCGGGTACCTCGCGATCATCGGGTTCCCGTTCCTGTCCGGCTGGTTCACCAAGGACGCCATCATCGAGGCCGCGTTCGACAAGGGCGGCACGTCCGGGATGGTCCTCGGCACCTGCGCGGTGATCGGCGCGGCCGTCACCGCCTACTACATGTCGCGCGTGATGTTCATGACGTTCTTCGGCGAGAAGCGCTGGGCGGACGACGTCCACCCGCACGAGTCGCCGAAGGTCATGACGATCCCGCTGATGCTGCTCGCGGTCGGCTCCGTCGCCGCCGGCGGGTGGCTGATCCTCGGCGGGTTCGCCGACTTCCTCGAACCGGTCGTCGGGACGCCCGAGCACCCGCACGAGTTCAAGCCCCTCACCGGCCCCGGCATCGCCGTCTTCGTGCTGATGGTCATCGGCGCCGCGATCGCCTGGCGGCAGTACGGCAGCCGCAAGGTGCCGCGCGAGGCGCCCAAGGGCTCGTTCGTCACCGTCGCGGCCCGCAAGGACCTGTACGGCGACGCGCTCAACGAATCGCTGCTGATGCGTCCCGGGCAGTGGCTGACCCGGCTCGCGGTCTGGTTCGACGGGCGCGGCGTCGACGGCCTCGTCAACGGCACGGCCGCCGGGGTCGGCGGCAGCTCCGGGCGGCTCCGCCGGGTCCAGACCGGTTTCGCCCGCTCCTACGCACTCTCGATGCTGGGCGGTGCGGCCCTGGTGGTCGCGGCGCTCCTGGTGGTGAACGTTTCATGAGCGACTTTCCCTGGCTGAGCGTCCTCATCGGACTGCCACTGGTGGGCGCGCTGCTGCTCATCGCCGTCCCGCGCGAGCGGGAGACGCTGGTCAAGCAGTTCGCGCTCGGCGTCTCCCTCGTCGTCGCGGCGCTCACCGGCGTCATGGCGGCGGGCTTCGACGCGGGCGGGGCGCGGTTCCAGTTCACCGAGAAGTACTGGTGGATCAAGGAGTTCGGGGTCCACTGGGCGCTCGGCGTCGACGGCGTCGCGCTGACGCTGATCCTGCTGTCGGTCATCCTCGTCCCGCTGGTCATCCTGGCCTCCTGGAACGAGGCCGACCGGTCCGGCGGCTCCGACGTCCCGGCGAAGCGGTCGGCGAAGACGTACTTCGCGCTGCTGCTGTCGCTTGAAGCGGCCATGATCGGCGTCTTCGCGGCGACCGACGTGTTCCTCTTCTACGTCTTCTTCGAGGCGATGCTGATCCCGGTGTACTTCATCATCGGGTCCTACGGCGGCGCCCAGCGCTCCTACGCCGCGGTGAAGTTCCTGCTGTACTCGCTGTTCGGCGGGCTGCTGATGCTCGTCGCCGTCATCTGGCTGTACCCGCTGTCCGCAAGGTCGGTCGACGCGGGCGGGCTCGGGCACGGGACGTTCATGTTCGACGAGCTGTCGAAGATGAGCATCGACGGGGCGACGGCGAAGTGGCTGTTCCTCGGCTTCTTCGTCGCCTTCGCGATCAAGGCGCCGATGTTCCCGGTGCACACCTGGCTGCCGGACGCCGCGCAGCAGTCCCCGCCCGGCGCGCTGGTGCTGATCGTCGGCGTCCTGGACAAGGTCGGCACGTACGGGATGCTCCGGTTCTGCCTGGAGCTGTTCCCCGGCGCGGCCAAGTGGGCGACGCCGGCCGTGCTCGCGTTCGCGGTCGTCAGCATCATCTACGGCGCGATCCTCGCGATCGGGCAGGTCGACATGAAGCGGCTGATCGCCTACACGTCGATCTCCCACTTCGGGTTCATCGTGCTCGGCATCTTCGCGATGACGTCGCAGGCCCAGTCGGGCGCGGCGCTCTACATGGTGAACCACGGCTTCTCCACCGGCGCGCTGTTCCTGATCGTCGGGTTCCTGATCGTCCGGCGGCGGTCGGCGCGGGTGTCGGACTTCGGCGGCGTGCAGAAGGTGGCGCCGGTGCTCGCCGGGACGTTCCTCGTCGCCGGCCTGTCCGGGCTGTCGCTGCCCGGCCTGTCGACGTTCGTGTCGGAGTTCCTCGTCGTGGTCGGCACGTTCAGCCGCTACGAGTGGGCCGCCGCCGCCTCCATCATCGCCATCGTGCTCGCCGCCGTCTACATCCTGTGGATGTACCAGCGGACCATGGGCGGCCCGCCGGTCCCCGCGGTCGAGGGCATGAAGGACCTGTCCGCCCGGGAGAAGTGGGTCATCGCCCCGATCATCGCGATCATCGTGGCGATGGGCTTCTTCCCGCAGCCGGTGCTGCACGTGATCAACCCGTCGGTGGGCCACACGCTGGCCCGGGTCGACCAGCACGACCCGGCGCCGAGCATCACCGGTAACGTCGCCGAGAACGGAGCCCGTCCATGAGCACCACCAGCCACGTGAGCGCGGTCCTCGCGCAGGGGGGTGACATCCCCGCGCCGCACATCGAGTACGGGCAGCTCGCCCCGCTCCTCCTGGTCCTCGGCGTCGCCGTCGTGGGCGTGCTCGTCGAGGCGTTCGTCGGCCGCAACGCGCGCTACTACGTGCAGGTGCCGCTCGCGTTCCTCGGCCTCGCCGGCGGGTTCGCGTGGACGGCCGCGCTGGCGTGGCGCGACAACCCGCACCATGTCGCGGCCGAGGGCGCGCTCGGCGTGGACGGGCCGACGCTGTTCATCCAGGGCACCATCCTGCTGCTGGCGCTCGTCAGCCTGCTGCTGATCGCCGAGCGCGGCGGCGGCCGGGGCGTCGGCGGCCACTTCGCCGCGCAGGCGTCCGCGCTGCCCGGCAGCGAGGCCGAGCAGCGGACCGCCGAGGCGGGGATCACCCAGACCGAGGTGTTCCCGCTGATGATGTTCGCCGTCGGCGGCATGATGATGTTCCCGGCCGCGAACGACCTGCTCACGATGTTCGTGGCGCTGGAGGTCCTGTCGCTCCCGCTGTACCTGCTGTGCGGGCTCGCCCGCCGCCGGCGGCTCCTCTCGCAGGAGGCGGCGGTCAAGTACTTCCTGCTCGGCGCGTTCTCGTCGGCGTTCTTCCTGTACGGGGTGGCGCTGCTGTACGGGTACGCCGGGTCGGTGCGGCTGTCGGACATCTCCGCGCAGATCGGCAAGGACGCCGGCAGCGAGACCCTGCTCCTCGCGGGCGTCGCGCTGCTGACCGTCGGGCTGCTGTTCAAGCTCGGCGGCGTCCCGTTCCACATGTGGAAGCCGGACGTCTACCAGGGCGCCCCCACCCCGATCACGGCGCTGATGGCGTCCTGCACGGTCGTCTCCGCGTTCGGCGCGATCCTGCGGGTGTACTTCGTCGCGTTCGAGACGCTGCGCTGGGACTGGCGGCCCGCCATGTGGGGTGTGGCGATTCTCACGATGGTCGCCGGGTCGATCATCGCGATCACGCAGACCGACATCAAGCGGATGCTGGCCTACTCGTCCATCGCGCACGCGGGCTTCCTGCTCATGGGCGTGATCGCCAGCTCCCCGAACGGCCTGTCGAGCACCCTGTTCTACCTGCTCGCCTACGGCTTCACCTCGGTCGGCGCGTTCGCCGTCGTCACGATGGTGCGGGACGCGGGCGGCGAGGCCGGGCACCTGTCGCGGTGGGCCGGGCTCGGAAAGCGGTCCCCGGTCGTCGCCGGCGTCTTCGCCTTCTTCCTGCTGGCGTTCGCCGGGATCCCGCTGACCAGCGGGTTCACCGGGAAGTTCGCGGTGTTCAAGGCGGCCGTCGAGGAGGGCGCGACGCCGCTGGTGATCGTCGCGGTCATCTCGTCCGCCGTCGCCGCGTTCTTCTACGTCCGCGTGATCGTCGTCATGTTCTTCAGCGAGCCGGACGCGGAGGGGCCGGTCGTAGTGGCCGGGCCGGCGACCGCGGTCGCCGTGGCCCTCGGTGTGACGGCTACTGTGGTACTCGGCGTGATCCCGCAGCCGGTCCTGGACCTCGCGGGCCAGGCCACGACCCACATGTTCGTCCGGTAGGGAGTCTTGGGTGAGCAACCCATCCGCTGAGAAGTCCGGCGGGCCGGCCATCGAGGAGACCGGCCCGTTCGGGCTTCCCATCGATGCCGCGCTCGCGGCCGGTGCCAAGGCACGGCTGGCCGAGGTCGAGGCCATGCTGCTCGACTGCGTGCGCGGGGAGGACCCGCTGCTCACCGAGGCGTCCGAGCACCTCGTCGAGGCGGGCGGCAAGCGGTTCCGGCCCATGCTGGTGCTGCTCGCCTCCCACTTCGGGGATCCCGCCGCGCCCGGTGTCGTGCCCGCCGCCGTCGTCGTCGAGCTGACGCACCTCGGCACCCTCTACCACGACGACGTGATGGACGAGGCGACCGTCCGCCGCGGGCAGCAGTCCGCCAACTCCCGGTGGACGAACACCGTCGCGATCCTCACCGGCGACTACCTGTTCGCGCGCGCGTCCGACCTGCTGGCCGACCTCGGCCCGGAGGCCGTCCGCATCCAGGCCCGCGCGTTCGCCCGGCTCGTCCGCGGCCAGATCCAGGAGACCGTCGGCCCCACCCCGGACGCCGACCCCCTCAAGCACTACCTCCAGGTCGTCGCCGACAAGACCGCGTCCCTCATCGCCGTCTCCGGCCAGTTCGGCGCCCTGCTGTCCGGCGCGCCCTCCCACGTCGTCGACACGATCACCTCCGCGTGCGAGAAGATCGGCGTCGCGTTCCAGCTCTCGGACGACATCCTCGACATCGACTCCGAGACCGAGGCGTCCGGCAAGACCCCCGGCACCGACCTCCGCGAGGGCATCCGCACCCTCCCGATGCACCTCGTCCTCGCCGGTGCCGGCTCCGGCCCGGACGACGCCCGCCTCCGCGAGCTCCTCGTCCAGGACCTCACCGACGACGCGCTGCACGCCGAGGCGCTCGCCCTCCTGCGCGCCCACCCCGCCATGGACCGCGCCCGCGCCGACCTCCGCCGCTGGGCCGAGGACGCCCGCAACGAACTCCTCACCCTCCCCGACATCCCCGCCCGCGACGCCTTCACCAACCTCTGCGACTACGTCGTCTCCCGCACCGGCTGAGACCCGTGAAGAAGCGGGGCCGTTCGCGCACCAGCGCGAACGGCCCCGCTTCTTGTTTCTCAGGCGTTCTGGGGTTCGGGTTCTCCGGTGAGTCCGCGGACCTTCATGGCGTGCAGGACGAGGTCGATGAGGACCTCCTTGCAGGAGCTGAGGCTGCGGGCGTCGCAGAGCATGACGGGAACCTTGGGGCCCAGGTTGAGGGCCATCTGGATCTCCGCGAGGTCGTACTGCGTGGCGCCGTCGAAGCAGTTGACGGCGACGATGAACGGAGTGCCGCGGCGCTCGAAGTAGTCGACCGACGGGAAGCAGTCGGACAGCCGGCGGGTGTCGGCGAGGACGACCGCGCCGAGCGCGCCGAGGGACACCTCGTCCCACATGAACCAGAAGCGCTCCTGGCCGGGGGTGCCGAACAGGTAGAGCACGTACTCGTTCCGCATCGTGATGCGGCCGAAGTCCATCGCGACGGTGGTGGTGCTCTTGCGCTCCACCCCGGAGATGTCGTCGACGCCGATGCCCTGGTCGGTGAGCAGTTCCTCGGTGCGCAGCGGCCGGGTCTCCGAGACCGTGCCCACCATCGTGGTCTTGCCCACCCCGAAGCCGCCCGCGATCACGATCTTGACCGCGGTGGGGAGCCGGCGGGCGCGTACGCCCCTAGAGGGCCCGGAGTCCATCGATCACCGCCTTGTAGAGCCTGATGTCGTGCATGTCCGCCTCCGGTTCGGGTTCCTGCATGGAGACGAACCCCTTGTCGAGCAGGTCGCCGAGCATCACCCGAACGGTCGCGACCGGCAGGTCGAGGTGCCCGGTGACCTCGGCGACCGACATGACGTTCTGGCAGAGCCGGATGATGGACAGGTGCTCGGGGCCGAGACCGATCGAGCCCTCTGGGTCGGGGCCGACCGACACCACCAGGGTGATCAGGTCGAACTTGCCGCGGGTGGGCTCCATGCGGCCGCTGGTCATCACGTACGGCCGCACCATCGGGCCGGCCTGGTCGTCGAGGAGCCGGTCGTGCAGGGGGCGCGGCGCCGGATCGTCCGCCCAGGGCTCCGGCGGGGGGTCTTCGGGGGGCATCATGCCGGCCGTCCCTCCCCGGCGGGCTCCGATCGCGACGGCGAGGTCAGGTGGTGGCCCATGGCCGTCACGAGCATCGCCATCTCGTAGGCGATGAGGCCGACGTCGGCGTCCTCCTCGGCCAGCACGGCCAGGCAGGCGCCCTTGCCCGCCACCGTGACCAGCAGGAACGCCGAAGCCATCTCGACGATCGTCTGCCGGACGGGGCCGCCGCCGAAGCGGGCGCCGGCCCCCTTGGCGAGGCTCTGGATGCCCGCGGCGACGGCGGCGAGGTGCTCACCGTCGTCCTGCGTCATGCCCTCCGAGGACGCCATGAGCAGGCCGTCCGCCGACAGCACCACCGCGGTGCGGGTGTGCGGCAGGCGGCGGACCAGGTCGTCCAGCAACCAGCCGAGATCGGATGAGGAACCGGTCTTCTGTGTCACTGATCTTCCTCGCCTTCCGCTGCGTTGTCGTCCAGGCCGGTGCCGCCGTCTTCCGAGCGGGCCGCGTCCGAGCGGCCCTGCCGGGTGCCGCGCTGGTAGGAGCCCATGATCCGCTGGATTTCCGCTGGGGAGCGCACGGGGGCCTCCTCCTCGTCCTGCTCGACGTCGGCGGCCTCGTCGGTGCGCAGCGGCTCGGCCAGGTTCGCCTGCGGCACCCGGACGGGCAGGCCGGACGGTGTGGTGGAGATGTCGGGCACGGGTGGCTTGTCCTCCGGCTGGGTGGTGTCGGGACGTTCCCCGTCCACCGGCACGTCGCGGTGCCGAGCGGGCGGTTCCGGCATCGGGGCCTCGGGTTCTGCCTTCGGTTCGGCGGTGTTCGCGCCGGGCGTCCGCGCGGGCGGCACGGCCGGCGCGGACACGGGCAGGTCGGACACGGGTGATTCGGACGCGGGCGGGGGCACGGCCACCAGCGCGGGCCCGACGGGCTGCGGGCCGGTGGTCGTCTGGGGCAGCGTCGCCGTGGCGGCGGAGCCCGCGCCCGCGGCGGTGGCGGCGGCGGCGCCGACGGTGGTCGGGCGGCGCACCTCCAGCCCGTTCTGGGTGGTGGTGCCGGCGGCGACGGGCGACGGGCCCTGCTCGACGATCAGTTCGCGAGGAACGACGACGACGGCGGTGGTGCCGCCGTACGCGGACCGCTTCAGCGACACCTGCAGGTTGTACCGCTCGGCGAGCTTGCTGACCACGAACAGGCCGAGCTGCACCGAGCTCTGCAGGTTGAAGTCGGGCGGGTCCGCGATCCGCCCGTTGATCTCGGCGAGCCGCTCGTCGGTCATGCCGAGCCCGCGGTCCTCGATGTCGATGGCGAAGCCGCTGGCGACGAGGTGCCCGCCGATCTGCACCACGGTGTCGGGCGGGGAGAACGACACCGCGTTCTCGATCAGCTCGGCGAGCAGGTGGGTGACGTCGCCGACGGCGCGTCCGGCCAGCTCGACCGGGCCGAACGGAAGCACGGTGACGCGGGTGTAGTCCTCGACCTCGCCGACCGCGGCGCGGATGACGTCCACCATCGGGACGGCGTTGCGCCAGCCGCGGGCGGGAAGCGCGCCGGACAGCACGATCAGGTTCTCGGCGTTGCGCCGCATGCGCGTCGCGAGGTGGTCGAGCCGGAACAGCTCCTCCAGCTCCTTGACCTCGATGTCGCGGCGGCGCTCCATGGCGTCCAGCATGGTGAGCTGCCGGTGCACCAGCGTCTGGGTGCGGCGGGCCAGGCTGAGCAGGACGTCCCGGATACCGCGGCGCAGTTCCGCCTGCTCGACGGCGGTGCGGATCGCGGTCTCCTGGACGGCGTTGAACGCGCGTCCCACCTGGCCGATCTCGTCGCTGCCGAACTGCAGCGGCGGCGCCTCGACCGCGACGTCCACCTTCTCGCCGTGCCCGAGCCGCTCGACGACGCTGGGCAGCCGCTGCTCGGCCAGCTCCCAGGCGGCGCCGCGCAGCCGCTCCAGCTGCCGCACCAGGGCTCGCGCGGTGGTGATCGACACGATGATGGACGCGATGACCGCGAGGAGCCCGAGGCCACCGGCCAGCAGCAGCCGGATGATCACGCCGATGGCGATCGGTGTGGCGCGGTCCACCAGCCGGTCACCGGACGACTGGATCTGGTGGCGCATGTCGCTGAGGGCGGGTTCGGCCGCGGCGTTCCACTGGTCGGCCGTCACCGGGGCGCGCAGCGCTCCGCGGGCGTGCGGCGAGCTGAAGGCCCGGCGGCTCTGCATGATCTCGTCTTCGAGCGCCTGGATCCTGGCGAGCTTCGCGTTCTTCGTCAGCCCCGTGTACAGGGCCGTGTCCGAGTCCTGAATGGCGATGAGCTCCTGCGCGGTGTTGTGCCGCCGGGTGCCCACCGTCTGGGTGAGCGTGATGAGTTCGAGCTGGGTGATCCGGCCGGCCGCGAGGGAACCCGCCATCAGCGCGTCTTCCTGGGAAAGCAGTTCCCACATGCGGTTCAGCTCGAGCAGCGTGCGCGTGTCGCGCGCGAAATCCTTGTCGTCCAGCGTCGCCAGCGAGTCATATACCCGAAAAATGGACTCGACGACTTCGGAATATCCGGCGGCGACGCGGCTGCGGTCGGCCGCTCCGGAGTCGACCGAGCGCCGGGTGTCGTCCACGGCCTTAAGCCGGGCGAGCATCTGGTCGACGCGCCGTTCGAGGATGTCGCCGCCGAACCGCCCGACGTTTCCGCCGCGCGCGAGCCGGACGGCCTCCGCGCGCGTCTTGTCGGTCTGGGCGCGCTGCGCGATCAGCGCGGCCCTGGCCACGGGGCCGGGCCTCGCGAGCTGGACCATGGACAGCCTGCGCTCCCGCTGCAGGTCGGCGAGCAGGGGGTCGGTCGGCTGCGCGAGGGCGCTGTCCAGCGTGCTGACGCCGAGCAGATTGACGCCCTCGCGCAGTGTCACCCACGCGGCGAAGACCCAGAGTGCGACGAGGGAGAGCAACAGGGCCGTGATCTTGGTTCTCAGGCGCGAGTTGCGGAAGCGCATTACTATCGCCCCAACAATATATGAAATGGCTCGCAACCCGCTTCTACCTGGATTAGGCGGGGCGGGTCGCGCGGTGTGTGGTAGGTGCAAGGGCGACGGCTAGCCGCCGTTCCATACGGCGTAGAAGACTAGCAACACGGCCATAGCCCCTCAAGGTGAATCGTCAACGCGGAACACTTTGTCGTATTCGATGCGCGTGTCGGCTTACCGGGATGTGGCCAATTTCACCTCCGTGGAACATTGTCCCCGGACGCGGGCACGGTACGGGCCAGGTGCAGTGCCGCCAGCACCGCCGCACGCACGATCGCCGACGGCCGGTAGAGGTCCTTGTCGACCCACAGCGCCGGCTCGTCCGCGCCGTCGCCGTTCGCGCTGGTCAGCGAGCGAAGCAGGTGCGGGACGGCCCGCGCGACCGCGTCCCGCTCGGCCGCGGCGGGTGCCCGGCCAGTCAAGAGGAGGAGTTGCACCGCGTAGGCGGTCTCCTCCGGCGTCCCGTCCCAGCGGCCCCACGACCCGTCCGGCCGCTGCGATCCGAGGACCCACCGCCGGGCGGCGTCGACCGCGGCGGCCGACTCCGTCCCGCCGAAGCCCGCCAGCGCGATGGCGGTGCACGCCGTCGCGTAGAGGGGGGAGGCGTGCCAGCGGTCCGTCCAGCTGCCGTCCGGCCGCTGCCGCTCGCGGAGCCAGCCCGCGACCTTCGCGACGGTCGAGGCGTAGCGGGCGGCGTCCGCGCCGCGCCGGCCGCCGGTGCGGACGCTCGCGGTGACGTACTCCCCGAACGCCTCCAGCACGTGCGCGTTCGTCGTGATCGACGCGCCCTCCTCGCCCTGCCACGTGCAGAAGTGGGTGTCCATCTCGTAGGCGTAGAGGACGTCCGGGCGGTGGGGCGCGCCGAGCAGGGCGAGCGCGTACAGCGCGCCGGCCGTGGTGTCGGCGTCCGCCGGCAGGCCCTCCGCCGCCGGGGTGCCCGCCGGGCCGAGCGGCGCCGTCAGGCTGAGGACGAGCGCCGGCGGGACGGCGACCGGGACACCCGCGCGGACCAGCCACGCCAGCACCCAGCCGCGCTCGAACACCGTCAGCGGGAAGCCGCACGGCACGGGCCCGCCGTGCTGCGCCACCACGGTCTCCAGATACCAGCGGGCGGGGCTGCTCGGCTCGTCCGCCGCCCGCGCGGCCAGCCAGGCCGCGGTCGCCGCGGGCGACGCGCCGATCGTCCCGGTCGGCTCCGGTCGCAGCCCGTCCGGGCCGGCCGGCTCGTCCCCGGCGATCTCCAGGGCGTGCAGCAGCTTCTGCGGGACGTCCGCGCCGGAGCCGAGCAGCGCCCGCACGAACTCCAGCTTCGCCCCGCCGATCCCGGCGGGCGGGCCGAGTTCGCGGCCCGCCCAGTCGGCCAGCCCCGGGACCGGACGGTCGCGCAGCCGCGCCAGCGAGGCGTTGATCCGCTCGGTGAGGGCCGGTGCGATCAGCTCGATCGCGGGCAGGTCGGGCAGCTCCATGGAGGCCGCGGACGGCCCGCACATCCGATCGCCGATCGTCCGCAGCCCGGTGGCGGCCGACCGCACCAGCCGTGCGCCGTCCACGGTGGACCCGTGTCCGCCGCCCGCCGTCGCGCGGTCGCTCGTGAGCTCGGCGAGCAGCGCCTCGACCGCGCTCAGGGTCGGGACGAGCGCGTACCCGTCGGTCGGCGCTCCCCAGCTGCCGTCCGGCCGCTGCTTCTCCAGGAGATAGGAGAGGCGCCGGTCGTGGCCGCGCAGTCGCGGGGCGAGCGTCACCAGCCGCCCGGTCTCGTACACCGACGGCGAGACCTGCCCCCACGGGTGCGCGACGAGTCCGTCGATCAACTCGCGCGCGGCGCCGGCGGTGTCGTCGACGCGGGCGGACGGCTGCCGGGGGGACGGGACGGCGGTCGTCGTCACTGGACGGTCGTCGACGCTCACAAGGTGCCCCAGAAGTCGGTCACTCCGTAGAAGCCCGCGCAGAAGTCCATCTGCCGTTCCATGTACCGCGCCAGGTCCGGAACGCTCTCCGCGGCGTCCCGGAGCAGCGTCCGGGCCTCACTGGTCAACTCCCCGATGCGTTCCTCGACCTCCGCGCGCGTCCGGTCGAGGAGCAGGCCGTTCAGGTCGCCCCACTGGACGTCGCGCTCGTAGGTGCCGAGGTCGTTCAGCAGCCGGACGACCCGCTGGACGGCCCGGCTCGCCTCGCGCACCACCGGAACGTCTCCGCCGCCCCCGGACGCGATCCAGTGCGAGGCGAAGACGAAAGAGAAGCCCAGGTTGTCGGCGTTCGCGAGGTATTCCTCGAACGACGGCCCGGGCTCGCCCCGCTCGCGCGCGGCCTTCCAGTCCCATTCGAGCGCCATCGCGTCGAGCACGCGCTGCAACTCGTCCCGCCAGACGTGCCGGAGCGCCGGGAAGGCCGGCTCGGCCTCCAGTTCGGTGCGGACGGCGGCGAGGAAGCGTGCCAGCTCGTCCTCCGCGGAGGCCCCGTCCCCGGGGGGCGCGCCGTCGGCGATGTCGGCGCACAACCGGACGAGGCGCGCCACCTCCGCGCGGGACGACGCGGTGTAGTCGACCAGCCAGTCGAGGCCGAAGCACCACAGGCAGACCCGGTTGGCCATGCGCAGCCGCCCGGCGGTGAGCCCGGGGCCGCTGAACGCCGCCGCGAGCGCGAGCGTGCTGAACAGCGCCGGATCGAACGCCTTCGCCTCGTACAGCGCGGGATGCTCGGCGGCCCACGCGCGCATCTGCCGCTGCGCCTGGCCCGCGACGGCGCAGATCGTCCCGGCCTCAAGGGCGGGCGTGACCGGCGCGGCGGCTCCGGGGGCCGCCGTGTTCCGGCGGCCCGGATGATGAGGGTCGGTGAGTTCGTCGGTCGCGGTCTCCGTCATCGCGACCGCTTCATCGGCTGAAGCTTCAGGTAGAGCGGCTGGTTGGGACGGAGCGTCGCGCCGATCCGCGCCTCCACCGGACCGTCCGTCGGCACCAGCGACGGGCGGTACCGGCTCAGGATGGCGGTGAGAATCAGCTCCGCCTCCATGTTGAACACGTGCCGTCCGATGCACTGGTGCGGACCTCCCCCGAAGGGGTAGTAGGCGTAGCGGTGCCGGGTGCGGTTCGCTTCGGCGGTGAAGCGCTCGGGGTCGAAGTCGAGCGGCCGGTCCCATACCGATTCGAGGCGGTGCGTGAGGAAGGGGCTGACCAGCACGGTCTGCCCCGTCTTGATCGGGACGCCGCCGATGTTCGTGTCGGAGAGGGCGATCCGGGGGAAGATCCAGCCAACCGGGTACAGGCGCAGGAGTTCCTGGACGACCTGCTTCACGTACGGCAGCCGGTGCAGATGCTCGGGCTGGACGTCCTCGTCCCCGACGACCCCGGCGATCTCCGCGCGGAGCCGGTCGGTCACCTCGGGATGCCCGTCGAGCATCGGCCACAGCCAGGTCAGGGCCACGGTCGTCGTCTCGGTGCTGGTGGCCCACATGGCGAGCAGGTTGTCGCGGATCCACTGGTCGTCCAGGCCGCTGCCTTCGGTCATCCGGGCCTTGCACAGCGCGGTGAAGATGTCGTATCCCTCACCCGCGTCGTAGCGGAACCGGTCGACGAGCTCGTTGAGCGTCTCGTCCATGACCTCGAGCCCCTCGGCGAAGGCGCGGTCGCCGGGCAGCGGGATCGACTTCGGGACGAACGGCAGCAGGAAGCGGAACGCGATCGAGGTGGCCAGCCGCTCCATCGCCGGGATCATCCGGTCGGCCTCCGCCTGCCGGATCTTGTCGCCGAACAGTACCTTGATCACGGTGTCGTGGACGATGCGTCCCATCTCCGGCAGCACCTCGATGGGCCGGCCCTCGCGCGCCGGTTCGTCCAGTTGCCGGACGGCCTCGTTGATCGCCCGGGCCATGTGGTCGCTGAGCGACCTGATGGTGCGGGTCGAGAACACCGGCTGCAGGATCCGCTTGCTGAGCTCCCACTCGTCGTACTCGGACATGATGCTGTCGCCGAACAGGCCGTGCAGGGGGCGCCAGAACGTCCCGTCCCGGACGAAGTTCTGCGACTCCTTCCGCAGCACCTGCTGGACGTGGTCGGGGTGGGTCACCAGGTAGGGGTGGGAAGCGCCGAGGTCGAGCCGTGCGATCTCACCCCCCGCCGCGGTACTGATGCGCAAGATCTCCCGCAGCGGGTCTCGGACGAACCGGGAGACCGTGCGGTAGAGCGGGAAGTTCTTCGCTCTCTGGACAGGAACGGCGTCAACGTCGACGGACACTTCCGACTGCCCCCCAAAGTGAGGTTGAAAGCAATCGCCCCTCTGCCGTGACCGCTGTGCACGAGCGGCGGGGCAAAGGGGAGCGATTCGAGATCTCTGTAGGCGTCTGCGATGGTTGGGCGATTTGTATATTTCTGTGGGAGTATCACATGATCAATTGCCGCGATCAAGGGGGTGGAGGAAAGAAATATTGACCAGCTGCAAGTGGCGTTCATCACTTACCGGTCGGTTGTCTCACTTATTGAGACCGTTTGGGGGCGTCCGTCCAGGTGGCAGCCCGGAACGGCCTGCGCGTCAAGAGTCGAATGTGCGGGGCGGCAAGAATCGCCCGGCGAAAAATGTCCGCTTTATCCGAATTACTGACGGTTATGGTCGGTAGGCAGAAGGTCCGGCCATGCCAGGCGTCCCGCCACCCGCACCTCGCCGGTCACCGTCCGCGCTCCGCAGTGCGCGACGATCGCGTAGGTGCCCGGCTTCACTGCACCGCGAGCACCGCGCCCACCGCGACCAGCGACCACATGATCCGGTGCGCGAGGATCTCGACCGGCCCCGCCGGCTTCAGCAGCGGCCAGTACAGCGGGAACAGCCCCCATATCGCATAAGCCGCGATCCCGAACGCAACGCCCCGCTTCGCCACGTTCGGCAACCTACCACCCGTAACCAGCCAACTAGATCTACGCTCATGACCTGACCGGCGAGCTAATCTGAAAGACATGTTCGGCTTTGCGAAGACCCAGATGGTCACTCCGGAGAAGGCACTGCCCGGCAGGGACGAGCCCATGCCGGTACCCCCGCGCCACGAGGTCCTCGCCGCGCCCCTGGCCCCGCCCTTCCCGGACGGCGCCGAGATCGCCGAGTTCGCCCTGGGCTGCTTCTGGGGCGCCGAACGCAAGTTCTGGCAGACCCCCGGCGTCATCTCCACCGCCGCCGGCTACGAGGGCGGCTACACCCCGAACCCCACCTACGAAGAGGTCTGCAGCGGCCAGACCGGCCACACCGAGACCGTCCGCGTCGTCTACGACCCCGCCAAGGTCTCCTACGACGAACTGCTCCGCGTCTTCTGGGAGTCCCACGACCCCACCCAGGGCATGCGCCAGGGCAACGACGTCGGCACCCAGTACCGCTCGGCCGTCTTCACCCGCACGGACGTCCAGCAAAAGGCCGCCGAAGCCTCCCGAGACGCCTACCAGCAGGTCCTCAACAAGGCCGGCTACGGCCCCATCACCACCGAGATAACCAGCGCCCCCGACTTCTACTACGCCGAGGACTACCACCAGCAGTACCTCGCCAAGAACCCCAACGGCTACTGCGGCATAGGCGGCACGGGCCTGAGCTGCCCAGTGGGCGTGGCTCCAGCCGAGTAGCACTGGTCGCTCCAGCTTCTATGCAAAGTCGACCTTCGCCGTCCCCCAGGCCATAGCATTGATGCTATGGCTTGGGGTGCTGTGGAGCTTGAGCCGGAGGTGCGGCAGTGGTTGGAACTTCTACCGACTCCGCAGTTCGCTACGGCGGCGTTCTACATCGACTTGCTCGCCGATGAGGGGGTGCTGCTCGGGGAGCCGACACGCGGCAGCTCGATGGCAAGTTGAGGAGTTGCGTTTCCACCTCGACACACAGGCCGTACGTGTGACCTACTGGATCGCTTCTGGAAGACGAATCGTCCTGCTGACGGTGTTCCACAAAACACGCATGCGAGAAGATCGAGAGGTGGAACGCGCTCGTAGGTGCGCTGCGGCTGTGCTTACCTGCCGAGCTGCGTGGTCGGCGCGGGTCTGGCGGGGCCGATCCCGTCAGTGCTTTGTGATCTTTTGAATCGAGATATCAGGCCAGGGCGGCCGACGCAGTACCGCTGCGGTCGCCAGCCCCGCGGAGACCAGCCCGATCAACCCGCCCAGCAGCGCCATCCGGGACCCGTCGACTGCTGGCGTCCAGGACGCCTTCCCGTTGTGGACGACGAAGACGCCGAGGGGCGTGGCCCGCGGGTGCCTGCCGCCGATGACCCTGGCGACCGGAATCACCGTGGCGCCATCGGGCCTGTCGTACGGCTCACCGAACACACGCTGCGCTGCCTCACCGCTTCGCAGCCGTTCCAGGTGTTCTCCTGCTCCCATTCGGCCTCCCCGGCTCGCACCCGTGCTGATCGACACTACACACCCGTTGCCCACAGCCGGCCCTACGTATCCAGCCCGCTCGGACGCAGCGCCGAGGTCCTGGTCTGAGAGCGATCGATGAGGCTGGGGTGGCGACGAGTGATCGGGCTGTCGGGTGGTGGGCGTGGATCCGGCGTGGCGCAGCCGCTCAGCGGCGGGGGGCGACCCGAGCAGTGCGCTGGTACTCAGGTGCCGGGCGAGTGGGCAACCATGCTCGCCCGGCACCTCTCCACGACAAACGCTTTCGTCATGACCGGGTGAGGACCCTGGTCTCCGCTGCGTTGGTGACCGCGAGGCGGCGTCGGCGGCTCGGCATCATCATGGTCGGGTGGGAGATGCTCCAGGCCGCGCTGGCGCAGATCATCTCCTTGATCCGGGCGGCGGTCCGTCCCGTGATGACGGTGGACGTCACCTGGTCGTCGGCGGTCACGCGCTGGATGATTCCACCGCGGCGTCCGAGGCTGATGCACTGCACGGAGTAGCCGATCGTGGTCTCGGGAACCTCGCGACCGGCCAGGCGCGCGGCGATGACGTCGGCTGCCAGCCACGCCATCGGGTTCGCCGAGGCGCAGGACATCCGCAGCGGCTCGCCGCCCGCCCCGTCGGCCAGCGCGGCGTCGCCGACGGCGTACACATCGGGGTGGGAGACCGATCGCATGCCGGCGTCGACGACGATTCGGCCGCTGCCGGACACCTCGAGAGCGGTGGCGGCCGCGATCGGGTGGACGGCGAAGCCCGCGGTCCACACGGTCACCTGCGCCCGGATCTGTTCGCCCGCATCGGTGACCACGCTCTCCGCCTCGACGCGCGTGATGTCGGCGTGGTCGTGCACCGTGATGCCGAGCCGGTCCAGGGCGCCGCGCAAATGGCGCTGGGCCTTGTCGCTGAGCCAGCCGCCGACGCGGCCCCGGGCGGCGATCGCGACATCGAGGTCCGGGTGGGCTTCGGCGATCTCGGTGGCCGTCTCGATGCCGGTCAGGCCGCCGCCCACGATCAGCACGGTCCCACCGGGCTCGACCTCGTTCAGGCGCGCCCGCAACCGGAGAGCGGCCTGCTTGCCGGCCACGTTGTGGGCATGCTCGGCGACGCCCGGGACGCCGTGATCGGCGACGGCGCTGCCCAGGGCGTACACGAGGGTGTCATAGGCGAGGGTCTCACCGCCGAGATCGACGGTCTTGGCCTCCACATCGACGGCGGTGACCCGGGCCGTCCGGACCTGCACGCCGGTGCCCGCGTAGAGGTCGCGCAGTGGCCGAGGCCGCAGATCCTGTCCGCTCGCGAGCTGGTGCATGCGCACCCGCTCGACGAACTCCGGGTCGCCGTTGACCAGGGTGATCTCGACGTCGTCGCGGTGCAGCCGCCTGGCGAGGCGGCCGGCGGCGTTGGCTCCGGCGTACCCGGCCCCCAGGACGACGATGCGGTGCTTCATGGCTCGCTCCTATCTGGTCGCTGTCACCTCCTGAACCGGACAGCCGAGCGATCCCTGACAACGAGCGAGTGTGATCCGGGTCACCATTTTTCTGCCGGCGGGCGATGAGGACCAGCGGCCGCCCACTGGCGCGTGATGCGCTGAAGCTTGTCCGGGTTGACCTGGATGTGGACCGCGGCGACCCCGCCGGGAGTCGCGTCGAGGCAGATCACGCCGATGACCTGCTCCCCGACCTCGACCAGCACGGCAGGACCGCCGTTGACGACGGCGGCGTGGAAGGCGGGGCTGCCACCGGCGAGGGCTCGTTTGGAGTCGCTCGGCCGGAACATGCCGCGCAGGTACTTGGCGATCTCCATTGCCCCGATGACCGGGGTCTTGCGGGCGGTGACCTTGCCGCCGCCGTCGGCCACGCTGACCGCGTCGTCGGCGAGCAGCCGGATCAGCGGCTCGGTGTCGCCGCTGAGGGCCGCGGCGAGAAACTCCTCGACGATCTTCCGTGCGGCGACCGCATCGATCTCCGCGCGGGATCGTTCGGCGGCCAGATGCAGCCTGGCGCGCCGGTAGATCTGCTGGCAGTTCGACTCCGTGACGTCCAGGATCTCCGCGATCTCGCGGTGCGAGTACCCGAACGCCTCGCGCAGCACGTACACCACCCGCTCATTGGGGGACAGCCGCTCCATGAGGGTGAGCATCGCCATGGAGACCGACTCGCGCTGCTCGAGCGTGTCGGCGGGACCGAGGATCCGATCTCCGTCCAGCACCGGCTCGGGCAGCCACTGCCCTACGTAGGTCTCTCGCCTGGCCCGCGCCGAGTTGAGCTGGTTGAGGCAGAGATTGGTGAGCACCTTGGTCAGCCATGCTTGGGGCGTCTCGATCCGTTCCCGGTCCGCCGCATGCCAGCGCAGGTACGTGTCCTGCACCGCGTCCTCCGCATCACCGGCCGATCCCAGCAGCCGGTAGGCGATCGCCTCCAAGCGCCCCCTGGATCTCTCGAACAGATCGGCCTCGTGCGTGTGGAGCGACATTGCCCCATGATCGGGCATAACGCCAGGCCACGTCCACGCACCGCCGCCCCGACTGCCCGCCGGGTCCATCCGAGTCCAGCGACGGGTGCACGCCAGTGGCCGGTTCAGCTGGTGACACGTCACCAGCGCCGTTCGACTGTCCCCTTGGTGGCGACCCGCGCCTTTGTGCGAGAACGAAGCTTGGCGCGTCGGCTGCGCCGTTGCTCAACTCGGGCAAGGCGGCGCTCGACGGCCAGTCCGGCTTTCTCGCGACGAAGGCGCCGCTGCAGCCTGCTTTCGACCCAATCTCCGAGGGGCAGGTCTGGCTCCTTCTGCCATGTCTTCGGCCGCCGACGCCCCAGCCGCTCCTCAACCTTCCCCGCCCGCTCGGCGTCGGGCCTGCCCGCAGCATCCCGAAGAATCCGCTGGAGACGGTGGCGGTTCGCACGATTAGGGAATCGCTTGTTCAGCCGTACGGCATTCCTGGACGACTTGTCGTTCTCCGCGTAGGCGTTGCGGCGGTCTTTGGCATAGCTGAGCTGCTTCTTCTCTTGAGGGCTCCTGCTCCTCACCGCCCACCTGCCTTCGCCTGAGATATGGGGACCCATTAGCCGCGCAGTGTACCTCTGTGCATCTTAAAGACCGCGCCTGCGTGGACGGCGTGACGAACAACTTCACACACGCCCCCTGACCTGCGAGGAACTCATTGCCACGGGGCTGCTGGCACTCACTCACGGTCCGGCCGAGCTATGGCGGCGGATTTCATTGGCCGGGAAGAAGGCGGCCGGCTTGTTGCGATCGAAGCGCGTGCGCGGACTGACGGCCCGGGGCTCCACCGGCTCCGGTGAGGGCCTGGAGTACGTACGCCACTTTGGCTTGACCTCGATTATGGTTGAGGTAGCAGGCTCGTGACATGGTCTTCACTGCTGCAGAGATCGCATACCTCGCCGAGCGTTCGCTGGGACGCCTGGCGACCATCGGGCCGGGCGGAGCGCCGCAGGTCCAGCCGGTGGCCTTCTGGACGAACGCGGACACCGGGACGATCGACGTCGGGGGGCCGGCGTTGACCAGGAGCCAGAAGTTCCGCAACGTCCAGGCCGATCCGCGGGTCTCCTTCGTCGTTGACGATCAATCCGAGACCCCCAATCCACTTGGCCAGACGGGGCGGGGTGTGGAGGTGCGCGGGGAGGTTGAGATCGTGGTCCTTGATCCGCCGCTCCTTGCGGTATTCGCCAAGGAGACGCTCCGCATACACCCGCGCCGGATCATCACCTGGAACGTCGAGGAGTTCGGTTCGGGCTCGTCCGAACGGCTGCCGCACCTGCAGGGCTACAGTTCTCGCAACATATCCCGTTAGGGATCGGGCCTTCATGCGCCTACATGGCTTTCGACCTCAGCCGACGGAACATCATCGCAGCGGCCCTGGACCTCACCGACCAGGCGGAACGCGATGCGGCCGCCTCGCAGACCTCCTGTGAAGTGGACGCGGCTATCCTTCTCCTGACGTCCGGACGGTCGAGAAAGCTGAAGCATCGTGGCTGGGAGGATGCTCGTGGGGTTTGAGGTTGTTTGTGAGGTTGAGCCGCCGACCCGGCCTGATCTGCAGAAGGTTCGCCATCAGATCGGCGTTCTGAGTCCGGTGGCGGACTCGTTCCTGATTCCCGATAACCATATCGGGCGGGCCACCGTGTCGAGTGTGGCCGTCGCCCATGAGGTGCAGGCCATGGGGGCGCAGGGGATCGCCTGTCTGAACTCGCGGGATCGGAATCTGCTCGGGTTCCGCAGGGACCTGCTCACGGCGGCCGCTTACGGGGTTGAGCGCTTTCTGTTCGTCTACGGGGACAAGCCGAGCGCGGGCGGACGGACGAGTGAGCTGACCGTCCGGGCGATGATGGACGAGGCCCGTGCGGCGAGCGAGGACGAGGTGTTCGCCGGGTGCGGGCCGTTCCAGGTCGGGGTGACGTCCGGGCTGCGGAAAGTGCCCGAGTGGAAGCTGGCCGCGGACTTCATGTTCGTCCAGGTCAGCTACTCGCTGGAGAACCTGCTGCGGTGGCGGGAGAGCGTCGAGGTGAACGGGCCCGTCTACGCGGGCGTCATGGTTCTGGCGAGTGCCGGGATGGCACGGAATCTGGCTGCCGCCATTTCGGATATCGATATTCCTGCGGAGCTTGTCGAGGCCGTCGAGCGGGATCGTGGCGCCGGGGTAGAGGCGGCTTGCGAACAGGTGCTCGCCATTCGGGACTCAGGGGCGTTCGACGGGGTCCATCTCGTTCCGGTCAGCCGGTATCGGGAGGTCGCGGCACGGCTTGAACGGGAGTTGTGACGAGAGGTGGAGTTGACGGCGGGGTCGCACGCGCGGGTGTCCATTGTGGTCGGGGATGGTGACACGGCGGTCGCGATGGGGAGCGGGGATGTCCCCGTGCTGGGGACGCCTCGGTTGCTGGCGCTCGCGGAGGCGGCGACCGTTGAAGCGCTCGCGGGCCGTCTCGGCGACGGTCAGACCTCTGTGGGGACGCGCGTCGAATTGGAGCACCGTGCGGCCAGTCCGGTCGGTGTGCGCGTGACCGTGACGGCGGAACTCGAAGAGGTCGACGGGAAGCGGCTCGTGTTCGAGGTCGAGGCCGTCGACGAGCGCGGTTCGGTGGTGGCCATCGGACGCGTGGAGCGCGTGGTGGTCGACCGGGATCGGTTTCTGGCGCGGCTTCAGTAGGGGAGCAGGCGGCCCGAGGGGGTCCTCAGGTCGGGCTGGCTCGGTTGACGTGGGGGCTTGGGGCGCTTGATGAGCTGCTGCCGTGCCATGGTGATCATCTCCCCCCAACGGGCCTGACTTAATCGTCGCCACTTCGTGTGACGCAGCCGGCTTCCGCGTGGTTCGCCGAGCTTATGCGACGAACACTGCCGGTTCGACCGATTTTCAGGAAGATCTGTCGACGGAGCGTGAGTGAATGATCACCGAATGTTGCTGAAATTCACGAGACGATGTCGCGGCTTCGGAAGCGGCGGAAGGCCAGCGCGAACAGGATCAGGGCATAGGAAAGGGATATCGCGGTGCCCTTCGCCATGCCCGTCCATTGGATTTGGGGTTGCAGGGCGTCCATCCACGAGTACATCCAGTGGGTCGGGAGGAAGTCGCGCCAGGAGCCGAGGGCGGTGACGGCGTCCAGGATGTTGCTGACGATGACGAGGCCGACGGCGCCGCCGACCGCGCCGAGGGGCGAGTCGGTGGTGACCGACAGCAGGAACGCCAGGGCGGCGACGACGAGCTGCGCGACGAGCGAGTAGCCGATGATGATCGCCATCCGGCCGAGCGCGGTGCTCACCGGGACGGTGCCGCCGGTGGGGAGTTCGACGTCGCCCCAGCCGAACCCCGCCGTGCCGGCCACCAGGGACATCAGCGGCAGGCTGACGACGGCGACGACCGCGTAGGAGAGGGCGACGATCAGTTTCTGGCGGAGGAGGCGGCCGCGCGGGACGGGGGCGGCCAATAGATACCGCAGCGACGACCAGCCGGCCTCGCTCGCGACCGTGTCGCCGCAGAACAGGGCGACCGCGACGACCAGCAGGAAACCCGTCGAGACGAACAGGGCGAAGAGGGCGAAGTTCAGCGCGGACGATGTGGCGACGTCCACCAGGCTGGGCATGCCGTCGGGGCCGGGGTCGCCGCCGAGCTTGAACGCGAGCACCAGGACCCAGGGCAGGACGAGCAGGATCCCGAACGCGACGAGGGTGCGGCGGCGCCGGAACTGGCGGACGGCCTCGACCCGCAGGGGCAGGGTCCGCCGGACGTCGTAGGTCGTCATGGGGCCTCTCCGATGATCTCCAGGAACGCGTCCTCCAGGCGGCGGCCGGAGCCGGTGATCTCGCTGACGGGACCGGCGGCGACGCGGCGGCCGCCGGCCATGACGACCGCGTGCGTGCACGTTTGCTCGACCTCGGCGAGCAGGTGGCTGGAGACGATCACGGTCCGTCCGTCCGCGGCGTACCGGACGAGCACCTCGCGCATCTCGCGGATCTGGGGCGGGTCGAGGCCGTTGGTGGGCTCGTCCAGGACGAGGAGGTCCGGTAGGCCGAGCATGGCTTGGGCTATGGCGAGCCGCTGCCGCATGCCTTGCGAGTAGGTACGCACAGCCCGGTCTAGGGCGGACCCCAGGTCCGCTATACGCAGCGCTTCGTCCAGGTGGGCTTCGTCCAGGGGACGGCCGGTGGCGCGCCAGTACAGGTCCAGGTTGTCGCGGCCGGAGAGGTGGGGGAGGAATCCAGGCCCTTCTACGAAGGAACCCAGGCGGGACAGGACAGGGGCTCCAGGAGTGACACGGTGACCGAAGATGCGGATCTCGCCCGAGTCGGGGTGGATCAGCCCCATGAGCATGCGTAGGGTCGTGGTCTTTCCGGCGCCGTTCGGGCCGAGCAGGCCGAGAACCTGGCCCTTCTCTACTCGGAACGACAGGTCGGCCACGGCTAGATGGCCGTTCTTGTAAGCCTTCGTTAGGCCCGTTATCTCCAGCGGGACGTCGTTGCCCGTCGATGTGCCGCGCCTACGACGTCCGGGCAGGAGGATGGCGGCGGCCACGGCGACGGCGGCCAACGGCAGGGCCCACACCCAGGCGGGCAGTGGCGGAGATGCCGTGGTCAAGGAGGGGGCGGTGGGGACGCTCAGGGGCGAGACCACCTGCACCTTGTAGGAGGACGGTTCCGGGGGCGTCGCGAAGCCCATGTCGGTCGTCGCGATGACGAGGCGCAGGCGGTGGCCGCGGTCGAAGCGGTAGTCCATCGCCGGGAGCGTCACCGTGACCTCGCCGTCCGACACGCGGAACGGGGCCGCCAGGCGCCGCGCCGGAGCGGCCGTCCCGCCGGGCGGGACGTCGTAGAGCTTGGCGAACAGGGGCCCGTCCCCGCGGACCTTGAGGCGGACCGTGGCCGCCCCGGTCAGCCGCACCGGACGGTCCAGCGGGCGCGTGTCGAAGGTGGCGGTCTGCCCCGGCATGTCCGCCGGCAGTGACCCGCCCAGCGAGCCGAGGGACCCGAGCGCGCCCAGCCCCGGCATGGCGGAGATCGACGCCGGCGACCCGCCCGCCGGGTTGAAGATCGTCTGCTCGCCGCCGGAGAGCGACATCCCGACCGCATCGCCGGAAAGCCCTGGATACCGGGATGTCGTCGCCTCCTCCACGACGACCTGCTGCGTGGACGAGTCGAGCCCGCCCGCCCGCGTCACCGTGAAACCGTCCAGAGCGGGTGCTGCACCGCGGAGGCGCGCGTCGAAGAAGTCGCGCACCAGCCCCTCGACCCGCTCGGTCTCCGGATCGCCGCCGTCGTGCCCGCCCTGGAACCACACCACCGACACCGGCGCGCCGGAGGCGGCGATCGCGCGTGCGTTGGCGTCGGCGTGGTCCAGCGGGAACAGCGAGTCGGCCTGTCCCTGGACCAGCAGCGTCGGCACCTTGATCCGGTCGGCGACCGCCGCCGGGCTCGACCGGCGCAACGTCTCGATCGCCGACGAGGTCGGACGGCCCTTCGTCGCGATTTCCTGGTACATGTCGCACAGTGACGGCAGGAAACGCCCGCATGCCGTCCGGCCCGCGCCGCTCGTGAAGAAGACCCCCGCCCACAGCTTCTTGAACACGCCGTCCGAAGGCCCGGCGCCGGTGGCGGACGGGAACAGCGCGTCCGCGAGGCTGTTCCAGGTGATCTGCGGCGCGATGGCGTCCACCCGCCGGTCGTAGGCGGCGGTCATCAGCGCGATCGCGCCCCCGTACGACTGCCCCGCCATGCCGACGCGCGGGTCGCCCGGCCCGTCGAGGACGACCTCGGGACGTTTCGCCAGCCAGTCGACGAGCTGCCGGGAGTCCTTCACCTCGTAGTCGGGCGAGTTGAGCGCGATCTCCCCGGTCGAGCGCCCGAACCCGCGCGCCGACCACGCCAGCACCGCGTACCCGGCGCGGGCCAGGTCGCGTGCCTCGCCCGCCACGTCCCGCTTCGAGCCGCCGAAGCCGTGCGCCAGCATGATCGCCGGGCCTTTCGCCCGGCCGACCGGCCGGTAGAACGTCGTGTCCAGGAGGACGCGCTGATCGTCCTTCGGGCCGTCCAGCACGGCGATGCGCTGCTCGGACGTCCGCACGCGGGGCGCGTCGCCCGCCGCGACGCCCCAGGCGGCGCCGCCGCCCGCCAGAACGGCCGCCGTCCCGGCCGCCGTCCAGCGCGCGGCCCGTCCCGTCCTGCCCCACCGCGCCCGGAGAGCGCCCCCCAGCCTCATGGTCAGCACCCTAGTGCGCGGCACGCCGCGCGCCGCTCCGCCTGGAAGCCGACCTCCGCTGCGCCCGGCGGCGTATGCCGCCGGAGGCCGCTACATCTCGCGGCGGACGGGCGGGGCGAGAGCGGCGGTGAACATGGCGGTGAGGCGGTCGGTGACCTCGGCCGGGTCGGCGGCGCGCAGGTCGGTCAGGCCGAAGAGCCGCCGCACCGGCCCGCCGCCCATGATGATCGTGGACGCGAGCAGCGCGCGGGCGCGGGCGTCCGGCCCGTCCAGCTGGGCGATGATGGGCTGGACGATCCGGTCCTCCAGGTAGTGGAGCAGGATCTCCTTGACCTCGGGCTGCCCCGCCGACCGGTCCAGGATCCGGGACATGGCCGTGGTCGGGCGCTGGTCGATCTGCCGGACGAAGTGCTCGGCGAGCCGGCGCGGGAGCCCCGCCGGATCGCCCGCGATGACGCCGCGGATCACCGACTCGCCGGTCAGGACCTCCTCGAACAAGGCGGCCTTGGAGCCGAAGTACCGGTTGACGAGGGCGACGTTCGCCTCCGCCTGCGCTGCGATCATGCGGACGGTGACGCCGTCGTAGCCGTGCTCGCCGAAGAGGTCGCGGGCGGCGTCCAGGATGCGGCGCTCGGTCGCCTCCCGGTCGCGCTTCGGCCGCCGGTCCGCCGCGCGCCTCGTCCCGTGCGCGGCGGACGGCGCCGTGCGCTCGCCCTCGACTCGCATGCCCATCCCCGGATCCGTCGGTAACGGTCAGTGCTCAGTATCCACCGAGTTGCAAGTAAACAAGCGTCTACCTACGATACATGCACGACACAGGTAATACCGTTCTCATGGGGGCAGGGTGGCTCAGACCAGTGTGGCGTCGCAGGGGCCGGCGGCGTCCGAGCCGGCGAAACCGCAGTACACGCATCGTCAGATCCTGGAGATCCTCGCCGGCCTGATGATGGCGATGCTCACGTCGATGATCTCGACGTCGGTCGTCTCCACCGCCTTGCCGACGATCGTCGGCGACCTCGGCGGGCAGGACCAGCTGTCCTGGGTCGCCAGCGCGCCGCTGCTGACGATGACCGCGTCGACCCCGCTGTGGGGCAAGCTGTCGGACATCGCCGGACGCAAGCTGATGTTCCAGACCGCCCTGCTGATCTTCGTCCTCGCGTCGGTGGGCGCCGGGCTGTCGCACAACATCGGCCAGCTCATCACGGCCCGCGCGTTCCAGGGGCTCGGCACCGGCGGCCTGTCCGCGCTCGCCCAGGTCATCCTCGGGGACGTCGTCGAACCCCGGCAGCGGGGCCGCTACGCCGGCTTCATGGGCGCGGTGTTCGGCGTCGCGACGGTCGCCGGGCCGCTGCTCGGCGGCTTCATCGTGGACGCCGACAGCCTCGGCTGGCGCTGGTGCTTCTACGTGTGCGTCCCGCTCGCGGTGATCGCGTTCCTGGTCATCCAGCGGGTGCTCAAGCTGCCGAAGGTCAAGCGCGACACCCGGGTGGACGTGTTCGGCGCGTTCACCATCACCGGCAGCGCCGCCCTGCTGATGCTCGTGCTGTCCCTCGGCGGCACCGAGTTCGCGTGGAACTCGCGGTGGACCTACCTCCTGCTCGGGGGCGCCGCCGTCCTGGTCGTGCTGGCGGTCGTCGCCGAGCGCTCGGCCCACGACCCGATCCTGCCGCCCCGGCTGTTCCGCAACCGGACGTTCGTGCTGACGTCGTTCATCTCGGTCTGCATCGGCATGGCGATGTTCGGCGTGATGATCTACATGCCGCAGTACCTGCAGATCGCCAAGGGGATGAGCCCGACCGCGTCCGGCCTCATGACCCTGCCGCTCGTCATCGGCATGCTGGTCTCCTCGACCGGCTCCGGCCTGATCGTGACCCGGACGGGCCGCTACAAGCTCTTCCCGGTGGTCGGCCTGGCGTGCGTCGTGGTCGGCATGTACATGCTGTCGCAGCTGCACACCGACTCGTCGGAAGTCCTCATCGGCGCCGACCTCGCCATCCTCGGCGTCGGGATGGGCCTGACGCTGCAGATCCTGATCCTGGCCGCGCAGAACGCCGCCGCGCTCGCCGACCTGGCCTCGACGACGTCCGGCGTCTCGTTCTTCCGGAACCTCGGCGGCGCGATGGGCGTGGCCGCGTTCGGCGCGATCCTCACCAACCGGGTCGCGGACGAGATCGCCTCGGGCCTGCGGGCGGCCGGCGTCGGGATGCCGTCCGGGGCGTCCGGCGAGCTCGGCTCCCCGGAGCAGATCCAGAAGCTCCCCGAGCCGGTGCACGGGATCATCCAGGACGCGTTCACCAACGCGATGGAGACCGTCTTCCTGGTCGGCGTCCCCGTGGTGGTGGTCGGCTTCCTCGCGGTCCTCGCGCTGAAGGAGCTCCCGCTGCGCGGGTCGGCGGGCCGCGGCAAGCCCGCCGAGAAGCCGCCCGCGGACGATGCCCCCGGCGGGGGCGGCGTCGCCCGTCCGGCGTCTCCCACGGAGCTGGACATCCAGGCCCTCCAGTGAGAGGGAGCGACCTCAGGGGCCGTCTCAGCGGCCCTTGAGGTCGCGGACGAGCTGCCTCGCGGTCGCCCGGTCCGGCGAGCCGGTCACCACGACCTTCCCGTCCGTGATCGCCATGTCGACGCGGGGCAGGGTGACGAGCCTCTCGCCGACGACGAACGCGAGGTCCCGGCCGACCGTCGCGCGGGTCAGCCGGGCGAACGCGCTCCGGTCGACCGGCCGCAGCGTCACCGCCACGTCGTAGCCGCCGGACCCCACCCGCGACTTCTGGACGCGCAGGTCGGCGACCTTGCGGATCGCGATGCCCTGGGTGAGGTGGTAGCACGTCGGGCCGGTGCCGGCCTGGCCGGTGAGCCCCTGCGTTCCGGCGGGGCACGGCCCGGCCGTCGCCTGCGCGACGGGGTAGATGTGCAGCGGCTTGGCCAGCGTCACCGGCCGGGTCCGCATCGACGACGCGATCAGCCCGCCGGTCACCGCGACGGCCGCGATCAGCAGCCCCAGCGTGAGCACCATGACCAGCAGCGCGGCCCGGTGCTGGTCGGTGGCGTCGGCGGGGGCCGGGGACGTCCGCTGCGGCCGCCGTCCCGCCCGGCTCCGCTTGACCTCCGCCGCCTGCCGATGCCGCTGCGCCGCCCGCGCCCGCCGCCGCGCGGCCTCGCCGTCCGCGACCGGCAGCACGGCCGTGGCCGCTTCGGGTCTCGCCCCGCCTCGAAGGCCGTCCTGCCCGAGCGCCTTCGCCGGCTCCAGCTCCTTCGCCGGATCCAGCGCACGCCCCGGCTCGAGCGTCGGCGCACCGCCGTCAGCCTCGACGTCCGCCCGGGAATCGCCGATGGGCTGCGTGGCGCCCGTGCCGGGCGGTGCGGGGGCGGGGGGTTCACCGCGTGGACGATCCTTCTTGCGGCGCGGAATGACCCGCATCGTCACCTCCCCGGCTCCGTGATCTCCGCCAGTCTCTCAGGCTGAGACGTCCCCCCGCATCGCGTCTCGCCCGAAGAGCGCCGCGAATCGTCCCAAGGTCATCATGTCCAACCTTGCCCCGATCGCGGTCGTTCAATACGCGGAAAGGCCCGGCCCCGGACGAACCGGGGCCGGGCCCTGCGCGACGGCGATTAACGGATGTGCCTAATCGATGCGCCAGGTGTCGCCGGAACCGAGCAGCGCGGCCAGGTCGCCCTCGCCCTGCTTCTCGACGGCCTCGTCGAGCTGGGCCCGCATCAGCTCGTCGTAGGACGGGCGGTCCACGTCGCGGAAGATGCCGATCGGGGTGTGCTCGAACGCCGGCTGGTCCAGCCGCGACAGCGCGAACGCCTGCGACGGGTCCGGGTTGTGGGCGTCGTGGACGGCGATCTCCGCCGGGTCGACGTCCGCGACCCGCACCACCTCCAGCGACCCGGACGGCGTCCGGCGCAGCGCCTTGGACCGGTCCGCCCCGAAGACGATCGGCTCACCGTGCTCCAGCCGGACGGTGACGTCGTCGCGGACGGACGCGTCCTTCAGCGGCTCGAACGCGTTGTCGTTGAAGATGTTGCAGTTCTGGTAGATCTCCACGAGCGCGGTGCCGCGGTGCTGCGCCGCCGCCCGCAGCACCGACTGGAGGTGCTTGCGGTCGGAGTCGATCGTGCGGGCGACGAACGTGCCCTCCGCGCCGATCGCGAGCGACAGCGGGTTGAAGGGGGCGTCCAGCGACCCCATCGGCGTCGACTTGGTGATCTTGCCGAGCTCGGACGTCGGCGAGTACTGCCCCTTCGTCAGCCCGTAGATCCGGTTGTTGAACAGCAGGATCTTCAGGTTGACGTTGCGGCGCAGCGCGTGGATCAGGTGGTTGCCGCCGATCGACAGCGAGTCGCCGTCCCCGGTCACCACCCACACCGACAGGTCCGGACGGGACGTGGCGAGCCCCGTCGCGATCGCGGGGGCCCGGCCGTGGATCGAGTGGAACCCGTAGGTGTTCATGTAGTACGGGAACCGCGACGAGCAGCCGATGCCCGAGACGAACGTGATGTTCTCCCGGCGCAGCCCGAGCTCCGGCAGGAAGGACTGGACCGCCGCGAGGATCGCGTAGTCACCGCACCCGGGGCACCAGCGCACCTCCTGGTCGGTCTTGAAGTCCTTCAGCGTCTGCTTCCCGTCCGCCTTCGGGACGAGGGACAGCAGCGACTTCCCGTCGCCGCTGACGTCGCCGTTCCCGTTGCCGCTGACGACGCCGTTGCCGTTCCCGGCCGGCGAGCCGTTCTCACTCACTGTCGATCACATCCTGGATGACGCCCTGCAGCTCTTCCGCCTTGAAGGGCAGGCCGCGGACCTGGTTGTAGCCGATCACGTCGATGAGGAACCGGCCGCGCAGCAGCATCGCGAGCTGGCCGAGGTTGATCTCCGGGACGATGACCTTGTCGTAGGAGCGCAGCACCTCGGGCAGGTTCGCGGGGAACGGGTTGAGGTGCCGCACGTGGGCCTGCGCGATGGTCCGCCCGGTCGAGCGGACCCGGCGGACGGCCGCGGAGATGGCGCCGTACGTCCCGCCCCAGCCCAGCACGAGGACGCGGGCCGCACCGGACGGGTCGTCCACCGCGAGCGGCTCGATGTCGTTCGCGATGCCGTCCACCTTGGCCTGGCGCAGCCGGACCATCGTGTCGTGGTTGGACGGGTCGTAGGAGATGTTGCCGGACCCGTCGGCCTTCTCCAGGCCGCCGATCCGGTGCTCCAGACCGGCCGTGCCCGGGATCGCCCACGGACGGGCGAGGGTCTCCGGGTCGCGCTTGAACGGCAGGAACTCCTCCTGCGCCGGCTCGGCGAAGTTCGGCTCGATCACCGGCAGCGACGCCACGTCCGGCAGCTTCCACGGCTCGGAGCCGTTCGCGAGGTAGCCGTCCGACAGCAGGATCACCGGCGTGCGGTACTTGACCGCGATCCGGGCCGCCTCGATGGCCGCGTCGAAGCAGTCCGACGGGGACTGCGGCGCGATCAGCGGGACGGGCGCCTCGCCGTTGCGGCCGTACATGGCCTGCATCAGGTCGGCCTGCTCGGTCTTGGTCGGCAGACCCGTGGAGGGACCGGCCCGCTGCACGTCGATGACCAGCAGCGGAAGCTCGGTCGAGACGCCGAGGCCGATGGTCTCGCTCTTCAGCGCGAGGCCCGGCCCGGACGTCGTGGTGACGCCGAGCGACCCGCCGAACGAGGCGCCGAGCGCCGCGCCCACCGCGGCGATCTCGTCCTCGGCCTGGAACGTCCGCACGCCGAACTTCTTGTGCTTGGAGATCTCGTGCAGGATGTCGGACGCCGGGGTGATCGGGTACGAGCCAAGGAAGATCGGCAGGCCGCTCTGCACGCCCGCGGCGACCAGCCCGTACGCGAGCGCGAGGTTCCCGGTGATGTTGCGGTACAGGCCGGGCTCGTGCTCGGCCGGCTTGATCTCGTACTGCACCGAGAACGCCTCGGTGGTCTCGCCGTAGGACCAGCCCGCCTGGAAGGCCGCGATGTTCGCCTTCATGATCTCGGGCTTGGTGGCGAACTTACGCTCCAGAAAGCCGAGCGTCCCCTCAGTGGGACGGTGATACAGCCAGGACAGAAGCCCGAGCGCGAACATGTTCTTCGCGCGCTCCGCGTCCTTCTTGGAGATGTCGAAGTCCTCGAGCGCCTTCACCGTCATCGACGTCAGCGGCAGCGCGTGCACGCGGAACTCGGCGAGCGAGCCGTCCTCGACGGGGTTCGTCTCGTAGCCGACCTTGGTCAGGTTGCGCTTGGTGAACTCGTCGGTGTTGACGATGAGGTCGGCGCCGCGCGGCAGGTCCGCGAGGTTGGCCTTGAGAGCGGCCGGGTTCATCGCGACCAGCACGTTGGGCGCGTCCCCGGGCGTGAGAATGTCGTGGTCGGCGAAGTGCAGCTGGAAGCTGGACACGCCGGGCAGCGTCCCGGCGGGGGCGCGGATCTCGGCAGGGAAGTTCGGCAGCGTCGACAAGTCGTTGCCGAACGCCGCCGTCTCCTGGGTGAAGCGGTCACCGGTCAGCTGCATGCCGTCGCCGGAGTCGCCGGCGAAGCGGATGATGACGCGGTCGAGTTGCTGGACCTGTTTGGTCACAGAGGAAGACCTCCTCGACGGGCAGCACCCTTCCCGGGGGAGGCACCCGGGATCGTGATGCTACTTAGGCTTACCTTCATGGTATGTCCGGGATCGGATGGTGTTCTCGGGACGACCGCTCACCGGGGAATACGACCTGGGGCGGCGTCCTAGTTCATCCCGAACACAGGCTGCTGCGCTGCCGGCACAGGTCGACGTGCAGTCGCCTGACCAGCCGCCGCGCAGGGCGCGTCGAGGAGCCGCGGCTCCCCAGGGGCGTGGAGTTCACGATGCGAAGTGTAGACAGCGCGGACACCGCCCGGCGGCACCGCCCCTGGACACGCGTCTCACGGACGTCCCGGTGACCGGGACGTGGCGATCTCCGGACCGTCCGACGACTCGGCCGACGGCTCGCCCGGCCCGGGCGTGGCCGGGTTCGGCGTGGCCCGTTCCGGCTTCAGCACCGCCTTGCGCTCGCGGTCGACCTGGGCGAGCAGGTTCGGGAGGTCGGCCGCGTCCAGCGCCTCACCGACGACACGGGCGGACGCCTCGTACGGGTAGGAGCCGGGGTTGTCGAGCGCCTTCCTCATCCAGCTCCGCCACAGCCTGCTCGTGACGGTGCAGCGCAGCACCACCGAGCGGTCGGCCTCCACCGTCCCCGACGTCCGGCAGGAGCCGAGCGGCTTGCCCCGGGACGTGATCGACGCCAGCAGCGCGGCCCGCGCGCCGTCCGGCACCGTCCTCTCGGGGGCGGTCAGCGTGGCGGGCAGGCTCACCGTGCAGCCGTTGGTGTTCTGGTCGCAGTTGCTGAACGTCAGCGTGCCCGGCCTGAACTGCAGGGTCGGGTCGCCCGCGCCGCCCAGCGCCGCCACCCTCGGGCGCAGCTCGGTGAACAGCGTCGCGGGCGCGGCCACGGGCGCTGCGGTGAACCGCGGCGCGTTCTGCCCGGCGGCGCGCACCGACAGCAGCCGGTACGGGGCGGCCGTCGTGATCAGGTACTCGGCGGCCGAGGTCTTGACCCGGTACGCCCGGACGCCGTTCACGCTCTCCGTCGGCGTGCTCCCGGACGTCTTCGCCAGCGTCTTGGCGATGGCCTTCGGCCCGAGGACGGCCGTGACGTCGAAGCCCGGTACCGACGCGGGCGCCTTCGACCAGCGGCCCGCGTAGTAGTCCGGATGTGTGATCTCACCCGCGTAGTCGCGCCAGAACGCGAGCCCCGCCTTGATGTAGGTGGTGCCGTCGATCGCGACGACGTCCGCCGCCAGCGTGCCCGCGACGATCTGTCCCGTCGCCGAACCCGACGGCGTCACCCGCAGATGAGCCTGGACGGGCCGTCCCTTCAGCGTCATGGTGCCGTCGTAACGCACGCCCGTCCCGGACGTGAGCCCGTGCCCTGCCGCGACCGTCCAGGCAGGAGGAGGCGCGGACACGGTGGGCGTGGCCTTCTGCTTCGCCGGCTCGCCCTCCCCGCTGAACGCGACCGCTGCCACGGCACCGCCCACGACCAGGACGACGGCCGCGACCCCGCCGACGGCCATGACCCGCGCCGCCCGCCCCCGGCGCTGCCGGCCGCCCTTCCCCGGCAAGACCGGACCGCCTCCAGGAGGAACGGGGCCTCCAGGCGGAACGGGGCCTCCAGGCGGAACCGGGCCGCCGGGCGGAACCGGCCCGTCAGGCGGGACGGGGCCGCCGGAAGGTGAGGTGCGGTCGCCCATGGGGTGGGGGAGCGGGGGCGTGGGCGACGGGTTGTCCTGTTCAGCGCTCACTCGGGGCTCACTCTGCTCTCACTTCCGGGGCCAGGTTCCGGCCCGACCGTCAGGCACAAAGCAAGGGATCTGGAAGCGTCCTCCAACGGGGCCGGCGAGGCTCGGGACCGATGCGGGGGGTGAGGGCGGCCCGCCGGGGCCCTGGAGGGGCGTCTCCACAGAGCATAAGGGTGCCCGATGGCGCTTCCCTCGGACGGGAGAAGGGCCACCGGGCACCCGGGTCGCGCAGGATCAGCGCACGGTGTCCGGCACCATGAGCCTCACCTGCGGCTCATTCGCTTTCGAGGCCGTTCTGCAGGGCCTGCACCTCCGTGGACGTGGCGCCGATCACCTTGTACTGGGCGTGCTTGTAGAAGGTGCCGCCCGTGGACTTGGCCCAGCTCTGCCACGCGCTGCTGCTGACCCGGCAGCTCGCCCACTGCGAGGAGGAGCCGCTGATGGTGATCCGGGTCGTGCAGTTGCCGAGGTCCCGGCCGGTCAGCGTGCCGGCGGTGAGCCGGAACCGCACGTCGATCGTGACGGGCTTCTCCACGTTGTACGGCGGGCGGATGCTGGCCTGCACCGTGCAGCCGGAGCTGCCGTTGCAGCCGCCCTTCTTCCACTCGTCGACCGACGGCCGGGCCGAGCCGTTGAAGGAGTCCCGCAGCTCGCCCATGCTCGACCGCATGTCCGAGATGAGGGAGGAGGCGTCACCGGAGTCCTTCGGGGTGACGTCCAGCGCGACGCGCGGCGAGGTGGCCTCGTAGCGCAGCAGCTCCGCGTCATCCTCGTCGGTGATGTAGATCGTGGACGAGAAGGTGCTGAACTTGAGGGCCTTCTTGCCCTGCCACGTGGTCTTGACGGGATCGACCCGCGAGATCCGGGCGGAGCGCACCTTGGTCGCCAGCGCCGCCGGCGAGAGCTGCGTCTTGAAGTCGAGGTCGAGTTCGTCGTCGCTCAGCCGGCCCCACTGCTCGCCGGACTTGAGGTAGAACGGGTCGTCGGTCGCGGAGATCTCCCGGTCCCAGTACGACTTGTCGGCCTTCACGAACAGCTTGCCGTCGGCCGCCAGGACGGTGACGTTGTTGCCGCCCCAGGTGACGGGGCCCATCGCGCGTCCGCCCTTGGTGACGTTCAGCTCGCCGCTCAGCGTCTCGGAGCCGCCAAAGGTGCCCTTCAGCTGGACGGCGCGGGCCGTGTCCATGTTGAGGGCCGCGGCGGTCAGCTTCTCCTCGGGCGACTTGCCGCCGCCCACCGACACCGCGTACACGACGACGGCGACGATGATGAGGAAGACGAGGCCGCCGCCGATGAGCCCGATGACCAGGCCGCCGCCTCCGCCGCGCCTCGGCGGTGGCATGGCGGGGCCCATCGGGGCGCCGGGGGGCGGCGGGAAGAAGGGGGGCGGGGTCCCCGGGCCGCCGAAGCCGCCGGGCGGCGGGGGCCCGCCCTGACCACCGGGAATACCTGCGTTTCCGGGTCCGCCCGGACCGGGACCGCCGGGCCCTGCCGGCGGCGGCGGAGGCGGCCAGGAGGCACCGCCCGGGGATTCCCAGCCCGGGGGAGGCGGGGGGTTGCTCATCCGGTCACGTCCTTCCAGGTCAACCAGACCCAATGCAAATCTAGTGTGCAGTAGAACCATGACATTGTGATCCTCCGGCGTGGAGGTACGACGCCACACTCCTCTGATCTGCCTCAGGGGGATACTGGATGGGACGCACGCGAGGAGGACCTGGTGCATAACTATTTCGACACATATGTCGTGGTGGTCGTATTGCTCCTCGTCGGCGTGGGCATCGTCGGCGGCGCGCTCGCCGCCAACCGGTTGTTGCGCCCGCATCGTCCCACGGCGGAGAAGCTGACCACCTACGAGTGCGGCGTCGACCCGGTCGGCGAGGGCTGGGCCCACTCCTACGTCCGCTACTACGTCTTCGCCTACCTGTACGTGGTGTTCGCCGTCGACGCGGTGTTCCTGTTCCCCTGGGCGACGGTCTTCTCCGCGCCCGGCTACGGGGCGACGACGCTCGGTGAGATGTTCGTCTTCCTGGCGTTCCTGGCCACGGGGCTCGCGTATGCGGGCAAGAAGGGCGTCCTCTCCTGGGTGTGACGTCCCGTGGCGCTGTAACAATGGCGGTGTGGGCACCATCGATCTACCGCCGCCGAGCGTGGGACCGCTGTCGCGGGTCGCACCGAAGCCGATCAAGTTCGTGCTCAACTGGGGCCGCCGCTACTCGCTGTGGGTCTTCAACTTCGGCCTGGCCTGCTGCGCCATCGAGTTCATCGCGACGTCGATGAGCAGGCACGACTTCATGCGGCTCGGCGTCATCCCGTTCGCGCCCGGCCCCCGGCAGGCCGACCTGATGGTCGTCTCCGGCACCGTCAGCGACAAGATGGCCCCGGCGGTGCGGCGGCTGTACGAGCAGATGCCCGAACCCAAGTACGTCATCTCGTTCGGCGCCTGCTCCAACTGCGGCGGACCCTACTGGGACTCCTACTGCGTCACCAAGGGCGTCGACCAGATCATCCCCGTGGACGTCTACGTGCCGGGCTGCCCGCCCCGTCCGGAGGCGCTGCTGCAGGGCATCGTCCACCTGCAGGAGAAGATCGCGGGGGAGTCGCTCGGCGACCGGTACTCCGGCGGCGACGCGCACACCCCGCCGCCCCCGCCGCGCCCGCTGTCGGCCACGGTGCTGCGCCGTCCGCTCCAGCCCCCGCCCCCGCCGGCGGACGAGGAGGAGACGTTCGAGCACTGGAACGTCATGGGCGACGAGGTCCGCCGGGAAGGCGAAGGAGCCGAGGACGAGACGAAGCCCGTCCGGCACCTCGGCGACCTCGCCGCCGCGCCCGGCGAGCCGGAACCGGCTCCCGCCCGTCCGGACGACGAGACGCGCCCCGTGCCCGTGGCGCCCGACGACGAGACGGCCCCGGTGCCGGTGATACCGGACGACGCGGCGTCTGACGACGAGACGACTCCAGTGCCAGTGGTACCGGACGACGCGGTACCGGACGACGCGCTGCCGGACGAGACGGTGCCGGAGGACGCGCCCCCGATCCACCCGGCCGACGAGGTGACCCGGCCCGTCCCGGCGGTCGAGGAGGACACCTGGTCGGCCGATCACGACCCGTCGATCATCCCCGGGCTGGTCGACGACGATCATGACGACCAGATCGGGCGGGACCGGTGAGCGCCGCCGAACTCGCCGACGCCTGGACGGGCCGCTTCGGCGACGAGGTCAGCACCGAGGAGACCTTCGGCGGCCTCGCCGTCGGCGTCCCGCCCGAGCACTGGCTGGACGCGCTGACCTTCGCGCGCGACGACCTGGCCTGCGGGTTCTTCGACTGGCTGACCGGCGTGGACGAGGCGGAGAACGGTTTCGCCGTCGTCGTCCACGTGTACTCGCTGGAACGTCGCCACCATGTGCTGGTCCGGACGCGTGTCCCGAAGCGGGCCCCGGTGCTGGCGACGGCGACGGGCGTCTACCGGGGCGCCGCGTGGCATGAGCGCGAGACGGCGGAGATGTTCGGGGTCCTGTTCGAGGGCCACCCGAACCTCGTCCCGCTGCTGCTTCCGGACGGGTTCGAGGGCCACCCGCTGCGCAAGGACTTCGTGCTCGCCGCCCGGGTGGCCAAACCCTGGCCCGGCGCCAAGGAACCGGGCGAGTCGGGCCACGGCGCGCCGAGCCGCCGCCGCGTCCGCCCGCCCGGCGTCCCGGAGGAGGGCCGTTGGGCGGCCGCGGCGGAGCGCCGGCGGAGCGAGGACCGCGCGGAGGCTCCTCCTCGGGGGCCCGGGGGGCGCGCCCCGGAAGGGCAAGGCCCGGATGCTTGAGATCGTCGTCAAGCTGGCGCTGGTCGCGGCGGCGTTCGCGTTGCTGCCGCTGCTGGTGGGGCAGGCCGAGCACAAGGTCATGGCCCACATGCAGGGCCGTCTCGGCCCCATGTACGCGGGTGGTTTCCACGGCTGGGCGCAGCTGGTCGCCGACGGGGTCAAGTTCGCGCAGAAGGAGGACGTGGTCCCGCGCGACGCCGACCGGCGGGTGTTCAAGCTGGCGCCGGGTGTGGCGCTCGTCCCGTACCTGCTGGTCCTGCTGGTGATCCCGATCGGGCCGGGCGGGCAGGTCGCGCTGGACCTTCGGCCCGGGATCTTCTTCGCGCTCGCCGTCATGGGCGTCGGCGTGATCGGCGCGATCATGGCGGGCTGGGCGTCGGCGAACAAGTACTCGCTGCTCGGCGGCATGCGGGTCGCGGCGCAGCTGATGTCCTACGAGCTGCCGATGGTGTTCGCGGCCTCGTCGGTGGCGATGGCGGCGGGGTCGCTGGCGCTCACGGACGTCGTGGAGGCGTGGCGCTGGTGGTGGCTGCCGTGGCAGGCGGTCGGCGGCGTGGTGTTCTTCGTCGCGGGTCTCGCCGAGCTGCGCCGGCCGCCGTTCGACATGCCGGTCGCCGACTCGGAGATCATCTTCGGCCCGTACACCGAGTACGGCGGGCTGCGGTTCGCGCTGTTCCTGCTCGCCGAATACGCCGGGATCGTGGTGCTCTGTGCGCTGACGACCGTGCTGTTCCTGGGCGGCTGGAAGGGCCCGTTCCTGAACACCGAGCTGGGCTGGCTCTGGACGCTGCTGAAGGCCGGCGCGCTGGCGTTCTGCGTCATCTGGCTGCGGGTCAGCTACCCGCGCATGCGCGAGGACCAGCTGCAGAAGCTCGCCTGGACCTGGCTCGTCCCGCTGTCGCTCGCCCAGCTCGCGCTGACCGGCGTCCTCAGCGTCGCGCTCTGAGCACCACCGGACCACCGGGCCTCCGGGTCACCAGGCCACCGGGTCGCCGGGCCGCTCCGGGTCAGCGCAGGAAGATCGTGAAGTCGGCCATCTCGGGGAGGACGTCGGGCGGGAGGTCGGCGTCCACGGCCATCTCCTCCACGGACATGAACCCGCCGGTCTCCTCGCGCCGGTGGACGACGCGGTCGACCATCTCCGGCGTCATGCCCGGGAGCGCCTCCAGGATCTCGCGCGGCGCGTGGTTGACGTCGACGAGCCCGCCGTCGTCGTAGGTGCGCGGCACGTCGGGACGGCCGATCCGCAGTTCGCGGGCGAGCGCCGGGTCCTGTGCGGCGAGCGCGCGGGCCTCCTCCCGGAGCGTCCGGCGGTACTTGGCGACCTCGATGGCGTGCTCGTTCTGCCGGTTGTGGGACGCCTTGCCGGGGAAGACGGACGTCCGGACGGCGAACGCGTGCCCGGTGCCCGCGATCCACAGCAGGATCCACAGGAACGACCCGAACACGGTGACGAACTGGTTGCCGGTCTGCACCAGGGCTAGGACGGTGGCCGCGCCGAAGCCGTACCCGGCGGCGGCGCCGCCGAGCCCCCATGACCCGCGCCGGAGGGCGGCGTAGAGGAACGAGAACGGCGTCCCGTAGCCGAGTGTGATGAACGGCACAAACGCCCACAGCACGCCGCTGGTCGCCTCCGAGGGCGGCGGCAGCATCGGCGGCGGCGGGGAATGCGGTGGAGGAAAGGAGGGCGGGCCCGGGTAGGGCGGTCGCGCTCCGGCCGGCCCGTACTGGCGCGGCCCCGGACGGTGGCTCGGCTGCGTGTGCCCGGGTTGCGTGTAGCCGGGTTGCGTGTGGCCGGGGTGAGGGTGTCCCGGCGAGGAACGCGGGCGGCGGCCGCGCTCGGGCTCGTCAGGGCGGTCCGAGTGATGGCTCACATAGCCTCCCTGCCCGTAAGCATGCCACCTACCACACGGCCTGCCCTCCATAGTACGAACGCCGGTCCCATCGCGTTCCGCCCACGCCGATCGTGCGCAATCATGGGGCGCGTGGGACGGCTACCAGGAGGCGGGCTGGCCAAGGGGCTGGCGGTCACGTTGCGGACGATGACGCGGCGGTCCATGACGCGTCAATACCCCGAAGTGCAACCCGATCTGCCACCGCGCAGCAGGGGCGTCATCGCGCTGTTCGAGGAGAACTGCACCGTCTGCATGCTGTGCGCCCGCGAATGCCCCGACTGGTGCATCTACATCGACTCCCACAAGGAGACCCTCCCGGCGGAGGGCGGCGGACGTCCCCGGACCCGCAACGTCCTCGACCGGTTCGCGATCGACTTCGCGCTGTGCATGTACTGCGGGATCTGCATCGAGGTGTGCCCGTTCGACGCCCTGTTCTGGTCGCCGGAGTTCGAGTACTCCGAGTACGACATCGCGGAGCTGACGCACGAGAAGGAACGGCTGCGCGAGTGGATGTGGACCGTCCCGCCGCCGCAGGCCCACGATCCGGCGGCGGAACCGCCGAAGGAAGTGGGCGCGGCGGAGAAGGCGGCGGCGCGGGGAGCCCGCCGCCCTCCCGGGGCGTCCCGGTGAGCGGCCAGGAGGTCGTGTTCACGCTGCTCGGTGTGATCGCGGTCGGTTCGGCGGTTCTGGTGGTGACGACGCGGCGGCTCGTCCACGCGGCGCTGTGGCTGGTGGTGTCGTTCGGCGCGCTCGCGGGCGGCTACCTGGTGCTGACGGCGGAGTTCGTCGCCTGGGTGCAGGTCCTGATCTACGTCGGCGCGGTCGTGGTGCTGCTGCTGTTCGGGATCATGCTGACGCGGGCGCCGATCGGGGAGTCCGCCGACCTCGACTCCGGGAACCGGTGGGCCGCCCTGGCCGTCGCGGCGGGCACGGCGGCCGTCCTGGTCACCGTGCTGGTCATGGGGTTCCGGGACGAGCGGATGCCGCTGCGTGCGGGAGGCGGGTCGGCGGAGGAGCTCGGCGCCGCAGTGTTCCGCACGTGGGTGCTGCCGTTCGAGGTGCTCTCCGTGCTGCTGCTGGCCTCGCTGGTGGGCTCGATCGTCCTGTCGCGCTCCGACATCGGCCCGGCGCGCCCCGGCACGGGCCAGGGCGAGGTGGACGGCTGATGCATCTCGCCTACCCGACGGTCGTCGCCGCGCTGCTGTTCTCCATCGGCGTGTACGGGGTGCTGGCGCGCCGCAACGCGATCCTCGTCCTGATGTCGGTCGAGCTGATGCTGAACGCGGTGAACCTGAACCTCGTCACGTTCGACGTCTGGTACCAGGACCGGCTGCACGGCGGCCAGGTCCTCACGCTCTTCACGATCGTGATCGCGGCGGCGGAGATCGGGCTCGGGCTCGCGATCGTCCTGCTGGTGTTCCGGAACCGGAAGACGATCGACGTCGACCGGCTGCGGACGCTGGCCGAGGACGGCGCAAGCGACAACGGTCACGAGGGCGACGACGGCGAGGGCGAGGGCAGGGACACTCCGCCGCGTCCGGCCGATCCGGACCCCGAGCCCGATCCGGACCCCGAACCCGAGGCGGTCGACGCGCAGTGATCTGGCTCGCCTCCCTGGTGGCTCTGCTGCCGTTCCTCGCCGCGTTCGCCGGAATGCTGTTCGGGCCGTCCCTGACCCGCGTGGTGCGCGGCGTGCCGGGCGGCGGCCCGGGCGTGCTCGCCTGCGCGCCGGTGGCGGTGTCGCTGGTGCTGTCGGCGATCGTCGCGTTCGTCGTGTGGCGCGACCCGGGCGACCGGGTCGGCGTTCTCACGCTCGTCGACACGGGGGCGGTGCCGATCCAGGTCGGGCTGCGGGTGGACGGCCTGGCCGCCGTGGTCGCGCTGATGGTCTGCTGCGTCGCCCTCGCCGTCCAGGTGTACTCGGTCGCCTACATGAAGGACGACCGGCGCTACTCGTCCTACGCGGCGTTCATCTCGCTGTTCACGTCCGCCATGCTGCTCGTCGTCTACTCGGGCGACCTCCTCGTCCTGTACGCGGGCTGGGAGGTCATGGGCATCTGCTCGTACTTCCTGATCGGGCACCACTGGGAGGACCGGGCGAACTCGCGGGCGGCGGTCAAGGCGTTCCTCGTCACGCGGCTCGGCGACGTCGGGTTCCTGATCGGCGTGATCGTCCTCGGCGTGGGCGCCGGGACGTTCGACATCTCCGTCATCGTCGGCTCGGCGGCGGACCTGCCCGGCTCGACGGTCACGGCGGCGGCGTTGCTGCTGCTCGCCGGGGTCGCGGGCAAGAGCGCGCAGTTCCCGCTGCACACCTGGCTCCCGGACGCGATGGCCGGCCCGACGCCGATCAGCGCGCTGATCCACGCCGCGACGATGGTCGCGGCCGGCGTCTACGTCGTCGCCCGGCTGGACATGGTGTTCTTCGCCGCGCCGGCCGCGCTGACCGTGCTGGCCGTCATCGCGGTGATCTCCATGGTCGGCGCGGCGTGCGCCGCCCTCGCGCAGGACGACCTGAAACGCGTCCTGGCGTACTCGACGATCAGCCAGCTCGCGGTGATGGCCGCCGGGCTCGCGGTCGGCGCGAAGTCGGCGGCGATCTTCCATCTGCTCACGCACGGGGCGTTCAAGGCGCTGCTGTTCCTCGCCGCCGGATGCGTCATCGTCACCGCCGGGTCGACCATGCTGGCGCACTTCGGCGGGCTCCGCCGCGGCATGCCGGTCACGTTCTGGTCGATGACGGTCGGCCTGGCCGCGCTCGCGGGAGTCCCGCCGTTCAGCGGCTGGTTCAGCAAGGACTCCGTCATCGAGGCCGCCCAGCATTCCGCCCTCCACGGCGGCGAGTCGGACCTGTTCACCGCGCCGGTCGGGACGGGCCCCGCTGCACCGCCGGAGGTGGTTGCTCTTCCGGCGTCCCCGCCGCCGCAGTCCTTTGGGCTCCCGAGATGTGTTTTCGACCCGTCGAACAGCTGTCCCGTGGCGGGCCCGAACGTGGAGGTTCGGGGGACTGCGCCTGGACTCGCCGTGCACGCCTACAGCGTGGACGTGCCCGTCGGCATCGCCTGGCTGGTCTATCTGGGGCTGGTGGTCACGGTCGCGCTGACGGCGGCGTATGCGATGCGGACCTGGCTGATGACGTTCTTCGGCGAGCCGCGAGGTTCCTACGAGATCCGGGAGCCGTCCAAGTTCATGACCTGGACGGTCGCGGCCATGGCCGTCCCTGCCGCGATCCTCGGATTCTTCGGGCTCGGTGCTCCGGAACTGCGTCCTCAGATCGGGGCGTCGTTGCTCAGCGTCCTGCTGCTGGTCCTTGGGGCGGGTGCCGCCTACCTGGTGTGGAACCGTGATCCGGCACTGGATCCTGCGCGCGCGCTCGGCCGGGTCCGTCCCGTCTTCGCACGGGCCTTCTTCGTGGACGAGTTGTATGCGGCGGCGATCGTCCGGCCCGTCCAGGCGCTGGCGCGTCACGTCGTCACCTTCGACAAGGCCGGCGTGGACGCCGCAGTCATCGGCACGGGACGCGCCGCGCGGCGCCTCGCCGGGGTCCTCCGCGTCCCGCAGAACGGCAACCCGCAGACCTACCTCACCGGCCTGCTCGCCGGAGTCGTCGTCATCGTGGCCGGGGTGGTGATCTTCCTTTGATCTTCGTGCTGATGATGGCGATCCCGCTCTGCGGGGCGCTGGCTATGCTCGTCCCGGCGAACCGGTTCCTGCGCACCGGCTTCGCCGTCCGCGCGTTCGGGACGGCCGTGTCCGGCGCGACGCTGCTGGTCGCCGTGTCGGCGCTCACCGCGTTCGACTTCGGCGCCACGTCCCGCATGCAGCTGGAGATCGACCGGGAATGGGCGCCCGCGATCGGCCTGCGCCTCCACCTCGGCGTGGACGGGATCTCCCTGCCGCTGGTCGTCCTCACCGCGCTGCTGACGTTCCTGTGCTTCCTCTACACGCTGCGGCACCCGCCGGCGGGCGACCGGATCCGGCTGCTCACCGCGCTCCTGCTCGTCCTGGAGATCGGGATGCTCGGCACGTTCGTCGCCCTCGACCTCGTGCTGTTCTTCGTGTTCTTCGAGACCGTCCTCGTCCCCATGTACGCGGTCATCATGCTGTGGGGCGGGACGGGACGCCGCGCCGCCGCCTCCAAGTTCATCCTCTACACCCTCCTCGGCTCCGGCCTCCTCCTCGCCGGGATGCTGCTCGTCGGCGCGAAGGCGGGCACGCTCGACATGACCGCGCTCGCGGACCGGCACGGATCCGGGCTGCCGCGGGGCCTCCAGATCACGGCGTTCGCGCTGATGGGGGTCGGATTCGCCGTCAAGGCGCCGATGTGGCCGCTGCACACCTGGCTGCCCGACGCGCACACCGAGGCGCCGACCGTCGGGTCCGTCCTGCTCGCCGGGGTGCTGCTGAAGATGGGCACGTACGGGCTGGTGCGCGTCGCGCTGCCGCTCGCCCCGGACGGGGCCGCGTTCTGGGCGCCGTGGCTCGGCCTCCTCGCCGTCATCGGGATCGTCTACGGCGCGCTCGCCTGCCTCGCCCAGCGCGACCTCAAACGGATGATCGCCTACTCGTCCGTCGGGCACATGGGCTTCGTCCTGCTCGGCATCGCGACCCTCACCCCGGTCGGGATCAACGCCGCGCTGTTCGGCAACATCGCGCACGGGCTGATCACCGGCCTGCTGTTCTTCCTCGCCGGCTCGGTCAAGGAACGCTGGTCGACCACCGACATGGCCGCGATCGGCGGCGGCATGCTCGGCACGTCGCCCCGGCTGGCCTCGGTCCTGACGTTCGCGTCCGTCGCCTCCCTCGGGCTGCCGGGCCTCGCCGGGTTCTGGGGCGAGGTGCTGGCGCTGGTCGGCGCGTACCAACCGCACGCCGACCTGCCGCGCGAGACGTTCGTGACGTTCATGGCCGTCGCCGCGCTCGGCGCCGTGCTCACCGCCGCCTACTTCCTGCGGATGCTCGCCAAGCTCACCCACGGGCCCCAGCCGTCCGGTGACGTCCCGCAGGGGCCGCTCGCCGCCGTCTCCGTGCAGGAGTACGCGGCCTGGACTCCGCTGATCGCGCTGACGCTGCTCGTCGGTCTCTGGCCGAAGACCCTGCTGGACGTGACGACCGGCCCCGTCCACACGCTGTTCGGAGGCGGCTGATGATCCAGGGCATCGACTACGCGGCCATCGCGCCGCCGCTGATCCTCGCCGTCGCCGCGATCGGGCTGCTACTCGCGGACGCGTTCGACGTGCCGCGGCGCGTCCTGTCCCTGGTGTCGGCCGGGTCGCTGCTCACGGCCCTGATCGCCGTGATCGTGCTCGCGGCCGGCGAGCGGCGCGCCACGTTCTGCCTGCCGGACGGCCTGCGCTCCGGCGGGCCGCCCTCCTGCTCCTACGTCGTGGACGACTTCACCGTGCTGTTCCAGGAGATCGTCCTCGGCGCCGCCGTGATCGTCGTCCTGCTGTCCCTGCGGGAGATCACCGAGTCCAGGATGCCGGTCGGCGAGTACCACTTCCTGCTGCTCGCCGCCGTCATCGGCGCTCTGGCGCTGGTCGCCGCCCGCGACCTCGTCCTGCTGGTGGTCGCACTGGAGACGCTGTCGCTGCCGGTGTTCGCCCTCGTGGCCCTCCGCCGCTACGACGGGACGGCGTCCGAGGCCGCGCTGAAACTGTTCCTCGTCTCCGTCGTCTCCACCGCGATCATGCTGTTCGGGATCAGCCTCGTGTACGGGGCGACCGGCGCCATGCACCTGGACCGGATCGCGCCCACCCTCGCCGATCTTCCCTCCGACCTGGATCCGATCGCGTCGGTCGGCTCCGTCCTCGTCCTCGCCGGGTTCGCGTTCAAGGTCGCCGCCGTCCCGTTCCACTTCTGGGCACCGGACGTCTACCAGGGCTCCCCGCTCCCCGTCGCCGCGTTCCTGTCCGTCGTGTCGAAGGCCGCCGGATTCGCCGGGCTCGCCATCGTCCTCGCCCTCGGCCTCCCCGCGTACGCGCACGTGTGGGGTCCGGTCATCGCCGTCCTGGCCGCGTTCACCATGACGCTGGGGAACCTGCTCGCGCTGCGGCAGCGGACCGCCATCCGGCTGCTCGCCTGGTCGTCCGTCGCCCAGTCCGGCTACATGCTCGCGCCCCTGGCCGTCGGCGAGCACCGCCTCGCCGAGGCCGTCGCCGCCACCGTCGCCTACGTCGCCCTCTACACCGTCATGAACCTCGGCGCGTTCGCCGTCGTCATCGGCTTCCACCGCCGCCGCACCCTGGACGACTACCGGGGCCTCGCCCACCGCAACCCAGCCGCCGCCACCGCCCTCGCCTTCTTCCTGATCTGCCTCGCGGGCCTTCCGCCCGGCGTGATGGGCCTGTTCGCGAAGGTCGTCGTCTTCCGCGCCACCGTCGCGGGCGACGCCACCTGGCTGGCCGTCGTGCTGGCGATCAACACGGTGATCGGGCTGTACTACTACCTGGCCTGGGCCGTCCGCCTGTTCACCCCGTCCCGCTCGGACGAGCACCTCGCCGCAGCTCCCGGCCTACCTGCCCGCGTCGCGATCACCGCCACCGCCGCGGCGGCGGTCGTGCTGTCGGTCGCACCGCAGATCGTCCTGCAGACTGTGGCACGGGCCATCTAGCCGGTCACCTCGGCGCGGCCCGCGAGCCGGCGGCGGCGTCCCGCCGGGGCAGGAACATTGACCCAGGTCAAACCGTTGATGTTCATGCCGGAGTCGACGGGGAGGCAACGGAAGTGCGGAGCAACGGCGTCAAGACGGCGGCACTGATCGCAGCGCTGTCCGCCCTGATGCTCGTCGCCGGATGGACGTTCGGCGGCACGGCCGGGCTGACGATCGCGCTGGTCATCGCCCTCGGCACCAACGGCTTCGCCTTCTTCTTCAGCGACCGGATCGCGCTGCGCTCCATGCGCGCCCACCCGGTCGGCGAGGTCGAGGCGCCGACGCTGTACCGGCTCGTCCGGGAACTGTCCACCTCCGCCCGGCAGCCGATGCCGCGCCTGTACGTCTCCGAGACCCGGCAGCCCAACGCGTTCGCCACCGGCCGCAACCCGCGCAACGCCGCCGTCTGCTGCACCCGCGGCATCCTGCACATCCTGGACGAACGCGAACTGCGCGCCGTCCTCGGGCACGAACTGTCCCACGTCTACAACCGCGACATCCTGATCTCGTCCGTCGCCGCCGCCATCGCCACCGTGATCACCTACCTGTCCCACCTGGCGATCTTCCTGCCGCTCGGCCGCGCCGACGACGATGACGGCCCCGGCGTCCTCGGCGCGCTCCTCATGCTCGTCCTCGGCCCGATCGCCGCCGCCGTCGTGCAGATGGCGATCTCCCGCACCCGCGAGTACTCCGCCGACGCCGCCGGCGCCCTCCTCACCGGCGACCCGCTCGCCCTGGCCTCCGCCCTCCGCAAGATCGACGCCGGAACCCGGGCGATGCCGCTGCCCCAGGACCCCGAGCTCGCCACCACCAGCTCCCTGATGATCGCCAACCCGTTCGCCGGCGCCGGCATCGGCAAGCTCTTCTCGACCCACCCGCCCACCGCCGACCGGATCGCCCGCCTGGAACGCATGGCCGGACGCCGCTAGAGCACCGACGGCATCCCCCGCAGGCTCGGCGTGCGCGGCCCCGCCCCCGTCCGGCGGCCACGGCCCACCCGTCCCCGCGTCCTCACCGTCGCGTTCCCGGCCCCACCACTCTCGCCGCAACTTTGTCCGGGTTCGAGCGAACCACTCGGGACGCTGCCGCGTCATAGAACACGAGAGCGCGCCGGCTCCTTCTGCGGGGGATGGAGTCGGCGCGCGCTCTGTTCAGGCGACTAGTGCGGTGACCACGAACGTTCGCCGGGTCTGGTCATGCTGCTTTGGGGCGGGGTCGTCCCCAGCGTTGCTGGCGTTCGCTGCGGACGCGGGCGCGTTCGCGGCGTTGGGCGGCCAGCACGTCGGGGTGGCGGGCGTTGGCGTTGCGCCAGCGCAGGTAGGCCTGGATCTCCCACGCCAGCACGGTGTGGTTGGGATGGTTGGAGTTGCCGATCACGAAGGTGCGCAGCGGCCCGAACTGCGCCTCGATCGGGTTGGCCCACGAGGCATAGGTCGGTGTCAGGCACAACTCGACGTTGTTGCGGGCCGCCCACGCCCGGATCTGCGGGGTCTTGTTCGCCGACAGGTTGTCCAGGATCACGTAGATCGGGGCGCCGTCCGGTCGGGCGGCGCGGATCGACTTCAGCGCCGCCAGGGTGTTGGCGCCGCTCTTGCCGCGGCGGGTGACGCCCCACAAGGTGTCATCGCCCAGCGAGTAGCAACCGTGGAAGTAGCGGACCCCGTGAGTGCGGCGGTAGGTGCCCGGCAACCGGTCCGGCCGACCCCGCGCGGCCCAGCCGCTGCCGTGGCAGGGCCGGATCGACAGCGGCCCGAACTGGTCGAAGGCGAAACACCGGTCCGCGAACCGGGTCGTGACCTCCTCGATCCGGTCCAACTTGGTGTCGAAGTCGGGGTCGTTGGAGGTCTTCCAGGTGCGGGTGCGCTGGAAGGTGACCCCGTGAGCGTGCAGGAGCTGGCGCAGCCGCTCACGCCCGATCCGGATCTCGCGGTCGCTGTGGTCGGCGAGGTGCTGGGCGAGTTTGCGGACGCTCCAGCAGGTGAACGGGCGCCCGAGCTTGGCCGGACGCGTTCGGGCCGTCTCGATGATGAACGCGATGTCATCATCGCTGATCAGGCGGGGACGGCCTCCCGCCCAGTCAGGGTCCAGGCAGGCCAGCCCCCGCCGGTTGAAGTCATGGATCACGTCCCGGACGGTGTCCTCGTGCGCGGCGACCAGGCGCGCGATCGCCGGGGCCGGTGTACCCGCCGCCGACGCCTGGACGATCATCGCCCGGCGGACCCGGATCGACTCGTGCTTGCCCCGCCGGATGATCTGCTGCAGCCGGCGCCCCTCGTCCTGGGTCAACCGCCGTGCTCTGACCGGCTCTGCCACCAGCCCGCCCCTCCCTCGACAACGACCTGTCGTCATCGAGGGTGGAGCCGATCAACCTCTCCGTCCCGGACCCCGCCCGGCGTGTCACCCAACCCGGTGAACGTTTGCGGTCACCGCACTAGCGGTAGTTCACGAACTGAAGCGCCACATCAAGATCCTTGCCCTTGAGCAGCGCGATGACGTCCTGCAGGTCGTCCTTCTTCTTCGAGCTGACCCGCAGCTCGTCCCCCTGGATCTGGGCCTTCACGCCCTTCGGCCCCTCGTCCCGGATGATCTTCCCGATCTTCTTGGCGTCGTCCTGCGCGATGCCCTCCTTGAGCCCCACGCTCAGCTTGTGCACCTTCCCGGACAGCTTCGGCTCGCCCGCGTCGATCGCCTTCAGCGAGATCCCCCGCTTCACGAGCTTGTCCTTCAGGACGTCCAGCACCGCACTGGCCCGCTCCTCCGTGTTCGCCTGGATCTCGATCGACTCACCCGACCACTTGATCCCCGCGTCCACGTTCCTGAAGTCGAACCGGTTCGCCACCTCCTTGGCGGCCTGGTTCAGCGCGTTGTCGACCTCCTGGCGGTCGAGCTTGCTGACGATGTCAAAAGAGCTGTCGGCCATCGCACACCCATCCCCTCAGCAGCACCTTCGCGATCCGAAGAGCGTATCGACTCCCCGTGCCCCGGACGCCCCGCTTCGATGTCACACGCACTCCCGGCGTCCGCTATCCTTTCGAGTGCCGTCGCGCAAGCGACAGCCACGGCGGGTTGCCCGAGTGGCCAATGGGAGCGGACTGTAAATCCGTCGGCTTAGCCTACGCAGGTTCGAACCCTGCACCCGCCACCATGACACAGAACGGCCCCTGACCAGGCAAGACGGTCAGGGGCTGTCTGCTTTCCAAGATCGTCCCACTGCCGTCAGACGCCACGACATGCAACTCGGTGACCTCGGTTGTCGGAACACCAGAGTGCAGGCAGAGCGACATGCCCCGCAGGCGCGCGAACGGCCGCCGTGCTGGGGGAGAAGCCATGTGAAGGCCAGCGCCCGAACCGCTGCCCACACGTCCCGTAGGTCCTCGGCCCCACGACGTCGGCCCGTTCAGGCTGGAACAGACGACCGTCCTTGGCCGTCCCGAACTCCTCGGTGTGCTCTTTGAGGATCTTCACCAGGACGGGGACCGCGACGCCTCTGCCTTGCCACCTGGCTGACGGCGGTCATGGGGGACGTGCTGCCGTCCGGCCATCCAGTCTCACGGGGGCGAGGTTCGTACATGTCTCCGCGGGGGGCTCGGACTCTGGGCAACTCAGCTCGCGTGGTGGTGGTCGTCTGGGGCTGGGGGTGGTGCGCGTCGTTTCGCCGCTCCGGGCACTCAGGCGACCAGGCGGTTGCGCCACTCCATGAATACGGTGATGCGTTCCGCGGGCGAGCCTTCCCATTCGGTGCGGAGTCCCTCGGCTTGGAGTGCTGCCACCACACGCTCGCCGACCTCGACCACCTTCTGCGTCTCAGATTCTGAGCCGAATGTGCCGTACGAGAGGAGAAGTTCGTCGTCGAACAGGACGCTTTCGGTGTCCTGTTCATGGAAGAACACGTATCCGTCCATGACGGAGCCCTCGGGAATCTGACCAGCGATCTCGGTCACGCCGCATGACTGACCCTTTTTCATCCTCGGGCGGGTCGGTTGATCACAGCATGATCGCGAGTTGATGGAGTTCCTTCGGACGTAGAGAAGCCCCTGGTAGACGGGTTGATCACCACAACCCACACCGTCTC
>NZ_JAXCEJ010000017.1:0-199435 GCF_041463665.1 Actinomadura chokoriensis
CCCAGCACGACCTCGACGAGATCGCCCGCCAGCTCAACGGACGCCCCCGCCACACCCTGAACTGGAAAACCCCAGCCCAAACACTCAACGAGTACCTCGTTGCAACAGCCGCTTGACATCGCCCGCGCTCATACCAACAACACGCCGCAAGTCGACGCACCGGTGAACCTTGGTGGACACCGCACTAGGCGAACGCCCTGCTGAAGGCGACCACGCCGATGACGCAGGCGGCCACGTGCTGGGGACGGGGGTGCTTCATGGGGGTCACGTTAGAACCGTCCCGAACCGCGGTTCTCGTGGTCAAGGCGGTCTTGAACCGCCGCTAGGGCGGACGCTAGACGCGGGAGTGGCGGCGCCGGCCGACGAGGCGCCGGCCGACGAGGCGGCGGGAGCGGCGCGCCCGGCGGGCCGGCGGCAGCCAGCGCGTCCGGAACCACATCTGCACCTGCGCGCCGCCGAGGACGCTGCGGTGGATGCGCAGGTAGCCGCCGCTCGACTCGGCGGCGCGGCGGGCGATGTCCAGGCCGAGGCCGGTGGACCCGCCGCCGCTGCTGCCGCGCTTCAGCGCCGCGTCGGGGTCGGCGATGCCGGGGCCGCCGTCGGCGACGAGGATGCCGGTGACGCCCTGCCCCTGGTGGAGGGTGACGACGAAGCCGGTGCCCTCGGCGGTGTGCCGGAAGATGTTGCCGAGCAGCGCGTCGACGGCGGCGGCCAGCTCGGTGCCGGGGATCGGCAGCGGCGCCGGGCCCTCGGCGCCGATCAGCTCGCAGGAGCGTCCCTCGTCCTCGGCGAGGACGGACCAGAACGCGACCCGGTCGCGCAGCACCTTGGACGCGTCGCAGCTGCCCCGTCCGGTGGGCCGCCGGACGGTCCGGATGATCTGGTCGACCTCGCGTTCGATGCGGTCCACGGCCTCGCGGGTCTGCTCGGCGACCGGCCCGTCCCCGAGCGCCTCGGCGTTGAGGCGCAGCGCGGCGAGCGGGGTGCGGAGGCGGTGCGACAGGTCGGCGGCCATCTCGCGTTCGGCCGACAGGAGCTGGACGACGTGGTCGGCCATCGCGTTGAACGCGAGCCCGGCCTCGACCAGTTCGGGCGGCCCGTCCGGCTCGATGCGGACCGACAGCTCCCCGTCCCCGAACGCGCCCGCCGCCTCCGCGAGGCGCCGGGTGGAGCGGATCATGCGGTTGCCGAGCCGGTCGGCGACGGCGACGGACCCGGCGACGAGCGCGCAGGCGACCGTCGTCATGACGAGCCACGCCTTCCAGACCCCGCGCGACAGGTCCTCGTCGGGCAGGAAGACCTCGACGACGGCGGTGCGGCCGGCGTCCAGCGACACCGGCTGCAGGAGGGCGTAGCCGCCGTTCACGCGGGCGGTGTAGGAGCGTCCGCGCCGGCCGGCCTCGGTGAGCTGCTCGGGTCGGGCGCTGAAGTCGCCGTGGGCGTCCTTCGGGACGAGCCCGCCGTCCGGCAGGTGGACGGTCATCCGCCCGGCGGCGCCGGCCTGGGTGCTCGCGACGGCGCGTTCGAGGGCGGTGGGGTCCTCGGTGACGACGAGGACGGGGCCGAGCGCGCTGGCCTGCCGTTCCGCAGTGGTGAGGGCGCGGTCGCGGGCGATCTCCCGGACGGTGAGCGCGAGCGGGATCAGGAACGCCAGCGCGACCATCGAGGTGACCGCCAGCGAGACCAGGACCAGCGTCTTCCTCATGGCCGCGGGTCGGGCTCGGCCAGCCTGACCCCGACGCCGCGGACCGTGTGCAGGTAGCGGGGGGCGGCGGCGGTCTCGCCGAGCTTGCGGCGCAGCCAGGACAGGTGGACGTCGATGGTCTGGTCGTCGCCGTACGCCTGCCGCCACACCTCGGCGAGCAGTTCGCGCCGCGCCACCACCCGTCCGGGCCGCGCGGCGAGGTAGGCCAGCAGGTCGAACTCGCGGCGGGTGAGCTCCAGCGGCGCGCCGTCCAGCGTGGCCTCCCGCCGGTCGAGGTCGATGTGCAGGCCGCCGACGCTGAGCTCCGCGGTGGGCCCGGACCGCGCCGACCTGCGCAGCACCGCCGCGAGCCGGGCGCTGAGGTGCTCGATGGAGAACGGTTTGATCAGGTAGTCGTCGGCGCCCGCGTTCAGTAACCGGACGATCTCCGGCTCGTCGTCGCGTGCCGTCGCGATGATGACGGGGACGTCGGAGATGCCGCGCAGCATCTTCAGCACCTCCGCGCCGTCGAGATCGGGGAGCCCGAGGTCGAGGACGACCACGTCGGGCGGCGACTGCGTGACCTCGCGCAGCGCGTCCATCGCGGTCCCGACGCTGCGCACGACATGCGACCGCACACTCAGTTCACGAATCAGGGCAGTCCGGACATTCGCGTCATCCTCGACCACCAGAACACTCGCCATGGCGGAACCGTATGCCACCATGTGCCCATGCGTCGCGCGATGTCGTATGTTGCCCCGTGGGCGGGGGTGACCGCGCTCGCGGTGGGGCTCTCATGGCTCGGCGTGCGCGACGTCGTGCGCAGCGCGGTGTCGGAACGGTCGGCGCCGCCACCGATCGCGGGGCCCGTCATCCACTCCAGCCCGGCGACGCCGCCCGGCCCTACGACGGTCGGGTCGGCGACCGCGCGCCCGCCGGACGGCGCGGACACGGCGCCCAGACCGTCGAAGTCCGCGAAACCGCCCCCCGACAAGCCGGAGAAGACCCCGGGAACGCCCGACAACGTGCGCAGCTACGCCACCCGGGGCGGGCGCGCCGCGATGTCGATCGAGAAGGACCGGGTACGGCTCGTCTCGGCGACGCCGAATCCCGGGTACGAGACGCGCGTGACGCAGGCCGAGGGCTGGCTTCGCGTCGACTTCCTCGACGACGAGCACACCTCGTCGGTCATCGCGTCCTGGTACGAGCACGCGCCGAACGTGAAGGTCTACGAGTACTGAGCCGAGCCGGTACCGAGCCGGGTCAGGAGTGCGGGACGAACCGCTGCGGCATGATGAACATCGCGGTGGCCTCCACCGTGACGCGGCCGTCCGGCCCGGAGATCGTACCGGACGCGTACACCTTGCGTCCCTCCACCCGGCTCGCCTTCGCCTCCACCGACAGCGGGACGCCGAGCGGGGTCGGGCGCCGGTAGCGCGTCTCCAGGGTCGCGGTCATGCCGGGCGTGCCGGACGCGGCGGCCGCCATCCCGAGGACCTGGTCGAGCACCATCGCGGACACGCCGCCGTGCACGTACGACGGCGGGCCCTCGTAGACGGGGCTGAGCGTGAACTCGCCGCGGACGATGCCGTCCGAGCTGACCGTCAACTCGACGGGCGGCGCGACGGGGTTGAGGGCCCCGGTGACGGGGTTGCCGATCTGCCGGTCCATCCGGCGCTCGCTGGACGGGACGAACGGCGGCGCGTCCCGGCGCTCGGCGGCGAGCCGCGCGGTCAGCGCCTCGACCTCGGCGGCGACGGCCGCGACCTCGGCGGAGTCGACCGACGTCAGGACGGTGGCCTCGACCAGTTCGCGGACGCGGTCGGCGAGGCCGCTCAGCACCGCCGTCTCGTCCTCCCCCAGTTCGGGCCGTTCCATCGGGATCCCGCTCATGCAGCCTCCTCGCGGGGGCGTCCCCCGCACCACCACCCCATTGGCCGAACGAAATTCTAGAATAGTCGGCCGACCGCAGCGGACACCGGTCCCGCTCAGTGGCCGGGCAGGCGGGCGGACGCCCGATGCACCGGACGACCGGGGCCGGTTCCGATAGGTTTCTGCACTATCTCCCTGACCGCTCAACGCAGCCCGAGGACAGCACGTGACGGACCAGCCCCCGCCGCCACCGCACGACCCGCCCCCGCACGGGCAGCCCTACGGGCAGCCGCCCGGCGGATACGACCCGCGCTGGGGCTACGGGCCGCCGGGCGTGCCCTACGGCGTGCCCCAGCAGGGCCCCCCGGAGGAGACGACCTGGGCGATCTTCGCCTATGTCGGGAACGCCCTGATCGGCTTCCTGCCGGCGCTGATCGTCTACCTGGCGAAGAAGAACACCTCGCCGTTCACCCGGTTCCACGCGGCGCAGTCGATGAACCAGCAGCTCACCATGCTGATCCACCTGCTGGTGATGCTGGCGGTGTGCGTCCCGCCGGCGATCGCCCTGAAGGAGCCGGTCTTCCTCGCCCCGCTGCTCATCCCCTACCTGGAGCTGGTGTTCGGCGGGTGGACGTTCATCATCCTGGGCGCGGTGAAGGCGGGCAAGGGCCAGTACTACCGCTTCCCGACCTTCTTCTGCCTCCGCATGATCCGCTGACTCACAGGTACGCGCGGGCGTACTCGTCCAGCACCGGCAGGACGGCGTCTCGTTCGCCGGCGGGGACGCGCAGCACGACCTCCCCGACCCCGAGCGAGGCGTAGTAGTCGAGCTTCTCCGGGGTGGGCCGCGTCCCGAACGGGATCACGGGAACCATGTCGCGCCCCGCGTCCTCGCAGGCCCGGCGCAGCGCGGGCAGGGCCTCCCGGATGCCCGCGCCGCCGACCGGCAGCCACCCGTCCCCGTACTCGGCGATGTGCGCGAACAGCGTCGGGCCCGGCGCGCCGCCGAGCAGCACCGGCACCCTTCCGGACGGCTTGGGCCACGACCAGCTCGCGTCGAAGTCGACGAACTCCCCCTTGAAGGACGCCTCCTCGTCCGTCCACAGGGCCCGCATGGCGAGGACGTGCTCGCGCGCCACGGCCCGCCGCCGCTTCCACGGCACGCCGTGGCCGGCGCCCTCCTCCGCGTTCCAGCCGTAGCCGACGCCGAGCGCGACCCGTCCGCCGGCGAGGCGGTCGAGCGTCGCGACGGCCTTGGCGGTGACGATCGGGTCGCGCTGCGCGGGCAGCAGGATGCCCGTCCCGAGCGTGATCCGCTCGGTCGTCACGGCCGCCGCCGCCAGCGACACGAGCGGGTCGAGCGTCCGCGCGTACTCCTCGGGCAGGCTCGCGTCCCCCGTCGGGGGCGCGGTCTCGCGCGACACCGGGATGTGGGTGTGCTCGGGGACGTACAGCGAGGCGAACCCGCGCCGCTCCGCCTCCGCGGCCAGTTCGTGCGGCGCCATCGTCCGGTCGGTCGCGAACATCGTGATCCCAAGCCGCATGCGCCCCCCGTCTCCCGAGCTTGCGGACAGCCTAGGGCGGTGGCGTCACACCAGGACGGCCCGGTCGTCCACGCGGGCCACGGCGCGGGCCGGGGCGCCGTCCGCGGCGGCCAGCGGGATGGGGAAGAGGGAGACCTCGATCGCGCAGCCCTCGTCCTCGGCGTCGACGAGGCGGTCCAGGCCGGTCAGGTTCTCGGCGATCACCGCGCCCGCGCCGCACAGGACGCGATGCGCCGCCAGGGAGAAGCCGCCGGAGCCGGGCGGCGGCGTGCGGTCCACGCTGAGGGCGTCGACGGCCACCGTGCGGACGCCGGCCGCGATGATCGCCTCGGCCGTCTCCGGGGCGGGATACGGGTGGGCCAGGTAGGCGTCCGTGCCCCAGTGGGCGGACCAGCCGGTCGCGATGACCAGGACGTCGCCGTGAGCGAGGCCGGGAGGGAGCGCGTCCGGCGGTATGGGCGTCCGGGGCGGGAGGCCGCGGACGTCCATGACCACGGCCGGTCCGGTGAAGCGGGTCAGCGGGAGCTCGTCCAGCCGGGGCAGGGCGTCGTCGATGTGGAACGGGGCGTCCACGTGCGTGCCCGTCTGCGAGCCCATGTGCAGCCGCAGGACGTTCACCCCGGAGCCGGCGACGGTCAGCGCGGGCACCGCCTCGACCTCGGGATCGCCCGGATAGACCGGCATGCCCGTGATGATCGGCACGGACAGGTCCAGCAGCTCAACGCCCATGCCATCGATTATCCCGCGCGCGCCCCCACCCGATAGCGTTGCGACGTGTTGCCACATGTGACGGCCATCCGATACGTGACGCCGCTCCGCGAGGGCGGTTCCCTGCCGGGCGTCGTGGAGGCCGACGATCTCGGCACCTACGTCATGAAGTTCCACGGCGCGGGGCAGGGACGCAAGGCGCTGATCGCCGAGGTGATCGCGGGCGAGCTGGCCCGCAGGCTCGGCTTCCGGGTTCCCGAGCAGGTGCTCATCGACCTGGATCCGGCCATCGGGCGGCACGAGCCCGACCCCGACGTGCAGGACCTCCTCAAGGCCAGCCCCGGCTGGAACCTCGGCGTCGACTTCCTGCCGGGGTCGCTCGGCTTCGACCCGCTCGGCTGGAGCCCCGACCCGGACTTCGCGTCCCGGGTGCTGTGGCTCGACGCGTTCATCGGCAACGTGGACCGCAGCTGGCGCAACCCGAACATGCTCGTCTGGCACGGCGACGTGTGGCTCATCGACCACGGCGCGAGCCTCATCTTCCACCACGCGTGGACGAACGCGACCCGGCTGTTCTCCGGCCCGTACGACGTGGACGACCACGTGCTGACCCCGTTCGCGACCCGGCTGGAGACCGCCGAGGCCGAGCTGGCGCCGAAGATCACCGAGGGACTGCTGCGCGAGGTGACCGGGCTCGTGCCCGACCGGTGGCTGGAGGGCGAGCCCGGGTTCGCCGGGCCGCAGGCGCTCCGCGACGCCTACGTCGACATCCTGCTGCCGCGCGCCGGCAAGCCGCGCGACTGGCTGCCCGACCTCGACGCCGGCGGACGCGCCCCGGACACGTCGGCGCGGCGGGGCGAGAACCGTCCCGGCTGGCTCGGTGGTCCCGCGTGAGCAACATCAGGACGGCCGGCGAGCCGACGGTGTTCGAGTACGCGGCGCTGCGCGTCGTCCCGCGCGTCGAGCGGGGCGAGTCGATGAACGTGGGCGTGGTGGTGTACTGCCGGGCGCTCGACTACCTCGGGTGCCGCGCGCATCTGGACGAGCGGCGCCTCCTGGCCCTGGACCCGACCCTCGATCTGGAGGGCGTGCGGTCGGCGCTCAAGGCCGTGAACGCCGTCTGCTGCGGCGGCGAGCACGCCGGGCAGGCCGCGCGGGAGACCCCGGGCACACGCTTCCGGTGGCTGACTGCGCCGCGCAGCACGATCGTCCAGCCTGGTCCCGTCCACGCCGGCCTCACCGACGCCCCGGAGGCCGAACTCGACCGCCTCCTCCACCTCCTGGTGATGTAGCGACCACCCGCGTCCGGGCGCGGAGAGCTCAGTCCCACTCCCAGCGAATGCCGTGGTAGCCGGCGGCCATGCCGAACTCGATGAAGTGGACGCTGTGGTAGCTGGACAGGCGCAGGTCGGCGGTGTCCTTCAGCGCGGTGTGGCCGTCGGGGCGCCACGTCCGGTGGCAGCGGGCGGGCAGCGCGGACGGGTGGAACCGCACCTCGATGAGGTACTCGTGCTGCGGAGTCCGGAAGCCGCGCCCCTCCTCGGTGATCGGCGGCCCGGTCTCCTCGAACCCGAAGCCGTACTCCAGCAGGTAGGTCTCGCCGCGGCCGAGCGCCCGGTCGAACAGCAACTCGGCGGCGATGAGCCCGCTGGCCTCGTCCATCCGGACGCGCCCGAACCGGCAGCCGCGCACGCTCCGCGACGACGGCAGGACGCCCTGCGGGTGGTGGTAGACGGCGATCCACCGGTCGACGCCGCGCTGCTGCGCCTGGAACACCGCCCGGCAGCGGACCTCGCGCAGCTCCCGGCGGCGGCCGACGATGTACTGGTCGTGCAGGCTGAGCCCGGTGAGCATCCGCTCGCCGCGGTCGCCGATCTCGTCCAGCAGGTCGCGGACGCCCGGCTCGGGGCACAGCTCCTCCACCGGCAGCCACGGCCCGGCGCTTCGTTCGGTCGCCGGCCTGAGCAGCGTGAGCAGCGAGTGGCGCGGCAGCTGGAGGATCACCTCCAGGCCGCGGACGGCGCGCAGCGAGTCGGCGCGCTCGGGCCTGGTCCGGCCGCGCTGCCAGTAGCTCAGCGTGGACAGGCTGACGGCGATGCCCTGCTCCTCGAGGCGGCGGCGCAGCGAGTCGAGGCTGAGGCCGCGCGCCTGGATGGCCGCGTGGAGGGCGACGTTGAACGGACCGTACTGCAGAACCTGTAGGAGATCGTCCTCTGCGACACTCTGCACTTGCGGCCTCCGGATCGGCTCCGGCCGGCCCCCGTCCAACGGCCTTGACTCCTGGAATTGCAACTTCCGCGCTCACTGTAAAGCGCTTGGCCCCCGTTGCCAACAGGCGACTCGTCACACTCGGGGCCCGGCCGCGCTAGTGCCACTCCCATTCGACGCCGACGATGCCGCGCCGGACGGCGCCGACCGCGATGTTGGCGCTGCCGGACGTGCCGACCCACAGCTCGCCGAGCCGCCGCCGCGGGGCGAGCGAGCTCTCGGCGGTGAACCCGTAGCAGCGGGCGGGGAGCCGGCCGCTGTCGAACTGGACGATCGCCACGTAGTCGTGGACGGGATGGGAGAAGCGCCGGTCGTAGCTGTCGGGCGGCGGCTCCCCCACCGGCCCCAGCTCGTACTCGACGACCGCCGTGTCCCCCGCCGCCAGCACCCGGTCGAAGACCAGCTCGAACGCCATCAGGCCGCCCGCGGCGCGGATGCGGCCGGGCCGGCAGTACCGCACGCTCGCGAGACCGGCCGGGCCGGCCGCCGCCGGGCCGACGGCGGCCTCGCCCCCCGCGTGACCGCCGCCCGTCTGGTGGACGCAGACGACGCGGTCGATGCCGTCGCCCGCCGCGCGCAGGACGGTCCGGACCGACAGCGTCCAGGAGCGGCGCGCCTCGTCCAGCCGGTAGACGTCGTGGATGCTGAGCCGCTCCAGCCGGTGGTCCCCCGACCGGTCGAGCTGCCCGACGAGCCATGCGTAGCGTTCGGGGTCGGGCCACAGGTCACGCGCCGTGCGGCTCCGGTCCCCCGCGCCCGGTCCGGCGCCGGGCGCGGACCGCGCGGGCGCCGCGGTGGGCGCGGGATCGTCCAGCAGTTCGGTGAGGGCGCCCGCCGGGACCTGGAGGATCTCCTCCAGCGCCGCGATGACGGCGCGCGAGCGCGGCCGGCTGCGGCCCCGCTGCCAGTAGCTGAGCGTCGCGACGCTGACCGTCAGGCCCCGCCGCCCGAGCCGGTGGCGGATCCGTTCCAGGGTCAGCCCGCTCGCCTGGACGGCCTGCCGCAATGCCCCGGCGAACTCCACGGCGGGATGGTACCCGCCAGGCAAGATCAATTCATTTGCCGGGCCGGATCAGGCAAGCAGTGACAAGCCGGGCAACGATCAGAACGGGTCAGAACAGGATCGACATGAAGGACCCGAGCTCCCCGAACCCGACCCGGCGGTAGGCGGCCCGCGCCCGCGTGTTGAAGTCGTTGACGTACAGCGAGACGGTCGGCGCGACGGTGCGCAGCGCCTCGCGCACCACCGCGGACATCCCGGTCTCCGACAGGCCGCGGCCGCGCAGGTCGGGCGGCACCCACACGCCCTGCACCTGGCAGGCGCGCGGGGTGACGGCGCCGATCTCCGCCTTGAACATGACGCGGCCGTCCTCGATGCGGGCGAACGCGCGGCCGTCGCGGATCAGCTCGGCGACGCGAGCGCGGTAGAGCACCCCGCCGTCGCCGGTGTTGGGCGACACCCCGACCTCTTCGGTGAACATCGCCACGCAGGCCGGGTAGACGATGTCGAACTCCTCCATCCGGACGCGCCGGACGCGCGGGTCGGCCGGCACGTCGGGGACCGCCGAGGTGGCCATCACCGGCTGGGACGCGCGGACGGCCCGCGGCGGCCCCCAGTACGGCGCGAGGATCTCCCACAGCTCGCCGACCGCGCCGACGGGCCCGACGATGGACGAGCAGCGCCGTCCCTGCGCCTGCGCCCGCTCGGCGAACGCGCGGATCGCCTCCGGGCCGGCCGCGACCGGGATCAGGTTGGCGCCCGAGTAGCACAGCGAGACGAGCCGCCCGTCGCGCAGGTATCCCCACATCTGGGCGCCGAGGCGCCGCGGGTCGAGCCCCGCGGCGTGCACCCGCGAGCTGACGAACACGTTGGCCACCGGGTCGGCGTCCAGGATCGCGAGGGCCTCCGCCCGGTACCGGTCGTCCAGCACGCGCACCGGCATCGAGCCCAGCATGCGCATGGCTACCGGCCCCACGACGGGAACGGCCCCCGCTCGGCCCTCACCACTGAAAGCTCCACGCGGTCAAGCCTATGTGGTCCGGAGCCCGGGTACCCCAGCGGCCGCCATACCGAGGTGGGGTCAGCGGTGGGCCGCCGCCTCGCCGGCGATGCCGCGCCTCTTGCCCGAGGCGGGCTCGGGCAGCGGTCCAGCCTCGCACTTCGCGTCCGGGCCGGGCCGGCTCGCGGGCAGCGCGCCACTGCCGAGGTAGGCGGCGACCCTCCTGTCCACGCACCCGTCGCCGGACAGCGAGACGCCGTGGTTGTGCCCGCCCGCCTGCACGAGCAGCCTCGACGTGGGGAACCTGCGGTGCGTCTCCAGCGCGCCCGGGTACGGGGTCGCCGCGTCCCCGGTGGCCTGGACGAGCAGGATCGGCGGCAGCGCGGACGCGCCCCCCAGCCGGGACGGCGGGCCGCCCTGCACCGGCCAGAACGCGCAGGGCGCGTTGTACCAGGTGTTGCCCCAGGTCTCGAAGCGGTAGCCCCGGCGGTAGAGGCGCTCGCTGTCGGCGTGCCAGCGGGCCCAGTCGCGCGGCCATGCCGCGTCGCGGCACCCGACGGCGTTGTAGACGGTGTAGTTGTTCTGGTCGAGCCGTCCCGGCGGCCGCCACGCCTTGCGCAGCGGCCCGGCGTCGTGCCGGACGACCAGCGCCGACAGGACGCGCGCGTGCGCCGGCCAGGAGTAGTCGGCGTAGCCGTCGGAGAGGAACACGTCGTCCAGCTCGGACGGGCCGATCTTCCCGTCGATCGGCTTCGCGGTGAGCGCGGCCCGCGCCCTGGCGTAGGAGGCGGCGACCTTCCGTCCGGTCTTCCCGAGTCTGTAGACCTTGTGGTGGCGGGCGATCCAGGCGAAGTACGCGCGGATGCGCTTCTCGAACGCCACGTTCTGGTCGAGGTTGTCCTGGTACCAGACGCCGCTGGGCTTGACGATGCTGTCGAGCACCATGCGGCGGACGCGTCCGGGGTACATCGTCGCGTACACGGCGCCGAGGTAGGTGCCGTACGAGTAGCCGAAGTAGCTGATTTTCCGCTGGCCGAGGGCGCGGCGGATCGCGTCCATGTCGCGCGCCCCGTCGGCCGTCCCCATGTGCGGGAGGACCTTCCCGTACTTGCGGGCGCAGTCGTCGGCGTACGCCCGGGCCCTCGCCACCCAGGCCCCTTCCTCCGCCGCGTTCGCGGGGATCGCGTCGGGCCGCGCGCGGCCCGGGTCCTGGTAGGCGGGATCGCAGATCAGCTCGGGCCGGCTGGCGCCGACGCCGCGCGGGTCGAAGCCGATCCAGTCGTAGGACGCGGCGACCTTCTTCGGGAGCGACTTCCTGAAGAAGGCGGGCAGGTCGCGCCCGTGGGCGCCGGGCCCGCCCCGGTTGAGCAGCGCCACGCCGCGGAACTCGCGCGCGGTGTGCCGGGCCCGGGTCAGTTCGAGGGTGATCTTCTCGCCGTCCGGGCGGGCGTGGTCGAGCGGCACCCGGAGGGACGCGCACTGCAGGCCCTTGAGGCGGGCGCCCTCCACGGGGTCCTTGGCGGGGCACGGCCTCCAGGCGAGACCGCGCGGCTTGAGCGCGGTCTCCGGTGCGGGGAGGGCGGTGGCGGCCGCGGGCGTTCCGATGGCGGCCCCGAGCGCGACCGCAGCGGCGGCCGTTCCGGCGGCGGCCCTTCTTCCAGCGTCGTTCAGCACCCCCGCTTTCTACCGGCCGGGCACCGTGAACCGCGGGAACCCCGGATCGCGCGATTCCGTCCTGAACGGGTCACCGACCTCGAAATGAATCGCGGACCTCGGGGGGCGTCCCTTGTCACGACACGAATCGTGGCGTGCCCCGCCCCCGGAGGGGCCGGGCACGCCACGGGACGGCGTCCGACCGGGGTCCTAGCGGCGTCCGACCGGAAGGTCCTTGCCCGCGGTGGCGCGGGCGGCCTTCAGCGACATGGCCGTCGGGTCCGGGTCGTTGAGCTCCGGGACCGCCTTGCAGTAGGCGTCCGGGCCGCGGTGGCTCGCCGGCAGCGCACCGGTGTCGAGGTACGCGGCGACCTTGTCGTCCAGGCACGCGTTGCCGTTGAGCGTGTTGGCGTGGGTCTTGCCGCCGACCTCGAACACCAGCCGCGAGGACGGGAAGACCTTGTGCATCTCCAGGCCGCCCGTGACCGGCGTGGCCGCGTCCTGCGTGGACTGGACGAGCAGCATGCCCGGCAGGCCCCCGGCGCCCTTCAGCTTGAGCGCCGGCCCGCCCTGGAAGGGCCAGAAGGCGATCGGGGCGTTGAACCAGACGTTGCCCCACGTCTCGAACTTGTAGCCCTGGCGGTAGAGCTTCGCCGCGTCGTTGTGCCACTTGCTCCAGTTGCGGGGCCAGCGGGCGTCCGCCGCCTGGACGGCGTTGTAGACGGCGAAGTCGTTGTCCTGGCCGCCCGTGTTGAGCCAGTCGAGCAGGCCCGAGGGGTCCTCGTCGTTGACCCACGCCGAGAGCGCCTCGGCGAACGGGATGTAGTAGCCGGTGTTGTAGCCCGCGCTCAGCACGATGTCGGTCAGCTCGGCCGGGCCGATCTGGCCGCCGATGGGAGACTTCTTGGCCCCGTCGAGCGCCGCGTAGTACTTGGCGCTGACGGCCTTCTCGGACGTGCCGAGGTGGTAGACCGAGTCGTACTTGGCGACCCAGGCGAACCAGGCGCGGATGTTGTGCTCGAACGCCTTGTCCTGCTCCAGCTGGGCGTCGTACCAGACCGTCTTCGGGTTGACGTTGCCGTCCAGCACCATCCGCTTCACGCGGTTGGGGAAGAGCGTGGCGTAGGTGGCGCCGAAGTAGGTGCCGTAGGAGAAGCCGTACCAGCTGATCTTGTCCTGGCCGAGGGCGGCGCGGATCGCGTCGACGTCGCGCGCGGCGTCGCTGGTGCGCATGTGCGGCAGCATCCAGCCGAACTTCCTGGCGCAGTCCTGCGCGTACTTCTTCGACTTGGCGACCCAGGCGGCCTCGTCACCGCGCGAGCCCGGGACGTAGTCGCGACGGACCGGGTCGCTGTAGTTCGGGTCGCAGGTCAGCGCGGGCCGGCTGGCCCCGACGCCGCGGGGGTCGAAGCCGATGATGTCGTACTTGGCCGCGACGTCCGCGTGGCCGACGCCGCCGATCCAGCGGGCGAGGGCGGGCGCGTAGGCGAGACCGGAGCCGCCGGGACCGCCCGGGTTCACGAACAGGACGCCCTGGTAGTTCTTCTCGTCGGTGTGCCGGAAGCGCGACACCGCGACGGAGATCTTGCGCCCGCCGGGGCGGCCGTAGTCGAGCGGGACCTCGACGTCGGCGCACTGGGCCCGGTTCATCGGGTCGCCGGGGCCGCTGACCTCGCACGCGCCCCAGTCGATGCCCGCGACCGCGGCGGGACCGGCCGGGCCGGTCTGCGCGCTCGCGGAGACGGCGGCGACGGTGCCGCCCCCCGCCGCCGCGACCAGCGCGGTCGCGGCGAGAACGATCTTCCTCACTTGACCCCCTCGGATCGGCGGCTCCGGACGCCCCGTCGTCGAGCCGGAGAGGGGAGCCACGCCGATGCATAGCGGATGCGGATTGCGTGGAGATTGTGGCGGTTATGTCGCTTATGACGGCAGAGCGCCGCATGACTGGTTGCGAAATCGTGACAAGATCAACGGAACTTCGTGATATCGCCGCGCGTTTGCCCCGCTCCGCGCGAGCCAGCCGAGCCCACCGAGCCCGCCGTCCGCACCAGGCGCACGGCCCGCGGCATGCGCGAGGGCCCCGGGGATCGCTCCCCGGGGCCCCGTCACAGGCCGTCAAGCGCCGGTCAGCGGATGACGTCGACCTCCAGCCGCGCGGCGTTCGGCGCCGCCGCGCCGCTCAGCGTCCGGGCGGACACCTGCGACGGCGGAACCGGGTCACCGAGCTGCGGGACGTGCACGGTGCGCTGCTCCGGACGCTCTCCCCGCAGGAAGTAGGCGTCGAAGTAGGCGTCCACCTCGGCGGATCCGCGGTGCACGATGCAGTGCGTCCGGTCCCCGTCCTGGACGACCAGGCGCGAGCCCTTGAGCCGGCGCTGCATGTCCAGCGCGCCCTCGTACGGGGTGGCCGCGTCGGCGGTGGACTGGAACATCAGGATGTTCTTCGGCAGGTCCCGGGTGTTCCCGATGTCGACCGGCTTGCCCGCCTTGGCGGGCCAGAACAGGCACGGCGCGTTGAACCAGGCGTTGCCCCACGTCTCGAACGGGTGCTTGCGGTTGATCCGCTCGTTGTCGCGCTGCCACTTGCTCCAGCTGAGCGGCCACTGGACGTCCGTGCACTCGGTGGCGAGGTACATCGCGGTGCCGTTGTCGTCGGACTCACCGGTGGTCTGCGCGCCGAACGTGCCGGCGAAGGTGGCGGTGTCACCGTCCTTGAAGGCGGCGAGCCCGGCGGCGTAGCCGTGCCAGATCGCCCGGCTGCGGCGGTATCCGGCGTTCAGGATGACGTCGGTCAGCTCGTCCGGCCCGACGGCGAGGGTCTGCCCGCTGTCCGGGTCGGTGTAGTAGACCGGCTTCTTCTTGAGCTCGCCGCGCAGGTCGTAGAAGAAGTCGCGCACCTTACGCTGGGTGTCGCCCAGGTGGTACACCGAGTCGTACTTGGCGATCCAGCCGAAGTAGTACTCGATGTTCTTGTCGAACGCGACGTCCTGCTTGAGGTTGGCGTCGTACCAGACGTCCGACGGGCCGACGTTGCCGTCCAGCACCATCCGGTCGACGTTCTTCGGGTACACGGTGGCGTAGGCCGAGCCGAGGTAGGTGCCGTACGAGGCGCCGTAGTAGTCGATCTTGTCGTTGCCCAGCGCCTTGCGCATCGTCTCGATGTCGTTCACCGAGTCGATCGTCTTGACGTGGTTGAGCAGCCCGATCTTGTCGCCCTCGGCGCAGTCGTCGGCGTAGCCCTTGGACTTCTTCAGCCAGATGCCGACGGACTTGCGGTCACCGGTGCCGTAGTCGGGGCGCGGGGCGTTGGACCACGTCGGGTCGCACTTGATCGCCGGGACGCTCATGCCGACGCCGCGCGGGTCGAACCCGATGACGTTGTAGGCGTCGCGCATCGCGGCGGAGTTCTGGGCGAACACGCGCGGGCCGAAGAGCGCGCCGCCGCCGCCCGGTCCGCCCGGGTTGACGATGATGTCGCCCTTGGCCGCACCGCTGCCCGTGTGCGGCGTCTTGGTGAGCTGGAGGGTGATCTTCGTGCCGTTCGGCCTGGCGTAGTCGAGGGGCACCGACAGCTCGGCGCACTGCACGATCTCGGAGACCGGGTACAGGCCGTCGTACAGGTCGTGCACCGTCTGGACGAAGTCCGCGGGGCAGTCGTGCCAGTTCAGCGCGGCGGGGGTGAAACCTCCGGCCGCTCCGGCGGAGGGGCCCGCGGCCTGCGCGCCCGTGGCGCCGAGGCCGGTGAGGCCGAGCCCGGCCACCGCGGCCACGACAACGATCCTCTTCACATATCCCCCTATCGTGCCGACTCCGAATGAGTCAGACATACGGGTAAATGACAGGAGATTGTGACGTCGTTGCCGCGGGTCCCCACAAGACCTCGCGCAAGTGGATGCCGAATCGTAACAAGATCAGCGGAACTTCGTGATAAGTCCGGACGTTCCGGTCGCGGGACCGGATACGGCTCCCCTCACGCACCTTTCACGCGCACGCGAAAAGGCCCCGGGTTCGCACCCGGGGCCCTGCGGCGTTCGCTACCGCGTCAGATCAGCCGACCACCACGTCGGCGCCCGGCCCGCTCACCGAGCCGTCCTCGGCGATCTCGATGCCCATGTCCTCGGCGATGCGCATGGCCTCCTCGATCAGCGTCTCGACGATCTCGGCCTCGGGGACGGTCTTGACGACCTGGCCCTTGACGAAGATCTGGCCCTTGCCGTTGCCGGACGCGACCCCGAGATCGGCCTCGCGGGCCTCGCCGGGCCCGTTCACCACGCAGCCCATCACCGCGACGCGCAGCGGGACGGGGAAGTCCTTCAGGCCGGCGGTGACCTGTTCGGCCAGCGTGTAGACGTCCACCTGCGCGCGCCCGCACGACGGGCACGACACGATCTCCAGGCCCCGCTTGCGCAGCCCCAGCGACTCCAGGATCGCCGCGCCGACCTTGACCTCCTCGACCGGAGGCGCCGACAGCGACACCCGGATCGTGTCGCCGATCCCCTCCGACAGCAGCGCGCCGAAGGCCACGGCCGACTTGATCGTGCCTTGGAACGCCGGGCCCGCCTCGGTCACGCCGAGGTGCAGCGGGTAGTCGCACGCCGCGGCCAGCCGCCGGTAGGCGTCGATCATCACGACCGGGTCGTTGTGCTTGACCGAGATCTTGATGTCGCGGAAGCCGTGCTCCTCGAACAGCGAGCACTCCCAGAGGGCCGACTCCACCAGCGCCTCGGGCGTGGCCTTGCCGTACTTCTCCAGGAGCCGCTTGTCCAGCGAGCCGGCGTTCACGCCGATCCGGATCGGCACGCCCGCGTCCGTGGCGGCGCGCGCGATCTCTCCGACCTTGTCGTCGAACTTCTTGATGTTGCCCGGGTTCACCCGGACGGCCGCGCAGCCCGCCTCGATCGCCGCGAACACGTACTTGGGCTGGAAGTGGATGTCGGCGATGACCGGGATCGGCGACTTGCGGGCGATCGCCGGCAGCGCGTCGGCGTCGTCCTGCGACGGCACCGCGACCCGCACGATCTGGCACCCGGACGCGGTCAGCTCCGCGATCTGCTGGAGCGTGGCGTTCACGTCGGCGGTGAGGGTGGTGGTCATGGACTGCACCGACACCGGAGCATCCCCCCCGACCGGAACGTTCCCGACCATGATCTGCCGGGACTTGCGGCGGGGCGTGCTCGGACCCTGCGCCCCCGGCCCGTCGCCCTCGCCGCGGACATTCGGCATTCCCAGTGAAACGCTCATCCCTCTCCTCTTACTTTCGGCCCCGTACAAAGCCTAAGCGCCCGGTGCGGCTGTATTGACGGCACCCGGTACCGAACAGTGTGACCGCGCACGCACGCTCCGTAAACATTTCGGGTCACCCCGGCAACTGGAGCGGATTGAGCACGTCGGCGAGGATCAGCAGCACGCCGAACCCCACCAGCAGCAGGACCGCCAGATAGGTCAGGGGCATCAGCTTGGCGATGTCGACCGTGCCCGGATCCGGCCGCCCCCGGATCCGGTTGACGCCCGCCCGCGCCCGCTCGTACGCGACGACGGCGAGATGCCCGCCGTCCAGCGGCAGCAGGGGCAGGACGTTCAGCGCGCCGAGGAAGATGTTCACCGACACGACCAGCGACAGGAACAGGGCGACCTTGTCCCGGGCGGTGTTGTCGGAGGAGAAGATCTGCCCGGACACCTCGGTCGCGCCGACCACGCTGCCGACCTGGCCGCCTGGCGTGCTCTCCCGCTCGGGCGAGAACAGCTTGGGTATCGCCGCGGGCAGGTCGGCCGCGACCACGCCGATGCCCTGGACCGTCCGGCCGATGCCGCGCGCGGCGAACACCACCGCGTCGAGCGGCCCGGCCCGCTCGTACCCGCCGCCGACGACCTTCGCGGAGATGCCGACGAACGGTTCGCCGCCCGCGTCCGCGAGCGTGATCGGCAGCGTGACGGGATGGCCCGCGCCCGGCCGCTGGACCACCGCCGGCACCGTCTCCCCCGGCTTCGCCGCGTTGATCGCCTTGGTGAGGTCGGCCCAGTCGGAGACCTGCATGCCGTTGAACGCGACGATCCGGTCACCGGCCCGCAGCCCGGCCCGCGCCGCCGGGGAGGGCGGGCGGCCGCCGCCGCAGCCTTCCCGCAGCGTGGCCGGAACGCAGCTCGACACCTTGTCGACCGTGCTGGTCACCGTGCCGGACTGGGGCACGCCGATCGTCACGGCCATCGCCAGGAGCAGCAGGAACGCGAACACGAAGTTGGCGACGACGCCCGCGGCGATGACGACCGCGCGGCGCCCGGCGGGCTGCCGGTAGAAGGCGCGGGGCCGGTCCGCCTCGTCGATCTCCTCCAGCGGCGTGTAGCCGACGATCTTGACGAAGCCGCCCAGCGGGATCGCCTTCACGCCGTACTCGGTCTCGCCGCGGCGGGTGGACCACAGGGTCGGCCCGAACCCGACGAAGTACTGCGTGGCCTTCATCCCGAAGCGCTTGGCGGTGACGAGGTGCCCGCCCTCGTGGAGCATCACCGACGCCAGCAGCGCGACGACGAACGCCACCGCGCCCAGCAAGAAGGCCATCCGGGGATCCTCTCGGGGCTCGTTCCCGGGAGGTACCCGGGTCAGTCGGTTCCGGTCAGTTCCCTGCTCCTGGCCCGCGCCCATCCGTCGGCGGCGAGGACGTCCTCCAGCGTCAGCTCCCCGGGCGTGCCCGAACCGTGCTCGTCCACTACCCGCGCGACCGTGTCGACTATCCCGAGGAACGGGAGCCGTCCCGCACGGAACGCGTCCACACATTCCTCATTGGCGGCGTTGTAAACGGCCGGGACGGTTCCGCCCAGCTCACCGGCGTGCCGGGCCAGCGCGACGGCGGGAAAGGCCTCGTCGTCGAGCGGGAACAGCTCCCAGGTGTGGGCCGCCGTCCAGTCGATCCCCGGACCGGCGTCCGGGACGCGGTCGGGCCAGTCGATGCCGAGCGCGATCGGCAGCCGCATGTCGGGCGGGCTCGCCTGCGCGAGCGTGGCGCCGTCGGTGAACTCGACCATCGAGTGGATGACCGACTGCGGGTGGACCATGACCTCGATCCGGTCCATCGGGACGTCGAACAGCAGGTGCGCCTCGATGACCTCGAGCCCCTTGTTGACCAGGGTCGCCGAGTTGATCGTGATGACCGGGCCCATGTCCCAGGTCGGGTGGTTCAGCGCCTGCTCGGGCGTGACGCCGGCCAGCTCAGCGCGGCTCCGGCCGCGGAACGGGCCGCCGCTCGCGGTCAGCACGAGCCGTCGCACCTCCTCGGCGCGCCCCCCGCGCAAGCACTGGGCGAGCGCCGAGTGCTCGGAGTCGACCGGGACGATCTGCCCCGGCCGCGCCCGCTCCTTGACCAGCGGGCCGCCGACGATGAGCGACTCCTTGTTGGCGAGGGCGAGCGTCCGCCCGGCGTCCAGCGCGGCCAGCGTCGAGGCGAGGCCGAGCGCGCCGGTCACCCCGTTCAGCACCACGTCGCACTGCCAGGCGGCGACCTCGGCGACCGCGTCCGGGCCGGCGACGATCTTCGGGATGGCGAAGTCGCCGGAGGCGTAGCCGCGCCGCTTCGCCTCGGCATAGAACGCGAGCTGCAGCTCCTGCGCGGCGGACGCCTTGGCGACCGCGACGATCTCGGGCCGGAACTCCAGCGCCTGCTCGGCCAGCAGCTCCACCCGCCCGCCGCCGGCCGCGAGCCCGGTCACCCGGAACCTGCCGGGGTTGCGGCGGATCAAGTCCAGCGCCTGGGTGCCGATGGAACCGGTGGAGCCGAGGACGACCACCTCGCGGGTGGACGCGTCGGGGCTTGAAGGAGACGTCACCGTTCCATTCTCGGGCATCGCCCCGCCCAGGTCTCCCCCGCACCGCACGCCGACGCCCGCACGCCGCGCCCGCCTGCCGACGCCCGCTCGCCGCGCCCGCTCACCCCGACGGGTCAGCGGGCGAGGGGCAGCCGCAGGACGAGGCGGGCGCCGCACGCGTCGTCGGCGACGTGCAGGCTCCCGCCGTGGGACATGGCGATCTGCCGCGCGATCGGGAGGCCGAGGCCGCTGCCGCCCTTGTCACGGCTCCGGGCGGGGTCGAGCCGGGCGAAGCGCTCGAAGACGCGGTCGCGGTCGGCGGGCGGGATGCCGGGACCGTCGTCGCGGATCTCGATGACGGCCTCCTCGCCCACGGCGCGCGCGTTCACCTCGATCCGCGTGACGGCGTACCGCTCGGCGTTGGCGAGCAGGTTGCCGAGGGCGCGGCCGAGGCGCGGCGGGTTGACCATGACCTCGATGCCCGGCTCCACCTCGACCGTCACCGGGACCGCCGAGGACTGCCGGGCGAGCTGCATCTCCACCAGCGACCGCAGGTTCATTCGCGTCCGGGCCGGCCTGCCCTCCGAATCGAGGCGGGCGAGGACGAAGAGGTCCTCGACGATGTGGTGCAGGCGGTCGACGTCTGCCATGGCGTCCCGCAGCGTGCCGGCGAGGTCGGCCTCCTCGGGGTCGTGCAGGGCCAGTTCGATGCGGGTCCGCAGGCCGGTCAGGGGAGTGCGCAGCTCGTGCGAGGCGTCGGCGAAGAAAGCCCGCCGCTGCTCCACCGACTCCTCCAGCCGACTGAGGAGCAGGTTGACGCGGCCGGCCAGTCGCTCGACGTCGTCGCCCGTGGCCGGAACGCCGACACGGGCGCCGGGCCCGGGGTCGGCGAGGTCGGTCAGCTCCTCCCTGAGCCGCGCCACCGGCCGCAGCGTCCGGGCGACGGCGCGCCGGACGCCCCAGACGGCCAGCCCGACGACGACCGCGCACAGCACGGCCGTGACGATCACGAGAACGCCGGTGCGGTGGACGTCGGCGAGCAGGGCCAGCAGGACGGCCGCCAGGACCACCGCGGCCACCAGCAGGGCACCGAGCAGGCCGGCCGCGGCGGGCGTCGCGCCCGTCCGTGCGAACCGGGGCCCGCGCGGCCGGGCGCGCGAAGACCCGCCCTTCTGAGCCGACATGCCTCCTTTGTACGCAGAACGCCGCCAAAAGACAGCAAAGCACCCGGCCGGTCGCCACATAGCCCTGGTCTGCAAAGTCCTCGACCAGCCCGGTTCCGGTCATCCCGGTCCGCGCGCATAGACCGTCCGCCCTCGGACGGGGAGACGACACGTGAGGCTTTGCCGCCCTTTTCACCTTCGGTAACGGTGGCAACACCCGGTCACGCCTATAAATGGAGTCACGTGAAGGCGACTCCCTTCAGGGGGATGAACATGGGCCAGACAGGCGAGCCGACGGTGGACCCGGGCGGGCTGACCACAGCCCAGCTCCTGGGCGACGCCTGCGTCGTCTGCCACAAGAAGTGGCCCCGGCCGCGCGTCCGCGTCGGCCGCCTGCCGGACTCGTCCGGGGTGCTCGCGTGCGACGAATGCGCACCCGCCCCGCCGGCACCCCGCCCGCGGCGGGGCTCCAGGGAGTCGCGCACGGACGCCGGACGGTCGGCCGTGTTGCCGCCGCCGGCGAAGGCGACGGGCCTGGAGTCCGTCGTCATGGAGGTCTCTCCAGGGAGAAGGGTGACCCGGGCGTTCGGGGGGAAGCCCGGGGCCACCCCACAGGCGCGCCCGGCTGGGGGCGGCCGGGCGCGCCGGAGAGACCTTTAGCGCCGTTCGCCGGAGCGCGGGCCGCCGTGCCCGGGCCGGCGGCTACGGCTTGGCCGAGGGGTTCACCGACTCCGGTCGCGTCGCCCCGACCCAGACCTTCGTCCACTCGGCGTAGTCGGTGCAGTCGTCGTCCTTCGACTTGCGGCCGCACGCCTTCGACGGGGCGTGCGCGAAGATGACCTTGCTGAGGTAGGCCCGGTCGCCGACGCGGTAGGCGGCGCAGAACACCGGCCGGAGCCGGTCGCCCGAGCACGCCTGCGGGTTGGCGGGCGCGACTCCGGCCCACTCGGCGACCTGCTGCTGGACGTCCGGCGACGCCGTCCACTGCAGCCACTGGTACATGCAGTTCGGGTGCTGGACGCGGGCGCCGATCATCCACGCGTCCATCCAGCCGGTCACGCCCTCGGCCGGGACGGCCCCTCGTACGGGCCTGCCCGCGCGGTTCAGCACGTCCACCTGGTAGGGCCACGCCTGGCCCAGCGCGGCGCGTCCGCCCGCGAACGCGCTGACCGCGTCGGCGGGGTCGTCCCAGTACTCCCCGACGTGCGGGCGCTGTCCGGCCAGCACGCGCCCGGCGGCGGCGAGCTGCTCGGGCGTCAGCGAGTACGGGTCGCGGATCTTGAGCTTGCGCTCGCTTCCCTTGAGGTACAGCGCGGCCTCGGCGATGGCGAGCGGGCTGTCCCGCATGGTGATCTTGCCGGAGTGGCGGCGGGCCTGGTCCGGATCGAAGACCGCGGCCCAGCTCGACGGCGGCGGAACGGTCCGCGTGTCGTACATCAGCAGGTTGGAACCCCATACGTACGGGATGCCGTACTGCTTGCCGTCCCGCTCCAGCAGCCCGCGGAGCTTCGGCTCGAGCTTCTTGTAGCCGTCCACGAGATCGGTGTTGACGGGGGCGACCCGCTTCTCGGCGATCAGCCGGCCGGCGACCTCCGGCGGCGCGGCGACGCCGTCGTAGCGGCGGTCCTCGTCGCGCATGAGCGCCGCCATCTCCTCGGGCGTCTTCGCGACCTTCAGGGCGACCTTGCAGCCGGTGCGCTCCTGGAACGGGGTGACCCAGTCGACGCGAGGGTCGGTGCTGCCGCTCTCGATGGAGCCCGGCAGCGTGACGAGGTTGACCACTCCCTCGCCGGGCCCCAGGGTGCTCGCCACCCTGGCGGCGCCGACCGGCTCGTCCTCGTCCTCGCTGCAGGCGGCGAGGCCCGCCGCGGCGATCGCCGCTGCCGCCGCCAGGGCCGCCGCGGCCCTGACGCGTGCCGCCGTGACGCGTGCCGCCTTGGCCCGTGCCGTGGCCGTCCGCCGCATGTCGCTCCCGATCCGCGCTCAGGGCCCTCCCCCTCGCGAACGGGCCCATCGGCGCAGCGTAGCGCGTCCGGCCCGGCGGGACGGCGCGTACCCGCCGGGAGCGGACGCCCACGACCCGGCCGCGCCGCCATTCCGATCGTCTGGACGGGTGCGCACGATTTGATCGCAAGCATCCCGCGATAATTCTTCCGGAATAGAGCGAACCGGCAGCCAATTACCGAAGATCGCGAGCGGGTCGCGTCCGCCCTTGCGCTTAAAGGTTAAGAATCATCTGACCATTACCGCACGATGATGTGCGGCTTTTCGGGCGGGCCGTTAACGGAGAAACCGCCGGGGCCCCGGGGGACGGCGGGTGCTGGCGTCCGCGCCATACACGGAGGTTGCTGGAGAGGGATATGGCGCGGGCTGCCGTACTTCCCGGGGCCGCGGCGGCACCGGCGGGCGTGGCGAGGGTGGGGAACAGCGGATCACCGTGCGGTGCTGCCCGGCCACGCGACCACCGGTACCCGGCCGAACGACGGCGGTGTGACGCCCTCGAGACGGAGGAGGTTCGAGGGACGCCGCACGTCCGGTCGGGTGTCGCGGGACGGCCGCGAGGGGCCGTCGTGCTGGAGGGCCGGCTGCTGCGCCGGCGGCCGCCGCGGGGCGGCGTGCTCGACCACCTCGATCCGTGCGATGAGCCGTTGCGGGGTGTCGGCCTCGAGGAAGTCGCCGACGTCGCGGTCCTTGGGCGGCAGTGCCCACCAGTGGCCGGTGAACGGGCCGAACCAAATGGTCCAGCCCGGAAATCGCCTTCCCAGCGCCTCCACCTCTGCGGCGTGGTCGCCTGCGGCCATAGCGCGACTCCCCTTGACTGCCCACCCTGACTTTTCAATTTCGTCCCAATTAATTGGGACAGTCAGATTGTGTCGCCGGACACAGAGCACGTCAATGGGTGTTGGCATTATTCGCACAGCGGTGCCGGACAAAAATTAACGACGAAATACGACGCGGGTGGGAAAGTCCCAAACGACGGTGACCTGCGCGGACGTACGGCCGGTGCCCGCGGGGGCCACCGGCCGTACGCACCGGAGACGCGCGTCAGCCGTTCGTCGGGAAACCGAGGTTCACTCCACCGTGACTGGGGTCGAGCCAGCGGGCGGTGACCGCCTTCGTGCGGGTGTAGAAGTGGACGCCCTCCATCCCGTGGGCATGGCTGTCGCCGAACAGCGAGTCCTTCCAGCCGCCGAAGGAGTAGTACGCCATCGGCACCGGGATCGGGACGTTCACGCCGACCATGCCGACCTCCACCTCGTTCTGGAAGCGGCGCGCCGCCCCGCCGTCGTTGGTGAAGATCGCGGTGCCGTTGCCGTACGGATTGGCGGAGAGCAGTTCCATGGCAGCCTCGTACGATCCGGTCCGCACCACCGACAGGACCGGGCCGAAGATCTCGTCCCGGTAGGCGTCCATCTCCGGGGTGACGTGGTCGAGGACGCTCGGGCCGAGCCAGAACCCGTCGCCCGCGCCGCCGAGGACGTCCGGGTCGCGCCCGTCGATCGCGAGAGTGGCGCCCTGCGCGACCCCTCCGTCCAGGTAGGACGCCACCTTGTCGCGGTGCGCCCGGGTGACCAGCGGGCCCATCTCCGCCTCCGGGTCGTCGCCGGGGCCGACCCTGAGCCCGGCGACCCGCTCGCGGATCCTCGCCATCAGCTCGTCCCCGACCGGGTCCACGGCGACGACGACGGAGATCGCCATGCACCGCTCCCCCGCCGAGCCGAACCCCGCCGACACGGCGGCGTCGGCGGCGAGGTCGAGGTCGGCGTCCGGCAGGACCAGCATGTGGTTCTTGGCGCCGCCGAGCGCCTGCACCCGCTTGCCGTTCGCCGCCGCCGTCGCGTAGATGTGGCGGGCGACCGGGGTGGAGCCGACGAAGCTGACCGCCCTGACGTCCGGATGGTGCAGCAGCCCGTCCACCGCGTCCCTGTCGCCGTGGACGACGTTGAACACCCCGTCCGGCAGCCCCGCCTCGGCCCACAGCTCCGCGAGCCGGACCGACGCCGACGGGTCCTTCTCCGACGGCTTCAGGACGAACGTGTTCCCGCAGGCGATCGCCACCGGGAACATCCACATCGGCACCATCGCCGGGAAGTTGAACGGGGTGATCCCGGCGGCCACGCCGAGGGGCTGCAGGATGGAGTAGGCGTCCACGCGCGTCGACACGTTCTCCGAGAACCCGCCCTTCAGCAGGTGCGGGATGCCGCAGGCGAACTCCACGACCTCCAGGCCGCGGGCCACCTCGCCCGCCGCGTCAGAGATCACCTTGCCGTGCTCGGCCGAGATCAGCCGGGCGATCTCCTCGCCGTGCGCGCTCACCAGCTCGCGGAACCGGAACAGCACCTTCGCGCGGTGGGCGAGCGAGGCGTCCCGCCAGCCGGGGAACGCGCCCTTCGCGGCGGCCACGGCCGCGTCCACCTCGTCCCGGCCGGCGAAGTCGACCGTCCCGGCGACGCGCCCCGACGCGGGCTCGTAGACGTCGCCCCGCCGCGCGGCCTCCCCGTCGAACGGCTTGCCGCCGATCCAGTGGGTGACGTGCCTGGTCATCTGGCTTCCTCCTCGCCGGGGGACGACCCCCGGCGTCCCCCCGCGCCGGCGGCCGCGCTCACGGCTTCGAGGGACGCGATCAGGATGCCGAGGCCCTCCGCGGCCTCGGCGTCGGTCAGGTTCAGGGGCGGCGCCATGCGCACCACGTTGCCGTACAGGCCGCCCTTGCCGATCAGCAGCCCCCGCTCACGGGCGGCCTCCATGAGCGCGGCGGCCAGCGGCGGGCTCGGCTCGCCGGTGCGCGGGTCGGCCAGCTCGACCGCGAACATCAGGCCCTTGCCCCGCACGTCCGCCGCGATCGGGAGCCGCTCGGCGGCGGCGCGCAGCCCGCCGATGATCGTCGCGCCCTGCCGGGCCGCGTTGGCCTGGAGGTCGTGGTCGAGGACGTAGTCGAGCGTGGCGTTCCCGGCGGCCATCGAGATCGGGTTGCCGCCGAACGTGGAGATGCCGAGCGCGGGCAGCGCGTCCATCAGTTCGCGGCGCGCGACGACGCCGCCGATGGTGAAGCCGTTCCCGAGACCCTTGGCGAAGGTCATCATGTCCGGGGTCACGCCGTGGCCGTCGATGCCCCAGAAGCCCTGGCCCGTCCGTCCCCAGCCGGTCTGCACCTCGTCGGAGACGAACAGGATCCCGAACTCGTCCAGGACGTCCTTGTAGGCGGCGAACAGGCCGTCCGGCGGCATCGTGAAGCCGCCGACGCCCTGGATCGGCTCGGCGATGAGCGCGGCCACGTCCCCGCCGGTGGCGGTGGCGAGCACGTGCCGCAGGTCCCGCGTGCACGCGTCGACGTACTGCCCGTCGGACATGCCGGCGAACTGCGGGAGGTGCCGGTCGGCGCCGTGCAGGAAGTGGACGTCCAGCGGCGACAGGGACAGGTTCCGCCAGGCCCGGTTGCCGGTGACGCCCGCCGCGGCGAACGACCGGCCGTGGTAGCTCTGCCGCATCGCGAGGACCTGGCCGCTGCGCCGCGCGTACGCGGCCAGCAGGAGCGCGGTCTCGTTGGCCTCCGTCCCGGAGTTGGCGAAGAAGACCTTCGCGTCCGGGATGCCGGACAGCCGGGCGATCTTCTCGGCCAGCTCCACCTGCCCGCGCAGCAGGTAGCCGGTGGAGGTGTGCACGACGCCGGTGGCGAGCTGGCGCTCCACCGCGTCCCGCACCTCGGGAACGTCGTAGCCCAGCATGTTCGTGAGGATTCCGGTGAAGAAGTCGAGGTAGCCGTTGCCCTCGGCGTCGGTCACCCGAGCGCCCTTGCCGCCGACGATCTCGATCGGGTCCGAGTAGTTGAGCGCCATCCACGACGGCATGACCGCCCTGTGGCGCCGGAGCAGGTTCGCGTGTTCCGACATGAGACAAGTCTCGGCCGAGCGGACGCGCGCGGCCACCCGCAGAGTGTCAGGAGCGCGCGGCCCCCGTTGACGGTCTGCCGATGACTGACATCCTGTAACGCTGTGGTCGGTGTCGTTGACACCCTGTCCGGTATCATCGCGAACACGATGCTGCCCACCGTCGACGACGTCCTCCAGCTCGACGCGGTCCGCCGCGGCCAGCCGCACGTCGTCGCGGGCGCGGACCGCACCGGCAACCGCGTCCGCTGGGTGCACGTCGCCGAGGTCACCGACATCGCGCACCTGCTGCACGGCGGCGAACTCGTGCTGACCACCGGGATCGCGCTGCCGGACGAGCCGGAGCGGCTGCGCGCCTACATCGCCGACCTCGCCGAGGTCGGGGTCAGCGGGCTGATGATCGAACTGGGCCGGCGCTACGCCAGCGTGCTGCCGCCGGCGCTGATCGCCGCCGCCGAGGACCACGGCCTCCCGGTGATCGTCCTCGCGCACGAGCCCGCGTTCGTGGACATCACCGAGTCCGTGCACGCCCGGATCGTGCGCGAGCAGTTCGCCGAGCTGCGCGCCTCCGAGCGGCTGCACGAGATCTTCACCCAGCTGTCGGTCGAGGGCGCCTCCACCGACGAGGTCGTCCGGCAGGTCGCCGCGCTCGGCGGGCACCCGGTCGTGCTGGAGAACCTCGCCCACCAGGTGCTCGCCGCCGACGCCGGCGGCTGCGACCCCGCCGAGCTGCTGTCGGCGTGGGAGACCCGCTCGCGCGCCGTCCGGCCCGGCCGCCGCACCGGCTACGACCCGGCGTCCGGCTGGCTGGTGACCATGGTCGGCGCCCGCGGCGAGGACTGGGGCCGGCTGATCATCGACCTCGGCGCGCCGCCGTCGCCCCGCGAGACCGTGCTGGTCGAGCGGGCCGCGACCACCCTCGCCCTCGGCCGGCTGCTCGACCGGCACGCCGAGAGCATCGAACGCCAGGCGCACGGGACGATCATCGCCCGCATCCTCGCGCACGCCTACTCCGACCCGCAGGAGGCCGCCGCCCGCGCCCGCGCGCTCGGCGTGCCGCTGTCCGGCCGGCGGCTGCTCGGCGTGGTGCTCCGGCACCGCGGGCCCGGCCCGCAGGCGCCGCCGGCCGGGGAGCCGTCCGCGCTCGCCGAGGCGGCCGCCGCCGCCTGCAGGGACGCCCGCCTCGCCGCCCTCGTCGGCGTGCTGGACGAGGGCGGCCCGCAGGCCCGCGTCGGCGTCCTCGCCTCGCTGCCCGCCCGCGCGGACGTGGAGACGGCGCTCACCGAGGTCGCCACCCGCATCCGCGAGCAGTCCGGCGACACGGTCATGGCCGCCGGGTCGGTGGTGGAGACGATCCGCGACGTGCGCCGCTCGTTCCTGGAGGCCGAGCAGGTCGCCGGCGTCGCCGCCCGGGGCTCGGGCGCCCGCCTGTTCTACCGCCTCCCCGACCTGCGCCTCCGCGGCCTCCTGCACCTGCTCCGCGACGACGCGCGCGTCCAGACGTTCGTCGAACGCGAACTCGGGCCGCTGCTGGAGTACGACGCCCAGCGCGGCGCGGGCCTCACCCGCATCCTGGAGCTCTACCTCGAAGCGGGGCGCAACAAGGCCGTCGCCGCGCAGCGGGCGCACCTCTCCCGCCCCGCGTTCTACGAGCGGCTGCGCCGCATCGAGCGCGTTCTCGACGCCGATCTCGACGACGTCGAGTCGTGCGTGTCGCTCCATGTCGCCCTGCTGGCGTTGAGCTCCGTCCGGTGGGAGCGTCCCTGACCGGCCCCCGCGATGGCCGGTGAAGGACGTCCGGGCCTGGCCCCGCGCGCATACGCTTCACTCCATGACGGACGCGGCGTTGCATGTGCATCGATATGGAGATCCGGCGGGGGCGCCCGCCGTCCTGCTGCACGGGGTCACGGGGCATGGGGCGCGCTGGCGGCGGACGGCGGAGTCGTACCTGGCGGACCGGTCCGTCCTCGCGCCCGACCTGCGCGGCCACGGACGGTCACCGCACGAGCCGCCCTGGACGGTCGAGCGGCACGTGGCGGACGTCCTCGCCCTCCTGGACGCCGAAGGCGTCGAGCGGACCGACCTCGTCGGGCACTCCTACGGCGCGATGATCGCGCTGCATCTGGCGCGGACGGCGCCGCGGCGGGTGCGGCGGCTCCTCCTGCTCGACCCCGCGATCGGGCTGGCCCCGCAGGTCGCCGCGCGGGAGGCCCGCGCGTACCTGGCCCCCGTGTCGTTCGGCGACGTCGCCGAAGCCCGCGCCTACCGGGCGGCGCGCTGGCCCGGCGCTCCGGCCGACGCAGTGGACGAGGAGGTCGCCGAGCACCTCGAACCCGCCTCGGACGGACGGCTGCGGTGGCGGTTCGAGCCCGCGGCGGTGGTGACGGCGTACTCGGAGATGGCCCGCCCCCACCTGACGCCGCCGGGGGGCGTGCCCACGCACCTGGTCATCGCGACGCGGGCCGACCTCGTCCGGCCCGAGTTCGTGGTGGCATGCCGCGCCGCGCTCGGCTCCGGGCTCGTCATCAGCGAGATCGAGGCCGGGCACATGCTCTACGTCGACCGCCCGGAGGAGACCGGGACGCTGATCGCGCGCTGGCTCAGCGGAGCAGGCGCCGGCCGGTGAACACCGGCAGGGTCAGCGGAGTGTGCAGGCCGGGCGGGGCCTCGGCGACCGCCCGGACGGCGTTGACCATGCGCAGCGCAGTGGCGTCCGCGCCGCCGGGGCCGGCGAGGTCCATCCGCGCGGCCGGCTCGCCGGCGATCTCGACGCGGTAGCCGCCCGCCTCGCCGAACGGAGCGGCGGGCCAGTGCGGGGCCAGGTCCGCGCGGGCCCGGACGACGTGCTCCACGGTGATCACGGGACGGCGGTTCAGCACGCCCGCCACCTGGAACCGCAGGCCGGCCAGGGCGCCCTTCTCGATCCGGCCGCCGGGCACCTCCAGCGCCTCCGGGGCCGCGCACGGCTCGTGGGTCTCGGCGAGGTCGTCCAGCGGGACGGCCAGGTGCCGGGCGAGCAGCCGGACGGCGGGCCCCCACCGGCGCGCCGGCGCGCCCGGCCGCACGATCGGCGGGCGGCGGCCGATGGGCTCGCCGAACCCGAACCGCCCTGCGGTCCCGGGACCGTCCACGCGGTGGAACTCGGTGACCTTGATCCCGTCGATGCGCCGGCAGGCACCGCTGAGCAGCAGCGGGAGCACGTCGCCCACCAGGCCGGGGCCGAGGGTGAGGCAGGCGGCGCCGCCGGTCGCGCACGCCGAGCGGAGCCGCCGGACAAGGCCCTGGTCGGCGGACGGCGGGTCCACCAGCATGGGCAGGACGTTCGAGATCACCCCGACGCCCGCCTCCAGGACGCGGCACAGATCGTCGGCGGAGCCGCCGGTGTGGCAGACGACCCGGGGCCGCACGGCCAGGAGCCCGGCGGGGTCGCCGCTGACCGGCACGCCCAAGCGGCGGCCGGTTCCGGCCAGTTCGGCGGCGTCCACGCCCGCCTGGCGGGGGTCGTCGGACACGACGCCGGCGAGTTCGAGGTCCGGGTGCTCGATGAGGGCCCCGAGCGTCCGCCTGCCGACGGCTCCGGTGCCCCACTGGCCGACGAGATAGGACATACCACCAGCTTTCCCCGAGGTGCCCGGTCACGTGCGCGCGCATTGTAGGCAGGCCCCTCCGACCAGGACGATGCCCTCCGGGGACGTTGAACGGTGCACTGCCGGGAAGGAGATCCTGGTGACACTTCACACGGCTCCACGCACGTTCGGGGTGGAGGAGGAGCTGCTCCTCGTCGACCCGGTGACCGGTGTGCCGCAGGCCGTCTCCGGTTCCGTCATCAGCCACGCCCAGCGCCACGACGAGCTGTTCCTGACCGGCGGCCGGCGGTCGGGGCCCCTGGAGACCGAGCTGCAGCGCGAGCAGCTCGAAACCGCGACGCCAGTCTGCACGTCGCTCGGCGAGCTCTCCGAGCACGTCCGGTCGGCGCGGCTGGCGGCGGCCGAGTCGGCGGCCGGGATCGGCGCGGACGTGGCCGCCCTCGGCACGTCCCCGGTGAGCGTCCGCCCGTCGCTCACCCCGACGGACCGCTACCTGCGGATGCTGGACGCCTACGGGCCCGCCGCGGGCGAGCAGCTCACCTGCGGCTGCCACGTGCACGTCGGCATCGAGTCCCCGGAGGAGGGCGTCGCCGTCCTGGACCGCATCCGGCCGTGGCTGCCGCCGCTCCTCGCGCTCAGCGCGAACTCGCCGTTCTGGCAGGGCGCCGACACCGGCTACGACAGCTGGCGGCACCAGGTGTGGAGCCGCTGGCCCTCCAGCGGCCCGACCGAGTTGTTCGGCTCCGCCGCGGCGTACCGGGCGACGGTCGAGGCGCTGCTCGCCACCGGCGCGCTCGTCGACGAGGGCATGATCTATTTCGACGCCCGGCTGTCCCGCAACTACCCGACCGTGGAGGTCCGGGTGCCGGACGTGTGCCTGGACGCCGACGACGCCGTGCTCATCGCCGCCTTCGTCCGGGCCCTGGTCGACACCGCCGCGCTCGCCTGGCGCGCCGGCGAACCGCCCGACCCGGTGCGGGCCGACCTGATGCGCCTCGCGATGTGGCGGGCCGGGCGGTCGGGGCTGCGCGGCGACCTCATCCACCCGTGCACCCGGCGCGCCGCCCCCGCCTTCGCGGTCGTGGCCGCGCTGCTCGACCACCTCACCCCGGCGCTCGACCGCTCCGGGGACCTCGACACCGTTACTCGGCTCCTGCACGGCCTGCTGGAACGCGGCAACGGCGCCCGGTTCCAACGCGACGTCCACGCCCGGACCCACGACGTCGCGGCCGTCGTCGCCCGCGCCGTCGACCACACCTTGGCGATCTGATCCGGCAAGCTTCCCCCATGCCCCCATGCCCCCATGCCCCCATGGACGACGCCGCCTTCTACGCGCTGGTGGGCGCGGTCTGAGCTGGGGGCCTGGCCCGCGGCGCGGGAGGGGGCGCCGCGGGCCGGCGGCGGGGCGTCAGGCCGCCTTGCGCTGGAAGGGGAGGTAGCGGTCGGCGCGGCGGGGACGGGACCGCAGGCCGGTGGACTCCACGGCGAGGATGCGGTCGAAGCGGAAGGCGCGGACGCCGCGGCGCATGCGGCACCAGCCGACGAGGTACCAGTGGTCGCGGTGGACGAGGCAGGTGACGGGCTCGACCTCGCGGATCGTGACGTTGGCGCCGGCGTCGCCGTAGCAGAGCCGGACGACGCGGTGCTCGGTGATGGCGGCGGCGATCACGCGGGCGCGGTCGGAGGTGGAGCCGTCCAGCGGCGCGGTGAGGGTGGCGAGGGTGGTGGTGACGACGTCGTCGTGGGGGGTGGCGTCGAGGAGGGTGTGCAGGGCCCGGCGCGCGGTCGTGGCCTGCGGGCCGGTGCCGAGGTGCGCGAGGGACAGCGCGAGGGCGGCGATCTCGGCCGCGGTGAGCGGGGCCGGCGCGGTGGGCGCGGTCTGGGGGTGCGTCGCAACGTTCGCCATGGTTCGATCATACGTTCGAACACTGACATTTTGCAGCCTTCGGGCACGGCCGGATCGCGTCGCGTGACGCACCGCGGCAACGGCCGGCGGGCCGGTGATCGCTTCCGGTTGAGAAGGCGGCCGTGCATGGGGAAAACTGAGGCTCCAAAAACGTGCTCTATTCGGGGGAATCGGGGGCGAAGATGGGTCAAGCGTGGACCGGCGTTGAGTGACGCGCGCGTGAACGGCCCCCCGATGAGCCGTGAGGAGGCGGACCGCACGCTCGCACGGCTCCGGGACGAGAAGGACCGCATCGGCTCCGCCCTGCTCGAACTCGAGGCCCACCAGGGGTACCAGCTGCTGGAGGGGGCGGCGCTGAGCGGGGAGTCGCAGCGCCTGCAGTCCGACGTGCGGACGCGCATGGCGTCCCTGTGGAGCCTGTTCGACCTGTACGGGAGCGCGGTCGACGCGGCCGGGGAGCTGCGCGCCCGCCATCCGAAGCCGGGGCAGGCGCAGCTCGCGGAGCTGACCCGGCTGCTCACCGGGCCGTCGGTCGAGCTGCCCGTCACCGAGGTGCCGCTGGAGCGGCGGACGCTGCTGGCCGTCCCGTCCGGCGAGAGGCTGACGCTGCGGGCGGCAGTCGACCGGATGACGCCGCTGTACGAGGAGATCGCGCGGTCGGTCGCCGCGCTCGACACGGTCTGGTCGACGCTGCTCTCCCGGCTCGCCGAGGTCGAGGCGGAGCGGCGGGCGGCCGGGGAGCTGCTCGCGTCCCTGGGCGGGGCCGATCCCGAGTTCGAGCGGCTGCGCGGCGAACTGGAGTCGGCCGCGGCCGTCGTGCGCGGCGACCCGCTGGCCCTCGCCCGGGACGGACGCGCGGACACCGCGCGGCTGGACGCGATCCTCGCCGGCCTCACCGGGACGCGGCGCAGGCTGGCGGAGGCGGAGCGGCTGCGCGACGGGTTCGCCGACCGGATCAACGGGGTCGCCGCCGTCCTCGACCTGCTGCGCGAGGCCGAGGCGGAGGCGCGCGAGGTCCGGGACGAGGTGCTCGCCAAGATCGCCTCCCCGGTGCTGCCCGACCTGCCCGACCTGTCGGCGAGCCTCGCCGACCGGCTCGCCGCGGTCGGCGCGCCGACGCGCGGCGGCTGGCACGACCTGGCCGAGCGCGTCGCCGGCCTCGAGCGCGCGTCCGCCGCGGCGCTGGACCGGGCCCGCGAGACCGCGGGCGTGATCCGCGGGCTGCTGGACCGCCGCGAGGAGCTGCGCGGCCGGCTGGAGGCCTACCGGGTGAAGGCCGCGCGGCTCGGCCACGCCGAGGACCCCGAACTCGCCCGGATCTACCAGCAGGCCCGCGAGCTGCTGTGGACCTCCCCCTGCGATCTGCGGAGCGCGACCGTGTCGCTGTCCGGATACCAGCAGGCCATCATGTCGCGGGCGAAGGGAGCGGAACGATGAGCCAGTGCACCGAGCCGGGCTGCGGCGGAACCGTCGACGGCGGCTACTGCGTCCTATGCGGCGTGGCAGCCTCGCCAGGACCCCCGGCGCCCGGCGCCCCCGCGCCGGGCACGTGCGCGCAGCCGGGCTGCGGCGGGACGATCACGGACGGCTACTGCGACGTCTGCGGCAATCCTCCGGAGAGCGCCGCGCCGGGCGTGCCCGCCCCGCGGCCGGCGGCCGAGCGGCCCGACGCGTGCGCGCAGGCGGGCTGCACCGGGACGATCATGGACGGCTACTGCGACGTGTGCGGCTCGCCGCCCGCGCACACCTCCCGCGTGGCGACCTCGCGCGCGGGCGCGGCCGGCGGCTCCTCCACCGGCAGCACGCGCACGGGCAGCACCCGCACCGGGTCGTCGCGCTCGTCCGCCCGCCGGGGCATGCTCGGCGCCGGGCTGGTCGAGGTGCCGCGCGTCCCGTACCGCGACCCGTCCAGCGCGGTGATGAGCGACCCGCAGGTCGCCGAGAGCAAGCGGTACTGCAGCAGCTGCGGCGAGCCCGTCGGCCGGGGGCGCGGCGACCGGCCCGGCCGGACCGAGGGCTTCTGCCCGAAGTGCGGCACCCGCTTCTCCTACACCCCGAAGCTCGCCCCCGGCGATCTCGTCGGCGGGCAGTACGGCGTGCTCGGCTGCCTCGCGCACGGCGGCCTCGGCTGGATCTACCTGGCCAAGGACCGCAACGTCAGCGACCGCTGGGTCGTGCTGAAGGGCCTGCTGGACAGCGGCGACGCCGACGCGATGGCCGCGGCGGCCGCCGAGCGCGCGTTCCTCGCCGAGGTCGAGCACCCCAACATCGTCAAGATCTACAACTTCGTCCAGCACGACGGCGACGGCTACATCGTCATGGAGTACGTCGGCGGCGAGGCGGTCAAGGACATCCTGCTGCGCCAGCCGCAGCCTCCCGGCGAGAAGCACCTGCCGCTCGCGCAGGCCATCGCCTACGGGCTGGAGTCGCTGCGGGCGTTCGAGTACCTGCACGCGCAGGGCCTCGTGTACTGCGACTTCAAGCCGGACAACGTGATCCAGTCCGAGGAGCAGCTGCGGCTGATCGACCTCGGCGGCGTCCGGCGGCTGGACGACCCGGACGGCGCCATCTGGGGCACGGTCGGCTACCAGGCGCCCGAGATCGCCGACGCGGGGCCGTCCATCTCCTCCGACCTGTACACGGTCGGCCGCACGCTGGCCGTGCTGAGCTTCCCGTTCCGCGGCTACACGAGGCAGTACGTCCACTCGCTGCCGCCGAGCTCGGACGTCCCGGTGTTCCGGCGGTTCGAGTCGTTCCACCGGTTCCTGCTGCGCGCGACGCACCCCGACGCGGGCGCGCGGTTCCAGGACGCGGCGGAGATGGCCGAGCAGCTCACCGGCGTCCTGCGGGAGGTCCTCGCGGCCGAGGACGGCACACCGCGTCCCGCCCCGTCCGGGCTGTTCGGGCCGGAGCGGTTCACGACCCGGATGGCGGGCGGTGCCGCCGGCGAGCAGGCGCTGCCGCCCATCCCGCCGGAGACGGCGGCGGCGGCGCTGCCGGTGCCGCTGGTGGACGGGAGCGACCCCGCCGCCGGTTTCGTCTCCGGGCTGTCCGCGCTGGAGCCCGCGCAGGTCGCGGAGGCGGCGGCGAACGCGCCGTCCCGCACGCCGGAGGTCCGGCTCGCGCAGGCCCGCGCGAAGATCGAGCTGGGCGCGGGCGAGGAGGCCGACCAGCTGCTCGGCGAGCTCGCCGCCGAGCGTCCCGGCGACTGGCGGGTCGACTGGTACCGGGCGGTGGCGCTGCTCGCGCGCGGCCAGGTGGCCGAGGCCGAGCCGCTGTTCGACCGCCTGTACGGCCTGCTGCCGGGCGAGGCGGCGCCGAAGCTCGCGCTCGCCTACTGCCGCGAGCGGACGGCGCCCGACGCCGCGATCCGCCTGTACGAGACGGTGTGGCGCACCGACCAGAGCTACCTCAACGCCGCGTTCGGCCTGGCCCGCGTGCATCTCGCGGCGGGCGACCGGGGCGCGGCCGTCGCGGCGCTCGACTCGGTGCCGAGGATCTCCATCCGGTACGTGCCCGCCCAGGTCGCGGCCGTGGCGACGGCGGTGCGCGGCCGCCCGCCCGCCGAGCTGTCGGCGGCCGAGCTGGTCGCCGCCGGGGACCGGCTCGCCGCCCTCGACCTGGACGCCGAGCGCCGCGACCGGCTCGCCGCCGAGGTGCTGGAGGCGGCGCTCGACTGGCTCCTCGCCGGGGCCGGCGCGCCGAACCGGTCGCAGGGTGGGTCGCTGCTCGGCGCCCCGTTCACCGAGACCTCGCTGCGCCGCCTGCTGGAGGCCACGTACCGTGAGCTGGCGCGCCGCACCCGTGACCGGGACGAGTGCCGCCGGCTCGTCGACTCCGCCAATGCCGTACGCCCGAGGACGATGCTGTGACCGATGACCGAGCCGGAGCCGACCACGCGAAGGCCGCCGAGCTGTCCTGCCCCTCCTGCGGCGAGATCGTCTACGCGGAGGAGGTCTTCTGCGAGGAGTGCGGGCAGCGGCTCACCGACGCCCCGCCCCCGTCCACGTCCACGTCCGGCACGGCGGCGGAACCGCCCCCGGGCCGCCCGTGCACCGGCTGCGGCGGGACGGCGATCGACGCCGACGGCTACTGCGAGCACTGCGGGCTGCGCCAGCCCGCCGAGCGCGACCACGTCGAGCTGGAGCTCGCGGCCCCCGGCGGGAACGGCGCCCGGCCGCTGATCGCGGCGGGCGCCAGCGACCGCGGCCGCCGCTACAGCCGCAACGAGGACGCGCTCGCCCTCGCCGCGCACGGCTCCGGGATCGCGGCGGTCGTGTCCGACGGCGTCGGGTCCTCGCAGCGCCCCGAGGACGCCTCCCGCACCGCCGCCGACACCGGCGCCGCCGAGCTGGTGGCGCGGCTCGACGCCGGCGACGATCCCGAGGACGCCACCCGGCACGCGGCGCTGCGCGCGGCGGCGGCCGTCGCCGCGCTGGCCACCTCCCCGTCGGACGCGCCGTCCTGCACGTACGTGTCCGCGGTGACGCGGGGCTCGACCGTCACCGTCGGCTGGGTCGGCGACAGCCGCGCCTACTGGCTGTCCGCCGACGGCACCGCGGAGCCCGGCGAGAACGGTTCGCAGGGCCCGGCTCCGGACGAGATCGCCCCGGACGCCGAGGCCAGCACCGGCGACATGGCCGAGCTCGGCCCGTCCCGCCGGCTCACCGAGGACGACTCGTGGGCGGCGTTCATGGTCGCCGAGGGGTCGCTGAGCGAGGCGGAGGCCGAGGCGCACCCGAACGCGCACGTCATCACGGCGTGGCTCGGCGTGGACGCCGGGGAGGTCCGCCCGCACGTCGCGACGTTCCGGCCCGCCGGTCCCGGCACGCTGCTGGTGTGCAGCGACGGCCTGTGGAACTACTTCCCGGCGGCCGGTGACCTGGCCGCGCTGCTGGCCGGCGAGCGCGAGAGCGCGGACGCCGACCCGCTCGGCGCGGCAAGGACGCTCGTGCGGCACGCCCTGGACGCGGGCGGCCGCGACAACATCACCGTCGCCGTCATCCCGCTCCCGGCCCCGGCCTCCGCCGACCACCGTGTCACCGCCCAGAGCCTCGATACCTCGCAGAGCACGGAGCAGCCCCGATGAGCGAGCAGCCGCAGTTCACCGTCAAGATCGACCAGAACCAGTTCCTGCCCGAGGGCGGCCGCGAGATGCACGCCATCGTGTCCGTCGAGGCGGCCGCCGCGGACGGCGTGCCCGTCCCGTCCGGCACCCGGGCGTCCGAGGTCATCATCATCGACACCTCGGGCTCGATGTCCTATCCCGAGACCAAGCTGCGCGCGGCGGTCGCCGCGGCGCAGGTCGCGGTCGACACGCTGCGCGACGGCGTGGAGTTCGCCGTGGTCTCCGGCTCCAACAACGCCACGATGATCTTCCCGAAGCACGCCGGGCTGGTCGCGGCGTCGGCGGAGACGCGCGCCGAGGCCAAGCACGCGCTGAGCAGGCTGAGGGCGTCCGGCGGCACCGCGATCGGATCGTGGCTGCGGCTGGCGACCCAGCTGTTCGGCACCGTGCAGGGCGGGATCCGGCACGCGATCCTGCTGACCGACGGCAAGAACCAGCACGAGACGCCCGAGGAGCTGGACGCCGCGCTGGCGGCCTGCGGCGGCCGGTTCGTCTGCGACTGCCGCGGCGTCGGCACCGACTGGGAGGTCGCCGAGCTGCGCAAGGTCGCCTCCGCGATGCTCGGCAGCGTCGACATCGTCGCCGACCCGGCCGGGCTGGTCGCCGACTTCCGGGCGATGACGGAGGCCGCGATGGGCAAGTCCGTCGCCGACGTCGCGCTGCGGGTGTGGACGCCCCAGACGGCGAGGGTGCGGTTCGTCAAGCAGGTGATGCCGTCGGTGGAGGACCTGACCGGCAAGCGCGTCGAGGCGGCGCCGCAGGCGGGCGACTACCCGCTGGGCTCGTGGGGCGCGGAGAGCCGCGACTACCACGTCTGCGTCGAGCTGCCGCCCGGCCAGGTGGGCGGCAAGGAGCTGCGCGCCGCGTGGGTGAAGCTGGTCGTGCCGGGCGGGCCGGGCGAGGAGGCGCAGGTCCTCGCCACCGGGAACATCCTCGCCCAGTGGACCGACGACGAGGCCCGCTCCACCCGGATCAACCCCCGGGTGGCGGACTACACCGGGCAGGCCGAGCTGGCGGCCGTCATCCAGGAGGGGCTGCAGGCCCGCCGGGACGGCGACCTCGACACGGCGACGGCGCGGCTCGGCCGCGCGGTGGCGCTCGCCGACGAGGTCGGCAACGAGGCGATCACCGCGATGCTGCGCAAGGTCGTGGACGTCGTCGACCCGGCGACCGGCACCGTCCGGCTGAAGCGCGACATCGACAAGGTCGCCGAGATGGAGATCGAGACCCGGTCCACCAAGACCGTCCGGACCCGCAAGGACGAGACGGTGACCACGCGGCGGGGCGAGGGCTGAGCATGGCGAGCTGCCCCAGCGGACACACCTCGCAGTCGCCGGACTACTGCGACGTCTGCGGCGAGCGCATCGGCGGCGACCCGGCCGACGGGGCCGCGCCGCCGGCCGCCGCCCCGGGCGCGCCCGCCCCGCGGGCCGCCGCGGGCGGCGCGACGCCGTGCCCCGACTGCGGGACGTCCGGAGCCGACCGGTTCTGCGAGGCGTGCGGCTACGACTTCGCGACCGGCGGCGGCCTCCCCACGCCGAGGACGGCTCCCGCTCAACCGGCCCAACCCGCTCAACCTGCCCAACCCGCGCAGCCCGGCCCGCCGGCCCCGCCTCCGCCGGATCCGGCGGACCGCGGGCCGTCCGATCCGCGGCCCGCTCCCCTGCCGGCCACGCCGGGGCCCGTGCCCCCGGCCCCTCGGCCGCCCGTCTCACAGCCCGTCCCTGCACCGCCCGTCCCAGCACCGCCCGTCCCTGCACCGCCCGTCCCAGCGCCGCCCGTCCCAGCGCCGCCCGTCCCCGCGAACGCCTGGACGGCGGTGGTGACGGCCGATCGCGAGTACTTCAGCACGATCGTCGCCGAGGAGGGACCCGACGCGGCGGCGCTCGCGTTCCCGCCGTACGCGCCCGAACGGCGGATCCCGCTCACCGCGCGGCAGATCAGGATCGGGCGGCGCAGCTCGTCCCAGCCGTCCCCGCCCGAGATCGACCTGCGCGAGCCGCCCGAGGACCCCGGCGTCTCCCACGTCCACGCGGTGCTGCTGGCCAAGCCGGACGGCACCTGGACGCTGGTCGACCCCGGCTCCACCAACCGGACCTGCGTGAACGGGTCCACCGTCCCCATCCCGTACAACGTGGAGGTCCCCGTCTCCGACGGCGACCGCATCCACGTGGGCGCCTGGACCACCATCACGCTCACCCGAGGCGAGGCGACATGACGGCCGTTCAGCAGGCTCCTTCGGCGGGGTCTCCCGCCCCTCCGGCGCAGGCGCCGCCGCCCGCCCGGCAGGGCTCCGCCGGATCGCTCCGGCGGGCGCCGGGCGCGCCGCCGACCGGTGCCCGCCGGCTGCTGCCCCGCACGGTCGCGGCCCGCGTCCGGACGCTGACCGCGCTGTCGCTCGTCCTGCTGGTGGTCCTGCTCGGCGCCGGCTGGGCGGCGATCGCGAACGCCCGCGAGGGCGTGCGGGTCATCGGCCACGACGCGGGCCCGCAGGTCGTCGCGACGGGCGACCTGTACTTCCAGCTCACCGACATGGACGCGCAGCTCGCCAACGCGCTGCTGATCGGCGGCGCGGCGGGCGGCGGGCGCGACCAGGCCCTCGCCCGCTACGACGACAACCGGCGCAAGGCCGGGGACGCGCTGCTGAAGGCCGCCAAGCTCGCCGACGAGACGACGGAGGACAACACCGCCCGGGACGTGCTGGACGCGCTCGGCCGCTACGAGCGCCTCGCCGGGCAGGCGCTGCTGCTCGACCGGCAGTCCCCGCACGCGTCCGGTCCTCCGTCGCAGAAGGTCATCGACCTCTACCGGCAGGCGACCGACCTGATGAAGCTGGACCTGCTCCCCAAGGCGTACAACCTGACGCTCGACAACGGGACGCTCGTCCGGCACACCTACGAGGAGAAGCGGTCGGCGGTCCTCGCGGGCCGCGCCTGGATCCTCGTCGTGGGCGTCGCGCTGCTCGTGACCCTGGCCGGTTTCCAGCTGTACCTCGCCAAGCGCTTCCGCCGCCTGCTGAACGTGCCGCTCGCGCTGGCCACGCTGGGCACGCTCGTCCTCGTCGCGGCAGGCACCCTCATGCTGTCCGGCCAGGCGGACCATCTCCGCAAGGCCAAGGAAGAGGGGTTCGACTCGATCCTCGCCCTTTCGCGGACGCGCGCCATCAGCAACAGCGCGAACGCCGACGAGACCCGCTTCCTGCTCGATCCCGGACGTGCGGACGCCTACGAGCAGGTGTACCTGAGCAAGTCCCAGACCGTCCTGTACCTGAAGGCGGGCAACCTGACCCAGTACAACGCCGCAGTGCAGAAGGGCCTCTCGTTCGAGCCCGGACGGGCGCCGTTCCTCGGGTTCCTCGGCACCGAGGCCAACCGGCCCACGGAGTCGTCCGAGCGAGAGGCTCAGATGGCGAACGTCATGAACAAGACCCTGAGCGCCTACCAGAAGGTCCAGGCGAACGACCGTCAGATGAGGGACCGCGTCAGGGTGGGTCAGCGGGACGAGGCCGTCGCGGCCCGCGGCACGGCCTCCGCAGACTTCGCCGCCTACGACCGTTCCCTCCAGGAACTGGTAAACGTCCACCAGAAGGCCTTCAACGAGGCGGTCGAGGACGGGGACGGCGGGACGAGCGGCTGGTACGCCGTCCTGCCGGTCGCCGGCGTCGTGATCGCCCTGCTCGTGCTCGCCGGGGTGCGTCCCCGCCTGGCGGAGTACCGGTGGTCGAAGTGAGGGCGCGGCGCGCCGCGGCGGCCCTCCTCGCCGCGACCGCGGTCCTCGGCACGGGCGCGGCGTGCGGCATCGCGGACGCCGAGAACTCCGTCGCCGGCAAGAACCGGCTCGTCATCGGCGTCAACGCCGACCAGCCGGGCATCGGTGCGAGCAAGGACGGCGGCGGGTACGAGGGCTTCGACATCGACATCGCGAAGGAGATCGCCGGACGGCTCGGCGTCTCCGCGGCGAACCTGCGGTTCAAGCGCGTGTACTCGGCGACGCGCGAGAAGATGCTGCGGAACGGCGAGGTCGACCTCGTGGTGGCGAGCTACTCCGTCACCCCCGAACGCAAGGTGGACGTGTCGTTCGCGGGCCCGTACTACGTCGCCCACCAGGACATCCTCGTCCGCGCGCCGGACGCCCGGAGGATCCGGAGCATCCGCGACCTGAAGGGGCGGCGGCTCTGCAAGGTGCGCGGGTCGGTGTCGTTCCCGCGCATCCACGACGAGCAGGGCGTCGCCGCGCTGCCGGTGGAAAAGGACGGCTACTCCGACTGCCTCACCGATCTCGTCTCGGGCAGGCTGGACGCGGTCTCCACCGACGACCTGATCCTCGCGGGCCTCGCGGCCAAGGCGTCCGGAAGCGGCCAGAAGCTCACCCTGGTCAACGCGCCCTTCACCGACGAGCCGTACGGCGTCGGCCTCCGGAAGGGCGACGTGGACGGCTGCGAGGCGGTCAACAAGGCGATCACCGGGATGTACCAGGACGGCACGGCGCCGGACTTGCTGAAGCGATGGTTCGGGGCGTCCGGGCTGCGGATCACCACCACCGTCCCGCAGTTCGAGGGCTGCGTCTGAACGGCCCGCCACCGCTAGCACGGAACCGGTTACGCAATGTCATGGGAAGGGTGGTTCAGACCGGCTGGTCATGGAGATCAGACGGTTACGTAAGTTCCGGTCCGCGCGCATGATCGTAAGTTATGGTCGCGATCAAAACCCGGTCCGGACACCGTCACGCCCGAGGAGTGCCATGACGACGGTCATCCTGGTGGTGATGTGCGTCGTGGTGGGGGCGCTGGAACTCTACGCGGGCAAGCAGAGCCGCGACCAGGCCAACGCGTTCACCCGCCGGATCGACGAGCTGAACGACCAGGTCACCAAGCAGAACAACGTCCTGGTCACCGTCGGCGAGCAGCTCACCGCCGAGCTGTCGCGGGTCAAGCAGGACGTGCTGCCGGCGCTCGACAACCGGCTCCGGCAGAACACCGGGCAGGTGGAGGAGCTGGCGGGCCTCGTCCACCAGGCCGACGACTACCTGCGGACGCAGGCGGGCCGGCTGCACGAGCTGGAGCAGCAGCGGATCACCCTCGCGGCGCTGCGCCGCAAGCTCGGCGAGGTCGAGACGTCGGTGCGCGCCGTCACCCGCGCGCACGGGGAGTCGGCCGCCGGGAAGGTCGACGCGGCCCTCGACCGGCTCACCGAGCTGGAGCGCGGCGGCGCGGAGATCCTGGAGCTGCAGCGCACCCTCACCCGCACCCTGGAGGACGTCGAGGACGTCGTCGCCGAACTGCTCCAGTTCACCGAGGGAGAGCTCGACGACACCGTCACCGCCGCGCTCACCGGCCGTCCCCGCGCCCACGGCGACGCCGTCACCGCCACGGGACGGCTCTGGACGCGCGACGACCAGCTGGAGGACATCCTCCAGGAGATGTACGAGCGGTGCGTGCGAGCGAGCCGGCTGAACGTCCGGTTCCGCACGGCCGAGGGCGCGGACGGCCCCGCGCCCGGCGCGCCCGAGCGCCGCCGCTACTTCCTCGGCGGGCACGCCTCCGAGGACCTCGCCGGGTCGTTCAGCGCGCTGCTCATCTCCACGGGCGCCGACCTGCCGCACAACGGCGTCCACGAGCCGAGGCGCGGGCTCGCCCGGGTGGAGCCCGGCGTCCCGTCAGGGGTGGAGCCGGTCCGTCCGCCGGAGGACGAGGCGGCCCTCAAGTCCCTCCTGCGGACGCTCTCGGAATGCTCCGGCGCCGTCGCGCAGATCGGCCCGCTCATGGCCGTCCGGACGCGGGACGAGCTGCTGTGCGCGGTGCTGACCGCCGCGCAGTCGCTGGAGTTGGAGAGCGACGAGGTGTTCTGGGACCCGGCCGCCGCGACCGTCCGGCTGCGGCGGCTGCCGTCCCATCAGCTGTGGGACCTCACCGGCTGGGCGAGCCCGTAGGCCCGCACGGTCCGCTCCGCCGGGCTGCCGATGCGCACGTAGAGCGGGCAGCCGGCCGTGCGGGTGAGCGGGTCGACCTCGGCGCACAGCCCGATCCCGGCCGCGCGGTCGAGGAAGACCACGTTCTCCACGGCCCGCGCACCGCGCACCGCGTACGGGACGGAGTCGGCATCCCCGGCGTCGAAGAGCTCCTCGAACGTCAGCCGCCGCGCGAACCGCATCAGCACCCCGGCGTCCACGACCCGGCTGCCGATCGCCGCGGCCGGGCCCGCGACGACGATGCCGAAGCTCGGGTTCTCCCTGCCGCGGACGTAGATCTCCCGGTCCGGCTCCAGGCCGCGCCGCCGGTCCGGGATCTGGACGCCGAACCCGGCGTCGCCGTCCAGGTAGGCGGGCGGCCCGAAGCCCCCCGCCGGCGTCCCCGGCCGGACCCGCAGCGCGCCCGCCGGCATCTCCCAGCCCGGCAGGTACACGCCGAGGCCCCGCAGCAGCAGCCGCCAGATGGGACGTCCCGTCACGTCCGGCGTGAACTCCATGGGTTCCATCATCGAGCTCCGGCTCCCCCGCCCACAAGATCCTCTTGGGCGCCAGAGCCCTTACCGCGCGGGCCCTGCGCGGCCGGCGGCGCGTCGGCTACCGTTGAGCCAACCGGATCATGACGAGGACGCCGCCGTGAATCTGCAGGACATGATGGTGCACCGCGACACCTCCTCGCGCACCGTCGACAAATACCTGATGTCTTACGAGGGACGCGTCATCGCGGTGCGCCGGCACCCCGCCGTCCTGCTGCTGCCCGTCGGGGTCGTCGTCGCCGGGCTCATCGCGTGCGGCGCGGTCAGCGCGGTGGCCGGCATCGTCTGGGTCTGGTGGCTGTGGCTGATCGCCGTCGGCTACCTGGCCTGGAAGGTCATCGCCTGGTCGCTGGAGTTCTTCCTGGTCACCGAGCACCGGGTCATGGTGATCAAGGGCGTGCTCAACCGGGACGTCGTGATGATGCCTCTGGCGAAGGTCACCGACATCACGCTGGCCCGTTCCATGGTCGGCCGGGTGCTCGGTTACGGCGAGTTCCGCACCGAGAGCGCCGGCCAGAAGAAGTGGCTCCAGAGCATCCCGTTCATGCCGTACCCGGAGCAGCTCTACCTGGAGGTCTCCTCCGTCATCTTCGGCAGCACCGACGCCTCCCCCGACTGAGCGGACGTCTCCGGGCCCTGCTGGAACGGCCGAACGCCGCAATTCCCGGTCGCTCGGCACGCTGCCGACCGCATTCGGTCAGGGCTGCTTTGACGCACTTGTGTCGTGTAGCAACCTTTCTCCGGTCTTGCCGTGTGAAGATTCTCGGCATGACCCAACAAGCCCCCGAGCCGCCGCCCCAGGCGCCGGGCTCGCTGCTGCGCGTCCCGGTCGAGGTGGTCCGTCTCCTGAAGGGTGAGCCGGTACTGCTCGGCGGAATGGGCGCGAGCGCGATCGTGGCGGTCATCGCCTTCTCGCTGCCGCAGACGGGACGCCCTTACGCCTGGGTGGTGGCGGGGCTGATGTTCGTCCTCTGCCTTGTACGCGCCGTCTTCCTCGGCCTGCGGGAACTCCGCGACACGGAGACCGAGCGGATGAAGCACCTGTTCGGCGACGCCGATGGCACGAACCGGCTGGATCTGGGAGCAAAGGTCAAAGCCGAGGGGGTCGATCTGAGTTCCACCCGGGGAAACGCGGCACGGATCGGCAAGAAGGGCGTGGTCGGCAACATCACGATGCACGCCGGCACCTCACCGCCGCCCGCGCGGCCCCAATCGGCGGCCCCGCCGGTCCCGACGACTCGGGAACTGCCTGACGCCGGCCACGCGGCCATCCAGCCGCCCGCCGCGGACGCGGAATCGGAACCGTCGACTCGATCGGACCGGATCAGGGCGGACCACCCGGATAACCAGAAATGACCCTGTTCGTCGGCCGTACGGCCGAATTGCGCAAGTCCCTCGATCTGCTCGCCACATCCAGGGACGGCGTGGTGCAAGACGTCGTCGGCGTGCACGGCATCGGCAAGTCGTTCTTCCTGAACATGCTCGCCGAGGAGGCGGCGCAGCTCGACAGGACCCAGGTGTTCTCGGTCGACATGAAGCGGCACGGTCTCGGTGAGGGCTTTCACAACGACTTCGGGGCGCGGGCCAGCACGGCCGTCCTCGTCGAGACGTTCAACCGCTCGCGCGAGCTGATGAAGCTGTTCGCCGACCCCCCGTACCACGAGTTCGACGCCTTCCGGGAGGCCGCGCAGTTCCAGAGCCGCCGCGCCGACCGGGTCCTGTACGGCAACGCCCTGAACATCGGACGGCGCGGCCGGGTCGAGAAGGCCGAGATCACCAACGTCGTCGAGGTCGGTGACGAGGAGGTCCGGCGGCAGATCCGCGAAGCGCAGAACGAGATCGACGACGCCTTCCTGCGGGCCTGGACCGAGTTCACGCTGAACCGCCGCGTCCTCATCACGGTCGACACCTTCGAGCTGATCGCCGACGACGAGATGGGCCAGTGGATGACCCGGCTCGCGCTGCGCCTCCCGCGGACCCTCATCTCCATCGCCCGGACGCCGTCCGACCACACCCTCGGCACCTACTCCGCGCAGTTCCAGCAGGTACCGCTCGACAACTTCACTCCCGCCGAAGTGAGCGACTACCTCGCCCGGCGCTTCCACCCCGAGGCGCTCATTCCCGGGATCGCGGACGTCGCGCACGCCTTCACCGACGGGCATCCCGGCGGGGTGACCCTCGTCGCCGACCTGATCGCGGAGAAGGGCCCCTCGACGCTCGACCCGCCGGCGCTCCGCCGGCTGCTGGACCGGCTGCCCTCCGATCCCGAGCAGCGCTGGGCCGAGCTGGTCAACATGATCCTGGAGGCCGTCCGGGAACCTCGGCTGCGCCAGGGGGTGGAGGCCGCTTCGATCACCAGCACCTTCGACGGGAAACTGCTCGCCGACCTCATGCGCGCCGACGGGGTCGACGACGGCCGCAACACCGGGGACATCATCGGGAAGCTGCGCGGGCTCCGCCTCCTCCAGCAGGTGCCGGCCCTCTCGGGCGAGCCGTCGGACCGGTTCCGGCTGCACGAGTTCATCCGCCGTTCCGTCTCGCTGCGGTTGCGGACCCACCACCGCCACGAGCGCTGGCTCCCGCTGCACCGCGCCGCGGCCGAGCACTACTACACCATCCTCCGGGGATGGGAAGACGAGAATTACGACTCCTACGGGTCGTGGTACCGCTTCGAGGACCCCGCATGGCAGGAGCAGAAACGCGAATGGCTGTTCCACTCCGGAATGCTGAGCAGCCGACGCGCCGTGACCCGGGCCAGGTTCACGCTGGTCTTCCTCGAGTCCGTGTGGTGGTGGGCGTCCTACCTGCCGTTCCCGCTGACCCGCCGGCTCCTGGAGGACTGGGGACGCGCCTCGGAGGTGTGGAGCGGCACCAGAAGCACAGCGCCCGTCTCACTTGAGCGACGCAAGAGCGACGACCAGCAACTCACCGACGCGCTGACGTTCCTGCTCGACAACTATCCCGTCAGCTACCTCAAACCGGCCAGCGCGCCCTGGGACGCCCTCCGCAGCAAGCTGCTCCTCATTCGCAGGCTGTGCGGATTGCGCGGGACGACGCGCCAGGACACGACCCCTGAAGAGGCCGAGGACATGGCGAGGACCGACGCGCTCATCACCGTGTTCCTCGCCCACACCCGGCGGTTCAAGGACCCGTCCGACCCGCGCGCGGAGAGCTACTACGAAGAGGCGATCAACCGCTTCGAGCAACTCGACGACGAGTGGAACACCGCCTGGATGTACTACGAACACGCCGACCTCGCGCTCGAACGCCACGACCTCGACCAGACCATGTCGAGAATCGCCGAATGCGGGCGGCGGGCCCGGGCCCTGGCGGAGCGGACCGAGGAATGGGACCACGAACTGCTGGCGAACGCCCACCGTACACAGGCCGACGTCTTCTGGGCCCGCGAAGACCTGCCGCGCGCGGCAGCCGCGTACGGCAGGGCGATCGCGCACGCGTACTGGTTCCAGGGAGAACCGCACGCCCCCGACGAGTACACGCAGCAGTTCTACGTAGAGATCACCACGCGTGCCGCCGAACGCGTGGCCGACCTCGCCGACCGGCCGCCGCTGCTCCGGCGGTTCGTGGACCTTCTCCTGGAGGAGGTCCCTCGCGACAAGCAGAGCGAAGTCCCGGACGTCACCGGCCTGCGCACCGACCTCGCCAGGGTCCGATCCCGGCTCTTCCCTGCCGGTCCCACCGCAGACGAGATGCGGCTCGAGGAGTCACCGTTCATGGACGACTGGAACGTCCTCTTCGAGGACGCCGCGGACCCGGCGGCCGGCCTGGACGTGCTGGTGGCGAACTCCGAGGTCAGTCCCTGAGCCGGAGCCGTTCCGCGAGCCACGCCGCCTGCCACTGACGCTCCCGCTCGTACAGGTCGGCGCCGCCGCCGTCCGTGCGGTGGTTGGCCGCGCGGGCGGCGATGTAGGCCACGGACGCGACGGGATAGATCTCGGCGGCCTCCGCGGCGTCCACGACGAGCCCGCACAGGCGCGCCGCTCGCGAGGCGAAACCAGCGGCCTCGGCACCCGCCCGGGCGACGTCGGCGACGGCCGCGGGGTCAGCGGGGGCAGGGAGGTCAGCGGGGGCAGCGGAGGCAGCGTCCTCCAGCCGCGCCGCCTCCCCGGTGAGCCCGGCCTCGCGCAGTTCACCGGCGGCGTGGACGGCGGTGCGCCCAACGCAGGCCAAGGCGAACTCCGCCGCGGCGGACGGCGTCCATTCCGTGGCCCGGTGACGGAGCCTGGCGGACGGCGCGACCACCTTGTGGGGCAGCTCGGCGACCGGCGACGCCAACTCGATGGACCAGAGCTCCTCCCCCAGCCAGTACGGGAGGTCGGCCGTGCGGCAGGCGTGGAACCCGGCCGAGCACGGCTCGGTCCTTTCGGCGGTGTACCACGTGCCGGGTTCCCAGACATGGCCGGTGAACGGGCTGACCGTCCCGGCGCGCAGGAATTTCCAGTAGGTCAACGTTCCGGCCCGGGGTTCACGATGCCGGCCAGCCGGCGCCGGAGGGCCTCATCCGGTCGCGCGGCGGGCACCGCGCCGAGCGCCGAAAGGGCCACGTGCGCCTTGTCGTTCTGCGCCATGCACGGCGGGCAGAAGAGCAGGTGCTGCTCGTAGGCGTCACGGTCGGCCTCCGGAAGCGCGCCCCCCTGCCAGCGGAACAGCAGCCCCGAGATCACCTCGCAGCTCACGTCAACCGCACGCATGCGCGCCCTCCTTCACGAGCATGTCCAGCGCTACAACATAGCTCTCCCGGGCAGACTCCAGCAGGATCTCCTGCTCCTTCTCCGTGTACCCCGAAACCATCTCAGCCTGGTCCTCCCGCAGCGCGGCCACGTCCCGCAGCACCAGCAGGAGTCGCGGTCCGGGCGGCACGGCCCGCAGCGCGGCCAGCACCTGGTCGGGCGCGAGCGTCAGATCCGGCGGCCACACCGGCGGCTCCTCCTCCCACCAGCCGGCCCAAGGGTCGCCCTCGCCCAGGAACGTCCCGGACCAGACGGTCTCACGACTCGCCGTGTCGAGCAGCCCGTCCTCGTCGAGGACGTCCACCAGGTGGTCCAGCACGGCCGCTCGCAGGCCCAGCTCCGGAAAACGGGCGGCGGCGAGTCCGGTGACGAGCCGCTCCCAGGCCCGCGCCGCGCTGTCGCCGGGCCCGGCGTCCGAGGCGAGCACGCGGGCGAGCAGGTCCACCACAGGGTGATCGCGCTGGAGCAGCGCATCCAGCGCAGCCTCGTCGCCGGCATGGATGCGCCGGCCCCTCTCCAGCTCGGCGGTCTCCTCCTCGGGCACCTCTCGGCCGGCGCTCTCAGGCCCGTGCACCGTTCGTCCCGTCGTCGAGCCGAGGCACCTCGTCCAGCCGGGAGAGCGGCCACAGCGGGATCCAGTCGCCCCACGCCATGATGGCCGTGCGCAGCGCGTTGTAGCCCGGGTCGCCGCGAAGCACCACGTCCTCGCCCTCGCATTCCCGGACATAGTGCTCCAGGTAGCGCAGCAGAGGCTCGGCCGGGACCCGGTCCCGGTCCACGTCGAAGGAGATCAGGAACATGTCCCTCACGCGTGGCTGGCCGGGCCGCAGCGACGGCTGGAAATACGGGACGGGCAGGAGCCGTCCCCCCAGCCGGTCGTAGAAGCGCACCCTCGCCACCGGGTCGCCGTGCGGACCGGCCCGGTGGAAGCGCGGGTCCTCGATCTCGGCGAGCGTGGCGAGGGGACGCAACTCCTCGCGCCACCGCGGCAGCACGTTGCCGAGCAGCTCACGGCCGACACCGCGGCCCCGCATCGCCTCCGACACGGCCAGGTAGGACAGGAGCATGATCTCGGTGTCGGCGGAGAACTCGCCGAGCGCACCGGCGACGGGCTCGCCGTCCTCCAGCATGAGCGTTCCGTGGAAACCGGGCAGCGGGCTCTGCCACGCCGTCCGGAACTCCGCGACCCCCACCAGCTCGGAAGGCGGGAACGCCGGTTCGAGCACGCGCTCATAGAACCGGTGTGCGATCTCGGCGCCCGCGTCCGCCAGCTCCGCGAACACGAACCCGGCGGACGGGCCTGATCCGTCCGCCGATGTATCGGCACCCTTTTTTGGTGCTTTTCGCTCCGTCACAACACCCATCGTTGCGCTCGTGCTCCTGTTTGACCAGTCTCCGGAAGGTTCGGTCGCCAGGGGTCCGGTGTAGTGCATGCTCTTCCGCACACCCGACGATTCTCGTTCTCAGTGGGGATGCCGTGGCGACACCTCCCGGCGTACTTTGAGATGCCGTTAGGAGGGAGACCGGCCATGCCCGAGTCGGTCCGCCAGGACCTTCCCGCCACCGAGCACATCGCCTTCCCGACCTCCGCCGACCAGTTCCTCGTGATCCGTGAGGCGGCCGAGCTGATCGGCTGGACGGTCGCCGACTACGTCCTGTCCGCCGCCCTGGACCGCGCCGAACGAGACCTCCACGAACACGCCGCCGTCCAGGCGCCGCCCCCCGCCCCCACGGCGGCGACTCCCTACGTCGCCCTCTTGACGGCCCTGTCGACCTGACGACCTCACCCTCCGAGCTCACCCTCCGAGCTCACCCTCCGAGCTCACCCTTTGAGCTCACCCTTTGAGCGCACCGGACAGGCGCTCCGCGTACGCGGCCGCCTCCGCGTCCGACTCGTACTTCTGCCGCGGCCAGAAGAACCCGCGAAGCCCGTCCTTGCGGTTGCGCGGAACGACATGAACATGCAGGTGCGGCACGCTCTGGCTGATCCTGTTGTTCATGGCGACGAAAGACCCCGCCGCCCCGAGGACCGACTCCATCGCGGCGGCGAGCCGCTGCGCGTGCCCGAAGAACGGCCCCAAAAGCTCACCTGGCAAATCCACGAGCGTCTCGAAGTGCACACGGGGAACCAGCAACGTGTGCCCCTTGAACAAGGGCCGCGCATCAAGAAAGGCCACGGCCTCCGGCGCATCCAGGACCACATGCGTATCCCGGGCCCCGCTGACGATTTCGCAGAACAAACACCCCTCAGCCATCCCCCCATCCTCCCTCCGGGAAGCACCGCCTCAAAAGAGCCCCAACCCCAGCGAGACTGAACGCCGCCGACTCCCGGGGGCCTTTCCTCACGAGCTCGCGCCCGCCACGAGCAGCCACCACCCGCCCCACCGGCGCCGTCCTCACGGTTGGCGTCCCGGAGGGGAGGACATTCGGACGGACGGCCCGGCCCGGCTAACGCCGCCCTTACGGTGGCGTCCCTAGCGTGTGGGTCTCATGCGGCTGGAGAATGTCGCCTTTCGTTATCGGCGGAGGGATCCCTGGGTGTTCAGGGATGTCACGGTGTCCCTCGCGGTCGGCAGCGTCACCGAGGTGACAGGGCGGAACGGCGCCGGGAAGTCCACTTTGCTTCGCGTGATCGCAGGTTTGCGCAGGCCACGCCTGGGCATCGTCAGTGACCGCCCCACACGGGTGGGGTACGCGCCCGAGCGTTTCCCCGTGGATCAGCCGTTCAGTGTCCGCGCGTACCTCGGGCACATGGCCGCCGTACGCCGGGTGCCCGGGGACGCGGTCGGCGCGTGGGCGGAGCGGCTCGGCTTCGATCACCTCCTCGATGTGCGGCTGCCCGAACTCTCGAAGGGCAGCGCGCAGAAGGTCGGGCTCGCTCAGGCCCTCATGGCCGACCCGGAGCTCCTGATCCTGGACGAGCCCTTCGCGGGCCTGGACGCGGCCACCCGCGATGCGCTTCCCGGACTGATCTCCGGGCTCGCGGCCGACGGCACCACCGTGGTTGTCAGCGACCATCAGCGGTGCGTCGAGGCGCTGCCGGGCATCGACCGGCTACGGGTGGCCGATACCGCGGTGACCCGTGTGGCAGCCGGCAGGACCGCGGCCACGGCGGTCCTGGAGGTCGAGGTGCCCGGGGACGAGGCCGATGCCCTGGAGAGCAGACTGCGCGCGGACGGCTACCGCGTGCGGAGGACCGAGCGGTGATCGCGCTCATCCGGTTCCAGATCGCGGGCTACGTCCGTTCGCTGCGCGCCCTGCAGCCGTTCATCGTGGTCGCGCTGTTCGTGGCGCTGATCCTCGTTCAGGGACCGAGCGGGCCTGACGCCTCCGATCTCGCCGCCATGACGTTCGCGGACGTGGCGGCCATCATGTTCCCCGTGTGGGCCTGGGCGGCGCGCGCGCTGCTCGACACGCAGCCGGACGAGCAGCGCGCGTTGACGGCCACCGCCGTCCGCCGCCCGTCCGGTCCCATCTGGGCGGGGCTCGTCGCGGCGTACATGGTGAACCTCTGCCTGGGCTTCCTGGCACTGACCATCCCCCTCCTCCAGGCCGTCCAGGCAGGCTCGCCCGGTTCAGCGATCTTGGCCGGCTATGGCTTGAACCTCCTCGTCGCCGTCCCCGGAACGCTGCTCGGCGCATGGACGAGCCGGGCTCTCATCCCCGATCCCGGCGTTTCGCTGCTCGCGCTCCTCGGCGGCGCCCTCGCCCTTCTCCTGCTCGGGATCGGCCCCCTCGGCTGGCTCTCCGTCCCGATGATCGAATGGTTGCGCGCGGCCCACGACGGCCCCGGGGCCTTCACCGCCGCCTTCCCCGCCATCGCTCTTCATCTGCTCCTCTGGTCGGTGACCGTCGGCGCCCTCTACGTCATGACCTCACGCCACCGTCCCTGAAGCGGCCCCTGCCCCTCCCGTAACAACTGCTGCCACAAACCCCCGGGGCTGACACAAAGCGCTGCCGGATCTCCGAAGAGGCCCGCCCCTGGACGACCAGACCGTCCGTGATCGTCAATGAACTGTGGGCCGGGGTCAGGCGGCTTGGAGGTTCAGCCAGGTTTCCTCCAGAGGGGCGTTCTGGCGGTTGCAGAAGTAGACGCGGCCTGGGTCTCCCCAGTACCAGCCGAGCCGGGGATCGGAGTCGAGTTGGAGCAGCAGGCGCCAGTCTTCCGCCGTGCGTTGCTCGTCAGGAGTGAGAGCCGGGGCTTTCGGGGAGTCCAGGGCGCGGCCCGTCGAGGCGTACAGGCAGTCGGGGCCCACCGGGCGTTGGACGAGGGCCGGCCACCCGCCCAACTGGTGCGCCGGCGCGTTCCCCTGCCAGGTGTGCCGTGTCCATGCGGCGTGAAGTTGCGCATACACGGGCAGGACGCCGCTGTAGATCGTCTCCAGCCGCTGGACGACATGCTCCTGGGGCGAGGGCAGGGAAAGGAACGGGGCGGCGTCCAAGGTCGTCTTGGGGTAGGAGGTCACCCCGGGCGGTGGCGTCGTCGTCCGCAAGGCGCCGGTGAAGACGCGCCAGCCGTCCCGCTGCGCGGACGCGTCACCCCAGGGACGCGGGATCTCGGACGCATAGTAGAACGCGATCGTGCCGGAGGTCGGCAGGCCGGGGATCTTGCCGAACCGCGCGAAACCGGAGAAGTCGATGGCGCCGAGGAAGTCGAGGGGACGCCCGTTCCACTCCGGCCACGGTTCGGTCGGCGGGAGGAGCGGTGCGCCGCCCAGGTGAACGGGGACGCCGTCCCCGGCGCCGAGCCGCAGCGCCGGCCGGGCCAGCGGTAGCAGGACGGCGGTGATCTCCGGGGCGAGGAAGGCGTCGAGCAGGACGCGCAGCCGACGCAAGTGCGGAATGAAGTAGTCCATGCACGTAGGGTTACGCGGGTGAGGGGCGGAGCGCAGCGCCCGGCGAAATTGTGGATAACTTCGGTCAGCGTTCCAGGGCGCCCGCGAGCTGCACCAGGAAGCGGTCGACCTCCTGCTCGTCGTAACCCGGCCCGAGCAGGACGACGCGGAAGGCGCTCTCTCGCACGTCCCGGGCGGTCACGGGCGGGGCCGCGCCGCGCAGGCCGGCGACCACGCGGGCGAGGAACGCGTCCACGTCCCGGACGTCGTAGCCCGTGCGCAGGCCGGCGCCGGAGAACCGGGTGTTCTGGATCCAGTTGATCAACCAGGCCGGTTGCGCGCGCGGCCGCCTGGAGCGTTCCCAGATCGGCGCCCTGGCCTGGAGCTCCCTGATGCACTCACGCAGCAGCTCGTCCACCGCGCGGTTGTCGTAGCCGCGCAGGACGATGTCGAAGCGGGTCTCGCGCACCTCGTCGGCGGAGATCGGCGGCCCGCCCGCCAGCGCCTGCGAGATCCGCTCCAGCAGGGCGTCGACCTGGTCTCGGTCGTAGCCGCGCAAGCCCACCGGCAACCGCGCACCCGTCCTCACCGGCACCGTGCTCCTCCACCCGCGCGCCTGCGGGGCGCCGGGGGCGCCCCCGCGGCGCGCTCAGTCCCTGGTCGACGCGGCCAGCTGCCCGCAGGCCCCGTCGATCTCCCTGCCCCGAGTGTCGCGCACCGTGACCGGGACCCCGTGGGCCTCCAGGCGCCGGACGAACTCCCGCTCGTCCTCGGGCCGCGAGGCGGTCCACTTGGAACCCGGCGTCGGATTCAACGGGATCAGATTGACGTGTACGAGATTCCCGCGCAAGAGCCTGCCGAGAAGATCGGCCCGCCACCCCTGGTCGTTGACGTCCTTGATGAGGGCGTACTCGATCGAGACCCGGCGGCCGCTCCGGTCCGCGTAGGCCCACGCCGCTTCCAGGACCTCGGACACCTTCCACCGGTTGTTGATGGGCACCAGGTCGTCCCGAAGCTCATCATCCGGTGCGTGCAGGGACACCGCCAGCCGGACGGACATGTCCTCGGCGGCGAGCTTCTCGATGGCCGGGACCAGCCCGACCGTGGAAACGGTGACCGAACGCTGGGAGATGCCCAATCCGGCGGGTGCCGGATCGGTGATGCGGCGTACCGCGCCTATCACGGCCTTGTAGTTGGCCAGGGGTTCGCCCATGCCCATGAAGACGATGTTGGACACTCGGCCGGTCCCGCCTGGGATACGTCCACGAGCGAGAGCGCGAGCGCCCGCAGCGACCTGTTCGACTATCTCGGCCGTCGAGAGGTTGCGCGTGAGCCCGGCCTGACCGGTCGCGCAGAAGGGGCAGTTCATGCCGCACCCCGCCTGGGACGAGACGCACATCGTGGCCCGGTCCGGGTAGCGCATGAGCACCGACTCGAACAGGACGCCGTCGAACGCCTTCCAGACCGTCTTGAGCGTCGTCCCGCCGTCGCAGTCCAGCTCGCGGACCGGGGTCAGCAGCGACGGCAGCAGCTCCGAGACCAGACGCTCGCGGACGGCGGCGGGCAGATCCGTCATCTTCGCGGGATCGTCCACCAGGCGGGCGAAGTAGTGCCGGGACAGCTGGTCCGCGCGGAACGGCTTCTCCCCCAGCTCGGCGACCGCGTCGCGGCGCTCCGCCGTGGTGAGGTCGGCGAGATGCCTCGGCGGCTTGCCGCGCCTCGGGGCGGCGAAGACGAGCTTCGCCGGAGTCTTCTTGGGCGCGGTACCGGCGGCGGCGGGCTGGGTCGTAGACATGGTCCTCCCAGTGTGGCAAACACCGGCGCGTGCATTGTCCGTCAGCGGATCGATGCCCTGCCGCGTGGGACGACATTCCTGCACATGACCTTGTGTGCTACTAAGGTCTCGATCATGTCGGTATTGCGTAGGGCCGCTGCCTCGTCCCGGGGGTCCGCGGCCAAGGTCGTCCACGCCGCGGCGAGCCCGTACGGCAGCCGGCGGCTCGTCGTCGAGACCGACGGCGACGTCACCGTGGCCTACCTGAAGGACGCGCGGGACTCGGTGGTCGGGGCGGCATGGGTCGCCAACCACCGGAAGGCTCCGCAGGAACTCGACCAGTCCCGGCTGGACGGGGGTCGTGCGCCGCTCCTGCCGGAGTCCCATGTGCGCCATCCGTCGGGACGCAAGGCGCTGGACGGCGACTCCCTGGAGGTCGTGTGGTTCGAGGAGGGCGACGGCGTCGCCGTCCTGGAGGCGGGCGACCCGCTGTTCGTGATTCCCGGCTGGTCGGACATGGGGCGCGGCATCCCCGGATACGCGCGCGACGCCGCGCTGCAGAGCCCGTTCGCGTTCCCCCTGGACGAGGAGATCGAGGACTTCGGCCCCCGCATCGACGAGGCCCGCGAGCACTGGAAGCGATGCCGGGCCGATGGTTCCTGGGCCGAGTTCCAGCAATCGGTGCTCGGCCACCTGCTGCAGCGCCTCGGCCCTAGCGGCCATTACTGGCACGACGTCGGACGGCAACTGGCGAGCGGCAGAGCTGGCGCGGCCCCAACCGTGGGCGTGTCGGAGCGTCCCGCAAGAGCCGGGCGGGACTTCACCGTGCTGAGCACGGTCGGGATGAGCCGCCAGCGCATGCCCACGGTGGAACTGTACGAAGACGACGTCGCCCCATACGGACGGAGCGAACTCGCCGTCGCCAGCACGCTCCCCAGCCAGAAGGCCGGCAGTATCTTCCCCTGGCTGGCGCAGTACCCATGGCGGTCGGTGACGTGGTTCGCCCCCGGGGACGTCGTCAAGTGGTACCACGAGGCCCGCACGTTCCCGCTGGGCGGCGGAGAGTCGTCCTGGGAAGGCGTACTGCTCCTGGACGATCCGAGCCGTCTCGCAGGCCCTGAGGCTCCTGCCCTGGGCGGCCTCACCCTCAACGGCGACGCCGTCCGGTGGCTTTGGCTCGTGCCCATCACCGGTGAAGAACACCGCTACGCGAAGAGCGAGGGGTCGGACGCGCTCATTAAGCGCCTTGCACAGCAGGGCCGTTCCTGGGTCATCTCCTAGGACGCCCGAGCGGCGGCGCAGGACGTCCTAGGGCGTCCTAGCGGCGGGCGTCCAGCGGCGTCCTAGCTCGGGAGGAACAACTCCAGGAGAAGCCACACGACGGGGGCCGTCGCGACCAGGGAGTCGAGGCGGTCCATCACACCGCCGTGTCCGGGAAGGAGCGTTCCCATGTCCTTGATGCCGAGATCACGTTTGACCATCGACTCGACGAGGTCGCCGGCGGTCGCGGTGACCACGGCGGCCAGCCCGATGATCACACCCTGCCAGACGTGCCCGCCGTCCAGCAGCCACCACACCAGCCACCCGCCGACGGCCATGCACGTGATCGCCGAGCCGGTGACGCCCTCCCACGTCTTCTTGGGGCTGATCGTGGGGGCCAGCTTGTGCTTGCCCAGGAACGAGCCCGCGAAATAGCCGCCGATGTCACTGGCGACGGTCGTGGCGATGAAGATGACGATGCGGTGGTCGCCGTCGTCCGGGCGCAGGAGGAGCGCGACGATCCCGCCCATCAGCACCAGGTAGCCGGCCACGAACGACCCGGCGGCGACGTCCCGCACGTACCCGGCGGCGCCCTCCATCATCCGTGTCAGCAGCAGGGCCAGCACCGTCAGGGACACCGCGGCCACCGTCGCCGTGGGCCCCCACACGTACGCCACGACCGGCGTGCCCACCATCCCCGTCGCGACGGGGATGAACGGGACGCGGATGTCGCGGCTCTTGAACGCCTCGGTCAGCTCGCGCATGCCGAGGAAGAGGAACACGATCATCACGGCAAGGAAGATCTCCTTGACCGTGTACAGCGACACCAGCACCAGCGCACCGAGGCCGACACCGACGCCGATGGCGAGCGGCAGGTTACGGCCGGTCCTGCTCTCCCGCTTCCCTCCGGAAGCACCGGGAGAGGCTTCAGGGGGCGTCACAGCGGTGGCGCCGACGGGCGGCACGTCCACCGACGGGGCGTCCTCACGGGAACCGTCCTGTTCGGAGGGCGAGTCCAGAGCTTCTCCGGGGGGCGGGCCGGCCATGTCGACCTCCGGCTCATCCGGGGAACCCGAGGGCTCCCCGGCATCGTCGAGTTCCATCAAACCTCGAGCAGTTCGGCCTTCTTGTGCTCGAGCAGCTCGTCGATCTGCGCCACGTAACGGTGCGTGGTGTCGTCGAGTTCCTTCTCGGCACGCCGCACCTCGTCCTCGCCTGCCTCGCCGTCCTTGGCGAGCTTGTCGAGGGTGTCCTTGGCGCGGCGCCGGATGTTGCGGATGGAGATCCGGCTGTCCTCCGCCTTCGTCCCGGCGACCTTGATGAAGTCCCTGCGTCGCTCCTCCGACAACTCGGGGAAGACGACCCGGATCACGTTGCCGTCGTTGGTGGGGTTCACGCCGAGGTCGCTGTCGCGGATCGCCCTCTCCACCGCCTGCATGGACGATTTGTCGAAGACCTGGACGATGACCATCCGCGGCTCCGGCAGCGTGAACGACGCGAGCTGGTTGATCGGCGTCGGCGTCCCGTAGTACTCGGCCGTGATCTTGTTGAACATCGCCGGGCTGACCCGGCCGGTGCGGATGGCCTGGAAGTCCTCCTTGGCGACCGCGACCGCCTTCTCCATCTTCTCCTCGGCCTCGAGGAGGGTCTCGTCGATCACTGCGACTCCCATGTCATCTGGTCGGCCCTGGTCCTGCGGTTGCCCGGCGTGCCGGGCGCCTGCACGGGCTGCCGTCAGCCCTGTGCCGGGCTGACCAGCGTGCCGATCTTCTCACCCCGGACGGCCCGGACGATGTTGCCCTGCCCCATGAGGTCGAAGACCACGATGGGGAGGACGTTGTCCATGCAGAGACTGATGGCCGTGGCGTCCATGACCTTCAGGCCCCGCTGTAGAACTTCACCGTAATCCAAACGGTCGAACTTGACCGCGTCTGGATTCTTTCGTGGATCGGCGTCGTACACGCCGTCCACTTGGGTTGCCTTCAGTACCGCCTCCGCGCCGATCTCCAGCGCGCGCTGGGCGGCGGTGGTGTCGGTGGAGAAGAACGGCTGTCCGAGGCCCGCGCCGAAGATGACCACGCGCCCCTTCTCCAGGTGCCGGATGGCGCGCCTCGGGATGTACGGCTCGGCCACCTGGCTCATGGTGATGGCGGTCTGCACGCGCGTGTCCAGCCCGAGCTTCTCCAGGAAGTCCTGGAGGGCGAGGCAGTTGATGACGGTGCCGATCATCCCCATGTAGTCGGCGCGGCCGCGGTCCATGCCGCGCTCGGCCATGACGGCGCCGCGGAACATGTTGCCGCCGCCGCAGACGACCGCCACCTGCACGCCGTCCCGGACGGCCTCGGCGATGGCCTCGGCGACGTGCTGGACGACCTCGGGGTCGATGCCGAGCGGATCACGCCCGGCGAAGGCCTCGCCCGAGAGCTTCAGCAGCACCCGCTTCCAGCCCGCGCGCGGCGCGTGCCCGCCGGTGGCGCGCCCGCCGGACGCCGTCCGATCGGACGGCGAGGCCGCCGTCGCGCTAGTGGTCGTCTTGTCCGGCACGTCGGCGGCCTCCTCGTTGGCGTTGCGATGTCTCTCGGGTACCCGTCTCCAGAGTGCCCTTACGCCTGCCCGACCTTGAACCGGGCGAAGCGGACGACCTTCACCCCGGCCTCGTCGAGGACCTTGGCGATCGTCTTCTTGTTGTCCTTCACGAACGCCTGCTCCACGAGCACGAAGTCGCGGAAGTAGGCGTTCACCCGGCCCTCGACGATCTTGGGAATGGCCTGCTCGGGCTTGCCCTCGTCGCGGGTGAGCTGCTCGGCGAGCGCCCGCTCCTTCTCGATCGCCTCGGCGGGGATCTCCTCGCGGGTGAGGTACTTCGGCGCCATCGCGGCGATCTGCTGCGCGACGTCCTTGGCGACCTCGGTGTTCTCGGAGTCGAGCTCGACCAGCACGCCGGTGGTCGGCGGCAGGGACGGGTCGGACTTGTGCAGGTAGCTGGCCACGTAGGCGCCCTGGAAGTGGGCGAAGCGGCGCAGCTCCAGCTTCTCGCCGATCTTGGCGCTGTTCTCCTCGATCAGGGCCTGGACGGTCTTGCCGGGCTCGATCTCGGCCGTCAGCAGGGCGGCGGCGTCGGCCGCGCCGCTGCCGGCGGCGAACTCGACCAGGCGCTGGGCCAGCTCGATGAACTGCGCGTTCTTGGCGACGAAGTCGGTCTCGCAGTTGAGCTCCAGGAGCGCCCCGTCGCCGGAGTTCGCAAAGTGCTCGGCGACCAGCCCGTTGGCGGCGGTGCGCTCGGCGCGCTTGCCGACGTCCTTGGCGCCCTTGAGACGCAGCAGCTCCGTCGCCTTCTCGAAGTCGCCGTCCGCCTCGGTCAGGGCGTTCTTCACGGCCATCATGCCGGAGCCGGTCAGGTCGCGCAGCCGCTTGACGTCAGCGGCGGTGAAGTTGGCCATCGCTCTCTTCGCTTCTCTCGTCGTTGGTCGTGGGACCCGCGACGGTCCCGGCGGCACCCGTGCGGCGCCACCGGGACCGTGGGATCAAGCCTGCTCGGCCTCGGCGGCCTTCGGGGCCTCGGCGGCCTGCTCGGCGGCGGCCTCCGCGGGAGCCTCGGCGGGAGTCTCGGCCTCGACCGGAGCCTCGGCGGGGGCCTCGGCGGGGGCCTCGGCGGGGGCCTCGGCCTCAACCGGAGCCTCGGCGGGGGCCTCGGCGGGGGCCTGCGCCTCGGTGCCCTCGGCCTGCTTGTTCTCCAGCAGGTCGCGCTCCCACTCGGCCAGCGGCTCGGCGTTGCCGGTGGGGGCGGCGCCCTCGGCGGGCTTCTCGTCCCCGCCGGTCGCGGCGCCCGCGCGGGCGAGGAGGCCGTCGGCGACGGAGTCGGCGACCACGCGGGTCAGCAGGCTGACGCTGCGGATGGCGTCGTCGTTGCCCGGGACCGGGTAGTCGACCTCGTCGGGGTCGCAGTTGGTGTCGAGGATCGCGACGACCGGGATGCCGAGCTTCTTGGCCTCGTTGACCGCGATGTGCTCCTTCTTGGTGTCCACGATCCAGATGGCGCTCGGAACCTTCGCCATGTCGCGGATACCGCCGAGGGTGCGCTCCAGCTTGTCCTTCTCGCGACGCAGGCCGAGCAGCTCCTTCTTGGTCATGCCGGAGCCGGCCACGTCGTCGTAGTTGATCTCCTCCAGCTCCTTGAGCCGGGTGAGCCGCTTGTGGACGGTGGAGAAGTTCGTGAGCATGCCGCCCAGCCAGCGCTGGTTCACGTAGGGCATGCCGACCCGGGCGGCCTGCTCGGCGATGGACTCCTGGGCCTGCTTCTTGGTGCCGACGAACAGGATCGTCCCGCCGTGGGCCACCGTGGCCTTGACGAACTCGAACGCGCGGTCGATGTAGGACAGCGACTGCTGCAGGTCGATGATGTAGATGCCGTTGCGCTCGGTGAGGATGAAGCGCTTCATCTTCGGGTTCCACCGGCGGGTCTGGTGGCCGAAGTGGACGCCGCTCTCAAGGAGCTGCCGCATGGTGACGACGGGTGCCATTGCCCGTGTTCTCCTTCTCTGGCCCTGCCGGGCCGCATTTGGTTGTCTGCCTGCGCCCGGGTGCCGTCCCACCGTCGCCGAGACGACGGACCGAGGGACTGCGCCCCACCAGACGTGTGGTGGCATGCGGACGCGTGAAATCAGCCGCCGTGGGGTGCCCCAGGCGGCTGGCCCGTTGCCGGGTCTGAGCCTGCCCGCTCTGGGAGCGGCTTCTCGCCGACCCACCGTGGTGAATCGATGACGGCCTGGCCCTGGCCGGTGTCCTTCCGGGCACGGTTACAGATTATCAGGGCGCCGACGCGTCCGGGCATCAACGGTTCCGCGCGGTTATCCACAGTTCACCGACCCTGTCGACGCGCTGCCGGGTACCCGGCAGGCTGCGGTGCATGACGCTGCTCACGCTGCTGCTCACCTGCATGCTCGCCGCTGGCGCACCGGGCCTGGACGCCTGGCGATGGCCGTTAGGCCCGCCCGCTCCGCGGGTTCTCCGGGCCTTCTCGCCGCCGTCCACCCCGTGGGGTTCCGGCCACCGCGGTGTGGATCTCGCGGGCCGTCCCGGGCAGGCCGTCTACGCCGCCGGGCCGGGGCGCGTCTCCTACGCCGCGTCCCTGGCGGGACGAGGCGTCGTTGCGGTCGATCACGGGGCGCTCCGCACGACGTACCTGCCCGTCCGGCCGAGCGTGCACACGGGGCGCCGGGTCGCGTCCGGCACCCGGATCGGCGTTCTGGAAGGCGGCCTGCTCCACTGCACCGTGCCCTGCCTGCACTGGGGGCTGCGCCGGGGCGCCCTCTATCTGGACCCGCTCAACCTGGTCCAGCGCCAGGTACGCCTCCTCCCCCGCTGGCCGCGTCCCTCCCAGCCCTCCTCGTCCGCAAGCCCTTCTCCGGAGCCGCCACGTCCCCGGATGGCCCTGCGCGACGCCACCACGGCGACGGGCGGAGCGCTGACGGGCATGGTCCTCACGCTGAGCGCGGCCTTCGCCTGGCGCCGCACCCGCATCCGCTTCCGCCTTCACGGCCGCCGGCGTCCGCCCCCGGGCGTGATCAACCTTTCCCAGGAACGCCGCCTACGCCGAATCCCCTGATCTGCCCGCCCGCCGCCTGCGCCCCCGCACGGGGCCGGGCGGCCGGCCCCGGCCTCCGCAACAGCAGGCCACCAACCCGCAAGACGTCCCCCAGCCAGGCCAGGCTGCCTGCACCGCCTCGCCGGGGCCAGCCGGTTGGACGGCCTGCCGGGCAGCCGGCTGGGACGGCCGGTTTCGGGACGGCCGGTTGGGGCGGTTGGAGCGTTGGCTAGGGCGGCTCATTGGGGTGACCTGCCGGAGGTGACGGGATTTGCTTCTGGAAGCGAGAGGCCGCCGTCATTCGAAGCGGGTGCCGCGCGGGTGGGCTTGGCGGTGGACCTGTTTCAGGCGTTCGGCCGAGACGTGCGTGTAGAGCTGGGTCGTCTGGAGAGAGGCGTGGCCGAGGATCTCCTGGACGCTGCGCAGGTCGGCGCCGCCCTCCAGAAGGTGGGTGGCGGCGCTGTGGCGGAGTCCGTGGGGGCTTAGGTCGGGGACTTCTCCGACTTCGGAAATCCGTCCGTGGACGATGCGGCGCGCACTCGTCGGGTGGAGGCGACCCCCGCGAGCGCCAAGGAAAAGCGCCGGGCCGCTGTCTTCGTTCGCGAGGGAGGGCCGCCCTGCGCGAAGCCAGTCCTGGACGGCGCGGACGGCCGGTTCCCCGACCGGGACGATGCGTTCTCGTCCACCCTTGCCCAGGACGCGAACAGTCCGGCGCCCCATGTCCATATCGTCGACGTCGAGTCCGCACAGTTCACTGACGCGGACGCCCGTCCCGTAAAGCACCTCCAGGACGGCCAGGTCGCGGAGCCCAAGAGGACCTTGGGTGTCCATGGTGTCGAGCAGGCGCGTTGCGTCGTCCTGGGTGAGGACGCCAGGGAGATCACGCTGCCGTTTGGGGGTCCCCAGCAGCAGACCGGGATCGTCCTGGAGAAGGCCGCGCCTGTACAAGTGCCGGGTGAACGCTCGGGCGGCGGCCGTCCGGCGGGCCAGGGTGGCGCGGGAGCGGCCGAGCGCGTGCTGGCGTGCGAGCCAGGCCCGTAGCAGCGAGACGTCCAGGTCCGCGGGTTCGGCGACGCCGGTGGCGGCGGCATAGGCGCACAGATCGGCCAGATCCCCGAGATAGGCCCGCAGCGTGTGCGGCGAGACGGCGCGTTCGGCGCGAAGATGGCGGCCGAAGTCGGCTACGGCGTCCTCCAGCGCATTGGTCACAGGCGCCACGCTGCGCCACCGCCCCCGCCGGCGCAAGCACCGACCAGCGGTTTCACGTGAATTGCCGCGATTCTTCAGCGAGTTATCCACAGAAAGTCATTCTCCGCCCACACTTCGTCACACTCGGGCAGCGTCAGAGGCCGGAGGTGAGGCACTCATGAACGCTCACATCAGCCTCGGGCGGCAGGGCGAGGACGCGGCCGTCGACTACCTCGTCGGCCTCGGCTGGCGGATCCTCGACCGCAACTGGCGATGCCGCGAGGGCGAGCTCGACATCGTCGCCCATGACGGGCGCAGGCACATCGTCTGCGAGGTGAAGACCCGCCGGTCCGCCCGGTTCGGCGACCCCCTCGAAGCGATCACCACGGAGAAGGCGGCCCGGTTGCGGCGGCTGGCCTGGCAGTGGGCCGCCGCGCACGGGGTCGGCGGCGCGCCCATGCGAGTGGACGTCCTCGGCCTGATCGGCGACCGCGACAACGACGGCTTCTCGATCGACCACCTGCGGGAGGTGTGCTGATGACGCTGGCGAAGACCCGCTCGGTGTCTCTGGTCGGGGTGGACGGCTTCGTCGTGGACGTGGAGGCCGCGATCACCAGCGGCGTACCGGGCCTCCACCTGGTCGGCCTCCCCGACACGGCGCTCAGCGAGGCCCGCGACCGCGTCCGCGCCGCGATCTTCAACTCGAATGAAGACTGGCCCAATCGCCACGTCACGGTGTCGCTGTTCCCGGCGAGCATGCCGAAGAAGGGCTCCACCTTCGATTTGGCGATCGCCATTTCGTTGCTCGCCGCAGCGGAGGTCGTCCCGCCACGCAGTTGTGCGGGGCTGGTGCTCATCGGCGAACTCGGCCTGGACGGCCGCATACGCCCGATTCAGGGCATACTGCCCGCCGTACTGGCCGCGGCCAACCGAGGCTGCCGGACGGTCGTCGTGCCCCAGGCGAACGCCGCCGAAGCCGAACTCGTCCCCGACATGAAGGTCGTGTCCGCGAGCACGCTTCGCGGGCTGCTGTGCCTCCTGCGCGACGAGCCGCCGCCGGTCGAGGAGGGCGAGGACGACGACTTCCCCCTCCCGGCGGACGGCTACGCCATCAGGCAGCAGGAGTCCCGGCCCGATCTCGATCTGGCCGACGTCCGGGGGCAGGCCGAGGCCCGCCGTGCGCTGGAGATCAGCGCGGCGGGAGGACACCACCTCTTCTTCGCCGGACCTCCGGGCTGCGGGAAGACGATGCTCGCGGAGCGGCTGCCGACGCTGATGCCGCCCCTGGAACCCGAGGTCGCGCTGGAGGTCACCGCGATCCACTCGGTCGCCGGAACGCTCCGGCCGGGGCAGCCGCTGATCACCCAGGCGCCGTTCCACGCCCCGCACCACACCGCCTCGCGCGCCTCGATGGTCGGCGGCGGGTCGGGCCGCGTGCTCCAGCCGGGCGCCGTGTCCCTCGCCCACCGGGGAATCCTCTTCCTGGACGAGGCCCCGGAGTTCATGGCGGGGACGCTCGACGCCCTGCGCCAGCCCCTTGAGGAGGGCGAGGTACGCATCTCTCGCATCGAGGGCATAGCGCACTTCCCCGCGCGGTTCACGCTCGTCCTCGCGGCGAACCCCTGCCCATGCGCAGCAGCGAAGCAGATCGACTGCTCCTGCGCGCCCGGTGTCCGCCGCAAGTACGCCAGCCGCGTGACCGGCCCGCTCCTCGACCGCATCGACCTCAAGCTGGAACTGACACCGGCCAGCCGGGCCGAACTCCGGTACGACCTGGAGTTCGCCGAGACCAGCAAGGTGGTGGCCGAACGCGTCCAGCTCGCCAGGGAACGGACCCGCCACCGCCTCGCCGACACCCCGTGGCGCTCCAACTCCGAGGTCCCCGGCCCGGAACTGCGCAGACGCTTCACACCGTCCGCCGAAGCGATGCAAGGGGCCGACGAGGCCTTGCAGAGGGGCACGCTGAGCGCGCGCGGGCTCGACCGCATCCTTCGGGTCGCCTGGACCATCGCCGACCTGGCGGGCCACGACGAGCCCGGCCCGGACGACGTCGGCGGCGCGCTCGCCCTCTGGTCGGCGGGGCGCCAATGAGCGACGAGAGAACCGCCCGCGCCACCCTCACCGCCGTCGCGGAACCGGGCGACGCCTTCCTCAACCGCATCATCGGCCGGTGCGGCCCGGAAGAGGCCCTCGAAGCGATCCGCACCGGCCGTCTCTCCGGCGCCGTAGAAGCCTCCCCCAAGGAGTTTCGGCGCCTCGAACAGTGGCGGATCCGCCTGATCGCCGCGGAACCCGATCAGGACATGGCCGTCTGCGCCCGGTTCCGCGGCCGCCTTATCTGCCCGGGAGATCCCGAATGGCCGACGACCCTCGACGATCTCGGCGCCGGGCGCCCCTACGCCCTGTGGCTACGCGGCCCCGGCGACCTGCGCTACGGCTGCCTGCGTTCGGTCGCCATCGTCGGTTCCCGCGCCGCGTCCCCCTACGGGCTGCGCGCCGCCGCCGACTTCGCCTCCGACCTGGCCGACGACGGCTGGACGGTGATCTCCGGCGGCGCCCTCGGGATCGACGCGGCCGCCCACCGCGGCGCGCTGGCCGCCGACGGCCCCACCGTCGCGGTTCTCGCCAACGGGGTGGACGTCCCCTACCCGGCGTCCAACGAAGGGCTGTTCGCCGAGATGGCCCGGCGGTCCCTGCTGGTCAGCGAGTCCCCGCCGGGCACGCATCCGCACCGCCTCCGCTTCCTCGTCCGCAACCGGGTCATCGCGGCCCTGTCCCGGGGCACGGTCATCGTCGAGGCGGAGGCGCGCAGCGGCGCTCTGAACACCGCCGGCTGGGCGTCCAAGCTCGGCCGCGTGGTCATGGCCGTGCCCGGCCCGATCACCTCCCGCTCCTCGGTCGGCTGCCACCGGCTCCTGCGCGAGGAGGGCGTCGTGCTGGTCACCCGCCCAGCGGAGATCATCGAAGCCGTGGGACGCATCGGCGCCGACCTCGCGCCGCCGCCGGACACACCCGTGCTCCCCCGCGACCGCCTGGAACCGGTGACGAGGTCGGTGCTGGAGGCGTTCCCCGCCCGCGGCATGACCGGGCCCGCGCAACTCGCCGTCAAAGCCGGCGTCGACCTGACCACGGTCAACGCCAAGCTGGGCCTCCTGTCGGCGGCCGGCTTCATCGAACGGACTTCGTCCGGCTGGCGCCTGACGAAGTCCGGGAAATCCCCCAAAGGTCCGGCCATGGAACCGGATAGGCGACAGCCTCCGCCAGCCCCTTTCGAGGAGCCGCAATGACCCTCCAACCAGCCGCCAGCCGCCAGCGGCCGCTCACGACGCCGGCGGCCCTCCGGCCACCAACGAGCCGCAATGACCCGGCCGACCAAACGGCGGCGCCGGTCACGGCGGTGGCGGTGGCGGTGCGGCCGGGTGTCGGCGATAGGAGATTGCCGACACCGTGGGTGGGAGCCTCGCGGGTTATTCGTCCGAGGGGAGTTCGAAGTCGCTCTTGGCGAGTTCTTCGACGTTGACGTCCTTGAAGGTGACGACACGCACGTTCTTCACGAAGCGAGCGGGGCGGTACATGTCCCAGACCCACGCGTCCTGCATCGTGACCTCGAAGAAGACATCGCCGGTGTCGGCGCCGCGCACCTGGAGGTCGACGGAGTTCGTGAGGTAGAACCTGCGCTCGGTCTCGACGACGTAGCTGAACAGCCCGAGGACGTCCCGATACTCGCGATAGAGCTGCAGTTCCATCTCGGTCTCGTACTTCTCGAGATCCTCGGCGCTCACGCTCGTGCCCCTTCCGCGCGCTCCTCGCCGGAGACCTCCCCTTCGGTCTCCTCCTCCAAGGCCACGTCTCCATTGTTACGCAAGGCCCGCCCGACGTTGACGTAGGAGAACCGATGCTCCGGACATGGACCGTGCGCGGCGAGCGCCTCGCCGTGCGCGCGGGTCACGTAGCCCTTGTGGACGTCGAAGCCGTACTCGGGATAGCGCTCGTGGAGGCCGACCATGATCCGGTCTCGGGTGACCTTCGCGACGATGGACGCGGCGGCCATGCAGGCCGCGACCTGATCGCCCTTGATCACCGCGAGGCCGGGGACGTCCAGGCCGGGGACGGGGAAGCCGTCGCTCAGCACGTAGGCGGGCCGCTGGTTCAGGGCGGCCAGGGCCCGCCGCATCCCGGTGATGTTGCACCGGTGAAGGCCGATCCGGTCGATGTCGTGGCACGGGATGACGATCGCGCTCCATGCCAGGGCCCGTTCGGTGATCTCGGCGTAGAGCTCTTCACGGCGTCCCGGAGTGAGCAGTTTGGAGTCGTTGAGCCCGTCGATCCGGCCACGCCCGCCCTGCAGGATCACCGCGCCGACCACCAGCGGCCCCGCGCAGGCCCCGCGGCCCGCCTCGTCGACGCCGGCCACGGGGCTGAACCCCCCGTGCGCCAGGGCGCGCTCATACGCGAACAGCCCTGCGTCCCGGCGCGGGGTGAAGCGGAGTGGACGTCCCTTCATGTTCCGCAGCGTACGTCGCCGCGCCCCTCCACCGCTCCCCGAATGCCCGTGATCACCCGCCATGTCCGCGGGCAGGGCCGCTCAACGCCCGGAAACCGCAAAGACCCGCGCCCACGGGGCCCCGGGCAGTCTCGACAGAGATCTCGACATCGGACGGCACGGCGTCTTCAGGCACGGACCTGCCCACCAGCCTATAAAACCGGAACTTGCGGGCCATCCCTTTCGGGCAACCGGGACTGTGCCCATCTCGTCGCTGACCTCCTCGGCCCGGCCATCCCCGACAGACGGCACATGACCGCCTTAACGACGAACAGGCCGACCGGTGACCTATGGCCGGTCGCACGCCCACCCTCGGGTGGGCGCGCATCCCATCAGCGATCAAGGCCCCCAGAGCGTCGGCGGGGGGGCGCGATCCGATCCCGGGTCTCAAGATCCAGAGAAATGTGCTCACTCACCGACCGGCGCCGAGGCTGCCCGAAGCGAGCACCCCGGCAGTGCCCCTCAGGTGGATCTGAGGCGGTGGCGGCGGAGGTAGGCGAGAGGCAGGGTGAAGAGGACGCCCATGGCGTACGGGGTGGCGGGGACGGCGACGGCGGCCGCCTTCTTCAGGCCGGGCTGCTTGAAGGTGCCGGGAATCGGCAGGTTGCCGACACGGTCGAGGGGCCACACGATGACGAAGGCGCGACCGATGACGCGGTCGACCGGGATGGTGCCGCCGCCCGGGTCGCCGCGGTGGGAGCGGGAGTCGTAGGAGAGTTCGCGATGGTCGCCCATGACCCAGAGCTGGCCCGGCTTCACGGTGACGTCGAACGGGTCGTTGGACGGCTTGTTCTGCTCGTGCGTGATCGGGTCGGTGAAGAGGTAGGACTTCTCGTCCAGCGGGACGCCGTTGACGGTGACGCGGCCCTTGGCGTCGCAGCATTTGATGTGGTCGCCGGGGATGCCGATGACGCGCTTGATGTAGTCCTTCTCGTTGGGCGCCACGCCGAACGCGGTGCCGACGGCGCGCAGCGCCTTGGAGACCGGGTTGCCGGGCTCGTCGACCTGGACCTCGGGGTCCCAGGAGTCCAGGCCGTTGAAGACGATCACGTCGCCGCGGGCGATGTCCCGCGTGTGGTAAACGATCTTGTTGACGAGGACCCGGTCGCCGACCTGGAGGGTGTTCTCCATGGAACCCGACGGGATGTAGAACGCCTGGACGGCGAACGCCTTGATGACGAGCGCCAGCGCGACGGCCACGACGATGAGGACAGGGAGCTCTTTCCAGAACGATCCCTGCTTCTTGTCGCCCTTGCCGTCGTCCTCGGAGTCGTCGGTCGACTCCCCGGCCGAGTTCACGGGCTCCTTCTCTTCGGGCACCGCGCCCTCGGCCTCGGATCGCACGTCTCTCCGATCGTCCTCGTCAGTCATCAGAGCGAAAGCCTAGCGGCGACACGCCCGCTGGACGCCGCCTGCGGGCGTGTCGCCGCCGGAGCACATCGCTCCCATACCCGTCGCGCCCGTCCGGAATGGGCAACGCCCCGGTCACCGTCAAGGATTCCCGGGGCGCCGTCGTTCATCGGCTCAGTGCTCGCGCTTCTCCTTGATGCGAGCGGCCTTGCCGCGCAGGTTGCGCAGGTAGTAGAGCTTGGCGCGGCGCACGTCGCCGCGGGTGACGACCTCGATCTTGTCGATCGACGGGCTGTTGATCGGGAAGGTCCGCTCGACGCCGACGCTGTAGCTGACCTTCCGGACGGTGAACGTCTCGCGGGCGCCGCCGCCCTGCCGCCTGATCACCACGCCCTGGAAGATCTGGATACGGCTACGGTTGCCCTCGGTGACGCGCACGTGCACCTTGAGCGTGTCGCCCGGACGGAAGTCCGGGACGTCGGCGCGCATCGCGGCCTTCTCGATCTCCTGGATCAGGGTGTGCATCGCAGCGGTTCCTCATGGTCGAACGCGGGCGTCGAGAGGCCCCGGTGGGACTTTCGTGGGGGCGTCGCGCCGCGGGAAGTGGTCGTCGGGCGCCGTGCGCTCTGGACGCACGGACGCTCTAGTCTGCCATATCTTCGCCGTCAACCGGAAAACCGGCCTCGTGCAGGACGGCGCGGTCCCGCTTGTCGAGGTCCTCCGGTTTGAGACGGGCGAGCAGTTCGGGACGGTGCCGGGCCGTCCGGCGGAGCGCCTCGTCGCGCCGCCAGCGGGCGATCGCCCCGTGGTGACCCGACAGGAGGACGTCCGGAACCGGCCGGTCGCGCCAGAGGGGCGGCTTGGTGTAGACGGGGCCCTCCAGGAGGGACTCCATGGCGCCGGGGGCGAAGGAGTCGTCCTCGACCGAATCGGCGTTGCCGAGGACGCCCGGCAGGAGACGGCCGATCGCCTCGACCATCACCAGCACGGCGACCTCCCCGCCGGCGAGGACGAAGTCGCCCAGGCTGACCTCGTCCACGGGCATCCGTGTGCGGGCCTCCTCGGCGACGCGGGTGTCGATGCCCTCGTAGCGTCCGCAGGCGAACACGAGCCAGGGCTCGGCGGCGTACCGCACGGCGTCCGCCTGCGTGAAGGGCCGTCCGCTCGGCGTCGGGATGATCAGCCGCGGCACCGCCCCGGCGCCCGCTCCGAGCGGCCCCTCGGGCGCGCTCTCACCGGACGCGGCCTCATCCAGTGGGGTCCCAGATGGTCTCGCGCCGGACTGGCCGTGCGCCGCGTCGACCGGTGTCGCGCTGGAAGCCTCGCGAGGCGACGGACTGGGCGATGTCCCCGGGGGCGACGAGCCTGCGGCCGAGGTGTCCTCGGGCGGCGTCGCCCATGGGGGCGGGCCCGCCGTCGGCGAAGCGGGAGGCGCGTGCGAGGAAGGTGCCGCGCCACCGGAGGGCGGCGGGACGAGGGTGTCGAGCGCCTCGCCCCAGGGGCCGGGTTTCATGACCATGCCGGGGCCGCCGCCGTAAGGGGTGTCGTCGACGGTGCGGTGCCGGTCGTGGGTCCAGTCGCGCAGGTCGTGGACGCGAACGTCCAGCAGCCCGGCGCGCCGAGCCTTGCCCAGAAGGGAGATGTCCAGGGGGGCGAAGTACTCGGGGAAGATCGTGACGATGTCGATTTTCATGATTCGTCGAGCAGTCCGGGGGGCGGGTCGATGACGAGCCGCCCCCCGGGAACGTCCACCTCGGGGACGAGCGCGGCCACGAAGGGCACGAGCTTCTCCCCGCCGGGCCCGCGCACGATCAGCAGGTCCTGGCCGTGGTGCAGGACGTCCGCGACCTCGCCGATGTCGGCGCCGTCCGCGGTGACCACGGAGAGGCCGATCAGTTCCTGGTCGTGGAAGTCGTCCGGGTCGGCGGACGGGGGGATGTCACCGGGGTCGACGACGAGCCACGTGCCGCGAAGAGCCTCGGCGGCGTGCCGGTCGCCGATCCCGGCGAAGCGCACGAGCAGGCGTCCCGAATGCCAGCGGGTCCGCTCGACGGTGAGCGGACCGGCGGCGCCGGGGTCGGTGGCGATCTCGGTGCCCGCGGCGAACCGGGATTCCGGCTCGTCCGTGCGGACGTCGATGGTGACCTCGCCACGGATCCCGTGCGGCCGTCCGATCCGTCCCACCACGAGCGGTTCGCTCATCGGGACGCCACTCAGCGGACCTCGTTGACGTCGAGCAGGTCAACGCGCACGTAGCGGCCCCCGGACAGGGCGCTGATCACCGTGCGGAGGGCCTTGGCGGTGCGACCGCTGCGGCCGATGACCTTCCCGAGGTCCTCGGGGTGCACGCGCACCTCCAGGACCCGGCCGCCCCTGATCCGCCGGGCGCGGACCCGGACGTCGTCCGGGTTCTCCACGATCCCGCGGACCAGGTGCTCGAGCGCTTCTTCGAGCACTGTCAGCCCTCGCTCTTGGCTTCGTCGGTCTCGGTGGCCTTGGCCTCGGTCTTCTTCGGCTCGGCCTTCTTCTTACCGCGGGTCGCGGTGCCGGCGGCCTCGTCGTCGCCCATCGACTCCTTGACGGCGGCCTCGAAGGCGACCTTCTTGTCGGGCTTCGGCTCGGCGACCTTGAGGGTGCCCTCGGCACCCGGCTCGCCCTTGAACTTCTGCCAGTCGCCGGTGATCTTCAGCAGGTTGAGCACGGGCTCGGTCGGCTGCGCGCCGACGCCGAGCCAGTACTGCGCACGCTCGGAGTCGATCTGGATGAGCGACGGCTCCTGCTTGGGCTGGTAGAGCCCGATCTCCTCGATGGCGCGCCCGTCCCGCTTGGTGCGGGCGTCGGCGACGACGATCCGGTACTGCGGGTTCCGGATCTTCCCCAGACGCTTGAGCTTGATCTTGACTGCCACGGGTGTGGTGTACTCCGATTTCATTACCGGGTGGGCGGGCCCGCGCCAGGTGGGGAACACCGGCTCACGGCCGCCCGATGGACTCCGGCCGCGCAGGACGAGAGAGGGCGCCTCGCGGGTCCGGGTTTCCAGCGTCTCATTCTGCCAGACGTTCGGCGTGAAAGCGCAATCGCGCCACGGGGTGTCTCGCCGCCGCCCCGTCAGGTGCGCGAGCGTCCGCCGCGGGCGACACGGCGATCACCGCATCGCCCGCCGGAGCGGCGGGCGATGCGACGCGCCGCGCTCACTTCTTCTTGCGCCCCTGGAGCTTGTTCAGGTCCGGCATCTGGAAGCCGGGCGGGAGCTGGCCGCCGAGACCGGGAGGAAGCCCGCCCGGACCGCCGCCCGCGCCGCCCGGACCGCCGCCGAGGCCGGGCGGGAGCCCCTGGGGCATGCCGTCGGCCGCGGGCTGCCGGTCCTTGCCGGCGGCGCGCTTGCGCGGGTCGCCGCTGCGCTGCTTGCCCTTCTTGTTCTTCTTCGCGGCCGCCTTCGCCGCCTTCTTGCGTCCGCCGGGCATGCCCGGCAGCCCCATGCCGCCGGCCATCTGGCGCATCATCTTCTGCGCGTCGAAGAACCGGGTGACGAGGCTGCTGACATCGCCGACGCCGACGCCCGAGCCCTTGGCGATGCGGGCCCGGCGGGAGCCGTTGATGATCTTGGGCTGGGCGCGTTCCTGCGGGGTCATCGAGCGGATGATCGCGGCGATGCGGTCCAGGTCCCGGTCGTCGATCTGGCTGATCTGGTCGCGGACCTGCCCCATGCCCGGCATCATCCCGAGCAGGTTCCCGATCGGGCCGAGCTTGCGGATCATCATCATCTGCTCGAGGAAGTCCTCGAGCGTGAAGTCCTCGCCCGAGGCGAACTTGGTGGACATCTTCTCGGCCTGCTCGGCGTCGAACGCCTGCTCGGCCTGCTCGATCAGGGTGAGGATGTCGCCCATGTCGAGGATCCGGCCCGCCATGCGGTCCGGGTGGAAGACGCTGAAGTCCTCCAGCTTCTCGCCCGTCGAGGCGAACATGATCGGACGTCCGGTGACGTGCCGGACCGACAGCGCCGCACCGCCGCGCGCGTCGCCGTCGAGCTTGGTGAGGACGACGCCGTCGAAGCCGACGCCGTCCATGAACGCCTGGGCGGTGTTGACCGCGTCCTGGCCGACCATGGCGTCGACGACGAACAGGATGTCGTCGGGCTGGACGGCGTCACGGATGTCGATGGCCTGCTGCATCATCTCCGTGTCGACGCCGAGCCGGCCGGCGGTGTCGATGACGACGACGTCGTGCTGGGCGTGCCGGGCCTGGTCGATCGACCGGCGCGCCACGTCCACCGGGTCGCCGACGCCGCTGCCGGGCTCGGGCGCGAACACCGGCACCCCGGCCCGCTCGCCGACGACCTGGAGCTGCTGGACGGCGTTGGGCCGCTGCAGGTCGGCGGCCACCAGCATCGGGGTGTGGCCCTCCTGCTTCAGCCACCGCGCCAGCTTGCCCGCGAGCGTGGTCTTGCCGGCGCCCTGCAGGCCCGCGAGCATGATCACCGTCGGCGGCGTCTTGGCCAGCCGGATCCGCCGGGTCTCGCCGCCGAGGATGGCGATGAGCTCCTCGTTGACGATCTTGACGACCTGCTGCGCCGGGTTCAGCGCCTGCGAGACCTCCGCGCCCGCCGCCCGCTCCTTGATGCGCGCGATGAAGTCCTTGACGACGGGGAGCGCGACGTCGGCCTCAAGCAGCGCGATCCGGATCTCGCGGGCCGTCGCGTTGATGTCGGCCTCGGAGAGCCGGCCCTTGCTTCGCAGCGACGAGAAGACCGTCGTCAACCGGTCGGAGAGCGTCTCGAACACGTGTCTGGACCGTCCTTGGAAAGCTTCTGGGATCGCCTATCAGCGTATCGGGTCACCCTGTTGCTTGTGTCGCCCTCGCCGCCGGGCCCTGGGAGCACCCCGCTCCGTTCACTGACCGGGCTCGGCGCCGTGGGCCGGTCAGTGGAGGGATTCGAGGATCTGGGCTCGGACGGCGTCCAGGGCGGAGAGATCATCGAGTGGGTGTCCGTCGTCGTCCACCACGTAGAAGACGTCCACGGCCTCGGCTCCCAGGGTGTCGATCTGGGCGGCGCGGATCTGGAGGCCGCACGCGCCCAGCGCTTGCCCGATCCTCCACAGGAGGCCGGGACGGTCGTGGGCGCGCACTTCGATGACGTTCGCCGTCCGCGAAGCGTCCTTCAGGACCATGACGCGTGGCGGCGGAACGGTTACCCCTGGGCGGACCCGCACCGACCGTGCTCGCCGTTCGAGGCGGTCGGCGACGTCGAGCCGTCCCGCGAGCATGCGCCGCAGGTCCGCCTCCAGGCCGGCCGGATCCGGTGGCGTCCCGTACTCCGGCACCGCCGTGAAGTCCAGCACGGCCGTCTCTCCGCCTCGGCTGGGCGGATCGCCTCCCGGCGGATCCGCGTCCGAGGTCAGCACCGCTCCGGAAGACCCGTTCACCTCACCGGCCGCGCCCCCGCCGGCGGGCGCGGGCCCCTCGGCGGGCGGTGCGGACGCCGACGGGGCGGAGGCCGACGGAGCGGAGATCGTGCGGGCGGTTCGTACGGCCAGGCGGTGGAGGGCCAGGACGCCGGCGGCGCGCCAGAGGAGGCCGGGACGGTCGGGGGCGGCGATGGTGATGCGGGAGCCGGTGACGCGGACGGCGGCGCCGTCGTGGCGGGCCAGAGCCAGGTGGGCGGGGTCCAGGACGGGCGACGGCGGGGGCGTGCCGCCGGACAGGGCGGCGGCGGTGCGGCGGACGAGTTCGGCGACGAGGCCGGCCTTCCAGGTCGTCCAGGCGGCGGGGCCGGTGGCGGTGCCGTCGGCGATCGCGAGCGCGGCGAGGAGGTCGAGGATCTCGCGCTCGCGGCCGGGCACCGCCGACAGGGCGGCGGTGACGGTCTGGATGGTCACCGGGTCGTCGATGTCGCGGCGGGTGGCGGTGTCGGGGAGCAGGAGGTGGTGGCGGACGAGCGTTTCGAGGACGCGCACGTCGTCCCGGTCGAGGCCGAGGCGCGCGCCGATGTCGCGGACGGCGGCGGCACCGGCGGCGGAGTGGTCACCGGGCCGTCCCTTGCCGATGTCGTGCAGGAGCGCGCCGACGAGGAGCAGGTCGGGGCGGGCGACCTCGCGGGTGAGGGCCGCGGCGCCGGCGGCGGTCTCCACGAGGTGGCGGTCCACGGTGAAGCGGTGGACGGGGCTGCGCTGCGGCCGGTTGCGGACATGCTCCCAGTCGGGCAGGAGGCGGACGATCACCCCGGCCTGGTCCAGGGCCTCCCAGACGGCGATGGCGGCGGGACCGGCGCCGAGCAGGGAGATGAGCGCGTCGCGGGCGGCGGCGGGCCACGGCACCGGCGGCAGCGCGGCGTGCTCGGCGAGCCTGGCCACCGTCGCGGGAGCGAGCGGCAGGCCGGCCTGAGCGGCGGCGGCGGCGACCCGGAGGACGAGGACGGGGTCGCCGAGATCGGCGTTCCGGGCGAGGACGACCTCGCCTTCGTGCTCGACGGCGCCGTCGCCGACGGGACGCCGCTCGACCCCCCGCCGCCGCCCCGCGCCGCCGGCGGGGAGCGGCGCGGGGTGGACGGTCCTGGCTCTGCTGAGACGGTCGATGCGGCGCCACAGGTTGGAGCCCGCGTAGGTGATCGTGCGGGCCGCCTCCACGATCGAGCGCTGCAGGACGCCCGCGTCCGGCAGGGCGAGGAGGCGGGCGACCGCCTCCTGTTCCTGGAGGACGAGACGGTCGGTGGAGCGGCCCGTGACCTCGTGCAGCGCGTGCCGCACGTCGAGGAGCAGGTCATGGGCGGCCCGGACCCGGCCGTCGGGGGCGGACGCCACCCAGGACGCGGCCACGGCGTGCATCACGTGCACGTCGCGCAGCCCGCCATGGGATTCCTTGATGTCGGGTTCGAGAAGGAAGGCGAGCTCGCCCTGGGCCTGCCAGCGCTCCCGGCACATCGCCGACAGCTCGGGCAGCCGGACGGTGGCGTCGGCGCGCCAGTCGGTGAGGACGGCGGCGCGCAGTTCGTCCACCAGCGTGTGGTCGCCCGCGATGCGGCGCGCGGACAGCAGCCCGAGCGCGGCCTTCATGTCGCCGCGCGCGACGGTCCGGGCCTCGTGGACGGTGCGGACGGAGTGGTCGAGCCGGATCCCGGAGTCCCACAGCGGGTACCAGACGCGGTCGGCGATCCCGGCGACGTCGGCCCGGCCGCGGTGCAGCAGGACGAGGTCGAGGTCGCCGCCGGGCGTCAGCTCGCGGCGCGCGTGGCTGCCGACCGCGACGAGCGCGACCCCGTCCGGAACGGCCCCGGCCGGGGTCGTTCCGGACGGAACCGTCCCACCACCCCGGGTCACGCCGTCCCGGGCCACGCCGTCCCGGGCGGCGCCGTTCCCCGGCGCGGGCGCATCCGGCTCCGGAGCGGAGCCGGTGGTCAGCAGGGCGGCCAGGCTGCGGTCCAGATCGTCGGCCCGCGCGGCCCGCGCCGCCGCGAGGGCCGCGCGAGCCGTCTCCACCGCTCCGGTGCCGCCGGCCGGAGCGGGCGCGGGCGCCCGCTCTCCGGCCGGCGGGTGGGCGAGGCTCACCGTGTCCCCTAGAGGGCTTCCGGGCCGGTCTCGCCGGTGCGGACCCGGACGACGGTGTCGACGGGGACCGCCCACACCTTGCCGTCGCCGATCTTGTCGGTGCGGGCGGCGCGGACGATGACGTCGATGATGTCGTCGGCGTCCGCGGCGTCGACCAGGACCTCGACCCGCACCTTGGGCACGAGGTCGACCTGGTACTCGGCGCCCCGGTAGACCTCGGTGTGGCCCTTCTGCCGTCCGTAGCCGCTGGCCTCGCTGACCGTCATGCCCTTGACCCCGAAGGTCTCCAGGGCCTTCTTGACCTCGTCCAGCTTGAACGGCTTGATGACCGCCGTGATGAGCTTCATCCCTACGCCTCAACCTTCTTCGCGGGGGCGGCGGGCGCCGCCGCGGTCGCCCCGGAGCCGATGCCCGCGCGGATGGTGCCGAAGTCGTAGGCGGTCTCCGCGTGCGCCGTGCTGTCGATGCCGGTGGCCTCGTCGTCCTCGCTGATCCGCAGGCCCATCACCAGGTCGAGGACCTTCGCGATCACGTAGGTCACGACGAAGGAGTAGACGAGCGTCGCGACGACCGCGACGGCCTGCTTGCCGAGCAGTTCGACGCCGCCGCCGGCGAACAGCCCGTCCGCGCCGCCGTCGTTGACGGCGGTGGTGGCCAGGAAGCCGATCAGGAGGGCGCCGACGATGCCGCCGACCATGTGGACGCCGACCACGTCGAGCGAGTCGTCGTAGCCGAGCCGGTACTTCAGGCCGACCGCGAACGCGCACACCGCGCCGGCGATGAGGCCGAGGGCGATGGCGCCGAGCGGGGTGATGTACGCGCAGGCCGGGGTGATGGCGACCAGCCCGGCGACGACGCCGGAGGCGATGCCGAGCGTGGTGGACGCGCCGTCCCGCAGCTTCTCGACGACGATCCAGGCGAACGCGGCGGCGCAGGTCGCGACGAGCGTGTTGATGAACGCGACGGCCGCGGTCGAGCCGGCCGCCAGCGCGGACCCGGCGTTGAACCCGAACCACCCGAACCACAGCAGCCCGGCGCCGAGCAGGACGAACGGCAGGTTGTGCGGGCGCATCGGCTCCTTCGGCCAGCCCTTGCGCTTGCCGACGACGAGCGCCAGCGCGAGCGCCGCGACACCGGCGTTGATGTGGACGACCGTGCCGCCCGCGAAGTCGAGCGCGCCGAGGTCGAACAGCCAGCCCGCCTTGCCGCCGTCCTCACCGTCCGACCACCACACCCAGTGCGCGATCGGGAAGTACACGAGCGTGACCCACACCAGGGTGAACACGACCCAGGCGCCGAACTTGACGCGGTCCGCGACTGCGCCGCTGATCAGCGCGACGGTGATGATGGCGAACGTCGCCTGGAAGGCCACGAACACCAGTTGCGGGATGCCCGTGCCGTCGTCGGCGGTGGCCACCTTCTCCAGGCCGACGAGCCCCCAGTCGCCGAACCCGCCGATGAACGAGCTGAGCGCGCCGCCGTCGCCGAAGGTGAGGGAGTAGCCGTAGACGACCCAGGCCATGCCCACCACGGCGATGCTGACGAAACTCATCATCATCATGTTGAGCACGCTCTTCGCGCGGCTCATGCCTCCGTAGAAGAAGGCCAGCCCGGGTGTCATCAGCAGGACGAGCGCCGTGCTCGTCAGCATCCATGCGGTACTACCGCTATCGATCTTCATCTCTGAGAGAGTCCCTCCTCGCCAGGAACTTCGAACTGCTCAGAGACTCGACCTCGGCGGTTTCGCGCGCGGGGCTCCCACGTTTCGCAGGTGTGAAAACCGGCCCCGGGGTGTTTCGCGGGTGTTACTAAATCCTCACATGCCGCCTTTGACCGATTAACCAGTCATTTCAGTCGCCCAAAATCGCGTCCACGAACGCCTCGGGCTCGAACGGGGCCAGGTCGTCCGGCCCCTCCCCGAGGCCCACCAGCTTGACCGGAACGCCCAGTTCCCGCTGCACCTGGACGACGATGCCGCCCCGCGCGGTGCCGTCCAGCTTGGTCAGCACCACGCCGGTGACGTTCACGACCTCCGCGAAGACGCGCGCCTGCTGCATGCCGTTCTGCCCGGTGGTCGCGTCCAGGACGAGCAGGACCTCGTCCACCTCGGCCTGCTTCTCCACGACGCGCTTGACCTTGCCAAGCTCGTCCATCAGCCCGGTCTTGGTGTGCAGCCGGCCCGCGGTGTCGATGATCACCGCGTTGACCTTGGTCTCGATGCCCTGCTTGACCGCGTCGAACGCGACGCTCGCCGGGTCGGCGCCCTCGTCCTTGCGGACGACCTGCGCCCCGACGCGCGTCCCCCAGGTCTCCAGCTGGTCGGCGGCGGCGGCGCGGAAGGTGTCCGCGGCGCCGAGCAGCACCGTGTTGCCGTCGCCGACGAGGACCCGGCCGAGCTTGCCGCAGGTGGTGGTCTTGCCGGTGCCGTTGACGCCGACCACCATCAGCACCGCCGGACGGTCGCCGTGCGCCTGCGTGCGCAGCGAGCGGTCCAGGTCGGGGCCGATCTGCTTGATCAGCTCCTCCTTGAGCAGCGCCCGGACCTCCTCCGGGGTGCGGGTGCCGAGGACCTGGACGCGGGTCCGCAGGTCGTCGGTGACCTGGCGGGCCACGGCAGTGCCCATGTCGGCGGTGATCAGGGTGTCCTCGATCTCCTCCCAGGCGTCCTCGTCGAGCGTGTCGCGCGACAGCAGACCGAGAAGGGTCTTGCCGAACGTGTTCTGGGAACGCGCGAGGCGCGCCCGCAGCCGGACCAGCCGGCCCGCGCCCGGCGGCGGCTTCTCGATCTCCAGCGTGGGCCGCGGCGCGGGCACCTCCGTCGGCGGCGCCCGCTCGACGGTCGGGGCCTCGGCCTCCCCGGCGGCGGTCGCGCCGCCGGACCTCTCGGCCTCCCGCTCGACCGGCGGGCGCGGACGTGTACGGCGCGGCCGCAGCAGCGTGATCCCGCCGATGATCAAAGCGACGGCGGCCAGCGCGGCGATGACGATCAGATATTCCATAGCGCCCCCAGTTTTCCATGTTCCCCAGGGGGGCGGCCCCCTGGAACCCCCGTCGGCGACGCAGGCGATCCTCGCGCCGTTGCGGTCTGTCTCGCCCGTGCGGGCGTGCGCGGTGTCGCTGCGGTCGCCTGCGTCGGCGGGCATGCCCGCTGCGCTCGCCGGCGCTCGCTCCGCGTGCCTGCCCGTGACCGCCGGCTCAGGTCTGCTCCAAGAGGGTGGTGTGACTCGTCCGGGAACCGGGAGCTCAGAGTGCGTCCGGTGTCCCGCCTGGTAGCGATGCCCGTTCGGAGGATTCCCATTCGTCGACGTTGCGGAGGAGGGCCTCCAGGTAGGAGCGCAGGTGGGTCCGGTAGACGTCGCTGTAGGTGCGCAGGTAGGCGATCTCCCGTTCCATCGCGCGGCGTTCGTCGTCCGGCAGTGCCGCAGGGCGCGCCGGCTGCGTCTCCCCCGCAGAGCGGACGGCCGCGTCCGCGACGGCGGCCGCCTTGCGGTGGGCGTCCTCCAGGAGGTGTTCCGCGAGGGCGGCCTTGTCGGTGAAGATCTGGACGAGCTCGCCCTCGACGTACTGAAGGAAGTTGCGGACCTGCTCCTCGTCGTAACCGCGGCGCCCGAGGGCGGCGCGGGAGAACACTACTGAGTGGAGTTCTCCCGGGGTCAGCCGCGAGCCCGCCGAGACGACGGGAAGGTTCGGGGAGATCAACGCGCTCACCTCTGTGCGTCTGCGAAGGTTTCCAGGCGGATGCGGTCCCGCGCGACGCCGAGCCGCGCCAGCTGCTCGACGGTGTGCCCGACCATCGCCGACGGCCCGCGCAACAGGTCGGAGTAGAAGAACAGGGCGACGGCGTCGCCCTGCCCGGCGACCCGGTCGAAGCTGTCCTTCAGGCGCTGGGCGTCCACGCCGGATCAGGAGACGGGCTCCGCGGCGGCCTCCGTCATGACCTTCGAGACGACGCCGTAGGCGGCCGTCCAATCGCGTTCGAGGTCGGCGTTCCACGCGGGGCCGCTGAAGTGGCCGAGGGTCGCGAGCAGGCTCGCGCCGACGGGGGCGTAGTGGTCGGCGGCGACGCCGAAGCCGCGGTGGCGCCGGCCGAGGTCCCGCAGGAACGGGACGAGCGCGTCCGGATCGTCGACCGAGGAGACGATCTGGGAAAGCGCGGCGAGCAGTACTTCGTGCTGCCTGGACATCGCCACCGGGAACATCGACCTGAGCTGCGGAGAACGCGAGAAGAGGTCGGCGTAGAAATATTCGGCGACGTCCACGCCGTTCGCGCCGACCAGGGCGAAATTGTCCTTGAGTTTCCGGGCGTCCACGGGGCGTCACTCCTCTCCCGGTCCTCCGTACCGGGCGAGGCGGGCCCGTCGAGGGGCCGGAGAACCACGGTGCACATGGGTTGTGAATGTCTGCGGGCCCGCACAAGTCCGCCAGCGTAACCATAATGCCACACTCTGTGAGCATCGATCGCGCCTATTGCGCCCACCGGCGAGGACGCGCCGTGATGCATCGGTTATCGCTCGGCGCAAATATTTTCTGCCCGCCCGAATTGCAGGTGATTGAGCGATGCAACGCCCCAAGGAATCCATGACGGATATTACGGATATTTAAAGTCAGCAACATCCAAGATGATCAACCGGCGCGCGGATCAGTGCAGCCGCTGGCTGACGACCTGGGTCACGCCGTCGCCGCGCATGCTGACGCCGTAGAGGGCGTCGGCGCCCTCCATGGTCCGCTTCTGGTGGGTGATGACGATCAGCTGGGACGACTCCCGCAGCTCCTCGAAGACGGTGATCAGCCGCTGCGTGTTGGTGTCGTCCAGCGCTGCCTCGACCTCGTCCAGGACGTAGAACGGGGACGGGCGGGCCTTGAAGACGGCGACGAGGAAGGCGATGGCGACCAGGGAGCGCTCGCCGCCCGACAGCAGCGACAGGCGCTTGACCTTCTTGCCGGGCGGACGCGCCGCGACCTCGACGCCGGTGGTGAGGATGTCGTCGGGCTCGGTGAGGGAGAGGCTGCCCTCGCCCCCGGGGAACAGCCGCGCGAAGATCCGCTCGAACTCGCGGGCGGTGTCCTCGTAGGCGGCGCCGAACACCTCCTGGACGCGCTCGTCGACCTCCTTGACGAGGCCCAGCAGCTCACGCTGGGTCTTCTTGAGGTCCTCAAGCTGCGAGGTGAGGAACGCGTGCCGTTCCTCCAGCGCCGCGAACTCCTCCAGGGCGAGCGGGTTGACCTTGCCGAGCTGGTTGAGCTGCCGCTCGGCGGCCCTGGCGCGCTTCTCCTGGACGGTCCGGTCGTAGGGGACGGGCCGCGCGTCCTCCCCCTTCTCGGGGTCGGGCGGGACGAGCTGGTCAGGCCCGTACTCGGCGACCAGCGACTCGACCTCCAGGCCGAACTCCTCGAGCGCCCGCTGCTCGTACTGCTCCAGCCGGAGCCGCTGCTCGGCACGCGCGACCTCGTTGCCGTGCACGACGTTGACCAGGCGTTCCAGGGTGGCGGACAGTTCGCGGACCTGCGTCCGGACGACCTTCAGCTCGGCCTCGCGCGCCGCCTTGGCCTGCTCGGCGGCCTCCCGGCGGCGGACGGCAGCGGCGAGGGAGTGCTCGATCCGGTCGAGGGCCGTCAGGGCGCCCCGGTGGACGGCCTTGGCGACCCGGGCCTGCTCCTCGCGGCGGGCGCGGCGCTGAGCGGCGCGGGCGCGCTCCTCGCGTTCGCGGCGGGCGCCGCGTTCGAGGGCGTCGGCGCGGCCGGTGATGGCCTGGACGCGCTCCTCGGCGGTGCGGACCGACAGCCGCGCCTCCATCTCGGCGGACCGCAGTTCCTGGCAGCGGGCGTTCAGCTCGTCGCGCGCCTCGGTGTCGTGCCCGGCCTCGTCGGCGACCTCGGCGGCCTCCTCCGACTCGGCGAGCCGCACGGCCAGCTCCTCGGCCGCCTGGGCGTCCCGCTCCAGCGACTCGGTCGCCGCGTCGAGCGCCTTGGTCAGCCGCTCCACCTCGCCGCGCGCGGCACGGACATCGGCCTCCAGGCGCGCGGCGCGCTTGGCCTCCTGCGCGGCCTGCGCGTCGAACTCGCGCAGGCGCGCGCGGACGCGGTCGAGCTCGGCCTGGGCCTGGTTGACGCTCGACTGGGCCTCGCCGGCGGCGACCTCCGCGGCCTCCAGCGCCGTCTGGGCGGACTGCTCGCGCTCCACCGAGGCGCCGAGTTCGCCGGCGGCCACGCCGGCCGCCGTCTCGGCGGCGGCGAGGTCCTCGGTGGCCTGGTCGAGCGTCGCGCGCATCTGCAGAAGGCTCTGGCCGCCGCCCGCCGCGCCGCCCTGGGCCCAGTGCGCGCCCACGAGCTCGCCTTCGCGGGTCACCGCGCGCAGCGACGCCTCCCGGCGGACGAGCGCGGCGGCGGCCGGCACGTCGTCCACCACGGCCACGTCCCGCAGGAGATGCTGGACGGCGGGACGCACCGCGTCCGGGACGCTCACCGCGTCGATCGCGTAGTCGACGCCGGGCGTCCGCGCCGGCGGCGCCGCCGCTCCCCCGCCGACGAGCAGCCCGGCGCGTCCGGCGTCCCGGGAGCGCAGCAGCGCCAGCGCGGCCTCGGCCGTGTCCAGCGAGCCGACGGCGATGGCCTCGGCGGCGTTGCCGAGCGCCGCGGCGATCGCCGTCTCGTATCCGGGACGGACGTTCAGCAGCGACGCGACGGTGCCGAGCACCCCGTCGAGCGACCCGTCCGCGCCCGCCGACAGCAGGGCCTCGCCTCCGTCGGCGGCGCTGGCGAGCGTCAGGTTCAGGGCCTCGATCCGCGCCTGCAGCGCCGTGACCTTCTTCTGCGCGCCCTGGTCGGCGGACCGCGCCGAACCCACGGCCGCCCGTGCCTCCTTCAAGGCCCGGCGCGGACCGTCCACGGCCGCGCGGGCGGACTCGGCGGCGTCCTTGGCGGTCGCGAGCGCCTCCTGCGCGACCTCGTGCTCGGCGGCGAGCGCCGGATCCTCGACGACCTCGGCCTCGAACGCCTCGAACTCCACGCGGGCGTCCTCGGCGCGCTGCTCCGCCTCCTCGCGCGCGTCGGCGAGCCGCCCGATCTCCGACCGCCCGGCCTGCGCCTTGCTGCGCAGCGCCTCGACCCGGCCGCGCAGCCGGGCCAGCTCCTCGCGGCGGTCGGCGGCGGCCCGCGCGGCGGCCTGCAGCCGGCGCTCCTCGGCGGCCAGGGCCTCCTCGACGCCCGTCCGCTCCTGGACGGCGTCGGCCAGGCCCTCCTGCGCCTCGTCCAGCGCGGCGCGGAGCATCTCCTCCTGCTCGCGGATCTCGGCGGCCTCGCGCTCCATGTCCTCGGGGTCGCGCCCGCGCCGCTCGTCCTCGCGGGCTTCGGCGGCGTTGCGGTGGCGCTCGGCGGCGAGGTCGGCGACGCCCCGCAGCCGCTCCTTCAGCGCGGAGAGCCGGAACCAGGTGTCCTGGACCTGCGCGAGCCTCGGGGCCTGCTCGGCCTCCTCCGCCTCCAGGACGGCCTCGCGCCGCTGCGCCTCGGCCAGCGCCCGCTCCGTCTCGGTGCGGCGCTCCCGGATCGCGGCCTCGTCGGCGGCCTCCTGCTCCAGCTTCGTCCCGAGGGTGACCAGGTGGTCGGCCAGCAGCCGCAGTCGCGCGTCGCGCAGGTCGGCCTGGATCGCCGCCGCGCGCCGCGCGATCTCGGCCTGCTTCCCGAGCGGCTTCAGCTGGCGCCGCAACTCCCCGGTGAGGTCCTGCACGCGCGTGAGGTTGCCCTGCATGGCGTCCAGCTTGCGGAGCGCCTTCTCCTTGCGCTTGCGGTGCTTGAGGACGCCGGCGGCCTCCTCGATCACCGCCCGGCGCCCCTCCGGCCCCGAGTGCAGGACGCGGTCGAGCTGCCCCTGCCCGATGATGACGTGCATCTCGCGGCCGATGCCGGAGTCGGAGAGCAGCTCCTGGATGTCCAGCAGCCGGCACGAGTCGCCGTTGATCGCGTACTCGCTCGACCCCGACCGGAACATCAGCCGGCTGATCGTCACCTCGGTGTAGTCGATCGGCAGCGCCCCGTCGGAGTTGTCGATCGTCAGCACGACCTCGGCGCGTCCGAGCGGCGCCCGGTTCGCCGTGCCGGCGAAGATGACGTCCTCCATCTTGCCGCCGCGCAGCGACTTGGCGCCCTGCTCCCCCATCACCCAGGCCAGCGCGTCCACGACGTTGGACTTGCCCGACCCGTTCGGCCCCACGACGGCCGTGATCCCCGGCTCGAACTTGAGCGTGGTGGAGGACGCGAAGGACTTGAAGCCGCGCAACGTCAAGGTCTTCAGGTACAAACCCTCGCCACCCTCCCTGCCCCGCCTCGGCGCCGGGCCCCCGAAGCGCCCCCTCGGCGAGCACCGGGCCCAAGCTCGAACGCAACGCTAGAGGCTATCGCGTACCTGCGCCGACGGCCCGTCCGTCGCCGGCGCCGCCGCGCTCCGCCGGCCGCCGCACCCGTTGGATGCCACGATTTTGAACATCGACCCGGCACGACCGGATACGGCCGACCCGAAACCAGGGAAACCCTTACTGCCGCTTGACCGGCCGGCCGCCCGGCCACGGGACGGCCGGGGCGTGCCATCGGGACGCGCTCAGACCCGACGCGTGTGCAGGCCCGACGTGCTCAGGCCCGACGTGCTCAGGCCCGACGTGCGTAGGCCCAGAGCCACCCGGTAAGGCGGCATCTGGGCCATGGGTTTTTCAGCTCAGCCTCGCTGAGCCCCGAGCGTTGCGATCGCGTGCGCAGGCAGGTTCCGAGAGTGCGAGAAACCTGATCGCGCAGCGACCCCCTGGGTGAGCCGGAACGATACGACGATCGCCGCTCTGCCCGTTGCGGGAAGGCGCCCTGGCGCCCGACGCCGGGAGCGAAGCATGAGTGCAGCGGTGATGACAGCGCCGAATGTCAGGTCAGCGCGGGTTCGCGGTCCTTCACCGCGAGCGACATCACATCGTCGTCCGTCGCCGTCGCAAGCGCGTCGTTCTCCGCCTGAAGCCGTACGAGCTCGGCTTCCAGATCACGTACGCGCTGCTGCAGGCGCCGCATCTCCGCGACCATCCGGGGGTCGGGACCGCCGACGTGGCCGAGTAGAGCCTTCGCCATGACTAAGGGTCCTCCACGCTGAGTAACCAGCAGGGATCGCGCACGAGAATCAACTGAAGTCGGTGCGCGTATCGTCTAGAGTCGCACCGGCCGGTGTCGCGGTCAAGCCGAACATCACAGGCCGGTAACAACCTTCCTCTACTAGTTTAGCAGGTGCGAACCGCAGCGCCGTACCCGGTCAGCGTTCCAGGAAACCGGGGCCCTCCCCGCGCGGCTCGCTCCAGCGTTCGACGACGCCCGTCACCTTGCCGGGGCGTCCGGGTGCGTCGCCGTCCAGGAGCTCCAGGAGCCGGAGGCACCTCGACCGGGGCCCCTCCGCCACGACCTCCACGCGGCCGTCGCCCAGGTTCGCCGCGCTGCCGGCCAGGCCGAGCTCCAGCGCCCGCGACCGCACCCACCAGCGGAACCCGACGCCCTGGACGCGTCCGCGCACCCAGGCCGTGATCCGCACGATCTCCTCGTCGTCCGTCACGCTCAGGAACCCTACTGGCGTGCGCGCCTCGGGCGCGGCTGGCACACCGGGCAGCTGAAGGACGAGCGGTTCATGAACTCGTCGCGGCGGATCGGCGCGCCGCAGCGCCGGCACGGCTCGTCGCGGCGCCCGTAGGCGTCCAGGGAGCGCTCGAAGTAGCCGCTCTCACCGTTCACGTTGACGTAGAGGCTGTCGAAGGACGTCCCGCCGACCGCCAGAGCGGCCCCCATGACCTCCCGTGCGGCCTCCAGGACGCGCGTGGCCTCCGCGCGCGTCATCGTGTCGGTGGGCCTCGCCCAGTGCAGCCTCGCCCGCCACAGCGCCTCGTCGGCGTAGATGTTGCCGACCCCGCTGATCAGCGACTGGTCGAGCAGGGCGCGTTTGATCCCGGTCCTGCGGCGGCGCAGCGCGCGGAAGAACACCTCGGCGTCGAAGGCGTCCTCCAGCGGGTCGGCGGCGATGTGCCCGATCGGCCCGGGGACGAGCGAGCCCGCGTCGAACGCGTCCGGGACGAGGCCGGTGAGCATGAGGTGCCCGAACGTCCGCTGGTCGACGAAGCGCAGGTCGTGGCCGCCGTCCCCGAAGACGACCCGGACCCGGAGGTGCTTCTCGCGCTCCCGGTCCGGCTCCCCGACGAGCAGCTGCCCGCTCATGCCGAGGTGGGCCAGCACCGCCTCGGAGCCGTCGTCGAGGGGTATCCACAGGTACTTGCCGCGGCGGCGCGGAGCCAGCATGGTCCGGCCCGCGAGGCGGGCGGCGAAGTCGGCCGGACCGGCCTCGTGGCGGCGCACCGAGCGGGGGTGCAGGACCTCGGCGGACGCGATCGTCCGGCCGGTCGTCCAGCGCTCCAGGCCGCGCCGGACGACCTCGACCTCGGGCAGCTCAGGCACCGGCCTGGGCCGCCTGCTCGCCCTGCGCCGCGGCCTCCCGCTGGACGACGATCGCGCGGATCTCGTTCCAGGCGGCCTCGGCGGCGTGCTGCTCGGCCTCCTTCTTGCTGCGCCCCTCGCCCGACCCGTAGGCCTTCCCGCCGACCCGCACCGAGGCGCGGAACGTCTTCTGGTGGTCGGGGCCGCTCTCGGCGACGTGGTACTCGGGGACGCCGAGCTCCTCGACGGCGGTGAGCTCCTGCAGCGAGGTCTTCCAGTCGAGTCCCGCGCCGAGGCCGGCCGACCGGGTGATCAGCCCGTCGAACAGCCGGTGCACGAGCTCGGACGCCTCGCCGAGGCCGCGGTCCAGGTACACGGCGCCGATCAGCGCCTCCAGCGTGTCGGCGAGAATCGAGGCCTTGTCGCGGCCCCCGGTGCCCTCCTCGCCGCGGCCGAGCCGGATGTGGGCGCCCACGCCGAGGCCGCGGGCGACGCCCGCGAGGGCGCGCATGTTGACCACGGCGGCGCGCAGCTTCGCCAGCTGGCCCTCGGGCAGGTCGGGGTGGCCCCGGAACAGGGTGTCGGTGACGACGAGGCCCAGCACCGAGTCGCCGAGGAACTCCAGGCGCTCGTTGGTGGGCAGGCCGCCGTTCTCGTAGGCGTACGAACGGTGCGTCAGCGCCCGTTCGAGCAGCTCGGCGTCCACGTCGACGCCGAGCGCGGCGGTCAGTTCCGCGCGGTCCGGCGCGGGTTCGCTCTTCCTGGCGCTCACTGGCCCTCCTCGCAGGCCGTGCACCGCGCATGGCGCGGTCGCTGATGCGGCGCGCCGGCCGAGAGGGCCGGGACGGCGAGGACGCGCGGCGGGGAGGGTGTCCGCGAAGACGAGGTGCGCGCCGGTCTGCTGATCCCGGCGTGCACCACGGCTCCGGGCGCGGTCTCCGCGCCGGTCACCACGCCGACGTCGCGCGCCGGGGTGGTCGGGTTGGGAAGTCCGTCCCGCACCTTGGGGGGCGGGCCGCGCCGTCCGCGCGGATCCGCCCCCCAGGATGCGAGAAGTACTCAGGCCGACGGGGCGATGACCTGCCGCCGGTCGTAGGTTCCGCATGTCGCGCACGCGGTGTGCGGCAGCTTGTGGTCGCGGCACGTCGGGCACTCGACCAGGTTGGGCGCCGCGGTCTTCCACTGCGAGCGCCGGTGCCGCGTGTTGCTGCGCGACTTCTTCCGCTTGGGGACGGCCACGTCAGCCCTCCTGCTTTCCTTCTCGTCGGTCGAATGAACCACGGGGGCCGGAGCTCCCGTTCCCCCTCTCGGGGAAGGCCGGCGCCATGTCGCCGGCGAGGTCCTGCAGCGCCGCCCACCTGGGGTCGGCGACGTCGTGGTGGTGCCCCGGCCCGACGTCGGCGAGCCGTGCACCGCAGTCCGGGCACAGGCCCGGGCAGTCGTCCCGGCACAGCGGGGACAGCGGCAGCGCGAGCACCACCGCGTCCCGCAGGACCGGTTCGAGGTCGATGAGATCGCCCTCGAGGCGGAGCTCGTCGTCCTCGGCGTTCCCGCCCGAGCGGGTGTCGTCGTAGACGAACAGCTCCTGGAAGTCCGCCTCGAAGGACGAGGCGATCGGGTCGAGGCAGCGGGAGCACTCCCCCTCCAGGGGGACCGTCGCCGTGCCGGTGACGAGCACCCCCTCCAGGACCGCCTCGAGCCGGAGGTCCAGCTCGATCGCGGCGCCCTCGGGGACGCCCACCATCTCGACGCCGAAGTTCTCCGGTGCCGGCACGGTCAGGCTCTCCTCCCGCGACGACCCGGCCTGCCTGCCCAGTGCTCGGGTGTCGAGCACGAGAGGAGCGTTGGGGTCGAGGCGAGTCAGCGGATTCCTGCTTTCGTGAGGCATGGTGAACGGCGGCCGCCTGTGATGGCCGATGTCCCAGGGTACCGCCCCCGGACCACTGACCCAACTCACGGCCCGTCCAGCGGATCCGTCCGGCGGGCCCGTCCGGCCGGACGGCGGTCAGCTCTGCTGCTGGAGGCGCTCCACCAGCCGGGCGTGGACGCTGTCGGGGACGAGCCCGGAGATGTCCCCGCCGAACTTCACGACTTCCTTCATCAGGCTGGACGACAGGAACGCGTACTCCGGGTTCGTCGCCATGAAGAGCGTCTCCACGCCGGCGATCCGGTGGTTCATCTGGGCCATCTGCAGTTCGTACTCGTAGTCGCTGACGGCCCGCAGCCCGCGGACGATGACCGGGATGTCCTGTTCCCTGCAGTAGTCGACGGTGAGCCCGTAGAACTTGTCCACCTTGACGTTGCCGTACTCCCGGGTGACCTCGGAGATCATGTCGGCGCGCTCGTCCACGGTGAACAGGCTCTTCTTGTTCTTGTTGATCAGCACCGCGACGACCACCTCGTCGTACAGACGGGAGGCGCGGATGATGATGTCGAGATGCCCGTTGGTGACGGGGTCGAACGATCCCGGACAGACGACACGGCGCACGGCGCGAACCCCTTCGGTCCCGGTTTCTGACCTGCGGCGTGAACGTACCAAATGGCATTCGGCCCGGTTTCACCCGGGACCGGCACACCGCCCCGGTTCCGTCCCCGCCCGGGGGCCGTTCAGTCCCCCAGCGCGTCGATGATCTTGGCGGCGATCGGGCCGGACTCGATGCCGTAGCCGGGCGCCTCGGTCATCACCGCGACCGCGTACTTCGGGTCGCGCCGGGGCCCGAAGCCGATGAACCAGCGGTCGTTGTAGGCGGCGCCCTCGACGTCGGCGGTGCCGGTCTTCCCGCCGAGGATGGACGTTCCCCTCAGCGACTTGGCCGTGCCCCTCTCGACGACCGCCTTCATCATCTCCCGCATCTGCGCCGCCTGGCCGGACGTCAGCGCCCGCGACCTCCGCTTCGGCGAGATCGTGTCCACCGTGCGTCCGTTCGGGGCGCGCAGCCTGTCGACGAGGTGCGGCTGCATGACCTCCCCGTCGTTGACGACGCCGGCGGCGACCATGGCCATCTGCAGCGGGCTGGCGACCGTGCTGCCCTGCCCGATGGAGCCGAGCGCGCTGAGCGAGGGCTGGTCGGTCGCCGGGAACGCGCTGGCGGCGCTCAGCAGGCCGTCGGCGTACTCGATCCGGTCGCCGAACCCGAACTCGCCCGCCTCCTTGTGGACCGCACCGTTGCCGGGCTTCTCCGCGCCCATGAACGCGAACGTGGTGTTGCAGGACTGCGCGTACGCCTCGGCCAGCGGGATCCGGCTCAGGTCGCAGGAGCCTCCGATGTCGCCCGCGTCGTTGTTGATCGCCTGCCCGGCGCCCGGCGGCCGGTAGCTTCGTCCGGCCCTGACCTGCGAGTCTGCGGTGGCGCCGGCCCCCAGCGCCGACGCCGCGACCAGGGTCTTGAACGTGGAGCCGGGCGGGAAGAGCTCACCCGTGGCCTTGCTGAGCAGCGGCTTGAGCCTCTCCCGGTTGAGCCGCTCGAAGGCGTTCGTCGCCTTCGCGCGGTTGAGGGTCGACACCTCGTCCGGGTCGTAGGAGGGCGTCGACGCCATCACCAGCACCGCGCCCGTGCGGGCGTCGAGGACGACGGCCGCCGCGCGGCGGGCCGTGCTGGACGCCAGCGCCTGGTAGGCGACGCGCTGCGCCCGGACGTCGACGGTCGCCTCGACCGTCCCGCCGGGGACGTGGTCGCCGATGAGCTTGTCGACGAGGTTCGAGGTGGCGAGACGGTCGTCGGTGCCGTCCAGGAAGTGGTTCTCGGCCGCCTCCAGCCCGGTCTGGGAGAACACCGAGAAGTAGCCGGTGATCGGCGCGAACACCGGGCCGTCCTTGTAATGGCGCTGGTAGCGGTCGTCGTCGAGCTTCTCCGACCAGGCGAGGCGCTCGCCGTCCGCCACGATCGGGCCACGGTCGATCTTGAAGCGGTCCTCGAACTGGCGGGCGTTGAGCGAGTCGTCGCGCAGGTCCTGCGCCTCGAAGCCCTGGACATAGGTGATGTTGGCCATCAGCGCGACGGCCAGCACGAGGGTGACGACCCAGGTGCGTCCCACGGCGCGATCTATGCCGGGCTTCATGGGGATGCCTTTACCCGATCTTCCGCTGTGTCAACGGCTCGCACGGCCGTACCAGAAAATCGCCTCGCCGTAGCGCCGGTCGCGCTCGGCCCCGTACCCGTCCGGCCAGCGCAGCTCGGGCCCGCGCGCGGCGCGCTCCACGACGACCAGCGCGTCGGGGGCCGCCCAGCCATGGTCGCGCAGGTCCTCCAGCAGGCGGGTGACGGACGCGTCCGCCAGCGCGTACGGCGGGTCTGCGAAGATCAGGTCATAGGGCTCGTCGGGCTTCTTCCGGACGAGACGCTCCACCTTGTCCGGGCACGGGACGGCGCCGGGCAGCCCGAGCGCCCCGGCGTTCTCGCGGATCACCTTCAGCGCGCGGGGATGCGACTCGACGAGCAGCGCGTGCGCGGCGCCCCGGGAGAGCGCCTCGAACCCGACGGCGCCGGACCCGGCGTAGAGGTCGGCGACGCGCAGCCCGTCCAGCGGGCCGAGGAGGGCGAGGACGGTGGAGAACAGGCCCTCCCTGGCGCGGTCGCTGGTCGGCCTGGTGTCCCGTCCCGGAGGGGCGGCCAGCCGGCGTCCACCCGCGCTGCCCGCGATGATCCGCGTCACGCCTTCTCCAGGAAGTCGGCGCGGTCCTCGTCCAGGAGGGAGGCCAGCACGGTCGCCAGGCCCGGATGCTCCGCCAGGTCGGGATCGTCCTCGACGAGGGCCGTCGCCTCCTCGCGGGCGTCGCGGATCACGTCCTCGTCCCGCTGGAGGGTGAGGAGCCGCAGGCTGGACGCGCGGCCCGCCTGGGCGGCGCCCAGCACGTCGCCCTCGCGGCGCTGCTCCAGGTCGAGGCGCGACAGCTTGAACCCGTCGGTGGTGGACGCGACGGCGTCGAGCCGCTCGCGGGCCTTGCCGCCGGGCTCGGCGTCGGTCACGAGCAGGCAGAGGCCGTGCAGCGAGCCGCGTCCGACGCGTCCGCGCAGCTGGTGGAGCTGGGAGACGCCGAACCGGTCGGCGTCCATGATGACCATGACGGTGGCGTTGGGGACGTCCACGCCGACCTCGATGACCGTGGTGGCGAGCAGGACGTCCAGTTCCCCTTCGGTGAACCGGCGCATCACCGCGTCCTTCTCGTCGGGGTGCAGCTTGCCGTGCAGGACGCCGATGCGCAGGCCGGGAAGGAGTTCTTCCAGCTTCGGGAGCACCTCCATGATGCCGAGCGGCGACCTGCGCTCCCCCTCTTCCGCGGCCGCCTCCGCGGCGACGGCGTCGCCTTCGTCGCCCTCCTGCTCACCGATGCGCGGGCAGACGATGTAGACCTGCCGCCCCTTCGCGGACTCCTCCTTGATGCGCTCCCAGATGCGGGCGAAGAAGGCGGGTCGCTCGGGCGGCACCACATGGGTCTGGATCTCCGACCGTCCCGCCGGGAGCTGGCCGAGCACGGACGTCTCCAGGTCGCCGAAGACGGTCATCGCGACCGTGCGCGGGATCGGGGTCGCCGTCATGACCAGCACGTGCGGGCGCCCTCCGCCGACCTTCTCGCGCAGCGCGTCCCGCTGCTCGACGCCGAAGCGGTGCTGCTCGTCCACGACGACGAGGCCGAGCTCGGCGAACTGGACGCTCTCCTGCAGCAGCGCGTGGGTGCCGACGACGATCCCGGCCGCGCCGGACGCCGCGTCCAGCAGCGCCTCCTTGCGCGCCTTCGCGCCCTGCGACCCGGTCAGCAGCGCGACGCGGGTGGCGTGCTCGGCGCCGCCGAGCTGCCCCGCCTGCGCGAGGTCGCCGAGCATCCCGGTGATCGACCGGTAGTGCTGCTGGGCGAGGACCTCGGTGGGCGCGAGCAGCGCGGCCTGCCCGCCGCCGTCGACGACCTGGAGCATCGCCCGCAACGCGACCACCGTCTTGCCCGCGCCTACGTCGCCCTGGAGGAGGCGGTGCATGGGGTGTTCCTTGGCCAGGTCGGCGGCGATCTCGTCGCCGACCTCGCGCTGGCCCTTGGTGAGCTCGAAGGGCAGCCGCGCGTCGAACTCCGCCTGGACGCCACCGAAGACCGGCGGGCGCGGCTTGGCGGGGAGCGCGGCGGCGGCGAGGCGGCGCTGGGCGAGAGCGACCTGGACGACGAACGCCTCGTCCCATTTGAGGCGTTTCTTCGCACGGCCCAGCTCGTCCCAGCTCTTCGGACGATGGATGCCCTCGTACGCCTCCCGCAGGCCGATCAGGCCGCGGCGCCCGAGCAGGGCCTCCGGCATCGGGTCGGCGGGGAGGTCCAGTTGCGTCAGGACGGTCTCGACGGACGTGCCGATCGTCTCGATGGGCAGGGCCTTCGTGGACGGGTAGATCGGGATGATCTCGTCCGCCCACTCCTGCGCGGCCTGCTCGGCGCTCCGCTCGTGGACGACCTTGTACTGCGGGTGGGTGAGCTGCCGGACGACGTTCCCGCTGCGCGGCCGGTAGGTGCTGATCTTCCCGGCGAACAGGCCGCGGGTGCCGGGCGATAGTTCCTTCTCGGCCCGGTAGGAGCCCTTGCGGCCGAAGAAGCTCAGCTTGAGCTCCCCGGTTCCGTCGGTGACGGTGATCTCCAGGACGTAGCCGGGATTGCGGGTCAGGGTGCGGCCCTGGACCTTCACGACCTCCGCCATGACCGTGACGTGCTCGCCGTCCTCCAGCCCGCTCAGCTGCGTCAGCTCACCGCGGTGGGCGTAGCGGCGCGGGTAGTGGTGCAGCAGGTCGCCGACCGTCCGCAGGTCGAGGCCCTTCTCCAGCGCCTTGGCCGTCTTGTCGCCGAGGACCTTGCGCAACGGCTCGTCGAGATTCGCCACGCACTCTTTCTAGCCCATGCGGACGACGGGAATCACTCAACGCCGATGAGCAACGGATACCGTGCCTGCCCGCCCTCGTAGACCCCGACCTCCACATCGGGGTGCTCCCGGCGGAGATGCTCTTCGAGAGCCTCCGCCAGGCCGGGCGGAGCGTACGTGCCGGCGATCAGCGTGACGAGTTCGCCGCCGCCGGACAGCATCCGGTCCAGGACCCGCCGGGCCACCTCCGTGATCTCCGCGCCGATCGTCGCGACGTCGCCCTCGATCAGGCCGAGCACGTCGCCCGCCTGGCACAGCCCGGAGCTCGTCACCGACTCCTGCTCGGCGACCTCCAGATGGCCGAAGCGCGTGGCGCCCGCGGCGCGGGTCATCTCGATCACGTCCTCGCCGAAGCGGCGCAGCGGGTCGTGCACCGCCAGCGCCGCCATCCCCTGGACCGACGCCTTCGTCGGCACGACCGCGATCTGCGCGCCGGCGTCACGCGCACGCTCCGCGGCGGCCTCGGCGAGCGCAAGGACCTCCGGCTCGTTCGGCAGGACGGTCACCTCGTCGCCCGCCGCGAGGATCGCCTCCGACAGCACCGCGAGCGGCGGCACGGCGCCCGGCTCCCGGCGGACGACCCGCGCGCCGCACTCCTCGAACAGCGCGGCCAGCCCGTCGGCGGCGGTCACGGCGATCACCGCGCGGCCGGTGTGCGGCGCGTGCGGCCCCTCCCCCGCGCGCAGGTAGCCGACCCGGATCCGGTGCGGGCGGCCCGCCGCCATTCCCGCCTCGATCGCCGCCCCGGCGTCGTCCACGTGGACGTGGACGTTCCACAGGCCGTCGCCGCCCACCACGACGAGCGAGTCCCCGAGGGCGTCGAGCCGCTCGCGCAGGGCGTGGACGGCGCCGTCCGGCGCGTCCAGCAGGTACATGACCTCGTAGCCGGGGCCCTGCGGCTCCGGCCGCTCCGGCGCGGGCGCGGCCGTCCCGGCGGCGCGGGCGGGCACCTCGTACCGCTCGGGATACTCCTCGGTGATCACGGCGGTGAGGGCGTCGAGGACCACGCAGAGCCCGGCCGCGCCCGCGTCGACCACGCCGCTGCGGGCCAGCACGTCCAGCTGCGCGGTCGTGCGGTGCAGCGCCCGCCGCGCCCCGCCCGCCGCGGACCGGCACGCTCCGGAGAGCCCGGTCCCGGACGCCGCGCACGACGCGGCGGCCTCGGCGAGGACGCTGAGGATCGTCCCCTCCACGGGATGCTCGACGGCGTCGCGGGCCAGCCCGGACGCATGGGCCAGCGCCCCCGCGAAGGCCACGCCGTCCGGCGGCGCCTCCAGCGGGCCGAGGACGTCCGCGAGGCCGCGGAACACCTGGCTGAGGATCACGCCGGAGTTGCCCCGGGCGCCGAGCATCGCGCCCCGCGCCAGCGCCCGCCACGTCTCGGCGGGGCCGGCGCCGTCCGGCAGCTCGTCCAGCGCGTCCGCCGCCGCGACCACGGTCAGGTGCAGGTTGGCGCCGGTGTCCCTGTCCGGGACGGGGAACACGTTGAGCGCGTCGATCTCGCCCCTGGTGCGGCCGAGCGCGTCCGCCGCCAGCCTGCACCACCGCCGCACCGCCGCATCGTCGAGCATCTCGCCCAAGAACCCGCTCCCCTGCTCGCTCACCGCCGCCCGCGGTCCGCCCTGGGTGATTCGCCTACGAGCGGGCTGTCGGCTAGTCTGATCCGTGCGCCTCGTCCGAGGCGCTCATCAGTGAGCACCCATGATGCCCGGCCCGCCCCGTCGGCGGCACCGGGCGGCGCTCCGGTCAGAGCATCGACACCACTTGGAGTTTCCCGTGGCTTCCGTCTGCGACGTCTGCGGCAAGGGACCCGGTTTCGGCATGCGCGTCTCCCACTCGCACCGCCGCACCCCGCGCCGCTGGAACCCCAACATCCAGCGCGTGCGCGCCGTCGTGAACGGCAGCACCAAGCGCATCAACGCCTGCACGTCCTGCATCAAGGCCGGCAAGATCGTCAAGCCGACGGTCTGAGCCCCGCGGACTTCGGTCGGCTCATCGGTGTGATCCGGTGAGCCGACTTTTGTGCGTCCGGGGGCCTTCGGCCGGCCGGGGTGGTCACCGCTGCCGCCAGGCGTGGTCCACCGGGCCTATGCCCGCGCCGAGCGGGAAGCCGGCGGCGATGGCGCCGGTCACGTACTCCTTGGCCTTCCCCACGGCCGCGGGGACGTCGTCGCCCAGCGCAAGGTTGGACGCGATGGCCGACGCCAGCGTGCAGCCGGTGCCGTGGGTGTGGCGGTTGTCATGCCTGGGCGCGGTGAAGCGGTGCTCGTGCTCGCCGTCGAACAGCAGGTCGGCGGGCTCGCCCGGGAGGTGCCCGCCCTTGATCAGCACCCACCGCGGGCCGAGCGCCTTGACGGCCTCGGCGGCCTCGCGCAGACCCGCCTCGTCCACCACCTTGACGCCGGTGAGCTGCTCCACCTCGTACAGGTTGGGCGTGACGACGGTCGCGGCGGGCAGCAGCGCCTCGCGGACGGCGTGGACGGCGTCGGGCGCCAGCAGCGAGTCGCCGTGCTTGGAGACGCCCACCGGGTCGACGACGGAGGGCGCGTCGGAGGCGGCCAGAGCCTCGGCGACGATCTCGACCAGCACCGTGGACGCCAGCATCCCGGTCTTGAGCGCGTGCACGCCGATGTCGGACAGGACGGAGTCGAGCTGCGCGCGCACCGCCTCGGGCGGCAGCTCCCAGTAACCCTGGACGCCGAGGGAGTTCTGCGCGGTGACGGCGGCGATGACGCTCATCCCGTGGACGCCGTGGGCGAGCATCGTCTTCAGGTCCGCCTGGACGCCGGCGCCGCCGCCGGAGTCCGAGCCCGCGATGGTCAGCACGAGGGGCGGAGCCTGCGGCGAGGACGGAATGCGCGACATGCCCTCCACCCTATGGCGACGCGGACCGGCCGGCGTCGTCAGACCAGGGCGCAGGGTCAGACAAGGGCGCAGGGCAGCTTGTTCAGGATGCAGGCCGACGGCCTGGACGCGGTGCCGCGCGCGGTGAACACGATCCGGACGGTGTCGCCCGGCGCGATCGCGCTGCGGCCCCGGACGAAGGCGAGGCCGCCGGTCCTGACGACGGTGGCGCCGCTGATCGCGGTGACCGAGGCGTTCGGGAGCTTGAAGGCGAGCGCCCACTTCTGGACGGGCTGCGTGCCCTTGTTGGCGATGGTGGCGGTGGCCCTGAAGCCGCCGGGCACGTTGGCGGCGACCCGGAAGGCGATGATGAGGCCGTCGGCACGGCCGGCGCCCCGGCCCGCGCGCTCGCCCGGTCCGCGCTGGGAGACCTGGCTGTCGCGCGGGTTGGTCACGGTCTCGCGGGGCGCGCCGCCCGCGAAGTTGAGCGATATCTGCTGCGTGCTCAGCGCGTAGGAGACGATCCCCACCGCGATGACGAGCGCGACGATCGGCAGCAGCGGGAGCGGCAGTTTCGAGAGGAGCCTCGCCCAGCCGCCTTCGCCGGACGGCTCGTCGAGGGTCGGCTCGTTCGCCCGGTCGCGCGACCGCTCAGGCGGCTTCCCGGGTGCGGCGGCGCCTGCGGGAGCGGAGCCGGGAGCCGGGTCGGGGACACCGGGACGGTCAGCCGGACGGCCCCCGGGGAGGGGGTCGAACCGGTACCCCTCGGGCGGGCGTTGCCGGTGTCCCGCGGTGGGCGGCGGGCCCGGCCGCGGCCGCTCGTACGACGACACGAACACCCGGTCGTCGGTCGGCCCGGAGAAGGCGTCGAAGGACGGGGCGGCGGGAGCCCCGAAGTACGGACCCTGGGACGTCGGGGCGCCCGGTACGGGTTCGTCGTCCGGTTGCTCGTGCCTCGTGTGTCGTCCCATCCCATCCTTCTTCGATCACAGGATGTATACCAAATCCGTACCAAACCTGCCTACCGGATGCGTCAACGCACACGGCCGTACGCGCTCCGTGCACACGGTAGTTGCGTGCACACGGTAGTTGAGGGACACCCGTAGTTCGGGGCGCACCGCTCAGAAGGCGAAATGATCCCATGCCCCGGACGGCGGTTCGCGCCCGTCCACGCGCACCCCCGCCCCCTCCGCGACGACGCCGATCCGCGCCCAGGACGGCGGCACGTCCCCGGGGAACGTCCCGGCGAACGCGTGGTCCTCGCCGCCGGTGAGCGCGTGCCGCAGCCCGTCCGGGCCGAGGATCTCCGGGACGGGGACCGCCGCGGAGTCGATCTCGATCCGGACGCCGCTCGCGTCCGCGATGTGCCCGAGATCCTGGACGAGCCCGTCGCTCACGTCCAGCAGCGCGGTGGCGCCGTGGCCCCGCGCCTCGTCCCCGGCGGCGTAGGGCGGTTCGGGACGCCGGTGCGCCGCGATCAGCTCTTCTGGCCGGCCGCGTCCCTCGGTGAGGAGCGCCAGCCCGGCGGCGGCGAAGCCGAGCCTGCCCCGGACGGCCACGGCGTCGCCCGGGCGCGCCCCGGACCGGGTGAGCGGGGCCGCGCCGCCGAGGTCGCCGAGCGCGGTGATCGCGAGCGTGATCTGCGGCGCGGACACGACGTCGCCGCCCGCGACGGACGCCCCCGCGGCGCGGCACTCGTCGGCGAACCCGTCGTAGAGCCGCTCGGCCCAGCCGGCGCCGGTCGCGGCGGGCGCCGCGAAGCCGATGAGGAGGGCGGTCGGGCGGGCGCCCATCGCGACGACGTCGGCGAGGTTCTGCGCGGCGGCCTTGCGCCCGATGTCGTAGGGGCCGGACCAGTCGCGGCGGAAGTGCCGTCCCTCCACGAGCAGGTCGGTGGTGGCGACGACGCGCCCGTCCGGCGCGGCGACCACGGCGGCGTCGTCGCCGGGGCCGAGCCGGACCGCCGGGCCCTGCGGCAGCCGCCGCGTCAGCCGGCCGATCAACCCGAACTCGCCCAGCTCGCCGATCGTGCCCATCCGCGCCCGTCCCCCGTGTCCGCCCGTCCGGCCTGCACCGCCGCGACGCCCGGGGCCTCGGGCCCCCGCGGCGGCGGGTAACACGATACGGTGAACCGTCCGACGGTTGATTCTCCGCTTGGGGAGGACGTGATGGTGCAGGCCTACATCCTCATCCAGACCGAAGTCGGTAAGGCCGCCGAGGTCGCGGCCCACATCTCCGGCGTGACAGGCGTCACCCTGGCGGAGGACGTCACGGGACCTTACGACGTGATCGTCCGAGCGGAGGCGCGCAATGTGGACGAGCTGGGCAAGCTCGTCGTCGCGCAGATCCAGGCGGTCGAAGGCATCACCCGCACCCTCACCTGCCCGATTGTCCACATCTAACGGGCTTGTGCCGGGGGGTCGTCCTCCCGGGCGGATCCCGCGGTTCTTCGCGCTCGCCGGGGTGGCGGCGCTGGCGGCGGGGTGCGGCGGCGGGGCCGTGCAGGTGCCCGTGCCGAGCCCGGACGCGGCGATCACCCGGCTGTGCCAGGGCCTGCGGCTGCCCGAGAAGGTGCACGGGCAGGAGCGCCGCGACACCTCCCCGAGCTCGCCGCTGACCGCCGCGTGGGGCTCGCCCGCGATCGCGCTGCGCTGCGGCGTGCCCCGGCCCGCCGCGCTGCGGGCCACGTCCGAACTCGTGACGATCAACGGGATCGACTGGTTCGGGGTGCCCGCCGACCGCCCGGTGACCTTCACCGCGGTCGGCCGGCAGGCGTACGTCGAGGTGACGGTGCCGCCGAAGTACAACCCGGCCGGGGACGTGCTGATCGAGCTGGGGCCGTCGATCAAGGCGACGATCCCGCCCAAGCCCGAGGGCCAGATCTGATCAGCCCACCGGGAAGCTGATCGTGCGGCTGCCGATCACCGGGCCGCCGATCACCAGATCGGGACCGGGCTCTCGCCGCGCGCGTAGTAGCCGGGGATCGGCTCGCCGGCGGCGGCCCGGTCGAGGCGGCGCTTCATCCCGTCCGACAGGACGTCCGCCTTCATCATCTCGACGAACACGGACGTGACGTTGCCGAGGTCGAACCAGTCGCGCTGCCACGACCACTGCCGGTTCCCCGCGTACCGGAACCAGGATCCGCCGATCCCCAGCACCTCGTAGGGCGACCCGTCGGGACGGGCCGCGTCGGCGATCTGCTTCCAGAAGCCGACGACCTCGCCCTTGACCTCGTCGATCAGGATGCTCTGGTACGGGTACGTCCAGCCGTCGAGGCCGCCCATCTCCGAGCCGAGCGCGATGTCGCGGATCTCGTTCCGGCCGACGGCCATGAAGTCCTGCTTGGGGCCGATGTTCCAGCCGTAGGTGGCGTCCTCGGTGTAGAGGTCGGCGAGGGGGCGCCAGTCGCCGAGTTCCTCGCACCGGCGGTTCTCCGCAAGCCAGTGCTCCACCATCGCGTCGAGTTCTTCTCGGGGGAAGGACGGCATCACGTCTCCTGAATTCTGAGGGCCTGGGTGGGGCAGTAGCGGACGGCGGCGGTCACCTCGGCGCGCATGTCCTCGGGCGGCTCGGCGTCGAGGACCCGCACCTTGCCTTTGCGCGGGACTTCGAAGACGTCGGGGGCCTCCATCTCGCACATGGCGTGTCCCTGGCAGAGGTCCAGGTCGGCCTCGACCCTCATCGGCGCCTCCTGCGGTAGCGGACCGCGCACGGCTGGGCCAGCTGGACGACCATCTTCGAGTGGTCGTTGCGGTAGGTCTCGGGCGGCTGCGCGGGCTCGAACTCGAAGTCCCGCAGCAGCACCGAGAAGATGGCCTTGAGCTGCATCATCGCGAAGTTGGCACCGACGCAGCGGTGCCGCCCGGCGCCGAAGGGCACCCACGTCCACCGGTTGAGGAGGTCCTCCTCGCGGGGCGTGACGTAGCGGTCCGGGTCGAACGCGTCGGGGTCGGGGAAGTCGGACTCGATCCGGTTGGAGACGGCGAGGCTGCAGCCGACCATCGTCCCGGCCGGGAGCCGGTGGCCGAGGACCTCCTGGTCGGACTGCGCGACGCGCAGCAGCAGGATCAGCGGCGGGTGCAGCCGCAGCGCCTCCTTGATCGCCGATTCCAGCTTCGGGATGGCGCGCAGCGCCTGGAACGACACCTCGCGGCCGTCGTCGTACATCTCGTCGAGTTCGCGGACGACGCCGTCCAGCACGCCGGGGTGGCAGAGCAGCTCGATGAGCGTCCAGGCGGCGGTGCCGGACGTGGTGTGGTGCCCGGCGAACATCATCGAGATGAACATGCCGGTGACCTGGTCGGCGTCGAACTTCAGCGTCCCGTCCGCGTCCTTGATGGACATGAGGACGTCGAGGAGGTCGCGGTCCTCCTTCGGCGGCTTCGGGGGCCGGGCGTCCATGATCCCCTGGACGAGGGCGACGAGCGCCGCCCGCGCCTCGTCCCGCCGCCGGAAGCTCTCGATGTCGGCGTACGGGTCGACGTAGGCGAGCGCGTCGGTGCCGCGTTCGAGGTCGTGGTAAAGGTCGGCGAACCGGCGGTCGAGCTGCTCGCGGAACTTGCGCCCGATCAGGCACGCGGACGAGGTGTAGATCGTCAGCTCGGCGAAGAAGTCGAGCAGGTCGATCTCGCCCTCGTCGCCCCACCGGGCGACCATCCGGTCGACCTCGGCGGCGATCGTCGCGGCGTGCCCCTTCATGAACGAGCCCTTGAGCGCCTGGTTGTGCAGCGCCTCGCGGCGCTGCTCGGGGGTGGCGTCGAACACGACGCCCTCGCCGAAGATCGGCGTCATGAACGGGTACGCCTCGGCCTGGTCGAGTTCCTCGTCCGGGGCGCGGAAGAAGAACTCGTTGGCCTCGGCGCCGGACAGCAGGACGACGCGGCGCCCCGCGATCTGGAACTCGCCGACGTCGCCGCACTCCTCCCGGACGCGCCGCATCAGCCCGATCGGGTCGGTGCGCAGTTCCTCCAGGTGGTCGGGCCCGCCCGACACAACGCGCGGCTCCACCAAAGCGGTCATGATTCCTCCAGGGGGGCTTCGGGCTGTACTTCGACGAGCCGCAGATGGGCGCCGCGGGGGGTCGCGACGACCGCGGCGACGACGGCGGCGACGTCGGAGGGGCGCAGGAAGTACGGGTGGCGCGCGTGGCCCCACTTCGCCCAGTCCTCCAGGACGGCGCCGGTCGTCTCCGCGTCCCAGGTCATGCCCATGCCGGTCGCGGTGGGTCCGGGCCGGACGATGGACGCCCGCACCCCCGTCCCCTCCAGCTCCATCTGCATGGTGCGGGCCATGCCCTCCACGCCGTTCTTCGCCGCGACGTAGGCGCCCGTCCAGGAGCGCGGGGCGGGGACGGTGTCGGAGGAGATGAACACGATGTCGCCGCGCCGCCGCGCCACCATCTGCGGGACGAAGTGCGACACGAGGCGGTGCGCGCCGACGAGGTGGACCTGCACCTGCGCGAGGAACTCGGCGGTGTCGAGTTCGTGGAGGCGCCCGGCGGACAGGTCTCCGGCGCCGGACACGACGACCTCGACCGGGCCGAGCGCGTCGGCCGCCGCGGCCGCGAACGCCTTGACGGAGTCGGGGTCGGCGACGTCGAGCGGGTGGGCGAGCGCCTCTCCCCCGCCGGCCCGGATCGTGGCGGCCAGTTCCTCGCATTTGCCGACCCGGCGGGCGCCGAGCGCGACGGGGTGCCCGGCCAGCGCCAGCGCCGTCGCCGTGGCCGCGCCGATCCCGGACGACGCGCCCGCCACCACGGCCACGCGCCTCTCGGGATGGGGATCGAATCGGGGCATCTCTACCGCACCTCCACGCGCACGGGCAGGGCCGCGAAACCGCGGACGTTCACCGAATGCACCCGCTCCGACCGCTCGAAGTCGACCTCGTAGGCCCCGACGTGGCGCACGAACTCCGTCAGGGCGATGCGCGCCTCGAGCCGCGCCAGGTTCGCGCCGAGGCAGAAGTGGCGGCCGCCGCCGAAGCTGACGAGCTGCGATGTGTCGCGGTCGAGGTCGTAGGCGTCGGCGTCCTCGAACACGCGCGGGTCGCGGTTGGCCGACCCGACCAGCAGCAGCACCCGGTCGCCCTCGGGGACGCGCCGCCCGTGCAACTCGACGTCCCGCACGACCTTCCTGGCCAGCATCTGGCTGGAGGTGTCGTAGCGGAGCGTCTCCTCCACCCAGTCGTCCACCCGGGCCGGGTCGGCGAGCGGCCCGGCGACCTGGCCGGGGTTCCGCGCGCCCCAGTACAGGGCGTTGGCGAGCAGCTTGGTCGTGGTCTCGTTCCCGGCGACGACCATCAGGAACAGGAACGCGATGATCTCGGTGTCGTCCAGCCGGTCGCCGTCGGTCTCCACGTCCAGCAGCGCCGACGTCAGGTCGTCGGACGGCTTGCGGCGGCGTTCGGCGACCATGTCCTGGTAGTAGCCGACGAGGGTGAGCGCCGCGTCCATCCCGGCCGGCGGGACGTCGTTGAGGCCCTCCTCGCGGTGGACGACCATGTCCGCGAGGCGGCGGACCTCCATCCGGTCGGCCTCGGGGACGCCCATCATCTCGGAGATGACGTCCATGGGCAGCAGGCCGGCGAAATCCGCGACGAAGTCGAACTCGCCCTTGTCCAGGGCGGGCTCCAGATGGCGCAGGGTCAGCGCCCGGATGCCGTCCGCCAGCTGCTTGACCCGCCGTGGCGTGAAGCCCTTGGACACGAGCGCCCGCATCCGCGTGTGGCGCGGCGGGTCGAGCGCCAGGAACGACATCGTCCGGTGCGCGTGCGGGCCCCAGGCGCTCGGCTCCAGCGAGACGCCGTGCGAGTTGGAGAACGTCGCGTGGTCGCGGAACGCCGCCGAGACGTCGGCGTGCCGGGACAGCGCCCAGAAGCCGAGCTCGTCGTTGCGGTACAGGGGCGCCTCCTCGCGGAGACGCTCGTAGATGGGGTAGGGGTCCTCATGGACGGCGTAGTCGAACGGGCTGTAGGAGACCTGCGCGGCAGGGTCCACGGCCGTCACCTCACTCGGCGGGTTCGGGCAGGATGAGCTCGGCCATCTCGGCGAGCCGGTCGGCCATGCGGGCGTAGGACGTGTAGCCCATGCCCGCGTGCACCAGCGCGCCGGTGTAGGCCAGCTCCAGCGCGCCGAGGATCCTCGGGTCGTCGTGGTCGCGGAGCGCGGCCTGCAGCCGCTCGCGGATCGCGACGCCGATCCGCACCCGCAGCTCGCGGACGTCGGGGTCGGTGCCGAGCAGCGCGGTGGTGCACGCCGCCGCGAGCTCCGGCTCGTCCGACACCAGCAGCGCGATCTCGCGCAGCACCTCGACCACGCGTTCGAGCAGCGTGCCGTCCGCCTCCACCGGGGGCAGCGCGCTGAGCCGGCGCCAGAACACCTCGGTGATCAGGTGGTTCTTGGACGCGAAGTAGGTGTAGGCGGTCGCGGGCGCGACGCCGGCGCGCTTGGCCACGTTGCGGACGGTCAGCCCCTCGTAGCCGCTCTCGCCGACCTCCACCACGGCGGCGTCGGTCAGCCGCCGCACCGTGTCGGCCTGCCGCTCGGTGAGGCGGCGGCGCGTGGGCTCGGTCGTCAGCTGCTCTTTACCGGACACGTGTCCAGACATTAGTTCAGCAACAGCCCGTTGGCAACAACCGGGGGCGCGGCGCGAGGCCGCCGGACGGCCGGCCGCGAGCATCGGCCGCACCCGGCGGACCGGGCGGTGGGGCGGGTGGGATTCGAACCCACTCAGCGCGAGGCACCTGGGTTACAGCCAGGCCCGACTCTCCGAGCGTCGGCGCCGCCCCGTGCGCGGGCACGGCGGCCCGCTCACGTACCTCCGGAGGGATTCGAACCCCCAGCGCGCAGCACCTCATGCTGCCGTCTCTGCCGTTGGACTACGGAGGCGTGCGTGCGGCTCCCGGGATTCGAACCCGGAACGTCCACGTCCTGAACGTGGCCCCTCTGCCGGTTGGGGTAGAGCCGCGGGAACCCGCGAGGCGGCGTCACTGCGCGGCGGCCCGGCCGGGGTCTCGTTACGAGGCGGGATACCGGCCGGGGCGGGCGTGCGACGCCGAGGGCAGTCGGAGTCGATACTGCTCCAGAGCCATGGCCGGTCCTCCTCTCGAACGTCGCGTGCGGGCCGACGTCGTTCACGGTGCCATCGGCGGCCCGGGGACCGCAACGCGTTTTCCGGACGCTCAGCTTTTCCCACACACTCTGTGCGTTACGGACGCTCGCCTGACGGTGCCGGTCCCTCGCCTGCCGACACCGAAGTTCGGGGGAATTCGCCGGGATAGTCCTTGCGTTCGGCCGTGCCCTGAACTGTAGTCTGGACAAGTGTCCAGAACTACCGATCGCTTGCTGCTGCTGGACGGCCGACTCGTCCCCGCAACGGACGGCGCCGCCTTCGAGACGATCAATCCCGCGACCGAGGAGGTGCTCGGCACCGCCGCCGACGGCACCGCCGCCGACATGGACCGCGCGATCGGCGCCGCCCGCCGCGCGTTCGACGAGACCGCCTGGGCCACCGACCACGCCTTCCGGGTGCGCTGCCTGCGCCAGCTCCGGGAGGGGCTGCGGCGGCGGGCCGACGAGCTGCGCGAACTCACGATCGAGGAGGTGGGCGCGCCGCGGTTCCTGACCTTCGGGGCGCAGTTGGACGCGCCCGTCGACGATCTCGGGTGGTTCGCCGACCTCGCCGAGTCCTACGAGTGGGAACGGGATCTCGGCCGGGCCGAGCCGATGGGGATGCCGAGCCACCGGCGGGTCCGCCGGGAGGCGGCGGGCGTCGTCGGCGCCATCACCCCGTGGAACTTCCCGCACCAGATCAACCTGGCCAAGCTGGGCCCGGCGCTCGCGGCCGGGAACACGGTGGTGCTGAAGCCGGCGCCCGACACGCCCTGGTGCGCGGCGGTGCTCGGCGAGGTCATCGCCGAGGAGACCGACATTCCACCGGGCGTCGTCAACGTCGTGACATCGTCCGACCACGGGCTCGGCGCCCAGCTCACCCGGGACCCGCGCGTCGACCTGGTCTCGTTCACCGGGTCCACGGCGACGGGACGGGACGTCATGACGACCGCCGCCGGCAGCCTCAAGCGGGTCTTCCTGGAGCTCGGCGGGAAGTCCGCGTTCGTGGTGCTGGACGACGCCGACCTGCGGGCCGCGTGCTCGTACGCGGCGTTCTCCGGGGTCGCGCACGCCGGGCAGGGATGCGCGATCACGACCCGCATCCTCGTCCCGCGCGCCCGGTACGACGAGGCCGCCGAGATCACGGCGGGGACGCTGGCGAAGCTCGGGGCCGGCGACCCCGGCGACGACCGGACGATCTGCGGCCCGGTCATCTCGGCGCGGCAGCGCGACCGCGTCGAGGGCTATCTGGAGCTGGCCGTCAAGGAGGGCGGCGCGTTCGCGTGCGGCGGCGGGCGTCCGGAGGGCCGCGACAGGGGTTTCTGGATCGAGCCCACGCTGATCACCGGGCTGACCAACGACGCCCGCGCGGCCCGGGAGGAGATCTTCGGCCCGGTGCTGGTGCTCCTGCCGCACGACGGCGACGACGACGCGGTGCGGATCGCGAACGACTCGCCCTACGGGCTGTCGGGCGCGGTGCACGGCGGCGACGTGGAGCGGGCGCGCGGGGTCGCGCACCGGCTGCGCGCCGGGACGGTGAGCGTGAACGGCGGCGTCTGGTACGGCGCGGACGTCCCGTTCGGCGGCTACAAGCAGTCGGGGATCGGCCGCGAGATGGGCGTGGCCGGCTTCGAGGAGTACCTGGAGACCAAGTCGATCGCGGAGGGCGCATGAGGTTCGAGGGAAAGGTCGCGGTCGTCACCGGGGCCGCGCAGGGCATCGGCGAGGCGTACGCGCGGGCGCTCGCGGCCGAGGGCGCCCACGTGGTCGTCGCCGACGTGGACGAGCGCGGGCAGGCCGTGGCCGACGACGTCAAGGGCCTGTTCGTCCGGACGGACGTGTCCGACCCCGCGTCGGTCGAGGCCATGGCGGCGGCCGCGAAGGAGCGGTTCGGCGGGATCGACCATCTCGTGAACAACGCGGCCATCTTCGGGACGATGAAGCTGGACTTCCTGTTCACCGTCGACTGGGACTACTACAAGAAGTTCATGTCCGTGAACATGGACGGCGCCTTGCTGTGCGCGCGCGCCTGCTACCCCCACATGCAGGAGCGCGGGGGCGGTTCCATCGTCAACCAGTCGTCCACGGCGGCCTGGCAGTACTCCGGCTTCTACGGGCTGGCCAAGGTCGGCGTCAACGGGCTGACCCAGCAGCTCGCGCACGAGCTCGGCAGCATGAACATCCGCGTGAACGCGATCGCACCCGGGCCGATCGACACCGAGGCCAACCGCACGGTCGTGCCGGGCAACATGTCGCAGAAGATCGTCAAGGACAAGATGGCGCTGAAGCGCATGGGATCGCCCGAGGACCTGGTCGGCGCGTGCCTGTTCCTCCTGTCGGACGAGGCGGCCTGGATCACGGGCCAGATCGTCAACGTCGACGGGGGCGAGGTGTTCCGCGCATGACGGTCGGGTTCATCGGGCTCGGCCAGATGGGCGCGCCCATGGCCGGGCATCTGGCCGGCAGGGGCCTGGCCGTCTACGACGCGCGCCCGGAGGCGATGGCGCCGCTGGTGAAGGCGGGCGCGCGGGCGGCCAGGAGCGTCGCCGACGTGGCCGCGCACGCCGACCTCGTCTCCATCATGGTGCGGGACGACGACCAGGTGAACGAGGTGGGCGAGGAGGTGCTCGCCAGCGCCCGTCCGGGCACGGTCCTGGCGGTCCACTCGACGATCCGCGCGAAGACGGCCGAGGATCTCGCGGCACGGGCCCGGCGGTACGAGATCGAGGTCGTGGACGCCCCGGTCAGCGGCGGGTTCATGGGGGCGAGCGCGGGCACCCTCGCGGTGATGGTCGGCGGGACGGACGAGGCGTTCGAGCGCTGCCGGGAGCCGTTCGGCGCGTGGGCGGAACTCGTCCTGCACATGGGGCCGGTCGGTGCGGGCACCCGCACGAAGCTGGCCCGCAACATGCTGCACTTCATCTCGTTCACGGCCGCCGCCGAAGCGCAGCGGCTCGCGGAGGCGTCGGGGGTGTCGCTGCGCAAGCTCGGCCGGGTCGTCCGGCACACCGACGCGATCACCGGCGGCGCCGGCTCGATCATGCTCCGCCCGACGACGGCGCCGCTGGAGCCGGGCGACGACCTGTACGACATCCTGTGCCACACCCGGGACCTCGGCGAGAAGGACCTGTCCCTCGCCCTGGAGCTGGCGGACGAGCTGGGCGTGGACGTGCCGCTCGCCCGCATCGCCCGCGAACGCTTCGGTCCTGGCCTTGGCCTCGGCCCTGGGGATAGCCATGAATGAGCGGAGCGAACCGGGGGGTGTGGGGGGTCGCCCCCCCACAGGAAACCAGAATGAGCGGAGTGAGCGGCGCGAGCGCGGCCTGGAGATGATGCGGCGGGTCTACGGCTGGGACATCGAGGACGCGCCGGGCGAGTTCTTCGGCATCACCGTCGATCACCTGTTCGGCGACATCTGGACGCGTCCGGGCCTCAGCATGCGCGAGCGGCGCCTGCTGCTGATCGGCGTCCTCGCCGGCCAGGGGCTGAACGACGTCCTCGACATCCAGATCCCCGCGGCCCTCGCCAACGGGGAGATCTCGCCGGACGAGCTGCGCGAGATCGGCATCTTCGTGACCCACTACATCGGCTGGCCGCTCGGCTCCCGGCTGAGCGTCCAGATCGACACGCTGATCGCCAAGCACGAGAAGCGGAAGCGGAGGGAGGGTTAGGACGGGCCGGGCATCAGCATCGGCCCGTGCACCCCGAAGCGCTCGGCCCCCCGCCGGGTGAGGTGGACGCGCAGGTCGATCCAGCCGGCCTGCCCGGACTCGCCGCAGTCGTGGAAACGGCGCGCCGGGAAGTGCAGGTCGCCGACGGACAGCTTGGCGCCGCGTACCCGTACCGGCAGCAGGACGCGCGAGCCCGCGCCGAGCCGGGCGATGCCGCAGCCGCCGACGTCCCGGCCGCGCCCGTCGCCGGGCACGGGCACGGGGCCGGGCGGCGCGCAGCCGATGATCCCGGGATGCCCGCCGGCGTCGCGCGTGCCGCCGGGCCGTCCGACGCCGAGGACGTCCACGACGATGACGTCGCCGGGCTCGGCGCCGACGACCATGAGCGGGCCGCACAGCAGGACGCCGGCGCCGGGTTCGCGGCCGGAGCATTCGAGCCGGACGGAGCCGCCGGTGATGATCTCCGCGACGCCGGGAACGTCGGGATGCCAGTGGTCGTGGCCGAGGACGTTCCGCGTCCTCTCGTCGTCGAGATCGAACACGGCGGGTGACGGCATCGGGACGTGCTCCTTCCGGGTCATGACCAGGCGATGCCCCGATCGTGCCGAGGCGCTGTTACCGGGCGGTTTCGCCTGCCTCACACCCGCGTTAGACCGGCATCACCGGAAAATCCAAAGATCATGGAAACCGGACGGGCGGGGCGGGCGTCCAACGTCCATGCGTGGTCGAATCTCCGCACCGGCCGCGGTGATGCTGCTGCTGGCCGGCTGCTCCGGATCGCCCCCTTCCGGGAGTCCGCCGCATCAGCCGGCGGCGGCGCGGCTCATCGCCTACGACGGCTGTGCCGAGCTCCTCCAGGACTTGCGCGGCGCCACGGCCGACAGGGTCGGCCCGACCGGGCTGTACGGCGCGCCCACCCTGCCGAACGACGGCATCTGGGCGCTGGAGAAGGGCCAGTTGCCCGCCAGGGCCGCCGGGCCGCAGGAGCACTCCACGACGAACTCCCACGAGCCGGGCGCGGACGAGCCCGACCTCGTGAAGACCGACGGCCGCCGGATCGTGGCGGTCGCCAAGCAGCGCCTGCACGTCATCGATCCCGCCACCCGCGAGATCACGCACACGCTGAGGCTGCCGGGCTCCGACCGGTTCGACCATGACGAGCTGCTGCTCAGCGGCGACCGCGCCCTCGTGCTGACGGACCGCACGCCCGCGGTCCCCTTCGACCGCCGGCCCGCGCCGGGATCCACGGGCCGGGCGACGCGGCTCACGCTGGTCGACCTCTCCGGCGCCCCGAGGATCATCGGCACGATGACGTCCGACACCGGGTACCTGGACGCGAGGCAGAACGGCTCGACAGTGCGCGTCGTGGTGCGGTCCGAGCCGAAGATCGACTTTCCGGGCGGGACGGACCGGGAGGATGCGATCGAGGAGAACCGGGTGGAGGTGTGGAAGGCCCCGCTCGACTCCTGGCTGCCGCGATTCCGGCTGGACGACGGAACGTCGTATCGCATCCCCTGCGACCAGGTCAGCCGCCCGTCCGCGTACAAGGGTTCGTCCGTGCTGACCGTGCTGACCGTCGACATGGGCAAGGGCCTCGGCGACGCGCAGCCCATCGCGGTCACCGCCGACGGGTCCACCGTCTACGGCACGGGCAAGAGTCTGTATGTCACGGGCAGGCCCCAGCAACCGTTCAGCCCGCCGGCCAAGAAGCCCGCCGAGCCCGACACCGACATCTACAAGTTCGACCTGAGCGGCAGCGGACGTCCGCGATACGTCGCATACGGGTCCGTCAAGGGTTTCCTGCTCAACCAGTACTCCATGTCCGAGCACGACGGAAACCTTCGCCTGGCCACGACCACCGACCGGAACGGCGCCACGTCCCAGAGTTCGGCGTACGTCCTCGCCCAGCACGGCGCCCGCCTCGACCAGATCGGACGGATCGACGGGCTCGGCAAGGGCGAGCGCATCCACTCCGTCCGGTTCATCGGGCCCACCGGCTACGTGGTGACGTTCCGGCAGACCGACCCGCTGTACGTGCTCGACCTGACCGGCCCGCGACGTCCCCGCCGCACCGGCGAGCTCAAGATCACCGGCTATTCGGCGTACCTGCACCCCACGGCGGACGGCAAGCTCCTCGGCGTCGGCCAGGACGCCGAGACGTCCGGCCGCACGACCGGCCTCCAGATCTCGCTCTTCGACGTGTCCGGCGCGCCCCGCCGCGTCGACGCCTACAAGCTGCCCGGAGCCACCGCCCAGGTGGAGTTCGACTCGCACGCGTTCCTGTACTGGCCGAAGTCCGGTCTCACCGTCGTCCCGGCGGCGCGGGGGGACGGCACGCCCGCCGAAGCCCTCGCCCTCAAGGTCACCGGGACGTCCATCACGAAGGTCGGGACCGTCCGGCAGCCGCGCGGCGGCATCGTCCGCTCCCTCGTCGTCGGCGACACCCTCTGGACGTTCTCCGACGAGGGCGCCCACGCCGCCGACGCGTCCACGCTCAGGAAGGCCGGCTGGCTCCCCTACGGCTAGCGCAGGCCGGTCGGGTGCTTCTGCAGCGCCGTCTGGATGAGCCGGTCGACCAGCGCCGGGTAGTCCAGCCCGGTCGCCGCCCACATCTGCGGGAACGCCGACGCCGGCGTGAAGCCCGGCATGGTGTTGATCTCGTTGAGGATCCAGCGGCCGTCGGGCGTGTGGAAGAAGTCGACGCGGGCGAGGCCCTCGCAGTCGAGCGCCTCGAACGCCTGCACGGCGACGCGGCGGACCTCCTCGATCGCGGCGGGCGGCAGGTCCGGCGGGATCGCCATCCGGGTGGAGCCGTCGAGGTACTTGGTCTCGAAGTCGTAGAAGTCGTGCTCGCCCGCCATCAGCACCTCGGCGGGCAGGCTCGCCTCGGCCGGGCCGTCGTCCTCGCCCTGCAGGACGCCGCACTCGATCTCGCGGCCCTCGATCGCGGCCTCCACGATCACCTTCGGGTCGTGCTCGCGGGCCGCCTCGACCGCCGCCTCCAGGTCCGCCTCGTCGGCGACGCGTGTGATGCCCATGCTGGACCCGGCGCGGGCCGGCTTGACGAACACCGGGGCACCGCCGGCGAGACCCAGCTCCTTGATCTCGTCGATCTTGCGCTTGCGCTCGCGCCGCCACTCCCGGTCGCCGACCAGGACGTACGGGCCGACGGGCAGGCCGCGCGCCTGCCAGACGAGCTTCATGTACCCCTTGTCCATGCCGACGGCGCTGGCCAGCACCCCGGCGCCGACGTACCGGACGCCCGCGAGGTCGAGCAGGCCCTGGATGGTGCCGTCCTCGCCGTAGGGGCCGTGCAGCAGCGGCAGGACGACGTCGACCTCGGCGAGCGTCTCGGGGACCTCGCCCGGCCGCACGACCATCAGCCCGCGGCTGTCGGGGTCGAACGGCAGCGCGAGGGCGCCGCCGGCGCCGGTCACCTCGGGCAGCGCGCCGCCCTCGATCGCGAGCCGCAGATCACCGGGCGGGAGGACCCAGCGCCCGTCGCGGGCGATGCCGATCGGCACCACCTCGTACCGGTCCCGGTCGATGGCGGCCATGACGGCGCCCGCGGTGACGCACGAGATCGCGTGCTCGGAGCTGCGCCCGCCGAAGACCACGGCCACGCGGATCTTAGAAACCTGGGACATGACGTCCGACCCTACCGGTGATCAGCCGGGATCGGCCACGAGCGATCCGGGCGCGGCCCCACATCACACCCCGTACCGCTCGGGCTTCGGGGAGCGCGAGATCAGCGAGACGGCCGCCTCCTTGATCGGCATGCCGCGGTGCAGGACGGCGGTGACCGCCTCGGTGATCGGCATCTCCACGTTGTGCTTGCGGGCGAGTTCCAGCACCGCCTCGGACGACTTGACCCCCTCGGCCGTCTGCTTGGTGACGGCGATCACCTCGTCGAGGGTCATGCCGCGGCCGAGGTTCTCGCCGAACGTCCGGTTCCGCGACAGCGGCGAGATGCACGTCCCGACGAGGTCGCCCATGCCGGCGAGCCCGGCGAAGGTGTGCTCGTCGGCGCCGAGCGCCGCGCCCAGCCGGGTGATCTCGGCGAGCCCCCGGGTCATCAGCACCGCCTGGGTGCTCGCGCCGAAGCCGAGCCCGACCGACATGCCGACGCACAGCGCGACGACGTTCTTCACCGCGCCGCCGAGCTCGCAGCCGACCATGTCCGTGGAGGTGTAGACGCGGAAGTACGGGGTCATCGTCGCGGCCTGGAGGCGCTGCGCTACGGCCTCGTCCACGCAGGCGGCGACCGCCGCGCCGGGCTCCCCGCTCGCGATCTCGCGGGCCAGGTTGGGGCCGCAGAAGACGCCGACGCGCTCCTCGGGGACGTCGGCGACCTCGCGGATCACCTCCGACATCCGCCGCGTGGTGCCCATCTCGACGCCCTTCATCAAGCTGACGAGCACGGCGTCCGGCGGCAGGTGCGGCACCCAGCCGGCGAGGTTGCTCCGCAGGGTCTGCGCGGGGACGGCCAGCGCGACGAAGTCGGCGCCCTTCAGCGCCTCCGCCGGGTCAAGCGTGGCGCGGACGCTCTCCGGCAGCGTAACGCCGGGCAGGTAGTCGGGGTTCTCGTGCCGCTCGTTGACCGCCTCGACGACCTCGGGACGCCGCCCCCACAGGACGGCCTCGCCGCCGGCGTCGTGCAGCAGCTTGGTGATCGTCGTCCCCCAGGATCCGGCGCCCATCACCGCGGTACGGAACGTCACGAGTCGGCCGCCTTCTGCTCGGTGGTGCTGGGCTCGGACGGCCGCGCGGGCTCGGGGACCACGGCCCGCGCCTCGCCCGCGCCGCCCCCCGCCTCGCCCGGTATCTCGCCTGCGGCGCCCGGTATCTCGCCCGCGGCGCCCGGTATCTCGCCCGCCGCGCGGCGGCGCTCCTCCAGCACCCGGTGGTGGTCGTAGCGCTCCGCCGGCGGCTCCTGGCCGCGCAGCTCGCCGAGGAGACCGGCGATCGCCGCCATGATGTCGTCGGTGGCGGCCCGCAGCGTTGCCCTGCTGAGCGGCGCCCCCGCGTACTCGGACAGGTCCACGGGCGGTCCGGCGATCACTTTCATCGTCTTGCGCGGCAGCGGGTGGAAACCCTTCTTCAGGCTTCCCGCCAGCCCCCTCTGCTCCCCCTTCTTGTACGGCATCAGCTCGTGCGCGCCCCAGCTCGCCACCGGGACGACCTCGGCGCCCGTCCGCAGCGCCATGCGGGCGACGCCCGTCTGGCCGGTCATGGGCCACAGCTCCGGGTCACGCGTGCAGCTGCCCTCCGGGTAGAAGATCAGGCATTCGCCGTTCAGGAGCGCCTTCTCCGCGTCCTCCAGGGCGAGCGCCGCGTCGGCACGGTCGCGGTAGACGGGGATCTGCCCGGTGCCGCGGAACACCGCGCCGATGACCTTGGCGTCGAACAAGGCGGACTTGGCCAGGAAGACGGGGTACCGGCCCGACTCGTACACGAAGTGGGCGAGCGCGAGGGGGTCGGACTCGGAGATGTGGTTGGCGGCGATGATGACGCCGCCCTTCCCGGGCACGTTGCCCCGGCCCTGCCAGTCGCGTTTCAGGAGCCCGAAAAGCAGCGGGCGCAGGATGACGATCGTGAGCTTCCGCCAGCCCGGCGAGTGCCCGTGGCTCATGCCCGTCCCCTCCTCATTCCGTCCCCTCCTCGCTCCATCCCCGAAGAACGTGGGGTGTCATCAAGTGTCGCGGTTGCGTGCGCATAGTGTCGAGTTGCCATGTCTACAGCAGCACGGTCCACAACAGCACCGTCCATAACAGCACCGTCCACGCCGGCACCGTCCACGCCGGCACCGTCCACAGTGGCACGGGCGAGCGCGGCGCACGGCGCGCCCCGTCCCCGCTGGTCGCTCGTCGTCCCCGTCAAGGTGCTCGCCAGGGCCAAGACCCGCATGGCCGCCGCGGCGGGCCCGCACCGGGAGGCGCTCGCGCTCGCGGTGGCGGCCGACACGGTCGCCGCGGCGCTGCGCTGCGACCGGGTCCGCCACGTGATCGTAGTCACCGACGATCCCCTCCCGGCGGCCGACCTCGCCGCCCTCGGCGCCCGCGTGGTGCCCGACGTGCCGGACGCCGGCCTGAACCCGGCGCTGGTCTACGGCGCCGGCCGGGGCCGCGAACTCTCCCCGGACGCGGGCGTTGGAGCGCTGTCGGCAGATCTGCCCGCTCTGCGGCCGGATGAACTCGCCCGCGTCCTCGACGCCGCGGCCGCCGTGCCCGAGGCGTTCGTTCCGGACGCGGCCGGCGTCGGGACCACGCTGTACACGGCCCGCCCGGGCGTGCCCTTCGCCCCCGCGTTCGGCGGCGGCTCCCGCGACGCGCACCGCTCGCGCGGCGCGGTGGAGATCCTCCTGCCCGGCACCGACAGCGTCCGCCGCGACGTCGACACCCCGGACGACCTCCGCGCCGCCCTCGCCCTCGGCACCGGCCCCCGCACCGCCGAGGTCGCCGCCCGGCTGCCCTCGTTGGCCTAGAGTTCCGGTCATGCAGGGGACGGTGAAGGCGTTCGACGCGGAGACCCGCTCGGGGAGCGTGCTGCTCGACGACGGGACGGAGCTGCCCTTCGACGCGGAGGCGTTCGCGGCGGGCGGGCTGCGGCTGCTGCGGTTCGGCCAGCGGGTGAACCTCCGCCTGGACGGCGACCGCGTCTCGGTGGTGACGCTCTCGACGTTCCCGCTGCCGTCCTGAACCCGCGCCCTCCCCGGCCCGCGCCCCCCCACGCACCCCGAACGCGTCAGCGCCCGGGACCGTTGACACGGTCCCGGGCGCTCTGGCGGTGAGGCCTACTTCTTGCCGGCCACCAGGTTCTTGAAGTCGGCGCCGGCCTTGAACTTCGGCACGGACGTCGCGGGAACCTCGATGGTCTTGCCGGTTGCGGGGTTGCGGGCCGTACGGGCAGGCCGGTCGGCCTTCTCGAACGAACCGAACCCGGTGATCGCGACCTTGTCGCCCTTGGCGACGGCGGTCTGGATCGCCTCCAGGATGGCGTCGACGGCCTCGGCTGCGGCCTTCTTGCTGCCCAGCCGGTCAGAGATCGCGTCGACCAGCTCACGCTTGTTCATGGGTTACTCCTCTAGTTCCCCCCTTGCCCGAACGAAACTAAGGGACCCTCAGCATGGACACAATCACCTGCACACATGAGTTGGCGTGTCGCTGGCGTTTTTGTCGGCCTCGCCCCCGTCTCGCCGGGTGACCGGACCGGATCCGGCCACTGCGCACGCTAACCGACGTCGGGCCCGTCTTGGAAATCGGCGAGGAACGCGTCCAGCCTGCGAGCGGCCAGTCCGGCGTCTCTTTTCGCCAGATCGGTGATCGCCAGCAGGTGCCGGATGAGCCGCTGCCGGGTCTCGGCCGGAAGCGGCGCGACGGCCTTGTGAGCATCACGCAACTGGCGCGCGAGCTGCGTCAACGCTGGATCGTCCCAGTCCGGCCCGCTCCACGGGACGGCGCCCAATTCCATTCCCCCAAACGGTCGGCGTGCACGGCACTACAGGAATTGTCCCTCGTGCCCCGACCGCCCGACTCCCCCGGGGGTGCATTAGGGGCGACCCGTGCCGCCCGGGGCGGCACGGGTCGCGCCTACGATCAGCGTCCGCGCGTCGGCGTGTCAGACCGTCGTCGGCAGGAAGGGGCTGCGGCCGGCCTCGAAGTCGTTGATGGCGTCGGCGTGGCGGAGGGTGAGGCCGATGTCGTCCAGGCCCTCCATGAGGCGCCAGCGGGTGTAGTCGTCGATCTCGAAGGTCGCGACGTCGTCCCCGTAGCGGACCTCGCGCTTGTCCAGGTCGACGGTTATCTCCAGCGTGGGGTCCTCCTCGACGCGGGTCTGGAGGTCCGCCACCTGCTCGCCGGTCAGGATGACGGGGAGCAGGCCCATCTTGGTGGAGTTGTTGCGGAAGATGTCGCCGAAGCGCGGCGCGATGATCACGCGGAAGCCGTACTGCTGCAGGGCCCAGACGGCGTGCTCGCGGGACGAGCCGGTGCCGAAGTCGGTCCCGGCGACCAGGATGCCCGCGCCCTCGTACCGGGGCTGGTTGAGGACGAACTCGGGGTCCTCGCGCCAGCCGGAGAACAGGCCCTTCTCGAACCCGGTGCGGCTGACCTGCTTCAGCCAGACGGCCGGGATGATCTGGTCGGTGTCGACGTTGCTGCGGCGCAGCGGCACCGCGCGCCCGGTGTAGGTGGTGAACGCTTCCATCGTGGTTCCTTAGAGGTCGGCAGGGGCGGCCAGGCGGCCGGTGACGGCGGTTGCGGCGGCGACGGCGGGCGACACCAGGTGGGTGCGTCCGCCGGGTCCCTGGCGTCCCTCGAAGTTGCGGTTGGACGTGGAGGCGCTGCGCTCGCCGGGCGTGAGCTTGTCGGGGTTCATCGCGAGGCACATGGAGCAGCCGGCCTCGCGCCACTCGGCACCGGACGCGGCGATGACCTCGTCGAGGCCCTCCTCCTCGGCCTGCTTCTTGACCTCCATGGAGCCGGGGACCACCAGCATCCGGACGCCGTCGGCGATCTTGCGGCCGCCGAGCACGCCGGCGACGGCGCGGAGGTCCTCGATGCGGCCGTTGGTGCAGGAGCCGACGAAGACGGTGTCGACCCTGATGTCGCGCAGCGGCGTCCCGGCGGTGAGGCCCATGTAGTCCAGGGCGCGCTCGGCGGCCTGGCGCTGGACGGGGTCGGTGAACGACACGGGGTCGGGCACGGACTCGCCGAGGGGCAGGCCCTGGCCGGGGTTGGTGCCCCAGGTGACGAACGGGGTCAGCTCGGCCGCGTCGATCACGACCTCCTTGTCGAAGACCGCGTCGTCGTCGGTGCGCAGGGACGTCCAGTACTCGACGGCCCGGTCCCAGTCCTCGCCCCGCGGGGCGTGCGGGCGGCCCTTGAGGTACTCGAAGGTGGTCTCGTCCGGCGCGATCATCCCGGCGCGGGCGCCGGCCTCGATGGACATGTTGCAGACCGTCATGCGGCCTTCCATCGTCAGGGAGCGGATCGCCTCGCCGCGGTACTCGATGATGTGGCCCTGGCCGCCGCCGGTGCCGATCCTCGCGATGACCGCGAGGATGAGGTCCTTGGCGGTGACGCCCTCGGGCAGCGGGCCCTCGACCGTGACGGCCATCGTCTTCGGCTGGACCTGCGGCAGCGTCTGGGTGGCGAGGACGTGCTCGACCTCGCTGGTCCCGATGCCGAAGGCGAGGGCGCCGAACGCGCCGTGCGTGGAGGTGTGCGAGTCTCCGCAGACGACGGTCATGCCGGGCTGGGTGAGGCCGAGCTGCGGCCCCATGACGTGCACGATGCCCTGGCTGGCGTCGCCCATCGGGTGCAGCCGGACCCCGAACTCGGAGCAGTTCTTGCGCAGCGTCTCGACCTGGGTGCGCGACACCGGGTCGGCGATCGGCTTGAGCAGGTCCGTCGTCGGGACGTTGTGGTCCTCGGTGGCGATGGTCAGGTCGGGGCGGCGGACGGGACGGCCGGCCATCCGCAGCCCGTCGAACGCCTGCGGGCTGGTGACCTCGTGGACGAGGTGCAGGTCGATGTAGAGGAGGTCCGGCTCACCCTCGGCACGCCGGACGACGTGCGCGTCGTAGACCTTCTCGGCCAGTGTTCGGCCCATCAATCCCACCTCACCTGTCATCGTCGGCGCCCGGTGCTGATGGCCAGCGCGCCGTGGTCTCGGTCACCTCGACTTGCATCTCATATTACGAGACGGCAATATCAAGACATGGACAACTCTAGCGGAGTCGGCGTACTTGACAAAGCCGTTCTCGTTCTGAACGCGCTGGAGGCCGGGCCGGCCTCGCTCGCCCAGCTCGTCCAGACCACCGGGCTCGCCCGCCCCACCGCCCACCGGCTGGCCGTCGCGCTGGAGCACCACCGCCTCGTGCACCGCGACACGCAGGGACGTTTCATCCTCGGGCCGCGGCTCGCCGAGCTGGCGGTCGCGGCCGGCGAGGACCGGCTCCTCGCGATCGCCCAGCCTATTCTGGCCCACCTGCGCGACCTCACCGGCGAGAGCGCCTCGCTGTTCCGCCGCCAGGGGGACGTCCGCGTGTGCGTGGCCGCGGCCGAGCGGACCAGCGGCCTGCGCGACACCGTCCCGGTCGGCGCCGCGCTCCCGATGACGGCGGGTTCGGCCGCGCAGATCCTGCTCGCCTGGGAGGAGCCCGACCGGTTGCACCGGGGGCTGCGCAACGCCAAGTTCGAGGCGACGACGCTCGCGTCCGTCCGGCGGCGCGGCTGGGCGCAGAGCGTCGGCGAGCGCGAGCAGGGCGTCGGGTCGGTGTCCGCGCCCATCCGGGGCGCCGGGGGGCGGGTGATCGCGGCCGTCTCCGTGTCCGGCCCCCTGGAGCGCCTGTCCCGCTCCCCCGGCCGCCTGCACGCCGCCCCCGTGGCCGCCGCCGCCGACAAGATCTCCGAGGGGATGCGCCGCACCGGCTCCTGAACGCCGGGACGTAGAGTCGGCTGATGGACGAAACCCGTCTTCGTGAACGGCTCGCGGACCTCACCCTGGAGGAGAAGGTCCACCTGCTCACCGGCGACGGTTTCTGGACCCTGCGCCCCGTCCCCAGGATCGGGCTGCGGGGTCTCGTCATGTCGGACGGGCCGTCCGGCGTGCGGGGCACCGCCTGGGACGAGCGCCGCCCGAGCCTGCTGTTCCCGAACCCGACGGCGCTCGCCGCGACGTGGGATCCGGCGCTCGCCGAGCGGATCGGGCGGCTGAACGGCGCGCAGGCCCGCGACAAGGGCGTGCACGTCCAGCTCGCGCCGACGATCAACCTGCACCGGACGCCGCTCGGCGGCCGCCACTTCGAGAACTACTCCGAGGACCCGCTGCTCACCGCCCGCATCGGCGCCGCGTTCGTGCGGGGCGTCCAGTCGGCGGGCGTCGCGGCGACGGTGAAGCACTTCGTCGGCAACGACTCCGAGACCGCGCGCATGTCCTACGACGCGCGCATCGGCGGCGAGGCCCTGGACGAGCTGTACCTGCGCCCGTTCGAGGCGGCGGTGAAGGCGGGCGCGTGGGCGGTGATGGCCGCTTACAACAAGGTCAACGGCACGTCCATGACGGAGCACCGCGAGCTGCTGACCGGCGTGCTGAAGGAGCGCTGGGGTTTCGACGGCGTCCTCCTCTCGGACTGGACGGCGATCCGCTCGACCGAGGAGAGCGCCAACGCGGGAATGGACGTGGAGATGCCCGGCCTCCCCACCAGCCCTTGGCGGGACAAGCTCGTCGCGGCCGTCCGCGAGGGCGGGGTCGCCGAGGAGCTGATCGACGACAAGGTTCTGCGCGTCCTGCGGCTGGCCGCGCGCGTGGGCGCACTCGACGGCTTTCCCCAGCCGCCGATGGCGACGACGCCTCCCGACGCCCGCGCGAGGCTGCGGGACGCGGCCGCCCAGTCGGCCGTGCTGTTGCGGAACGAGAACGGCGCCCTGCCGCTGGACGCCGTGCGCAGGCTCGCGGTGATCGGCCCCAACGCGGTTCGGTTCAGCGCACAGGGCGGCGGCAGCGCGCACGTCAATCCGGAGCATGTCGTGAATCCGGTCGAGGGGCTGCGGCGGGCACTCGGGGACGGCACGGAGCTGATCGTCCGTCCCGGCGTCTACTCGCACCGCCGCCTGGCGTTCCTGCCGCTCTCCCTCACGACCGATCCTGAGACCGGTGAACGTGGCGTGCGGCTTGAGTTCTTCGACGCCGACGGCGCCCTGATCGAGTCGGAGCTCCGCAAGGCGGCGCATCTCGTCTTCCTCGGCGGAATCCCCAGGGGAACCGCTCGGATCGTCGCCCGCACGCAGGTGACCCCGGCCGAGGACGGTGTGCACACGTTCGCGATCGCGGGGGTCGGCGAGTTCGAGCTGCGCGTCGGCGAGACCCGCGCGGCGGCGACGCTGACGCCCGGCCAGGGCGATCCGGTGGAGGCGCTGCTGCGCCCCCCGGAGCACCGGGTCGAGGTGGAACTCGATGCGGGCGTGCCCGTTCCGGTCGAGTTGCACCACACCCACGCGCCCGGACGTTTCGGGACGGCGTTCGGAATCGGCCACCATGAGCCGCACCCGTCCGAGGACGGCGCGCTCGCCGCCGCCGTGGCCGCCGCCCGCGACGCCGACGCCGCCGCCGTGGTCGTCGGCACGAACGACGACGTGGAGAGCGAGGGCTTCGACCGCACGTCCCTCACCCTGCCCGGCCGCCAGGACGAACTGGTCTCCGCCGTCGCCGCCGCCAATCCGCGCACGATCGTGGTCGTGAACGCGGGCGCGCCCGTGCTGATGCCCTGGCGGGACGAGGTCGCCGCCGTCCTGTGGGCATGGCTGCCGGGCCAGGAGGGCGGCGACGCGATCGCGGACGTCCTGACCGGCGCGGCCGAGCCGGGCGGGCGGCTGCCCACCACGTTCCCCGCGTCGCACGACGGCGTCCTGTCGCCGATCCCCGCCGGGGACGGGAGTCTCGACTACGCCGAGGGCACCGCGATCGGCTACCGGCACTACGCGCCCGGCCAGGTCGCCTACCCGTTCGGGCACGGGCTTGGCTACACCACGTGGGAGTACGGGGCGCTGACCGTCTCGGGCGGCGTCGCGGAGGTGACCGTCCAAAACACCGGGAGCCGGGCCGGGCGCGAGGTCGTCCAGTGCTACGCCACGGCGGACGGGACGGTCCGGCTCGCGGGCTTCGCGGTCGCCGAGGCGGCCCCGGGCGAGGCGGTCGCGGTCCGGATCGCGCTGGACGAGCGCCTCCCCGTCCCGTGCGCGCTCCGGGCGGGCCGGTCGGTCACCGACCTTCGAACCGGTACAACTCAGACAGACATTGGATAGTGCCAGTATCCATTCCCCCGGCCTGGATACCGTTGACCCCCGGCAAAGGGGGTTCGACGGTGCAGATCTCCGAGCTCAGCGATCGGAGCGGGCTGACGGTCCAGACGATCAAGTTCTACATCCGGGAGGGCCTGCTCCCGAAGGGCTCGGCGGTGAGCGCGACCCGCTCGGAGTACGACGGCCGCCATCTGGAGCGGCTGCGGCTGATCAACGCGCTGCGCGAGGTCGGCGACCTGCCGGTGGCGGCGATCCAGCAGATCATCGCCGCGGTCGAGGACGACCGGGTCAGCCTGCACGACCTGTTCGCCACCACCCAGCACGCGATCGGCCCGCACGTCGCCGCGCCGCACGACCCGCACTGGCGCGCCGCCCGCGAGGACGTGGACTCCCTCGTCCGCGAACTGGGCTGGACCGTCGGCGCCGACGCCCCCGCCCGCGACCTGCTCGCGCACACGTTCGTGGCGCTGCGCCGCCTCGGCTTCCCCATCACCCTCAAGGACCTGCGGCCCTACGTGAAGGCGGCGACCGAGGTCGGCGAGCACGAGATCGGCAGGGTCGCCGAGGGCGCGCCCCGCAGCCGGACGGTGCATTCGCTGCTCGTCTCCACCGTCCTCTACGAGCAGGTCCTCACGGCGCTGCACCGGCTGGCCCAGGAGGACGCCTCCGCCCGCCGCTTCGGCGCCCGCTGACCCCGCCGCTCCGGCACCCGCCCGCAATTTCCCGCATAATTGGTAGGAATCGGCATTCAAGGGCGGGCGATAAGGCATTCACTTCGGTCGCCTAATATGAATGGCGATGACCACGATCAAGCCACGGCGCTCGCCAGGCGGCAGGTGGGCCGACCGCCTGCTCGCCGAGGGCAGCGACCCCGACCCGCGCTTCACCCTCGCCAACGAGCGGACGTTCCTGGCCTGGATCCGCACGGCGCTGGCGTTGATCGCGGGCGGCATCGGCGTCGCGCTCGCCGGCGACTTCGCCGAGCCGGCGCTGCGGCAGGGCCTCGCGGTCGGCTTCGCCGCGACCGGCGCGCTCGTCGCCGCGCTCGCGTTCCGCCGCTGGCTGCGCACCGAGCGCGCCCTGCGCCGGGACGAGACGCTCCCGCCGCCCGCGCTCGCGCCGATCATGGCCTACGGCATCGCGGTCGCCGCGATCGTCCTGCTGGTGGCCGTGCTGGTCACCCGGTGAAACTCTGGGACCGGGGGGCGCAGCCGGAACGGACGGCGCTCGCCTGGTCGCGGACCACCCTCTCCCTCATCGTCGTGGGGCTGCTGTGCGTGCGGGTCGCGCCCTCGGCGCCCGGCGCGGCCGTGGCGGCCGCCGTCGTCTGCGGCGGCGCCGCGCTGCTGGTCCGCCGCAACCGGGTGAGCCTGCGGCTGCGGAGGCACCGGCTGCCCGCCGGCCACGGCGCGGCCGACCCGGTCTCCGTGCTCGTCATGACGGGCCTGGCGACGCTGCTGGCCGTCGTGGTGCTGCTCTTCGCCCTCTCCTGAGCCATGCGTGTCGCGCATGGCACCCGTGCGAAGTCTTCGCTGGTGTCATGTCTCTGCGGCACTTAACGTCGATTCCGCCATGACAAGAATCGCTTTTCTCGGACTGGGCCGCATGGGCGCCCCAATGGCCGGTCGGCTGTACGCCGCCGGTCACGACCTGACCGTCTGGAACCGGACGCCCGGCCGGGCGGCGGCGCTCCCGCGCGCCGCCCAGCGGGCCACACCCCCGGGCTCGGTAGGCTCGGGCGCATGCCCGGCAGCCGCCCGTTCGTCAGCCTGGCGACCGACTTCGGCGCCGCGTACACGTCCATCTGCGCGGGGGTCGTCTACACGATCGCGCCTGCGGCGAACGTGCTGGTGCTGAGTGACGAGATCACCCCGTTCGGCGTCCGCGAGGGCGCGATGCTGCTCCGGCAGGCGCTCCCGTACCTGCCGGTCGGCGTGCACACGGGGATCGTCGACCCCGGTGTCGGCACGCGGCGCCGCCCGGTCGCGGTCGAGACGGGACGCGGGGACGTGCTCGTCGGCCCCGACAACGGGCTGCTCGTCCCGGCCGCCGAACGGCTTGGCGGCGTCGTCCGCGCGCACGCGCTGGAGAACCCGGAGTACCGCCTGCCGGAGGTGTCGGCCTCGTTCCACGGCCGCGACATCTTCTCCCCCGCCGCCGCGCACCTCGCCACCGGCGTGGACGTGGCCGATCTCGGCGCCCCGGTCGACCCGCTGCCGCTGGACGTCCCGCCACCGGCGATCGTGGACGGGGAGCTGACGGCCCCCGTCCTCTACACCGACCGTTTCGGCAGCCTGATCCTGGGCGCCGAGCCCTCCGACCTGGCCGCCGCGCTCGGCGACCTGCCACCGGGAACGCCGCTGCGGGTCACCTGGGAGACCGGCACCGCGCGACTCACGTTCGAGGAGACCTTCGGCGGCGTCGCCCCGGGCGAGCCGCTCCTGTGGACCGACTCGTCCGGCTGGCTGGGCCTGGCCGTCAACCAGGGCTCGGCGGCCGGCGCGCTCGGCCTCGGCGGCGCCGAGGCGGTCACGGTGCGGCTGGCACACTGAGCGGCGTGGCGTTTCTCGATGTGGTCGCATGGGTCGAGGTGTCGGACGGGCGGATGCTCGCCGTCCGGTCCCGGGGGCGTGACCTGCTCTACCTGCCCGGCGGCAAGCGCGAAGCCGGGGAGGACGACTGGTCGGCGCTCTCCCGCGAGGTCCGCGAGGAGCTCGCGCTCGAACTGGACAGGGCGTCCTTCCGGGAGCTCGGCGTCATCTGGGCGGCCGCCCATGACCAGCCTGGCTTCTCCCGCGTGCGGATGGCCTGCTTCACCGCCGCCCACCGGGGCGCCATGACGCCGACCGGCGAGGTGGACGAGTACCTCTACGTGGGGCGCGACGACCGGCACCTGCTCGCCCCGGCGTCCCAGGCCGCGCTCGACCTCGCCGGAGAGCGCGGCCTGCTCAGCCCGTGAGCGCGAGGCCGCTGCCGATGCCGAGGACCAGCGAGAACAGCGCGGTGACGACGGCGACCGCCGTCGCGCCGCGCGCCGGACGGGACGGCCCGTCCGGTCGCCGGAACAGCGGGACGATCCAGCGCAGGTAGTAGAACACGCTCGCGACCGTGTTCACGGCGGCGAAGACGGCGAGCCAGAGGTAGCCGCCGTCCAGGGCCGCGCCGAACATCAGGACCTTCCCGACGAACACGGCGGTCGGCGGCGTGCCGACGAGGCCGAGCAGGCAGACGACCAGCGACAGCCCGAGCGGCGGGGAGGCGCGCATCAGTCCGGCGTATCCGGCCAGGTCGTCGCGCCCGTGGGCGAGGACGACCGCGAACGCGCCGAGGTTCGTCACGGCGTAAGCGGCGACGTAGTACAGCAGCGCGGGCTCGGCCAGGCCGGTGCGTCCCGCCATCGCGACCGGGACGAGCAGGTAGCCCGCCTGGCTGACGGTCGAGTACGCGAGCAGCCGCCGCACGTTGTCCTGCCCGAACGCGGCGAGGTTTCCGAGCGTCATCGTGGCCGCCGCGATCACGGCGACGAGCGCGGGCCATCCGGCGGCGCCCGCTGGGAGCGCCTCCGCGCCGAACCGGTAGAGCGCGGCGAACGCCCCGATCTTCGGGACCGTCGTGACGAACGCGGCGATCGCCGGTGGGGCGCCCTCGGTCACGTCCGGCACCCAGAAATGCCCGGGGACCGCGCCCGCCTTGAACAGCAGCCCCGCGAGCAGCGCGACGACACCGGCGGCGACCGCGACGGAAGGGGCGCCGGCCAGCCCGGCGCGCAGGGCCGGATACGCGGTGCCGCGTCCCACCCCGGACAGCACCGTCACCCCGGCGAGCATGAACACGCCGAGCAGCGCGCCCATCAGGTAGTACTTCAGCGCCGCCTCGGTCCCGGGCCCGTCCTCGCCGAACGCGGCGAGCGCGTACGCGGGGATGCTCGCCAGCAGGTAGCCGGCGACCAGCACCAGCAGGTCGGACGAGGCGCCCAGCACGATCGTCCCGAGCGCCGACAGCAGGATCAGGACGTAGTGCTCGCTCTCCCGGGGATGGCCGCGCACCCGCCCGGCGGCCAGCGGCAGCACGCCGAGCGTCGCGCCCAGCACGGCGATCCGGGTGACGTGCGTGATCGGGTCGACGAGGAACGCGTCGAACACCGTCAGGTCGGCGCGGGTCGCCGCGACGCCCGCGACGGCCAGCCCCGCGAGGAGTCCCGCCGCGCAGATCACCGCGACCCGCCACTGCCGTTCGCGGGGCAGGAAGAGCCCGTTGACCAGGCCGAGCACGGCCGCGATGAGCACGCACAGCTCGGGGGCGAGGTCGGCGGGATTCTCGTTCATCACCGTCCCACCAGCGCGACGACGGCGGCCGACAGCGGCTCGATCGTGCCGAGCAGGCCGCCCGGCGCGACGCCGATGAGCAGCGACAGCGACAGCGGCGGGGCGAGCGCGGCCAGTTCGGGCCGCCGCACGTCGGTGACCCGCGCGGTCAGCTCGCCCGGCGGCCCGAGCACGGCCCGGTGCAGGACGCGCAGGAACAGCGCCGCGGTGATCACGATCCCGGTGATCGCGAGCGCGCCGGCCACGGCGGCCGCCGCCGTGCCGCTCCCGATCGTCCCGGCGAGGATCTGGAACTCGGCGATGAACCCGGACAGGCCGGGCAGCCCCAGCGACGCGAACGCGGCCACCGCGAACAACCCGGCGAACACGGGCGCGCCACGCGCGAGTCCGCCGAACCGCGCGAGGTCGTAGCTCCCGGCCCGGTCGTACAGGACCCCGCACAGCAGGAACAGCGCGCCGGTGACGAGCCCGTGGCTGACCATCTGCGTCACCGCGCCCGTCACCGCGAGCCGCCGGGCGTCGGCGTCGCCGGAGGCGTACCCGGCCGCGCCCAGCGCCAGGACGATGTAGCCCATGTGGTTCACCGACGTGTAGGCGACGAGCCGCTTGACGTTGTCCTGCGCGAGGGCGACCAGCGCCCCGTACAGGACGCCGGCCAGGCCGACGATCAGCACGGCGAGCGCGTGGCGGCGCCAGGCGTCCGGCAGCATCGGCATCGCGATCCGGACGAGCCCGTACGTGCCCATCTTCAGCATGACCCCGGCGAGGATCGCCGACCCGGCGGCGGGCGCGTCGGTGTGCGCGGGCGGCAGCCAGGTGTGGAACGGGACGACGGGCGTCTTGATGCCGAGGCCGATCCCGACGGCGAGGAGGGTCAGCCCGGCCAGGCCGCCGCGCAGGGGCGGGTGGCGGGTCAGTTCCACCATGTCGAACGTGTTGGGGTCGGCGCCCAGGTAGAGGCCGATGAACCCCAGCAGCAGGATCAGCGATCCCAGGAACGTGTAGAGGAAGAACTTCAGCGCCGATCGCGACCTGTCACCGTGCCCCCAGAGCAGGATCACGAAGTACATGCCGACGATCGACAGGTCGAAGAACACGAAGAAGAGCAGGAGGTCCAGGGCCGCGAACAGTCCGAGGCACACCGTCTCCAGGAAGAGGAACAGCATCGCGAAGGCCCGCACCCTATGCGTCTGCCTCAGCGAGTACACCGCGCACGCCGCGAACAGCACGGCGGTCAGGGCGAGCAGCGGCAGCGAGAGGCCGTCGACACCGACGTGGTACCCGGCCCGGACGGACGGGATCCACCGCACGTTCGTCTCGAACGACACGCCGTCTCTCGTCCCATGCGAGACCCACATCCAGGAGACGAGGGCGACCTCGGCGAGGCTGGCGCCGATCCATGTCCACGGCACCGCGCAGCGCGGGACGGCCGGCAGCGCCACCGCGACGGCGAGCGGCAGGAAGATCATCAGGGTCGGCATCGGCTCACCCGGCCAGGACGGCGATGGCGACGAGCACCGCGAGCACCACCGCGGCCTGCGCGTAGTACATATGGATCTGCCCCGTCTGCGGGCGGCGGGCCAGCACGGCGAGGGTCCGGGCGGCGCGGGCGACCACGCGGGTGAGGCCGTCCATGCGGATCTCGATCCGGCGCCCGGTCAGGCTCGCCGCCCACCTGCCGCCGCGTGCGACGCCCCGGACGGACCCGTCCACGACCCGGTCGTCGAACCGCGCCAGCGCCCGCGCGACCGCGAACGCCGGACGCACCACGGCGGCGCCGGCGGCCCGCTCCAGATACAGCCACTCCGCCGCCCATCCGGGGGCCGGAACCCGCCGGACGAACCCCACCGCGGCGACCGTGATCAGCGCCAGCGTCCCGGAGAGGGCGAGTACCCGCGTGTCGGTGCCGCTCTCGTCCGGAACCCCGAGCAGGCGGCGCCACGCTTCGGCCGCCACCGGGAGCCCGAGCACGCCGAGCACGCCCGCCGCGAAGGCCAGCACGACCAGCGGGACCTGCCCCAGGACGGGTACCCGCACCCCGCCCCCCTCGGCCGGGCGGAACACCGCGAACAGCGCCTTCGCCGCGTAGGCGGCCGAAACCACCGAAGCCGCAAGGCCCACCGCGAGCAGGCCGGGTGGCAGGCCGGCCAGCACCTCGTCCTTCGTCACCCACAGCGACAGCGGAGGGAGGCCCGCCAGCGCGAGCGCCCCCACCGCGAACGCGGCGCCGACCAGCCGGTGCCGCCGGGCCGCGCCCCGCAGCTCGTCCAGCCGCTGAGTCCCGAGCGCGACCAGCCACGCGCCGGCGCAGAGGAACAGCAGGCTCTTCACCGCCGCGTGCGCGACCAGCTGGGCCGTCCCGGCGCCCACCTCGCCCGCGCCGGCCGCGAGCACCATGAAGCCGATCTGCGCGCACGTGGAGGCGGCGAGAAGCTGCTTGAGGTCGCGCTGGGCGAGCGCGACGGCACCAAGGACCAGGGCGGTCACCGCGCCCGCCCAGGCCACGAGCGCGTCCGCCCAGCCGGTCGCGGCCAGCAGCGGATGGACGCGCATCAGCAGGTAGGCGCCGGCCGCGACCATCGTCGCCGAATGCAGCAGAGCCGACACCGGGCTCGGCCCCGACATGGCCCGCGCCAGCCAGAACGAGAACGGAAGCTGCGCCGACTTCCCCAGCGCGGACACCGCGATCCCGGCCGCGATCAGGTCCCGCCACGGGCCGTCCGCCTGCGCCAGCGCGTCCAGCCTCAGCGAGTGGGCTCCGGCGAGCGCGAACCCGGCGGCCGCGTAAAGCCCCATGTCGGCGGTCCGCGTCGTCAGGAACGCCACATCCGCCGACCGGACCCGGTCCGCGTCCGACCACGCGTAGCCGATGAGCGCGTACGACATCGCGCCCATGACCTCCCAGCCCATCAGCAGCATGAGCAGGTCCGTCGCGGTGACCGTGACCGCCATCGCCGCGGCGAACAGCACCATCAGCCCGTAGAAGCGGGCGCCGTACCGCTCCCCCGCCGCGAACACGAGGACCGCCGCGAGGACGACGGCCAGGGTCACCAGCAGCACGGCGGACAACCCGTCCACCGCGAGCCCGCCCAGCCGAAGGCTCATCCGCGCAGATCCCCCGCGTCGTCGGTCATGTCGACGTCCCGGGCCCGGAACAGCGCGGTGACGACGGCGAAGCCCATCGCCATCTCCAGCGCCATCACGGTGATTGCGACGAGCACGAGGACCTGCCCGTCCGCCAGGCCGGGCGACACCCAGTGCCAGAACCCGGCCGCCGCGACCACCACACCGTTGATCATGAGTTCCAGGCCCATCATCACCATCACGACCGACTGCTGCGACAGCGCCCCGAACAGCCCGACGCAGAACAGCGCGGCGGCCAGCAGCAGGAACGTCTCAAGCGTCACGGTCGTACCGTCCCCGATGCGTCGCCAGCACCACCGAGGCGATCATGGTGGCCAGGATCGCGATCCCGATCACCATCATGACCAGCATCTTCGGCCCCATGATCGACTCACCGAGCGCGAACGTCGGGTCGCGGGGCGGGCGTCCCGCGCGCTCCGGCCACGGGATCGCGAAGATCCCCGCCGCCAGCGCCGCGAACACCGCGCCCGAGATGCCGAACGCGCCGCGCCTGTTGTGCAGCATGGACATCGGCATCAGCCCGGCCGGATTCATCATGTACATGACCATGAAGACGGCCATCACCAGCATCTCCATGATCATCATCAGGATCACCAGGACGCCGAGGTAGTGCAGGCCGACGAGCAGCAGCTCCGCGCCCACGCACAGGAAGGACGCGAGCAGCGCGAACGTCGCCCGCGCCATCGAGTCGACGGCGAACACGGTGACACCGGTCCCCACCGCGGCCACGGCGAGCACCCAGAACGCGACGGCCTCCACGGCATCCCTCCCTCAGACGACGACGATCCCGACGACGAGCATCTGCAGCACCGCGGCCGGGATCAGCACCGTCCACGCCGCCGTCATGGCCCGGTCCATGCGCAGCACGGGCACGCGCCGGCGCGTCCACACCAGCAGGGCGAGGACGGCGCACGTCTTCACCAGGGACCACAGCCATCCGGGCAGCAGCGGGCCCGCCCCGCCGCCGAGGAACAGCGGGACGGCGACGGCCGCCCCCACCGCGAGCAGCCCGTACCGCCCGGCCTGGAAGACGAGCCGGTCCGGCCCGGACAGCTCGGCCATCGCTCCCCCGGCCAGGTCGGCGCCCACCGGATGGCCGAGCGGACCCCAGAACGCCATCGCCGGGACCGAGATCAGGTAGACGGCGAACGCGACCGGCATCCAGACGGCGAACCACAGCCCGTCCTGCGCCTGCGCGACGACCCGCAGGTCGAGCGAGTGCGCGCCGAGCGCGGCGGTGACGAGCGCGAACATGTGCGGCAGCTCGTAGGCGAGGCCCTGCGCGACGAACCGGTACCCGCCGGCCAGCGCGTACGCCGAATTGGCGCCCCAGCCCGCCAGCCACACCGACCCCCAGGCGACGACCTCCATCGCGTTGAACCAGACGACGCCGACGCCCGTCCCCACGGCCGCGCGCTCGCCGAACGGCACGACCAGCGCCGCGAGCGCCGCCGCCACCGGCAGCGAGACCACCCCGATCCCGGTCAGCAGCCGGTCGGCCCTCGCCGTGACACGCCGCTGCATGGTCAGCAGGCGCACGGCCTCCTGGAACGGCGCGGCGGGACGTCCCGCCAACGCGCCGCTCAGCACGGCCGCCGCGACCGCCAGCACGCCGAGGACGGCGACCTCAATCATCGATCGCCCCGAGGTCCGGATCGAGGCTCGCCACGATCAACCGCGCCTCGGCCAGCCCGGCGCCTTCGAGCAGCGAGGGCAGCGCCTCAAGCGCCTCCCGTGCGGACGCGCGCGAACCGTCCGCCCCCTCGATCTCCCGGAGCCAGCCCTCGACCCGCTCCCGCACACCACCGACGTCGCGCATCATCCATCGCAGAGCGGGCGACCGCCGGACCTTCCGGGCGAACGACCTGAATCGCGCGGCCGGCGCACCGTCCAGGGCCTCGTCGCGCAGCACGGCGGCCCGCTCCCCCGCCGCCTCCCACCCGGCGACGCGCAGGAACCGCGAAAGGGTGTCGAGCCGGGCCGCCACTCGCCTGTCCTCCGTCCAGAAGGTCCCGTCCGCGCGGTCGACGACGGATACCTCCGCCGACTGGACGACGTCCCCCTGCAACGTCAGATCGACGCGCAGCCCAGCGGGCCAGTACGGCAGCACGGGCCCGAGCGGCACATGCAGGACGTCGAGCCGCAGCCCGTCCCGGTCGTCCGCGCGGTCGGCCATGGCCGCGTCCAGCTCCAGCGGAGGGCGCTCGCCACCGGTGGCGCCGTCCAACCCCCGGGTGCGCGGCTCCGGCATGTCCCGCCAGACGGTGTCGACGGCCGCCTCCAGCGCCGCCCCCGGATTCCCGCAGACGACGAGCATCCCCGTCTCGGCGGGCGACAGCGCGGGACGCCACCGGCGCCGCCGAAGCTCGGCCTCGACCGCGAGCCTGTCCCTCGTCCCGTCCGCGGCGGACACGACGAGCGGGCGCGGGTCGCGTCTCAGGCCCACCGCAGCGCCCCCTCCCGCCACGCGTACAGGACGCCGACCAGCAGCAGCGCGAGGAAGGCGAACATCTCCACGACGGCCTTCGCGCCCACGGAAGCGACGACGAGCGCCCACGGGAACATGAAGACCATCTCCATGTCGAAGGCGAGGAACACCATCGACACCGCGTACCAGCGCACGTGGTACCGCGACAGCGCGTGCTCGGCCGGGCGGGCCCCCGAAAGGAACGGGCCGGCCTCGAACGCGCGCGGCGCGACCGCGAACGACACCGCGTAGACGGCCGCGATGACCGCCGCCACCAGCCCGAGCACCGACAGGACGACGGCGTACGGCGGCATCACGACTCCCGGTGGACGGCTAGTCCGCCTCTACCTGATCGGGACGGCCGCGAAACATCGCCTCATCACCGGGCCGGGCGCGCACGACGGCGGCCGGCGCGAGCGGTCGCTGCTAGCGGTTCCGCTCCCGGTCGGCCGCGGCGGCGGCGAGGATCATCTCGTCCACGACCCAGCGGGCCCGCGGGGACAGGTCGACGAGGGCGCGCAGCACCTCCGGCCGGATCACGCCCTGCTCGACGTCCCGGCGCAGCGCCTTGATCGTCAGGTCGTCGCCGATGGGCTCGGACTCGCCGGCGAACCCGAAGAACCCGATCGGCACGCCGAAGAACGTCGCGAGCGCCGTCAGCGTCTTGAGCTGCGGGTTCTCCTGCCTGCCCGTGCGCAGCTTCCAGACGGTGGTGGACGAGATGTCCTCCCCGGTGGCCTGCGCGATGGCGGCGGCGGTCTCCACGTTGTTGCGCGGCGGTCCGGCGTCCGCCGGCCACAGGTTCTGGATCAGCCACTCCACCTTCTCGGCCAGCGACGCCCCCGGCGAGATCCCGTCCACGTGCTCCCGCATCATGCCCCTCCCCATGCCAATGATTTTAGTTGACCACATCCCTCCTCGTCAGCCAATGACACGCGACCGCAGGGCCGCGGAAGTGGGCATCACCACACGCGAAACGGCATGTTCTCACGCGGTCCCATGCGGGCCGCGTCTTCCGGTGGTCAGCTCCCCGGTCAGAGGACGGCGACGCCGCTGAAGTGCGGGACCTCCGCTTCGCGCCACGGAGACGGGTCGGGACGCCACCGCGAGCACGACACCACCCCCGGCTCCAGCAGCCGGGTGCCGGTGAACAGCGTCTCGATCTCCTCGGGGGACCGGGCGCGGATCGGCGTCCCGCCGCGCTCCATCACCTCCCGCACCGCGCGGCGCATCGCCTCGCCGTCCAGTTCGTCGGTCGTGGCGTCGCAGGTGTGCGAGATGACCAGGTGACTCCCGGGGGCGAGCCCGTCGAGCAGATCGGCGACGAGCCGCCGGGCCTCGCCGTCGTCCAGGATGTGGTTCAGCACGCCGAGCAGCATGAGCGCGACCGGGCGCCCGAAGTCCAGGGTGCCGGCCGCCTCGGCGAGCACCGCCGACGTGTCCCGGATGTCGGCCTGGATGTAGTCGCACGCGCCTTCGGGACTGCTCGTCAGCAGCGCACGCGCGTGCGCGAGCACCAGCGGGTCGTTGTCGACGTAGACGATCCGGCTGTCCGGCGCCACGCGCTGGGCGACCTCGTGGGTGTTGTCGACGGTGGGAAGGCCCGTGCCCAGGTCGAGGAACTGCCGTATGCCCTGCGCGACCAGGAAACGCACCGCGCGGCCGAGAAAGGCCCGGTCCTGTTTGGCCGAGACGGCGATCCCGGGCAGGATCCGCAGCACGGCGTCGCCCGCCTCCCGGTCCACCGGATAATTGTCCTTGCCTCCCAGCCAGTAATCCCAGATGCGGGCCGAATGCGGCGCGCTCGTGTCGATCTCCGGTGGCGGCATCTCCGGCATGCGCTGGCTCCCTCAGACGACGGTGATCACTGCCCATCCTTCCCCAAATACACGGCCCACGCGAAGCCCCAGGCCACCTCGCGCCACATCGCCGATTTCCCTTCTGAAGGAGCCGGAAGTCCGCCAGCATGGGCGGTGGCACCCGCCGGCCCGCTCAAGGAGGTTCGCGTGTACCTGGAGGACGACCATCCCCTGTGGGAGCAGCGCAGCGGCGGTCCCGGTCACCACGGCCCCGAATGGCTGCCGGGCGACGAGGCCAGGGCGCTCCGCTGCTGGGAGGCGCTGGACGAGAGGGGGCGCGAGATCCTCCTGTACCTCATGCGCCACAGGGCGCACAGAATCCACAACACCGAGATGGTGCAGGAACTCCGTCTCGATCCCGAGGAGACGAAGAATCCGGCGAAGGTGCTGGCGGGCTCCCTCCAGGGCATGGCGGACGCGAGTGAGGCGGCGGGCCGCCGCTTTCCCTTCTGCTGGTGGGAAGGGGACAACGGCGCCGACTATGGCATCAAAGACGAGACCGCCGACATCTTCGAGAACGCGCTGAAAGCTTCGGAAGTGGCGAAGTCGCCGGGCAAGGTGATCGCCCTCAACTCGTCCGCCGATCAGGTCCAGCCTCTCGTTCGGTGCCTGGACGACGTTCTGAACGGCACCGACGTGCGAATGGTGCTGGGTTCTGCGTGCACGACCGCGCTGAGGGCCGTCCAGCAATTCGTCGCGGCCCTGCAGCTGCCTTACGAGGCCGCGCAGGGATGGAGGGAACTGCTGGAACACCTGCGCGACCGGTCCACGTCGATCCGGCAGTGCGTCGTCGTCGCCGACGCGTGCCAGATGCTCAAGCACGAGGACCACGACGTGTGGGTTGAACTCGTGAAATCCCTGCATGGCGGCCCGTACGCTCTAGCCGACGGCTGCTCTACCCTCGTCCTGGTCGACGGACGCGTCGCATGGGGCGACTGGGGGTTCGGAGAATTCGCGGCCATCCGTCCGCGCGCCGGACTCGGGGAGCGGCTGCTATCAGGGCGGCCAGCAGGACCGGGCCCAGCGCGAGGCTGAACAGCACGTCGGTGAGCCAGTGCTCGTCCGCCAGCGTGAGCGCCGCCCCGGCGACGCAGCCGGTCACCAGCGGGATGTTTCGGCGCCACCGCTGCGGTAGCCGGACGGCGGGGAACGCGACGACCAGCAGTTCGAGGATGAGCCAGACGAGCACGAACGCGTTGAGGGTGTGGCCGGACGGATAGGCGTCCCCGCCGGCGAACAGCACGTCGGTGCCACTGACCGGATAAGTCCGGGGGATCACCGCTTTCAGCCCGGTCTGCAGCAGCGACAGCACGATCACGATCACCACGCTCAGCACCGCGTAACGGAGCGCGCGCGTCCGCACCGTGGCCACGACGGCCAGCGGCATGATGAGCAGCACCAGGTCGCCGCGCTGGCCGAGCTTGGTCGCCACGTGCACGGCCGTGAGCCACCCGCCCCGGACGTGCGCGTCGCAGAACTCGTGGACGGTCCAGTCGAGGTGCCTCAGCGGGCCGTCGAGGAGCACGTCCACGGTGACGAGCACCATGATCCCGAAGAGCAGCGCAATCGAACTCCACCGCACGGAAGGATCATTCCCGCCGCGCCGCCTCTTCCCACGTCAGGGCGTCAGGATCGGGCACGGCCCGCACACTGTTCATGATTCGAGCTCCTCGTGGACGTGGGGATCGTCCACGGGCCCTTACCCAAGCCGCCCGGCATCTCCCACCGGCGGCGGCGAACCCCGCGCACAATCGAAAAACCGCAGGTCCGCCGGGAAGGCGGCCTGCGGTTCCGTTGTACCCCCGAGCGGATTCGAACCGCCGTTACCGCCTTGAGAGGGCGGCGTCCTAGGCCACTAGACGACGGGGGCCAGACCATGCACCCGAGCGATCCCCCGCTCGGGCCTCGCCCAGCCTACCGGACGCCGCCCCCCACCACGAACACGATTCCCCCTCAACGCAGACAAGGCGCCGGACCCGCGAGGACTGGCGATGCGGCCCGTCTCCGTCTGATGCGCCCGTCTCCGTCTGACGCGGGCACGTGATGCTCTGGGTCGGAATCCGGGACGGACGATGCGCGTCACTGACTTCCTCGAGAGCTCGCGGAGAATGGCCTCGCGCATAAGCACAGACCATCGCAAGGGCGAAGCCGGACATCAAGGGTTCCAGGAGGCCGGCCTCTGGAAGAAGCCACGAGGCGGCGAAATCGACCGGAGGCCGATGAACGGCCTCGATCACGTACCCCCGAGCGGATTCGAACCGCCGTTACCGCCTTGAGAGGGCGGCGTCCTAGGCCACTAGACGACGGGGGCGTGGTCCGCCTGAGCGGACGCAGCTGGGGTACCAGGACTCGAACCTAGACTAAGTGAACCAGAATCACTCGTGCTGCCGATTACACCATACCCCAGTGAGGTACGGGCTTCCGTGCCGTTTCCGGCCGGTCGCTCGCGCCTCGATGAGAATACAGGACCTTGGGACAACGGCCAAAACGATTCCCGAGGACGGCGGTCACCGGGTGAGGTCGGGCGGGCCGATGTGCTCCCGGCCCCAGTCGACGAGGGGACGCAGGCGCCGCCAGGACGTCCGCACCCGCGTGACGACCTGGCCGGGGTCCGCCATCCACGGGTCGGCCGGCCATCCCGTGCGGGCGTAGAGAGAGCGGTGCCGCAGGAGTTCGAGGCGCGGGTGGTCGGGCGCCGTGCCGCGCGGCCGGGTCTTGAGCCGGTCCCCTGCGATCTCCATGCCGGCGGAGCGGAGGTCGTCCACGATGGCCTGGAGTTCGCCGCCGTGGACGTCGGACCCGACAGCGTCGCGGTAGCGGCGGAGCTGATCGGGGGTGGGCGCGTACATGCCGCCCGCGACCAAGAGGCCGTCCGCGTCGACCTGGATGTAGAAGCCCTCGCCGGTGTGCCCGCCCTGGTGCGTCTTGTAGGGCGACTTGTCCTTGCTGAAGCGGACGTCCCGGTACGGCCGGAAGAGCTTGACCGCGCCGAACTCCTCTTCGAGTTCGGCGCACAACTCGGTCAAGGGTCGGCGAACATGGCGTTCGTAGGTCTCCTTGTGGGACGTCCAGTAGGGCTTGCTGTTGTCGCCCTGCAAGCCCTCGTAGAACGAGAACGCCTCGTCGGTGAAGCCGGCGAACGCCACGGCTCAGTCCCGTGCGATGACGCGGTTGGTGAGGCTGCCGATGCCCTCGATGGTGACGGTGACCTCGTCCCCGATCTGCAACGGGCCGACGCCGGCGGGGGTGCCGGTGAGGATGACGTCGCCGGGCAGCAGCGTCATGACCTGGCTGACGTACTCGACGAGCGTCGGGATGTCGTGCAGCAGCAGGGACGTGCGGGCGTCCTGGCGGACCTCGCCGTTCACGGTCGTGGAGATCGCCAGGTCGGCGGGGTCGGCCTCGGTCTCGATCCACGGCCCGATCGGGCAGAACGTGTCGAAGCCCTTGGCCCGCGTCCACTGCCCGTCCTTGGCCTGCAGGTCGCGGGCGGTGACGTCGTTGGCGCAGGTGTAGCCCAGGATGACCTCGGCTGCCCGGGACGCGGGCACCTCGCGGCACATCCGCCCGATGACGACGGCCAGCTCGCCCTCGTGGTCGACGCGCTCGGACAGCTTGCGCGGGTAGGCGATCGCCTCCCCCGGGCCGATCACCGCGGTGGACGGCTTGCTGAAGATCACCGGTTCGGCGGGCGGCTCGTCCCCGCCCATCTCGCGCACGTGGTCGGCGTAGTTCTTCCCGATCGCGATGATCTTGCTGGGCAGGATCGGCGCGAGCAGCCGGACGTCGGCGAGCGGCAGGCGCTGCCCGGTGAGGGTCAGCTCACCGAACGGGTGGGCCGCGATGGCGGCGACGGTGTTCTCCTCCACCACACCGAAGGACATGCCGTCGTCGGTGGAGAACCTGGCGATACGCATGTTCGAGAGCCTAGTACCCCGGTCAGAAGCCGCACGCCCTGCCGTTGAGCTCGCAGCCCTTCGGGGTGGACGCGGGCCCGGCCGCGCCGAACTGGACGTCCCATGTGCCGCCCGGCGGGATCGCGGGCGCGCCGTCCAGGTTCCGGATCTCCACCTTCGCGCCGCCGTGGACGAGCCGCGCGCCCCAGATGTTCTTCACGTCCGCACCGGGGGCGCGGAACGTCAGCTTCCACGCCTTCATGGGACGGTCGGTGCGGTTGGTGATGACCATCTTGCCCTCGAAGTACCCCTCGTCCTGCTGGACGAGCTGGTAGGTGATCCCCTTGCCCGGCACGAGCGGCCCGATCGGGGCGGTGGTCGCGGGCGGCGGCGTGCCGGGCTGCTGGGCGGGCGGCTGACCCGCCGCCGGAGGCGTCGCGGGGGCCCCGCTCGGCGACGGGGCCCCGGACGACGACGGCGCCGGCCCGTGCGTCGCTCCCCCGGCCCCCGCCGGGACGGACGCGGCCGGTGACGGCGGCGTCGCGGTCTTCTCCTCGTCGGGGCCGCCCCCGGTGAGCAGCAGCGCGACGAGCCCGGCTGCGGAGAGGAGCACCACCGCGCCGATCACCGTGATGAGGAGGACCATCGGCCGTCTGGACCGCGACGGCGGCACTCCCACGGACGGCATTGCCGGGGCGGTCGCGACGGGCTGCGGCCCGGTGCCGGGCCCGGGTGCGGGCATCACGAAGGGGAACGCCGGAGCGCCCTGGCCGGGAGACGTCGACTGGTGCCCGGCGCCGAACTGCTCCGTCCAGGGCGCCTCTCCGACGACCGGTGACGGCGCGGGCGGGGGTGCGGGTGCGGGCGGCTCAGTCGGCGCGGAAGCGGGCCTCGGTTCCGGCGCCGGTGGCGCGCCCTGCTCGAACACCGCCGCCTCCGCCTGGGGCGGGACGAGCGGAGCGTGCTCCTCAAGCCGGATGTCGGTGACGGTCGCCGGCGCCTTGGCCGTCTCAGACGCGTCGCGGCCCCTCTCGGGCACGTCGCGGAAGGTCACGTCCCGATCGTCCGCCGCGGTGTCCTGGAAGGTCTCTTCGGAGTCGTCTTCCGGATCATCGCCCGGAAGGTCATGGAAGGTCGCCTCCGGGTCGCCCTCCGGCGGGTCCTCGGGGTCGTCGACCGGGAAGTCCTGGAGCGTCGCATCCGCGAGGTCGTCCACGGACTTGTCGACGACGGTCGAATCGGCTCCCGCCCCGGTCTCCGGCGCGGCGGCCCCGCCGGGCACGCGGAACTCGGCGGTCGTCCTGTGGTCCGGGGGCACGTACCCGGGGTCCTCGCCGCTCAACTCGTCCACCCTCCGCCGTCGCCGATCTCATGGACTCCGACGGCGGGCGAAGCGCTTCGGTTCACACCGGACCGGGAGGCGTCCACCGGGCGGTCAGCCCGCCGGGGTGGGCTCCAGCCCGCGGCGCGCGGCCTGCCGAAGCTGCCGGTTGAGCATGTCGGTGATGAGCTCGATGGCGTCGGGGCTGGTGGCGTCGTGGGCGCCGCTGAGCCAGCGGGTCGCCTCGGCCAGCAGGTCCTCGGCCGATTCGCCGGCGAGCCCGGCGTCGGCCATCCGCCCGAGCACCGCGCCGAGGCGAAGCGCGGCGTCGGCGCGCCCGGACTCGGCGGCCCGCCGGTACCAGCCGGCGGCCTGGTCGAGGTCGCCCTCACGCTCGTACATCTCCCCCAAGCCGAAGGCGACGTCGGCCCAGGTCCCGTCCGTAGGACGCCCAAGGTCCTCAGGGGTCCAGGGTCGAACGGGCATAGGATCACTCCGGCAGGTCGGTTCGTTGAAGGACGGCACGCGGGAACGCCACGCATGCCGTGCAGATCCCCATAGTGGATGCTGCGCGGGAAATCCGCCACCGCTTTCGACAGGTTTGGCGAATTTTCTGCGTAACCGTACCGATACCGACGGAAACACCATCGTTCTTTCGAACGACCGGTTCCAGGTCACCACTTCCAGCGGGCGGCGGCCGGGGCCTCCGCAGGAGGCGGACAGGGCTCGGCCGGGTCAGACGAAGCGGACGAGCATCAGGTCGCTGTCGGGGGTTTCGCGCCAGCAGAAGGCGCCGGGGTCGCGGGACATGCCCTCGATGTCGCCGGCGATGATCAGCGCGCGGTTGATGCAGTCGGTCTTGTTGTAGCCGGTCTTGGTCCTGGAGGCGCTGGAGCGCCTGGACGGCCTTGCCGGTCAGGTTGACCGTGACGCGCTCGCACTGCGGAGCGGCGTCGGCGCGGCGGCCGGGATCCTCCGCGTCCGCGGACCCGCGAGAGATTCCCCCGCCGCCAAGGCGGCGGGTCCGAGCTGCGCGCCGTGTGACGGTCAGGAGCCGACGAGGTCCTTGTAGTCGGGGTGCCTCTCGATCCACTTCTTGATGAACGGGCATACCGGGACGACCGAGAACCCCTTGCCGCGCACGTCGTCCAGCGCGCCGCGCGCGAGCGCGCTCCCGATGCCCTTGCCCTCGAACGCGGAGTCGACCTCGGTGTGGACGAAGGTGAGGGCGCCCTCCCCCGGTTCGTACTCGACGAACCCGGCGAGGTCGCCGTCCACCCTGATCTCGTAGCGGCTCTTCGCGGCGTTGTCGCTGATCTCTGTGCTCATGTCCCCGATAATGCCCGAACGGGCCAAGAGATTCCCCGGCGGCGGCGGTTGTGGACAACGCCTCCCGGAAGCCCGGCTGACCTCCGCTTTCGGCTCCGCCGACGCTCCGCTCCAGGCGCCGGTCAGCCCGCCTCGTACCCGGCGCGGAGCAGGCAGTAGGTCACGGCCTCCTCCAGGGCCTGCCAGGACGCGGCGATGACGTTGTCCTCGACGCCGACCGTCCCCCACTCGCGCTCGCCGTCGCCGGACTCGACCAGCACCCGCGTCCGCGCCTCGGTGCCGTGGGTCCCCTCCAGGATGCGCACCTTGTAGTCGACCAGCTCCAGCCGCGCCAGCTCCGGGTAGAGGCGGCCGAGCGCGAGGCGCAGCGCGTTGTCGAGGGCGTTGACGGGGCCGTTGCCCTCACCGGTCGCGATGATCCGCTCGCCCTTGGCGTGCAGCTTGACGGTGGCCTCGCTCACCATGGACCCGTCCGGCCGGCGCTCCACGATCGACCGCCACGACTCGACCTCGAAGTGCCGCTGCCGGACGCCGGTCAGCTCCTCGCGCAGCAGCAGCTCGAACGAGGCGTCCGCGGCCTCGAAGGTGTAGCCGGTGGACTCCAGCTCCTTGACCTTGGCGACGACGGCCTTGGAGTTCTCGCCGGACAGGTCGTAGCCCAGCTCGCGGCCCTTCAGCTCGACGGACGCGCGTCCGGCCATGCTCGACACCAGCATCCGCATGTCGTTGCCGACGGCGGCGGGGTCGATGTGCTGGTACAGGTCCGGGTCGATCTTGACGGCGGACGCGTGCAGCCCGGCCTTGTGCGCGAACGCCGACACGCCCACGTACGGCTGCTGCGAGCTCGGCGCGACGTTGGTGACCTCGGAGACGGCGTGCGCGATCCGGGTCATCTCGGCGAGCTGCGCGTCCGACACGAGGCTCATCCCCCGCTTGAGCTGCAGGTTCCCGACGACCGTGAACAGGTTCGCGTTGCCGCTGCGCTCGCCGTAGCCGTTCGCGCAGCCCTGCACGTGGGTGGCGCCGGCCTTCACCGCGGCGAGCGTGTTGGCGACCGCGCAGCCGGAGTCGTCGTGGCAGTGGATGCCGACCCGCACGCCGTAGCCGACGACCTCGTCGACGACCTCGGCCAGCTCGTCCGGCAGCATGCCGCCGTTGGTGTCGCAGAGCGCGACGACGTCCGCGCCGGCCTCGGCGGCGGTGCGGACGGCCTCCAGCGCGTAGGCGCGGTTGGCCTTGTAGCCGTCGAAGAAGTGCTCGGCGTCCAGGAAGACTCGTTGGCCCTCCGCACGCAGGTGGGAGACGGTGTCGCGGATCATCGCGAGGTTCTCCGCCAGGCTGGTGCGGAGGGCCAGCTCGACGTGCCTGTCGTGGCTCTTGGCGACCAGGGTCACGACGGACGCGCCGGATTCGCGCAGCGCGGCGACCTGGGGATCGTCGGCCGCCTTCACCCCGGCCCGGCGGGTCGCGCCGAACGCGGTGAGCCGCGCGTGCTTCAGGTCGAGCTCGGTGCGGGCCCGCCTGAAGAACTCGGTGTCCTTGGGGTTGGCGCCCGGCCAGCCGCCCTCGATGAAGCCGACGCCCAGGTCGTCGAGGTGCCGCGCGATGGCGAGCTTGTCGGGCACGGAGAGGTTGAGCCCCTCCTGCTGCGAACCGTCGCGCAGGGTGGTGTCGTAGACGTGGAACGCGTCGCCTTGCATAGGTGGGAACCCCCAGAGGGATCAGCGCCAGGGCACAAAAAAGACCCCTCACGGACGTGAGAGGTCTGCGCGCCGGCGGTGTCCTATTCGCTGCCGGCGCGCCAGCCGATAATGACGAGGCTGTGGCGCATGATGGCCCCAGTCTGCCACACGATTCTCATGCCCGGGACATCCGTCTCAGATCATGAGACGCCCCGGCCCCGGCGCACCACCCGCCGGGGCCCGCGAACCCGCAGGTCAGGAGAGTTTGTGGACCCAGCCGTAGGGGTCTGGACGCGTGCCGTACTGGATGCCGATCAGCTCCTGACGGAGCCGCATCGAGATCTCGCCGGGCTCGCCGTCGCCGATCGTCCACGCGCGGTCGCGGCCCTTGACCCAGCCGACCGGGCTGATGATCGCGGCGGTGCCGCAGCCGAACACCTCGGTGATCTCGCCGGACTCGCAGCCCGCCTGCCACTCGTCGACGCTGATCTTGCCCTCCTCGGTGGGGAGGCCGAGGTCGGGGGCGAGCTTCAGCATCGAGTCGCGGGTGACGCCGGCGAGCAGCGTGCCGGTGAGCGCGGGCGTGAGGAGCCGGGCCTTCGAGCCGGAGCCGTAGACGAACATGAGGTTCATCGACCCGACCTCCTCGACCCAGCGGTGCTCCACCGCGTCGAGCCAGACGACCTGGTCGCAACCCTGCTGGACGGCCTCGGCCTGCCCGGCGAAGGACGCCGCGTAGTTGCCGCCGAACTTGGCCTCGCCCGTCCCGCCCGGCGCCGCGCGGCTGTAGTCCTGCGACAGCCACACCGAGACGGGCTTGATCCCGCGCGGGTAGTACAGCCCGGACGGGGACGCGATGACCATGAAAAGGAACTCGCTCGCCGGGCTGTTGACGCCGAGGGCGCGGGTCGTGGCGAACATGAACGGCCGCAGGTAGAGGCTGTGCCCCTCGGTGTCCGGCACCCAGTCCTTGTCGGTGCGGACGAGCAACTCGATCGCGTCCACGAACAGCTGCTCGGGGATCTCCGGCATCGCCATCCGCTTCGCCGACCGGTTCATCCGGGCCGCGTTCATGTACGGCCGGAAGGTGACGATCGAGCCGTCCGGCTGCCGGTAGGCCTTGAGTCCCTCGAAGAGCTCCTGGGCGTAGTGGAACACCTGGGCGGCGGGGTCCATGGGGATCGGCCCGTACGGTTCGAGCTTCGCGTCGTGCCAGCCGCGTTCCGCCGAGTACCTGATCGTGACCATGTGGTCGGTGAAGTGCCGGCCCCAGCCGGGATCGGCCAGGATCGCCGCGCGCTCGCCGGCGGTCACGGGCCGCTCGTTGCGCGTGATCTCGAACTCCAGGGTGTCGCTCATCGCGGTTCGTCCTCTCGCGGGTCGCCGGCGGCCCCATCGCCGCTGTGGCGTCTCTAGTCCCTATTGTCGTACTTCGTCTAGACCTGCTCCTCCACGCGCGGCGCACACCGAAGACCGGGCGCGCCGCGAGGGCACGCCCGGTCCGTCCGGACGGGCGGCGTGCCCTACCCGGATACTCGCTTGGCGATCGCGTCGCCGACCTGGGACGTGGACCGTGCGCCGAGACCGGCGCGCTCGGCCAGATCGTCGGAGACGGCCTGCTCGACGCGGCGCGCGGCGTCGCCCTCGCCAATGTGGTCGAGCAGCATCGCGACCGAGAGGATCGTGGCGGTCGGGTCGGCCTTGCCCTGCCCGGCGATGTCGGGCGCGCTGCCGTGCACGGGCTCGAACATCGACGGCGCGGTGCGGTCGGGGTTGACGTTGCCGGACGCGGCCAGTCCGATCCCGCCGGCGATGGCGGCGCCGATGTCGGTGATGATGTCGCCGAACAGGTTGTCGGTGACGACCACGTCGAACCGCTGCGGCTGGTTCACGAAGAACATCGTGGCCGCGTCCACGTGCACGTAGTCGGTGGAGATCTGCGGGTACTCCGCACCGACCCGCTTCAGGACACGCTGGTACAGATCGCCGGCGAACGTCAGGACGTTGTCCTTGTGCACCAGCGTGAGCTTCTTGCGCGGCCGGGACGCCGCGACCTCGAACGCGTACCGGATGACCCGCTCCACCCCGTACGCGGTGTTCACGCTCTCCTGCGTGGCGACCTCGTGCGCGGTGCCCTTCCGCAGCACACCGCCGACGCCGGTGTAGGGCCCCTCGGTGCCCTCCCGGACGACGACCATGTCGATGTCGTCGGTCGTCACGCCCGCCAGCGGCGTCTGGACGCCCGGGAACAGCTTCACCGGACGCAGGTTGACGTAGTGGTCGAGCTCGAACCGGGTCCGCAGCAGCAGCCCGCGCTCCAGCGTCCCGCTCGGCACGCTCGGGTCGCCCACGGCGCCGAGCAGGATGACCTCCTGCTCGCGCAGCTCGGCCAGCACCGAGTCGGGCAGCGTCTCCCCCGTCCGGTGCCAGCGGGCGGCGCCCAGGTCGTAGGAGGTCTGCTCGAACGTGAGGTCACCGGACACGGCGTCGAGGACCTTGAGTCCCTCGGCGACCACCTCGGGGCCGATCCCGTCACCCGGGATGACGGCCAGACGAATGCTGCGCGAAACCATGCGCGCACTCTACTGCAAACGTCTCAGTGCGTGGGCTCACGTCTCACGATCCGGGCAGGAGGCCGCAGTCCCCGCACATCCCGCCGCCGGGCACCCGGTAGTACAGACAGCAACTGTTCCGGACGAACCCGTCCGGCCCGAAACTCCCCGCGCCCGCCAGCGGCTCCCGCCCGAGCAACTCGCGAACCAGCGCGGCCCGCCGCGGATCGGCCACCCCGACGTTCAGGCTCCCCGCCAGCGCGGACGCCGCGTTCCCCCAGACCAGGCCCTCCGCGAGGGTCACGACCCGCGACATCGCCTCCCGCAAGGGCCGCAGATGCCCGTCCACCACCACGTCATGGACGAGCGAGGCAGCCTCCCCGGCACTCTCGACACGCCAGCCACGGGGTTCCGGAAGCCCCAGCATGATCGGCTCGCCCGGCTGCCACCGCCACCGCAGCCCGTCCAGATCCGGGACGGCCCCGGACGCCGCCGCGGCGACGACCGGTGACCACAGCCGAGCCGCGAGCGCCTGAAAGGCCAGCGACCCGGCGACCCGCCGCTCCCCCGTCCCCAGCCGCTCCGCGTAGTCTCCGGTGAGCGCCCGCAGGCGCTCGGCGTCCCCGGCGAACGGCCGCCATCCGGCCCCGTCCAGCTCCGTGAGGATCTCGAAGTACGGCCCGAGGCGCCCGACGTCGCGCAACACCCCCGCAACGTCACCAGCCCCGACCCCGACCGCCATAGGCCCCAGTGTCACACGGCGCCCACACCGTCAGCTGCTCAGATCACGCGGGCACACCGGCAGGGACGGCGAGACCAGCCGACACTTCAGGCACGCGATCAGGCAGTTGGCCGGAGGATTGCGCCAACCGCTAGTCGGCCCTGCGGTCCAGGGCGGTCTGCAGGGCGCGGGCGGCTTCTTCTTCGGCGTCGTCGGCGGGCGTGTTGGTCCAGGTGTCGTTCATGAGGTTGCTCCAGATCGCTGAGCTGTGGCGAGAGGGCTGCCAGGACGCCGTGGGTTCGCACGGTCCGGGCATGGAATCGGGCTCACGGCCAGGCGAAGCCTCCGCAGCGGCGCCGGCCTGCCGTTGATCAGGCCCCGCTGCGGCAGCGAAGGGTTACTACGAAGCGCCGCATGACTACCAGCGAGAATACCTCCGGCGCGGCGGCATTGTCCCGACCCGTGGCAGGAAGTCTCGCGATCTGAGACAGGAACGCCGCGGGCGGGTGCTCGGGGCACCCGCCCGCGGCGGAGAGAACCTGCTCAGCCTTCGAGATCGACCCTGCGGCCCATGTCGGCGCCCACCTCGCGGGTGATGGCGTCGACGAGCTGGGGCGCGATGGCCGAGTCGACGGTCAGCGCGATGAGGGCCTTGCCGCCCTTGACGTCGCGGCCGACCTGCATGCCGGCGATGTTGACCTGCTCGTCGCCGAGCAGCTTGCCGACGGCGCCGACGATGCCGGGACGGTCGACGTAGGAGAAGAACGCCATGTGCTCGGTCGGGACGAGCTCCATGTTGTAGCCGTTGATCTCGATGATCCGCTCGGCGTGCTTGGGGCCGGTGAGGGTGCCGGAGACCGAGACGACGTCGCCGTCGGCCATGGTGCCGCGCACCTGCACGACGTTGCGCCAGTCGGGGCTGTCCTCGGACGTGGTGAGAGTGACCTCGACGCCGCGGTCGCGGGCCAGCAGCGGCGCGTTGACGAACGTCACGGTCTCCTCGATGACGTCCACGAACACGCCCTTGAGGGCGGCGAGTTCGAGGACCTTCACGTCGTGCTCGGCGATCTCGCCGCGGACGACGACGTCGAGCCGGACGGGGACGCCGCCGGCGAGGGCGGTGAAGATGCGGCCGAGCTTCTCGGCGAGCGGCAGGCCGGGCTTGACGTCCTCGGCGACCGCGCCGCCCTGCACGTTGACCGCGTCCGGCACGAACTCGCCGGACAGGGCGAGCTTCACCGAGCGGGCGACCTGCGTGCCCGCCTTCTCCTGCGCCTCGTGGGTGCTGGCGCCGAGGTGCGGGGTGACGACGACGTTGTCGTGGTGGAACAGCGGGCTCTCGGTGCACGGCTCGGTGCTGAACACGTCGATGCCGGCGCCGGCGACCCGGCCGTCCTTGATCGCGAGGTCGAGGGCCGCCTCGTCGACGATCCCGCCGCGGGCGGCGTTGACGATCCGGACGGACGGCTTGACCTGCTGCAGTTCGCGGTCGCCGATGAGGCCGAGGGTCTCGGGCGTCTTCGGCAGGTGGACGGTGATGAAGTCGCTCTCGCGGAGCAGCTCCTCCAGCGTGACGAGCTTCACGCCGAGCTGCGCGGCGCGGGCGGCCTGCACGTAGGGGTCGAACGCGATCACGTTCATGTCGAATGCGGCGAGGCGCTGCGCGACCAGGACCCCGATCCGGCCGAGGCCGAGCACGCCGGCGGTCTTGCCCTGCAGCTCGACGCCGGTGTACCTGGACCGCTTCCACTCGCCCTGCTTGAGCGCGGCGTGGCCCTGCGGGACGTTGCGCGCGGTGGCGAGGAGCAGCGCGATCGCGTGCTCGGCGGCGGTGACGATGTTGGACGTGGGCGCGTTGACGACCATGACGCCGGCCTTGGTGGCGGCCTCCACGTCGACGTTGTCGAGGCCGACGCCGGCGCGCGCGACGACCCGCAGCCTCCCGGCGTGCTGGAACACCTCGGCGGTGACCTTGGTGGCGCTCCGGACGATCAGCGCGTCGACGTCGGCGACGGCCGGGAGCAGCTGCTCGCGGTCGCTGCCGTCGACGTGCCGGACGTCGAAGTCGGCCTCCAGCACGGCGATGCCGGCCGGGGAGAGTTCTTCTGCGACGAGGACGACGGGCTTGCTCAAGAGGAAACAGTCCTTCGGAAAGTGAGTGTTCGTGTGCTGTTCAGGTGAAGTCGCGAGTCACCTCGTCGTGGCCCTCGCCCCCGGCACGGAGTCTATAACCCGCGGGCCGCGGGGGTTCCCAGCAGGGAAAGACTCCCTGATAACTACCGATCCGGACGGATTCGGCCCGATCTGTCAGGCCGCGTTCGGTTCCGGCACGGCGGCGAGCACGGACGCCACCCGTTCGGCGTCCGCCACGTGGACGTGCGGGACGTCCACGAACACCCGCAGCGGCCCCGCCGGAAGCCCCAGCTCCTCGGCGACGCCCAGCTGCACCTCGCGCAGCGGGATGTACATCAGGTAGCCCCGGTGGACGTTCTGCGACCGGAACATCGCCGTCATGATCAGCCGGTAGCCGTGCAGGCGGAACGACAGCGCGGTCAGCGCCGGCAGCCCGTCGGCCGGCTCGCCCGGGATCGTCAGCGAGATCCACGCGCTGGTCGTCCACGGCCTGGCCCGCAGCAGGTCGACCACCCAGCGGATCTGGTCGTGCCCGTCCAGGTCGTGCAGCCTCGGCCAGTACCGCCCGCGGACGACGCGGCGGGTGCGCTCCTCCGCCCTCCGGACCAGCCGCGCCCGGTCGCCGTGCTCGTGGAGGATCGGATCCTCCCAGCTCAGCGAGCTGATCTCGAACAGCAGCGGGGGCCCCTCGATGATGGGCCCGCCGTCCTCCAGCCCGGCCTCGCCGGCCGCCCAGACGTGCCGGAGCGCGCCGATCCACGCCTGCCCGCACGTCTCCCAGCGCCGGACGTCCCGGTCTCCTCGCCTGTCTCCTCGCTCGTCCCCTCGCGCCGGCATGTCATGACTCCACACCGTTATCCAGAGATTTACCCGCCCGCGGGATTGCCGCACCGGCGGGGAATTCCGCGTCGCCTCCGGCCGGTGACATTCCGTCGTCCCAGATCAGTCTCGCACCGCTCATGCACTCGCCCCAAGACCCGTTCCGGCGGCGGTCACGTGAGTGTTCGCGCAGGTTCTCCCCGCACCGGCCGCGCCCGTCACGGCTTTCTTCAAGTATCAGGCAAAGTGCTCGGAAACGATAGGGACATTTATCCGAGAGGTACCTTCACCGGCATTCTGACCGTGATCTCGCCCATCGGTTACTGGACGATCCGTCCCAACGATCCGCGATATGCCTCACCAGGGGTCGGGGACGTCCCGGTGCAGCACGATGTATCCGTCCCGCCGGAGGACCTGCCGGTACCCGGCGGCCTCCAGTTCCCCGACCCGCCGCCGCTGCTCGGCGACCGAGGAGAAGGGGAACTCCAGCCGGCCGACGTAGGCGACCACCCACGGGGCCCCGCGCGACCGCTCGTCCCACAGCAGCACGCGGGCGCGGGACGTCAGCGCCGGTCCGACGCCGTTGGCCGCCTCGACCAGCGCGCCGTCGGGGACCGTCGCCGCCGCCGCCGACGCGGCGCGGGCCCGCTCGTTCTGCCGCCACAGCGCAGGATCGGCCAAGTGCCGGTAGGCGAAGAAGGGCGCACAGGCGAGCGTGGCGGCCAGCACCCCGGCCATCGGCAGCGCCCCCGGGACCCGCCGCCCCGTCCGTTCCCATCCGCGCAGCCGCGCCGCCCCGTCCGCCGCCGCGAGGACGAGCACGGCGACGATGAACGCGTTGTAGTGGTAGTGCGGCTCCCACCAGTTGCCGAAGCGGCTCGCGAGCATCCGCTCGGCCAGCAGCGGCACGGCGGTTAGGGTCAGCGGGGACGCCAGCGGCAGCAGGAGCAGCGGCAGGACGACCAGCGCCATCGTCACCACCTTCTGCGGCGGGTCGACGAGCACGGACGCGACGTCCCACGGATGGGTGAGGGCGTGCGCGGCGGCGTGCGGCACGTCGGGACCGAGTGCGCCGTAGGCCCAGTAGTAGTCGTTGTCGCCGCCGAAGGCCGTGATGAGCACGCGGGAGCAGACCCAGGTGGTGACCAGCCCGACCACGGCATAGGCGAGGCCGGCCCGCCGGTCGCCCCTCGGCACCAGGTCGCGCAGCCGCCGGCGCTCGCCGTCCTGCTCGTCGGGACGGGTCAGGAGGTAGAGGCCGAAGCCGGTGAGCAGGAGCCCCATGTCCTCCTTGACCAGCAGCAGCGCGAAGGCCGCGACGGCCGCCTGGCCGCGCCGTCCGGCGTCGTGCCGCTCGACCATCAGCGCCGACAGCGGCGGCACGAACGCGACCTCGTGGAAGTCGAAGGCGAGCGCCTCCGCGATCGGCCAGGACAGCGCGTAGGCGCCCGCCGCGCAGTACGCGGCGGCCGGGCCGAGCCTGCGTTCGGTGTACCGCCAGATCGGCCAGATCGCGAGCGCGAACAGCACGGCCTGCGCGACCAGCAGCGTCTCCGGGCCGTCGTGGATCCAGTAGAGCGGCGCGAGCAGGGCCAGGATCGGCGAGAAGTGGTCGCCGAGGACGGCGAAGTCGGGCCCGAATCCGTTGTGGACGCCCTTCACCATGGCGACCGGAAGGTCGAAGCGGCTGTAGGAGCGGACCGCCTGATCGAAGATCACCAGGTCGTAGCTGCCGGTCCGGAAGGCGCGCAGCCGCATCAGCGCGTACGCCGCGTACAGCAGCGCGCTCGCCGCGATCAGCGCGGCGAGCAGCAGGCGGCGGCGCCGGGTGTCTCCCCCGGTGCCGGCGGGGACCTCGCGAGCGGGCCCCTGCGCCACGACGACCTCGGCCACGCGCCGGACGCTACCACCGGTCAGGCGCGCGGCTGCGTTCCGGCCCGCGCGTTTCCGATCTCGGCATCCGCACGGCTCGTCGCGGTCGAACCTGGGGAGGTGTATGCATCCGGGAGGACAGACCACCGGGTTTTCACTGTGCGCGATCGGCTGGAGCCTTAACGTGACCGTTGTCCCCGGCCGATCAGGAGAGACCCGTGACCTCGGACTGCACCATCAGCGTCCTGCGCGACGTGCTGGGCGTGTACGACCACCGCTATCTGAGCCTCGACCGCGCCCAGCGCGAGCGGCTCGTGGAGGGCACCCGCCGCGTCATCGGCGAGGAGGGGCTGAGCGAGGCCACCCGCGCCGCCATGCCCGCGTCCGTCCGGCTCCGGGCGTTCTGCATCCAGCACGGCCTGCGCGAGGAGCTGGAGCGGCTGATCCGCGACGAGGTCGAGGGCAGCCCGGCGGGCGCCGTCGTGGTCGGCGGCCGGATCTACGCGATGTACCCCTACCTGCGCGGCGTCCCCCGGCAGGACGCCGACATCACCACCGAGGTCGGCGTCGAGCACCGGCTGGACGCGGTCTCCTGGCAGGGCCGCAAGGTGCGCATCCGCGGCGTCGCCGCGCTGCAGCGGGTCGAGACCAACCACACCGCGGTGGACGTCATCCTGCGGGAGCGGACGTCCGGCAAGGAGCACGGCTTCCCCGCCGAACCCCGCCCGGACGGCGCCGGCGGGTTCGAGGTGGTCGCCGACCCCGCCGCGGTGGAGCCCGGACGCTGGGACGTGCACGTGGCGGCGACGTCGCTCGGCGTCACCCGCGAGGCCCGCTTCGGCTCCGTCCGCGCCGAAGGACTGCGTACCAGCCCGCAGCGTCGCGCGGCGGGCCAGAAGGACGTGGCCGTCTACTTCACCAAGGGCGGCCACCTGGCGCTCTTCGTGGCCGACGCCCCCGGTAGCGCCTCGCCGCTGGCCAGGCTGCTGCGCCGGTTCGGCCGCTGAAGCACCGGCCCTGCCACGAGCGCACCTGTCCGGCCGCGGGGGCACCGGCACGGCCGCGAACACACGAAGGCGCGGGAGCGGACACACGAAGGCGCGGGAGCGCATCCGCCCCCGCGCCTCCGCAGGACGGCTCAGTCGTTCAGCCAGCTCATCATCGGGCGCAGCTTGGCGCCGGTCTTCTCGATCGGGTGCTCGGCCAGCTCGTCCCGGTACTGCTGGAACTGCTTCTGGCCGCCCTCGAACTCGTCCACCAGCTCCTTGGCGTACTGGCCGGACTGGATCTCGCCGAGGATCTTCTTCATCGCGGCCTTGGTCTCCGGCGTGATCACGCGAGGGCCGCGGCTGTAGCCGCCGTACTCGGCGTTGTCGGACACCGACCAGTACATCTTGGAGATGCCGCCCTCGTAGATCAGGTCGATGATCAGCTTCAGCTCGTGCAGGACCTCGAAGTAGGCGACCTCCGGCTGGTAGCCGGCCTCCGTCAGCACCTCGAACCCGGTCTTGATCAGCTCGGAGACGCCGCCGCACAGCACCGACTGCTCGCCGAACAGGTCGGTCTCGGTCTCCTCGGTGAACGTGGTCCTGATCCCGCCGGCGCGCAGGCCGCCGATCGCCTTGGCGTAGGACAGGGCCAGCGGCCAGGCGTTGCCGGACGGGTCCTTCTCCACGGCCACGATCACCGGCACGCCGCGCCCGGCGACGAACTGGCGGCGGACGAGGTGCCCCGGCCCCTTCGGCGCGACCATCGCCACGTCGACGCCCTCGGGCGGCTGGACGAGGTCGTAGCGGATGCTGAAGCCGTGGCCGAAGAACAGCGCGTCGCCCTCGACGAGGGCGGGCTTGATGTCCTTCTCGAAGATCTCCCGGTGGTGGTGGTCCGGGGCCAGCAGCATGATGAGGTCGGCCTCCTCGGCCGCCTCGGCCGGGGTGACGACCCGCAGGCCCTCGCTCTCCGCCTTCTCCCGGCTGGCCGACCCCTCGCGGAGCCCGACCCGCACGTCCACGCCGGAGTCGCGCAGGGAGAGCGCGTGCGCGTGCCCCTGGCTGCCGTAGCCGATGATCGCCACGTGCCGGCCCTGGATCACGCTCAGGTCGGCGGCGTCGTCGTAGAACATCTCAGCCACAGTGCTGTCGCCTTTCGTTGTTTTCCATGTCACGCGTTGTAATGAGGTGTGTTCACGCGCTGCGCTCGATGGACCGCAGCGAGCGGTCGGTGATGGACCGGGCGCCGCGGCCGATGGCCACCATGCCCGACTGCACCAGTTCCTTGATGCCGAACGGCTCCAGGACCCGGATGAACGCGTCCAGCTTGTCGCGGTTGCCGGTCGCCTCGATGGTGACGGCGTCCGGCGCGACGTCCACCACCTTGGCACGGAACAGGTTGACGGTCTCCAGGACCTGCGAGCGCGTCTCCGCGTCCGCGCGCACCTTGACCAGGACGAGCTCGCGCTGGACGGACGCGGAGGAGTCCAGCTCGACGATCTTCAGCACGTTGATCAGCTTGTTGAGCTGCTTGGTGACCTGCTCCAGCGGCAGGTCGGCGACGTTCACCACGATCGTCATCCGGGAGATCTCCGGGTGCTCGGTGACGCCGACGGCGAGGGACTCGATGTTGAAGCCGCGCCGGGAGAACAGCGCCGCGACCCTGGCGAGGATGCCGGGCTTGTTCTCCACCAGCACCGAGAGGGTGTGCAGGCTCATCGGGGTCAGTCTCCGTTCTCCCACTCGGGAGCCATGTCCCGCGCGATCTTGATGTCGTCGTTGGCGGTGCCGGCCGCGACCATCGGCCAGACCATGGCGTCCTCGTGGACGACGAAGTCGATCACGACGGGGGCGTCGTTGATCTCCATGGCCTTGTTGATGACCTCGTCGACGTCCTCGGCCTTGTCGCAGCGCAGGCCCACACAACCGTACGCCTCGGCGAGCTTGACGAAGTCGGGGATCCGCTTCGCGGCGTGCTCGGCCTGGGGCTTGAGGCCGGTGTTGGAGTAGCGCTCGTTGTAGAAGAGCGTCTGCCACTGCCGGACCATGCCGAGGTTGCCGTTGTTGATCACGGCGACCTTCACCGGGATGCCCTCGATAGCGCAGGTCGCGAGCTCCTGGTTGGTCATCTGGAAGCAGCCGTCGCCGTCGATCGCCCAGACCGTCGTGTCCGGCGCGCCGGCCTTGGCGCCCATCGCCGCGGGGACGGCGTAGCCCATCGTCCCGGCGCCGCCGGAGTTCAGGAACGCCCCCGGCCGCTCGTACTTGATGAACTGCGCGGCCCACATCTGGTGCTGGCCGACGCCCGCGACGTAGTAGGCGTCCGGCCCGGCGATCCGCCCGATCCGCTCGATGACGTACTGCGGGGACAGCGAGCCGTCCTCCGGCGTGTCGTAGCCCAGCGGGTACGTCTCGCGCCAGGCGTCGAGCTGCCGCCACCAGTCGGTGTAGTCGCCCTTGTTGCCCTGCTCGTGCTCGTTCTGCACAGCGACGATCAGGTCGGCGATGACCTCGCGGGCGTCCCCGACGATCGGGACGTCGGCGTGCCGGTTCTTGGAGATCTCCGCCGGGTCGATGTCGGCGTGCACGACCTTGGCGTGCGGCGCGAACCCGTCCAGCTTGCCGGTGACCCGGTCGTCGAACCGGGCGCCCAGGGTGACCAGCAGGTCGGCGCGCTGCAGCGCGCCGACGGCGCCGACGGAGCCGTGCATGCCCGGCATGCCCATGTGCAGCGGGTGGCTGTCGGGCAGCGCGCCCTTGGCCATGAGCGTGGTGACGACGGGCGCGCCGGTCAGCTCGGCGAGCACCTTCAGCTCGGCGGACGCCCCGGCCTTCAGCACGCCGCCGCCGACGTACAGGACCGGGCGCCTGGCGCCCACGATCAGCCGTGCCGCCTCGCGGACCTGCTTGGAGTGCGGCCGGGTGACGGGCCGGTACCCGGGGAGCTGGAGCTGGACGGGCCACTCGAACTCGAACGTGGCCTGCAGCGCGTCCTTGGCGATGTCGACGAGGACCGGCCCGGGACGGCCGGTGGAGGCGATGTGGAACGCCTCGGCGATCGTCCGGCCGATGTCGGCGGCATCGGTGACCAGGAAGTTGTGCTTGGTGATCGGCATCGTGATGCCGGCGATGTCGGCCTCCTGGAAGCCGTCCGTCCCGATGAGCGAGGACGCGACCTGGCCGGTGATCGCCACGATCGGCACCGAGTCCATGTAGGCGTCGGAGATCGCCGTGACGAGGTTGGTCGCGCCGGGCCCGCTGGTGGCCATGCAGACGCCCACCTTGCCGGTCACCATCGCATAGCCCTGGGCGGCGTGGCCGGCGCCCTGCTCGTGCCGGACGAGGACGTGGCGCAGCTTCTTGGAGTCGAACAGCGGGTCGTACGCCGGGAGGATCGCGCCACCCGGAATGCCGAACACGGTGTCGACGCCGACGTTCTCCAGGGCGCGGACCAGCGCCTGGGCTCCCGTCATCTGTTCGGTCGTCATGATTCTGCGGTTCCTTGGGGAGTGAGTCTTGGCTCGCCGGGCAACAAAAAACCCCCGCCGCCGGGAGGCGGTCGAGGGGAGGCGCGCAGGACGGAGAGCTTGGTCAGCCCGCGCGCCGACCAAGTACTACGAGGATGGTGGAAGTGCTCTGCACGGGCCTACTTTCGCCGATGTCCGGCCACTGGTCAAATCCGTGGACACTATATCCCATTATTTGAGACGACCGTGTCGCCGGTCACCCCGGCGGCCGGTCATCCGGGCGCCGGTCATCCGGCCGCCGGTCATCCGGGCAGGGGCAGCGCGACGTCGCCGGGACGGTCGCGCGCGCCGAGGTTCGTCCGCACGAGCGACTCGACCCGCCCGGCCGCCATCGGCCGCGCCACGAGGAAGCCCTGGCCGCGCGGGCAGCCCATCTCCCGCAGCAGCTCCAGCTGCTCGGGCCGCTCGATGCCCTCCGCGACCACGGCCAGCCCGAGGTCGCTGCCGAGCCGCACGATCGTGCGGGTGAGCAGCGTCAGCGTCTCGTCCGAGCCGAGCCCCGCCACGAACGACGGGTCGATCTTGATGATGTCGACCGGCAGCTGCCCGAGGTAGGCGAGCGAGGCGTACCCGGTGCCGAAGTCGTCGATCGCCAGCCGGACGCCGAGGTCGCGCAGCCGCGACAGCCGCGCCACGTTCTGGCCGGCGTCCTCGACGAGGACCTCCTCGCGGACCTCCAGCGTCAGCGCGCTCGGCGGCAGCCCGGTCTCCTCCAGCACCGCCGCGACCGACTCGGTGAACCGGGGGGCGGCGATCTGCCGGGCGGTGAAGTTCACCGACAGGCCGATGTCCCAGGAGTCGCCGCGCCACCGGGCGACCTCCCGGCACGCCTCCCGCAGCACCCACTCGCCGAGCGGGACCATCAGGCCGGACTCCTCGGCCGGGCCGATGAACTCCTCCGGCGGCACCGCCTCGTTCCCGCGCCACCAGCGCAGCAGCGCCTCCACCCCGGTCACCCGGGACGTTGCGAGGTCCACCACCGGCTGGAACTCCACCGCGAACTGCTCTTCGGCGAGCGCCGTCTGCAGGTCACTGCCGAGCTCCAGCCGCCGGACGACGTCGGCGTGCATGTGCGGCGCGTACACCTCGACGCGCCCGCCGCCCGTCTCCTTCGCGCGGGCCATCGCGAGGTCGCCGTTGCGCAGCAGGTCGGCGGCGGTGCGGCGGAGCCTGCGGCCCGCGTCCGAGCCGCCGCCCGCGGCGGCGGGCTCCTCCTCGTCCCCGGCGAACGCGATGCCGACACTCGCGGTCAGCACGATGTGCTTGGCGCCGACCTGGTAGGGGTCGACCGAGAGGACCCGCAGGAGCCGCCCGGCGAGCTCCACCGTGGCGCGCGTCTCACGGTCGTCCGGCGGGAGCTGCACGAGGACGGCGAACTCGTCGCCGCCCCAGCGGGCCACCGTGTCGTCGGACAGGACGTTCGCGCGCAGCCGCCGGGCCGCCTGCGCGAGGACCTGGTCCCCGGCCGCGTGCCCCTCCGAGTCGTTCACGGCGGTGAACCCGTCGAGGTCGACGAACACGACCGCGACCTTGCCGCCGGACGGCTGCCGCGACAGCACCTCCCGTGTCCGCTCCTCGAAGTAGGACCGGTTCGGCAGGCCCGTCAGCCCGTCGTGGAACGTCAGGTGCGCGACCTGGCGCTGCAGCGCCGCCTGCTCGCTGAGGTCCCGCGTCGTGACCAGCAGCCGGACCGGCGTCCCGTCCGAGCCGCTGTACCGCGAGATCGTCGACTCGGTCGGCAGCCAGGTGCCGTCCGCCGCCCGCACCCGGCACGACACGCGCAGCGCCTCGTCGGCCCCGCCGGGGCCCGCCCGGTCGTCCAGGAACTCGGTGAACACCGCCTGGACGTGCGGCACGTCCTCCGGGTGGACGAGCTCGTTCAGGGGGCGTCCGAGCAGTTCGTCGGACGTGTAGTGGTACATGCGCAGGGCGCCCGCGCTGGCGTACTGGACGGTCGCGTCCAGGTCGCAGATGAGCACCGCGTCGTTGATGCTCTCCGACAGCGCCCGGAAGTGCTCCTCGCCGGTGTCCACGGCCCGGCGCAGCGCGTCGTTCTCCCGCAGCAGCCCGGCGAGGCGCGCGATCAGCACCAGCGCGGCCGACCCGGCGGCGATCGACACGGCGGGCTCCAGGCCGTTCTTGCCGGTGACGGAGTGGCCCGCGACGAACAGCGCCGCCGCGGCGGCGATCGCGGCCGGCGCGATGCCCGGGCCGATCATGCGGCCTCGTTCCTCCGCGTCGACCTCGACGTCGGCGGGGATGTCGTCGACGGGCAGATCCGGCCGGGCGGCCGGGCCCGTCCACGGGACCAGCAGCAGGAGCAGCAGCCCGGCGAGGCGCAGGATGTCGGACGGGTCGTCGGCGACCCCGCCGCCGTCCAGCCGGACGAACGTGGTCACGCCGTCGGCGACCGCGATGGCCGTCAGCGCGCCGTACCCCATCCACGCGAGCCGGCGGTGCCCGCGCGCGGCGCCGAGGACGAACGGCAGCGCGGCGCAGACGAACACGATGTCGATCAGCGGGTACAGCAGCTCCAGCAGGAACTGCGGCGGCGACTCCCCCGACCGGTCGTACAGGCCGCCGAACAGCGCGACCCAGCCGAGCACGAACAGCGCGCTGGCGCAGACGTAGGTGTCCGCGACGTAGCGCAGCCACGTCCCCGCGTCGCGCGGCGGCCTGACCGGCACGATGAGGCCGGTGACCAGCGCGACCAGCGCGACCAGGTAGAACAGGTCGGGCACCGACAGGGACAGGGCGCTGCGGCCGGCGCCCGCAGACAGGGCGCTGCCGACCGCGCCGACGAACCAGGACGCCGCGGCGATCCCGTACCAGCGCCACGACGCGCGCCAGAGCCCGCCCGGGGCGCCCGGCTCAGCAGGCGCGCCGTCCGGCCGCCGGGACGACATCAGCAGGGAGATCGCGGCGGCGCCCGCGGCGGCCGCCTCCGCCCACGCGATGAAGGCCCGGCCTCCCCAGCCCAGCAGCGAACCGGTGGCGTAGAGCACGCCGACGACCGCGGCCATGGCGACCGGCAGCGCACGCGGCGGCACCCGCCTGGCGTAGTCGCCGCTCATCACGCCGTGTCCCTTCCTGCCCCCGTGGAGCTGATCGGCCCCCGCGGACGGTGAGGCCGCACGCCGGGAGAGATGGGTCCGGGACCCTCGCCGCCCGTACAACGGCCGGAAGGTCACGAATCGTGCCCCGCGCAGGGTCGGCGCAGGGCGATGGCGAGCGAACCGGCCTGCCTGGGGGGAGCATGCCTGCCGGAGCCGCCTGCCGGAGATCAGCGACGTTGCTGCACTACGGGATCACCGCGTCGCTCACTGTACGTTCCATAGGTCACGGAGCGATTGAGGCTGAGCGTCCTCCCGGCGACAAACGCCCTCGTCCTGGTTCCGTTTGGGACACCCGAAAGCCGATCGTCACCGAATCAGCGGCTTGTCCTGGCATGACGCTCGGTGACGGGGAACGACCTGCCCGCCGGATCCGTACTACCTACGGGAGGCGTCCATGCGACTGCACACGATCGTCCTGGTCTCCGCCGCGGTGGTCCTCGCGGGCTGCTCGCCCTCGCCGTCCGGCGGGGGCGGCGCGCGCACGCCGCCGCCGCTTTCGTCCAGCCCATCGGCCGGGACGGGCGGAAAGCCGGGTAAGCCGCGCACCATCGCAGCGAATCTGTCGGTGCCATGGGCGGTGGCGTTCCTGCCCGGCGGCGACGCCCTCGTCACCGAACGGGACTCGGCTCGCCTCGTGCGGGTCGCGCCGTCCGGGAAGAAGACGTCCGTCGGCACGGTGCCCGGGGTGCGGCCGCAGGGCGAGGGCGGGCTGCTGGGCGTGGCGGTGTCCCCGTCGTATTCGACGGACCACCTGATCTACCTGTACTTCACGGCCGCGTCGGACAACCGTGTCGTCCGCGCCACCTATGACGGACGCCTCGGTACCCCCGAGCCGATCGTGACGGGCATACCGAAGGGCGCCAACCACGACGGCGGCCGGCTCGCGTTCGGCCCGGACAAGATGCTCTACATCAGCACCGGCGAGACCGGCGACCCCAGCCTGGCCCAGGACAAGAACTCCCTCGGCGGCAAGATCCTGCGTGTGGCCCCCGACGGGAAGCCCGCCCCCGGCAACCCGTTCGGCAACCGCGTCTGGACCTACGGGCACCGCAACGTGCAGGGCCTCGCGTGGGACGCGAAGGGCCGACTCTACGCCACCGAGTTCGGCCAGAACCGCTTCGACGAGATCAACCTGATCGAGAAGGGCCGCAACTACGGATGGCCGGAGGTCGAGGGCATCGGCCACCGCAAGGGCTTCACCGACCCGCTCCTCACCTGGACGACCGACGAGGCGTCCCCGTCCGGCCTCGCCTACGCGGACGGCTCCCTCTGGGCCGCCGCCCTGCGCGGGCAGCGCCTCTGGCAGGTACCCCTCGACAACGGCAGGGCGGGCCGGCCGGTCGCGCACTTCGACAACGAGTTCGGCCGCCTGCGCGCCGCCGTCCGGGCCCCGGACGGCTCCCTCTGGGTGACGACCAGCAACCGCGACGGCCGCGGCAGCCCGGCCCCCGACGACGACCGCGTCCTGTCGGTCCCCCTCGGCTGACCGCCGTCCCGTGCCCGTCGGCGAGGCCACGGGACGGCGTCACGCGTCAGGACGCGCCGAGCTTCTCCAGGATCAGCTCGCGCGCCCGCCCGGCGTCGGCCTGACCGCGGGTCGCCTTCATCACGGCGCCGACGAGGGCGCCGGCGGCGGCGACCTTCCCGGCCCGGATCTTGTCGGCCACGTCCGCGTTGCCGGCGATCACCTCGTCGATGACCGAGGACAGCTCGCCCTCGTCGCTGACGACCTTCAGGCCCCGCTTCGCGACGACCTCGTCCGGGGTGCCCTCGCCCGCGAGGACGCCCTCGAACACCTTGCGGGCCAGCTTGTCGTTCAGCTCCCCGGCCGTGATCATCGCCTGCACCCGGGCGACCTGCTCCGGCGTGATCGGCAGGTCGGCCAGCTCGACGCCCTGCTCGGTCGCGCGCCGCGACAGCTCGTTCATCCACCATTTGCGCGCGGCGGCGGCGTCGACGCCCTCCGCGACCGTCGCCTCGATGAGGTCGACGGCGCCGGCGTTGACGACGTCCCGCAGTTCCAGGTCGGACAGGTTCCACTCCGTCTGGATGCGGCGGCGGCGCGCGGCCGGAAGCTCCGGCAGCGACGCGCGCAACTCCTCGACCCACTCCCGCGACGGCGCCATCGGGACGAGGTCGGGCTCGGGGAAGTACCGGTAGTCCTGCGCCTCCTCCTTGCTGCGCCCGCTGGTGGTGCGGCCGGTGTCCTCGTGGAAGTGGCGGGTCTCCTGGATCACGCGCCCGCCCGCGTCCAGCACGCCCGCCTGCCGCTCGATCTCCGACCGGACGGCCCGCTCGACCGACCGCAGCGAGTTGACGTTCTTGGTCTCCGTCCGGGTGCCCCACTCCCCCGCACCGCGCGGCATGAGCGACACGTTCACGTCGCAGCGCATCGAGCCCTGCTCCATGCGGACGTCCGAGACGTCGAGCGACCGCACCAGCTCCCGCAGTTCCGTCGCGTAGGCCCGCGCCACCAGCGGCGCCTTGTCACCGGTCGCCGGGATCGGCTTGGTGACGATCTCCACCAGCGGGATCCCGGCCCGGTTGTAGTCGACCAGCGAGTACTCGGCCCCGTGGATGCGCCCCGTCGAGCCGCCCACGTGCAGCGACTTGCCGGTGTCCTCCTCCATGTGGACGCGCTCGATCTCGATCCGGTACGTCTCGCCGTCGACCTCGACGTCCAGATGACCGTCCACGCAGAGCGGCTCGTCGTACTGCGAGATCTGGAAGTTCTTCGGCATGTCCGGATAGAAGTAGTTCTTCCGAGCGAACCGGCACCACTCCACGATGTCGCAGTTCAGCGCCAGGCCGATCTTGATGATGCCCTCGATCGCCGCGTGGTTGGTCACCGGCAGCGACCCCGGCAGCCCGAGACACACCGGGCACACCTGCGTGTTCGGCTCGGCCCCGAACTCCGTCGGGCACCCGCAGAACATCTTCGACGCGGTGCCCAGCTCGATGTGCGTCTCGATCCCGAGCACCGGCTCGAACTTCGCCAGCGCCTCGTCATAGTTCATCAGCGTGTCCACGCTCACAGGTACCGCAGTCCTTTCAACGCATTCATCGTCCCGAGGAACGGCGGGACGTCCAGCCTGAAGTCCAGGAAGGACTTGAAGCCGTCCATCTCGACGCGCGTGATCACTGACGTACCGCCGTTCCAGATCGCCTAGAGTTCCGGGGCCTGGGTCAGGAGGGGGCCGCCCCAGCGGTCTTCGAGGGCCCGCTCGACGGCGGCGCCGACGCGGTAGACGCGATCGTCGCCGAGGACGGGCGCCATGATCTGCAGGCCGACTGGGAGGCCGTCCGACAGTCCGCACGGCACTGAGATCGCGGCGTTGCCCGTGAGGTTGGCCGGGATGGTGCACAGGTCGGCCAGGTACATCGCGATCGGGTCGTCGGCGCGCTCGCCGATGGGGAACGCGGTCGTCGGCGTCGTCGGCGAGACCAGCACGTCGACCTGCTCGAACGCGGCCTCGAAGTCGCGCTTGATCAGTGTGCGGACCTGCTGCGCCTTGCCGTAGTAGGCGTCGTAGTAGCCCGAGGAGAGCGCGTAGGTGCCGAGCATGATGCGCCGCTTGACCTCGGGGCCGAAGCCCTCGGCGCGGGTCAGCGCCATGACCTCCTCGGCGCTGCGGGAGCCGTCGTCGCCGACGCGCAGGCCGTACCGCATGGCGTCGAAGCGGGCCAGGTTGGACGAGCACTCCGACGGCGCGATCAGGTAGTAGGCGGGCAGTGCGTACGTGAAGTGCGGGCAGGAGACCTCGACGACCTTCGCGCCGAGGGACTCCAGGAGTTCGACCGCCTCGGTGAAGCGGGCCGAGACGCCCGCCTCGTAGCCGTCGCCGGCGAACTCCTTCACCACGCCGACGCGCAGGCCGTTGACGTCGGCGTGGCGCGCGGCCTCCACGACCGGCGGGACGGCCTCGCTCACCGAGGTGGAGTCCATCGGGTCGTGGCCGCTGAACGCCTCGTGCAGCAGCGCGGCGTCGAGGACGTTGCGCGCGAACGGGCCGGGCGTGTCGAGCGACGACGCGAACGCGATCACCCCGTACCGGGACGAGCCGCCGTAGGTGGGCTTCATCCCGACGATGCCGGTGACGGCGGCGGGCTGCCGGATGGAGCCGCCCGTGTCGGTGCCCGTCGACAGTGGCGCCTCGTACGCCGCGACCGCCGCCGAGGACCCGCCGGACGAGCCGCCGGGGATGCGCTCCAGATCCCACGGGTTGCGCGAGGTCTTGTAGGCGCTGTTCTCCGTGGACGAGCCCATGGCGAACTCGTCCATGTTCGTCTTGCCGAGGATCACCAGCCCGGCCTGCCGCAGCCGCGCCGTGACGGTCGCGTCGTACGGCGGCCGCCACCCCTCGAGGATCTTGGACCCGGCGGTCGTGGGCATGTCCGCGGTGGTGAAGACGTCCTTGTGCGCGATGGGGACGCCGGCCAGCGGGCCGAGCTCCTCCCCCGACGCGCGCCGCTCGTCCACCTTCCGCGCCTGCGCCAGCGTCGTGTCCCGGTCGACGTGCAGGAACGCGTTGACCTGCCCGTCCACGGCCGCGATGCGGTCCAGATGCGCCTCGGCCACCTCGACGGCCGACACCTCACCGGCGGCGAGCAGCCCTCCGAGCTCCGCCGCCCCCTTCCTGACCAGCTCCATCAGAATCCCTCCCGGGGGGAGGACGCCCCAGATCCCCCGCCGCGTGCCGCCTGACCGGCGACCTCCACTCCGCCGCGCTGCGTTCGGATCACCGGTCAGGCCTCCTCGTCCAGGATCCGCGGGACGCGGAAGCGCTGCTCCTCGGCGGCCGGCGCACCGGACAGGGCCTGCTCGGGCGTGAGGCACTGCCGTACCTCGTCCGTCCGGTACACGTTGGTCAGCGGCAGCGCGTGCGAGGTGGGCGGGATGTCCTCCGCCGCGACCTCCTGCACCCGCGCGACCGCGGAGATGATCTGGTCGAGCTGGGCGGCGAGATGGTCGAGCTCATCGTCGCCGAGCGCCAGCCGGGACAGCCGGGCGAGGTGCGAGACCTCGTCACGGGTGATGGCGGACATGAGAGAAACCGTTCCTGCGATGAATTGGGTTCCCGCCCATCCTATGGGCCGCGCGCCGCGCACCCCGACCGGTTTACGCAGGCATGATCCCGGCGCGCCGTTTCAACTCCGCACACGGGGAACGCTTGTCCCGTCCACCCCCGGGACGACGAGAGGAGCCCGCCGTGACCATCGGCGGCAGCATCGCACTGATCATCATCGGCGCGATCATGGCCTATGCGGTCAACTACGAGTTCAGCGGCATCGACATCCGGCTGGTCGGCGTGATCCTGATGGTCGGCGGCCTGATCGGCCTCGTCATCGGCATCATGCGGATCGTGTCCGCCCGCCGCTCCGTCGAGCGGCGCCCCCCGCCGCGCGTTCGCGAGGAGTACTACGAGGAAGACTACGAGGCCCGCCGCCGCGGGTTCTGACCTCTACTGCGGCTGCTGGGGCGGCTGATACTGCCGCGGCACGGCCTGCGGGCCGGTGCCCGGCTGCGGATACGCCTGCGGCGGGACTGCCGCCTGCTGCTGGAACGGGAACGTCACCTGCTTCGGCGGCGTCTCCTTCATCCCCATCAGCGCCCCGGCGCCGATGACCGCGCACGACACCATGGCGAAGCCGGCGGCCATCAGCCCGCCGAGATCTTCGAGCTTGAAGGGGTCCGCGGACGCGGAATCGATCATCCCGAAGAACATGAACCCGATCCCTAAGAGGGAAAGCCCGAAGATCACTCCGCGCGCAGCGTTGTTCATGACGCGTGATGGTAGCGGCCCCCACCGACATCCCGTAAGACCATCCGCAAAGTAGCCTGTCATCCCCCGCGAGGCCGCACGGTCCCCCTTGGACACCACCCCCACCGAACGGCCGCGACCCCCTCGGCTCCAAACCCAGCCACCACTTCCGGGCAGGCACGCGGAGCAAGCCCTGCGAGCGCCCCGGTCAAGCCCAGCGCGCCGCGCCCCCACAGCGCAGGCGAGCGAGGAGACCCGTCCCGCGCAGCCGGGGAGCCTCGGGGCCCCCGAACCACAGGGTTTGAACCCCAGCCCCCGGTTACGGGCAGGGACGCGGAGGGAGCGCCAGCGAGCGCAGCGGCCATGCCCGGCGCGCCGCGTCCCCGCAGCGCAGGGAGCGCCAGCGACCGGAGCGAGGAGACCCGTGCCGCGCAGCCGGGGGGTTCGGGCGGTCGCCCCCCCGGTAAAAACCAGCCCGGCGCGCCGCGTCCCCGCAGCGCAGCGGAGCGCCAGCGGAGTGGAGCGAGGAGACCCGTGCCGCGCAGCCGGGGGGCTCGGGGGGGTCGCCCCCCCGGTAGATCACGCCGCGGGCTCGGGGGCTTTTTGGGCGTGGCGGCGGAGCCAGTCGGTGGCGGTCGCGGCGTCCATGGGGCGGCCGAAGTGCCAGCCTTGGGCGGCGTCGCAGCCCATGTCGCGGAGGGCTTGGGCGGTGGCGGGGGTTTCGACGCCCTCGGCGACGGAGCGGAGGCCGAGGGTGCGGACGAGGTCGACGATGGAGCGGACGATGACGGCGTCGTCGGGGGACTCGACGATGCGCCGGACGAACGAGGCGTCGATCTTGATCTCTTCGACGGGGAGCCGCTTGAGCCGGACGAGGGAGGAGTAGCCGGTGCCGAAGTCGTCGAGGCTGAGCGGGATGCCGAGTTCGGCGAGGGCGCTGACGGTGTCGGAGGCGTAGGCGGGCTCGTTCATCAGGATGCGTTCGGTGATCTCCAGTTGGAGCGCGGCGGCGGGCAGGCCGCGGGCGAGGAGGCCCTCTTCGATCGTCTCGGTGAGGCCGGTGTCGAGGAGGTCGCGTCCGGAGGCGTTGACGGCGACCTGGACGGCGAGGTTCTCGCGCCACCAGGCGGCGGTCTGCGCGAGCGCGGCGGTGACGACGTGGTGGGTGATCGAGCGCATCAGGTAGGTCTGCTCGGCGATCGGGAGGAAGGCGTGGGGTTCGAGGACGCCCTTGGCGGGGTGCCGCCAGCGGAGCAGCGCCTCCATGCCGACGAGGTGGCCGTCCCGCAGCGAGACCTTCGGCTGGTAGAACAGCTCGAGTTCGGAGCGGTCGATGGCGCGGCGGAGGTCGCCGAGCATGCCGAGCCGTTCCGGGGAGTTGCGGTCTTTGCGGGGCGAGTAGATCTCGACGCCGGTGCGCGCCTCTTTGGCGTTGTACATGGCGACGTCGGCGCGCTGCAGGAGCAGTTCGAAGTCGGGTGCGTGGTCGGGGAACAGCGCGATGCCGACGCTGGCCTCCAGGTCGAACGACATGCCGTCCAGCCGGACGGGTTCGCTGAGCGCGGCGCGGAGCCGGGCGGCGACTTCGCGGGCGGCGGTCTCGTCCCGGACGGTGGGCAGCAGCACCGCGAACTCGTCGCCGCCGAGCCGCGCGACGAGGTCGCCGGGGCGGACGCTGTGGGTGAGCCGGTGCGCGACGAGTTGCAGCAGCCGGTCGCCGGTGGGGTGCCCGAGGGTGTCGTTGACCTCCTTGAACCGGTCGAGGTCGAGCAGGAACAGCCCGGCGCGGTGGCTGGGCGGGTCGGTGGTCTTGCGGCAGCGGGTGCCGAGGGCGCCCGCGCGGCGCCGGTCGGCGCCGCGGTTCTCCGCGCCTCGCGCTCCGGCGAGGGCCTCCTCGGTGCGGACGATCAGGAGCTTGCGGTTGGGCAGCCCGGTCAGCCCGTCGTGCAGGGCCTGGTGCTCGCGCCGGACCGACACGGAGGCGTTCAGGTAGACGGCGATGAACGGCAGCACGATGAGCGGGACGAAGAGGGCGGATCGGTCCATCGCGACGACGATCAGCGGGGCGAGGCCGAGTAGCGCGAGATGGACGAGGACCTGGTAGCCGAGGTCCAGGCGGAGTGCCCTGACCAGGGAGATTCGGGCGTGCAGGGCGACGGCGGAGCCGACGAGGGTGTCGTTGCAGGCGAAGTAGACGGCGCCGGCGAGCGCGATCGCGGGCAGGTCGGAGCCGTGCGGGACCCACAGGCCGGACGGCGTGGCGAGGTCGCCGAACAGGGCGAGGACGAGTTGGGCGGCGGCGAGGCTGAGGGTGTACTGGGCGGCGTTGAAGGCGATCCGGTGGGGGGCGCGGCCGCGGAGGATGCCGCAGGTGATGACGGCGACGGCCTGGAGGGCTGCGGCGATGGGCAGGCCGGCGTACAGCAGCGCGGCGAACGAGAACGTGGTGGACGTGGTGGCGCCGTTGTTCTCGGTGGAGCCGGGCGTGATGATCGGGCGGAGTTCGCCGAAGATGATGAAGCAGCCGAGGATCCAGAACACGGGGGTGCTGACGAGGGCGTCCAGGTCGGCCGCGCTCAGCCCGGAGAACGCGGCCCCGCCGGCCGCGACGCCGAGCAGGATGACCACGACGAAGTAGATCCACAACGGGGAACCACGGCGCGGGGCCGTGTTCCGTGTGTTGTTCGGGTCCTTCATCACATCCTCGGGGGGTTCGGGGGCCGTCCCCGGCTCCGGACGTCCCCGACCTCGGGGGACGCCCCCTGGGTGCTACGTCCGGAGATTCAGGTGTAGGTCGTGATGAGAGGGAGAGTACGGCCTCTGCTCAACTTCGCGAAACCGATTGCGTACGTTCCGTTATGCCGGTCCGCACCCGCCACTCACCATTGGGTAGTTGAAGTGTACCCCTGAGTAACGCAACCCTGGTGGGGCCTCCGCGACCACGCGCCGTTATTCGCCGGCGCGCAAAGTTACGTTTTTGGCCGCATCCGGCCCATCGGCGAGCAGGACACGGAAGCCCTCTTCCGCTAGGACCGGTACGCCCAACTTGACGGCTTTGTCGTATTTCGACCCTGGATTGTCGCCCACGACCACGAAGCCGGTCTTCTTCGACACCGAGCCGGACACCTTGCCGCCGAGCCGCTGCACCGCCTCGGTCGCCGAGTCCCGGCTGTACTCCTCCAGCGAGCCGGTGATCACCACGGTGACGCCCTCCAGCGGGCGCGGGCCCGCCGCGCCCTCGTCCTCCATCCGGACGCCCGCGGCCCGCCACTTGTCGACGATCTCCCGGTGCCACGGGACCGTGAACCAGTTCTTGATCGACGCCGCGATCGTCGGGCCGACGCCGTCGACCGCCGCCAGCTCCTCCTCGGTGGCGTCCGCGATCGCGTCCATCGAGCGCATTTCGCGGGCGAGGTCGCGCGCGGCCGAGGGCCCCACGTGCCGGATCGACAGGGCCACCAGCACCCGCCACAGCGGCTGCCGCTTGGCCTTCTCCAGCTCCTCGAAGAGGATCTCGACGGTCTTCTTCGGCTCGCCCTCCTTGTTGGCGAAGAACGACACGACCTTCGGCTCGCCGGTCTTCGGGTCGGTCTTGGACGTGCCCGTGCGCTGGTCGAGGACCAGGCTCCTGATCGGGAGGAGCCGGTCGACGGTCAGGTGGAACAGGTCGCCCTCGTTCTTCACCGGCGGGTCGTCCGGCTCGAGCGGCTGCGTGAGCGCCGTTGCCGCGACGTAACCGAGCGCCTCGATGTCGAGCGCGTTGCGGCTCGCCACGAAGAACAGCCGCTCGCGCAGCTGCCCCGGGCAGAACCGCGCGTTCGGGCAGCGGATGTCGGCGTCGCCCTCCTTCTCGTACGCCAGCTCCGTCCCGCACTCGGGGCAGTGGGCGGGCATCTCGAACTCGCGCTCCGAGCCGTCCCGCAGCGCGGTCACCGGCGCGACGATCTCGGGGATCACGTCGCCCGCCTTCCGCAGCACGACGGTGTCGCCGATCAGCACGCCCTTGCGCCTGACCTCGCCCGCGTTGTGCAGCGTCGCGCGTTCGACGGTGGACCCGGCGACCTTGATGGGCTCCATCACGCCGTAGGGGGTGATGCGCCCCGTCCGCCCTACGCCGACCTTGATGTCGAGGAGCTTGGTGTTGACCTCCTCCGGCGGGTACTTCCACGCGATCGCCCAGCGCGGCGCCCGGCTGGTCGATCCGAGCCGCCGCTGCAGCGAGAACTGGTCGACCTTGACGACGACCCCGTCGATCTCGTAGGCGGTGGCGTGCCGGTCGTCGCCGTACCCGGCGATGTACTCGCGGACCGCGTCCATCCCGCCGACGACCTGGTACCGGTCGCTGACCGGCAGCCCCCAGCCGCGCATCAGCTCGTACGCCCCGGACTGGCTCTCCGGCTGCGTCCCGCCCTGCCAGGCGCCGAACCCGTGGACGAGCATGCCGAGCGGCCGGTGCGCGGTGACCCGCGGGTCCTTCTGCCGCAGCGACCCCGCGGCCGCGTTGCGCGGGTTGGCGAACGGGTCCTTGCCGGCCTCGATCTGCGCGGCGTTGACCTGCTCGAACCCCTCGACCGGCAGGAAGACCTCGCCGCGGACCTCCAGGACGTCCGGCCAGCCGTCGCCCGCCAGCTGGCCGGGGATGTCGGCGATGGTGCGGACGTTGTTCGTGACGTCCTCGCCGGTGCGGCCGTCCCCGCGGGTGACCCCGCGCACCAGCCGCCCCTTCTCGTAGGTCAGCGCGATCGCCAGGCCGTCGATCTTCAGCTCGCACAGGTAGCCGGCGACCTCGCCGACCTCCTTGACGACGCGCTCGTCCCACGCGAGCAGCTCGTCGGCGTTCATCGCGTTGTCGAGGCTCTGCATCCGCTCCAGATGCCGGACGGTCGCGAAGTCGGTGATGATCGGCGCGCCGACCTTCTGCGTCGGCGAGTCGGGCGTGACCAGCTCCGGGTGCCGCTCCTCCAGCACGCGGATCTCCCGCATCCGCTGGTCGTACTCCGCGTCCGTGAGCGTCGGCTGGTCGAGGACGTAGTACCGGTAGTTGGCCTCTTCGAGCTGTTCGCTCAGCTCGAGGTGCCGCTGCCGTGCCTCGGTGGGAACGCCGTCGCTCATGGTCATGCCTTCATTGTCGCCTTCACATACGACATTATGAGCGCACCTCAGCCGTGTCATCGCGGGGGACGGCGCCCCGCACCGCACGGCGAGAACGGCAGGCCGGCGACCTCCGCTCCGCCGCGATCACTGCTCGGCCGCCTCGTAGAGCATCCGCGCCGTTTCGCGGCAGCGCTTGAGGGCCTCGCGGACGTAACGGGGCGACGCGTCGGCCATCCCGCACGCCGGGGTGATCACGACCTGCCTCGCGAGCTGCGCGGGCGGGAAGCCGAGCCGCCGCCACAGGTCCCGGACCGGCGCGCCGGTCGCCTGGAGGGAGGGCAGGACGGCGTCGGTGGCGGGCACCGCGCCGAGGAACAGGGCCGTCCCCGCGTCGATCGCCTCCCCCACCGCGTCGTCGTCGCGCTGCGGCACCCGCCGCAGATCGACCGAGATCGCCTTCGCGCCGGCGCCGCGCAGCAGCCCGTACGGGACGTTCCTGGCGCAGCAGTGCACGACGGGGTAGGCGCCGGCCGCTTCGATCACGCTCCGAAGGGTGTCCTCGGCGACGGGCTCCTCGATCGCGCGCAGCCGGGAGAACCCGCTGGCGGTCGGGACGGTCCCGGCGAGCACGGCGGGCAGGCCCGGCTCGTCCAACTGCAGGACGATCTCCGCGGCGGGCAGCCGCCGCCGGACGTCCGCGACGTGCGCGGCGACGCCCTCGGCGAGCGAGGCGGCGAGGTCGCGGACGGCGCCCGGGTCCTTCAGCGCCCGGTCGCCGTGCCGGAGCTCGATCGTGGCGGCCAGCGTCCACGGACCGCACACCTGGATCTTGAACGGTCCGTCGTGGCCGCCCGCGACCTCCTCAAGGACGTCCAGGTCGCGGGCGAGGTGGTCGTGGGCGCGCAGCGTGTCACGGCCGGGACGGTCGGAGAACCGCCACCCGGACGGCTCCACCCGCACCGGCATGTCGACCAGCAGCCCGGCCGTCCGCCCGGTCAGGTCGGCGCCGGGGCCGCGCGCGGGCAGCTCCGGCAGGTGCGGCAGCTCGGGCAGCTCACCGAAAACGACCCTCAGCGCCTCCGCCGGGTCGTCCCCCGGGTACGACCCGGCACCGGTCGCCGTCCCCGCCCGCCACGGATAACTCGTCACACCGCGCACCCTATCGGCGCGGCGATCACACCAGTTCCGCGAGCCGGTCCAGGTAGCGGAGCGTGTCGCCTTCCGGCTCGGTCTTCAGGTTGAACAGCACCTCGTCGACGCCCGCGGCCGCCAGCTCCGCGACGGCCTCCGGCTTCCCGGGGACCCCGAACACCGTGACCGGCACCGCGCGGCCCGCGCGCTCGCGCAGCTCGGCGATCTTCCCGGCGAGCACGTCGGTGCCGCGCCCGTAGATCGGCATCCAGCCGTCGCCGAACTCCACGACCCGGTCGAAGGTCGTCGGCCCGGCCCCGCCGATCATCACCGGCGGGTGCGGGTCCTGGACGGGCTTCGGGTAGGAGAACACGGGGTCGAAGTCGACGAACTCGCCGTGGAACTCGGCCTCGTCCTTCGTCCACAGCTCCTTGACGGCCAGCACCCGCTCGCGGAGCAGCCGCATCCGCGTCGCGGGGTCGGTGCCATGGTTGCGCATCTCCTCCCGGTTCCAGCCCGCGCCCACGCCGAGCACGGCCCGCCCGCCGGAGACCAGGTCGAGGGAGGCGGTCTCCTTGGCCAGGACGATCGGGTCCCGCTGGATGATCAGGGCGATGCCGGTTCCGACGCGGAGCCGCTCGGTCACCGACGCGGCGGCGGTCAGCGCCACGAACGGGTCGAGCGTCCGGTAGTACATCCGGGGCAGCTCCGCCCCGCCCGGCCACGGCGACTCCCGCTTCACCGGGATGTGCGTGTGCTCGGCCAGGAACAACGACCCGAACCCGCGCTCCTCCAGCGCCCGCCCGAGCGCCGCCGGCCCGATCCCGTCATCGGTCACGAACGTCGAAACACCGAACTCCACAGCACGCCTCCATGATTCGCTACGGCGCATAAGCCACCGCGGCCCCACATGATTCCCCAAGCCGCCCGGAACGAGGAACCGGGCGGCCGCCGTCAGGCGCGGACGCGGGCCGCGTCGGCGATCGTGGCCGACGCGAGGACGCGGTCGCCGGCGTACAGGACGGCGGCCTGGCCGGTCGCGACGCCGCGTGCCGGGGCGGCCAGGCGGATGCGCAGCTCGTCGCCGTGCCGCTCCACCGTGCAGTCGTGCACCTCGCCGTGCGCGCGGAGCTGGACCTGGCAGCCGAACGGGCCGTCCGGCGCGTCGCTCAGCCACACCGGGCGCTCGCCGGTGATCTCGTGGACGTCCAGCTCCTCGCGCGGCCCGACCGTCACCGTGTTCGTGACCGGGGAGATGTCGAGGACGTAGCGGGGCCGCCCGTCCGGCGCCGGGGTGCCGATCCGCAGGCCCTTGCGCTGGCCGATCGTGTAGGCGTAGGCGCCGTCGTGCTCGCCGACCTCGTTGCCGCCCGAGTCGACGATCGGGCCCTTGGCGGAGCCGAGCCGCTCGGCGAGGAAACCGCGCGTGTCGCCGTCGGCGATGAAGCAGATGTCGTGGCTGTCCGGCTTGTCGGCGACCTGGAGGCCGCGCCGCTGCGCCTCGCGCCGGATGTCGGCCTTGGACGTGTCGCCGAGCGGGAACAGCGCGCGCGAGAGCTGCTCGGGCGTGCAGACGGCCAGCACGTACGACTGGTCCTTGCCCGCGTCGACGCCGCGGCGCAGGACGCCGCCGTCCAGCCGCGCGTAGTGCCCGGTGCAGACGGCGTCGAACCCGAGGGCCGTCGCGCGGTCCAGCAGCGCGGCGAACTTGATCTTCTCGTTGCAGCGCAGGCACGGGTTCGGGGTGCGGCCCGCCGCGTACTCGCTGACGAAGTCCTCCACCACGTCCTCGTGGAAGCGCTCGGCGAGATCCCACACGTAGAACGGGATGCCGATCACGTCGGCCGCGCGGCGCGCGTCCCGCGAGTCTTCCAGGGTGCAGCAGCCGCGCGCCCCCGTACGGTAGGACTGGGGGTTGCTGGACAGGGCCATGTGGACACCGGTGACGTCGTGCCCGGCCTCGGCGGCGCGGGCGGCGGCCACGGCGGAGTCGACGCCGCCCGACATGGCGGCGAGTACGCGCAGAGTCATAGTCCTTCGAGCCTACGCGGCGTGGCCGGGTCCGCCGCCTGCATTTCCGCGTACGATTGGGGCCGCTATGGGAATCTTCCGTCGTCCGCGCGAGACGTCCGCCGTCGCACCGCCCGCCATCAGCGAGTTCTGGGAGTGGTGGGCGCAGGCCCGCCCGACGATCGAGGCGTCGCTGGCCGCCCGGCCCGAGCCCGGCGAGCCCGAGATCGGCGGGCCCGGCGAGCCCGAGGCCACCGCGCCCGGCGAGCCCGAGGCCACCGCGCCCGGCGAGCCCGAGACCGCCGTGCCCGGCGAGGGGCTGTCGGCGGAGACGATGGAGGAGCTGTCCCGCCGGGTGCACAAGATCCACTCAGGGCTGCAGTGGGAGATCGGCGGCGCCGACGACCGGAACCCGTCACTGACCGTGACCGGCGGCGGCGACCCCGGGCTGCGCGGCGTGACCGAGCGCTGGGCGCGGTCCGCGCCGACCGGCGCCGCGGCCGGCGGCTGGAGCTTCCATCCGGCGCGCCAGGCCGACCCGGAGATGCTCGCCCAGGACCTCGTCCTCGGCGACCACGAGTTCGACCTGGAGTACGTCCGGCTGGGCATGCGCGCCGACACCGACCGCGCCCGCGTGCACATCGCGGCCTACCATCCCGACTTCCTCTTCGTCTCCGAGGAGCAGCAGCTCCAGGTGGCGCTGAACGTCCTGTACTGGGCGCTCGGCGAGGACGACGTGGCCCGCTGGATCGGCGAGGTCACGATCGCGACGGAGGCGCCGATCGACTCGCTGCCGCCGTCGATGCTGCCCGTCGTCGTCGAGCAGGTCGCCGAGCCGTTCGCCGAGCCCGCGTGGCTGTCCGGCGAGGGCCGCACCCCGCGCGGGCATCCCGCCCGCCTCGGCGCCCGGTTCCCGCTGCACCGCCAGGACTACCCGCTCTGCGACCTGCACGTGGCGATCAGCGTCCCGTACGCCAACAGCAACCCCGACCGGCTGCCGGTCGAGCCGTCGGCGGGCGCGCTGCGCGCCTTCGAGAAGAAGCTGACCAAGCTCGGCGACCGCGCGGTCCTCGCCGTTCGCGAGACCGGTGACGGCCTGCGCGTCTTCCACCTGTACGCCGACCCCGACTCGGGCGTCATCTCCGAGCTCGACCAGCTCGCCGCCGGCTGGCCGGAGGGCAAGGCCAAGGTCGCCTCCACCGCCGACCCGGCCTGGAAGGCCCTCGCGCCGTACCAGCCCTAGCGGGTCGCGTCGACCTTCCGCCATTTCGCTTCGCAGATGGAGTAGAGGCCGAAGGTGAGGACGCCGGCGGCGACGGCCACCAGGCCCCAGACGCCGGCGGGGGTGTCGGCGAACTCGCGGAGGGCGCCGTCCAGGCCATGGGCCTTCTTGGGGTCGAAGGTGATGGCCGCGTGGGCGAGGAAGGCTCCGACGGCGAGCCCGACGAGGCCGCGGGCGAGGTTGCCGACGATTCCGAGGGCCTGGGCGAAGCGGCGCTCCGCCCCGCTCATCTCGGCGGTCTTGAGCTCGCGGAGGAACTTGCGGCGGACGGCGCCGACGATCACGACGGCCCCCCAGACCACGAAGCCCGCCGCGATCGCGAGGACGAGCCAGCGGCCGCCCGGCTCGCCCATCAGCCGCGCGGTGAGGCTCTTGGACTGCTGGTCGCTCGACTTCCCCTGGTGGCCGAGCAGGAACGCCAGGGTCCCCCCGCAGGCCGTCGCGTAGACGATGGCGCGCGCGGCGGAGCCCAGCCGTTTGGTGGGCTTGTGACCGTCCGGCGTGGGACGTCCGAACAGGGCTTCGGCGCACTGCCAGAGGACGAGCGCGGCGAACCCGACCGCCATCAGCCACAGGACGACGGGGCCGCCGGGCTTGTCGGCGACCTCCTGGAGCGCTCCGTTCCGGTCGGCCTCCTTCCCGCCGCCGCCGAAGGCGACCTGGAGGGCGAGCCAGCCGATGAGCAGGTAGAGGAGGCCGTGGGCGACCAGGCCCACGCGGGACATGCGGTGGAACCAGGGATGTCCCGCCGCCTGCTTGATTCCTTCGGTCACGTCGATCGTCACGGGCGCTCTGTCCCCGTTCAAGGAACGGTAAAACCAGGATGGATCAGCTGAGACCGGCGCGGCGCGCGCGTTCCACGGCGGGGCCGATGGCGTCGGCGAGCGCCTTCACGTCCGCCTCGGCGGAGGTGTGGCCGAGGGTGAAGCGCAGCGAGCCGCGGGCGCGCTCGGGGCTCGCGTCCATCGCGAGCAGGACGTGGCTGGGCTGCGAGACGCCGGCCGAGCACGCCGACCCGGTGGAGCACGCGATGCCGCGAGCGTCCAGCAGCATGAGCAGGGCGTCGCCCTCGCAGCCGGGGAAGGAGAAGTGCGCGTTGCCGGGCAGGCGGTCCACGGGGTCGCCGTTCAGGATCGCGTCGGGCACGGCCGTGCGGACGGCAGCGATCAGCAGGTCGCGCAGCCCGGTCAGGCGGCGCGCCTCGGCCTCCCGGTGCGCGAGGGTGGCCTGGACGGCGGCGGCGAACCCGGCGATGGCGGGCGTGTCGAGCGTCCCGGAGCGGACGTCGCGCTCCTGCCCTCCGCCGTGCAGCAGCGGCACCGGGTCGAGGAAGACCGGCTCTTTCGGCTTGGCGAGCAGCAGCGCGCCGACGCCGATCGGGCCGCCGAGCTTGTGGCCGGTGATGGTCAGGGCCTGCGCCCCGCTCGCCGCGAAGCCGACGGGCAGCTGCCCGGCGGCCTGGACGGCGTCGGTGTGCAGGGGGACGCCGCGCTCGCGGGCGGCGGCGGCGAGGTCGGCGATGGGCTGGACGGTCCCGACCTCGTTGTTGGCCCACATGACCGTGGTGAGCGCCACATCGTCGCCGGAGCCGAGCGCCTCGCGGAGCGCCTCGGGACGGACGCGGCCCACCGCGTCCACCGGCAGCCACTCGACCTTGGCGCCCTCGTGGTCGGCGAGCCACTGCACGGCGTCCATGACGGCGTGGTGCTCGACGGCGCCCGCCAGCACGCGTGTGCGCGCGGGGTCGGCGCCGCGGCGCGCCCAGTAGAGGCCCTTGACCGCGAGGTTGTCGGCCTCGGTGCCGCCGGAGGTGAACACGACCTCGCTCGGGCGGGCGTCGAACGCCTCGGCGATGATCTCGCGGGACTCCTCGACGACCCGGCGGGCGCGCCGCCCCACCGCGTGCAGGGAGGACGGGTTCCCCAGCTCGCGTAGCTCCGCCGTCATCGCCTCGATGGCCTCGGGCCGCATCGGGGTCGTCGCCGCATGGTCGAGGTAGGTCACCACGCGGTCAACAGTATCCGCGCCCGCCCTGTTCCCCGCCGGTGGCCGTGCGCTTACGCGGAGGCCGGGAATAGCCGGGGCGGGGACCGGGTTCACCGTCTGTACCGTCCAGCCGGTACAGTGGAGGGATCATGACGAAGGAAGCCCTACTGGACGCCGCCGAAGCCGTCCTCTCCGAGCAGGGGACGCAGGCGCTGACGCTCACCGCGGTCGCCGACCGCGCCGGCGTCAGCAAGGGAGGGCTGCTCTACCACTTCCCCACCAAGGAGGCGCTCGTCCGGGCGATGGTGGCGCGGGTCATCGAGGATTTCGACGACCTGATCGCCTCCTACGTCGACGCGTACGGGGCCGGCGCGCCGGGCTCCTACACCCGCGCCTACGTCGAGGCCACGTTCGAGATCCTCACCGGTGAGGCGCGCGCCTACCGGCGCTGGTCGGCCATCACGGCCGCCGCGGCGGACCCGGACCAGGCCGAGCCGCTGAACGAGGCGATGCGCCGCTGGCACGGACGCGACCCGGCCGACGACCCGGACCCGGGCATCGCGGCGGTCGTCCGGCTGGCCGCCGAGGGCCTCTGGGAAGTGGTGAGCCACGACCCCGAGCTGTACGACGCGCGGCAGCTCGAAGCGCTGAAACGCCGGCTCCTGGGCCTGCTGGAGCGATGACACGGGGGAGCCTCCCCCACTGCGGGCCCCTGGGGCCCGAGCGACTGACCAACCCCGCGGGGTCCACCCCGCACAGCCCGGATCGCGTCGCGGTTCGGGCCGGACGTCCGTCACGACGCCGCGTGAGCGGCACCGGGGTGCGCCCCGCCGAGCCGAGAAAGAGGTGAACGATGCTGCTGCGTGCCCGTTCCGGAACGTTCCTCACCTTCGCACTGGCCGGTCTGCTGACCGGGGTGTGGGTGGCGCGCATGCCCGCGCTGGCCGGGAAGTTCGGGACGACGGAGGGCGAGATCGGCGTCGTCGTCCTCGTCTGGGGGCTCGGCGCGATCGCCGCCATGCAGGCGCTGCGCGGCGTCATGGCGCGCGCGGGCAGCCGGGCGGTGCTGCGGGTGGCCCTCCCGCTGACCGCGCTGTCCTACGTGGCGGTGGCGCTCGCGCCCGCCTACTGGCTGCTGCTCGTCGCCGTCGCCCTGTTCGGCATGACGTTCGGGATCACCGACATCGCGATGAACGCGCAGGGCAGCGTCGTCGAGCAGGCCTACCGCCGGCCCGTCCTGAGCGGCATGCACGCCGGCTGGTGCGTCGGCGCGATGAGCGGCGGGCTGTTCGGCGTCGCCACGGCCGCCGCCGGGTTCGGCTTCACCGAGACCGTGCTGGCCGCCGCGCTGCTGTCGCTCCCCGCCGGCCTCGCGCTCGGCCGCACCTACCTGCCCGACCCCGTGGCGCCCGCCGCGCCCGGGACGGGCCGCAGGGCGCGCCGCATGCCCGCCGCCGTCTACCTGATCGGCGTCCTGGCCTTCATCGCGTTCATGACCGAGGGCTCGATCGCCGACTGGAGCGGCCTGCTCCTGCACGACGAGCTGGGCGCCACCGAGGCCCTGGCCGCCGCCGGCTACCCCGTGTTCGAGCTGGCGATGCTGCTCGGCCGGCTGGTCGGCGACCGCGTCCGGACGCGCGTCGGCACCCGCCGCCTGCTGGTCGGCGCGGGCCTCGGCACCGCGGCCGGCATGACCGTCGTGGTGCTGGCGCCGACCCCGGCCGTCGCGATCGCCGGGTTCTTCGTGACCGGGCTCGTCGTCTGCACCGTCGTCCCGACGACGATCTCGCTGGCCGGAACCGCCGCGCCGGACCGTCCCGCCGCGGCCGTCGCCCAGGTCGGCGCGATGGGCTACGGCGGCCTCCTGCTCGGCCCCGTCGTGGTCGGCTTCCTCTCGGACGCCACCTCCCTGCGGATCGGCGTCGGCACGGTCGTCGTCCTGGCACTGCTGATCGCCGCCGGAGCGCGCTTCGTCCCGCTCCGCAGGTCGGCGGACGTCGCCGCCGCCATGCCGGCCGCGCGACCCCGGCCCGGCGACCCGAGCGACACCCGTCCCGAACCCGTCGCCGCCTGAACGGCGACCCGAACGACGGCCTGAACGGCGACCTGAACGGCGACCTGAACGGCGAAAGGCCCCGGCGACGCGCGTCGCCGGGGCCGTTCGCGTGGGATCACTTGCGCTTGGTGATCTCCTCGGTGAGCTGCGGCGCGACCTGGAAGAGGTCGCCCACGATGCCGTAGTCGACGAGCTCGAAGATCGGCGCCTCGGGGTCCTTGTTGATGGCGACGATGGTCTTCGAGGTCTGCATGCCGGCCCGGTGCTGGATGGCGCCGGAGATGCCGACCGCGATGTACAGCTGCGGCGACACGGTCTTGCCGGTCTGGCCGACCTGGAACGAGTGCGGGTACCAGCCGGCGTCGGTCGCGGCGCGGGAGGCGCCGACGGCCGCGCCGAGCGAGTCGGCCAGGCCCTCGATGATCTTGAAGTTCTCGGCGCCGCCGACGCCGCGGCCGCCGGAGACGACGATCGCGGCCTCGGTCAGGTCCGGGCGCTCGCCCTTCTCCTGGACGACCTTCTCCACGATCCTGGTGCCCTTGTCGGTGTCCGACAGCGTGACCGACACCTGCTCCTCGGCCGGGGTGGCCGCGGACGCCTCGGGGGCGACCGAGTTCGGCCGGACCGCGATGATCGGCGTGCCGGTCCGCACCTTGGCGTGCGCGATGATCCCGCCGCCGAAGATGGAGTGCTCGGCGACGAAGCCGTCGGTGACGTCCACGACGTCGGTGAGCACGCCGGAGCCGGTCTTGACCGCGAGGCGGCCGGCGATCTCCTTGCCCTCGGCGGTGGCGGCGACGAGCACCGCGGCCGGGGACTTCTCGCTCACCAGCTGCGCCAGCAGCGCGGCCTTCGGGGCGACGACGTAGGAGGTGAGCTCCTCGTCGGCGGCCACGTAGACCTTGCCGGCGCCGTACTCGCCCAGCCTGTCCTTGGCGCTCTCGTAGCCGGGGCCGACCCATACCGCGGCGGCCTCGCCGAGCCGGTTGGCCAGCGTCAGCAGTTCGAGCGTGACCTTCTTGACCTCACCGTCGACATGGTCGACGAGGACGAGAATCTCAGCCATTGGTCTCTAAATCCCCTTCCCCGGTCAGACGAACTTCTTCGACGCGAGGAACTCGGCGATCTTCGCACCGCCGTCGCCCTCGTCGGTGACGATCTCGCCCTTGGCGCGCGGCGGCGCCTCGGCGAAGTCGACCACCTCGGTGGCGGCGTTCGCCAGGCCCACCTGGGACGCCTCGATGCCGGCGTCGCCCAGGCCGAGCGTCTCGACCGGCTTCTTCTTGGCCGCCATGATCCCCTTGAACGAGGGGTAGCGCGGCTCGTTGATCTTCTCGACGACGCTGACGACCGCGGGCAGGCTGGCCTCGACCCGGTCGAAGCCGTAGTCGGTCTGCCGCTGCGCCTTGACGGACGTCCCGTCGATCTCGACCTTGTTGGCGAGCGACACCTGCGCGACGCCGAGCCGCTCGGCGAGCATCGCGGCGAGGACGCCGGTGCGCGCGTCGGTGGACTCCGAGCCGAGGATCACCAGGTCGAACCCGGTGCGGCCGAGCGCCTGCTGGATCGCGTAGGAGGTCTGCAGCGCGTCGGAGCCGGCGAGGCCCTCGTCGACGAGGTGCACGGCCTTGTCGGCGCCCATGGCCAGGGACTTGCGGATCGAGTCGGTGGCCTTGTCGGGGCCCATGGTCAGGACGGTCACCTCGCCGCCCTGGGCCTCCTTGATGCGCAGCGCCTCTTCGATCGCGTACTCATCGAGCTCGTTGATGACGCCGTCAGCCGCGGCGCGGTCGAGCGTGCTGTCATCGGACTTCAGCTTGCGCGGGCTCTCCGTATCGGGAACCTGCTTCACCAGGACGACGATGTTCATGGCCGGTGGCCGACCTCCCTGCACTCAGTTGGCCGCTGAGGTAAGCGGCAGAGGGGCGCCGCCCATGACGGGTCGACGCGGACGTGCGCTTTCGAAGTCACAGCCTGCCAAATCCCCGAACGTCCTTCGGACCCGGGGCCCTGATTCGGCCGTGCACGAACAATGTTACTTGCCGGTAGCCCCCCGGCCAATCCCAGCTCGTGAGACCTTACCCACGAGTCCGGGGCCTTCACGGGCCTATCCGTGTCCCGAAACGGACGTGACGCACTTCACGTCCCGCTACCTGTTGACGGCGTGCTGCAGGCGGTCCATCGAGCTCTCCAGCGTCTGCTGCAGCCCGTACATCGGGGCGAAACTCGGCGTCAGCGTCATCGCGCCCACGCCCGCGAGCAGAGCGAGCACGCCGAGGCCCACGACAGCGGCGGCGACGCGCCGGGGGCCGCGCGCGAGGGGCAGGAAGATCCGCTCCAGCTGCCGGCGCGGGCCCTTCACGCCCGGCGCCGTCCACAGCGCCGCCGCCCCGGCCCCGGCACCGAACGCGCAGGCGGTGAGCGAGTCGATCTCCCCGCCGACCGCCGACGCCGCGACGAGCCCGAGCGGGACCGCGGCCGTGAACACCGCCGCGTACGGGACGGTCAGCAGTGTCCGCCCGAGTGCGCGCGCCCTGGTCCCCGGAGCCGCGCCCGCGAGCCGCAGCAGCGTCACCGCGGCGAGCGACAGGACGAGCCCCGCGATCGGGGCCATGATCGCGAAAGCGATCGCGTTCACCACGACCATGGCGGCGAGCAGCCGCGCCCAGCCCGACGCCACCGCCATCTCGTGCGCCTCGGCGCCCCGCCGCCGCGTCCCGTCCGCGGGCCCCGGCACGGCCACGGCGTCCGGCTCTGGGACGGGCTCGGCTCGCGGCCCTGGGACGGGCTCGGGGTCGGGCTGCGGCGCGCTCGTCGGGGCACGACGGGGAGCCGGGACGGCGGGGAGGTCAAGCCCGGAGGCGGCCTCCGCCAGCTCCTCCGCCGCCGGGCGCACCTCCGGATCGGGATGCGAAGCAGCCTCCACCAGCGGCCGCAATCCAGCCGGCAGCGCGCCGGCGTGGGCATCGCGCCGTCCGGTGGCGGCGAACGTCACCGTCGCGGCCCACGCCCGGACGTCACCGGCGGCATCGGCGCCGCCGACCAGCGCGAAGTCGACGACCACGGGTGCGTCGTCCACGACGAGCACGGTCCCCGGACCGAGCCCGCCGTGCGCGAGCCCCGTCCGGTGGATGGCCGCGAGCGCCTTGGCCAGCCCCAGGGCGATACGGCGCAGCGCGTCCCCCGACATGGGGCCGCGCTCGGCGACCGTCTCCGCCAGCGGCCGGCCCGGGACGAACCTGGACACGACATACGGGCGCGGGCCGGCGGGCTCCCCGTCCAGGACGTCCACCACGTACGGGCTGATCACCTCGCGCATCCGCCCGACGTCCGGGGCCGCGCCGGGCGGGAGCAGCCGGATCGCCACGTCGCGCCCGTCCGGTGCGGCGGCGCGGTGGACGGTCCCGTCATCCCCCGGCGCCCGCCCACCGAAGACGGGCGCGCCGCCGAGGCGCGACAGCAGCCGGTACGGACCAATGTGTCCCTGATGGCTCGTCTCACCGCTCATAAGGGTCGCCACCCTACCGACCGGGCCCGTCCGCGGGGACGAGCCGATCACATGCCGGGGATGCCGGACACGAGTTCGCGGACGTCCGCCCGCAGCCCCTCCAGGCTCTGGCTCATCCCGTCCAGCGGGGTCGTGTCGGGCGGCTGCCGCTGCGACAGCGCGACCAGCACCCCCGCGAAGACCCCGAGGATCAGGGCGCCGGCGAGGGCGGCCTCGGCGCGCGGCAGGAGCGCGCCCCAGATCCGGGCGAGCTGCCGCCTCGGCGCGCCGCTGCCGGGCGCGAGACACAGCAGCCCGATCACCGCCATGGACGAGTACGCGATGGCCTTCGAGGCGGTCATGTCGGACCGCGCGAAGATCAGCACTCCGAGCAGGACCAGCCCCGCGAACAGGCTGAGCGACGTCCACATGACCGTGGACATCAGGGCGCCCGGCAGGTGCAGCGGCGTCCGGAACGCGGCGGCGACGGCATCGCCCGAGCGCGGGCCGCGCCGGGTCTGCCGGCCCTCCATGCCCTTGGCGGCCTTGTCCCCCGCACGCAGCACGAACACGCCCGCGACCGTGACGCCGAGAGCGAGCAGCGGCGCGATGCCGGCGAACCCGAGCAGCGCCACGAGGACGACGAAACTGAGCACCCGGTACCAGCCGTAGGGCTTGCGCCGGTCCCGGTCGCCGCGGTCCCGGTCGGCACGGTCCCGGTCGGCACGCTCCCGATCGGCACGGGCCTTGTCGGCACGGGCCTGGTCGGCGACACGGCGCTGCGCGTCCTGCGTCTGCTGGTCGTAAGCGCCGCGCTGGAGCGCGCCCGGCGGTGGCTGGCCCGGTGGCGGCTGGCCGTAGGGCGGCGGGTATCCGCCCTGGTTGTAGGGGTCGGGCGGGCCGTAGCCGCGCGGGCCGAACTGCTCCCCCGCCTTGAACTGCGCGGGCGGCGGCGCCGGCGGAGGCGGCGGAGGCGCCGCGGGCGGCAACTGGCCGACGAAGTCCCTCGGCTGCGCCGGAACGGGCGCCGGCGTCGGGACGGCCGCGCCGCCCGGCGTGGTGGGCCGCGCCGGGACGTCCCTCGGCCGGGAGTCCTGCGGCCCGGTCGCCGGCATGGAGAACAGCCGCGAGTGGTCGGCCGCCGGCTCGTCCAGCGACGTGCCCGCCGCGGCCGCACCCGCCGCGGGCGGGTCCGGCGACGTGTAGTGCTGGTCGACGCGGGTCTGGTCGGTGATCGTCGCCTCGAGGTGGATCCGCCGGGTGAGCTGCACCAGGTGGACCGCTGTCGGACGCTCGGCCGGATGCCGCGCCATCGCCGACCGCAGCACCGGCAGCAGCGCGTCCGGCACCCCCTCCAGGTCCGGCGCGCCCTGCATGATCTTGTAGAAGATCGACTCGAAGGTGCCGGAGCCGAACGGCGGCCGGCCCGTGGCGGCGTAGGCGACCGTGCCCGCCCACGCGTGCACGTCCGACGGCGGTCCCGCGTCCTCCCCCTCGATGATCTCCGGGGCGAGATAGCCGGGCGTGCCGATGACCATGCCGGTCGCGGTGAGCCGGGTCGCGTCGGCGGCCTGCGCGATGCCGAAGTCGATCACGACGGGCTCGCCGTCCACGAGCATCACGTTGCCGGGCTTCATGTCGCGGTGCACGATCCCGGCGCCGTGGATCGCCGACAACGCGGACGCGAGCCCCACCCCGAGCCGCTGCAGCCCGGGCCCGTAGATCGGCCCCGAATCCTCGACGACCTCTTCGAGCGTCCGGCCGGGCACGTACTGGGTCACGATGTAGGGCTGATCGGCGGTCACGTCGGCGTCGAGGATCTCCGCGACGTGCGGGCTGTGCACCCTGCGCATCGAATCGACCTCGCGGGCCAGCCGGCGACGCGCCGTGGCGTCACCCGCGACCGCGGGCCGCAGCACCTTGATGGCAACATTGCGCCCCTCGGGGTCGGTCCCGAGGTAGACGACGCCCATGCCCCCCTCACCGAGGGTCTGCTGGACGCTGTAGTGGCCGATTCGGTCCCCGGACGTGACGGCTCCCTTCATCGTTTACGAAACCCTACCCTCGCCGCTCCGGCCAGGAAGATCTAACCGCCATCAGGCCGCCGCCACCCCGTCCCGGGCGGTCGCATGCACCGCGCGGGGACGACCACCCCCCGGCAGCGGCGCCAGCGCCCCGGCGAACCAGCGCGCCGGCGGCCGCTCGGCAGGATCCCGCCGCAGCGCCGCCCGCAGCAGCCCCGCCACCGGCTCAGGAACACCGTCAAGATCAGCCTGGCCGCGCAGGATCCGGAAGCACACCCCGTGCAGCGACCCCCGCCCGAACGGCGGACGGCCCGTCGCCGCGAACGCGACAGTCGCCGCCCAAGAGAACACGTCCGACGCGGTGGTGGCGCGCTCCCCCTCGATCAACTCCGGGGCGAGATAGGCGGGCGTCCCCACGACCATCCCCCGCCGGGTGATCTGATCGGCGCCGGACTCCTGCGCGATCCCGAAATCGATCAGCGTCGGCCGGTCGCCCATCACGATGACATTACCCGGCGACACATCCCGGTGCAGCACACCCGCGTCGTGGACGTCCCCCAGCGCGAGCGCCAGCCGCCGGGCGAACCGGGCCAGCCGGTCACCGCGCAACGGCCCATACGCCGGGACCAAGTCATACAACGGACAGCCCGGCACGTACTGCATCACCACGTGCGGCCGCTCCGCCGTGATCGCCCCATCCAGCAGGCCCGCGACATAAGCGCTGCGCACCCGCGCCTGCGCCCGCATCTCCCGCGCCAGCCGATCGATCGCCTCCGGAACCCCCGTCAACTCCGGAACCAGCTCCTTGACCGCCACCTCACGGCCACGCGAATCCATGGCGAGATACACCACCGCGGTGCTCCCCCGGCCGATCTCGTCCAGCAACCGATACTCACCCAGTCGCCGATGCGTCCCCATATCCCCTTTGACGCCAAGAAACGGGGCCGCGTTCCCTGTTTATCTGGGGGGCGACCCCCAGACCCCCGGCTGCGCGGCACGGGTCTCCTCGCTCCGGTCGCTGGCGCTCCCTACGCTGCGGGGACGCGGCGCGCCGGGCTGGTTTTTATTGGGGGGCGACCCCCCATACCCCCCGGCTGCGCGACACGGGTCTCCTCGCTCCGGTCGCTGGCGCTCCCTACGCTGCGGGGACGCGGCGCGCCGGGCATGACCGCTCCGCTCGCTGGCGCTCGCTCCGCGTCCCTGCCCGTAAACGGGGGCTGGGGTTCAACCTCTGTCGCTCGGGCCCCGAGCCGCCCGGCTGCGTGGCACGGGTCTTCTGTTGGGGGCTCGGGTCAGGACTTGCGGGTGGCTTGGCGGGCGCGGCGTTCCTCTCGGCGGGTCTCGAACTTGGTGGCGGCGGCGTCGAGCTGCTCCAGGAACTCGCCCAGCTCCTGGCGGGCCTTCTCGCCGTCGCCCGACAGGTCCGTGCGGTCGAACACGCCCCACTTGCGCAGCACCGGGACGAGCACGTCGTCGTGGTGCAGCCGCAGGTCGTAGATGCCGGCGTTGGCGATGACGACGGACTTGCGGAGGAAGCCGTCGATGCTGTAGCCGGGCATCTGGAACCCCTTCACGACGTCGGTGATCGCCCGCATCGTCTCGTTCGGGGCGGCCTCCAGCGAGGCGCCGAGGAGGTTCCGGTAGAAGATCATGTGGAGGTTCTCGTCGGCGGCGATGCGGACCATCATCTGCTCGCAGAGCGGGTCGCCGGACGCCTTGCCGGTGTTGCGGTGCGACACCCGGGTGGCGAGTTCCTGGAACGAGACGTAGGCCGTGCCGTGCAGGAACGAGTCGCCGTGGTCGGCCTCGTAGCCGGCCTCCATGTGGCGCATCCGGGCGCGTTCCAGCGCGACCGGGTCGACCGCGCGGGTCACGGTGAGGTAGTCGCGCAGGACGACGCTGTGCCGGTTCTCCTCGGCCGTCCACCGGTTGACCCAGGTGCCCCAGGCGCCCTCGCGGCCGTACACGGCGGCGATGGCGTTGTGGTATCCGGGGAGGTTGTCCTCGGTGAGCAGGTTGACGATGAGCGACTCGCGGGCCTCGGCGGTCACCTTCGACTGCTCGATCGACCACGGCTCACCGTCCAGCGGCCCGTCGAAGTCGCGGCCCTCGCTCCACGGGACGTACTGGTGCGGGAACCATTCCTTGGCCATCGACAGGTGGCGGTTCAGTTCTGTCTCGACCACCGGCTCGAGGTCGTGCAGGAGGCCGGTCTGGAACTTCTCTTCGGGGGTCACGGACATGTGGTTCCTTCGCTGGACGAGGTGGTGTTGCGGGACGTGCCGCCGCGTCTGCGGGCCAGCAGGCCGTACACAACTTACTCAAGCGTAGGTTCGATCGTCGCCACTCACCGTGATCCCCGTCAAGTCAGGCTCGCGACAAGCAACCCGCGGGAACTTTTGTAGATCTGGGCAAACGAGGCGTGACGTTCCGTCACCGCGTGTCGGCGGCCTGTTGCCACATGCGGTTCACCGCGGCCCTGAGCAGCGGCCTCGGGACGAGCTTCAGCGCCGGGAGCGCCGCCTTGTACTGCATGCCGGGGACGCAGAGCGCGCGTCCGGCGGCCACCGCGTCCAGCCCGGCGCGCGCCACGTCGTCGCGCCGCAGCCACAGCAGGTTGGACGGAACGTCGTCCTCGGTCCGGGTGAAGCCGGGGCACAGCGCCGTCACGTGGACGCCCTTGCCCGCGACCTCCGAGTGCAGGCTCTCGGAGAACGACGCCACGTACGCCTTGGTGGCCCCGTAGCTGGCACTGCCCGGGGACGGGGTGAACCCGGCCATCGACGCGACGTTGAGCACTCCGCCGCGGCCGCGCTCGACCATTCCGGGCAGGGCGGCGTGCGTGAGGCGCACCAGCGCGGTCACGTTCAGCTCGATCTGCGCGAGGTGGTCGTCCAGCGGCAGGTCCGCGAAGGCTCCGAAAGCGCCGTACCCGGCGTTGTTCACCAGCAGCTCGACCGGGTCGGACCTCAACCGCCCCTCCACCTCGGCGCGCTGCGCGGGGTCGGCGAGGTCGGCGGCCATCACCTCGACGGCGACCCGGTACCGTTCGACCAGCTCGCGGGCCAGCCCGTCCAGCAGGTCGGCACGGCGCGCCACGATCACCAGATCGGCGCCGCGGCCGGCCAGCAGGCGGGCGAAGCTCTCCCCGATCCCGCTGGACGCACCCGTCACGAGCGCGGTTCGGTACGCGTGTCGCATGGCGGGAGATGCTAGCGGCCGGCCTGCACGATCCCCGGCAGCACACCCGGAAAGACAAATAACGGTTTAACCGTCATGCACCGGTACGCCGGGGGACGCCGGAGTACTCGGGCGGCGGCAGCATCGCCGACGGGTCCTCGCCCGCGACCCACAGGCCCACCATGAACGCCGTCGCCGCCTCCAGGAGGCCGGCCCTTTCGAGGCTTCCGCCGTCCATCGGCACGCAGCCGAGATCGGTCACGAGCGTCCGGACCGCGGCCAGCGCGTCCGCGTCGTCGCCGCACAGCGGCACGCCGAGGGGGCGGCCGCCGAATTCGGGCGGCGTCATCCGCCACACGCTGTCGGGGCACAGGTTGAACGCCTTGACCACGCGGGCGCCGGTCACCGCGGCGCGCCGCGCGGCCGACGGGCCGCCTCCCGTCCGGAGCCGCTCGAACGGGGGTCCCATCGGGTTGGTGCAGTCGATCAGCACGCGTCCCGCCAGCGGCCCCGCCTCGCGCAGCACGTCGCGGACGCCGTCGTACCAGACGGCGAGCAGCACCGCGTCCCCGAACTGCGCCGCGTCCCGCAGCGTCCCGCCGGCTGAACCGTGGCCGACGCGTTCCGCCAGCGCGACCGCCTTCCCGGGGGTGCGCGCGCCGATCCGCACCTCATGCCCCTTGCGCGCCCATTGCGTGGCGAGCGCATCCGCCATGTTCCCCGCGCCCAGCACTCCGATCCGCATGGTGACCTCCCGTTCGATTACCGTCGGGGGGACGCTAGGCGATCCGTTCGGCACCATCCGGTGCGCATCGGGAGGGGCAGGATGGCGGACGAGACCATGAACGAGTTCGTCGCCGACTGCCAGACGCGCCTTGGGCTCGACCTACTTTCGGGCACCTGGACCGGCGTGGTGCTCTGGTCCCTGCGCGAAGGCCCCCGCCGTCCAGGCGAGCTGCGGGAGCGCATCGGCGGCATCAGCCAGAAGGTCCTGACGGAGACGCTGCGGCGCCTTGAACAGAACGGTCTGGTCACGCGCCGCCGCTATGCCGAGGCACCACCGCGCGTGGAATACCAGCTGACCGGCCCTGGGCGCGGGTTGATCGAGCCCCTGTCCGCCCTGGGCCGGTGGACCGAGCGCTACGCCGACGAGGTACTGGACGCGCGGGAGCGGGCGGTCAGCGGCCGGTGAACTCGGCCTTGCCGGGGCCTTCCTCCATGAAGCTCTTCATGCCGTTGGCCTGGTCGTCGGTGGCGAACAGGGCCGCGAACTGCGTCCGCTCGATCTCCAGGCCGGTGTCGAGGTCGACCTCCAGGCCCTTGTCGATGGCCTGCTTCGCCGCGCGCAGCGCGATCGCGGGGCCGCCGACGAAGGTCGCTGCCCACTCCTTGGCGGCCGTGTAGACGTCGGCGTCCGGGACGACCCGGTCGACCAGGCCGATGGCGAGGGCCTCGTCGGCCTTGACGTGCCGTCCGGAGAAGATCAGGTCCTTCGCCTTGGCCGGGCCGACCAGCCGGGACAGCCGCTGCGTGCCGCCCGCGCCGGGGATGATGCCGAGCTGGATCTCCGGCTGCCCCACCTTCGCGCCCTCGCCCGCGACGCGGAAGTCGGCGGTCAGCGCCACCTCCAGGCCGCCGCCGAGCGCGTACCCGGTGATCGCGGCGATGACCGGCTTCGGGATGGCGGCGAGCGCCTTGGCGAAGTCCTGCAGGAGCCGCGAGTGGCCCGCCGACATCTCGGCGTAGGACATCGGGGCCATCTCCTTGATGTCCGCGCCGGCGGCGAACACCTTCTCCCCGCCGTACAGCACGACGGCGCCCACCGAGGCGTCATCGGTGACCTGCCGGGCCGCGTCGATCAGCTCCCGCTGCATCCGGGCGTTCAGGGCGTTCATCTTCGGGCGGTCCAGCCTGATCGTCGCGATCCCGTCCTCGATCTCGACCCGTACGAACTCGCCCACGGCGGCCCTCCTGTGCAACTCGGTGACGAACGTCCCGAGCCTAGCCAGGGGGTCGCCGCGTGCCTCGCGCCGGTACTGCTCAGACGGCGGCGGGCGTGGCGGACGGATCCACGCCGACCGTGATCGTGGCGAGCAGCCCGCGCTCGATGCGTCCCCGGTGGATCGGGCGGATGGTGAGCAGGCCCGAGCCCGCCTGCCGGTAGATCCCGTCCTCCTCCAGTTTCACGCGCGGGACCGTGTTGTGCTTGTAGGGCTCCAGCGCGGCGACCTTCTCGGCCAGCTCCTCCTCGAAGAAGAACTGCCCGGTGTGGCTGACGTGCCCGCCGGAGTACGACTTCTTCTTCGCGTCGACCTTGCCTCCGACGTGCACCTTCACATGGATGTGCAGGGCCCTTCCCTGGTACCAGCCGGGGTAGATCGTCCGGAGTTCGGCGGTGCCGTGCCCGTTGGTGAGCTGGACGCCGCGCAGGAACGTCAGGTCGTTGACGGGCTCCGCGTGCCCTCCGCCTCCGCCGCCGGGCGGCATGCCGGTCGGCATCCCGGTCGGCATGTCCGTCGGCATTCCCGACGGCGGACCGCCCGGCAGCGTGTTGCCCTCGTAGCCGGAGTAGACGCCGCCCGCGTCGCAGTGCCAGATGTCCACGGCGGCCCGCTTGACCGGACGGCATCCGGCGGAGGTGTCCACGACCGCGACCCGCAGGATCAGGGGGATGCCCGGACGGTCCTCGGTGACGTCCCGGCGGACCATCTCGTAGTCCAGGTAGTACGGGCCCTCCGTCGTCTCCGGGGACAGCACGCACGCCGGGTTCGTCCCCCCGTGCGCCACCTGCTCCACCGGGGGGCCGGTCGTGCTCTGCGCGCCGCCGGCCAGCGCGGCGCCGCCGGCGACCGCGCCGACCGTGCCGAGCCCGACGCCGCCCATCGCGGTGAGCGCCGCGCGGCGGCTCAGTCCTCGCGCCTCACCGGTTCCGTTCTCTGCCATCGGGAGCCTCCTCATGCTCGGGAGTGAGATGGAGGGAGCCTCCCGGCGGGCGGTGAGAGGGATATTTGACCGCTATGAGAATTCTCTGAGTGGCGGCCGCCGGCTCGGGCGACCGCTGTGACGTCCGGTGATGTCGGGGGCTGCTGGTAGCTTCGGGGACCATGCTCGTCGCCCACGCCACCTGGCATGGCGGTGCGCTCTGCCTCTGGGCCGAGCGCACCGGCCCGTACGAGCCGTCCGCGGACGTCCACCCGTTCGCGACCTGCGACTTCGGCGGGACGTCCTACGAGCCGCTCGTCCGCACGGCGTTCCGCGTCGAGCTGACGATGTCGCTCCCCACGATCGGCGACCATCCGCTGCCCTCGGCCGAGCTCGGCCCGGAGCCGGTGTCGGACGAGCCCGAGCTGCGTCCGTGGCGCGTCCCGGCCCTCGTGCTCGAACCCTTCCCCGCGATGGCGCTGCTCCAGGGAGCCGAGCACAGCGCCGACGTCGTCCCCGGTACCGACCTGCGGTTCCTGTGCATGCTCGCGGACGAGGCCGACCATCTGACCTCCCGCGGCCACGTCCTGCCCGCCCTCCTGCGCGAGGACGGCGATCTCGTGGCGCGCTGGCGTCCGGTGATCGACGACCCGGCGCGCTTCCGCGCTCTCGCGCGCGCCATGCCCGCCGCCTGCCGCGCCGCGGACGGCGGACGTCCCGCCGCCGAGGTGCTGCGGGAGGCGCTGTCCGCCCTGGTCGACACCGCCGTCCGGGGCGTGGTGCCGCATCCGCTGCTCGTGTCGCGGCGCAAGGAGCTCGACCGGCTGCCGCTCGCCGAACGCTGGGTGACGGCGCTGACCGGCCCGTCCGCCGCCGTGGCCCGCGAGCCCCGCGACGATCCGGGCGACCTGATCGCCGAGCTGGACGCGTGGGCCGCCGCCGCGCGCCGCCCGTCCGGACCGCTCCGCGTCTGCTTCCGCCTCGCCGAGCCGGGCGCCGAAGAGTTCGGCACCGAAGAGTCCGGCACTGGGGAGTCCGGCGAGAGCGAGGAGTCGAAGGACGATTCGTGGCGGGTCGAGTTCGCCCTCCAGGGCACCGACGACCCGAGCCTCTACGTACCGGCCGCCATGGTCTGGGACGGTGAGGCGACCTCGATCCGCGACGCGGAGGAGACGCTCCTCACCGGCCTCGGCCGCGCCCTGCGCCTTTTCCCCGAGATGGCCCCCGCCCTTGACGGCCCGGCCCCGCACGAACTGGCCCTCGACACGGCGGGGGCGTTCCGCTTCCTGCGCCAGGCCGCCCCGATGCTCGCCGCCGCGGGCTTCGGCGTCCTGCTCCCCCAGTGGGCGGGCAAGGCGAAGCTCGGCATGAAGCTGACGACCCGCGACGAGGATCCGGAGGCGTCGGCCGGCGCGGCCGCCCCCTCCGGCTTCGATCTGAAGGCCATGGTCGGCTTCCGCTGGGACCTGGCCATCGGCGACGAGAGCATCGACGAGGCCGAACTGGAGGAGCTGGCCCGCCTGAAGACCCCGCTCGTCCGCCTGCGCGGCCGGTGGGTCGAGCTCGACGAGCGCCAGCTCGAGGCGGCCCTCGACTTCCTCCGCCACCCTCGCCGGGGCCGCATGAGCGCCGCCGAGGCGATCCGCGCGATCGTGCACGCCGGCGACGAGGTCCTCCCCCTCACCGAGGTCGACGCGGGCGGCCCCCTCGGCGACCTGCTGTCCGGCGAGGCCGACCGCCGCCTCACCCCCATGCACACGCCGGACGAGCTGGACGCCGAACTGCGCCCGTACCAGGAACGCGGCCTCGCCTGGCTGACCTTCATGAATGACTTGGGGCTTGGCGCACTTCTTGCCGACGATATGGGACTCGGTAAGACCATTTCTGTCTTGTCCCTTCTCGTACATGAACGGGAGAACGGCGCGCGCCCGGACCCGACGCTCGCGATCCTGCCGATGTCGCTGGTGGGGAACTGGCAGCGGGAGGCCGCGCGGTTCACTCCCAAGCTGCGCGTCTACGTCCACCACGGGACGGGGCGGCATCGCGGCGAGGAGCTGGCCGAGGCCGTGGCGAGCGCCGATCTCGTGCTGACCACGTACGGGACGGCCGCGCGGGACGCGGAGGCGCTCGCGCCGATCGAGTGGGGGCGGATCGTCTGCGACGAGGCGCAGGCGCTCAAGAACAGCGGGACGCGGCAGGCCAGGGCGGTGCGGAGCATCCCGGCGCGCACCCGGATCGCGCTCACGGGCACGCCGGTCGAGAACCATCTGACCGAACTGTGGTCGATCATGGAGTTCGCGAACCCCGGCCTGCTCGGGCCGCGCGCCGCGTTCCGGCAGCGGTTCGCCGTCCCGATCGAGCGGGAGGGCGACGAGCAGGCGGCACTGGCGCTGAAGCGGGCCACCCAGCCGTTCATCCTCCGCCGCCTCAAGACCGACAAGTCGATCATCTCCGACCTGCCGGAGAAGCAGGAGATCAAGGTCTACTGCAACCTCACGACCGAGCAGGCGTCCCTCTACCGGGCGACCGTGGACGACATGCTCCAGCAGATCGCCGAGGCGGACGACAAGCAGCGGCGCGGCCTCGTCCTGGCGACGATGGCCAAGCTCAAGCAGGTCTGCAACCATCCGGCGCAGTTGCTGAAGGACGGCTCGCGCCTCCCCGGCCGCTCGGGCAAGCTCGAACGGCTGGAGGAGATCTGCGCCGAGGTCCTCGGACAGGGTGAGAAGGCGCTCGTCTTCACCCAGTACGCCGAGTTCGGCTCGATGCTCCAGCCCTACCTCGCCGCCCGTCTCGAACGTCCCGTCCTGTGGCTGCACGGCGGGACGTCCAAGCAGGCACGCGACGACCTCGTGCAGCACTTCCAGAACGACGCCGAACCGGCGATCTTCCTGCTCTCCCTCAAGGCCGCCGGGACGGGCCTGACGCTGACCGCCGCCAACCACGTCGTGCACGTCGACCGCTGGTGGAACCCCGCCGTCGAGGACCAGGCCACCGACCGCGCGTTCCGCATCGGCCAGACCCGCAACGTCCAGGTCCGCAAGTTCATCTGCGTCGGGACGATGGAGGAGCGCGTGGACGAGATGATCGAGCGCAAGAAGGCCCTCGCCGAATCGATCGTGGGCACCGGCGAGGACTGGCTGACCGAACTCTCGGTCGCCGAACTCCGGGACGTCCTGCGGCTGTCCCCCGAGGCGGTGAGCGACTGATGGACGACGGCGTCATGGACGACGGCATCAGGGCCCGCAACAAGCGCGGGTCGATCGGCGCCGAATGGTGGTCCCGCCGCTTCATCGACCTCGTCGAGTCGTTCGCCGACAAGGGCCGCCTGCAGCGCGGACGCACCTACGCCCGCAAGGGCAACGTGTTCGACCTGAGAGTCGAGCCGTACGAGGTGACCGCGAAGGTGCGCGGGTCGGCGCCCGAACCGTACGAGGTGGCCCTCGGCATCGACGCGATCGACGAGGCGGACTGGCGGGCCGCCGAGCAGGAACTGGCGTCCCGCGCCGTTTTCCGCGCCCGCCTCCTGGCCGGGGAGATGCCGCCCGAGATCGAGTGGGTGTTCGCCGAACTGGGCCTCGCGCTCTTCCCCGGTTCGGCCGCCGACCTGCACCTGATGTGCGACTGCCCCGACTGGGGCGACCCGTGCAAGCACGCGGCGGCCGTCCTCTACCTGCTGGCCGAGGCGTTCGACGACGACCCGTTCCTCATCCTCCAGTGGAACGGACGGGGCAGGGACCAGTTGCTGGCCTCCCTGCGGCGCGCCACCGGGACCGAACCCGACCCTCTGGACGTGGAGGACGAGCCGCTGACCGCCGCCGGCTTCTGGACACCGCCGTCCGGCCTCGCCCGGCTCCGCGACCGGCCGCCCGCGCCTCCCGTCCCGCCCGGTTTCGTCCTCCAGGTCGCCCCGCCCCCACCGATCAAGATCCGGCGCCGTTCCCTCCCGGACGTCCTGGCCCCCGCCTACGAGGCCCTGGCCGCCCGCGACGACGCTTAACTCTCGTTCGGGTCCGAGGGGCCGGGCGCGCGAGGGCGGCCGTTCCGCGCTGGATCCCCGGCCGTCAGCCGGCTCCGCCGAGGACCTCGCGCAGCCTGCCGGCGAACGCTTCGGGCTGTCCCGCCTGGCCGAACTCGCCGCCCATGAAGCCGCCGTGGTGGCTCGGGAACACCGCGGCCCGCCGGCCGAGCAGCTCGGCCGTCGCCACCGACGTGCGTCCGGTGATGGTGCCCTCGGACTCCTCGCCCACCGCGATCACGATCCGCGTGGGCGCCGCGGCGAGGGCGTCGGCGTCGGGCCGGTACCCGCTGACCGCCCACGACCGGTCGGACAGCAGCGGATCGTCGCGGGAGCCGTCGTCCTCGGCCGGCATCCCGAATATGGCGGGATCCGGCGCGGGCTGGGCGAAGTAGTCGTCGGTGAACTCGCCCTGCCAGGACGTCATCGCGATGAAGGCCGCCATGCCCGCGCCCCAGCCCTCCTTCTCGTACACGTCCCGGACGCCGGCCCTGGCGCGCTCGGCGGCCCCGGCGTCCGGAAGCACCCCGATGAGCGGTGGCTCGTGGGCGACCAGGGTGGTGACGTCCTCGGGGTGCGCGGACACGAGGGCGAGCGCGGTGACCGCGCCGCCGCTGCTCGCGAACATCTCGACCGGGCCCGCGCCGAGCGCCTCGATGAGGGCGTGCACGTCGGCGGCCTGGATGTCCGGCGCATGGTCGGTCCGGCCGTCCTTGCGGGTGCTGCGGCCGAGGCCGCGCGGGTCGTAGGTGATCACCGTGCGCTCGGAGAGGAGCGACGCGAGGGTGTGGAAGCCGCTGGCGTCCATGGGCTGACCGATCATGACCAGCGGCGGGCGCCCGTCGGCGGTCGGCAGCGGACCGTGGACGTCGTACACGAGGTCGGCCCCGGGCGTTTCGAGCGTCTGCGTAGTCGTCATGACGATGTCGACCCTCCCCGCACCGAAAACTCATCGGCCCCGCTCCAGAAGCCACCTGGTTGCGAGTCTGCAATGGAATGTAGTACATATACTATCAACAGAAGCAGGGGTATGGCTAATGATTCAAGTTCTCGTTATGGGGACGGGCATGAGCGGGTGCGGGCCGTGATCCGCAAGGCCGGCCCCGTGCCCGCCGACAAGGAGACCGTCCACAACCGGATCCCGGTGCTGCGGGCCGAGCGCGGCGTCTCGCGCCGCGACCTCGCCGCCGCGCTGGGCGTCCACTACCAGACGGTCGGCTACCTGGAGCGGGGCGAGTACAGCCCCAGCCTGCACCTCGCCCTGCGCATCGCCGAGTACTTCGAGGTGCCGGTCGAGGTCGTCTTCTCCCTGAAACCCTTCCCCAGGATCGGAGACACACCATGACGAACCAGTCCCCGGGACGGCTGGAGCGGGCGCGACGCAAGCGCGCGGACCGCCTCGCGGCCCTCGACGACGAGCTGGAGCGCCGGATGCCCGCCCGCTACGCCCGCCGGCGGCCGCGCCGGATCCTGGCCGGGGCGGGCGCGGTCACGCTCGGCCTGCTCTGGGTGGACGCCGCCGTGTCGTGGGCGCTCGCCCCCAGCGACACCGCGATGATCGCCAACTTCGTGATCCTGGGCGTGCTGGTAGTGGTGGGGTTCCCGCTCGCGGGCCAGCTGATCGCCGTCACCCGGGGGCTCATCTCCAAGCGGGAGCACGAACTCGACGAGCGCCAGCTCGCGGCGCGGCTCCGCGCGTTCGCGACCGCCCACCAGGCCACGACCTGCGTGCTCGTCGCGGTCCTGGTGGTGACCATGCTCGCCGACGGCGACAGCCGCGAATCGCAGATCCCCGCCGCGGCGCTCTTCCTGATCCTGTTCGCCCTGCTGGCGACGCACGTCCTGCTCCCCCTCGTCGTCGCGGCCTGGCAGGTGGCCGACCCGCCCGCCGACGATGACGAGGAGGAGCAGGAGCAGCCCGCCGTCTAGCGCAGGTCGCCGTTCGTCATGCCCTGCGGCGCGGGCGGCAGCGCGACGAGGCCCATCTCGGCCCGGCCCGACAGCAGCGGATGGCTCGGCACCACGCGGACGCTGTAGCCGAACGCGCCGCTGCGCCCCAGCGGGACCTCGCCGGTGTAGCGGCGCCGCCCGTTCTCCGCGGACTCGGCCTCCTCCAGTTCCAGGTGGGTCGGGTCGACGAGAGCGTCGGCGTCGTCGACCCGCCCGTAGGCGATCTCCACGGCGACGTCGTCCGGGTCGAGCCCGCCGAGGTTCACGACGACCCGCACCGTGAGCCGGGCCCCCACCTGCGGGCTCTCCTCACCGTTGGACTCGACGTGCTCGACGGCGACGTGCGGCCACGCCCTGCGGACCCGCTGCTTCCACGCCGCCAGCGTCCGCGCGCCCGCGAACTTGTCGGCGACCATGGCCCGCTCGGACTCGGCCGCCGGGGTGTAGAGGTCCTCGACGTAGTCGCGCAGCATCCGGGTCGCGAGGACCTTCGGGCCGAGGGTGGCGATGGTGTGCTTGACCATCTCCAGCCAGCGGCGCGGCAGGTCCGCCGAGTCGCGGTCGTAGAACGTGACGGACACGTGGTCCTCGATCAGCTCGTACAGCGCGGCGGCCTCCAGCTCGTCCCGCCGGTCGGGGCTGGCGAGGCCGTCGGCGGACGGGATCGCCCAGCCGTTCTGCCCGTCGTACCACTCGTCCCACCAGCCGTCCCGGATGGACAGGTTCAGCCCGCCGTTCAGCGCCGCCTTCATCCCGGACGTGCCGCACGCCTCCAGCGGGCGCAGCGGGTTGTTCATCCACACGTCGCAGCCCTGCACCATCAGCTGCCCGAGCGCCATGTCGTAGTCGGGCAGGAACACGATCCGGTGCCGGACGTCCTCGGAGTCGGCGAACCGCACGATGTCCTGGATCAGCCGCTTGCCGCCCTCGTCGGCCGGGTGGGCCTTCCCGGCGATGACGATCTGCACGGGGCGGTCCGGATCCAGCAGGATCGCGCGGAGCCGGTCCGGGTCGCTCATCATCAGGGTGAGCCGCTTGTACGAGGGGACGCGCCGCGCGAACCCGATCGTCAGGACGCCGGGGTCGAGCGCGTCGTCGATCCAGGAGACCTCGGCCTCGCTCGCGCCGCGCTGCCGCCACGACTCGCGGAGCCGGCGCCGCGCGTCCAGGACGAGCCGGCGCCGCAGCAGGCCCCGCATCCGCCAGATCTCCGCCTCGGACACGGCGCGGACGCCCTCCCAGCCGCGCCCGGACTCCATCACCGACGGCAGCTCGCGGGCGGTGAACTCCAGCACCTCGCGCGCCACCCACGTTCCGGCGTGCACGCCGTTGGTGATCGAACCGACCGGGACCTCGGCGGTGTCGAACCCGCCCCACAGGCCGCCGAACATCTCGCGGCTGACCTCGCCGTGCAGCTCGCTGACGCCGTTGACGCGCTGCGCGAGCCGCATCCCCATCACGGCCATGTTGAACACGGTGCGGTCGCCGCCCGGGTAGTCCTCGCTGCCGAGGGCGAGGATCCGGTCGACGGGGACCTGCTCCTCCTCGTTCGCGCCGCCGAAGTACCGGCCGATCAGGTCGCGGGGGAACCGGTCGATGCCGGCGGGAACGGGCGTGTGCGTGGTGAACACCGTGCCCGCCCGCGTCGCCTCGAGGGCTTCGTCGAACGACAGCCCGTCCTCCGAGACCAGCTCGCGGATGCGTTCCAGGCCGAGGAACCCGGCGTGGCCCTCGTTGGTGTGGAACACCTCTGGAGCGGGATGCCCGGTGATGCGGCAGTAGGCGCGGATCGCCCGGACGCCGCCGATGCCGAGCAGCATCTCCTGCAGCAGCCGGTGGTCGCCGCCGCCCCCGTACAGCCGGTCGGTGACGTCCCGGGCCGCCTGGTCGTTGTCCTCGACGTCGGAGTCCAGGAGCAGCTGGGGGACGCGCCCGACCCGCACGACCCACACTTGCGCGTGCAGCTCGTTCCCCTTGGGGAGGCCGATGGCGACGCGGACCGGCGTCCCGTCCCGTTCGCGGAGCAGGGTCAGCGGGAGCCCGTTCGGGTCGATCGGCGGGTAGCGCTCCAGCTGCCAGCCGTCCGGGGACAGCGACTGCGAGAAGTAGCCGTGCCGGTACAGCAGCCCGACCCCGAGGATCGGGACGCCGAGGTCGCTCGCCGTCTTCAGGTGGTCGCCGGCCAGGATGCCGAGGCCGCCGGAGTACTGCGGCAGCGCGGCGGTGATCCCGTACTCGGGTGAGAAGTAGGCGATGCAGGCGGGCCCGTCCGCCCGCGACTGGTACCAGCGCGGGGCGGTCAGGTACTCGCGCAGGTCCTCGGCGGTGTCCTGCAGGCGGCGCAGGAACCGCCGGTCCCCGGCCAGCTGCGCCAGCCGCTCCGGCGCGACCTCGCCGAGCAGCCGGACGGGATCGTGGTGGACGGCCTTCCAGAGCGCGGGGTCCACGGCGCGGAACAGGTCGAGCGTCTCGTGGTGCCAGGACCAGCGCAGGTTGAGGACCAGTTCCTCAAGCTGCCGGAGCGGCTCGGGAAGGACGGTGCGGACCGTGAATCGTCGGATTGCCTTCACACAACGCCACGCTATGCGCTCGCATCGCGTGCGCGCGAGAGCGTGAACGAGACCGTCACCGCGCGGACGGGCCGGCCCGCGCGGTGACGGGGCCTGTGGAAAGCCCGTCCACGCAGGGTTCTGGCCGTCGCGGCGGCGGCCGGCGCGGGCACCGGCCCGGCCGCCCGGTCCGAGCGTTTGCCCAAACTCGACCATCCCCAGACCCGGCCGAGCCCGGACCCGGTGCCCGTGGCGGGCGCGCCGGCCCTCCCAGTGAGCGCTGGCGCGCCGGCGGTCGGATCAGACCAGGGCGTTCTTGTAGAAGAGGTTCGCCTTCCGCGCTCCGGACGAGCCGGAGGCGAAGCCGAGGAACAGCCGTACCTGGGACCCGGCCTTGTAGATCGCGAGTCCTTCGGCCTCCCGGTAGGACAGCGTCGAGCCCGCCCCGGTGAGGAACGGCTTGCCGACCAGCTTGCCGGTGTTGAGGTCGACGGCCGACAGATACGTGTTGCCCGGCTTCGGGTTGGACGCGCTGTAGGCGCTGCCGTGGTACAGGTACACGTAGCTCCCGTAGAGCGCGTAGCCCTGGAAGGAGATGCCGCTGACCGTGGCGGGCTGGGCGATGTCGGCGAGCTTGGCGCTGTAGTTGCGGGCCTTGAGGTCGGAGAGCTTCCACACGGCTATACGCCACTGGCCCGACTTCTGGTAGCGCATCGCGAGCCGGTTGTTGATCGGGTCGATGGACGCGGTGACGCTGCCCTGCCCGGAGACGGGCGTGTACTTCGTGAGCGCCGACGAGCTGTTCGTCAGGGTCGTCCCGTTGACGAACTTGAAGCGCGCGAGGTTCTTGCCCCGCGACGAGGTGTTGCCGTTGGCGTCGGTGAACTGGACCGCGTTCGTCTCCGTCCACAGGTAGGAGGCCGTCCCGGACGGCTCGACGCCGATCGAGACGCCGTGCCCGTAGCCCTTCAGCCGCATGTAGCCGAGCTTGTTGCCCTTGAAGTCGAGCTGCGTGATCGTCAGATCGCCGCGCGCGTCGGAGCCCGATCCGCTCGACACCTGCGCGGTGAAGAGCCGCTTGTTGACCTGGTCGAACGCGAACGACTGCATGACGGTCCCGTCCTGCAGGCTCTTGCCGCGGAACAGGTCGTAGGACGGCTTGGTGAGATCGAACCGCTGGGACGTCGGGAGCGACGCCGCGGTCGCGGCCTTGAGCCCGGCGCGCTCGCCGTCCCCCTCCGCGCCGGTCCCGGCGCAGGCGCTCAGCGCCAGCACCCCGGCCAGTCCGGCCGCTCCGGTCCGTACGGATCGCCGCATGGAACCACATCCTTACTTGATCATGAACAGGTAAGGGGCGACCGTAACACCGCTCGGCGCGAGCCCGGCACAAAACGGCCGAAACTACTTGGAGGTAATCGCCGGTTGCCGGGCATGGAAGTTTCGGATGACTCGATCGGGTAGAGGTGGCGACATGCACGTGCAGTCCGGAACGTCAAGCACGACCGGCATTCCGAGGCTCGGTCGCATCCCGATCCTGGACGTGGCGCCGGTGGTGGGGTGCGGGCGGTGGCCGGCGAAGGCCGTGGTGGGTGAGACGGTCGAGGTGTCGGCGACGGTGTTCCGTGAGGGGCACGAGATGCTGGGTGCGGCGGTGGTGCTGCGCACGCCCGAGGGCGAGGAGCTGCCGGGGCAGCCGATGGCCGAGGTCGGGGTGGGGGCCGACCGGTGGGCGGCCCAGGTGACGCCGACGCGGATGGGGTCGTGGTCGTTTCGGGTGGAGGCGTGGGGCGATCCGATCGCGCACTGGTGGCATGACGCGCAGATCAAGGTGCCGCGCGGCCAGGACGTCGAACTCATGCTCGCCGAGGGATCGGCCCTGCTGGAGCGCGCGGCCGGCGCCGTGCCGAGCAAGGACCGGCCGAGGCTGGAGCGGCTGGCCGAACTCCTGGGGGACCAGACCGTCCCGGTCGCCGACCGGATGCAGGCCGCCGCCGACCCCGACGCCGCAGACGTGCTGGAGCGTCATCCGCTGCGGGACCTGCTGACCGTCAGCGACTGGTACCCCCTGGCCGTGCACCGGCAACGAGCCCTGTACGGCGCCTGGTATGAGTTCTTCCCCCGCTCCGAAGGCGCCGCCTTCGACCCCATCGGGCGCCGCGGCCCCACCTCCGGCACCTTGCGCACCGCGATGAAACGCCTGCCCGCCATCGCCGACATGGGCTTTGACGTGGTCTACCTCCCCCCCATCCACCCCATCGGCACCACCCACCGCAAAGGCCCCAACAACACCCTGGACGCCGGACCCTACGACCCCGGCTCCCCCTGGGCCATCGGCTCACCCCAGGGCGGCCACGACACCGTCCACCCCGACCTGGGCACCCTGGAGGACTTCGACGCCTTCGTGGCCCACGCCGCCGACCACGGCCTGGAAATCGCCCTCGACCTGGCCCTGCAATGCTCCCCCGACCACCCCTGGGTCACCCAGCACCCCCAATGGTTCACCACCCGCGCCGACGGCACCATCGCCTACGCCGAAAACCCGCCCAAGAAATACCAGGACATCTACCCCCTCAACTTCGACCACGACCCCGACGGCCTCTACCAAGAGATCAAACGCCTCATCCACCACTGGATGAACCACGGCGTCCGCATCTTCCGCGTCGACAACCCCCACACCAAACCCATCGCCTTCTGGGAACGCCTCCTGGCCGACATCAACACCACCGACCCCGACGTCATCTTCCTCGCCGAGGCCTTCACCCGCCCCGCCATCATGCACACCCTCGCCAAAACCGGCTTCCACCAGTCCTACACCTACTTCACCTGGCGCAACACCGCCCAAGAACTCACCGACTACTTCGGCGAACTCACCGGACCCGCCGCCGCCTACATGCGCCCCAACACCTTCACCAACACCCCCGACATCCTCCACCAATACCTCCAGCACGGCGGC
>NZ_JAXCEJ010000018.1:0-177970 GCF_041463665.1 Actinomadura chokoriensis
AGCACGACCTCGACGAGATCGCCCGCCAGCTCAACGGACGCCCCCGCCACACCCTGAACTGGAAAACCCCAGCCCAAACACTCAACGAGTACCTCGTTGCAACAGCCGCTTGACATCGCCGCGTCGGAGGCAACGACACGCCGCAAGTCAACGAGGTAGGCGACCCGGTCGACGTTCGTGGACACCGCACTAGCACGACCCGTCGCCTGTGCGACGGGAGCGCGCAAGTCGTCTTCCCGGCTACGTACGGCGGGTCACTCGTCGTCGAGGACACTGGTGTTTTGGCAGGCGGTCAGGCGCCACTGCCCGTCCTCCTTCGACATGACGAACATCGGCGTGCCCAACTTCTGCCCGTCCGGGGTCTCATACACCTGGCGTACCTTGACGGCGGCGACGTCGGGACGGATGAACAGCATGTGCTCCACCTCGAACGTCACCGTCGAGCCCCGCATCCCGCCGGGGAGCACCTGATGCGTGAAGGCGGAGATCGCTTCACGGCCGAAGAGTCGCTTGCCGCCACCCGTCGTCCAGATGGCGTCGGCTCGGAACAGGCCGACGAACTCGTCGGGTAGCTCGTTGTTCTGGGAGTGCTCGACCGTGGCGACCACTTGCTTGATCGCTTCGATCTCAACCTCATGTGCCGGTGCGGCAATGTCCGTTGAACTCATGAGGATCACCCTGAAGCCTCAAGCATGCTTGAGGTCAAGCGTCCGCAGCAGTGACGGCAATCCCAAGGATGACGAAACCTACTCTCAGCGTGGGAACTGCCGGGGAGGCCACGTGCGCATGTCATGGGCTCCCACAGCGCAAACTTCCGCGACCGTACCGGCCGGGCGAGCAGCGGCCAAATGATCTCCAGGACCTCTCCTGGCCGGCCGCCAGGCGAGGGCCGTAGGCCGTGCGGTAGGCGGTCGAATCGAGACACTGGACTGGGACACTCGCGTCGGCACCGCTGGCGATGCCGAAGCTGCGGTCCCCAAGTGGCTGCCCGGCAGCGCCGACCCAGGACATGCCGGGAAGATCAGGCAGCGTTATGCGCTAGTCGGGCCAGTGGAACCAGGCGTCGAAGATCGTCCGCGCTGGATTCGCCAAATTGCTCTTGGCCTCAAGACCCTCCGGCAGCGGGCGGGTGAGGAGGTCAGGGCCGATCAGGCTGATGCCGCGCTGATCGAGAAGATCCTTGACCTGGTGAAACTCGTCAGCCCATGACTGATCGGGGGCAGCGATGACCCGGTTGATATTGGGTGAGGGCGACCAACTGGTGTCGTGGGTCTGCCACAGATCATCCGGGCGCAGCAGGCAGGCTATGGGCGCCAGGCGACACAGGAGCACGTTCAGGCACTCGATGCGGACCCCGCCGTCCTCGTCAGTTTGCCGGGTGGATCCATCGCGCTTGGTGGCGAAGACGTCGATGTAGGAGGCATAGCCAGAGCCATAATGATCCAGTTCGGCATGCTCCACCGCGACCAGCGGCAGACGGTGCAACTCTTCAACCCTCCGCCGAAGGAACCGATCGACGTCCCGCACGTGATCCCAGGCACCCGGAAGCGGCTCGTTGCGGACGGCGCGCCGGAGCGTCGCAACCTCGGATATCAGCTCAGCCACCTGATCAACCATCAGACGACCATCCCAACGACGGCCGGTGCGTACCCCGGCATTTCTTGACGGCCGTGACCGCAACGCTGGCAGAGGACGCGGGTGATTGAGACTGCGGGCGGACGTGTCGGTGTACGCCAAAGCTTGATCACCTTGGCTGAAAGGGAACTGGCACGGATGAGGCCGGTGGTCCAAGCGGAAGGCGAGGGCGCGGGCGTCCACCAGAGTTGCCCCATCACTCAAGTCGCGCCCTGACGGGCTGGGCGATTCGCGGGCTCCGGAGCACCGCATCGCCGGGGTGGGTGGCGTGGCGAAACCGTGGATCGTTGTCCTTGGGGAGGGAATCCGCCCGTGCTGCCCAGGAACGGTTATCCAGAGGATGAGGGTGTTTCTCCACAGGTTGTGGATAACTGGGGTGCGCGGTGTTCACGTCGCGCGGCAACTCATGAACGGTCTTGATGCGGCCGGTCGCGTCACCTGGAACTTTGTCACATAGCCCGAGTTCTGCGCGGGGAGGTTGCGGTCACGGGCGATCTTGATTGCCTACTCCTCGGTGGGCAGCGGGTACCGACGATCGGCTGGTCAGGGAGGTGCCGGGGGATCGTGGTCAGTCCGTCCGTCCGGGCATTCGGCCGTGCTCCCCGCTCAGGACGAGGTCGAACTCGGCGTGGTGGAAGGGGGCCCGGACGCCATTGCGCGCGGCGGCCTCCTCGTCGTCCGACTCGATGAAGTCGACGATGAGGCTTCGCTTGACCGCGAAGACGGCGTCCGAGTCCAGATAGGGGCTGCCCGCTACGAAGATGTGAGTGGTCAGCGGTACGTACCCGTCCGCCTGCACGATGAAGTGGATGTGCGCTGGACGGTAGGGATGCCGCCTGGTGGCTTTGAGGAGCCGTCCGACCGGGCCGTCCGCCGGGATGGGGTAATGACTGGGCAGGACGGTACGGAAACGGAACCGTCCCTCGGCGTCGGTTCGGAAAAGCCCCCGCCCGTTGCCGGCGGGTTGCTCACCAGGTTGCTGGACGTCGTAGAAGCCCTTTTCGTTGCACTGCCACACGTCGACCTCCGCGTGAGGCAACGGCGCCCCATCGGCGTTGAGGACGCGTCCGGACACCACGCATGGTTCGGCTTCGCCGACCATGTCGATGCTGTCGCCGAGCGCGCGCGATGGCGACTCGACCATGTGAAAGGGGCCGAGGACGGTGCTCTCCGTCCCGCCTTCTTGTTCGTTGAGGGTTTCCACGAGCATCGAGACGCCCAGCACATCCGATAGCAGGACGAACTCCTGGCGTGTGTCAGTGCAGGTCTGCCCCACGGTGGTGAGAAACTCGATCGCCTGTTCCCACTCCCGCACAGACGGTCTGGCCTCGCGGACGAAGGCGTGCAGGTGGCGGGTGAGCGTGTCCAGCAACTCCCGCAGGCGTGCGTCGGGAGTCTCGCGGAAACTGTTCTGGACGGCCTCTGCGGCGGTGTGCTCGTTGAAGTCCACGATGCCTCCCGACCTCATTGTCCACAGCCTGTGGAAAATCCTGCGGCCGACTCGTGCGGGGCTGTCCAGGACCGGTGTCGGCGTTCTTTCCATCATCTCCGTCATGGAATCGCGATATGCGCGGTCCTGGTTCCGGCCGGTGATGACGCAACATCATCCTCCACCTTCGCCGCTCTGCGGATGTGGACGACGCGTCGGCAGACCTTGGACGGGGGCCGCTGCTAGTCAAGTTTGACTATCCGCTTAGGGTGACTTACGCTCCCCGGCATGAGCGAGAAGGCGATGCCGATCTATCCGTGCCGTTCGGTCGAGGTGACCTGGGAGTTCTATCGGGCTCTCGGCTTCGAACAGGCGTCCTTGCAGACGCGCCCGTCCCCTTACCTCGTCGTCCGGCGCGGCGACGTCGAGTTGCAGTTCTTCGGGTGGAAGAAACACGACCCGGCCGCGTCCATGAACATGTGTTACATCATCACCACGGCTGTGGATGACTTGTACGAGTCGTTTCGTGCCGGGCTCAAGGAGACACTCGGCAGGGTTCCCGCGCGCGGGCTCCCCAGGATCAGCGCGTTGCGGGACATGTCGTACGGGATGCGGCAGTTCCTTCTCACCGATCCGGACGGCCTTCAGCTCCGCATCGGCCAACCCGTGTCGGACGACGTGGGGCACGCGCCGATCCCGACCGGGACGGTGGCCAAGGCCCTCCACATGGCCGCGCTTCTCGGTGACTCGAAGGGCGACCACCGGGCCGCCGCCCGAATCCTCGACCGCCTTCTGGCCTCCGACGACCCCATGACCTCGACCGAACGCCTGAAGGCACTGGTTCTGCGCGCCGACGCCGCCGTCCACATGGAGGAGTGGGCCCGCGCTCGCACCCTCGTCGCCGAGGCCCGCGGCGTTCCCGTCGCGGGCACGTCCGACCAGGCTGACGATCTTCAGCGCCTCGCCGACCTGGAGGACTCCCTCCTCGCCTGAGAGGCTCATGTCCCCTGGGGACGCGGCTGGGGATGGTCGGTGGGCAACGTTGTCCACCGATGCGTCAGGGGTGTGGAGAGAGTTCACCCACAGGCTGTGAGCGGGGTGTGGGTTCTGGTGCCCTGGAGGGCGCTTTTCCCCTGGTCAGCAGGTTTTCCACGACGTGGATAACTGGTCGCGCCGGTTGGGGGTGACCTGGGGAAGAATGGTGGACGTGGAGCCGGCCGGTCGTACCCAGGTTGTGCACGGAAGTTATCCACAGGTTGTGGATTCTGTGTATGGCGGTGTGGCCGTGTGGACGATGGAGGGGACGGCGTCCGATGCGCCGTGCAGACCGTGGAAAGCCCGACTGTTCTGGGGATCCGCCTGTGGACGCGGCCTCCGGACCGCCTGCTTTCAGGGCGGAGGAGGTGTGCGCGAAGGTTGTTCACAGCCTGTGGATGAACACCTCGGAGTCAGCTTGCCACGGCACACCGAAGCGCCTCGGCTCACTGTCGCTCGTGCTCGCCGGCGGACATGCCTCGTCCCGGCGACCGTGGCGGCGGGGCCTGGGGATGAGAGTCGGGAGGTTTCCCTTGTCGCGTGCATGGCCCCGCGTGTTCCGGCTCGATGCAGAACGGACGTCCAGTGGCCCGCCACGCCCGGCGGATCGGGTGCGGACGTGCATACGATGGCCCGTGCCGCAGGCGGCAAAAACCCTTCCCACCTGCGAACATCAGTTCGAATGCGTGCTACGCTCCCGGCATGGGGCACTTGCTGAACGAGCCGGTCCGGACGGAGCACGACCCGTCGGGACGGCTCACCGCGTACGAGTGGCGGGGGTCGCGCTACGCGGTGGACGCGGTGCTGAAGACCTACGGGACGGCCCGCGAGGGCAGGGTCTACCGGGTACGGGTCACCGGCGCCGAGGGCGTGGCCGTCGCGGAGCTCGGCCGTGACGAGGACCGCTGGCGGCTCCGGCACGTCTTCTCGGCCTGACCGGTTCCCGGGCCCCGATCCCGGTGTCGCTGGCGGCACCGCTCGCGGCGGCGCGACGGACGTCGACCACACTTTCTGGACCCGCGTCGGCGGAATCCAGGGGGCGCCGCTCGACCTGCTGACGGCGCGGATCGGACGCCGGCACTACGCGCCGCACACCCATGACGAGTACGCCATCGGGGTGACGGTCGACGGCATGGAGACGATGCGCTACCGGGGCGAGAAGATTTACTCGGCCGCGGGGAGCGTCGTCGTGGTCGAGCCCGGGGAGGCGCACACCGGCGGTCCGGCCCGTCCGGAAGGGTTCGCCTACCTGTGCCTTTATCCGGGTGCCGAACTGCTGGGCGCCGCGACGAGCACGGAGCCCGGGCCGGTCCAGGCGCGACCTCACTTCCGCGACCCGATCATCGACGACGTCCGGCTCGGTGAGGCGCTGCGGCAGGCCCCACGGTGCCCTCCGGCTCGGCGAAGATCGGCTGGAGGGCGAGTCCCGGCTGCTCGAAGTGCTCGGCGCGCTCGTCCGGCGGCATGCGGTGCACGGGCCGAGGGCGGCGACGCGGCGCGGGCGATCCGATGCCGACCGGATCGCGCGCCAGGTCGCGACCCGCCTCTCGGACGAGCTGACCGCCCCGCCGACGCTGGCCGAAATGGCCGCCGACCTGGAGCTTTCCCGCTACCAGTTGCTGCGCGCCTTCCGTGACGCGGTGGGCATGCCGCCGTACGCGTGGCTCGCCCAGCACCGGGTGACCCGGGCGCGCACGCTGCTGGAGGTCGGGTATCGTCCGGCTGAGGCGGCGACCCTCGTCGGGTTCGCCGACCAGGCGCATCTCACTCGCTGGTTCCGCCGCGTGCTCGGCGTCACGCCGGGGGCGTACCGCAACAGCGTTCAAGACAGCGCGGTCCGCCGCCCCGCATTCTGACGACGTCCGCCCCCGGTCGCGCGACACGGCTCCTGGCACTGATCACGCCCACCCGCGGAGACGAGCCGTGCGGGGAACCAGCGGCACTCCGTGGCTTCCTACGCATGGCGCCACCGGGTGTTGCGCTGCCCCGCCACGGGTGCTGCCCGGATCGCCGGTGATCGGGGCGCGTGCGGTCGGTGCTCGGCAGGTCGCCGGGCGGACGAGACGGGAGGTCGTGTTGAGTCGCCGTGGCTGGATCCTGTTCGCACTGATAAGCGTGCTCTGGGGCATCCCCTACCTGATGATCAAGGTGGCGGTCGAGAGCGTGTCGGTGCCCATGGTGGTGTTCGCGCGGACCGCGCTCGGCGCGCTCATCCTGCTGCCGCTGGCGATCCGGTCCGGGCAGTTGGACGTGGTCCGCAGGCACTGGCGTCCGCTGCTGCTGTTCACCGCGGCGGAGATCCTCGGCCCGTGGGCGCTGCTGTCGGACGCCGAGAACCGGCTGACCAGCTCCATGACGGGGCTGCTGATCGCCGCCGTCCCCATCGTCGGGGTGGTGCTGGCGATGCTCACCGGCGACGCGGAGCGGCTCGGCCCGGTGCGCTGGACGGGCCTGCTGATCGGCCTGACCGGCGTCGGCGTGCTCGCCGGCCCGCATCTCGGGGGCGGCAGCGCGTGGGCGATCGGCGAGGTCATGCTGGTCGTGCTCGGCTACTCGATCGCGCCGATCGTCGCCACCCGCCGGCTCCAGGACCTGCCGAGCCTGCACATGTCCGCGTTCGCGCTGGCCGTCGCCGCGCTCGTCTACACCGGCCCCGCGATCGCCACCTGGCCGGACGCCATGCCGAGCGGACGGGTGCTGGCCGCGCTCATCGGCCTCGGCCTACTCTGCACGGCACTGGCGTTCATCGTGTTCTTCGAGCTGATCCGGGAGGTCGGCACGTCCCGCGGGATGGTGTTCACCTACATCAACCCGGCCGTGGCCGTCGTCGCCGGAGTCGCCTTCCTCGGCGAGCCCCTCACCGGGACGATCATCGCCTCGTTCGCGCTCATCCTGGGCGGCTCCGTCCTCGCGACCGCCCACCGCTCCCCGGCGCCCGCGCCGTCCGCCTCGGTGCGGCCGGTCGGTGACGCACACGCCGAGGACGCAGGGACCGCAAAGGAAGGGGACACGCAGACTGCTCCCGAACCGGCCTCGGGGTGATCGGCCGCCTGCTGACCTCGCTGCGTAGAGCGCCGGTGTGCACGAGGTTTCGTGGCCTTGCGGATGTGACGCCGAAAGCCAACTGGCTGAACGCCGAGCTTCGGGCGCTGTTCGGGGGAGCGCCACGGTGCTGCCGCCTGCTCCTCGATCTAAGGTCGGCAGCGCGTTCGGCCGGGCCACGCCACTGGGGCGGCAGCGGATGGCCACGTCGGGATCGCGGGTCGGTCGTCTAGCGCTTGTCGCGCTGCCCGGCCGCGAGCCCCTCCGCGATGCGCGCCCCGCCCGCACGCCGCTGCACGGCCGCCGACAGGACCGGCGCGACCCCGCCGATCCGGGCGCCGATCCGCAGCCCGAGCGGCGCCACGTCGACCTCCGCGACGTTCCGCTCGATGGCCCGCACCGTCGCGCGCGCCACGTCGCGTGGCGACCGCGTCCCGATCCCCTTCGGCAGCGTCACGCCGGCGTCCGCGAACATCCCGGCATCGCGGATGAACCCCGGGAAAACGGTCGACACGCCGATGCCGTGCGGACGCAGATCCTCTCGCAGGGCCAGGGCGAACCCCCGCATACCGAACTTCGTCGCGTTGTACAGCGCCGCGTGGCCGGACGCCGTCTTCCCGGACAGCGACGACACGAACACCAGATGCCCGCGGCCACGATCGGCCATCTGCGCGGCGGCGAGCTTCGCCATCACGATCGGTGCACGCAGGTTGACGTCCAGCGTCCGGTCGATGTCGTCGATCGAATACTCGCTCAGCAGCCCGGACGCCGGGAGCGCCGCGTTCGCGACCAGCACGTCCACCCGTCCGGCCTCGTCCAGGAGCTTCTCGACCGCCTCGCGGTCGGCGAGGTCCGCGGCGATGGCGCGGCCGCCGAGCCGGTCAGCCAGCGGTTCCAGGACGTCCGTCCGGCGGCCCGTCAGCACGACCCGGCCGCCGCGATCGGCGAGGGCTTTCGCCAGCGCCTGCCCGATCCCGCCGCTCGCCCCGGTCACCAGGACGTTCGCTCCGCGCAGTTCCATGCCGAGATGATGGCCGATCACATCCCCATCCGCCATAGCAGCAGGATGATCGACGACACCACCAGCCCGGCCGCGCCAAGCGGCACATCGCCGAGCACGATCAACGCGACGCACCCCGCGGCGGTGATCGCCGCGACCAGCACCAGCGCCCGGCTCCCGGACCCGCCCTCCTCCTGCGCGTCCTGGTGGAGTTCACGTTCCCAGTCCCGGAAGTCGTCCTCTGCCATCGGCACCCCCGAAGGTCGTCCCCTCGGATTATGCGGCCGTCCGCCGTCCTGACGAAGAGACCGCCCATCAGACGCCCAGTCCGATAACCGCGAGCGGGTGCGGATCGCCCGGCAACGGTTGCTAGGCTTCGAAGAGCCTGGGGAAGCAGATACTGATCCGCACATCCCCGGCTTTTGACTTCATAGTCGAGGTGAAGGGGTCCCACCGTGAAGAAGCTGCTCATTCTCGCCGTTGTCGCACTCGGCGGCTTCGCTGTCTGGCGCCGGATGCAGCAGGACCGCGCCGAGCTGGACCTGTGGACCGAGGCCACCTCGTCCGACAGCTGACACGCCGACGACAGGCCCCGGCGTGACCGACGCAGAACCGATCACTGTCGTCTGCGTCGATCTCGCCGGGACCACCGTCGCGGACGGCGATACCGTCGAAATCGCCTTCGCCGAGGCGATCGCCACCCTGGGGATCGTCTCGGGCACGGCGGCGTTCGAGCGGGCCGTCGCCCGCTTCCGTGACGCGCGCGGCGAATCGAAGATCGGCATCTTCCGCTCGCTCTTCGACGAGCCCCGCGCCCAGGCCGCGCACCTGGCGTTCGAGCGGTCCTACGACCAGCTCGTCGACCGTCGCGGCCTGTTTCCTGTGCCCGGGGCGGATGACGCCCTGAAGCACCTCCGCTCCTCCGGCGTCCGCGTGTGCCTGCTCACCGGCTTCGGCCGCAGCACGCAGGCCCGCGTCATCGACGCCCTCGGCTGGTGGGACCGCGCCGACCTGACGCTCAGCCCCGAGGACGTCCGCCGCGACCGCCCCTGGCCCGACATCGTCCTCACCGCCGCCCTCCACCTGGGCGTGGACGACGTCCGCCACATCGCCGTCTGCGGCGCCACCGCGCCCGCCCTGTCCTCGGGCCGCCGCTCCGGCGCGTCCATCGTCGCGGGCGTCCTCACCGGAGCCCACTCCCGCGACCGCCTCCGCGCCGCCGGCGCCACCCACATCCTCCCCAGCGTCGCCGACCTCCCCGCCCTCGTCCTCCGCGCCCCGGCCGATGCCACGCCCGCCCCCGGCCAGGGGTAGGGGATTGCCGAGTTCGCCGTTATCGGTATCGACAAGCCGGTGCCCGTAATGCCGGGTTCCTTGTCTCCTGTCAGCGAGACAAGATGCTCGACGCACGTACCTGATGGCTCGCGCAGACCCAGGCTTGCCGGCCTCCGCGCCGTGCGGCATGGAAAGCAGCCGACGGCGACCCCGACCAATGCCGTGCCATCGTGCGCAGCCGCCCCGCGACCGCATTCCCCTACGACTACGGCGAACCCACCGGACCGGCGCACGTCACGGCATCGGCGATCTGGCTGGACTGCCTCCGCCAGATGTTTGCGGTGAGCGCGGTCTATGCGTTCTGAACGGCGCTGATCGTCCTCGCGGGGCGTCGTGGGCTACCTGTAGCCGTCACTCGACGGGGATCACATAGGCCAGCTCGTACCGGTCGACCGGGACCACGATGTCGGCGGTCTCCACCGGACGGTCACCGGTGTAGATCCGCTGAATCACCATTACGAGCGCTCCGAGGGACTCGCCCAGTTGCTCGGCCGGGATCACGGACCTCGCGGACGTGCCGGACGCGCGCCCGGCACGTCCCAGAACCTTTCCCGCCGCCAGCCCCCTCCGAGAGGGGAGCCCCCGGAATGCACGGCACCCCCAACGGGCCGATGCCTGGATACCGGCCGGCGCATGCGCGGCCGCACGAGCCCCGGCGAGGCCGGATCACCGCCGGCCTCGCGGCTGTCATGCTGCCCGTTCTCGGCGGCCTGGCCGTGGCACTGGGCGAGGACGAGCACAGTCGGGCGCCGCAACCTCCTCGCCGTCGAGCATCTCGACGCCGATGCCATCCCAGTGTCCCCGCGCTGCACCCGACGCGCGCAGGCACAGGCGTACCTCGCGACCATCGCGCAGATTGGTCGTGGCCGCGAGAAGCAGGAACGTGTGCGTCGGTTTGAGCGACGGTCGGGGTCCGCGGGGGCGGTCATATCCCCCTGCGGTCAGTTGGCCCGAGAAGCTATCTCTGAATCGTGATCTCGCTATGCGTGGCTGAACGGATTTGACTCCGTGAAGACAGCCGAAGAGTCACATGTTTCGCTGGATGTACGGATCCAACGCCAGTCGTAGTGCATCGCGTACCTCGCAGGTCGAACCGCGCCCGACTCGGGCTTGTCGGGAGATCACGAAGCACCAGAGGGTTGTCGTCGCGGCCGTTCCATCCTCGCGTCTTCACAGCAAGCTCGGAACGTCGCCTGCCAGCAAGGCAAGCCAGGAGCGATCGCGTTGGAAACCGAGGACTTGCGACAGCGGGATCGTACGGGTGCCGACAATCCCCCTGTAACGCACTGAGTCAGAGGTGACGACAACCTGCGAGAGCATGCCGCGGACGCCGAAAAACATGCACGCAGCAACCCCAGCCCCGGCAAGGGCCATCAGCATCGGACTAGGCGAAGGCAGGTTGAGCGCCACCCCGAGAACGAACGTCGCTCCAACGGACGCCGCAACCAAGTTCATCGCCCGCAGATACCACGGCTGTGCGAACACATTGGGTTCGTTCTGGGCGGATGACATCCCGGTCGATCCTAGCCGTGTTTTCCAAGCAGCCGCGAGTGGGCCACGGTGGATGAGGACAAATCTCGCTGACCCCAGGTTCGGCCATAGGCAGCTCAGCTAGGAACCCGCGGTAGGTCATCTGGTCGCGGACGGCGGCAGCTGGGCCAGCCGCCGCTCGGTGAGCGAGGTCACCGTCGCGGCCGCGTCCCGGCGCGGAGTCGTCGGCCTCGGCGGCCTTGAGGGCCTCCAGCGAGACCGCGTAGGCGGTGAGCGCGCCGGGCCGCAGCGCCGCGGCGATTCCGACGGCGATGTGCTCGTGATTCATCGGCGGGCTAAACAGGAGCACGTCGATCAGGGCGCGGGTGCCCTCGCGGTCGCGCCCGGCCACGCGCAGGCCTTGCGGACCCAGGGCCTCCAGGTAGTGGTCCAGCTCCAACTGCCGGCCACCTTTGGCTCTTATGCGCTCGAGCCGGGTGACTTCCTCGCGTTCGTCATAGACGACCAGCTCCGAGGCGTGCAGCACGACTTGGCCAGTCGGCCGATCAGCCGGACCGGCACCGAGTAGCGGTCGGTGCGGACGCTGATCTGGTTGTGCCGGTCGACTCGCAGCGAGAAGTGCCGGCCGGTCTCGAACGCCTCGACCGGCAGCGGCTGCAACAGCGGCCGCTAGGCGGCGAACAGCTCACGTATCGTGCGGGGTGCGACCGGATCCGCCGCGCCTCGTCCTCGGTCGACGTACACGGTGGTGATGCTGTCCTATGGGGAGGCCACGATCGACGAGCGGCAGACCCGGCAGGTGATCCGTGCCGTGAAAGCGTGGTGCTGGTAAGGGACGGCGAAAACGGCCCTCGCCTCCCGGAGGGGTTGTCGGCCGCTGGCGTCCCACCGGCCGACCCGTCCGGAAAGCCTGTGCTGTCACTACGGTGTACGATCGTCACCGGTTGCGCCGGTTCGGCGTCACCGCAGGTCAGACAACAGAAGACGAGGGGCCTTAGCTCAGTTGGTAGAGCACCGGCTTTGCAAGCCGGGTGTCAGGGGTTCGAATCCCCTAGGCTCCACCCACCGAAAAGCCCAGGTCAGAAGCTACGTTCCGACCTCGGCTCTCGTGTCTCACGATCTCTTCTTCCGCTTCCGTGCCCGTTGCGTGCCCGATCGCTTCTTCCCCTTGAGTTCGGCCTTGGCCATCGCACTCAAGGTGTCGGCGATCTCCCGGTGCCGCTCGTCCGTCGCGCGCAGGTAGATCATGGCCGCGCGGTCGCTGGCGTGGCCCATGCGCTCCTTGAGTTCCGGGAGCGTCGCCCCAGCGATCGCGGCGAGAGTGTTCCCCGTGTGCCGCAGGTCGTGGAAGCGCACACCCTTGAGCCCCGCCTTGCCCAAGGCCCGCACCCAATTGCGCCGGAAGTTCGCGTACGCCACCGGCATGGACCGCGTGCACGACGTCCGCCGCGCCCTCCAACCGTGGGCCGAGACCGAATGCGTCCGCCGCCTGGACGACCGCCTGTACGGATGGCAGACCACGCTCAGCGCGCTCCAGCGTTGAACGCAGCGATACGGCCCGGAAGCTCGGCCAGCGAATCAATCCGCATCGTCGGAACGCGGTCGGCTTCCGGGTCGTCCTGCTGAACGATCCCCCACGGCCCTCGCCGGATCAGCGCGGTCCGCAACCCCGCCGCAGCCGCAGGCATGATGTCGTTGTCCAACCGGTCACCCACATACAGCACCTCACCCGCATCACACGGCGCCGCGTCCACCACACACCGGAAGAACCCCGGATCAGGCTTGGACACACCCCAGTCATCCGACGTAGCGATCAAGTCGGAAGGCAGATCCAGCGACCGCAGAATCCCGCCGGCCCGCACCGTCTGATTCCCCGCGATCCCCACCCACAGCCCATCACCCCGAAGCTTCGCCAGCGTCGGACGCGCATCCTGGTACAAGTCCTCTTCCCCGAACGTCTCAGGCCGCCCCGCCTCAACCCGCTCCTCACGCTGCTGCGTCAGATCGAACCCCGGCGCGAACACCTGGAACGTCTCCCGGTAGTCGGACCCCCGAGCGATCACCGCCCCGAACATCGCCGAGGACGTATGCCGAGGCACCCCCAACCAGTCAGCCCACGTCCCATACTCCCGAGTCTCGTTAACCAGACACTTGCCCACATCGAACACCACAGCACGGATCAGGCCGCCCACCCTACGACTCACCCCGACACCGCCTCGGCCCACCCGCACCCTTGAGAACAAGGGTCGATCAGGACTCCTCGTCGCTCCAGAAAGCGCCACTTCGCATCACCAATGGCCATCCCTGCACGCTGGGCGGCCGCTCTCAGCAACTTCCTTCAGTCAATATCGCCGACCATTTTGCTTCCATTTTCAATATTAGCTAAAAACAATGCGCTCCATCAAGTCGATAACATAGTGCACAACTTCATCGGGGGATGCCGTAACCGCAAAGGCGCGCGGGTCGACACCTTGCACGATGCGGGATGTCCGAGAATAAACCACGGCAGGAACTTTCAAGTCAAGTCGCACCAACTCTTGCAATAGGAAGTTGCCTGCATTGGAATCGCTGCCCCGTTGCAGGTCTGTCAGAAGTATGTCATACGACATGACACGAAGTTTCTCTAGAGCGTCCTTGCTTGACTTCACTGTATCCACTTCCATGCCGGAAGTGCGAAACAGGGATATGAGGCTCAAATTCCCTCGGGGGTGGTCATCCACCCACAATATCTTTCCGCCTTCAAGAATTTTCGCCGCATGCTCCAATCGTCGCATTACACCGTGTCGATCGCTCGCCGTCAATGAAATACTCTTTTCTTTGGCTGCCTCATCTAGCAGTTCCCCGGCATGTTCAACAAACTCGATCGTTCCTGCAGGGGTGTCCAGACTGCGAGTTCGAGTGATCAAGTCACCGACCTGCCGCCGGTAGCACGTCAGGACGATTATTAGCAAAGTAGGCCATATCAACACCTTGATGTAGCTCAGGATCAGCTCCGCAACGTCCATGGCATCACTATGTCGCCTCCGAGAGAGCCTTGCGTGCTCATGGCGCAAAACGGCCATCACGACGGCTGTTGATCATTCCAAGGAAAGCGCTTCGGTGCAGGTGGTCCCGTTCGCCAGCACCATTCAGGCCGACGATGGAATCCGCTGGCCAGCAGCAAGGAAAACGCACAGGTCGCGAGGGAAGTGCGGATGGACTCGATATGAAAACGGTCTTGCTCGTGATGGTGGCCGTCTCACTTGCCGAATTGCGCCGTTTGGGATCAAGGGGCGGCGGCGCTCAGGCCGCTGCGCGGCCCCGCGCCAGGCCGCCCGGAGCGTGCGGCGTGGGCGCCGGTCACCGGACGGCTGCGCCGGACCGCGCACCCTGCCACCGCCGCCCCGTCCGCAGTCGCCGGCGGTCACCGGGTCCGCGCCGCCGACCCGTACCTTGTCGGCGTCCCATGGGGGCTATCTGGCCCGCCCGCGCGTCATACTCTGGTTCCGGCTGAGCCAATCTATGGACAGGAGCCCGATGCGATGACGATGCGTATCTACGAACTCGCAAAGGAACTCGACGTCGAGACCAGGGTAATCCTGAACACCATGTATGAGCTCGGCCTGTTCATACGCAGTGCGGCATCGTCCATCACACCAGAAGAAGAGAAGCAGATCCGCGAAAAGCTTCACGTGATCCGTGACAAGGGCCAGGGTTCGCGCCGCCGCCCGAGTACCGGCTGACCGCAAGGGCTGCGGTTCCAACACGCCTCCGGCGGGGGCCTCCGACTCCGGGAAGCTCAGCCTGAGCCTTGACGGTCGCTGTGGGTTGGACGGAGAAGCCCGAGCTTCCCGTCTGCCGACGTCCCGATCGGAGATCTACCAGACCAGGGCCAGGGGGCCAAGGTCCTTCGTCCGGTGGGGCGCTCCACCTGGGCCCCCTGGCCTTGGCCCGGCAGCGCGGAGCGCGGGACGGCGGCAGACGTGAAGCTCAGGAGGACGTGTCGACGCCAAGTGGCCTTCGAGTGTCAGCCGCAATCGTGAAGCCCGACATCTCGTCCCATGGCACCGCCGCCCAGAGACCTTCCAGCGCCGTCCATATTCGATCAACCAGCGGCCAATCCGGATGGTCACCACTCAACGTGACGATCGCCATGAGATCGCTACCCCACACGGCATGGTTGTCATCCGGGTCCACCGCGATCACATCCTCGGCGATGAACCGCACGCCAACATGGATCTCAAGCAAGAGATAGTCAGCCGCCGGCCCCGTCCGCTCGGTCCCTGTGACCAGCTTGAAGCTATGGATGGCATCGGCTTCGGGGCCCAGCCACTCGCCCGGTCGGGGCTCTGGAGGGCCCAGGGATTCCCCGAGTAGAGGCGGCCCGTTTTCCAGCACGGCATCAAGAACACGGTCCATGGCAGCCGCGCCGGTCTCCTCCTCTGCTCTCTTGCAGAAGAACATGAGCCGGTAGGCCATGCACGCCCCTCGATCATCACGCTGTTCATCAGGTCGGTCTGTAGCCTTTCACGGCCGTAATTGCGGGACCGTCGCGGAACAGACGGCCCCGGTCGTGCGTGGTGAGGCTGGCCGTTCGCTGGTCAGGTAGGGATCAAGCTCCTCTTGGTCGCTCCACCCTGCGAAGCTGCAGATCGTCATGTCCCGCGTACCGAGTTTCGAACAAGCCCCGGCGGGGCACTGCGGCTCCGGGAAGGACGGGCCGTGTCCATGGCCGTCGCTGAGGGTTGAGGCAGGGGCATCGCACGCGAGAGCGCAGGTCACCAAACTCCGAGCGGCATGACGTCCCACGACAGACGAATGACGGGACGCGTCTGCAACCGCAACGGATCAAGGTCGCCACTCGCGAAGAGGAGGACCAGGCCCTCATACTCATCCCGCTTCTCAATGGTGAGGCTCTCCAACTTGCGAAGCCGACCAATCGACATGGTCTCTTCGCCCGCCTCGTACATCGTCAGGTACGCCTCATCCGACGTGGGATCGAGCGAGAAGAGCGCTTCACGGGTTCCTCGCCGGAGACGGAACGACTGCAGCCCGACGGGCCAAACCATGTCCTCGTACTCTGAGAACGGTTCGTCCTCGAAGAGCCAGATCAGGTCCGCAAGGTCGGGCATCTCCATGCGACAGACGCTATAGGGCAGCCGAGGGCTCAGCACCACGGTCAGGGAGCAAGATCCGGAACCTACACGGAACGGCCCAGGGATCAGCAAGCGGGGGTACACGTTCGTTCGCAGGTCAGCGCTTAGAGTCAGCCGAAACGAGTCAGTGCCCTCCGGGGCGGGGTTCGTACCTGTTGCGCCTCTTACGCACGCGAGGGACGGCTTGCTAAAGGGCGTTGCGGGTTTGGTCGGCCATGTCGTCTACTACTTGCGCGACTGCCTCAACCAACGCTCTGCCTGTCGGAGAGCCGATCACCGCCCACACTTCTCGGTCTTCCTCCTCGACATCGGTAACGCCGCTGACAGCCGTCAACGCGTCGGCGATGCGACGGCGCAGGTCAGGTTCGAGCGGGTCGGTTCGGATGAACTCCATGACCGGAACGCTGACCGTCCACCAGTGCGCCTCTCGAAGTTTGTATGCCGATACCGCGCGGACGTCTGGCTCGTCTGTCTTGCGTACCCACTCTTCGGCTATCGCCGAGTCGAGCGGCTGAACCTGCTGGATGTGGTCGCTCATGGGATGAGGCTATTGCCAGGCCGCCCCGAAGCGGGCGGCGTTGGCGCCGGATCACCGGCCGGTCGTGGCGGGCCGCGCGTGCCGCCGCGCTGGGCTATACGTCCTCGCCGGGCGTCACTACTCTCATGCGGGTGCGACTTGGCCTGATCACGATCGTTGTCCGCGACTACGATGAAGCTATCGAGTTCTTCACCGTCGCCTTGGGATTCGACCTGGTCGAAGACTCGCCGTCACTGACCAACGACGGCCGCCCGAAGCGCTGGGTCGTCGTCCGACCGCCAGGGGCCGAGACTGGGATTTTGCTGGCCCGTGCGGATGGCGAGCGCCAATCCGATGCCGTGGGTGACCAGGTTGCGGGGCGCGTCGGGTTCTTTCTCCAAGTGGACGATTTCGATGCTGCCTATGACCGCATGATCGCCGCCGGAGTCGACTTCGTCACCTTGCCGCGCACGGAACCCTACGGGCGGGTCGCCGTATTCCTCGACGTCGCCGGCAACCGGTGGGATCTGCTCGGTTCCGCCTGACAGGCTACGACCATGCCTCCGGCGGGGAGCGGTGCGATGGAGCGGTCGCACGGGTTGCGCAGGTCAGGTGGCGTGTGCGCGGCGTAGGTGAGGGTGCCGGGAGGGCGGCTCACCTAGGCTCGTCCAAGGAGGCCCAAGAAGTTTCGGGCGGGATGTCGAGATCCCGTGGGCGGCTTCGTCCCAGCGGTGAACGCGACGAAAATGGGTCGCATCAGCACCGAGGAGAATCGCGATGGCCAAGTACTTGCTGCTCAAGCACTACCGCGGCGCCCCGGCTGCGGTCAACGACGTACCGATGGACAAGTGGACGCCGGAGGAGATCTCGGCGCACATGCAGTACATGCGGGACTTCGCGGCCCGGCTCGAGGAGACCGGCGAGTTCGTCGACGGTCAGGCGCTCGCGCCCGAGGGAACGTTCGTCCGGTACGACGGGGAGGGGCGTCCGCCGGTCACCGACGGCCCGTTCGCCGAGACCAAGGACCTCATCGCCGGGTGGATGGTGATCGACGTCGACAGCTACGAGCGCGCCGTCGAGCTGGCCGGGGAGTTGTCGGCCGCCCCCGGGGCGGGCGGCAGGCCGATCCACGAGTGGCTCGAGCTGCGCCCGTTCCTGACCGAGCCGCCCACCATCACCGAGTGACCTCCCGGATGGACGAGGCTCTGCTCCGGAGCCTCACGCCGAGCGTGCTGGGGATCCTTGTCCGCCGCGGAGCCGATTTCGCGGCGGCCGAGGATGCCGTGCAGGACGCGCTGGTCGAGGCGGTTCGCGTCTGGCCGGCCGACCCGCCGCGGGACCCGAAGGGCTGGCTGGTCACCGTGGCCTGGCGCAAGTTCCTCGACGCGACCAGGGCGGACTCCGCCCGCCGCCGGCGTGAGGACATCGTCGACGAGGAGCCGGAGCCCGGGCCCGCGCCCGCGGTGGACGACACGCTCCAGCTCTACTTCCTGTGCGCCCACCCTTCGCTGACGCCGTCGTCGGCGGCGGCGCTCACGCTGCGCGCCGTCGGCGGGCTGACCACCCGCCAGATCGCCCAGGCCTACCTGGTGCCGGAGGCGACCATGGCGCAGCGCATCAGCCGGGCCAAGCGCACCGTCTCCGACGTGCGGTTCGACCGGCCCGGCGACGTCGCCACCGTGCTGCGCGTCCTCTACCTGGTCTTCAACGAGGGCTACTCCGGTGACGTCGACCTGGTCGCCGAGGCCATCCGGCTCACCCGGCAGCTCGCGGCCGCGATCGACCACCCCGAGGTGGCGGGGTTGCTCGCCCTCATGCTGATCCACCATGCCCGGCGCGCCGCCCGGACCGCGCCCGACGGCAGCCTCGTGCCGCTCGCCGAGCAGGACCGCGGCCGCTGGGACACCGGGATGATCGCCGAGGGCATCCAGATCCTGCAGGCGGCGCTCGTCCGCGACCGGCTCGGCGAGTTCCAGGCCCAGGCCGCCATCGCGGCCCTCCACGCCGATGCGCTCACCGCCGAGGAGACCGACTGGGTCCAGATCGTCGAGTGGTACGACGAACTCGCGCGCCTCACCGACAGCCCCGTCGTCCGGCTCAACCGCGCGGTGGCCGTCGGCGAGGCCGACGGGCCGCGCGCCGGGCTGGCGGCGCTTTCGACGGTGGATGACTCACTGCCCCGCCATACCGCCGTGGCGGCGTACCTTCACGAACGCGACGGCGATGTGGCGACGGCGGCGCGGCTGTACGTCGAAGCGGCACGAAAGGCAGCCAACCTCGCCGAACGCGACCACCTGACGCGCCAGGCCGCCCGCCTCAACACCCGTCGGTCACGCTGACGGGACTGTTCTGCGGTGGCGGTCGACTCGTCCCAGGGGTGGGCCAGGGATCTTCAGGTTTCGCGTAGGTGGTTCGCTCCCTGCTCACTTGAGTTGAGGTTCGGGGGCGGCGGCGCGTTCGCGTTGCCAGAGGGAGCGGTAGAGACCGGGGCGGGAGACCAGGTCGGCGTGGGTTCCGCGGTCGGCTACGCGGCCCTCGTCGAGGACGATGATCTCGTCGACGGCGTCCAGTCCGGCCAGGCGGTGGGTGACGAGGAGGGTCGTGCGGCCCTCGGTGGCGGTCAGGAGGTCGGCGGTGAGTTCGTCGGCGGTCGCGATGTCGAGGTGCTCGGCGGGCTCGTCCAGGAGGAGGATCGGGAAGTCGGCGAGGAGGGCTCGCGCCAAGGCGATGCGCTGGCGTTGGCCACCAGAGACCTGTGCGCCGTGCTCACCGACGTGGGTGTCGAGCCCCTGCGGCAGGGAGTCGACCCAGTCGAGGATCCGGGCTCGGCGCAGAGCGTCGCGGATCTCGCCGTCGGTCGCGGTAGGACGGGCCAGGCGGATGTTCTGCCCGATCGTCGAGTCGAACAGGTGCGCGTCCTGCGCGCACAGGCCGATGACCTTCCGGACATCGTCGCCATTCAGCGTGCGGAGGTCGATGCCGTTCAGGGACGCCTCACCTGATGCGGGTTCAAGGAAGCGCAGCAGGACGGACGTCAAGGTCGTCTTGCCTGAACCGGACGGGCCGACGATCGCGCAACGGTGGCCGGGGGTCAGGTCCAGGGAGATGCCGTTGAGCGCATAGGGGGCGATGGGCGTCCACCGGGCGCGGAGGTTCTCGACCTTGAGGGTGTACGGGGACGCGGGGAGCGGCGACGGGTCGGCCGGGTCGTGGACGGGCGGTGGCGCGTCCAGGACGGCGAAGATCCGCGTGGCCGAGCGGCGGACCCGTTCCAGGTACTGGGCGGCCAGCGGCAGCCCGGCGACGACCTCGAACGCGGCCAGCGGGAGCAGGACGATCACGGCGAGCAGCACCCCGTCCAACGCGCCCGAGCGGACGGCCGGGACGCCGACGGCGAGGGTGCCCCACACGGCCAGGCCGCCGGCGAGGGCGGAGATGGCCGCGCCGATGCCGGCGGTGGCGGCGGAACGGGCGGTGGCTCGCGTGAAGTCGCGGTCCAGGCGGTTGGCCTCGGCGAGCTGTGCGGGGGCCGCGCCGTAGGCGATGAGCTCGGGCGCGCCCTGGAGGGTGTCGACGACGTGGGAGGTCAGTTCGCCGCGCAGGTCGGTCGTCTGGCGTTCGGCCCGGCGCGCGATGGCGGAGGACAGCCAGGGGGCGACGACACCGGCCAGCAGCAAGGCGAGCAGTAGGACGATCCCCGCCGAGGGGAGCAGCGCCCACGCGAGCCCCACCGAAGCCCCACCGACGACGGCGGCGACCGTGCACGGCAACAGGACGCGGAGGAACAGGTCTTGGACGGCGTCGACGTCCGCGACGAGCCGGTCCAGTAGGTCGCCGCCACGGAAGGCGGGGAGTCCGCCGGGTGCGAGCCGTTCCAGCCGCTCGTACACGCGCGCGCGGAGGTCGGCCAGGATGCGGAAGGTCGCGTCGTGCCCGACGAGACGTTCGACGTAGCGGAACACTCCGCGTCCTAGTCCGAAGGCGCGGACGGCCACGATCGCGACCATCAGCATGAGGACGGGTGGATGTTGCGCTGCGCGAGAGATGAGCCACGCAGAGGTCGCCATCAGACCGACCCCGCTGCCGAGCGCGAGCACGCCGAACACCACGGCGAGGAGCAACCGCCCCCGGGCCGGCCGCGCGAACTTGATGAGCCGCAGGATCATGCCGCCGCCTCCCTTGCCCCACGAGGTTTCACGTGAATCATCAGCCGGTGCGGTCATGCCGTCACCGCCGCGGGCGCGACCTTGATCACGCGATCGGCGAGGGCGGTCAGGGCCGGGCGGTGCGCCACGAGGATCACGGTCCGGCCGGCCTTGAGGCGCCGCACGGCGTCGATGACCGCGGCTTCGCTCTCGACGTCCAGGTTCGAGGTCGGCTCGTCCAGCAGGAGGAGCGGCGCGTCGCGGAGGAAGGCGCGGGCCAGGGCGAGGCGCTGCCGCTGGCCGGCGGACAGTCCCGCGCCCCGGTCGCCCAGCACGGTGGCGAAGCCGGCGGGGAGCGCCTCGATGAACTCCAGCGCGTTCGCGGCCTCGGCGGCGGCGCGCACGGATGCCTCGGACGCGTCCGGGCGGCCCAGCCGGATGTTCTCGGCGACCGTCCCGGCGAAGAGGTGGGGACGCTGCGGGACCCAGGCGATCCGGGCACGCCAGGCGTCCGGGGAGAGTTCGGCCAGGTCGGCCCAGTCGACCAGGACGCGTCCCGAGTCGGGCTGGACGAATCCGAGCAGTACCGACAGCAGGGTCGACTTCCCGGCGCCGCTCGGCCCCACCAGCGCGACCGTCTCCCCGGGGTGGACGGTCAGCGAGATATCGCGAAGGGCGGGGCCTCGGGGGTAGGTGACCGTCACCCCGTCCAGGCGCAGGGTCGCGCGGGAGACGTCGGGGATGTCGGAGCGGGTCCCGGTGGCGGGCAGCGGCGTTTCGAGCACCCCGAAGATCCGCGCCGCGGCGGTGAGGCCCTCGACGCTCGCGTGGTACTGCGCGCCGACCTGCCGCAGCGGAAGGTACGCCTCCGGCGCCAGGATCAGGACGAGCAGCGCCGTCTCCAGCCCGATACCGCCCTCGACCAGCCGGAGCCCGATCGACACGGCGACGAGCGCGACCGACAGGGTCGACAGCAGTTCGAGCACGAGGGCCGACAGGAACGCGATCCGCAGCGTCGACATGGTCGCGCGCCGGTGCCGGTCGGTGACCTCGCGGATCCGTTCCGCCTGCGCTCGCGCCCGGCCGAAGATCTTCAGCGTGGGCAGGCCCGCGACGACGTCCAGGAAGTGCGCGGCGAGGACGGAGAGCGTCCGCCACTGCCGGTCCATCTTCCGCTGCGTGGTGAGCCCGACCAGGATCGCGAAGATCGGGATGAGCGGCACCGTCGCCGCGATCGTCACGGCCGACAGCCAGTCGCCGAGCAGGATGCGCAGCCCCACGGCCGCCGGGACGATCACCGCGAGGACGAGTTGCGGCAGGTAGCGGGAGAAGTAGTCGTCCAGCGCGTCGATCCCGCGCGTGGCGAGGGTGGCGAGTTCGCCGCTGCGCTCGCCGGACAGCCAGCGCGGCCCGAGCCCGAGGGCTCGCGCGAGCAGCCGGCCGCGCAGCTGCGACTTCACCGCGGCGGAGGAGCGGTGCGCCGCGACCTCCTGCAGCCAGGCGACCAGCGTCCTGCCGAGGACGACGGCCAGCAGGAGCAGGAGCGGGGTGCGCAGGTCGGCGAGGGCGGCGCCGTGCAGGAACGCCCGCGTGAGCATGTCGGCGAGCAGCGTCGCCTGCGCGATGATCAGTCCGGCGGTGGCGGTGCCGAGCGCCACGGACGACACCAGGAAGATCCGCGTCGTCCGGGCGTACTTCAGCAGCCGGGGGTCGAGGGGTTTCACGGCACCGGCTCGGGCTTCTTCGCGACCGGGATGTGCGACGTGCCGATCCGCTTCCGGAACACCCAGTACGTCCACCCCTGGTAGATCAGCACGATCGGGGTGAACACCACCGCGACCCACGTCATGATCTTCAGCGTGTAGCCGGTCGAGGCGGCGTTCTGCGTGGTCAGGCCACCCGACCCGAGGGTGGACGGCATGACGTCCGGGAACAGCGCGGTGAACAGGGTGGCGACGGCGAGCACGATGGCGGCGCCGGTGCCGATGAACGCCCAGCCCTCGCGCCCGCGCCGGTTGGCGACGGCGGCGAGCACCAGCCCGGCGGCGGCGCCGGCCACGGTCAGCCAGGTCACCGGCTTGCCGTGCTGCACCTGGGTGATCAGCAGGAAGCCGCCGCCCGCGGCGATCGCGGCGACGACCGCGACGGTCGCGACGCGCCGCGCCTGGACCCGGATGTCGCCGGAGGTCTTCAGCGCCAGGAAGACCGCCCCGTGCAGGACGAACAGGGTCGTCGTGGTGAGCCCGCCGAGCAGCGCGTACGGGTTGAGCAGGTCGACGAGCGTCCCCGCGTACTCGTGCGAGGGGTCGAGCGGCACGCCCCGGACGATGTTGGAGAACGCGACGCCCCACAGGAACGCGGGCAGCAGGCTTCCCCAGAAGATGGCCTTGTCCCAGCGCGACCGCCACCGCGCGTCGTCCTTCTTGCCGCGGTACTCGAACGCGACGCCGCGGATGATCAGCGCGATCAGGATGGCGAGCAGGGGCAGGTAGAAGCCGCTGAACAGGGTGGCGTACCACTCGGGGAACGCGGCGAACGTGGCGGCGCCGGCGACGATGAACCACACCTCGTTGCCGTCCCAGAGGGGGCCGATGGTGTTGATGACGACGCGGCGCTCGACGTCGTCGCGGCCGAGGACGGGCAGCAGTATCCCGACGCCGAAGTCGAATCCCTCCAGGAAGAAGTAGCTCGTCCACAGGAAGGCGATGATGATGAACCAGACGGTGGTGAGTTCCATGGCCGGCTTCCTCAGTAGGCGAACGCGAGCGAGCGCTCATCGTCGGAGTCGGAGTCGGAGCCCGGACCGGAGCCGGGGGGCGGCGGTGGCAGCGCCTCCTCCTCGGACGGCGGCCCGGCCTTGGCGTACTTCAGCATCAGCCCCGCCTCGATGACCATGAGGACGCCGTACAGCGCGGTCAGCGAGATGACGGAGATGAGCATTGACGTCGGCGACACCCCGGGCGAGACGCTCGCGGACGTCTTCAGCACGCCGAACACCGACCAGGGCTGCCGTCCCATCTCGGTGAAGATCCATCCGGCGGAGTTGCCGATGAACGGGAGGGTCAGCGACAGCACGCCGGCCCGGTACACCCAGGGACTGGAGGGCAGCCGCCCGCGGCGCAGCAGCCACAGCCCGGCCAGCGAGACGAGCGCGGTGAGCATCCCGACCCCGACCATGATCCGGAAGTTCCAGTAGGCGACGGGGATCACCGGCCGGTAGTCGCCGGGCCCGTAGCGCGCCACCTCGGCGGCCTGGACGTCGTTGATCCCCTTGACCTCGCCGTCGAAGCTGCCGGTGGCGAGGAACGACAGGACGCGCGGGACCTTGATCCCGAAGACCTCCTCGCGGCCGTTCGGCGTCCCGACGGTGAAGGCGGAGAACGCCGCGGGCTGCTCGGTCTCGTAGAGGGCTTCGGCGGCGGCCATCTTCATCGGCTGCTGCTCGGTCATGACCTTGCCCTGAATGTCGCCGCTGATGGCGACGCCGATGGAGGCGATCGCGGTGACGGCGAGCGCGAGCTTCAGGGACGGGCGGAAGACCTCGACGTTCTTGCGGCGGGCGAGGTGCCAGGCGCTGACGCCGGCCATGAACATGCCGCCGGTGACGAACGCCGCCGTGATCGTGTGCGGGAACGAGACGAGCTGCGTCGAGTTGGTGAGGACGGCCCAGAAGTCGGTGAGGACGGCCCGTCCGGTCTCGTGGTCGATCCGGTAGCCGACGGGGTGCTGCATCCACGAGTTGGCGGCGAGGATGAAGTACGCCGACAGCAGCGTCCCGATGTGGACGAGCCAGATGCAGGCGTTGTGGAGCTTGGGGTGCAGCCGGTCCCAGCCGAAGATCCACAAGCCGAGGAAGGTCGACTCGACGAAGAACGCGAGCAGCCCCTCGATGGCGAGCGGCGCCCCGAAGATGTCGCCGACGAACCGGGAGTAGTCACTCCAGTTCATTCCGAACTGGAACTCCTGCACGATGCCGGTGACGATCCCCATCGCGAAGTTGATCAGGAAGAGCTTGCCCCAGAACTTGGTGGCCCGCAGGTATTTGGTCTTGCCCGTCCGAAGCCATGCCGTCTCCAGGCCCGCGACCAGCGCGGACAGCCCGATCGTCAGCGGGACGAACAAGAAGTGGTAGACGGTGGTGATGCCGAACTGCCACCGTGCGATGTCGACCGAATCCATGGCCCCAGACGCCTCTCCGGCTATCTACTACAAGCGGTAGTACTTCACCCTGCCAGAGATACTACGGCTTGTAGTACTACGCCCGGTCGTAACTTCCCTCACATGCCCGGACGCGCGTGGACCCGCGGCCGGGGCTCGGCCGCGGGTCCATGGAGTCAGGTCAGGCGCCGGACGGAACCAGGCAGCCCGGACGGTTGAAGTCGATCACGCTGCCGGGAGCGATGCAGGCGCCCAGGATGTAGGTCTCCTGCGCGTACCCGATGTTCTGGCGCACGGTGACGTTGCCCGCCTCGTCCACCTCGCACGGGTTGTTCAGCGTGCAGCTCGCGCCGTCCTCGTTCATGGTGTTGTTCACGGCGATGACCTTGCCGGACGCCGCGTCGATGACCGGCGACCCCGACGTCCCGCCGATGGTGTTGCACGAGGACGTGTAACGCACCGAGTCCTTCCAGGTCCACTGGCTCTCGCGGAGGCGGTAGGCGAAACCGTCGAGGTTGCAGGAGTACATGCGCCTCCAGTACCCGGAGACGACGCGCAGCCCGGTTCCGGCGGTCGGGTGCTGGAGCGACAACTCCAGGGCAGTCGTTCCATAGGTCTGCTGGATGCTCGCGTAGGTCCGGTTGAGCCGGTACAGGGCCACGTCGGTGTCCGTCATGGTCGCGTACAGCATCGAGTTCGCGCGGAGAGTGCCGAGCGAGCCCGTGCCGCTCGAGTTCAGGAGGGTGAAGGTGCGGCTGGACGACCGGTTCTTGATCACCTGCCCGGCGGACGGCATGCCGCCCTCGTAGCAATGGCCGTTGGTCAGCACGAGCGCCGGATCGCTGTCGGCGGAGTTCGGGGTGCGCACCAGCGAACCGGAGCAGTTGCTCAGCGCGACGATCCCGTGGAAGTCGACAGCGGCGACCTTGAGCGGCGCCAGGGCGGACGGTGCGGTCGACGTTGCGGCGGACGCGGTCGACGCGCCGGCGGTCAGGGTCGCGGTCCCGAGGAACGCGGCGGCGAGCACGCCGAGGAGGCGTCTGGGCATGGCGGGTGTCCTCTCCTGGGAAGGAGCAGCGGCTGGGCCGATCAGCGGCGATGACGGTGACGCACTAGGAGCGGGCATCGTCCAAGTCGGCGGCGGACGTGAGCAGCATGATCATAACCGCGCCCTTGACGCCCGGAAAGGAGCCGATCCGACAGACTTGGTTAACTCGTCGATCCGGCACCGGACGGGACCGTCCGGGCAACGCGCCCCGCAGCCGACGGGCAGGCCCCGGTCCGCCACCGGTGACGGCGGCGGACCCGCGTGGTCCGGCGGTCAGAGGGCGGTGGGGCGGAAGGTGCGCCTGTAGGCGGACGGGGAGGTCTTCATCGCCCGGGCGAAGTGGTGGCGGAACGTCGCCGGGCTCTCGAAGCCGACGGCCGCGCCTATCTCCTCGATCGGTGTGACGCCCTCCTCCAGGAGCGGCAGGGCGGCCAGGACGCGCTGGCGGATGACCCAGCGGAGCGGGCTCGTGCCCGTCTGCCGGTTGAAGTGCCTGATGAACGTGCGGGGTGCGAGGTACGCCTCGCGCGCCAGCCGGGCGATCGTGATGGGCTCGGAGAGGTGGGCCAGCGCCCAGGCCATGCTGCGCGCGACCGGGTCGTCCTCGTCCGGACGGTGCACGGCGGCCTCCACGAACTGCGCCTGCCCGCCGTCCCGATGCGGCGGGACGACCAGCCGTCGCGCGACCATGTTGGCGATCCGGGCGCCGTGGTCCTTCCGGACGAGGTGCAGGCACATGTCGAGTCCGGCGGCGCTGCCCGCGCCGGTGAGTACGTCGTCGCCGTCCACGTAGAGGACGTCCGGGGTCACGCGGACGTCCGGGTAGCGGCGGCGCAGAAGGTCCGCGTACTGCCAGTGGGTGGCGGCCTCGCGTCCGTCCAGCAGGCCGGCGGCGGCCAGGGCGAACGCGCCCGAGCAGATGGAGACGACGCGGGCGCCCCGCGCGTGCGCGTCCCGCAGCGCCGCGACGACCTCGGGCGCCGGGTCGCGCCGGACGTCGGGGACGGCGACGACCAGCACCGTGTCCGCGGACGCGAACACGTCCAGCCCGTGCTCGGCCGTGATCGCGAAGCCGCCCACCGCGCGCATCGGACCGCGTTCCATCGAGCAGACCCGCAGGTCGTACCAGGGGACGTCCAGTTCGGGGCGGGGCAGCCCGAACACTTCGACGACGGAGCCGAGCTCGAACGGCGCCATGCCGTCGAACGCCAGCACCGAGATCGTGTGCCGCCGGACGGGGGGAACCAGCATGGCCAGATCTTAGCGGTGCCGGGCATTCATGCCACTGCCCGATCGGCGCCGGGCATCCGAAGATCGTTCATGACCCCGAACACGCATGACCCGGACACGAAGGAGCCCGCCATGAGCGCTGTCACACCTGCCGCGACCCCCGCCGAGGCGCGCCGGCACTTCGCCGCACGCCTGGCCTTCGAGACGGACGTGTCCGACGTCGCCGCCGACCTCGCCGCGAAGGCGCCCGGCATCGTCGTCGCCGACACGCGCAGCGCCGAGAGTTGGGCGCAGGGCCATGTCCACGGCGCGATCCACCTCCCCACCGCCGAGATCGCCGAACGCGCCGGCGACCTGATCCCCGATGGCGTGACCGTCGTCGTCTACTGCTGGGGACCCGGCTGCAACGGCGCCCACAAGGCGGCGCTGGAGTTCGCGAAGCTCGACCGTCCGGTCAAGGAGATGATCGGCGGGTTCGAGTACTGGGCGCGCGAGGGGTTCCCCGTCGAGACCGGCGACGGGTCCGTCACGCGGCGACCCGCCGACCCGCTGACCGCCCCCACCGCGATCTCCTGCGGCTGCTGAGCCTGAGCTGACGCATGTTCCGGCGGGGACGGGGCATAAGCAGGTCCCCCGGCGACGTTAGACTCTAGGAATCACTCTTCGGCGCACCCATGGCGCCAGGCTCGTCCTTGCAGGCCGCGCACATCGTGGTGCCTCCCGAGACGTGCCCCCCTCTCGGAAGGTAATGCGTGACCACAGCTGCCGCTGCACAGAACCCGTCCATGCCCGCCACCGCGGACGAGGAGCGGGTTCCCACCTTCGCCGAGCTCGGCATCCCGCCGGTGCTGGTGAACGCCCTGGAGCGCCAGGGCATCGAGGCCCCCTTCCCCATCCAGGCCGCCGCGATCCCCGACGTCATGGCCGGACGGGACGTTCTCGGCCGCGGTAAGACCGGCTCCGGCAAGACCCTGGCGTTCGGCCTGCCGCTCCTGTCCCGCCTCTCCGGCCGCAAGGCCGCCCCGAAGCGCCCGCTGGCGCTGATCCTCGTGCCGACCCGCGAACTCGCCCAGCAGGTGCAGAACAACCTGGAGCCGCTCGGCCGCGGCCTCGGGCTGCGCTTCAAGACCGTCATCGGCCAGACGTCCATGTTCAAGCAGATCGACGCGCTGCGCCGCGGCGTCGAGGTCCTCGTCGCCACCCCCGGCCGGCTCAAGGACCTGATGCGGCAGGGCGCCTGCGACCTGTCCGACATCGAGATCGCCGTGCTGGACGAGGCCGACCACATGGCCGACATGGGCTTCCTGCCCGACGTCACCGACATCCTGGACGCCGCCAAGCGCGACGGCCAGCGCCTCCTCTTCTCCGCCACCCTCGACAAGGACGTCGACGTCCTCGTCAAGCGGTACCTGAACGACCCGGTCACGCACGCGATCGGCCCGGTGGACGAGTCCGTCTCCACGATGGACCACCACCTCCTGCTCGTGGCGCCGAAGGAGAAGAGCGCCATCACCGCCGAGATCGCCAACCGCGAGGGCCGGACGATCCTGTTCGCCCGCACCAAGCACGGCGTCGACCGGCTCGCCAAGCAGCTCGTCCAGGCCGGCGTCCGCGCGGCGGGCCTGCACGGCGGCAAGTCCCAGGGCCTGCGCACCCGCACGCTCGCCGAGTTCCGCGAGGGCTCCATCAGCGTGCTGGTCGCCACCGACGTCGCCGCCCGCGGCATCCACGTGGACGACGTGTCCCTGGTCATGCACGTCGACCCGCCCGCCGACCACAAGGACTACATGCACCGCGCGGGACGCACGGCCCGCGCCGGGGAGCACGGCACCGTCGTCACGCTCGTCCTGCCGCACCAGGTGCGCTCGACGTCGGCGATGACGCGCCGGGCCGGGATCAACGCGCCCCGCGTCCGGGTGAGCACGGGCGACACCGAGCTGGTCAAGCTGACCGGCGCCCGGCCGCCGTCCGGCATCCCGATCGAGGAGCCGATCATTCCGGAGCGTCCGCGCCGCGAGGGCGGCCGCGGCCGCCAGGGCGGTGGGCGGCGCCGGGGCCCGCGCTCCTTCGACCGCCAGGACGGCGGGCGCCGCCGCGAGGGCGAGGCCGGCCGGGGCGAGCACCGCACCTACTCCGGCGGCGACCGCCGGGGCGGCGGCCCCCGCACCGGCGGCGGCTCCCACGGCAACCGCCGTGGCGGCGCCCCCTACAACGGCGGCGAGCGCCGCGCGGCCCGCTACAACTGACCCGCGACCCCGACAGGCCCCGCCCGGCATCGCCGGGCGGGGCCTGTCACGTCGGGGCCTGTCACGTCCACGGGCACAGCCCGCGACCGCTGACGGTTCAGCCGGCCTCTTCCTGGAGGGCGTCTTCCTGGAAAGCGTCGTCCTTCCGGAGGGCCTCGGCGCGGGTCGCGGATTCTTCGCGGAGTTTGTCCTGGAGGATCTGGAGGCCCTCCAGGCCGTCCACGGAGAGGGCGGCGAGTTCGTCCAGGGAGATCAGCGGATCGTTGCGGAGCGGCGGCTGCCAGCCGTTCTCCTTGTCATGGCTGCGCAGGACCTTCGCGGGGACGCCGCCGATGACCGAGTGGTCGGGGAACTCGCCGCGGACGACGGCGCCGCCGGCGACGGCGACGTTACGGCCGAGCCGGGTACCGGGCAGGATGATCGCGCCGGTGCCGATCCAGCAGCCGTCGCCGATCACGACCGGGTTGTTCTCCGGCCACTGCCGGCCGATCGGCACGTGGAGGTCGCCGTAGGTGTGGTTCTGGTCGGTGATGTAGACGTTGGGGCCCGTGAAGACGTCGTCGCCGATCTCGATGGACTGGTGGCCGACGATGTGGGTGCCGCGGCCGAGGGAGCAGCTGGCGCCGATCCGGACGATGACGTCCGGGCCGAGGTCGAGCCCCGGGACGAAGCCGGCGGAGATCGTGACGTGCGTGCCGACCAGGGTGTGGTCGCCGATGGATATCCACGGTTCGCCGTAGATCGAGCCGACCGGGAAGCCGATGCACGCGCCCTCGCCGAGATAGGCGAACCTGCGCCGGCCGGGGGTGTGCGGGGTGATCTCGCCGTGCCGCTGGATCCATTCCCAGGTGCGGTGCACGGCCGTGTGCACGCCCTGGCGCGCCCGCTGTCTCGCGCGGGCCGCCAGCACCTGCCCGACGGAGCTTTTCGGCGACATGGCCGTTACCGTACCGGGTAGTAGCCGCCTTGGGACACGGCGGTGGGGATGCGCGCGACGGCGGCGACCCGCCCGCACACCGTGGGGCCCGGCCGGTAACGGCCGGGCCCCACGGTGTGCGCGCTAGTGCGACGAATGCACCTGACCGTCGACATCGGCGCCGGAGACCGTCATGGAGTCGGCCGAGGTGGCGTCCTCCCGGTGCTCACCGGAACCCTTGGTCATGTCGCGGATGACGCCGCGCCGCGTCGCCACCACGCCGGCCACGCCGACCGCGGTGACCACGCCCATCATCGCCATGAGCGCGCCGCGGCCGGGCCCGCCCCGCTTGGGGGGCTCCACCCGTCCGGCGACGTCGCTCAGAAACGTGCTCACCCGCGGTGCGATCCCGGACTCCACGTACCGGGCCGCTCGCCGGAGCCTCGGTGCGCTCCAGCCGCGCACCAGCATGAGCCGCTCCTCGGCGGCGGGCGCGATCCGCTCCGCCGCGTTGGAGGCGCCCTGCCGGCACACGTCGGCGCCGTGCCGGGCCGCGTCCTGGACGCGGCCGAACCGCGAGAGGACTTCGTCCTGCGGCTTCCGGCGGATACTGATCATTAGGGACACGCTAACCTCCCTGTTTGCGAGGTCCTGTCATGCAGCCTTCCCAGCAATCGGCAGGCAAACCCCGCGAGCGTGACGACCTGTGCACGCCGGGTAGTCGATTCGCGCGTGACCGAGACCGTAACGTTCAGAGTTCAAGTTCAGACATCCACCTCATGAGGAGGCGGCCAGCGTGGCCAACGAGATCTTCGCGACGTTCACCACGTCGCTCGGCAAGATCGTGATCCAGCTCTACCCGGAGCAGGCGCCGGAGACGGTGGCGAACTTCGTCGAGCTGGCGGAGGGCACCCGGACCTGGACCGACCCGCGCACCGGGCAGAAGTCCGACGCCCCGCTCTACAGCGGGACGATCTTCCACCGCGTCATCGACCAGTTCATGATCCAGGGCGGTGACCCGCTCGGCACCGGCACCGGCGGCCCCGGCTACCAGTTCAAGGACGAGTTCCACCCGGACCTGAAGTTCAACCGCCCCTACCTGCTGGCGATGGCGAACGCCGGGCCCGGCACCAACGGCTCCCAGTTCTTCATCACGCTGGACGTCGGCCACACCCAGCACCTGACCGGCCGGCACACCATCTTCGGCAAGGTCATCGAGGGGACGGACGTCGTCGACCGCATCGGCAAGGTGCCGACCGGGCGCAACGACCGTCCGCAGCAGGACGTCGTCCTGGAATCGGTGACGATCGAGCGTCGTTAGACGTTCGTGAAGGTGAGAACCCGCGAAGGGTGCGCCCCCACCGGGTGACGCCCTCCGGCCGACGGAGCCCCAGATGAGCACAGACCACAGTCCCGCCCCCGAGACCTCGGTGCCGACCTGCTACCGGCACCCGGGGCGCGAGACGTATGTGCGCTGTACCCGGTGCGACCGCTACATCTGCCCGGACTGCATGCGGGACGCTGCGGTCGGGCACCAGTGCGTGGAGTGCGTCGCCGAGGGGCGCCGGGACGTCCGCAGGGCGGTGCCGAGGACGGTCCTCGGCGGACGGGCTCCCGCGTCCGCGGTGCCGGTCGTCACGTACTCGCTCATCGGCGCGTGCGTGGCGGCGTACGTCGCCGAGCTGGCGTCATGGCGGGTCGTCTGGGAGTTCATGATGCTCGGCCGGGGCGTCCTGCCGGACGGTCACCTCGGCGGGGTCGCCGAGGGCGAGTGGTACCGGCTGCTCACCACCATGTTCCTGCACCAGCGCGGCGGGTCGTTCGGCATCACCCACATCCTGTTCAACATGTGGGCGCTGTGGGCGGTCGGCCCCGCGCTGGAGCAGTTGCTCGGACGATGGCGCTTCCTGGCGCTCTACATGCTGTCCGGCCTCGGCGGATCCGTGCTGCTGTACCTGGTCGGCGCTCCGCAGGACGCCGCGGTCGGCGCGTCCGGCGCCATCTTCGGGCTGTTCGGCGCGTACTTCGTGATCGGCCGCAAGCTGGGCGGCCCGGTCGGGCCCATCGTGGTGCTGCTGGTGATCAACCTGGTGATCACGTTCTCGGTGCCGGGGATCTCCTGGCAGGGGCACGTCGGCGGTCTCGCGGTGGGCGCGCTGCTGTCGGCCGCCTACGCCTACGCTCCCGCCGCGCGGCGCCGGCTGATCCACATCGGGGCGCCGGTGCTCATGCTGGCGTTGCTCGCGGCGCTCGTGGTGGTCAGAACGGCGGAGCTGGGCCCCGCCATGTAGACGTGGCCATATGAACGTGGTGGCGCGGACGCCGTCCATCCGCGACGGCGTCCGCGCACCCATGCACGTCCGACCCTGTGGAAAAGATCTGTGGAAAACCTGGGGAAAGCCGGGGTAGGGGATTCCCGGCCTGTGGACAACTCGCGGTCAGCGCCAGCGGGTCGACAGGATCACGCCAAGGATGATCGCCGTGAAGCCGATCCCGAGGTTCCAGTTGTGCAGGTCGGTCATGTACGGCACGTCGGTGCCGGTGCTCGCCGTCACGTAGAAGACGGCGATCCAGATCAGGCCGACGAGCCACAGGCCGACCATCGTGGGCACCAGCCAGCGGGGGCTGACCTCGGGCGCCTTGGACTTCTGCGGGGGCGTGTAAACGGCCTTCTTGCGCACTTTCGACTTGGCCACGGTGGGATCGATCTCCTCGTGCGTCCGGCGGCCGGAGCGCCGGACCGCGCATGGGTGTTTTGTCGGTTAGCGTAGTCGCTGGTGAGCACTGTCTGATGAGCAGATTCTCGATGAGCAGCGTACGGCGTTCGGCGTGGGGAAGCATCATCCCAGTTCTCACGCTCCTCGCGGGGACCCTGTTCGCGGCGAGCGCGAGCACGGCCCGCGGGACGAGCCTGCGCGAGCAGGGCCGCACCAGGATCACCGAGCTCATCACGGCCGAGCAGCGCCGCGGCCACCAGGAGCGCGCCGAGTACCGGCGGCTCCGGGACCAGGTCGACCGTATCTCCCGGGAGGCCGGACGTCACGACGCGCGCGTGAAAAGTGCGCGGGCGGCGGCCGACCGGCTCGCGGCCGGCGCCGGGTTCACCCCGCTGACCGGCCCCGCCGTCCGCGTCACGCTGGACGACGCGCCGCTGCCGAAATCGGACGGTCTGCCGCACGGCGTCCGTCCCGATGACCTCGTCGTCCACCAGGGCGACGTCCAGGCCGTCGTCAACGCGCTCTGGGCGGGCGGCGCACGGGCGATGCAGATCATGGATCAGCGGATCATCTCGACGAGCGCGGTCCGGTGCGTGGGCAATACCCTGATCCTCCAGGGCGTCGTGTACTCCCCGCCGTACCGGATCACCGCCGTGGGCGACCCGGCCCGGCTCCGCGCGGCGCTCGGCGCGTCCCCCGAGATCGCCGTCTACCGCAAGTACGTCCGCGCGTACGGGCTCGGCTACTCGGTGGGGGCCGTGGAACGGGCGACGCTGCCGCCCTACACCGGCAACGTGACGATGAAGCACGCTACGGTGCCGCCGGAGCCGGGCGGCTGACCCCGGCGAGGGAGCCGGCGACGTGGTCGGCGAGGGAGGAGGACGCGCGTGCGGACGGTGATCCGTGGCGTGGGCGAGGTGTGCATCACCGCCGGCCTGATCGTCATGCTGCTCGTCACCTACGAGTTGTGGGGCACCGGCCGGTACACCCAGGGCCAGCAGGACCGCCTCCAGGACGAGATGCTGAACGGCTGGCGCACCGGCAAGGTCGGCAAGGTCACCACCGAGAAGGTGAGGCTCGGCAGGGGGCTCGCGATGATCCGCATCCCCCGGTTCGGCGAGGACTACGAGTTCGTCGTCATCGAGGGCGTCGACCGCGCCGACCTGCGCAAGGGGCCCGGCCATTACCCGGGCACGGCGCTGCCCGGCCAGCTCGGCAACTTCGTCCTCTCCGGGCACCGGACGACCTACTCCGCCCCGTTCAACCGGCTCGGCGAACTCGACCGCGGCGACCGGATCCTCGTCGACACCCGCGACGAGCAGTACGTCTACAAGGTCACCGACCGCAGGATCGTGAAGCCGTCGGCGACGGAGGTGACCGCGCCCGTCCCGTTCCACCCGAAGCGGAAGCCGACCGGGCGGCTCATCACCCTCACCACCTGCCATCCCAAGTACTCCGCCGCCGAACGAATGATCATCTTTGGCGAGCTGGCCGAAGCCCGGCCCCGGGTGCGGCCCGCCGCCGGAAAGTAGGAGGTCCCGTGTACGCCTGGATCTGGCGCCGTCTTCCCGGCGCGTGGCCCGCCAAGGCCGCCGCCGCGCTCGGCATCGTGCTCGCGGTCGCCGCCGTCCTGTGGTACGTGGCGTTCCCCCGGCTGGAGACCAAGATCCAGTTCGACCACGGCGTCGTCCAGACGCCGGCGCCGTCCACCTCCACCTCCACCTCCACCATCCCGGGCGGGTGACCCAGGCTGACCTGCGAAGTCGCCGCGCGGAGCGACGTCCGCCGGAAAAGCTGAAAAATATTCGTTGAAATCCGTAACGTCCCAGGGCCGCGTACCGAAGACCATAACGAGGGCTTCCGCCATTGCCCCCGAGTGGCGGAAGCCCCTTTTCATGCGCAGCTCGTTCATGCGCAGCTCGTTCATGCGAAGGGCCCCGGTCTCCTCAGTGGAGACCGGGGCCCTGTCGCTTACGCGGGTCAGCCCTCGCCGTTGCCCGGAAGGCCCGGGATGCCGGGCGTCGGGGTGTTGCCCGGCTGGGTCGGGGTCGGCTGCGGCTTCTCGGCCACGTAGATCGTCACCGTGTCGCCCGGCGCGACCGTGGCGCCCTCGCCCGGCTGCTGGTCGTAGACGAAGCCCGGCGCGACCTGCTTGTCCGGCGGCGGCGCGCCCTTCTCCACGTGGCATTTCAACCCTGCCGCCTCCAGCTTGCCGCACGCCGCCCGCTGGCTGTTGTTGAACAGGTTCGGCACCTTCAGGTTCGACGGCCCGTTGGAGAACACCACCGTGACGGTCGAGCCCTTCGGTGCCTTCGTGCCGCCGGCCGGGTCGGTGCTGATCACGTTGAGCCGCGGGACGGTGTCGCTCGACTCGGCCCGCCTCTCGACCTCGAAGCCCTTCGCCTCCAGCAGCTTCTTGGCCGTCGCGTACGGCTGCCCGGCCACGTTCGGGACCGCGATCTCCGTCGGCGGCTTCTTGCCCTTGGAGACCAGCAGCGTCACCGTGGCGCCCTTGGCCGCCTCCGTGCCGGGCTTCGGGTCCGAGCTGATGACCTTACCCTCGTCGATGTCGTCGCTGAATTCCGTCTTCGGCTCGCCGACCTGGAAACCGAGCTTGGTGAGCTCGGCCGTCGCCTCGCTCTGCGAGACGTTGACGATGCTCTGCGGGATCGCGACCTGCGTGTTCTTCTCGTCCCCGCCGCCGCTCAGCATCCAGCCGATGAGCGCCGCCCCGCCGATGAACAGCACGGCGAGCCCCACCCACAGCGCGGCCTTCTTGCCGGCGCCGTCCCGTTCGGGCAGGTCGTCGTCATAGTGGGCGGGCGGAAGGCCGTAGCCGTCGTCCGGCGGGCGGTGCACCTGCGTGCGGGACGCGCCCGGCGGGTATGCGCCCATCATCTGGGTGCCCTGCGGCTGCTGCGCGCCCATCAGCATCGTGGACGCCGCGGTCGACGCCACCGGCTGCCCCTGCAGGACGCGCTGGATCTCCTGGCGGAACTCCGTCGCGTTCTGGTAGCGGTGGTCGGCTTCCTTCGCCATCGCCTTCAGCACGATCGCGTCCGCCCACTGCGGGATCTGCGGGTCCACCTGCGACGGCGGAACCGGCTCCTCCCGGACGTGCTGGTAGGCGATCGCGACCGGGGAGTCGCCGGTGAACGGCGGCTTGCCGGTGAGCAGCTCGTAGAGGACGCAACCCGTCGAGTAGATGTCGCTGCGGGCGTCGACCCGCTCGCCGCGCGCCTGCTCGGGGGACAGGTACTGCGCGGTGCCGATGACCTGCGCGGTCTGCGTCATCGTGGACGCCGAGTCGGCCATGGCGCGGGCGATGCCGAAGTCCATGACCTTGACCTCGTGCTGCCGGGTCAGCATCACGTTGGCCGGTTTGATGTCGCGGTGCACGATCCCGCCGCGGTGGCTGTAGTCCAGCGCGCGCAGGATCCCGTCGGTGATCTCCAGCGCCTTGTCGGGCATCAGCGCGCGGTTCTCCCGCAGCAGATCGCGCAGCGTGCTCCCGTCCACGTACTCCATCACGATGTACGGGATCGAGGTGTCGCCGATCATGTCCTCGCCGGTGTCGTACACGGCGATGACCGAGGGATGGTTCAACGACGCGGCCGACTGGGCCTCGCGCCGGAACCTGGCCTGGAACGTGGGATCGCGGGCGAGGTCCGACCGGAGCGTCTTGACCGCGACGACACGATCCAGGCGCCGGTCTCGGGCACGGTAGACCTCGGCCATGCCGCCCCGCCCGATCACCGAATCGAGCTCGTAGCGGCCGCCGAGCAGCCGAGGTTGACTCATATGTGCACTTTCCCTCGTACGTCTACACCTTGTCCTCCGAACCTAGCCCCCCGCTCTGGATCGGCGTGGGCGCCGGGCTCGAAGTTGACGGAGTCGTGGTGGTCACCGTCGGTGTGGGTGTGGGCTTGGGGGCGGTGGGAGTCGCCCGGGGCGATTTGGTGGTTGGCTTGTGTGAAGGAGACGTCTGGGGCGTCACTCGCGTTGACGGACGGATCCTATGCGTCGGGCGCCGTGGCGTCACAGCCGGCCGCCGGGGAGTGCCGCTCGCCCGGCGTTTGGGCGGGGCGCTCGGACGGGCCGCGGGATCGTCCACGAGGTCGCCGCCGACCGGGCTGGCGGCCGGGGCGGCGGGCGGATCCCGCTCGTCCTTGCCGGAACCCGTGAGGAGCGGCCCCTTCCACAGGGAGCCGGCGACGATCACGGAGACCAGCAGAGCGGCCGCGACCGACGTATAGGTCAGCGCCGTGCGCCGTTGCACGGACCCCTTGGCGAGGTTATCCGCCGTCAAGTCAGCGTCAAATCCCGACAAAGGAGCCGATTGGGTAACGATGGTGTCTCTGCTGGGGACACCGGTGGTCGTCCCCACGGGACGGCCCGTGCTGAGCGACGCGCGGATCGCCAGCGCCCGCGCCGCGAGGGACCCCGCGTCGGCCGGACGGGCGAGCGGATCCTTCGCCAGCATCTCCATGACCAGCTCGCGCGCGGCCGGCGGCACCCGCCCCGGCAACTCCGCCGGCGCGTCCCGGACGTGCTGGAGCGCCACCTCCACCGGCGTCGACCCGTCGAACGGCGGCGCGCCCGTCAGGCACTCGTAGGCCACCACGCCCAGCGAGTACAGGTCCGCCTTCGGCGACAGCTCCTTGCCCTGCGCCTGCTCCGGCGAGATGTAGTGCGCCGTCCCCATGACCATCCCGGTCTGGGTCTGCGACGCCGCCGCCAGCCGCCGGGCGATCCCGAAGTCGGTGATCTTCACGGTGCCGTCCCCGGACACCATCAGGTTCGCCGGCTTGACGTCCCGGTGCACGATCCCGGCCTCGTGCGCGACCTCCAGCGCCCGTCCCACCTGCACCACCAGGTCCAGGACGGCCTCCAGCGGCAGCCCGCCGTCGCGCGCCAGGATCTCGTCGAGCGGCTCGCCCCGCACCAGCTCCATGACCAGGTACATCCGGCCGCTGTGCTCGCCGAAGTCGAACGCCCGCGCGATCCCGGGGTGCCGCAGCTCCGCCGCGAACCTCGCCTCCGACTCGAACCGGTCGCGGGCCCGCATGTCCGAGCCGAACTCCAGCCGCAGCAGCTTCACCGCGACCTGCCGTCCGGACCGCTCGTCCGACGCGCGCCACACCTCGCCCATCCCGCCGGTGGCCAGCCGCTCCAGCAGCCGGTACCGGTCGCCCAGGACGAGGCGCGTGCTCACTTCTGCAAGACCTTAGCCATGATCGCACCCGCGATGGGGCCGGCGTTGCCGGCGCCGGAGCCCTGCGCCTCGGTCATGATGGCGAACGCGTAGCGCGGGTTCTCCGTCGGGCTGAACCCCACGAACCAGTTGGCGTTCGGGTTGCCGGGGCCCTGCTCGGCGGTACCGGTCTTACCGGCGATCCGCATGCCCTGCAGGTTCTTCGCGGTGCCCTCGGAGACCACCGCGCGCATCATGTCCTCCAGCTGCCCGGCCTGGTCGCCGGTCATCGCCTCGCCGAACTCCTTCGGGGACGCGCTGTACAGCTCGCTCTGGTCCTTGGCCCGCACCTTCTCCACCATGTACGGGCTCATGATCTTGCCGTCGTTGGCGACCGCGGCCGCGACCAGCGCCATCTGCAGCGGCGTGGCGCGCACGTTCTCCTGGCCGATGCCGGACCGGGCCACCCCGTCCCGGCCGGTCGGGGTGGTCTTGCCGCTCGCGTCCGTGTACGCCACCGGGATGTCGCTCTCGGCCGTGTAGAAGTCCGGCTCCAGCTCCACCCGCTTGCCGAACCCGAACTTCGTGGCGCCGTCGTGCAGGTCCTGGATGCCCATGTCGAGCGCCATCTTCGCGAACGTGGTGTTGCAGGACTCGGCGAACGCGCCGCGCAGCGAGGCCGCCCCGCCGCAGCTGCCGCTGTCGTGGGAGTTCGGCAGCGGACGTCCCGACTCCGGCAGGATCAGCTGGCCGGTGCTGACGGTCGTGGAGCTGCTGATGCCGAGCTTCTGCATCGCCAGCGCCGACACCACCGTCTTGAAGGACGAACCGGGCGGGAACGTCTGGCTGAGCGCGTTGTCGACCAGCGGCTTGATGACGCCGTTGCCCTTGTCCAGCTCCTCCAGCCGCTTCCCGCCCTTCGTACCGGTCTGCGGAGCCACCTCGTTCGGGTCGAAGGACGGCCACGACGCCGCCACCTTCACCGCGCCCGTCTTCACATCGATGACCACGGCGCCGCCGCGGCGGCCCGGTGCCGTCCGCGCCTTCAGCTGCTCGTACGCCGCACGCTGCGCCGCCGGGTCGAGCGTCAGCTCGACGTTCGCGCCGTCGGCCTTCTTGCCGATGAACAGGTCGAACCAGTGCTGCTGGGTGATCCGCTTGTCCTTGCCGCCGAGCAGCGAGTTGTAAGCCCGCTCGACCTGCGTAGCGCTGCCGTTGAAGTACCCGGTGACCGGCGCGAAGATCGGCCCGTCCTTGTAGGTCCGGCCGTACTTCGGGTTGTCCTTACCGGTCTTCTTGGACGTCACCAGCACCTCGCCGCCCGCGGAGATCTGCCCCCGCGGCGAGTTGAACACGTCCGCGTACTGCCGGCTGTTCTTGGCGTCGGTCCGCAGATCCTCCGCCTGGCTGCCCTGGACGTAGTTGATCTGCGCCATCAGCCCGAAGAACAGCAGCAGCGCGAAGATCGCCACCCGTCGAACCGGCTTGTCCATGTTCATAGGGGGGAAGTCACCTCGTGCTCACGATCTGGGTCATGCCCTCGTCCTGGATCGCCTGCGGGGCCGGCTTGCGCGCGTCATGGCTCATCCGCACCAGGATCGCGATCAGGATCCAGTTGGCCATCAGCGACGAACCGCCCTGGGACAGGAAGGGCGTCGTCAGGCCGGTCAGCGGGATGAGCCGGGTGACGCCCCCGACGATCACGAAGACCTGGAGGGCCAGCACGAACGACACGCCGCCCGCGAACAGCTTCAGGAACGGGTCCCGCGCCGCCACGGCGGTCTTCATCCCGCGTTGCACGATCAACGCGTACACCAGGAGGATCGCCATCAGCCCGGTCAGCCCGAGCTCCTCGCCCAGCGAGTCGAAGATGAAGTCGCTGAACGACAGCGGCGTCCGCCACGGCTCGCCCTGGCCGAGCCCCGTGCCGAGGACGCCGCCCTGGCCGAGCGCGAACAGCCCCTTCATGAGCTGCGCACTGTCGGAGTACTCGCCGCCGAGCTTCGCGCAGGCCGTGAAGCCCGGCGAGATCACGCCCTCGACGGCGTTCTGCTTGTAGATGTCGGTGTCGGGGTTGACGGGGACGACCTTGCCGCTTTCCAGCAGGCAGCCGCCGTCGAAGTAGGGCTTCGGGTTCTGCCAGATGTCGATGCGCTGGTTCACGTGGCCCATGAACGGCAGCAGCGTCGCGACGAACACGCCCACCGCGAGCAGCCCGACACCGATCACCACCCAGGAGACCCGCTGCGTCGCGATGTACAGCATCGACACGAACAGGCCGAAGAACAGCAGCGCGGTGCCGAGGTCCTTCTGCATGAACAACACGCCCAGGCAGAAGAACCAGATCACCATGATCGGGCCGAGGTCGCGGCCGCGCGGCAGGCTGAACGGGCCGACCTTCTTGCCGATCAGCGACATCGCCTGCCGCTTGTTCACCAGGTAGCCCGCGAAGAACACGACCAGCAGGAGCTTCGCGAACTCGCCCGGCTGCACCGAGAACGGGCCCAGATGGATCCACACCCGGGCGCCGTTGATCTCCGCGCCGATGCCGGGGACGATCGGGAGCAGCAGCAGGATGACCGCGGTGAGGCCGATCAGGTACGTGTAGCGCTGCGCCGTCTTCGGGGTGAACGACAGCGGCGCGTCCGTCTTGTCGGTGTCCCGCATGATCAGGACGGCGCCGACGAACAGCACGATGCCGACGAACGTCCACATCAGCTGGCTGGGCGCGTCCGCGGCATCTGGTATGAGCTTCTTGCCGGCCAGCGCCGCGGCCTTGTTGTCGGCGCTGGTGTCGAGGTCGAGCCTGTAGATCATCGTCAGCCCGAGGCCGTTCAGCGCCACCGCGAGCGGCAGCAGCAGCGGGTCGGCGTACGGGGTGAACTTCGCCTGGACGAAGTAGGCGATGAGCGCCAGCACCGCGAGGCCACCGCCGTACACGAACAGCCCGGCGGGGATGTTGCGGTCGCGCGCCAGCCCGACCTCCGCGAACGCCGACAGCGTCAGCACCATCGCGAAGATCAGCAGGGACAGCGAGGCCCCGTTGCGCTGCTGGTAGGGCAGGCGCGCCCTGATCTGCTCCCCGAGCGAGTGCATCTACGAGCTCCCCCCGTTGGAGGGACAGTCCTTCGGCTTGCCCGCCTGGTTGTTCGCGCACTGGTCGCGGTGGGCCTTCAGCCCGGTCAGCCCGGTCGTGGCCGCGTTCTGCCCGATGAACACGAGCTCGCCCTTCCTGACCTTCGCCGCGTCCGACGTGGGCAGCTGGTCGAGCTGGATGTCGCTGGCCTGGATCTTGGTCTCCGCGCAGCTCTGCTGGCTGCGGCCCCGGACGATGCCGACCTTGCCGGACAGGTCCACGAGCGAGTACCTGCAGACACGCCCCACCAGCGTCTCCCACGCGGCGGGCCCCTCCACCGTATAGGTGTCCTTGACCTGCTGCTGGAGGTCCTGCGGGAGGTCGGCCACCTTGATCGGCTGCAGGTTCTTGGCGTCGGCCTTGCGGGACATCTTCAGGCCGGGGACCTTCTGCGGCGTCCCCCGGTACAGGACGACGTCGTCGCCCTCGGCGCCGATGTAGTAGCCGTTCCGGACGTTCTGCACGAGCGCGAAACCGCCCGCCACGACGCCGACGACGACCACCCCGGCGACGATGACCAGCCACGTCCAGCGGCGGGCGCCGCCGCGTCTCGGCTGCTCCATCGTCGCCTGCTGCATCGGCCCCGGCGGGCCGCCCATCGGATCGGCCATCGGCGCGGGCGCCGGAGGAGGCGGGCGCTCGTCAACGACGACGGGCGGCTGCGGCCGCGTGTCGCGCAGCTGCGCCGCCCGTCCGGCCGGCGTGTCGGCCACCGTCGTGTTCGCGCCCGGCCCGCCGCCCTGCGGCTCCGGCGGCGCGGCGTTCGCCGCCGCCCCCACCGCGTGGCCTGGACCGCCCGTCGGCGGCTGTCGCTCCAGATCGATGACGTCGGCGACCACGCAGGTGATGTTGTCCGGGCCGCCGCCGCGGTTCGCCAGGTCGATCAGCTGCCGGACGGCCTGCTCCGGGTCGTCCACGTCCGTCAGCACCTGGAAGATCGTCTCCGCCGTGACGACGCCCGACAGGCCGTCCGAGCACAGCAGGTACCGGTCGCCGACCATCGCCTCGCGCAGCGACAGGTCGGGATCGACCTCGCCGCGGCCGTCCAGGGCCCGCAGCAGCAGCGAACGCTGCGGATGCGAGGCGGCCTCGTCCGGGCTGATGCGGCCCTCGTCCACCAGCGACTGGACCAGCGTGTGGTCGTGCGTGATCTGGAACAGGCTGCCGTCGCGCAGCAGGTAGGCGCGGGAGTCCCCGATGTGGACCAGCGCGACCTGGTTGCCCGCCCACAGCATCGCCGTCAGCGTCGTCCCCATGCCCTGAAGGGCCGGGTCCGACTCGACGATGCGGTGCAGGTTGTCGTTCGCCGTCTTGACCGTGTGCTCCAGCGCGGCCAGCAGCTCCGTCGCGGGCAGGTTCTTGTCGAGCGCCCGCAGGGCCTCGATCGCCGCGGCGCTCGCGATCTCGCCCCCGACGTGCCCGCCCATGCCGTCGGCGACCGCGAGCAGGTGCGCGCCCGCGTACGCCGAGTCCTCGTTGCCCTCGCGCAGCATGCCGACGTCGGAGCGCGCGGCGTAGCGGATTCCCATAGTCATTTGCGCAGCTCGATCACGGTCTTGCCGATACGGACCGGTACGCCCGGCGGGACCGGCATCGGCCGGCTCACCTTCGTGCGTCCGAGGTACGTCCCATTGGTCGAGCCGAGATCTTCCACGATCCACTGACCGTCCTGCGCGAAAAGTCGGGCATGCCGGCTCGAAGCGTAGTCGTCGGTCACGACCAGAGTGGCGTCATTCGCCCGGCCGATGGTGATGGGCACCCCTGTGAGGTCGATGACGGTGCCGGCCCGTTCACCCTGGACCACCACCAGCTTCGTCGGGGCGCCGTGCTGGGCGCTGCGCTGCGCTCGCGGCGGCTTCGGCTGCCTGGCCGGTTTGGGGGGCCTGGACTGGGACGGGCGCGCGGCCGCCTTCGTGGCGGCCTTGGAGCCGAACAGGTCGGCCCTGATCACGCCGACGGCCGCGATGACGAACAGCCACAGCACCGCGAGGAACGCCAGCTTGATCAGCGTGAGGGTGAATGGGGACATCGGAGTCGGGGTTACTCCCTATCGCGGCGGAACACAAGGGTTGTCCGACCCATCGTGACCCGGGAGCCGTCGACCAGCGTGACCCGCCGGATCGGCTGCCCGTTCACGAACGAGCCGTTGGTCGACCCTAGATCCACGAGAGCGATTTCGGGACCTTCTACGCGGATCTCGGCATGGTGCCGGGACACGCCCGGATCGACGAGGCGCAGGTCGCAGTCCGTGCCGCGACCAAGCAGAGTCACTGGGGTGTTGATCTCATAGGTGCGCTGAGTCGTGTCCGTACCCTCCACGGCCGTCGTCACCAGCAGCCGCGGATGCCCTCCGAAGACACCACCCCGGCCGCCCTGCGGAACATCGCTCACCGGCCGGCGGATCTCTCCGCCCTCGACCGTCGAGCCCCGGATCACCCCCGACCGGATCCGGAACATGCCCGTGGCGAGATCCCCGGCGTTCTCGAACCGAACCCGCACCGGCCCCACGAAGGAGTACCCCTGCTCCTTCGCGTACTCGCGCGCGAGGTTCGCCAGCTCCTGGCTCAGGCTGTCGGCGTAGACCTGCAGCCGCTGCCCGTCCTGCTGAGAGATCTCCACGACGAAGTCGTTCGGCACGAGCGTACGGCCCTGCGCCACGATCGCCGCCCTATCGTCCATCTCGCGCTGCACAGCACTGGCCACCTCGACCGGCTGCAGCTCGGACTTGAAGGCACGGGCGAAGGCCCCTTCGACCATGCCCTCCAGCCGTCGCTCGAAGCGCTGAATGACGCCCACGGGCACCTCCCTTCCCCACTGGTAGACGATCGTATCGGTGCGAAGGTTCGCTCGACGTATCTGGATACCTAACCACTGCCCCGCGCGTGCTAGCCTTTTCAGGCACCCGGAAACGGGACGGCACCCCTGGGCGGGTGGCGGAACGGCAGACGCGCACGGTTCAGGTCCGTGTGTCCGAAAGGATGTGAGGGTTCAAATCCCTCCTCGCCCACCAAGGGGTACAGACGAAAGTCGTACTCCCAGAGTGACGGAACAGGCCCTGGAGCGGCAAGCTCCAGGGCCTTCGTCGTTGCGGGGGTCTCCTCGTTCTGGGGTGTGGGGGCGTTTGGGCGCGTCAGGGCCGGGTGGCTGTGGTGGCCGCCCGGCCCTGGTTTTGGTGCGTATGGTGTGTTGCGATCGTGGTCAGGCGGCGGGTGGCTCGTCGATGTGGCCTGCGGGTGCCCAGGGCTTTGGTCTTACGGCGCCGGGCGCGGGTTTGGCGCCGTTGGGCGCCGGCGGCGGGAAGAGCTCGTTCAGCCTGGCGTGGGTGGCGTCATCGAGCGTGATCCGCAGTGCGCGCAGTGAGCCGTCGAGCTGCTCGGTCGTTCGGGGGCCGATGATGGGTCCAGTCACCCCGTCCTGGGCGAGCAGCCAGGCGAGTCCGACGTGGGCCGGGTCCTCGCCGAGGTCGGCGCACAGCGAACCCTTCAGACGGTGGGGCCGAACTGCTCGATGAAGCGGCCAGTGAACAGATCCGTGCCCTTGTACTCGGAGACCATCGCGACCGGGGCGACGAACGGGCCCTCCGGAGAGGGCAACTGTCCGACACCGCCGTTCGTACCGAGCGGAAGCAGGATCATGGGATGCGGCAGGGGCTGGTAGGTGGCCGTGGGCCGCTCGCCGTTCAACCGGGCGGTGATGTTCTTGGCGACCACCTCGGCGTGCTGCATCGCGTAGCCGGCCATCTTGGCCTCCGCGACGTCGGTGATGTCGCCGACCGCGTAGACGTGGTCGTACCCCTCGACGTTGAGGGATTCGGTCACGGAGACCTGGCCCTGAGCGTTGAGCGTCGTGAGCCTGCCGTCGGCGAGGTAGCCGCTGTTCGTGCTCTTGCCGTAGGCGCGGAACCAGATGTCGACGGTGATCTGGCCGCCGTCGGTGGTCGTGACAGTGAACGCGCCGGCCTGGCCGGCCTCGGTGCTCGGCGGGGCCGCGAGGCCTGTCCCCAGACGTAGCTCGACGCCAAGGGCGTCCAGCTGGCCGCTCAGGTCCTCGACCACCTCCGGCTGGAAACCGGGGAGCAGCTCCTCGGCCGGGTCGGCGATGATCACCTGCTTGCCCGGCCAGACCTCTTTGATCTCCCCGGCCAGTTCCAGGCCGACCGGGCCCGCGCCGAGAATCAGCACCCTGTCGGCCTGGCGCAGTTCCTTGTGCGTCAAGCGGAGATCTTCCATCGCCTCGATGATCGAGTCGGAGCCGGGCTTGGCCGGATAGGCGTAGCTGGAGCCGGTGGCCAAGACCAGGTAGTCCGCCGGGACACGCTCGCCGGAGGCCAGGGTGACACCGCTGGGATCCACCGAGACCGCACGATCGCGCACCACCCTGCCCTGCGTGAGCAACGTTTCGAAGGGGAAGAACATGTTGTGCGCCCAGTCAGGCCGAGCCAGCGCCCGCAGCGACCCTGCCGAGTTGACGAAGGCCTCCCGGGGATCGATGAGGACGACGTCGGCTTCCGATTCCAGCGCCTTGGCGACCGCAGCACCTCCGTAGCCTCCGCCGATGACCGCGACTGTACGACTCATGATTTGACGCTCCCCAGGAAGGATTTGAGTTCGTGCCACGAACTATATTAGTTCGTGGCACGAACCGCAAGCCCTGGAACGTGTCCGTGTCTCAGTGCCCGTGAGCGGCGGAGGCTCCTTCGTCGCGCCGGGCCCGCGCCCAGGTGCGCGAGCGGGTGTGGACGCCGGCCGGCGTCAACGCCCCCGACGCAGACGGGCACGTGACCGTGGACCTGGACGGGGTGCTGGTGATCGCGCATTCGGACAAGCAGGACGCGGCCCCGACCTGGAAGCGCACCTTCGGGCACCACCCGCTGATCGGGTTCCTCGACCACGGCGACGGCGGATCCGGCGAGCCGGTCGCGGGTCTGCTGCGCCCCGGCAACGCCGGTCCAACACCGCAGCCGACCACAGCGCCGCCGCGAAACTGGCACTGGCCCAGCTGCCGCGCCGCTACCGGCGCGGCCGCCGCACTTTGATCCGCACCGACACCGCCGGCGGTCACCCGGTCCGCGGGGCCTGCGATGACACGGTCGGCGGTGATCAGTAACGTCTTCACGGAGGTGGAGGTCTCCTCTCGTGCCTGCTGCTTCCCGGCGAAGCGTTCCGCGAGCCCTCCTACGGGAACTGCTTCTCCTCGCGGCCGATGTCATCGATCGGGCCGAGGATCGTCCAGCCCTTCTTGGAGGATCCCGATGGCGAGCAGATCGTGGCGGCAGGCGATCTGGCTGTGGCCGTCAGGCCGCTTCAGTCGCATCCTGTGAAGTGCGCAGAGTGGGCACGCGTGGGTTCTGGCCGGCGAGGAGGAATGCATGGAGAGCGCGCCGAGCAGGACGGCGATGTTCGCGGCCGTGTCGCGTGGATTGTTTCGCCTGGAGACGGCGGCGCCGTGGGTACTGGATGATGTGCTGGCCCTGGTGCTTGTCGGCCCGGTATGGCGGGAGCTGCGAGACCGGTTCGATCCGCTGTTCCCCGGCCCAGTCCTTCGCGAGTCCCGCGCGGCTGTCTGCACGCGCAGCCGGTACGCCGAGGACCGGCTGGCTGCTGGCGCCTTCACGCAGTACGTGATTCTTGGCGCGGGGCTTGACTCGTTCGCGTGGCGGCAGCCGGATCTGCTCGGCTCGCTGACGGTGTTCGAGGTTGATCATCCTGCTTCCCAGGCATGGAAGCTCGAGCGGGTCAGGGAGCTCGGTCTGCCGCTCAGCGACTCGCAGGTGTTCGTGCCGGCCGATTTCGAGGCCGAACCGGTTCGGGATGTCCTGGGCGCGGCCGGGTTCGACTGGGCGCAGCCGGCGATGTTCTGCTGGACGGGTGTCGCTCCCTATCTGACGGCGCAGGCGATCGAGTCGACGTTGCGCACGATCGCGGCGGCTGCTCCCGGGTCTGAGGTGGTGTTCTCCTACCGGGCCGAGGACTGTGTGCTGGACGACGTGGGGACGGAATTCGCCCGGATCTACACGCCGATCGCGGCTTCTGCCGACGAGCCTCTTCAGCCCGGCTGGCCGGTAATCGAGATCGAGAGGCTGATCAGCCGGTGCGGGCTCAAGGTCGTGGACCATCCCGCACGTGCAGACCTCCAGCAGCGGTACTTCGCCGGCCGTACCGATGGGCTGCGGCCCTATACCTTCGAGACCCTGGTGGCCGCGCGGGTCACCTGAGCGAACGCAGCCACGTCCGGCGACTTCACCCTCTTCGAGGGGCAGGCGGTGAAGGTACTGCCGGGTGAGCGGATCACGGCGGATGACTCGACGTGCTCGACTGCGGGACAGGCCGCTGGTCAGGCGGGTATGGCTCCGACCAGGCCTCCGTCGATGACGAGGTCGTGGCCGTTGACGTAGGACGCGTCGGAGGAGGCGAGGAAGGCCACGGCCGCCGCGACCTCGTCGGGGTGCCCGAAGCGGCCGGCGACGATCCGGCCAGTGATCGCCTGTGCCTCCGCCGGGCTCAGCGTGGTGGCGGGGTACATCGGGGTGTCGATGTAGCCGGGGCTGACGGAGTTGACGCGGATGCCGCGCGGGGCGAGTCCGGCGGCGAGGGTGCGGGCCAGGTTGTGCGCGGCGGCTTTGGTCGCCGAGTACAGGGTGAGGACGCTGTTGCCGCGGTGGAGGGTCCACGACGCGTTGATGACGATCGAGCCGCCGTCCACCAGGAGCGGCAGCGCTTTCTGCACGGTGAAGAACACGCCCTTGAAGTTGACGTCGACGCCGTGGTCGAAGTCCGGCTCGGTGATGTGCTCGAAGGGGAGGAACGTGCCGGTGCCCGCGTTGGCGAACAGGCTGTCCAGGTGGCCGTGACGGTCCCGGACCGTGTCCATCAGCGCGTTCACCGCGCTGAGGTCGGCGATGTCGGCCACGGCGCCCGAGGCGTTGGGTCCGAGGTTGCGGACGGCGGCGTCCACCCGAGCCTGGGTGCGGCCGGTGACGATGACCTGGGCGCCTTCACCGATGAGGCGGTGCGCGGTGGCCAGCCCCATGCCGCTGGTGCCGCCGGTGATGAGGACGGTCTTCCTGGCAAACCGGTTCATGCCGGTACTCCGATCAGGGCGTGGGCGAATTGGTCGCCGAGGTGGGGCAGCCAGTCGGGCCGTGCGTTGCCGAGCAGGTGGTCGCCGTGCGGGACGGACAGGTAGGTGCCGTGCGGCGCGAGACGGGCCAGGGGCTCGCCGTTCGTCACGCCGGGGATGACGTCCTGTTCCCCGTCCACGACGAGCAGCGGGGCGGTGATGCGGGGTGCGAGGTCTGTAAGGTCCACTTGGCGGGCGAACTCGCGGGCCGCACCGGGGCCGCCGGTGCGCCCGGCCATGATGTCCCTCACCGGCGGCGGCAGTTCGTCCCAGTCGAGGCGGAAGGGGCCGCTGACGGTGGCGACCGCCGCCACGCGCGGTTCCAGCGCCGCCGTGCGCGCGGCGAAGTAGCCGCCCAGGCTGAGGCCGACGAGCCCGATGCGGGCGACGCCGAGGGTGTCGATGACCCGGCCGACGACCTGCTCGTAGTCCGGTCTGAGGGTCGTCGTGGCCGCGAGTGCGCCCTGCCCGGGGCCGTCCATCGCGAACACCGCCAGTCCTCTGGCCAGCAGCGCGGCCGTCAGGTCCAGGAACTCTTCCTTGGCGGAGTCCAGGCCGGGGACGACGACCACGGTGGCGGGCGCGTCGGCGGGGCCGCGCAGCCAGCCGGTGAACCCCTCGCCTTTCACCAGCTGGGCATCAGGCTCCAGCAGTGTGATCGCCCTGCTCAGGGCGTGGTCCGCGGCGGCGGCGGCACGGGCGGCCTCCGGGTATGGCGCCAGGGTGGCCAGGTGGAACCACCGGGCCGCCATCAGCAGGTGCTCGCCCGCGGAGACGGGCGAGTCCGCTTTTTCCGCGCGCTGTAGGTAGGCGCGCCCGCTGCGCGTGAAGGCCGGGCCCCAGTCGGCGACGGAGGCGAGGCCATCGGTGATGCGACGGTATTCGTGGGGGTCGACGCCGGCGCCGGTGGCGCGCGTCCACTGCTCGGCCGCGAACTCGGTGACGCTCACATCGCTCCTTCGGTCAGCAGGACGGCCTTGCCGCGTATCCGGCGCTCGCGGAGGTCGACCAGGGTGGCGGCGGTCTCGGCCCAGTCGGCGGTCCGACCGATCTCCGGGTGCAGCCGGTCCTGTTCCACCAGGCGCACCAGGGCCGCGAGGTCGGCGCCGTAGGGTGCGCCGGCGTAGTGGAAGTGCTGGATGGCGACCCGTTCGGGTCCGTTCAGGAGATCGAAGAAGTCGAGGGTCGCCGGAGTGCGGCTCACCTGCCCGAACCAGACGAGCAGCCCGCCCGGACGCACCTTGGACAGGGCGGCCGGCAGCGCCGGGCCGCCCGTCGACTCCAGGACGACGTCGAACGGTCCCCTGGCCGCCGCGACGTCGTACACCAAATGCGCGCCCAGCTCCGCGAGCCGCTCGCCCCGCACCGGCGTGGCCGTCACCGCGGTCAGCTCGGCTCCCGCTCCGACGGCCAGTTCCGTGACGTAGTGGCCGACCCCGCCCGAGGCACCGGTCAGCAGCACCCGCCGTCCCGCCAGGGAACCGGCCGTGCGCAGCAGCCGCAGCGCGGTGATCCCGGCCAGCGGCAGGGCCGCCGCCCGGACGCTGTCGATGCCGTCCGGCAGCACCGCGAGCGAGTGCGTGGGAACGGCGGCGTACTCGGCCCAGCCGCCCTGCCCCGGATGCCCGACCACGCGGGCGCCCACGCCGGGGCCTGAGCCGTCGGCCGCGGCCTGCACGACGAGCCCCGCGATGTCCTTGCCGGGCAGCAGCCCCGCCCGCGGGTTCTCCAGGAGGAACGTCTCGCCCCGGTTCGGCGCGAACGCCTCGATCCTGACCAGTGCCTCACCGGGCTCCGGGACGGGCTGGGGAGCCTCGGCGAAGGCGACCGGCCGCGCCGCCTCCCCCGTCGGAATCAGTCTTCGCATGCCGCGAATGCAACCCCCGCGGCCGCCCCGCGATCCAACAACAGCCGGAAGTATCCGACAACTTTCAGTTGTCACCTATGGTGAGCGCCATGGATCTCGACCTGGCGCAGGTACGTGCCTTCGTACGCGCCGCCGAGGAACTGCACTTCGGACGGGCCGCCGGGACGCTCGCCATCTCCCAGCAGGCACTGTCCAAACGGATCGCGCGGCTGGAATCGCTGCTCGGCACGCAACTGTTCCAGCGCGGCGGCAACGGGATCCTCCTCACCGAAGCCGGACAGCGGTTCCTCCGGCCGGCCCGGCAGACCCTCGCAGTCGCGGAGGCCGCCGTCGCCGAGGCCATCGGGACGGACCGTCCGCTGCGCGTCGACGTCTGGGGCCACCTCTACGCGCCGATGCGGACGCTGGCCCAGGTCGCCGGGCCGGCCGGGGACCTTGAACTCGGGCACGGCCGTGATCTGCCGGCGGTGACGACGGCCCTGCTGCACGGCGACATCGATGCCGCCTTCGGCCGCGTCCACCCTCCGCTGCACGCCGGGCTGGCGCACCGCCTCGTCCGCCTCGAACCGGTGGACGCCGTACTGAGCACAGGCCACCCGCTCGCCGCCGAACCGGCGCTGCGACCGGACCAACTGCGCGGTAGCGTGCTGTGGGTGCCCGGCGCGCTGGACCGGCTCGACTTCCTCCACCAGTTCGCCGACCGATTCGGCATCCAGGACAGGGCCGCGAGCATCAACCTGGGCCTCGTCCACTTCCTCACCGAAGTCGCCGGCGACCCGCGACGCTTCTCGCTGCTGCCCGCCGACGTGCCCCTACCGGAGATCCCCGGGCTGTCGTCCGTCCCGCTGCTCGACCCCACGCCGCTGTACGCCTGGTCGCTGCTGTGGCGCACCGGCAACGGCCACCCGGGCCTGGGCGGCCTCACCGCCGCCTGCGCCACGGAGGCCAGACGAAGCCGATGGCTGGAATACGACCCGACCCGTGATTGGCTGCCCGAACCTCCAGCGAACCGTCTCCCCGCGGCACCGGGAACGAACGCCATCGAGCACACCGCCCCCTGAGCCGGCACCGCCGCCCCATGTACCGCTGGTGTCCTTCGCGGCGACCGAACGGCCCTCAGTTGGCTGGGGGCCGTTCGCCGCGTTCAAGGATCGGGAGATCAGACGCCGAACACCGCCGGGTAGCGGATGACGCCGCTCGGGACCGGCCACTCAGGGGCGAGGGCGAGCGCCATCATGTACTCGTTCTGGACGTCGAAGGTCGGGCGGATGCCGTACCCGGAGGCCGGGGTGAAGCCGAAGCGCGGGTAGTACTCGGCGTGGCCGAGCACGAGCACCAGGTTCTCGCCCCGTTCGCGGGCGGCGTGCAAGGCGGCGCGGATGGCGGCGGCCCCCGCGCCCCGCCGCTGATGTTCGGGCTTGACGGCGCGGTGACCAGCCACGGCGGATCGTCGTCGGGATCGGCGTCCACGACCTGCGCCGTATAGAACCCGCCCACCCTGCGCGCCGCTGCCACCTCGGCCGCGAACCGCTCCCTGAACCGCTCGTCCCCCGCCAGTTCGGGCCGTACGACCTTGACCGCGACGAGCCTGCTGCCCCGCGACCGCCCCAGGAACACCTGCCCCATGCCCCCCGCCGCCCAGCCTGGCCAAGAGCCGGTACGTCCCCACATGCTCGGGATCCCCCGCCGACGCCCGTCCCCCGGTGCACCTCAGGGGTGCTGCTTTGAAGGGCCGTGTTCAGGCGTGTTCGGGTTCCACCGGGAGCCACAGTTCGGCGTTGGCCTCGGTCTTGTCCGGTGAAAGGCGGGTGCGCAAGATCTCAGAGCCGGTGCGGGTGCGGTACGGGTTCGACGGGAACCACTCGGTGAACACGTCCCGCCACAGCTCCTGGATGGCCTGCGGTGCCGGGCCGGAGGTGGTGAAGACCGCCCAGGTGCCGGCCGGGACGGCCAACGTGGTCGTGCCCTCCGGAGCGGCCGCGGAGGTGATCACGCCGTGGTGGTAGTCGAGTTCGGTGCCCTCGGCGCGGCTGGGGTCCATGCCGTCGCAGACCGCGACGATGCCGTCAGGCTCCTGGTCCGACAGCTTCTCCAGGTGCTCCAGGGCGTGCGGGTCGATGCTGCGGACGAAGTCCATGATCGTCTGGTTCGGTCCCGCGTGCACCAGCGGCACCCGGGCCTTGAACCCGACGACGGTGAAGTCCGCCCGGTCCACGACGCGGTAGCGCATGCTGCTGCGCCCTTCGATGGTGAGGCGGAAGGCCATCCGGGACTGGGAGTTGAGCGCGGCACCGGTGCGTCGGGCCTCGCCCGGTCCGATGCCGTGCATGGCACGGAACGCGCGCGCGAACGCCTCGCCGGAGCCGTAGCCGTAACGCACCGCGATCTCCAGCAGCGTCTTACGCCCCGCGAGTACTTCGGCGCCCGCGAGGGTGAGCCTTCGGCGCCGGATGTACTCCGACAAGGGCATGCCCGCGAGCGCGGAGAACATCCGGCGTAGGTGGTGCTCCGAGGTGGCCGCAAGGCGTGCCATCTCCTCCACGTCGACGGCCTGGTCGAGATGGCACTCGATGTGCTCCATGGCCCTGTTCAGCCGCTCCAGCATGCCCGGCCTCCTTCCTCTTCTATCTTCACGACCAGCGATGGTCGTGAAGCACGTCTATCCGGCGCCGGTACCGTCCCCGTCCGGACCAGGGGTGTCCTGTCCCAGGCCCCGGCGGATCGCAATCTCCACGGGTGAGTACGCGCTGTCGGCCCGCTCCAGTTCGTACGGCGCGGCGGGCATCAGCGGCGGCTGGGCCATGAAGCGCGGCCGCACCCCATGGTGCGCTTGTGCCGCGTGCACCAAGAACGGATGGCACAGGAAGACGTCGCCCGGGGACCCGGTGGCGAGGGCGAGCGGCCGGTGGTCGGACGCCGCCACCAGATCGGGGGCGAGGGTCAGCCCGCTCGCCCCGTCCTCCCCGTACTTCTCCAGCACCTTCGGCGCGTCGAGGTGTGAGCCGACCCGGATCCGGGTCGGGGCGTCCTCCTCACCGACCTCGCTGAACAGGAACAGCATCAGCAGCGCCCGGCCCCGGGAGCGCAGATTGGTGAAGTACCAGCTCTCGCCCTCCGGCAGGTAGCTGCCCTCGATGTGCCAGCCCGCGTCGTCCGGCTCGTCCTCGTGGGGGAAGCGCAGCGGGAAGGTGCCCAGCGAGTAGCGCGGCTCCCAGCATCCTGCGCCGGCGAGCAGATCGTACGCGTGATGCAGGGACGGGGAGTTGGGCGCGGCGGCGAACGGCCCTTGCGCCATGCCGGTCACCCAGTGCACGGGCCGCGTCCACGTCGAAGGGTCGTCCGGGGCGCAGCCCGTCTCCTTCCACAGCAGCCGCGCGCAGTCCGCGGCCACGCGCGGCGCGACGGCGCCCTGCAACTTCACGAAGCCGTCGCGGAGGAAACGGGATACCAAGATCGTGTCGTCCATGCCCCCCATCGTGCGACGACACCGGTCTCGACCACCCGACATTCTCCGCACCGCCTTTGTCGGGTGTTCACCGAGCCGTTTCCCCTCAGAGCGGACCGCCGGGTGACCTGGTGTGCGGCTCGAGCGCATCACGCGCCCACGTCCCGGAGTCGGGAGCGCGGGCGCGTGAGGCGGGACGAGTCGATCAGTTGGCTGCGGTCGGGGTCCACTCCGAGGCCAGCGATGCCACCGAGATCCGCCGGGAGCCGGCCGGGCGCCCGGCGTTCTGCCGATGAGCTTCGCCGCGATCCCGTACAGCCAGGGCCGTGCGTCCGGGCGGGCCAGGTCGTAGCGATCCCGCTTGTGGAAAGCGGCCAGGAACGTCTCGGCGACCACGTCATCGGCCGCCTGGGCGCCGAGACGTCTCGCGACGTACCGGTGGATGGACGGCGCGTGCCGGTCGTACAGGTCCGCGAACGCCTCGGGACAGAGCCGGGATCGTTCGATCAGGCGCGCGTCGTCATCTGGCGCGGGGCTGCTCCCTTCGGGCAGCACCAGCAGGGGAGGTGTGCCCCTGGGACTGGCGGTCATATGGCTCCGTCCTCGCAGGGTTCACCGCGCGGGAACTCGCACGGTCACCCCGTCATCATCCGCATCCCGGTCAAAGGTTCACGGTCACGGAGGATTCCGGCCCGTGAGGTGACATGGGCGTGGGGCGCCGGTGACCGGTGGCGGCCGGTCCAGTGAAACGACCTTGGATTTGCGGATAACTTCAACCGCATGACGGATCACCGTCGGTAACCGCCTCCGGGAGAGTGGTCGATGACCGAGCAGACCCCCACCGAAAAACCGCCCGAATCCCGCGCGAAGGGCCGAATCGTCATCGGCGTGCTGGTGGTGGTGCTTCTGCTCGGCGCAGGTCTGGTGGTGCTGATGCTCTTCGACGGCGGGGAGCAGGAGGGGGAACCCGGCGCCGCTCCACGGGGAACCATAGCGCCCGGGTCGAAGCTGAACATCCTCACGGCCGGCGATTACCCCTGGGCGATGACCATCACCTCTGAGGGCGGCGCCACCTGCGGGCTCGCGGCAACGCACACCATGCCGCCGTGCAGCCTCCTCATTCCGGAAAACCGCTCGGTGCTGCACCTCCAGGCACGGTTCCGCAAGAACCTCATCTATGACCGGCCGCCGCGCGACGGGTTCGTCTGGTACGGGTGCGACGAAGGGCCGAAATCGAAGACCTGCACCTTCACGGTGACCAGGCCGGGGGGTGTGTGCATCACCGGCGTCGATCCGGTCGTGCGATACGACTCGTGTACGCGGCTTTGGGAGTCCGGCGTGCTGAGTCGCCTGCCCAAGGCTCCCCCCAAGTTCACTCGCGATCCGGTGAGCAGCAGATTGCTGTGGAGCTTCCCGCCGGGCGTGTGCGAAGCGGACGGCATGACCCTCTGCTGACCATGCGATACGACGCCTTCATCTCCTACAGCCACGAAGCCGACATCGAGACGGCGAAGGCTCTGCAACACGAACTCCGGGTGATCGCCCGTCCCTGGTATCGGCCGTACGCGCTCCGGGTCTTCCGCGACACGACGAGCTTGCCAGCGGATCCGAGCCTTTGGAGCGCCATCGAACGCTCCCTCGAACGTTCGGAGTATCTGATCCTGCTCGCCTCGTCCAAGGCGGCCGCGTCGCCCTGGGTCGCGCGAGAGGTCACCTGGTGGCGGGACAACCGGACGTCGGAAACGCTGCTGCTGGCGCTCACCGATGGCGACATCGACTGGGACGAGGACGCCTCCGACTTCGACTGGGCGCGGACCACCGCCCTCCCGCGGTGCCTCTCGGGCTGGCTGCCGGACGAACCGAACTTCGTGGACCTCCGCTGGGCCCGGGACGGCCGGGAGGGCCCCGCCGGGGACCGGCGGTTCCGGAACGACGCCGCCGGGCTGTCCGCCGCCGTCCACGGGGTCGGAAAGGACGAGATCGAGGGCGTGGAACGCAGGCAGCGACGGCTGTTCCGCCGGGTCGCGGCGTCCGTGCTCTCGGTGTCGTGCGTGCTGCTGGTCGGTGCCCTGGTGGCCGCGACGCTCGCGGTCGGCGCCACCAGGCGGGCTCGGGACCAGCAGGGGAGGGCGGCCGCGCGGGCGCTGGTCGCCGCCGCCGAGGCCGCCCGGAACGCCGCGCCGCCCGATGTCGACACCGCGCTGCGGCTGACCACCGCCGCGTACGCCGCTCTGCCGGGTCCCGAGACGCAGGCGGCGCTGATCCAGACCCTCGCCGGGACTTCCCTGGCCACCGTCCTCCCGGTCAGGTTCCGGGCGGTCAGCGGGATCGCGGTCGCCTCGGACGACCGGATCCTCGCCGTCGCGGACGGCTACTCGGTCCACCTGTGGAGCCTGCCCGAAGGCCGGCGACCGTTACCCGTGGGCCGCATCCCGTCCCCGGGGCTCTTCGTCGACGAGCTGGCGCTGTCGCCGGACGGCCGGTTCCTGGCCGCGGGAGGCGACGGTGTACTGCGACTGTGGGACATCGCCGTCCCTGCCCGGCCCGTACCGATCGCACTGCCCGAGGTGGAGATCGCCCCTGTCAGCGGGTTGGCGTTCTCGGCGGACAGCCGGATCCTCACCACCTGTTACGGCAGCCGGCTCGTCCTGTGGGACGTGACACGCCGTCGCACCGCCGCGTCCATCACCAGCGCATCGGGCGACCCCGTGATGTCCGTGGCGTTCGCGGACGCCTCACCCACCATGGCGGTCGGATACCGGAGCGGCCTCAGTTCGACGTGGGATGTGCGCACCCCGGCCAAGCCCCACCGGGTGGCCGGGCCGTGGGCCGCCAGCAGAGGCGCGATCATGCAACTGGCGATGTCGCGGGACGGCGCCGTCGTCGCCGCGTCCGGCATGGACGGGACGTCCGTCTTCGGCGTCGCGAAGAACACGGTGCGGCGCCTGAAGCATTTCAAACGGCCCACCGGGGCCTTCTGGACGACCAGGGCTTCCGTCTTCCCGCCCCAGGGCGGCTCGCTGATCACTGCGATCGGACAGTCCGTGGTGCGGTCGGAGCTCGTCCCCGGGGGGCCGCCGCGCGTCACCGAGCGTCTCACCGTCGCGCACTCCGGCGACATCGACCACGCTGCCTTGTCTCCCCGGGGTGACCTGCTCGTCACCGCCGGCCGCGCGGGCCAGGTGATCCTCTGGGACATGATCGCGCCGCACCGCCCCCGGAACACGGGCATCGCGCTCGGCGGATTCCCCACTGAGGTGTCGGAGGCCGTCCTCTCTGGGAAGACGGCGCTGGCGGCGGTGGCCGGAGGTGACACGGTGCGGTTGTGGGACACCAGCGCACGTCCTCTGTCTTCCCGCTCGATACGGCGGCCCGGGCAGGCCGTCGAGGCGATGGCACTCTCCCCGGATGGGCGGACCCTTGCCGTCGGAACCGGCGATCCGGCCGCGACCCTCTGGGACGTCGAGGACCCCGACCGGCCGAAGCTGTTGACGGACGCGCTCACCGACTACACCAACGCCCCGCACGCCATGGCCTTCTCGCCCGACGGCAGGCTTCTCGCGATCGCCGGATACCCGGCGGTGACGTTGTGGGACGTGACGAAACCGGACCGTCCGCGCAGGCTGGGCCGGGTGCCCGCGGGGCAGACGACCACGACGGCCGATCTCGCCTTCTCGCCGGACGGCCGCACCATCGCGGCGGCACTCGGATCGGAGGTCGCGCTCTACGACGTCGGCGACGTGTCCCGTCCGGTCGCCAGGTTGCGGGGGCAGGTCGAGTCGGCCAGGGTGGCGTTCTCCCCGGACGGCAGGACTCTCGCCACCGCCGGGCAGGAACCGGGAGTGCTGCTGTGGGATCTCGCCGACCGGACGCGGCCGAGACCCTTGGGGCAGCCTCTGGCCGGCCCCCGCCAGTACGTCCAGCGGCTGGCGTTCTCGCCGGACGGCCGCACCCTGGCCGTGGCGGCGGGCTCCGTCCGGCTGTGGGACATGACCGACCGCAGGCGTCCACGATCACTCGGCGACCCGCTGCCGGCGGCCGGGCAGGCCCTCACCTTTTCGCGAGACGGTCTGACGCTGGCCGCCGGAGGCGCCGGTCACGCCGCCGTCCTGTGGGATCTGCGCGGCCTGAGCCGGTTGCGCGCCGATCCTCTGCGCTGGGCCTGCCAGCGGGTATCCGCCCCACTCGATCCGGCCACGTGGGCCCGCTACGCCCCGGGCGTCCCGTACCGGGACGGGTGCCGCACCTGAGCGACTGGCGCGACAGCCCACCCGCCTGCCGGCGCGGCTCCGGGGAGATCGGTCAGACGCTTTCCACTGGTCTGGCGTCCGTGTCGGCGGGACGCGGCCAGGGGCGCCCGCTGAGGCGTTCGATGTCGGTGTTGAAGCGCCGCAGGTAGGCGGCGAAGGTGACGATGTCCTCGTCGGACCATTCGGCCATGACCTTGTCGAGGCCGTTGGTGATGATCGCGCGCTCCTCGTCGAGGAGGCGGGCGCCCTTGCCGGTGATGCGGAACTTGCGGGCGATGCCGCCCTCGGGGTCGGGGATGCGCTCCAGGAGTCCGGCGCGCATCGCCGCGGCGGTCTGCCGGTTGAGGGTGGAGGCGTCCAGCCCGAAGGCGTCGCTCAGCTCCCCGATCGTCATCGGCCCCTGGAGGCGGATTCGGCTTAGCAGGACGTAGGCGCTGCGCTCCAGCAGCCTGGCCCGGCGGGGCATGACCTCGTGGCGGCTGAGCAGCATCTGCTCGTACTCGACCTCGTGCGTGGGCCTGATCATGGCCGGTGCGCCTCCTCCCGCCGGGGGAGCCCGCGCCTTCGGGGCGTCCCGCCTCCATCCTCGCAGAGAGATCTCCGCCACTGCGGAGAGGTATGCAACACACATAATATGTGCCGGATACATATTAAGTGTATCGTGCACGTGCGGTTCCGGTCCGACGGCCGGACGGATACGACGACAAGCCAAGGAGTCGCGTCATGGACGCCCCTCAGCACGCCGCCAGATCGGGCGGCGTGGTCGCCACGCTGGCTTTCGCCGGCATCACGGCGGCGATCATGCAGACACTGGTCACGCCGCTCATCGCGGACCTGCCCAGGATCCTGCACACCTCGCCGTCCAACAGTGCGTGGGTCATCACGGTCACCCTGCTGGTGGGGGCCGTCTGCGTGCCGGTCTTCGGCCGTCTCGGCGACCTCGTGGGCAAGCGCCCCATGCTCCTCGTCTGCGCCGCGCCGCTGATCGCGGGCTCGGTGGTGTGCGCGCTGTCGTCCTCCGTCGTCCCCATGATCATCGGACGTGGCCTGCAGGGCATGGGCATGGGCATGGTGCCGCTCGGCATCGCCCTGCTGCGGGACGTGGTGCCGCCGGCGAAGCTCAGCTCCTCCATCGCGATGGTCAGCGCGTCGATGGGCATCGGCGGCGGCCTCGGCCTGCCGGTCGCCGCCGCGGTCGCCGAGTACACCAGCTGGCGCGTGCTGTTCTGGGGGGCGACCGCCATGGCCGTGATCATCGCGGTCCTGATCTGGCGGCTGATCCCGAACGTCCCGGCCGGGGCGAAGGGTGAGCGCTTCGACGCCCCCGGCGCGATCGGGCTCGGTATCGGCCTGGTCTGCCTGCTGCTGGCGGTGTCGAAGGGCGCCGACTGGGGCTGGTCCTCCGCCACCACGCTCGGCCTGTTCGTCGCCGCGGTCGTGATGCTGGTCGCCTGGGGATTCTGGGAGATCCGTACCCGGCAGCCGCTCGTCGACCTGCGCACCACGGCCCGCCCCCGGGTGCTGATGACCAACCTCGCCTCGATCTTCGTCGGCGTCGGCATGTATTCGTCGATGCTGATCGTGCCGCAGCTGCTGCAGTACCCCAAGGCGACCGGCTACGGCCTCGGCCAGTCGATGCTGGCCGCGGGCCTGTGGATGGCGCCCGCCGGGATCATGATGATGCTCGTCTCCCCGTTCGGCGGAAAGCTCACCAACATCCGCGGCCCCAAGTTCACCCTGATCTGCGGAATCCTGGTGGTGGCCGCCGGCTACGGCGCGTCCCTGGCGCTCATGGGGGCGGCCTGGGGCCTCATGGTCGGCCTGATGATCATCAACTGCGGGGTCGGGCTCGCCTACGGCGCGATGCCCGCACTGATCATGGGCTCGGTGCCGCTCAGCGAGACCGCCGCCGCCAACGGCTTCAACACCCTCATGCGCTCGCTCGGCACCTCGATCGGCGCGGCCGTCATCGGCGTCGTCCTGGCCGAGTTGACCATCAACCTCGGCGGCCACGAGCTCGCCTCCGAGAACGGCTTCCGCGTCGGCCTGCTGATCGGCGGCGGCGTCGCCCTGCTGGCCGCGGCCATCGCCGGTGCCATTCCCGCCGGACGGCGCGCCGACCTCGGCGGCCACGGTGCACACGCCAAGCACGCCGCCGTTTCCGAGCAGGTCACCAGCGACACCTGATCGCCGGTGACCCGGGCCGTCCACCCGTGACCGCACATAGGTCCGCCCGCCACGACGTCGTGGCGGGCGGACCTATGTGCGGTCAGGGGCCTCTGTCGTGCGGGAACGTCATGTCGGCGCCGCGCGGGGGCGGGTAGGGGCGGCTGCCGCGGAAGTCGCTGGTGTGCATCGCCCGGCTGATGTCGCTCGGGCTGACCACGCCCACGACCTGGGCGCCGTCGCCCAGCACGACGGCGCGGCCGTCGGCGCGGCCGGCCATGCGGGGCAGCAGGTCGGTCAGCGGGTCGTCCGGATGGGCGGTCGGGACCTCGTCCGGCGGCCAGGCGATGTCGGCGAGGCGGCGCGTCGCGCGCTCTTCGGGCGGGGTGGAACGGATGCGGTTCAACGTCACCAGGCCCGCCAGGCGGCCGTCCTCGACCAGCGGGTACGTCGAGAAGCGGTGGGTGAGGACGACCTCGTCGATGAGGTCCTGCACCGAACGCGCGGCGTCGGTCACGACGGGGCTCGGGGTCATGACGTCGCGGACGCGCAAGCCGTGCAGTGCCGCGTTGACCCGCGTCTGCTGTTCCTCGGAGCTGGCGGCGCCGACGAGGAAGAGTCCGATCAGCACCAGCCAGAGTCCGCCGAAGCCGACTCCGACGACGAACTGGAGGAAACCGAAGGCGATGAGGAGGTAGCCGAAGACGCGTCCGGCGCGGGCGGCGGTGATGGCGGCGGAGGTCCGGTCGCCGTGGCGCCACCACAGGAACGCGCGCAGGACCCGGCCGCCGTCGAGGGGGGCCGCGGGGACGAGGTTGAACGCGGCGAGGATCCCGTTGATGCCGGCCAGGTAGGCGAGCGTGTCCACGCCGAGGCCGGGTCCGGTGGCGGCGTGCGCCACGACCGCCGCGATCGCGAAGACGCCGCCCACGGCCAGGCTGGCGAGCGGGCCGACGACGGCGATGCGCAGGTCCGCGCCCGCGCTGCGCGGTTCGCCGCGGAGCTGGGCGACGCCGCCGAGCAGCCACAGCGTGATGCCGGAGACCTCGATGCCGTTGCGGCGCGCGACGATCGCGTGCGCCAGTTCGTGGACCAGCAGCGACGCCAGGAGGAAGATCGCGCTCACCAGGCCGGCCACGACGTAGGCCCACGTGGAGAGTCCCGGATGCACCGCGGGGAACCGGCCGAACGCCAGCCCGAAGACCAGGATCACCACGATCAGCAGCACGCTGTAGTTGAGCCCGATCCTGATACCGGCGATGTGACCGAGCCGGATCGACTCCTTCATCGGTCTACCTCGTCCCCCCACGATTTCCCCCGAGATGCGCACGGGCTACCCGCTGCCTGGGTCTCTATGCCGTCCCGTCCGATCGGTCCCGGGACGTGGTGGGTTCGCGGAATGGGCGGGTAGCGCCAAGGCATGGACAAGCTGACGCGTGGACTGATCGCCGGAGCCGCCGGGACGACCGCCCTCAACGTTGTGACATATCTGGACATGGCGGTTCGGGGGCGTCCCGCCAGCACGACGCCCGAGCAGAGCGTGGAGAAGCTGGCGGACGCCGCCGGAGTCGATCTCGGCGACGGCGAGAAGGCGGAGAACCGGAAGGCGGGCCTGGGGCCGATGCTCGGCTTCGGAACGGGGCTCGGCGCCGCGCTCGCGTACGGCCTGGTCGCCGGACGCCGCAGCGTTCCGAAACCGGTCGCGGCCATGGTGCTGACAGGGCTCGCGATGGCCGGGTCGAGCGTCCCGATGACCGTGCTGGGGCTGACGGATCCCCGTGACTGGTCGGCTTCGGACTGGATCGTCGACGCCGTCCCTCACCTGGCCTACGGAGCCGTCGCCGCCGGCGTCTACGACGCCCTCCGTTAGCGCCTGTTCACAACCGCTCTCCTGAATTCGGACGCTTGAGGGTTTGCCGCAGCGAAGCGGGCTGGCGCAACGCAGTGCAACCGGCCTGCGCGCGGTGGGGTTCTTGGGGCGAACGCTCGATCGGGCGTGCTCGCTCTTGGGAGGGGAACTCATGGACTTGCGGCTTGCCGGACGCGTTGCGATCGTCACCGGGGCGTCGAAGGGGATCGGGCTGGCGGTCGTGCGGACGCTGCTGGACGAAGGGGCCCGCGTGGTCGCCGTGTCGCGCAAGGGCGGGCCGGAACTGGACGCCCTCGCCGGGCCGAACCTGCTGCACGTCCCGGCCGACCTCATGGACCCGGACGCCCCCGCGGCGGCCGTCGAGCGCGCGGTGGAGGCGTTCGGGCGGCTCGACGTGCTGGTCAACAACGCCGGCGGTCCGCCGCCGGGCGCGGAGCTGCCCCGGTTCGGCTTCCTGACCCCGTCGGACGACGACTGGCGCGCCATGTTCGAGTTCAACCTGTTCGCGGTGGTCCGGGCGGTGCGGGCGGCGATCCCGCACCTGCTGGAGAGTGACGCCGCGGCGATCGTGAACGTCTCGTCGGGCAACGGGCGGCGGCCAGGCCCGATGAACTTCGACTACAACGCGGCCAAGGCGGCGCTGAACAACCTGACGAAGGGGCTGTCGGAGGAGTACGCGCCGCAGGGCATCCGGGTCAATGCGGTTTCGCCGGGCCCGGTCCGGACTCCGTGGTGGACGGACGAGGGCGGCGCCGCCGACATCATCGCCGCGGCGACCGGCTCCGACCGTGACGCGGTGCTGGACGGTGGCGCCGCGGAGATGATGAGCCTCACGACGGGGCGTCTCGCCACGCCGCAGGAGGTCGCGGACGTGGTCGCCCTGCTCGCCTCCCCGCGCTCGGCCAGCACGACCGGCGCCGACTACGCGGTCGACTCCGGCTTCCTCAAGGAGATCTGACCTATAAGGGACACTGCTCGATTCGATCAGTTCTATCTCTTGGACTTCTGTCTGAGGACGCCCCAGGATTGGGGGTGAGGACGCGAGTCCCCGCGGACCGACCGGCGTCCCCGGGCTCTCACGCAGGCCCCCCGGCCGACCGGCCGGGGGCTTCTGCGTCCCCGGCGTTCAGGTCCTTGACGTAGCGGTGGACGGGGACGTCGACCGTGCCGGTCGCGGTGGGGGCGCGGTAAGTGAGGGGGCCGGTGTCGCGCCATCCGTGCAACTCGTAGAAGCGCCGGGCCCGCGTGTTGCCCGGGACGACCGCGAGCCACGCCTGGCGATGCCCGCCCCGGAACCGATCCTCCGCACTCCGCAACAACGCGCCGCCGACGCCCTGACCGCGAGCGGAGCCGTCCACGGCGAGCTGGATCACCTCGCCGTCGTCATCGCCGAGGATGATCAAGCCGAGGATCCGGTCGCCCGGCCCGGTGGCGACGAGGGTGGAGGCCGCGTACTTCTCGGCGTGGACCGCGAAGTGCTCGGGGCCCCGCTCGTCCATCAGCTCGGCGGGGACGTGTCCCACGTGCCCGTCGAGCCAGGCCGCCCGCCACAGCGGCGCGAGCGTCGGCAGATCGGCGGGTTCGGCAGGTCTCACGATCATCGTCTTCCCCTCCCGGACGGCGGCCCTGTGTCGCGCGGAGCGGCACGGTCCCGTGGCCCTGCACCATCATGGCGAGGTTGCTCAGCTACCCACCACTGGCACAGCATGGAACTCCGCCCACACGACGGTGCCGTTCAACGCGGGGTGCGACCCCCAACTCTTCGAGAGAGCGTCCACGAGGAACAGGCCCCGGCCGTCCTCTGAGAAGGTGTCGGTGCGCACGCGCGGCTGCTCCTGGGCGCCGCCCTGATCGAGGACGGTCACGCGCAGCACGTCCTCACGGGCGCTCACCACGACGGTGACCTGCCCGCCAGTGCCGGACGCGGTGTGCTCGCACGCGTTCGCGACCAGTTCGTCCACACAGAGAACGACGTCGGCCATGGCCTCGTCTTCGATGTGCGGCGCGATCCTACGCACGAATGCCCGCGCCGTCTGCGCCGACCTCGGCACACCGGGCATCGTGATCGTCCCGAGCAACCGCATGTCCTCGGGCCCCGGCTCGCAAGGCGTCATAGCCTCACTCCCTTCGGTAAGCAACGCCCGCAAGCATGAATGCCCAGGTGAGAGCCCACAACCGCTTCATCGAGAGGGGGAGGACGGCCCCGCGAGACTTACGGAAAGCGGGATTTCCCGCTTCTTGGAAGTCGCATGACGGTCCGTGTTGTCTCAGTGACAATCAGTGTCATGGCGAAACGACCCCCGACCGTTCGCCGCCGGCGACTCGGTGTCCAGCTACGCAAGATCCGCGAAGAGCGCGGCCTGACCCTCGACGAGGCCGCCGCCTTCCTCAGCATCTCCAAGTCCGCCCTCAGCCGGATGGAGAACGCCCAGGTCGTGGCCCGCGTCCACGAGGTCAACTACATCCTCATGATGTACGGCATCGAGGAGGGCGACGACCTGAGAAGCGCGCTGGTCGGCCTCGCCACCGGCGGCCGTTCCCGCGACTGGATCCGGCGTCACAAGCTCCCGGGGAAAGGACCTAACTACGGCGAATATGTGATGCTTGAACAGGACTCCTCGGAACTCTTCACGTACCACGCCGACCTCATCCCCGGGCTCCTCCAGACCCCCGAGTACGCGTACGCCGTCATGGCATCCGTCCCCAGCAGCGGGCTGAGCGACATTGATGAAGGCGTCGCATACCGCATGGCTCGCAAGGAGGCCCTCACGCGCCCGGATCCGTTGACGATCAAAGTGGTGGTAAGGCTGCGGTCCGCCAATGCATGGGTGGACGCCTGGTCATGGTCGACCAACTCCGGTACCTGCTCGAACTCATGGAGTGGTCGAACGTCCACTTGCAACTCCTGCCGTTCGCAGCCCCCAAGAACCCGGGTGTTGACGGATCGTTCACGATCCTGGACGTTGAAGCAGGGAACTTCCCCATCGCTATCGTTGACGCGCTCCGGCGGACGATCTTCGTCGAGGAGGAGGACGACATCGCAGCGTACCGAGACATTCAGGCAGAGCTGTGTAAGGTCGCTCTGCCGGAGACTGAGAGCCGCCAACGAATCGAACAGGCTATCCGCGAGCTTCAGACTCTGGCGCTCGAGAGGAGCAGTAGATGATTTACTGGCGAAAGAGCAGCCGCAGCGGCAGTCAGTCCCAGAACTGTGTTGAGTGTGCTCGCCTGCCGACCGGGCACCATGCCATAGTCGGCATCCGCGACTCGACGGACCCAGATGGACCGCGTCTCGCCTTGAGTCCGGAGGCGTGGGGAGCACTGCTCAGTCATCTCAAGGGCAACGCTTCGGAGAGCACAGTCTGAAGCGATTGGAGAAGGCTCTGCTTCCCGACAGTCGATTTACTGGCGAAAGGGCCACGCAGCCCTACTTGCAAACTACGCAGCAGTATGTACTCCTATGGTGAAACCATTCGCTCCCAGGCAGCGAATCGGTCCCTCATCGCCCTGACCTCCGCACTGGTGACGCCGTAGGCGGTGAAGTCCCGGTCTGGAATGCGGTGCAGGTAGGAGAGTGACTCGGCGAACAGCGCAGTCTCGAAGCCCGGATTGTGCTGAGCCGCAACGGCCAGGAGGCGGTCGTGGCCGTACCGCCCGCTGACTAGAATCGCGTCGATGTCCAGGAAATCGCGCGGTGCCCAGCGGTTGAACAGGGCGTCCATCTTGCCGGCCACGGCATCGTCAGGGTGCAGCACCGGACCGATCTCCAGTATCACCGGGCGTGAGCCTGCCAGAACACCCCAAGATCCACTTTGCAGGCATGGCCATTGGAATCGGCAACCGTCATCTGGACGAGATCCGGAGTACGCCGGGCCACCTCAACTCGTAGACCCTGCTGCGTGTAGGCGGCGATGACGTCGTCGGCCACCTGCTCTGGGCTGCCTCGCTGAGAGGAGAACAGGTCAATGTCCTCCGAGGGACGCGTGCCCATCCCGTGGAGCTGGACGGCATGTCCCCCGCCCAGCACAAACCCCCGGTCGCCGACGACCTCCAGCGCGATGCCGGCCAGCCGGTGCTGGAAGCGATCCATCAGGCGGCATGCCGCAGCTGGGGAAAGCGCCGCTCCCACAGGGCCCGGACTGGACGCGCCGGGAGGATCTCGTCCCAGTGTTCCATCAGCAGCCGTCCGTTGATCAGCCGCCGCTGGTGCTCCACACCGCCCTCTTCCAACACGATCTTGTAAACGGCCGACCGGTCGTAGTCGTTATCGAGATCGAACTCGGTCCGGCCTCCCCAGGCCAGTTCCAGTGGAAGCACCACCACGCCGTGCTCCGGCCCCTGCAACTCGTCCAGCGATCCGGCCACCTCGTACGGCCTGGTCTGGGCGTAACTGAACGGCGCTGCACTCTGCCCCTTCATACACACAGTGTGCCCGATCGCAGCCCCGGAGGATACGAAACGGCCGTCGTCCACGTGAGACCGCGCGCCACTGCGGATCGTCGTTCGGCTCAAGTCCTCGTGGCACGACAACGACTCGATGTGCGCTCTACCGGGCGGGATTCTGCTGGCCGTAGATGAGGGCCGGCGCGCCCTTGTGGTCGGTTTCGCGGAGGTAGCGGTGTAGCCCTTGCCCCAGTGCGCGCGGGCCAGGCACCAGCCGACGCCGAGGCCCGGGAAGCCGTGCGGCTTCCAGGGGCCCGCGCGTCCGACGAAACGGCCTGTCGCCTGCTCGACCACGGCCCAGTGGGAGTAGCCGCGGATCTCGCGGTGCCCCATGAAAAGCGCCAGGCTGCGCCACGCGTCGGCCGGGGACCGGCCGACCGGCTCGGCCAGGCCGTCCGCCACCTGGGGATCGGCCATCATCGCCGCGTAGTCGTCGAAGTCGTCGCCCGTCAGAGGACGCAGGGTCAGACGCTCGGTCTCCACTACCGTCATGATCACAGTGTGCGCGGGCTTCACGTTCCGGACGGCGGCCCCGCAGCTTCCCCGGCGACCCGGCCACTTCCCCGGCGACCCGGCCACCTCGTACGGCGGTCACGTGGCGGGCTCGTCGGCCGGGGCATCGCGTGGCGGGACGCCGATCCGGGCGGCGAGGTCGTTGCGGAGGCGGGTCAGGCGGGTGATTTCGGCGTCGAGGGCGGCGAGGCGGCGGCGGGCGGTTCCGGTGCTCTGCGCACAGGCGGGGCCGTCGTAGGGCGGGAGTTCGTCGCCGTCCAGGAGGTGGAGCCGGTCGGCGCAGCCGCGGACGTCCTCGACGGTGAGACCCAGGGACAGCAGCCGCCGGATGGTCAGCACGCGGGCGACCTCGGCGGGGCCGTACCGGCGCTGCCCGCCGGGGGTGCGGGACGGCGGGGGCAGCAGTCCGCGCTGCTCGTAGAAGCGCAGTGCCCGCGGGGTCGTCCCGGCGGCCGCCGCCGCGTCGCTGATCTGCATGGGTCCTCCTCCAGCCGCCTACAGTTCGACGATGACGGCTCCCAGGTGTTGTCCGCTGATCAGTTCGTGCAACGCCCGCGGTGCCTGATCGATGCCCGCGATGCGCGCGTGCGGGAAGGTGACGGCGCCCGAGCGCAGCCAGGCGCCGAAGCGTTCGGCCCACTCGGGGTGCGGGCCGGTGTCGTCGAGCCCGGCGAAACCGCGCATCTCGATGCGCTTGGCGATCAGTTGGAACGTGTCGATCTCGACCGGGGCCGTGGTGCCGGTCCCGTTCGGTGAGAGTTGTCCGGCCAGCGTCCCGACGATGACGAACCGCGCGCCCGGACGAGCCGCGGTGATCGCGGCGCGAAGCTGCTCGCCGCCGACGTTGTCCACGAGGACGTCGATTCCCTCGGGTGCGGCTTCCGCCAGTTGCTCCGCGATGGGCCGTTCGCCCCGGACCAACGCCGCGTCGTACCCGAGTTCCGACACCAGGCGGGCGGCCTTGTCCGGCGAGCCGGTGCTCCCGATCACTCGGTCGGCGCCGAGCAGGCGGGCGAACTGGCCGGCCAGCGAACCGACTCCGCCGGAGCCGCCTGAGACGAACACAGTGTCGCCGGGACGGACCGGCGCGTCCCGCGTCAGCGCCGTGTAGACGACGGCCGCCTGTCCGAGATGGGCGGCCGGGTCGGGGAGCGTGCCGTCCAGGGGCGTGCATTCGGCGGCGGGCATGACGGCGTGCTCGCGCCAGCCGAGCCAGTGCTGGACGAGGTCGCCGGGGCGCACCCCGGCGTCCGGCGGCGCCGAGACGACCTCGCCGATCGCCGCTCCGAACAACGCGTCGCCTGGACGCAGCGGCGGGAAGGGGGTGCCTTTCACACCGCCGCCGATCAGGGTGCGCAAGGCGGGGAAGACCTGGAAGAAGCGGTTCCGGACGAGCACTTCGCCGTCGTCCGGCACCGGCATGGGCGCCTGGACGACGGCGAAATGCTCCGGCCTCGGCAGGCCGTCCGGCAGTGCGGCGAGCTGCACTATGCGGGAGGTAGTGGACGACATGGGACGCTCCTCGACCCTGGGGGTCCGGGCTTGGCACCCGGACACGGCGCCGAGACGCTAACCCCTGACCCGCGGGTCAAGGTCAAGTGCCTTGCGGCGCGTGGCTGCGGGGCGGGGTGAGGGCGGCGGCCGCGAGGGCGGCGACGGCGGCGGCGATCGCGGCGAGGACGAAGCCGTCGGTGAAGCCGTCCAGGGTGTCGCCGGTCAGGCTCGCCGCGGCGACGCTGGAGATCACCGCGGCTCCGATGGACGCGCCGAACTCGTGGAACGTGCTGACGATGCCCGAGGCGATGCCGGCTTCGTGCGGCGCCACCTGGCCCAGCGCCGTCGCCGACGCGACGACGAACATCGCGCCCGTCCCGGCGCCCGCGACGGCCGTGCCGATCACGACGGTCAACGGGTTCAGGGAGAGGGCGGGGAGGGCCATGCCGATGGCGGCGGTCAGCAGGCCGGCGACGGCGAGGCGACGCGGTCCGGCCTTGGCGATCGTCCGGCCGGTGAGGTCGGCGCCGAGCATCGTCGCGACCGCGACGGGCAGGAACATCAGGCCGGTGCGCAGGGCGCCGTAGTCCTCGCCGTGCTGGAAGTAGAACGTGCCGAGGAAGAACACCGCGATCATCAGGGCGGTCGCCATGAGGATCAGGAAGGTGCCGGTCGCCACCGGCCGCCTGATCAGGAGCGACACGTCCATCATGGGTGATCTGGCGGTCTTCTGCCTGGTCACGAACGCCGCGTAGCCGATCAGGGCGAGCAGGACCAGCCAGCCGGTCGCGGCGGTGAGCCAGCCGTCGTCTCCGGCGCGGATGAACGCGTAGATCAGGGCGGCGGACGAGGCCGTGACCAGGAGCGCGCCGAGGACGTCCAGCCGGGGACGGGGCGCGGCGACGGCCTGGTGCGGCAGCATCCGGGCGAGCGCGGCGATGATCACCAGCCCGATGGGGACGTTGACGTAGAAGACCCACGGCCAGCCGGGACCGGCGGTCAGCGCCCCGCCGAGCAGGACGCCGAGGGCGGCCCCGCCACCGCCGAGCGCGGACCAGACGCCGAGCGCCCTGTTCCGCTCGTCGCCGTCGAACAGGCCCACCACGAGGGACAGGGCTGCGGGCGACAGCAGCGCCGCGCCGAGCCCCTGCGCGATGCGGCCGCCGATCAGCATGCCGCCCGTCCCGGCGAGACCGGTCACCAGGGACGCGGCCGTGAAGATCAGCAGGCCGGCGAGGACGACGCGCTTGGCGCCGATGAGGTCGGCGGTCCGTCCGCCGAGCAGCATCAGCCCGCCGAACGTCAGGGTGTAGGCGCTGACCGTCCAGGTGACTGCCTGGCGGCTCAGCTCCAGGTCGGTCCCGATGTGCGGCAGCGCGATGGCCACGACGGTGACGTCGAGGATCAGCATGAGCTGGGCCACGCCGAGGAATCCCAGGATGCGCCAGCGCAGCGGATGCGCGGCTGCGGGCGCGGGTGCCTCCGATGTCATCACAACTCCTTAACTCGTACGTCTACATACGACTTAGTGGAGAGTAACACGTACTTTCGTGTACGAGTTAGGGTGAGGGGCATGCCAACCGCCCCTACCGGCCGGCGCCGGCGCGCGGACGCCGAGCGCAGCATCGCCCGCATCGTGTCCGCCGCACGCGAGTGCCTGAGCAGGGACCCGAACGCGAGCATCGACGACATCGCCAAGGCAGCCGGCGTGGGACGGATGACGCTCTACGGCCACTTCCGCAACCGGAAGGAACTCGTCGAGGCCGCCATGGCCGACGCGCTGCGCGCCGGCGAAGAGGTGCTGTCGGAGGTCGATCTCAGCGGGCCTGCGCAAGACGTCCTGGTCCGGCTGCTGGAGTCCAGCTGGTCCCTTGTGGCCGAGTCGACGGCGCTCTTGACGGCGGCCCAGGGCACCCTTCCCGCCGGACGTGTCCGCGAACTGCACGCCGGGCCCGCGGCACGTCTCGAGGAGCTCGTCCGCCGGGGCCAGGACGAAGGCGTCTTCCGCACCGACATGCCCGTCACATGGCTGGTCAACGTCGTGCAATACGTCCTGCACGGCGCCGCGGAGGAGAACCGCGCCGACCGCCTGAAGCCGGAGGACACCGGCCGGATCGTGATCGCGACCGTCCGGTCGATCCTGGCCGCGTAGCGGACGGCCCGGCGGCGGCCGAGTGTCGGGACGACGCGGGCCGGCGCGCCGGGCAGGATGGCGGGGTGAACGAACTCGAAGAAGGCACCCGCCTCACCCTGGACTTCGACAAGCTCGCCGGCGTCGCGGCGACCGGGGCGCGGGTCGTCCCCGTCGTCCTGCAGGACGCGGCCACCGGCGATGTCCTGTTCATCGGCTACGCGAACGACCAGGCCCTCAATGCCTCGCTGGACGAGAAGATCGCCGTGCTGTGGTCGACGTCCCGCAACGAGCTTTGGCGCAAGGGCGCGACCTCGGGGGACGTCCTGGAACTGGTCGACGTCCGCGTCAACTGCGAGCAGAACTCCCTGCTGTACCTGGTCAACCGCACCACCGGCGGCGCCTGCCACACCAAGGACGCGTCCGGCGAGGCCCGCCCCACCTGCTACTACCGTTCGGTGACCGACGCCGAGACCCTCCGCCCCGTCACGCAGTAGGAGCGCGGCGCGACGTAGCCGGTCGAACGCGCCGACCGGCCCATCACCCGGGCGATGGGCCGGATGCGGTCAGCGGGTGGAGGGCCGTTCGGTTGGCTGCGACGTTGTTGGCTGCGACGCTTTCCGTGGGGCTCCCTGCTCGTTGGGATCAGGGCGCCTGGAGTCGGGAGGCCGGAGGATGCGGCGACCGATCGCGGTGGTGCTGGCGGCCTGCCTCGTGCTGAGCGGGTGCGGCGGCGGGGAGGGGACGTCCATCCTCGGCAAGGAGACGCTGGTGGCGGGCGTCCGGCCGGACCTTCCGGGCATCGGGTTGAAGCGGCCCGACGGGACGTTCGAGGGCCTGGACGTGGACGTGTCCCGCTACCTGGCCGAACGGATGGGGAAGAAGGTCAGGTTCGTTCCGGCGCTGGCGCGGGATCGCGAGCGCCTGCTCCGCGAGGGCGACGTCGACATGGTCCTGACGTTCTGGCTGGAGCCCGAGTGGACGCAGCGGCTCGCGTTCGCCGGTCCGTACCTCCTGTCGTACCAGGACATCCTCGTCCGGGCCGGCGAGAAGGACGTGAAGGGCGTGCGCGACCTCCGGGGCCGCAAGATCTGCGCCGTCACCGGGTCGGGCGCGGCCGAGGCCGTGACCGTGGAGCGGCAGGTGCCGGCGGTGCCGGTCGCGGCGCGGTCCTATGACGACTGCATGACCATGCTGCGGGACGGCCGCATCGACGCGATCACGACGAACGACACGATCCTGGCCGGGTTGAAGACGCGGCAGGGTGACGGGTTCCGGCTGCTGAACGCCAGGTTCGGCGAGCGGCGGACGGGGATCGCGATCCGCAAGGGCGACCCCGGCGGGTGCGAGGCGCTCAACCGGGCCATCACGCAGATGTACCAGGACGGGACGATGGCCGAGTTCATGCACAAGTGGTTCGGCACGTCCGGCCTCGACCTGTCGGACGTGGAGGTACCCCAGTTCGAAGGCTGCCTCTGATCGCCGTGCCGGGGCCGTCCCTATGACTTGTCGCTCTGGCCCGGGTTCTCGCCGGTGTTGTTCGCGGCGCCGGTGTTGTTCGTGGCCCTGCCCTTCGCCTTGCCGGGGTTGGCGGTCGGCGTGTTGCCGTTGTTGATTCCAGGGCTGCGCGGCGGAGTGCTGGTGCTTCGCGGGGTCGGGCTCTGCTTCTTCTGCTGGCCGGGCGCACCCGACTTGCCGCGCTGTCTCGTGGCCGAGGGAGAGGGCGAGGGCGACGGTGAGGTGTGCCGCGGCGTGGGCGTGTACCGCGTCGCCGGGGTGCTGTCGTGGCCGCCGCCGTCCCGGCCATGCGTCGGGGACGGGGCGGGCAGCGGCTTCTGGCCGGGAAAGTTCCCGGTCGCGAAGGCGACACCCCCGGTCAGCAGCAGCGAGCCGCCGACCAGCGCGATGACCTTGGCGGTCAGGAGCCCGCGCAGCAGAGCCAGCCGGGACCTGCCCGCGGGAGCCTGGGCGGCCAGGAAGGCGGCGACGGCGGCGTCCTCGCCCGCGAACTCCCCGGCGCGGCCGGGCGCCGCGGCGGCCGAGAGCAGTGCCTGCAGCGGGGCGTGCAGCGGGGCGTGCCCGTCCCCGCCGTCGAGCAGGCGCTCGGCGGTGCGCTGGTCGAGCCGTCCGGACTCGGTGTGGTCGCTCATGTCACCCCTTCAGCGCCGGTACCGCCCCTTTTGTCACCCTGAACCAGCGGCCGGGCGGCGCCCGGGTCCGGCAGCCGGTCGGCGAGGCGGCGCAGGCCCCGGTAGGCGGCGGTGCGGACCGCCCCGGGGCGCTTGCCGAGGACCTTGCCCGCCGACTTGGCGTCCAGGCCCACGACGACGCGCAGCAACACCGCCTCGGCCTGGTCGGGGGGGAGTTCGGAGATCAGCTTCAGTGCCTCCTCGGTGGCGATGCCGTCCAGGGCGTCCAGCTCGGTGTCGCCGCGCGCGGCGATCGTGACCAGTTCCTCGACGGGCAGGTCGGAGCCGGGCCGGCGGGACTTGCGGCGCAGATGGTCCAGGGCGCGGTGCCGGGTGATCGTCGCGGTCCAGCCGCGGAAGCCGTCGAGGTCGCCGCGGAAAGAGCGCAGGTCGCGGGAGATCTGCAGCCACGCCTCCGACGTCACGTCCTCGGCGTCCGCGCCGACGAGCGCGCCGGCGAACCTGATCAGGCGCGGCTGGACGTCGCGGTAGAGCAGGCGGAAGGACTCCTCGTCGCCGTCCTGCGCCGCTCGCAGCGCGCGACCGAGTTCGTCCTCGTCCATCGCGCCATTGTGCAGAAATTCTCAGCGTGGTGTGACACGTACGCGCGGGTTCGCGCTGAACGAGTGACGTCCGCGCGCCGGTACGTCCCCTCCCGCTCCGATTACTGGACGATGATGACCCGTAACTCCCCGCAAAACCGGGACAAACTCCTTGTCACCGGCATACCGCCGGTTGCGGAGCCGCTGGCCGAACCGGCCACCGAGACACGACCGTTGCACGGTTCGGCCCCCGTCTTCGTCGACGCGTCCGGATGGCGGGGGCGGCTCGGACGGCGGGTGGGCCTGCTCACCGGTGCTCTCCTCATCGTGTTCCTGAGCGCACTGGGCCTCGGCATGGCGACGGGGCCGGATGTGCCGTTGACGCCGTGGAGTGAGCCGTCCCCTCATCCGCGCGTGAAAGTGAGCCACCCCCAGGTCACGCCGACCAGAACCACGCAACCGCCCGCCGCCGCTAGGCCGCCGGTACCTCCCGGACGGGTCGTGGTTACGACTTCTCCTGTGGCGCCTACGTCCTCGCCTGCGCCGTCGTCTACGGCGGCGCCGACGCAGGCGGGCAGCACGTCCACGGCGCATCCGGGCAACTCCACTGCGACCCCGCCCGCATGGGGCCGCAAGAAGAAGAACGGCTGACCGTGCGACGCAGCGAACCACGGGGGCACTGGGTTCTGCTCCTGCTCGGTGGGCTGGCCATCACCGTGCTCCTTCTCCTGGACGGCTTCGCGCACGGTGCCGTCGGTGAGGCGCCCAGGGACGCGCCAAAGCGTCCGGCACCGGCTCCAGCTCAGGTTCGTGGCGGAGGGCCGGTGCTCAATCTCGCCGAGGGAACGGCGCGCAGCCGCCGCATGCCGCCGAAGACGATCGCGCTGACGTTCGACGACGGGCCCGACGCCGAATGGACGCCGCGGATCCTGGACGTCCTGCATCGCCGCCGCGCCCGCGCCACCTTCTTCACCGTCGGCGCGCACGTCGCGGAGAACCCGGCGCTGACCCGCCGCATCCTCCGCGAGGGCCACGAGATCGGCTCGCACACGTACACGCACGTCGACCTGGCCACCGCGCCCGCGTGGCGGGGACGGCTGGAGATGGGCCTCACGCAGCGGGCGCTCGCGGGCGCGGCCGGGGTCCACACCCGGCTGATGCGGATGCCGTACTCGTCCCGTCCGGACGGCCTGACCGCGCCGGAGTGGCGCGCGGCCGAACGGGCGGGGGCGGACGGGTACATCGTCGTCCTCGCCGACCGCGACACCGAGGACTGGGCGCGTCCCGGCGCCGCGAAGATCGTCCAGGCGGCGCTGGCGGCGGAGCGGCGGGGCGAGGGCGCGGTCGTGATGCTGCACGACTCCGGCGGCGACCGGGCCGAGACCGTCGCGGCGGTGGAGCGGATTCTCGACCGGCTCCAGCCGCAGGGATACCGGTTCACCACGCTCACGCAGGCGCTCGGCATGCCTCCGGCGGAGGTCTCGGTGCCCGCGCCCGAGAAGGCCGTCGGCTGGACGCTGGTCGCCGCCCAGCGCGCCGCGTCCGCGCTCACCGGGACGATGGGCGTCCTGTTCGCCGTCGCCGGGATCCTGTACGTGCTGAGGCTCCTGCTGCTGGTGGTGTTCGCGCACGTCCACGTGCGCCGCGTCCGCCGGCCGCGTCCGCCCGTGATGCCGGAGATAAGGGAGATCGGGGAGTTGCCGCCCGATCCGTTCCCGCCCGTGTCGGTGATCGTCCCCGCCTACAACGAGGAGGTGGGGATCGCGGCGACGATCGCGTCCCTCCTCGACACCGACTATCCGGGCACCGTCGAAGTGATCGTGGTGGACGACGGCTCCACCGACAGCACCCCCGCCATCGTCGAGACGATCGGCCTGCCGGGTGTCCACCTGATCCGCAAGCCGAACGGCGGCAAGCCCAGCGCGCTCAACACGGGCATGTTCGTGGCCCGGTCCGAGATCCTCGTGCTGGTGGACGGCGATACGGTCTTCCAGCGCGACACCATCCGGCATCTCGTCGCGCCGTTCGTGGACCCGAGCGTGGGGGCGGTCAGCGGCAACACCAAAGTCGCCAACCGGGGCGGAATCCTCGGACGCTGGCAGCACATCGAGTACGTCATCGGATTCAACCTCGACCGGCGGATGTTCGACATCATGCAGTGCATGCCGACCGTCCCCGGTGCGATCGGCGCGTTCCGGAGGTCGCTCCTAGACGAGGTGGGAGGCGTGCCAGACGACACTCTGGCCGAGGACACCGACCTCACCATGGCGATCTGCCGCACCGGGGCGCGCGTCGTTTACGAGGAGAAGGCGATTGCCTGGACGGAGACTCCGTCTTCGCTGCGGCAGTTGTGGAGGCAGCGCTACCGCTGGTGCTACGGCACGATGCAGGCGATGTGGAAGCACCGCCGCTCCGTCATCGAGACCGGTGTCTCGGGGCGCTTCGGACGCCGTTGCCTGCCCTACCTGACGGTGTTCCAGGTGCTCCTTCCCCTGTTCGCACCGGCCGTGGACCTCTTCGCCCTGTTCGGCCTGTTCTTCCTAGACCCCGGAACGCCCGTCCTCACCTGGACGGCGTTCGTCGCCGCGCAGGCCGCCGCCGGTGCCTACGCTCTATGGCTGGACGGCGAACCCGTCCGTCCACTGTGGGCACTGCCGCTCCAACAGTTCGTCTACCGGCAGCTCATGTACCTGGTGGTCGTCCAGTCAGTGGTCACCGCGCTCCTGGGGTCACGCTTGGGGTGGCACACGATCCGGCGTACCGGAACCTTCACAGAGATGCGGGAACAATCCCGGGGGCCCGTCGGTTACACATGACGGCTGGTGTGCCTGGTGTCCCCGGGCCTCACCTTTTGCCTTCACGGAATACCGTCCGGCTGGAGCCGTGTTGTGCGTTTCGCCGAGAGGCGACCCACACACCGGCCGCAAGACCAGGACCCCGCCGGGTCGTACGATCCGGCGGGGTCTGGTCGTCGCTGGGGCCAGACTGGTCGCTGGGGCAGACTGGCGGTCATGAGCCTCGCCGCGCATCTGGAAGAACTCGGCCGCCCCCTCGTCGAGGAACAGCTCAGGCACCCCACCGTGGCGGGCATCGCCCAAGGGAACCTGGACGAGGCCGTGTTCCGCTCCTGGCTCGAACAGGACTACCTCTACCTGCACGACTACGTCCGCGTGTTCTCCCGCCTGGCGTGGCAGGCTCCTAACGCCCATGTGGGTGACCTCGTCGACCTGGCCCACTCGACCTTCCACGACGAACTCGACTTGCACCGCTCCCTCTCCGCCGAGTTCGGCGCCGACTTGGACGGCGCGAAGATGGGCCCGGCCTGCGCCGCCTACACGTCCTTCCTCCTGGACAGCGCCGCCGTCTACTCCGAAGGTCTCGCCGCCCTTTACCCCTGCATGTGGGGCTATTCCACGCTCGGACGGCGTCTCGCCGAGAACCCGCCGTCCGAGCCGCGTTACCGCCGCTGGGTCGACACCTACGCGGACCCCGGCTTCGCCGAACTGACCGCGCGCATCGCCCAGATGATCGACGAGTCCGGCGCCGACACCGCGACGGCCGAGCGCTTCTTCCTGGAGGGCATGCGCCACGAGCTGGCCTTCTGGGACGTCCCCCTGTAACCCCTAGTCATAGGCCGGGGCGTTCGCGGCAGGGTGCTCTGTGTTGATCGGCTGGGGCGGCGGAGCCGCCGGGTAGTCGACGTAGCCTTCGCCGCCGCCGCCGTAGATGAGGCTTCTGACGGGGGCGGCCAGGGGCGCGCCTGTGGCGAAGCGGGCGGGGAGGTCGGGATTGGCGATGAAGTGGCGGGCGAAGGAGAAGACGTCAGCCAGGCCCGCCGCCACCGCGGCCTCACCGGCCTCCTGGGACGTGGGGTCGGGCCCGTTGAAGTTCCCGATCAAGGTTCCCGACCAGCGTGGACGCAGATCGGACAGCGCTTCGTAGGCGCCCCGCTCGATGACGTGCAGGTAGGCGAGGCCGAGCGGGTCGAGGGCGTCGACGAGCGCTCGGTAGGTGCCCTGCGGGTCCTCCTCGGCGATCTCGTTCTCCGGATTGTGCGGGGAGATGCGCAGCCCGACCCGTCCGGCCCCCACCTCGGCGGCCACGGCCTCCACGACGTCCAGCGCGAACCGCAGCCGCCCGGCGCGGGAGCCGCCGAACCGGTCGGTGCGCCGGTTGGTGTTCTCGGCGAGGAACTGCTGGACGAGGTAGCCGTTCGCGCCGTGCACCTCCACGCCGTCGAACCCGGCGCGGAGGGCGTTGCGGGCGGCGGCGGCGAAGTCGGCGACCGTCGCCTCCGCCTCGGCCGTCGTCATGGCGCGCGGCGTGACGTGCTCGACGTCGCCCTCGCCGGTGTAGATCGGCTCCCCCTCGATCCGGACCGGCGACGGAGCGAGCGGCGTCGCGCCGCCCGGCAGGTTGAGGGGATGCGTCATCCGTCCCACGTGCCAGAGCTGGGCGAAGATCGTCCCGCCGGCCGCGTGGACGGTCTCGGTGACCTCGCGCCACCCGGCGACCTGCGCGTCCGTGACCAGGCCGGGAACGCCGGGCCCGCCCTTGCCGAGGACATGCGGCCACAGCCCCTCGGTGACGATCAGCCCGGCCGACGCGCGCTGCGCGTAGTAGGTCCGGGTCAGCGGGTGTGGCACGCCGGTCGCGTCGTCCGCACGCCCGCGCGTCATCGGCGCCATGGCGATCCGGTTGCGGAGCTTCATGCGAGGCCCCTCGTAGGGGGTCAGAAGCGGGCTGGTCATCGTGTTCACCGTTCGACCGCGACGGCTTCGACTTCGATCCGCCAATCCGGTTGGGCCAGGGAGGACACCTCGAGAAGCGTGTCGGCGGGGTAGGGCTTGCTGAGGAACTCCTCGCGGAGCCGGACGACGCCGTCGAGGTCGGCCGCCATGTCCCGGACGAAGATGCCGATCTTCACGACGTCGGTCAGGTCGGCCCCCGCCTCCGCCAGCACCCGCTGGACGTTCCGGAACGCCTGGCGTCCCTGGTCGAGGAAGCCGCCGGGAACCGTCCGCCCGTGCTCGTCGATGCCGGCCTGTCCCGACACGTGGATGAACCCGCCGGCCCGGACGGCCTGCGAGATCCGGTACGGCTCGTACCAGTCGGGGGTGGTGGCGATGCGTTCGATCATTGTTGGCTCCCAACTTGCATGTACAAGCATGTCTTGTATGTACATGCAGATATTGGCACTGCATGTAAGGTGGTGTCAACCAGGAAGCGGGTGCGGGATGAACGTGGACGAGAAGGCGCCGGTCACGGCGGACGGGCTGCTCTGGGACGGCGTCGTGACGCTGCACGGGCGCGTCGAGCACCGGCTCGCCAAGGCGCTGCAAAGCCGCCACGGCCTCGGCCTCTCGGAGTACCGGGCGCTTTGCCGCCTGTCCCGCGCCGAGGAGGGCGAACTGCGGATGCAGGAGCTGGCCGACCTCATCGGGCTCAACCAGAGCTCCGTCAGCCGCCTGGTCGCCCGCCTGGAGACCGCCGGCCTCACCCGCCGCGACATGTGCCCCAAGGACCGGCGCGGCGTCTACACCGTCATCACCGACGAGGGCCGCGCCGCCCAGCGCGACGCCGCCCCCACCTATGCCGCGACCCTCACCGAAGCGTTCGACGACGCCGCGCGGGATCCGGCCCTGGCCTCGCTGCTGGCCGTCCTCCGCCCCTGACCGGCGTTCGTTCCGGCGCCGGACATGCGTGAGCGCGCGGTCCCCGGGTGGGGGCCGCGCGCTCGTGGACCGGGGGTCAGTTCGCCGCGACGGAGCGGTCCGCGGCACCCGTCAGCGCCTTGAAGCGGCGCAGGCGCAGGCTGTTGCTGACCACGAAGACCGACGAGAACGCCATCGCGCCGCCGGCGATCATCGGGGTGAGCAGGCCCGTCGCCGCGAGCGGCAGGGCCGCCACGTTGTAGGCGAACGCCCAGAACAGGTTGCCCTTGATGGTGCCGAGCGTGCGGCGGGAGAGCCGGATCGCGTCCGCCGCCGCGCGCAGGTCGCCCCGCACCAGGGTCAGGTCGGACGCCTCGATCGCCACGTCCGTCCCAGTGCCCATCGCGAGGCCCAGGTCGGCCTGGGCGAGCGCGGCGGCGTCGTTGACCCCGTCGCCGACCATCGCCACCGTGCGGCCCTCGGACTGGAGGCGCTTGACGACGTCCACCTTGTCCTGCGGTAGGACGTCGGCGATGACCTCGTCGATGCCGACCGCGTCCGCGACCGTCCGGGCCACCTTCTCGTTGTCGCCGGTCAGCAGCACCGGGCGCAGCCCGAGCCCCGTCAGCTGCTCGATCGCCTCCCGCGAGGTCGGCTTGACCTGGTCCGCGACCGTGATGACCGCGCGGGCCTCGCCGTCCCAGCCGACCGCGACCGCGGTGCGGCCGAGCGCCTGCGCGTCCGCCATGGCGGCCTCCAGGTCGGGCGTGAGCCGCTGCGACCACTCGGCCAGGAGCTGCGGACGGCCCGCCAGGACGCCGTGACCGTCCACCATCCCCTGGACGCCGAGACCCTCGACGTTGGCGAAGTCCTCGACCGTGCCCAGCTCGCCGGCCCTCTCCAGCGCACCCTTGGCGATGGCCTGGGCGATGGGGTGCTCGGACGCGTTCTCCAGCGCCCCCGCCAGCCGCAGAACCTCCTTCTCGGACACGCCGCCGGCGGTGATGACGTCGACCAGGGCCATGCGCCCGGTCGTGACGGTGCCGGTCTTGTCCAGGACCACGGTGTCGATGGCGCGGGTGGACTCCAGCACCTCCGGGCCCTTGATCAGGATGCCGAGCTGCGCGCCGCGTCCCGTCCCGACCATGAGGGCGGTCGGGGTGGCGAGGCCGAGGGCGCACGGGCAGGCGATGATCAGCACGGCGACCGCGGCGGTGAACGCGCCGGCGAGCGGTTCGCCGGTGCCGATCCAGAAGCCGAGCGTGCCGATCGCGAGCGCGATCACGATCGGGACGAAGATCCCGGAGATCCGGTCGGCGAGCCGCTGCACCTGCGCCTTGCCGGTCTGCGCGTCCTCCACCAGGCGCGCCATCTGCGCGAGCTGGGTGTCGGCGCCGATGCGGGTCGCGCGCACCAGCAGGCGCCCGCCCGCGTTCACGGTCGCGCCGACCACGGTGTCGCCGGGCCCGACCTCGACCGGGACCGACTCGCCGGTCAGCATGGAGGCGTCCACGGCGGACGACCCCTCCTCGACCGTCCCGTCCGTGGCGACCTTCTCGCCGGGACGGACGACGAACACGTCTCCCACCGAGAGCCGGTCGACCGGGATGCGCTCCTCGCGCCCGTCCCGGACGACCGTGACCTCCTTCGCGCCCAGTTCGAGCAGGGCGCGCAGGGCGGCGCCGGCGCGGCGCTTGGAGCGGGTCTCGAAGTAGCGTCCGGCCAGGATGAACATGGTCACGCCGGCCGCGGCCTCGAGGTAGATGTTCATCGACCCGTCCGAGCGGGTCATCGAGAACTCGAACCCGTGCTTGATGCCCAGCTCACCGGCGGTGCCGAAGAACAGCGCCCACAGCGACCAGCCGAACGCGGCGAGCGTGCCGAGCGAGATCAGCGTGTCCATGGTCGCCGCGCCGTGCCGCAGGTTGATCGCTGCGGCGCGGTGGAACGGCCAGCCCGCGTACACGACGACCGGTGCGGCGAGCGTCAGCGACAGCCACTGCCACCCCTCGAACTGGATCGCCGGGATCATCGCCATCGCGATGACCGGCAACGACAGCACGACCGCGGTGACCAGCCGCTGGCGCAGCGGGCGCAGCCCGTCGTCCGGCTCCTCCTCCTTGCCGGAATCGGGCTTCGGCGGAGCCGGGAGTTCGGCGGTGTAGCCGGCCTTCTCGACCGTCGCGATCAGCTCGTCCGGGGACACCCCCGGGGCGAACTCGACGCTGGCCTTCTCGGTGGCGTAGTTGACCGTCGCGGTCACGCCGTCCATCTTGTTGAGCTTCCGCTCGATGCGGTTGGCGCACGACGCGCACGTCATCCCGCCGATCGCCAGCTCGACACGCCCGGACTCGATGTCCGTGCTCATCGCTCCTCCTCTGCCTCGATCGTGTGGGACGTTCAGTGCGTGTGCGGCTGATCGTCGTGGCCCGGCTCCTCCGCCGGCTTGTCCGCCGGCTCTTCGGCGGGAACCCCGGCGTTGCCGGCGTGGACGGTGAACTCCGCCGTGCGGACCTTGCCGTCGTGCTGGAAGTCCAGGTACAGACGGTATGCGCCGGTACTGGGCGCCTCGACGAAGAACGTGACGCCGGGGCCCGGCTTGGTCTTGCCGTCGCCGGGCTCGCCGTCCGGGTGGACGTGGAGGTAGGCGAGATCGCCCTGCCGCAGCGCGACCAGGTGCCCGTACGCCTCCAGGTACGGCTGCAGGTCGGTGACCGGCTTGCCGTCCTTGCTTACTGTGAGAGTGATTTCGGTGGACTTGCCGGGAGTGAGACCGCCGGTGAGCCTGACCTCGTACCCGTCCACCTTCGCGACCTGCTCGGGCTTCGGCAGCGGCGTTCGCTGCAGGTTCCCCGAGGCGAAGACGTCGGTGCCGAGGGTGAGCTGCCGCGCCACACCGTCCGGCTGGATGTCGGTGAAGAACCGGTACACGCCGGGCTTCGGTAGCTCTATCGGGACGGTCCAGACGCCGCCCCCGATCTCGGTTGGGTGCAGGTGCTGGAAGCCGGACAGGTCGCGCCGCGCGACGATCAGGTGCAGCCGCTTGCCGTGCAGGAGCTGGAACCTGGTGACGGGCTTGCCGTCCGGCCCGTCGATGGTGAACCGGAAGTCGGTCTTCTTGCCGGGGGTCAGGGTCGTCTTGTGCGGCGTCAGCGTGTAGCCGCCCTCGGACACCTGGAGGCCACCGGGGACGGACGACGACGCCGCGCTGGTCTGCCCGCCTTCGCCGCCGCCGTGCCCGCCGCCGTCGCCCTCGTGGGACGCCGTCTCCGCGGTGCCGCCGACGGGGCCGACCGCCTTGCCGATCCCGGCGGCGCCGCCGAAGACGACTGCGAGGCCCAGGGCGTACGCGCCTACCTTGGTCGCGCCGTTCATGCCGATCAACTCCGCTCCATGTGCGTCCGGGTGCGCCCCCGGGCAAGGGGGCGCACACCGGTCATGACTGCAGTTCGTATCCGGCCTCTTCGACGGCGTCCTTGACCTGGGCGTCGTCGAGAGGGGCCTCGCTGGTGACGGTGACGCTGCCGGTCTTGAGGTCGACGTCCACGGCGGTCACGCCCGCGATCTGCTCGACCTCCTCGGTGACCGAGCTCACGCAGTGGCCGCAGGTCATCCCGGTGACGGTGTAGGTGGCGGTGCTCATCGGAGTCTCCTTCATTTTTACCCCTAGGGGGTATCTGCCGGTCTTTATCGTGCCATAGCGCTTCGACTCTGGCAACGGGTACCCCCTATGGGTTATTTCGAGATCCCGGTCACACGCTCCCCAAGGTTTTCCACAGGTGTCCACAGCCCTGTGGACGACTTCCCCGCCCGGTTCGCCGATACTGAGGGCATGCCTGAGCTACCTGAGGTGGAGGCGCTGGCGGGGTTCCTGCGGGAGCGCGTGGTCGGCCATGCCGTCGCCCGTGTCGATGTTCTCGCCATCTCCGCGCTGAAAACCTACGACCCGCCGGTGACCGCACTCGGCGGGCTCACCGTGACGGGCGCGGCCCGGCACGGCAAGTTCCTCGACCTGGACGTCGACGGGCTGCACCTCGTGATCCATCTCGCCCGCGCCGGCTGGCTGCGCTGGCGGGACGAGATCCCGGCCAGGCCCGTCCGGCCGGGAGGCAAGAATCCGCTCGCCCTCCGCGTCCACCTGGACGACGGGTCGGGCTTCGACCTCACCGAGGCCGGCACGAAGAAGGGCCTCGCGGTCTACGTCGTCCGCGACCCGTCGGACGTGCCCGGCGTCGCCACGCTCGGCCCCGACCCGCTGGACGACGCGTTCACGCCCGAGGTCCTCGGCGAGATCGTGGGCGGCAAGCGCACCCAGATCAAGGGGCTGCTGCGCGACCAGAAGGTGATCGCCGGCATCGGCAACGCCTACTCGGACGAGGTGCTGCACGCCGCGAAGATGTCCCCGTTCAAGATCGCCGCGTCGCTGACCGCGGAGGACGTCGCCGTCCTGCACGAGGCGATCGTCACCACGCTGCGGGACGCGGTGGAACGCTCGCGCGGCCTCGAAGCCCAGGATCTCAAGGGCGAGAAGAAGACCGGTCTCCGCGTCCACGGGAAGGCCGGCCAGAAATGCCCGGTCTGCGGTGACACCATCCGCGAGGTGTCGTTCGCGGATTCGGCGTTGCAGTACTGCCCGACCTGCCAGACTGGCGGCAAGCCCCTCGCCGACCGCCGCATGTCCCGGCTGCTCAAGTGAACCGCCCCGGCTGAATCCGGCCGCCGGGCAGGGACGGCGCGGGGGGCGGCGTATCGTGTCGCGGACGACCCCGGTGATCGCCTTGCTCAGGAGCCACCATGGGATACCCCCCACCCCCACCCGGCGGCCCCGGGTACGGCCCACCGCACCCGGGCTACGGAGCTCCGCGCCCCGGCGGCGTGCCCGCCCCGCCGTACGCGCCCGGGTACGGATATCCGCCGCCGCACCAGCCCGGCCACCCGCCGCAGCCCGGTTATCCGCCGCAGCCCGGTTATCCGCCCCAGCAGCCGGGTTACCCGCCCCAGCACCAGGCCGGTCACCCGCCGCAACACCAGCAGGTCCCGCAGACGGCCGCGGATCTCTACGGCTCGCCGATCCTCGTCTACGACCAGCCGGCGCAGTTCTTCTCGACCGAGGCCAACTACACGATCTGGAGCCCGCAGGGGCAGCCCGCCGCCCACGTCCGGGAAGAGGGCGTGAGCGGCGCCAAGAAGGCGCTCCGGGTCATCAACCAGGCCAGCCAGACCAAGGCCGAGCGGAAACTGACGATCTACCGGCCCGACGGCATGCCGTACTTCCACTTTTACAAGCCGTACGGGTTCATGGGCACGCCCAGGATGCAGGTGCTCACCGCTCAGGGCGGCCTCATCGGGCACCTGCGCAAGCGGGCGATGCGAGGCTGGGAGATCCTCACCGCGCAGGAGCAGCAGATCGGCTACTACGAACTGCTGAGCGGCCGGGTCACCGACTGGCAGCAGCAGGAGATCGCCCGCATCCAGCGCGGCTTCGACGGCATGGGCGAGCTGCTCTCGCAGATGTTCACCGGGGCCGACCGCTACGTCCTGCGGATGTACGCCCAGCAGCACGAACCGATGCGCACCCTCCTCCTGGCCTGCCCCCTGGCCTTCGACACCGCGGTCTCCCAGAACCGCAGCATCGGCGGCTGGATCTAGACCAGCACTGGACGGCAACGCCACCAGGCCCTCCGCCCGGTGCCCCCGGTCCTCCAGAGGCCGCAGATGAGTCAGGCCCCGGGCGGGTGCCGGGGCCTGGGGGCGGTGAACGGAGCCGGAACGGGGATGGCTCGTTCAGCGGACCTTCGGGACGTTGCCGAAGACGGGGGCGACCTCGGTCCAGCGGTGGAGCTGGCAGCCGTCCTCGCGGGTGAACTTGGCGTCGACGTCCTTGCCCTGCCAGGTGCCCTTGACCGTGGCGATCTCAGGGCCGCCGTAGATGTTGGTGCACATCTGTTCCTTGGGGACCGGCTTGAAGGGGTCCTTGGCCTTGGCCAGGGCCGCGCACGCGTCGGCGGCCTTCGGATGGGTACCGCCTGGAGGATCGCAGGTCAGCTTCCACGTCTTGGCGGGGGCCTCCGCGGAGGCCTTGACAGAGATGGCGAGGGAGTCCGCCGGAGTGCCGGAGGGCTGCACGGACGTCGTGCCGGACGGCGCTTCGGCGGGGTTTCCGGTGGCCTGTTCATCGCCGCAGGCGGCCAGGCTCAGGAGCAAGGCCAGCCCGGGCGCTGCGAAAAGGAGCGTCCGATACCGCATGCGTGATTCGACGCAGGGTGGGTTCGCGCGGTTCCATGGGGGTGTGATGAATTTCGGGGAAGACGTACCGGCGGTGGTCGCGGCCGACGTCCCGCAGGACGGCTACTTGCTGGACGTCCGCGAGCAGGACGAATGGGACGCGGGTCACGCGCCCGAGGCGGTCCACATCCCCATGCGCCAGCTGGGCGATCGTGCCGGCGAGGTCCCCCGTGACCAGGAGGTCTTCGTGATCTGCCGGTCCGGTGCGCGGTCCGCGCAGGTGACGGTGGCGCTCAACCAGGCGGGCTGGATGGCGAGGAACGTCGACGGCGGGATGAAGGGCTGGGCGGAGGCCGGACGTCCGATGGAGAGCACCGGCGACGGCCCCCCGTTCGTCGCTTGATCTAACACCGTTTGCCCTCTTTTGGGGGATGGCGGGCGGTTGTACGATCTGGACTGACCGATAACCGCGGGAGCTCGGGCCAAGCCGGGCTGAGAGGGCGGCCTCCAAGGCGTCGCCGACCGCATGAACCTGTCCGGGTAATGCCGGCGTAGGGAGCGTGTCCCGTGACGTCCGATGTCGAAAAGCGCCTGCGGAGCGAACGGCCGGACAACGAGGTCCCCTTCACCCTCGACGAACCCGCCCCCAGGGTTCTCGGGTTCTGGGACCAGAGCGCGTTCTGGGCCAACCTCGGTGTCAGCCTTCTGGCCTTCTCCGGCGCCTACACCGTCCTCGCGCCGGACGCCGACGGCAAGCCGACCATCTCCATCATGGCGGGCATCGTCGCGATGGCCGTCGGGACGATCCTCGGCGGGCTGATGCTCGGCCTCGCCGCCGTCCCCGGAGCGCGCACCGGGCAGCCAGCGATGGTGCTGCTGCGCGGCCTGTTCGGCGCGCGGCTGTCGTACGCGCCGACGATACTGAACATCGCGCAGCTCGTCGGCTGGGGGACGTTCGAGCTGATCGTCATCGCCGACGCCGCCCGCGAGCTGTGGGACGGCGTGCCCCGGTGGGGGTATGTGGTGGCCGCCGGGCTCCTCACGACCGTGCTGACGATCTGGCCGCTCGGCTCGGTGCGGCTGCTGCGCCGGTACGTGACGGTCGCGGTGGCGATCGCGCTCGTCTACTTCTATGTGGAACTCGTCCGGCAGCCGCTGCCCGACCTGGCGCAGGGCTCGTGGGGCGGCTTCTGGGTGGGGGCGGACGCGGCGCTGGCGGTGTCGATCTCCTGGGTGCCGGTCGCCGCCGACTACACCCGGCATTCCCGGACGGAGCGGGCGGCGTTCGGCGCGGCGTCCGTCGGCTACTCGGTCACGCAGATCGTCGCCTACGTCCTCGGCCTGCTGGCGCTCGCGCTGGTCGCGGGCGACAGCACCCGGATCTTCGACCCGTTCCTCGGCGCCGCCCTCGGCGTGGTGTTCTTCGCGATCTTCGTGCTGCGGGAGGCGGACCAGTCGTTCGCCGACACCTACTCCACCGCCGTGTCGATCCAGAACCTGTTCCCGCGCGCCGACCGGCGGGTGCTGAGCGTGCTGCTCGGCGCGTGCATCACCGTCCTCGCGCTGGTCCTGGACATCGGCGACTACGCGGGCTTCCTGACCCTGATCGGTTCGGTCTTCGTGCCGATGCTGGGCGTCCTCGCCGCCGACTTCTTCCTGGGCCGCCGCCATCACCCGTCCCCGTCCTCCGGCGCCGGCTCGGGCGCCCCGGACGGCACGTCCGGGGCCGCGGCGGGGCTGGACGGGTGGGACGTGTCGCGGCGGGCGCCGTCGCGGTGGGGGATGATCGCCGCCTGGGCGGTCGGGTTCGTCGTCTACCAGCTGATCAACCCGGGCACGGTCGAGCGCTGGGCGGGGTTCTGGCTGGACGTGCGGGACGCGCTGCACTTCGCCCCGCAGGGCTGGATGAGCGCCTCGCTGCTGTCCTTCCTGGTCGCAGGGGTGGCCGCGCTGCTCATCGGGCGGATTACCAGGCGGTAGCCTTACCAAAAGGTAAGGTTCACGTGGCAATTTTCGATGCAAGTTACCCGGCGGCGTGCCGGAGTCCGGTGGCACGATGACAGGCGTGTACCAGCACGTCCACGATCCGATCGCGCGGGCCGTCATCGAGAGCGCCGCCGACGCGATCGTGGCGGTAGACCAGCGGCACCGCGTGACCGTGTGGAACCCGGCGGCCGAGCGCATGTTCGGCTGGACCGCCGCGGAGATGGTCGGGCGCGTCCCGCCGATCGTCCCCGACGAGCTGAAGGCCGAGCACAACGCCGTCCAGGAACGGCTCCTCACCCGGCCCGCGGGCGAGGGCGACAGCGGGCAGATCTCGATCGCGACCCGCCGGTTCCACCGGGACGGCCGCCTCATCGACGTCCGCATCGACACGAGCCTGCTGAAGGACCCGAACGGGACGCTGCTCGGCTGGGTGGGCGTGTACCACCCCGTCGAGGAGGACGAGATCGTCCAGCACCACATGGCCGAGCGGGCCCGGCTCGTCCGGCGGCTGAACGACATCGTCGCCGACCTGAACGCCGAGCTGGACCTCGCCGTCGTCCTCGACCGGATCACCGCCGCGCTGATCGAGCTGACCGGCGCCGACGCGGGCGGGTTCGTGCGGATCGAGGGCGAGCGGCTGCGGCTGGTCAGCATGACCGGGCTGCCCGAGCACATGCGCGGACGGTCCGCGGATCTGCGGTCGAGCCTGGTCGGGGAGCTGCTGCGGTCCGGCAAGACCGTCAAGCTCGCGACCGGTGAGCAGCGCCTCGGCGACCTGATCTGGTCTGAATTGCCCGGCCTGCACACGATCGCGCTCGGGCTGTCCTACCTGCAGAACCGGCCGTACGGCGCGCTCTACGCGCTCTTCTCCGGAAGCAAGGCCGGGCACACCGAGCTCGAACTGCTGGAACTGCTCGCCGGGCACGCCGGGGTCGCGGTCGGCAACGCCGTCGCGTACGCGGAGGTCGTCCGGCAGCGCGCGCACGAGCGCGCTGTGATCGACTCCAGCGCGGACGGCATCGCGGTGCTCGACCACGACCTCGTCGTCCGGCAGTGGAACCCGGCCGCGCACACCCTCACCGGCATCCCGCCGGAGGACGCGCTCGGCCGCCCGCTGCCGTTCGGCATGCCCGCGCTCGGCGAGATGCTGACGTTCCGGCTGGAGTCGGGGACGTGGCTGAACGTGCTGGCCGCCGAGATCGAGGAGACCGGCGAGCTGGTCGTCGACTTCCGCGACGTGTCCGAGGCGAAGGCCCTCGAAGAGGCAAAAGACCTGTTCCTCGCGACGACCAGCCACGAGCTGCGCACCCCGATCACCGTCGTGCAGGGCTTCGCGTCCACGCTGGTCAACAGGTGGGACGAGATGGCCGACGCCGACCGCCGCGCCGCCGTCGCCACCATCGCCGAACGCGCCCAGTCGCTCGGCCGCCTCGTCGAGCACCTCCTGCTCGGATCGCGGGCGGGCGCCGACGAGCTGGCCGTGACGATCGAGACGTTCGACCTCACCCGGGTCCTGGAAGGCGTCGTCGCCGGTTTCCGCTCCCTGTCGCCGCTGCATCGCGTGGAGCTGGAGATCGCGCCCGACCTGCCGTCCTGCCGGGGGGACGCGATGGCGACCGACATCGTCCTCGGGCAGCTGCTGGAGAACGCGTTCAAGTACTCGCCGGACGGCGGGACGGTCAGCGTCCACGCCCGGTGCGAGGGCTCCGACATCGTCGTCACGGTCGTGGACGAGGGGGTCGGCATCCCGGCCGGCGACCACGAGCGGGTCTTCGAGCGGTTCGTCCAGGGGGACTCCGGCGACCGCCGGCGCTTCGGCGGCATCGGGCTCGGTCTGTACATCGTCAAACGGCTGACGGAGGCACAGGGCGGGAGAATCTCGGCCCATCCGGCCGAACGTGAGGGAAATCACAGGGATTACCACGAAGCCTCCGCACGCCGTGAAATGGGCGAAATGGAACGAGCCATCGACCGTCCGAACCCCCTACTCCAGGTCTCGGACGGCCGCGGACCCGCAGGTGGCGCGCGTGCGGGCGAGGGAACCTGCATGCGCCTCGTGCTGCGGAGCGCCGGTGAACCCGCCATGGTTACTCACCGTGACGACACTCCCTCCGGTGCACCCCGGTGAGACCGTTGTGACCTGGGCGTTCTGCGGTCTCAGCGGGTGGCAACCTTGGCTGGTGCGAGAAAGTACGGTGACCGCAGGCTGTGACGGACGAAACGAGTGCGCGAGGAGTAAGTCCGCCGTTGGCTGGATAGATCCTTTGTTGGTTGCCGTTGGTGACGAGATTCCGTTCCGGGGGTGATCATCGTGACCGGACGGCCGGTGACTCGTTGTGCGGGTGATGAACTGAATCGTCCTGGTTTCCGGGTATGGCCATCAGGGCATTTCGGTCGTACCGGAAGGGCGATGCCGGGACTCGTCCGAGTAAGCGGAACCACGGGGAGGTGAGGGCGTCGAGCGTCGTACTGCTGCCACACGCACCGTCCAGCGTCGCGGTCGCCCGCAGGCGCCTCAGTTCGGAACTGGTCGACTCGGGTGTCTACGAATCGGTCGTGGACGATGCGAGCGTCATCGTCAGCGAACTCATCAGCAACGCCCTGCGGCACGCGCGGCCGCTGCCGTCCGGCCAGGTCCGGGTCTGCTGGCTGCGCAGCGGCGACATCCTCGAACTCGAAGTCAGCGACGGCGGCGCCATGACCGAACCCCGCCGGGGCCCGGGCACGCTGTCCTCGCTCGGCGGGCGCGGGCTCGGCATCGTCGAGGCCCTCGCCGACGGTTGGGGAGTGCGCCACGAGGAAGGCGCCACCACGGTGTGGGCCGTGCTGCGCGCCCCCAGGTCATCAGGGGCCAACGGAAGATCCGCCCCTGTCGGGATGCACGCCGTCATCCCCGATCTGGCCGACTTCCCGGACCTCCTGGACGAGCCAGGCGAAGATCTGTGCGGCGGATCCAGGAATGAAACCGCCACAAGTAGGGCATATCCGGCATAAGAGGGCCCTGCCTGGAAGGAACCCCGCCCAACCTTGTATGGTCCTCCCAAGCTCGGGCGCTGTCGTGCCCCCGTCGACACCGCCCGAGCTCTTATTTATTGCTTTGCCCTCAGCGTCAGGCGCTGGGGCGCCTTCCTTCAACGGGCGACGCGGCGATCGCTGCATCGCTCCGGCTCGCCTAGCGGCTCGCTGCGCGATCAGGTTTCTCGCAGGCTCGAAACCTGCCTTCGGACGCGATCGCAACGTCCCGGTCCCCGAGAGCTCAGGTTAAGGACGTTCCCCTCACGGTCGTCGCGTGGCTGAGCCGCCGGTTTGGTGTAGGCGCGCGCGCCTCGTCCGGGGTTAGATGTCGTCGCGGAGGGTGGGGCAGGACATGCAGCGGGGGCCGCCCCGGCCGGTGCCCAGTTCGCTGCCGCTGATCCGGATGACCTCGATGCCGGACGCCTCCAGTTGCGCGTTGGTCTCGATGTTGCGTTCGTAGGCGACGCAGAGGCGGGGGGCCACGGCGAGGGTGTTGTTTCCGTCGTCCCATTGCTCGCGTTCAGCGGTCACCGGGTCCAGGCCGGTGTCGATGACCTTGAGCCGGTCGAGGTTCATGGCTTCTGCCGCCGCCTCCAGGAAGGGGCGCGGTTCGGAGACGCGGAGGTCGCCGTTGGTGAGGGTGACCTTGTGGGCCATCAGGGAGTGGGCCACCGGCGGGTACATGACGACGGTGTCGACGTCGACCATGGTGCAGACCGTGTCCAGGTGCATGGTCGCGCGTTCCTGGGCGATCGGGACGGCCAGGACGGTGTGCGCCAGATTGGCGTTGAAGACCTGGCGGGCCAGGCGTTCCACGCCGGCGGGGGTCGTCCGCTCACCGGTGCCGACCGCGATCACGCCGGGGCACAGGAGAAGGACGTCGCCTCCCTCAACGTGTTCCAGGGACGGCGAGTACACCGGCTCGACGCCCGCGAAGCGCGGGTGGTGGGCGTAGATGAGGCCGGTCAGAGCCGACTCGCGGCGCCGCGCCTCCATGGCCAGGCTCGTCACCGCGACGCGGTCGCCGATCCAGGTGCTGTTGTCGCGGGTGAAGAGCAGGCCGGGCAGGGGGTCGACGATGAAGTCGAGCGTGTCCATGAGGCGGTAGACCAGGCCGTGCCCGGACTTGAGCTCCTCGTGGGCCAGGCCGCCGATCAGGGTCTGGGTGAGGTTCTCGGGGTCGAGGTCGCGCAGGTAGTCCTCGACGATGCGGCGGAGCTGGTCGCCGAGGCGGAGGTCGACGATGGCGTCGGCGATCGCCTGGTCGCGCGCCGCCTCGTACTCCAGGGCGTCCTGGAGCAGCTCGGTCAGGTAGAGGACCTCGACGCCGCGGGAACGCAGCGCCTCCGCGAACGCGTCGTGCTCCTCCTGGGCGCGACCGGCCCACGGGATCGCGTCGAACAGCAGCTTGTCGCTGTTGCGCGGGGTGAGGCGTTTCAGTTCCGCTCCGGGACGGTGCAGCAGGACGGTCCGCAGCCGTCCGACCTCGCTGGTGACCCGGTGCTCGTGCGCTGTCTTCGCTGCCGTCACTCTTCGCAGTCTAGGCGTGTGCCAGCATGCCAGCGTGATCGCGAGGACGGCGGCGCTGCCGCTCCACCTGACGTCGGCGACGCTGCTGCGGGTCTCGGCCGAGGGTGTCGCGACCGCGCTGGTCCTGACCGTCCAGGCGCGGACGGGGCACGCCGCCACCGCCGGATACCTGCAGACCGCCATGACGCTGCCGTACGTGCTCAGCGGGCCCATCATCGGGAACGCGCTGGATCGGGTCCGGCGACCGCGTACCGTCGCGGTCGCCCTGGCCGGCTGCTACGCCCTCGCGACCGGCCTGCTGCTGGCGACGGCGGGAAGCTCCCCGCTCGTCCTCGCCCTGTGCGTCGCCGTCGTGATCGGCTGCACCGAGCCGATCGTCGTCGCGCTGACCAGCCTGCTGCCCCGGTTCGTCCCGGCCGCACGACTTTCGCGGGCTTATGGCCTGGAGGCGTCCAGCTACAACCTCGCCGGCATCGCGGGCCCCGGTCTGGCCGCGGGCCTGGCCGCACTGGCCGGCGGCCAGTACGCGGGGACCGCCGTTGTCGCCGTCGGGGTCCTCGGGCTGCTGACACTGCCGCTCCTCCCCTTCCCGGGTCCGGCCGGGGGGACGCGCTCCGCGGATGCGATCAACGAGCCGGGCAGCGCGGTCGGCGTCGCGGGGGCGGACATGGCCTCGTCCGCCAAGGCGGGGGCCGCCGCGTGGGTCTCGGTGATCACCGGTGGGCTGGTCGTGCTGGTCGAAGGCCGGGTGCTCCGGGCGCTGACGGCGGCCACGACGCTCTCCTGGATGGGGTTCGGCGGGGTCGCGGTCACGGCCGTGCTGCTCGCCGGGCACATCGGGGCCCCGCCGAGTGCGGGCGGGCGGCTGCTCGTGGCGCTCGCCGTCGGGTCGCTGATCGGGTCGCTGGCGTCCAGCCGGTGGCTGACGCCCAGGCACGCCGAACCGGTCATGATCGCCGGGCTGGTCGCGTTCGGGGCGTCCCTCGCGGCCGTCGCCGTCGCGCCGTCGCTGCCGTGGGCGACGGCGGCGTTCGTCGCGGCGGGGATCGCGGAGGGGCCGGTGTTCGCGGCGACGCTGATGCTCCGGCAGCGCGAGTCGCCGCCCGACCGGCTCGGCCAGGTCAACACGACGGCGGGCAGCCTCAAGATCGGCGCGTCGGCGCTCGGCGCCGCGCTGACCGCCGCCTCCGCGGACGCGGTCGGGCCCGCCCGGCTGGTGCTGGCGATCGCCGGGTTCCAGTTCGCGGGCGCGGCCGTCGGCCTGGTGCTCCTGCGCGTGCGTCCAGCGAGTGCGTGAAAAATAGGTCGACTTCGGTGGAGGGCGGACGTAGTGTCCGGAACATGTTCTTCGCAGCCGGCACCAGGACGCTCGCGGGCATCAGCCCGCTGAGCGCGGTGCCGGCTGCCTTCTCGGCAGTCGCAGCGGACGCTGCCGTCGTCGGCGGCCTGCGAAGCTGACCCCTCTCCGTCCCACCCTTCGGAGAACCAGCGGAGGGGGGTTGGTCAAGCGATGCGCGCACGCGCACGGGTTCTCACCGGATCCACCAGTGAGGACGAGGCCGATGGCCAAGCAGCTTTACGAGCGCGACAAGCCCCACCTCAACATCGGGACGATGGGGCACGTCGACCACGGCAAGACGACGCTGACCGCGGCGATCACGAAGGTGCTCGCCGAGCGCGGGCTGGCGTCCGCGGTGCCGTTCGACCGCATCGACCGCGCCCCGGAGGAGCGTGACCGCGGTATCACGATCAACGTCGCGCACGTCCAGTACGCGACCGCGACCAGGCACTACGCCCACGTCGACATGCCAGGTCACGCCGACTACGTGAAGAACATGATCTCCGGCGCCGCGCAGGTGGACGGGGCGATTCTCGTGGTCTCCGCGCAGGACGGGGCCATGCCGCAGACGCGGGAGCACATCGTCCTCGCGCGGCAGGTCGGCGTCGGGCACATCGTGGTGGCGCTGAACAAGGCCGACATGGTCGAGGACACCGAGCTTCTCGACCTCGTCGAGCTGGAGGTCAGGGAACTGCTGTCGGAGTACGGGTTCCCCGGCGACGAGGTGCCGATCGTGCGCGTGTCCGGGCTGCGGGCGCTGGAGGGCGACCCGTACTGGACGGCCCGGATAGGCGACCTGCTCGACGCGATCGACCGCTACGTGCCCGTCCCGCGAAGGGTGCTGGACGAGCCGTTCCTCATGCCGGTCGAGGGCGTCCTCACGATCACCGGGCGCGGCACCGTCGTGACCGGCGTGGTGGCGCAGGGGGCGGTCCGGGTCGGGGACGCGGTGGAGGTCGTCGGGCTCGGCGAGTCGCTGCGCACCGTCGCGACGGGGCTGGAGACGTTCGGGCAGACGATGGACCACGCCGAGGCCGGCGACAACACGGCGATGCTGCTGCGCGGCGTCAAGCGGGACCAGGTCCGGCGCGGTCAGGTGATCAGCGCGCCGGGCGCGATCCGGCCGCACCTGCGGTTCCGGGCGCGGGTCCGGGTGCTGACGGCCGGCGAGGGCGGACGGTCCAGGCCGTTCTTCCACGGCTACCGGCCGCAGTTCCACTTCCGCACGACGGACGTGGTCGGCGGCATCGACCTCGGCGGCGAGGGCGGCATGGCGCTGCCCGGCGACACCGTCGAGATGGCCGTCGAGCTGGGCAGGCCGGTCGCGATGACCGAGGGGCTCGGCTTCGCGATCCGCGAGGGCGGCCGGACGGTCGGCGCGGGCACGGTCAGCGCGCTGCTCGACTAGCGGGGCGGGGGCCCGGCGGGAACGTCCGCCGGGCCCCTTGGCCTTGGGGACGGCCCGAAAACGGCACAACAGGAGTGACCGCATGGTCGCGAACCGGTGGCGGAACGGGATCTTGATGTGGTGAGATTCCGGCATCACCCCCGCAGATAGCCCCATACTGGAGAACGTGTGCGATCCCCCCGCGCCCTGATTCCCCTGCTCTCGGTCTGTGCGGCCGCCGCGGTCGTCACCGCGGCCGCCACCGGCGCGACCATCGAGGGCCTGCCAGGCGGCGGAGGCCCCGCCCACGCCGACGGAGCCGCCGAACCCCCCGAGGCAGTGACGATCAAGGCGGTCACCTGGAACGTCTGCGGCGGCCCCGGCTGCCCGTCCGGTACCGCGCCCGCGCAGCTCACCAAGCAGATCGTCCAGCGGATGCGCGCCACCGAGGTCGGCGGGCGCAAGGTCAAGACGAACGCCGTCCTCCTGCAGGAGGTGTGCGAGGGCCACGTCCGCGCGTTCAAGAAGACCATGGGCACGTGGACGTGGGCGTTCGCCGCGTCCTCCGACGGCGGGGCCTGCGCGCAGGGCCAGGGCCGGGCGGGCGTCGCCATCGGCACCGAAGCCAAGCTCACCGAGCCGCGCCAGGCCAAGCTTCCGGCGCCCGCCGGGCGGACGCGCATCGCCCTGTGCGGCGAGGTCCCGTCCTGGACGACCCGGGTGTGCGTCACGCAGCTCAGCCCGGCCGAGGGCGGCGAATGGCGGCAGAAGCAGGCGCGCGCCCTGGCGACCCTCGCCGGTAGCGGACGCGTCCTGCTCGGCGGCGACTTCGCCGACGGCCCGGAGAGCTCGGCCCTCGACCCGCTCTACGGCGCCTACGCCGAATGCGACCAGTCCGGATCGTCCCGCACCGGCGCGAAGACCCGGCAGAACTGGCAGGGCACCGCCATCGACAAGACCGACTACCTCTTCATCACCAAGTCGGCCGCCGCCTCCTGCAGCGTCCCCACCGCCCGCACCGCGGCCTCCGACCACCGCCCCCTGTCCGCCGAGATCCGCTTCGACTGAGCCGTCCGGGGGGCGCCGAGGCGGCCCCCGAAAGTCAGTGCACCTCCCGGTCCTCGCCCTCCCAGTACGGGGCGCGGAGCTCGCGTTTGAGGATCTTGCCGGTGGGGTTGCGGGGGATCTCGTCGCGCCGCTCGACGGAGCTCGGGCACTTGAAGTGGGCGAGGCGCTCGCGGCAGTAGTCGGTGATGTCCTGCTCGGGGACGTCCGAGGAGAGCACGACCAGGGCCTTCGGGGTCTCGCCCCACCGCTCGGACGGGACGCCGATGACGGCGCAGTCGGCGACGTCCGGGTGGCTCATCAGGACGTTCTCGATCTCCGCCGGGTAGATGTTCTCCCCGCCCGAGATGATCATGTCCTTGACCCGGTCGTGGATGAACAGGTAGCCGTCCTCGTCGAGGTAGCCGGCGTCGCCGGTGCGGAACCAGTTGTCGCCGGAGAGGGCGGTGGCGGTCGCGTCCGGCATCCGCCAGTACCCCTTCATGTTCTGCGGGGTCCGGCAGAGGATCTCGCCGACCTGCCCGGCGGGGACCTCCTTCTGGGTCGCCGGGTCGACGATCCTGAGGGTGGTGGTGGCGTTGGCGACGCCGGCGCTGCGCAGCCGGTGGGTGTTCGGGCCGTCCGGGTCGTGGTCGGCGGCGGGCAGCATCGTGATCGCGCCGGTGACCTCCGTCAGCCCGTACACCTGCATGAACTCGGTGTTCGGCAGCATCCGCATGGCGCCGCGCAGGACGTCCTCGCTGATCGGGGACGCGCCGTACAGCATGAGTCTCAGGCTGGACAGGTCGCACGCGCCGACCTCCGGGATCAGCTGCATGAACTGCAGCAGGACCGGGACGAGGAAGATGTGCGTGACACGGTTCCGCTCGATCGTCTGGGCGATCAGAGTCGGATCGGGCTCGCGCGCGATGACGCCCGTGATGCCGTTGTAGACGGCGGAGACGGTGAGGACGTTGCCCGCGACGTGGTACATCGGCATCGCGACCATCAGGACGGACGACTCGTCGAGCTCCCACATGTCGGTGGTGACGTCCAGCGCGGCGACGAAGTTGTCGTGCGTCAGCATGACGCCCTTGGGCAGGCCGGTGGTGCCGGACGAGTAGAGCTGGACGAACACGTCCCCCGTGTCGGGCTCGTGGTCGGGCGGGGTGTCGGACGCCCCGTCGATCCAGGCCGCGTAGTCCTGGTGGGCATGCTTTTGGTGGGCATGCTCTTGGTGGGCATGGTCCGGGCCGTTGATGACCACGATGTGGGTGGTGTGTTCGAGCTTGCCGGCGATCGCGTCCAGGACGGGGACGAACTCGGATCCGACGACGAAGACCTTCGCCTGCGCGTTGTTGACGATGTAGGCGACCTCGTCGGGGGCGAGCCGGTAGTTCACCGGGACCTGGACGGCGCCGATGCGTGCCGCGCCGAAGAGCTGCTCGGCGTATTCGAGGGAGTTCTTGTCGAGGATCGCGACCCGGTCGCCGTGCCCCACGCCCGAGGACGCGAGCGCGTTGGCGACCCGGTCGGCGCGCCGGTCGAAGTCACGGAAGGTGATCTCGGTGTCGCCCGCGATGTACGCGACGCGATCTGGATGTGAGCGTGCGCGCTCGCGCAGCACCGCTGTCAGGCCGGGCACGATATGTCCCTTCGCCGATGAACCGCCGGGTTATTCCGGCATCATGCGGTCACCGGCGACGGCCTGCAAGGGAGATGAGCTGCCTGATCAGTGGTTTTTGGACATCTTGGAGACGGCGGTCACGGCGAGTACCACGACGACGGCGATGAGTCCGATGAAGAAGAAGAACTTCAGCATCGAGATGAGGGCGCCGATGAGGGTCATGGCCAGCCACACCGCGAGCACCACACCGATGATGGTCAGAATCGTCTTACCCATGCCTCCACCGTATGCGCCCCGCACCACCAAGGGCATCACCCTTCTGGACGACCCTTACCCCTACTCGCCCCCCACTGCGGGCGGGCCCCGACCCTGAGCCGTCTCAGGGGCGCCGACCCCGTCACCGTCCAGGGATCGAGATCACCGTCTAGGGATCGAGGGTCTCGGAGATCGTGCGGAAGGTGGGGCACGGCCAGCGGGACATGCAGGCCCGGCAGCGCCGGATGGGGCGGTCGGGGTCGCTGGTGATGCCGCCGGACTCCAGCGGACGGTGCAGGTCGAGCAGCCGGACGCCGAGGTCGGCGAACGCGATGACCTCCTCCCGGGCGCCGGCGAGGAAGGCGAGGTCCTCGCGGGAGAGCCGCGTCCGGACGGGGACGAAGCCGTTCCGGTTCACCAGCCGGGACAGCACCTGGGTGGACGTCCGCCACGAGCTCGACTTCGCCGAGCGGGCCCGGATCGTCTCCAGGCGTTCGCGCAGCCGGGTCTCTCTCGGATCGGCCTTCTCTTGCACCTGTTCAGCCTCTCTTACTCCGGGCCCCGGCGAGAGGGGAACCAGGAGATCGCGCGGCCGGGCCCGAGCCGGCGTCGCGCCCGAAATCAGGACATCACCATATGTAGTTATCAAAGCGTGTGGGACCGGCAAGGGGGCGACACGCCCCGGAAACGCCCACGCCACACGGGACTTGGCGAACTGCCTGGCCCATGCGCCGTCCGCGAGATAGTGTGCCGAACGTGGAGCTAAATGTCTCGACCGCGTCTCAAGGAGGTCACGCCGTCGTCACAGCGACCGGCGAGCTGGACCTGTACACCGCGCCCAGGCTGCAGGCGGCCCTCGCGGGGCTGCTTCGCGAGCAGGTCACCCGCATCGTGGTGGACCTGAGCGGCGTCGAGTTCTGCGACTCGACGGGCATGAACGTGCTGCTTTCGGCCATGAAGCGGCTGAAGGAGCAGGGCGGCTCGCTGGAGCTCGCCGCTCCGCGCCCCGCCGTTCAGCGGATCCTTCAGGTCACCGGCCTCGACACCGTCTTCACCGTGACGAAGGCCGCGCCCGTCCTGGACGCCGGCTGACCGCCTGACCATCCGATCCTGCGACCAGCGGCGGCCCGCGGGTGAACCCCGGGGGTCGCCGCGTCGGCGCTCAAGTAACTGTTCGCCGTACCCTCCCGCACCGCGCGCCCGTCCCGGACTACCATCGCGGATATGCAGGACGTAGCGGTGATCATCCCGGCCAAGGACGAAGCCGACCGCATCGCGGCCACGGTCAAGGCCGCGCAGGAGCTTCCCGGCGCCGACCTCGTCGTGGTGGTCGACGACGGCTCCGCCGACGCGACCGGCCGGGTGGCCCGCGAGGCGGGGGCGCGGGTCGTGCGGCACAGCCGCAACCGCGGCAAGGGCGCCGCGATGGAGACCGGCGCCGAGGCCGTGCGGCTGCTCGACGACGGCCGCGACCAGCCCCGCCACCTGCTGTTCCTCGACGCCGACCTCGCCGAGACCGCCCGCGAGGCCGCGCCGCTCGTCGAACCCGTCCGGGCCGGTGACGCCGACATGACGATCGCGGTGTTCACCACGACGGTGAAGCTCGGCGGGCACGGGTTCGTGGTGCGGCTGTCCCGCGAGGGCATCCGCCGCGCCACCGGCTGGGAGCCGGACGCGCCGCTCAACGGGCAGCGCTGCCTGACCCGGGCCGCGTTCGACGCGGCGCTCCCGCTCGCCGCCGGGTTCGGCGTCGAGACGGCGCTGACCATCGACCTGCTGCGGCAGGGGTTCCGGGTGCGGGAGGTCGAGGTGCCGCTCGCGCACCGCGCCACCGGCACCGACTGGCGCGCCCAACTGCATCGCGGCCGCCAGTTCCGGGACGTGGCGCGGGCGCTCGCCGGCCGCGACCCGGCGGTGGCGGGGCGGCTCGGCCGGCTGCGCGGCAGCCGCCAGTGACCCGTCTCGGGACGGGCGGGCTGTGGGGCATCGGGGCCGGCATCGCCTGCTTCCTCGGCACCGCCCTGCTCGGCCCGTCGGTGTTCCAGCCGGAACTCGAGGGCTCCCGCGCCCAGCCGCCGTACGCGCTGGCCGTCCATCCGTCGCCGTACCTGGTGATCGGGCTGGTGGTCGCGGGGGTGGTCGCGAGCACCGCGGGCCTCGGGCTGTGCTTCGCCGCCGTCCGGAAGGGCTGGCGCGTCCGGGCGCTGCCGCTCGCCGTCGCCGGGCTGCTGGCGGCGGTCGCGTTCATGTGCATGCCGCCGGTCGGGTCCACCGACCACCTGAACTACGCCTCCTACGGGCGGATGGCGGCGACGGGCCACGACCCGTACGCGACGAGCGCCGAGGACCTGCCGCGCGACCCGGTCGCGGGGGCGCCCGAGGAGTGGCGGACGACGCCGTCGGTGTACGGGCCGATCGCGACGGGCGAGCAGGCGCTCGCCGCGTGGATCGGCGACGGCTCCGTCCGGCTGACGGTGTTCGTCATGTCCGTGGTGAACGTACTCGCGTTCGCGGTGACGGCACTGATCCTCTACCGGACGTCCAGGACCGAGGAGCGGCGGCTCCGCACCGTGCTGCTGTGGACGTGCAACCCGCTGGTGCTGTTCCACCTGGTCGCCGGCGCGCACAACGACGTCCTCGCGATCGCCCCGATGGTGGCCGCGCTGGCCGTGTTCGGGCACCGGGCGGGGTGGGTGCGCGCCCTGGCCGCCGGCGCCCTCGCCGGGTTCGGCGCGGCGATCAAGCTCCCGGCGGGGCTGGTCGCCGGCGGGCCCGCCTGGGCAATGGTCCGGGAGCGGAGATGGCGGTCGCTCGGCGGTCTGGCCGCGCTGGCCGGCGGCGCCCTCGCCGTCATGGCCGCCTCGTACGCGCTCGGCGGGCCGCACGCGCTCGACCAGGTCCGCGAGGCGAGCAACATGGTGTCGTTCGCCACCCCCTGGCACCTGCTGGACGAGTCGCTCGGCCGCGGCTCGCAGCGCGACATCATCAAGACGGGCGCCGCGCTGCTCGGGGTGCTGCTGTTCCTGCTGCTCGTCCGGGCGCTGCCCAAACAGAACGTCGAAGAGGACCAGCGCGTCGCGGCCGCGGTCGTGCTCGCCTGGCTCCTGGTCGCGCCCTACGCGCTGCCCTGGTACGACGGGTTCGGCTGGGCGGTGCTGGCCCTGCTCCCCTGGACGCGCATCGACTGGATCCTGCTCGCCCACACCGCGGCCCTCAGCCTCGCCTACCTGCCGGCCCGCGCCCCCGCCCGCATCCGGCTGCCGGACGACCTGGAGTGGCTGTTCACCGTTGTTCGGCCGACCGTGGTCCCGTGGACGCTTCTGGCGATCCTGACGGCGCTGGTGGCGGCGTGTCTGCGTTCCTCAGGTCGATCTCCAGCGACCGGAGCCCGGCCGCGAGCATCAGCGGGGTCGCCAGGCTGAACGCCACCGACAGGATCACCACGCCGGAGTCGTTCACCAGCGTGCCGATGACGCCGACGGACAGCGCGCAGATCAGCGCAGGCCGCATCGACAGGCTGTGCTTGTAGACGCCCTGCAGCAGCGACACCCGCCACCGCGTGGGCCGCGCCAGGACGAAGAAGAGGAACACGACGGCGGCGGCGACCGCGAGCGTGTACGGCCAGTACCCGAGGCTGTTCAGCATCGCGTTGAACTTGCGGGTGACGATGCTCCAGGCGTCCCCGTCCATGAGGTCCTGCCAGAACCGCCCGAGGTGCGTGGGGTTGGCGCTCCGCGCGTTCAGGTAGGAGATGAACAGCACGATCGCCGCGCCGACCACGAAGAAGATCCCGAGCCTCGGCGCGGAGACGCGCCGGCCGGCGACCATCAGACCGAGCATGGCGAACGCGGGGACGATCGCCAGGACGCCGCCGAAGTCGCTGCCGAACGACGGCAGCCCGTCCACCACGACGGCGAACACCCCGATCACGGCGACGATCCCGACCGCGACGGCCTTGCGGCCCTGCCGCAGCGGGTACTCCGTCAGCCACGCCGCCGTCAGGATCGCGGCGACGGCGAACAGCGAGAACGCCTGGTTGCCGAAGCCGTAGAAGCGGCCCGCGACGAGCGCCGTGTACCCCATGAGGGTGTTGAGCTGGAGGTTGGAGCCGGTCATCACGTCCAGCGCGAGGACGACGCCCGTCACCCCGGTGATCACGAGCCCGGGGATGACCACGGAGCGGCGCCACGGGCCGGCGAGCGCCACGCCCGTCAGCAGCCCCGCGAAGCCCAGCACCGTGCAGATCAGGACGGGCGTCGGATGCTCGGCGCGCCACCACGGCAGCAGCCCGGCGAGGAACGACGCGCCCGGCGCCGCCCCGCCCAGCAGCGCTATCACGCGGGTGCCGCCCAGTATCCGGGCCCGGGACCGGCGGTCGCCGCCGAGGCGCCGCAGCGCGAGTACCGCGATCCCGTACAGGACGAGCTGCGTCGCGAACAGCACCCAGTAGAACGACGTCTGCACGGCACGGATCGCCTGGGCGGCGACGTCCTCGTCCACGAGCGCGTCGACCCGCTCCTGCGTGGACGCCTTGGACGGCTGCGACTTCCATCCCGACCCGACGGCCTGCTTCGGCTGCGGCAGCCCGAGCAGCTTCAGCGTGGTCGCGGTGACGTCGGTGAGGGTGACGAGGCCCTCCTGCCGGGTCGCGCTGGACGTCATGAAGCCGGGCTCGAACCCGTCGCCCTTCGCGACGGCGACGCGCAGGTGCGGGTTGACGCCGGTGTCCGACAGCCCCGCCAGCAGGATGGTCGTGCCCTGGGGGACGCCGGTGACGACCTGCGCCACGCGGCGGTCGGCGGCGGCCGCGGCGTCGGCGCGCTTCGCGTCCGACAGCGGGACCTGGTCGCCGTGCGGATCGACGCCCGCGTCGATGTAGCCGCGGAACAGGTCGTCGACGTCGACCGCGGCGAGGGGGCAGCGCACCCAGTCCTCGGCGGTGACCTTGTCGGGGGAGGCGATGTAGCGGTCCACGCGCCCGCCGCCGTCGCCGACGCCGAACACCGCGCCGGGCCCGACCGCCGTCGTGCAGCCGCCCGCCCGGTGCACGGCGTCGCCGAGCAGCCCGATCTCGGCGTGGTAGTTGGTGCCCGCGTTGTCGTTCTTGATGGCCGGCCAGCCGGCGGCGACCGCGCCGCCCGCCGGCACCGGGCCGGTGGGGGAGTTCTGCCCCGGCAGGATCGGCGCCGACGGCAGCGCGCAGTCGCCGTGCGGCAGCCGGGACCGCTGCCCGGCCGACACCGACAGCCAGCCGTCGGTGGGGCAGGTGTTGACCCGGGTCGTCCGGACGCTCATGCCCGCGGCCGACCCCTCCGCCGTCAGCCCCCACAGCGTCGGCGTGTTGTTCTCGGTGATGTCGCTCCACATCAGCCCCGGCACCCCGACGATCACGACGCGTCCGGTCGCGGTGCGCGTGTCGGCCTGTGCGGGGGACGCGGCGGACCAGCCGAGTACACCGGTCAGCACCGTGGCGAGGGTGGCGAGGAACACGGCGATCTTCGTTCCCCCGGACATCATGGCGTTCAGGTTACAAGAGCCGCACGACCGCACAGGGGCCATATCCTGCGGCGGTGGACGGTCCCATGGCGCAAGTGATCGGTGATGCCCGCGGCGCACGCCTGCGCCGGCTCCTCGTATGCGCCGGCGTCTGCGTCGCCGTCGTCGCGGTCGTCCCCATCGTCGGCCAATGGCTGACCAACCCGCCCGACCAGCGGCTCGTCGACCTGGAGGTCTACCGGGAGGGCGGCCTCGCCGTCCTGCGCGGTGCGCCGCTGTACGACTTCCTCACGCAGCCGCCGCAGTTGCTGCCGTTCACCTACCCGCCGATCGCGGCCGCGCTGGCCGTCCCGTTCACCCTCCTGCCCTGGCGGGCCGCGCAGTGGGCGTGGGTCGGGCTGATCTACCTCTCGCTGGCGATCGTGGTCTGGTACGCCTTCCGCGACCTCCTCCGCCGGACCGGACGCTGGGCGCCGCTCACCGCCGGCGTCCTGTTCGCCGCGATGGCCTGGCTCGACCCCGTCCGCGACCAGGTGCGCTTCGGGCAGGTCGGGCTGTTCCTCCTCGCCATGTGCCTCGCCGACTGCTGCGCCCGCACGGCCCGCTGGCCGCGCGGCATGCTCGTCGGCCTGGCCGTCGCGATCAAGCTGGTGCCGGGCGTCTTCCTCATCTACTTCCTGCTCACCGGGCGGCGGGACGCGCTGGTCAACGCGGTGCTCACCGCCGCCGCCGCGACGCTGGCCGGGTTCGCGCTGCTGCCCGCCGACTCGTCCGCCTACTGGTTCGGCGCGCTGCTCCAGGGCGGCGACCGGACGGGCGCGGTGGACGGCACCACCAACCAGGCGATCCACGGGATCGTCGCCCGGATCTTCGACGAGGGGCCGGTCCGGACGCTGGTGTGGCTCGTCCTCGCCCTGGTCGTCGCCTACTTCGGCTTCGTGTGGGCCCGCCGGCTGACCCTGGCCGCCGACGACCTGGCCGGGCCCGACTCCGCCAGCCTCCTCCTCGGCGGCGTCGCGGTCGTCGGGCTGCTGTCGGTCGCGCTGTCTCCGGTGGGGTGGATCCACCACCTTGTCTGGATGATCGCTGTCATCGGGGCTTTGGTCGGCGACGGCCGGGACACGCGAAGATGTCTGATCGCCGGCGGCCTGTGGTTCCTGTTCCTGTGGCCGCTGCCCTGGTGGGGCCGCGCCTGGATCGGCCCGGAGCACTCCGTGATCGCGGAATTCGGAGGCCAGGTGCTGCGCGACTCGTTCGGGCTCGCCGCGCTCGCGTCCATCGCCGTCCTCGGCGTCTGGCTGGTGAAACGGGTCAAACCGGGCGCCGATCGAGAGGATCCTTCGCAACCGTAGGCGGGGGTGGGTACGCTCGCCCCGTGATGCTTGTCGCGGTGGCCGTCGCGGGCCTGGTCGCCGGTGTAGCGGGGCTGTCCATCGCGGTGGTCGCGCACAACCGGGTCAACCAGGTCGTCGACGAGTGCGGTGAAATGCTCCGGCGCCAGCTCCAGGTCGCCAGCGGATCGGTGGACGAGCGCGCACTGCGCGACCTCGCGATCGTCCACTACGACGCGCTGAAGGAGATGTCCGGGCACCGGTCCTTCTCCCTCGCCCTCATCAACGCCGTCGGCGACGGGGTCGTGCTCAGCTCCATCAACGGGCGGACCGAGACGCGCACCTACGCCAAGTCGGTCCAGGGCGGGCACCCGGTCGAGAGGCTCTCCCCCGAGGAGAGCCACGCCCTCCGCGCGGCCCGGCTCGGCAAGGGCCCGATCGTGTCGATGGACGACCCGCTGGCCGACTTCGGCACCGACGACCGCACGTCCGCCCGCGCGTAGCCGCCCGCAGGTCTGCCCGCGCGGGGCCGCGTACGCCTTCCGCAGCGGCATGGCTTTACCCGCCGGGAAGTAAACTCTGCTTTCTCGCCTCGAATCGAGGCGCGTTCCGCACACCCGAAACTCTTCGCCCGGGGGACCCCGTGACCGCAGACAGCAGGCCAGCGCGCTACGCCTACCTGGGTCCGCAGGGCACGTTCACCGAGGCCGCGCTGCTCACTCTCCCCGGCGCCGCCGGAGCCGAGCACGTCCCGTACTCGACGGTCCCGGCCGCTCTGGAAGCCCTCCGCACCAACGAGGTCGACACGGCCGTCGTCGCGCTGGAGAACTCCGTCGAAGGCTCCGTCCCGACCACGCTGGACGAACTCGCCACCGGCGAACCCCTCCAGATCGTCGGCGAGATCCACCTGCCCGTCTCGTTCGCGCTGCTCGTCCGTCCGGGGACCACGCTGGACGACATCAAGACCGTCGCGTCCCACCCGATCGCGCAGCCGCAGTGCCGCCGCTGGCTCCTCGACAACGTCCCGGACGCCGAATGGCGCGCCGCCACGTCCAACGCCGAGGCCGCCCAGCACGTCGCCGACGGCCACTACGACGCCGCGCTCGCCGGCTCGTTCGCGGCGGCCCGCTACGGCCTGTCCGTCCTCGCCGAGGACATCCACGACGTCGCCGACGCCGTCACCCGCTTCGTCGTCCTGAACCGCCCCTGCATGCCGCCCGCCCCCACCGGCACGGACAAGACGACCGTCGTCGCGTTCATCGGCGAGGACCACCCGGGCGCCCTGCTGGAGATCCTCACCGAGTTCTCCGTGCGCGGCATCAACCTGACGCTGATCCAGTCGCGCCCCACCGGCGCCGGCCTCGGCTCCTACCTCTTCTGGATGGACTTCGAGGGCCACGTCTCGGACGCCCGCGTCGGCGAGGCCCTGATGGGCCTGCGCCGCATCTGCGCCGACCTCCGCTTCGTCGGCTCCTACGCCCGCGCAGACGAGACGCGTCCCGAGATCCGCCGCGGCACCCACGACACCGACTTCACCGAGGCCGCCGCCTGGCTGGCGGCGATCCGCACCCCCGGCGCCTGATTAAGGAAATCGATCCGGGCCGCACCGCGTTGACGACGTCAGGTCGTCTAACGAGAGGTGTTCCCCGTGCGCGTTGAGATCTGGTCGGACGTCATCTGCCCCTGGTGCTACATCGGGAAGCGGCAGTTCGAGCACGCGCTCCAGGAGTTCGAGCACCGCGACCGGGTGGAGGTGGTGCACCGCTCCTTCCAGCTTGACCCGTCCTTCCCGCACGGGGAGACCGTCGACGTGGCCGAAATGCTTGCGGGGAAGTACGGCATGACGCGCGAGCGGGCCGTCGAGATGAACCGGCAGATGGAGGAGCGCGCGGCAGGGGTGGGCCTGGAGTACCACCTGGAAGGCGGCCGTGCGGGCAACACCGCCGACGCGCACCGGCTCGTCCATCTCGCGGCGAAGCAGGGCGTGCAGGACGAGGTCGTCGAGGCGCTCTACAAGGCGCACTTCACCGACCGCCGCTCGATCTTCGACCGCGACTCCCTGGTCGAGATCGCCGAGGAGGCGGGCCTGGACGCCGGCGCCGCCCGCGAGACGCTCGCGACCGGCGCGTTCACCGCCGAGGTGGAAGCCGACCAGCGAGAGGCCCGCGAACTCGGCGCGAACGGGGTCCCGTTCTTCGTCGTCGACCGCCGCTACGGCGTCTCGGGCGCCCAGCCGTCCGAGACGTTCACCGAGGTCCTCACCCGCGCCTGGGCGGACTCGCGCCCCACCCTCACCACCGTCGGCGAGGACGCCGCCGCCTGCACCGACGACACCTGCGCCGCCCCCGCCCACCCGCAATGACGGACGTCCAGCTACGTCCAAGACCTGCGGGGACGACTACGTGGACGTGCGCTGACGCGTAGGCTGCCCGGGTGGGCAAGGACTTCGATCTTTACGAGCGAGAGCTGTGGGCCGGGCGGGCCGCCGCGTACGAGCGGGGGTTCGCCCGGCTCACCCGTCATCTGGTCGGTCCGCTGCTGGACGCGGCCGGGGTGACCGCCGGGACGCGGTTCCTCGACGTCGGGACGGGCCCGGGGTTCGTCTCCCAGGAGGCCGTCCGGCGCGGGGCCCGGGCGGCGGCCGTGGACGCCGAGGAGGGCATGGCGGAGACGGCCCGCCGGAACGTTCCCGGGCTGGACGTGCGGGTCGCCGTCCTGCCCGAGGTGCCGTTCGAGGACGCCTCGTTCGACGCGGTCGCCGGCAACTTCGTCATCAACCACGTGGGCGATCCCCATGCGGCGATCGTCGAGCTGATGCGGGTGCTGCGGCCGGGCGGGCGGCTCGCGCTGAGCTGCTGGGTGATGCCGGGCAGCGGGGCCCTCGCGATCGTCCGGGAGGCGATCGAGCGGGCCGGTGTCGCCTGGCCGGACGACATCCCGGAGTCGCCGTTCATGGAGCACGGCGAGGCGGTCGCGTTCCGGCGCCTCGTGACGGAGGCCAGGCTCACCGAGGTGGCGGTCGAGGAGGTGACCTGGGAGCACGTCGTCGACCCCGAGGAGTGGTGGGAGACGGGCGCGCTGTCCCGGGTCGGCACGAACGGCGTCATCGTCGGACGGCAGGACGCGCAGACCGTCGCCCGCATCAAGGACGCCTACGACGCGATCGTCGCCGGTTACGCGGTGGACGGCGGCAAGGTCGCGCTGCCCGCGCACGCGCTGCTGGCGAGCGGCGTCCGCTAGGCGCGGCGTCCGCTAGACACGGTGGCATGTGCTCCAGGCGCGGTGTCGTGTGCGCTACGCGCGGCGTTATGTGCGCGCGGGCGAGGCGGCCGGACCGGTAGCCTCGGGTCTGTGATTGACCTGCGAGCTCTTCGAGAGGATCCGGAGCGGCTGCGCGCGTCGCAGCGCGCCCGCGGTGAGGATGACGCCGTCGTCGACCGGCTGCTCGACCTGGACGGCAGGCGCCGCTCGGCGCTGACGTCGTTCGAGCAGCTCAGGGCGGAGCAGAAGAGTTTCGGCAAGTCGGTGTCCAGGGCCAAGGGCGAGGAGCGGGACGCGCTGCTCGCCCGCGCGAAGGAGCTGGCGCAGCAGGTCAAGGAGCGCGAGGCGGAGGCCGACCGGCTCGGCGAGGAACTCGACGCGGTGCTGCGGGGCGTCCCGAACCTCATCGAGGAGGACGCCCCGCCCGGCGGCGAGCAGGACTTCGTCGTCCTGGAGCACGTCGGCGAGCCGGCGTCGTTCGACTTCGAGCCGAAGGACCACCTGGAGCTGGGCGAGAGCCTCGGCGCCATCGACATGGAGCGCGGCGCGAAGGTGTCCGGCGCCCGGTTCTACTACCTGACGGGCGTGGGCGCGCGGCTCCAGTACGCGCTGCTGAACCTTGCCATGGAGCAGGCCGTCGCCGCCGGGTTCATCCCGATGTATCCGCCGGTTCTGGTGAAGCCGGAGGCGATGGAGGGCACCGGGTTCCTCGGCGCGCACGCCGCCGAGGTGTACCAGCTCCCGCAGGACGAGCTGTACCTCGTCGGGACGTCCGAGGTGCCGCTCGCCGCCTACCACATGAACGAGATCATCGACGAGCTGCCGCGACGGTACGTGGCGTGGTCGTCGTGCTTCCGCCGCGAGGCCGGGTCCTACGGCAAGGACACGCGCGGCATCATCCGCGTCCACCAGTTCGACAAGGTGGAGATGTTCTCCTACTGCGACCCTGCCGACGCGCACGCCGAGCACCTGCGGCTGCTGGAGTGGGAGAAGGAGATGCTCGCCAAGGTCGAGATCCCGTACCGGGTGATCGACGTGGCGGCGGGCGACCTCGGGTCGAGCGCTGCCCGCAAGTACGACTGCGAGGCGTGGGTGCCGACGCAGAACACCTACCGCGAGGTCACCTCGACGTCGAACTGCACCGAATTCCAGGCGCGGCGGCTCGCGGTGCGGCACCGTGACGCGGACGGCAAGAACCAGCCGGTCGCGACGCTCAACGGCACGCTGGCGACGACCCGCTGGATGGTCTCGATCCTGGAGAACCACCAGCAGGCCGACGGTTCGGTGCGCGTTCCCGAGGCTCTGCAGAAGTTCCTGGGGCTGGACGTCCTGGAGCCCGTCAAGCGCTGACCTTCGCTTCGAAGGGGTCTGTCCTGCCTTGGACGGGCCCCGTTCGCGTCTACTGCAGGAGCCGCTCGCGGAGGGTCTGCTGGGTGGCGGCGTCGATGCCGAGGCCGCTCGTGAGGAACGCGTCGAACGTCCCGTAGTCCCGTTGGATCTGGTCGAACGCGGCGTCCAGGTAGGAGGCGCGGACGGTCAGGAGCGGTTCGACGAGCGCCGGGTCGATGCCGTACTTGGCGAGTTCGGCGAGTTCCCCTTCGGTCTTGGCGGCGAGTTCCTTGTTGGAGCGCAGGTAGTCGTCGTAGACCTGCGTCTTGTCCACGCCCAGGAGCGTGAGCAGGATCGCGGTCATGACGCCGGTCCGGTCCTTGCCCTCGGTGCAGTGGTAGAGGACGGGCCCTTGGCCGGACGCGATGCGCCGCAGCGTGTCCGCGAACTGCTTGCGCGAGTCGGCGTCGTGGATGAAGCCGCGATAGGTGAGGGCCATGAACTCGCCGGGCCTGTCGTCCGCGAGGATCGCCTTAAGCACGTCCGGCATCATCTCCAGCAGCGTCACCGACACGACGCCGATCGGCGCGGCGACCGGTGTGACGCCGGAGGGGAGCTTGTCGGGACCGCTCAGCATCACTTCCAGGCTGGAACGGAAGTCGACGGACGCCGACAGCCCGAGCTGTCCGAGCTGCGTGACTCCGGTCGGCGTGACCTCGCTGAGGGACGCGGCACGGTAGACCAGGCCGTCCCGCACCCGGCGCCCGTCCGCGGACGTGTAGCCGCCCACATCGCGGACGTTGACGGCGCCCTCGACCTGGACGGACGCCGACGCAGGAGCTGTGACGGGCGCGGCGACGGGTGCGGCGGAGGCTTGGACGGGGACGGTGAGCGGACTGAGCACGAGGGCGCCCGCGAGGGCTGCCGACGCCAGCCGGGGGGATCTGGCGAACATGGAACGACCTTCCACGCGACAACGAACCCGAAGAAGTTTCGGGCCCAATCGCGCCTCCAGTCCAGACCCAAGATCCCGGCCTCGGCGAGGCGTCGCTTATGGTTTGTGGCATCTGCCCAGGAAGGTGACATGAGTCTGCTCTCGCCGCGCGTGATCGCCACTGACCTCGACGGCACGATCGTGCGCTCCGACGGCACGATCTCCGCCCGGACCGTCGACGCCCTGGCCCGGGTCGAGCGGGCCGGGGCGATGCTCGTCATGGTCACCGGGCGGCCGCCGCGCTGGATGGCCGACATCGCCGCGGCCGTCGACCATCACGGCGTCGCGATCTGCGCCAACGGCGCCGTCGTCTACGACCTGCACACCGAGAGCGTCCTGCAGGCCCGGGAGATCCCCCCGGACGTGATCGCGGAGGCCGTCGGGCGGCTGCGCGCCATCGCGCCCGAACTGCAGTTCGCCGTGGAGCACCCGGCCGGGTTCTACTTCGAGACCACCTACAACCTCGGCCGGTGGGACGCCGAGGCCCTCGGCGGGCGCCGGGTGGACGCCGACGAACTCGTCCGCAGGCCCGGCACCAAGCTGCTCGCCTTCCACCCCGACTCCGACCCGGACACGCTGTCGGAGAAGGCGGTCCAGGCGGTGGGCGACATCGTCACGGTGACGCATTCGTCCGGGCGGGGGCTGCTGGAGATGAGCGCGCTCGGCGTCACCAAGGCCAGCGCGCTCGCCGCCCTCTGCACCGAGCACGGCCTCGTGTCCGACGACGTCATCGCGTTCGGCGACATGCCCAACGACCTGCCGATGCTCACCTGGGCGGGCACCTCCTACGGCGTCGCGAACGCGCACCCGCTGGTGCTGGCGGCCGTGACGCACCAGACGTCCCGCAACGACGACGACGGCGTGGCCGAAGTCCTGGAACGCCTCTTCCCGTAGTTCGCCCAACGGGACGGCCGCACCCCCTGCGGAAGGGGGTGCGGCCGTGTTCATGTCCTACAGGTAGGGGCCGGACGAGTGCGGACCAGGCTGGTGCTCGTCCTCCGTGGGCGGCATCATGCCGGCGGGCAGGGCGCGCCGCATCTGCTCGAGCTGGGCCCGCGCCGCCATCTGCTGGGCGAACAGCGTCGTCTGGATGCCGTGGAACAGGCCCTCCAGCCAGCCCACGAGCTGCGCCTGCGCGATCCGCAGCTCCGCCTCGCTCGGCACCGTGCCCTCGGTGAACGGCAGCGACAGCCGCTCCAGCTCCTCGACGAGTTCGGGGGCCAGGCCGTCCTCGAGCTCCTTGATGGACGACTTGTGGATCTCGCGCAGCCGGGCCCGGCTCGCCTCGTCCAGCGGGGCGGCCTTGACCTCCTCCAGGAGCTGGCGGATCATCCCGCCGATCCGCATCACCTTCGCCGGCTGCTCCACCATCTCGGTCACCGACTTGGTCTCGGACTCGCCCCCGCTACCGCCCTCAAGGGCGATGCCGTTCGGGCCGACCACGAGCACGTGCGGTTCCTGTTCCGACTGGTTCTTCGAAGGCTCGCTCATAAACTCCACATCCTCACACGGTCAGCAGGATCTTGCCGACATGCCCGCTTTCTTCCAGCAGCTCGTGCGCGCGCGCCGCCTCGGCCATGGGAATCCGGCGATCGATGACCGGCCGGACCTCCCCCGACTCGAGCAGCGGCCACACGTGCTCGCGGACCCCCGCCACTATCTCCGCCTTCTCCTCCAACGGACGGGCCCGAAGCGTCGTCGCGTGCACCAGCGCCCGCTTGCGCAGCAGCTTGCCGATGTCCAGCTCCGCCTTCGCGCCGCCCTGGAGACCGATCACCATCAGCCGTCCGCCGACGGCCAGCGCCTCCACGTTCCGGGCCAGGTACTTCGCGCCGATAAGGTCGAGGATCACGTCGTACGGGCCGCTGTCGACGAAATCGTCTTCTCGGTACTCAACGGCGACGTCCGCGCCGAGTTCCCGGCAGCGGGCCGCCTTCTCCGGGCTGCCCACGGTCGTCACCACCCGCGCGCCGCGCGCCTTGGCGAGCTGGATCGCGAGCGTCCCGATGCCGCTCCCGCCGCCGTGGACGAGGAGAGTCTCGCCCTCGCGCAGCCCGGCCAGCATGAACACGTTCGACCACACGGTGCACGCGACCTCCGGGAGGCCGGCCGCCTCGACGACGTCCACCCCGCGCGGCACCGGGAGCACCTGCGAGGCGGGCACCGCCACCCCCTCGGCGTACCCTCCCCCGCTGAGGAGCGCGCACACCTCGTCCCCGATGTTCAGGCCGGTCACGTCCGCGGCGATCTCGGCAATCCGCCCGGACACTTCAAGGCCCGGGTACGGGGGAGCGTCGGCGGGCGGCGGGTAGAAGCCCATCCGCTGCATGACGTCCGCGCGGTTGACCGCGCTCGCCGCCACCTCGATCAGCACCTCACCGGGTTTCAGCTCCGGGCCCGGCACCCGCGTCCATTCCAGGACCTCCGCGCCGCCGGGCTCGCGGATCACGATCGCATGCATACCGGTCACGCTACCGGGCGTTTCGCGAGGCGCTCCGGGTCCGGGCCTTCCCCGCCCAATGTCGATCTACGCGGGGCATGCGTGGTATTGGGGCACGGGTATCCTGCGTGGGGGCCCTTTTGCCCACCTGCACCGTGTTGATCATCAGAGGCGTGCCCGAGGGGGAAGAACGGTGGCGAGGAACGAGCACGACGGGCGCTCCCTGGAGGAGCGGCTGGCCTCTCTGGACGCGCTGAGCGAGGACACGGCGGAACCGTCCCCCGAAGGCGAGCAGGCGGCCCGGCCCGGCCCCGCCGAGCAGGAGAACGCGCCGCCGCCCCCGCCCGCCCCCGCCGGGCCGCCGCCCCCGCCCGCCCCCGCCGGGCCGCCGTCCCCGCCCGCCCCCGCCGGGCCGCCGGCCCCGGACGCCAACCCCTGGCTCGCCGCGCCGCCCGCCTTCCAGGGCGCCCCGGAGAGCCCCGGCCACGGCCCCGAGAACTTCGGCCCGCCGCAGCCCCCGCCCTACGAAGGCGGCCCCATGCCGCAGCCGTTCGACGGAGGAATGCTCCCGCCGCCGTACTACCCGGCCCCCGCCTACGACCCGTCCCAGGGACGGCAGCCACCGCAGCAGCCCTACGACGCCAACGGCGACACCGCTCCGCCCCTCGACCAGCTGCCGCCCTACCCGTCCGGGCAGTTCGGGCAGCAGGACACCGGCGGGCGGTACCAGCCGATCGACCCCGCCACCGGGCAGCCCTACCCGCAGGACACCGACGCCGCCGGCCAGCCGTACGTGCCGATCGACCCGAACACCGGCCGTCCGCTCGTCCCCGGCGAGCAGCCGTTCCCGCCGATGGCGCCGAACGCGGGCGCCCAGCCGTACCCGGCGGCCGAGCCGACCACCGGCCAGCCGTACCCCGCGGTCGACCCGGCCACCGGCCAGCCTTACGCCCCGGTCGACCCGGCCACCGGCCAGCCCTACGCCCCGGTCGACCCGGCCACCGGCCAGCCCTACGCCCCGGTCGACCCGAACACGGGCCAGCCTTACGCCCCGGTCGATCCGAGCACCGGGCAGCCGTACGGTGCGGTCGACCCAGCCACCGGCCAGCCGTACGCTCCCGACCCCGGCGCCGAGCAGTTCGCCCAGCCGTACCAGCAGGTCGACCCGAACACGGGCCGGCCTTACCCGCAGGATCCGAGCGCCGCCGCCCAGCAGTACCAGCAGGTCGACCCCGGCACGGGGCAGCCGTACGCGCCCATCGACCCGAGCACGGGGCAGCCCTACCAGGGCTACGGCTACCCGCCCGGGCCGCAGCAGGGGCAGGCGCCCCCGCCGGGGAACGCCGCCCAGCAGCAGCCGCAGGACACCGACAACCTCAGCTCCGAGAACCTCCTCGGCGAGCGCCGCATCGCGCCCTCCTCGGGATGGCGGCGGGCCGTCTACAAGGCGACCGCGGGCAGCATCCACCCCGGCGAGTCGCAGGGCGAGCTGCGCCGCAAGGACCTGATCGCGCGCGCCCGCACCGTCGTCGCGGGCGGGCACCACCGGGTCGCGGTCATGTCGCTCAAGGGCGGTGTCGGGAAGACGACCACCACGACCGGCCTCGGGTCGATGCTCGGCACCTTCCGCGGCGACCGGGTCATCGCGGTGGACGCCAACCCCGACCGCGGGACGCTCTCGGACAAGGTGCGGCTGGAGACGGCCGCGACCGTCCGGGACCTGCTCAACAACCGCGACCAGATCCACCGGTACGCGGACGTGCGCGCGTTCACCTCGCAGAACGAGGCGCGGCTGGAGATCCTCGCGTCCGACCGCGACCCGGCGGTCAGCGAGGCGTTCTCCGCCGAGGACTACGCGGCCGTCGCCGTCGTCCTGGAGCAGTACTACTCGGTCTGCATCACCGACTGCGGCACCGGCCTGCTGCACTCGGCGATGGCGGGCGTGCTGAGCCTCGCCGACCAGCTCGTCCTGGTCAGCTCCCCGTCGGTGGACGGCGCCCGGTCCGCGAGCGCGACCCTCGACTGGCTGGAGGCGCACGACCACGGCCACCTCGTCCGCAACGGCGTCGTCGTCCTGTCGATGGTCCGCAACCGCACCCGGAGCCAGGTCGACCTCGACAAGCTCCAGGCGCATTTCGAGAGCCGCTGCCGCGCCGTCGTCCGCATCCCCTACGACGACCACCTGGAGGAGGGCGCCGAGGTCGAGCTGGAGCAGCTCGCCCCCGCCACCCGCGAGGCCTACCTCGCCCTGGCCGCCGCGGTCGGTGACGGCTTCGCCTTCCAGCGGCCCGCCCAGCCCTGACCGCCGGGTGCGGCCGGGGCACTACCGTTCCCTTCCGTGAGCGACGGTGATGGCGTGTACGTGGGGAAGGCGGGCCCGGACGCGGCCGGTGACCGGGGCTGGCTGCTCGGGCACTTCAAGGCGCCCGGCGACCTGCGGCACAGCGACGAGGTCGAGATCAAGTGGGGCGTCCATCGCAAGGGCGAGCGGCGCGCCCGGTGGACGGACGGGGAGAAGCGCACGGCCCTGCTCGTCCTGATCAGCGGGCGTTTCCGCCTGGAGTTCCCCGGGCGGAACGTGGTGCTGGCCGAGCAGGGCGACTACGTGGTCTGGGGCCGCGGCGTCGACCACTCCTGGGAGGCCGAGGAGGAATCGATCGTCATGACCGTCCGCTGGCCCTCCATTCCCGGCTACCGCGTCCCCCGGGAACCGTAGGCGGGCCGGGCGCGTCTCAGCGACCATGATCGGCAGAGCGCGGTCGGTGCCGGCCGCGGCGGTCCTCGCATTGTGCGCCGCCTGCTCGGCATCCTCGCCGGGGCAGGTCGTGTGCGCCCCGTGCCCGTCGCCGGTGACGGTCGCGGTGTCGGGCCTGCCCTGGTCGGCGGGCGACGCCGGGCGGCTGCGGGTCTGCGTCGGTGACCTGCCGTGCACGGACGTCTCCTCGTCCGAGAGGGGTCTCTCGTGCAAGGGGGTCTCCTGTGTCCCGGTCGGCGACGCCCTGCGGATCACGCTCGGCGGCAAGCCGCGTACGGTGGCGAATCTGCCCGTGCGGGTCACCGCGTCCAGGGGGAAACGGCAGGACGTGCGGCAAGGCACGGCAACGATGACGTTCACCAAGGGCAGGGAGCCGTGCGGGTGCGACAGCGCGCACGCCACCGTCGCCCTCGGCTGAACTCCCGGTACGCGGTCGAAGGCAGAGGGCCGTGACCGCTATCGTGGGCGGTGGCCGGGACGACCGGCCGCTGGAGAGTTCGCATAGTGGACTAGTGCAGGCGCCTTGAAAGCGCCCAGGGCTGGGGACAGTCCTCGTGGGTTCGAATCCCACACTCTCCGCACGGAGTCTGGGCTAGCGGAAGCTCACAAGGTGGGCGACTCGGTCATAAGTCATCCGTTACTCTCTTCGGCATGTCGCAGACACCGAATGATCCGGCGGGCACGACTCACCAGTTCCAGAACTTCGCCAGCCAGGCGCAGCCGCAGAAGTCCGGGCCGAACGTCGGACTGATCGTCGGCGTCCTCGGCGTGGTGGCGGTCGTCGCGATCGTCGTGGTCGCGGTCATGGCGCTGGGCTAGCCTCCGGCGTCCCCCGGGCCGGACCCGCTCCTCATCGTCCTCCATGGCCCCCGTAGGGGCGGCGCGCTCAGCGGCCGGAGGCGGAGAAGTGCTGGTAGTCCTTGGCGCCGCTCCATTCGCCGCCCCAGCCCCAGCCGATCGAGGCGAACGCCTTCACGACCTTGTCGCCGGCGTGGATCACGCCGGGGGAGTCGTTCTTGCGGTTCTTGTACTTCTTGCAGGACGGGTGGGCGATGCGTCCGTCCGAGTAGACGTAGGGGTTCTGGCAGGGATTGATGTCGATGGCGAGCCCGTACGCGTGCTGGGAGAACGAACTGGACCCGGTCGCGGCGCGGCAGTTGAACGCGGAGGTGTTGTTGGCCTCGATCGACTCGAAGTCGCTGCCGCCGTACTTGTCGACCGGCTGCATGCGTTCGATCGGGTAGCGCATGGTGTACAGCTTCTTGAAGACGGAGACGAGGTCGCCCGCCGCCCTGGCGTTGACGACGAGCCGCCCGCCGGTGTGCGGCTTGTCGTCCATGCCCCAGTACGTCATCTCGATCATCCGGAGCCCGGACGGCGCCACGGGGCAACCCTTGCGCCAGGACGACTTCAGGTCGCCTGCGGTCACCTTCTTGATCTCGGCCTGGAAGACCTGCTTCGTCGGGGACGGCGACGGCGACTGTGCCGGCGGCGCGGCAGTGCCGGACGCGGTCGGCGGCGTCGCGGGCGGCGACGACTCCCCGGTCTCGTCGGAGCCGCGGCCACATCCGGTCGCGGCGAGCGCCACGGCGAGCGAGGCGGCGAGCAACGGCACGCTGAAAATCGGCCCTCTACCTGGCATCTTTGCAGCATACGCAGGTGGGGAGGTGCTCGCGCCACGCGCTGATTCGCTACCGTGCGTTTGAAGGCGCGCCCGCCGGATAGGGGCCGGGACGGACGGGCTGTGGACCCTCGTTCAATCACCGGGCATGTCGCCCGGTGACATCCGGTCCCAGGGAGCCGGGATGGCGGAAGCTAAGGAGAGCGACCTCCCAAGCCTCGAAGACGAGATCTTCTCCGTGGCGCACAACGTGGAGGTCGAGCAAGGCGCGGCTGCACAGCCGCTGTTGCCGACGGACAAGGCACAGGTTCTCGTCGAGCGTGCGCGGGCGTTCCTCGGACGGGACGTGAAAGCCCTGGTGGCCGGGTTCGGCGTGTTCGTGTTCGTCGACGTCGTGATGATGTGGGCGCCGCTGATGATGAGCCGCCGCCCGAGCCTGCTGCCGCAGTTCATCACGCTGCTGATGCTGGCGTTCGGGCTCGGCGGCCTGCTCATCTGGAAGGTCGGCGGCAGGTGGCGGACGTTCGGCATCGGCATGATGCTCGCGTGGGGGTTCCTGACCCTGGTGTCCGTCGGATTCCTGACCGGGGTGACCGTCCCGCTGTAGCCGGCCCGCGCCCGTCAGCCCGCGCCGCGTGTCAGCCCGTGCCGCCGTTCAGTTCTTGGGGCCGAGTTGGTGGGGCAGTTCAATTGGTGGGGCCGAGGCGCTTCAGGACGATGCTGAACGCGCGCCCGACCGCTTCGAGGTCTTCCGGCTCGATCGCGTCGATGAAGAACTCCCGGACGGTCTCGACGTGGTCGCGCGCGGCGCGCTCCAGCGTCGCGAAGCCCTCGTCGGTGAGGTGCGCGAAGACGCCGCGCTTGTCGTTGGGGCAGCTGTCCCGCTTGACCAGGCCCTTGCTCTCCAGGCGGGAGCAGGTGTGCGACAGGCGGCTGCGCGACTGGCTGGCGTTCTCGGCGAGTTCGGCCATCCGCAGCCGCCGCTCGGGCGCCTCCGACAGCCGGACGAGGATCTCGTACTCCGACACCGACAGGCCGTGCTTGGTCTTGAGGTCCCGGTCCATGATCTCGGTGAGCCGGACGCTGCCGTCCACGTATGCCCGCCAATCGCGCTGCTGGGTGGCATCGAGCCAGCGAGGTTCGCTCATACCGGGAAGTATAGATCATATGTTGAAGATTCAACTAGTGCGGGCTATCGTGAATTTCACGGTAGCAGGACGACGCAGCCGCCGTCCGTGGAAATAGTTGAACCATCAACTGTGTTGCACGGTCCAGTGCACCGCCCGGCAGCCGGACGGGCACCCGGACGAAGGGGAGATCCCATGCCTGCCGTGATGGCCGACCCGCTGACCCTGCCCCGCCTCCCGCTGCTGCCGGAGGCCGGCACCGACTGGCGCCGCGTGGCGAAGGTCGTGACCGCCAAGCGCCACCTCGAAGGCGAGGGCTTCCAGGTCAGGCGTCCCTTCCCGGGCATCGACCTGTCCCTGGCCGACCCGTTCCTGCTCCTCGACCACATGGGCGCCGTCGAGTACGCGCCGGGAGAGGCGAAAGGCACCCCGTGGCACCCGCATCGCGGGTTCGAGACGGTCACCTACATCATCGACGGGGCGTTCCAGCACCAGGACACGACCGGCGGCGGCGGTCTCATCTCCGATGGCGCCACGCAGTGGATGACGGCCGCGTCCGGCATCCAGCACATCGAGCAGCCGCCGCCCGAGCTGGTCTCCAAGGGCGGGCTGTTCCACGGCGTCCAGCTCTGGGTCAACCTGCCGCGCGCCCAGAAGTGGCTCCCGCCGCGCTACCAGGACATCAAGGCGCGCGACGTCAAGCTGCTGGCCGCCGACGACGGCTCGTCGCTCGTCCGCGTCATCGCCGGGTCGGTCGCCGGTTACGACGGCCCCGGCATCACCTACACGCCGATCAACTACCTGCACGCGACGGTCGCGCCCGGCGCCCGGCTGGCGCTGCCCTGGCCGCGCGACTTCAACGCACTGGTGTACGTGCTCTCCGGGCGCGGGACGGCCGGTGTCGAGGAGGTCGCGCTGGACGAGGGGCAGCTCGCCGTGTTCGCCGGGTCCCACCACAAGGGCACCGGTGACGGCATCGTCGTCCGCGCGGCCGACGCCCAGCCGTCGGCCGGCGCGAACGGGTGGGAGATCCTCGTCCTCGGCGGCCTGCCGATCCGCGAGCCGGTCGCCCGGTACGGCCCGTTCGTGATGAACACGCGCGACGAGATCGTCCAGGCGTTCGAGGACTTCCAGGCCGGACGCATGGGCACGGTACCGGCCGAGCAGGTACCGCACCGGTCCGACGCCGACGAGTCGCTCGCCTGACCCCGCGGGCGGGCCCGTCCGGGTTCCCCGTGCCGGACAGACCCGCCCGCGGCTGTTTCGCGGTTCGCGTGACGGCGCCCCGGGCGTGCGCTAGTGTGTTCGAATAGTCGAACAGAAGTTCGACCTGTTCGGACGCGCTCGCCCGGGGAGGCGACATGGTGGCGACGGCCACGCGAGGGCATGACGCCCCGGCGCGCTGCGGGCGGCGAGGAGAACGCGCGACACGCCGCAGTGTTTTCTACGCAAATCTACGGCCGCAGCTATATCGCCTCATAGAGTCCGACAGCGTGGACCCCGTGCGCAATCCCTACGCTCCCGGCGCCGGGCAGCGCCCTCCGGAGCTGGCCGGCCGCGACCGCGAGCTCAGGCAGTTCGAGGTGGTGCTCGAACGCGTGGCCCGCGGCCGTCCGGAGCGCAGCATGATCGTCACCGGGCTGCGCGGGGTGGGCAAGACCGTGCTGCTCAACGCGTTCCGGTCGATGGCGATCCAGCGCCTGTGGGGGACGGGCAAGATCGAGGCCCGGCCCGACCAGTCGATCCGGCGGCCGGTCGCCTCGGCGCTGCACCGGGCCGTCCGGGAACTGGCGCCCCGGCACCGCGCGCCCGACCGCATCGAGGAGTTCCTCGGCGTGCTGAAGGCGTTCGCGCAGGCGGAGCCCGAGCCGTCGGGCAAGGGCAAGGCGCGGGTGCACCGCTGGCAGCCCGGCATCGACGTGCCCGCCTCGCGCGGGCGCGCCGACTCCGGCGACCTGGAGATCGACCTCACCGAGCTGTTCGTCGACGCGGCGTCCGTCGCCACGGACGTCGGGGTCGGCATCGCCCTGTTCGTCGACGAGATGCAGGACATCCCGGCCGACGACGTCTCCGCGCTGTGCGCCGCGTGCCATGAGCTGTCGCAGGTCGGCGGGCCCCTCATCGTGGTGGGCGCGGGGCTGCCGCACCTGCCCGCCGTCCTGTCCGCCAGCAAGTCCTACTCCGAGCGGCTCTTCCGGTACGCGCGGATCGACCGGCTCGACAGGGAGTCGGCCGACGTCGCGCTGATGGCCCCGGCCGAGCGTGAGGACGTCACCTTCACCGAGGACGCCCTCGACGCCCTGTACGGCGCGGCCGACGGCTACCCCTACTTCGTCCAGGCGTACGCCAAGGTCGTCTGGGACGTCGCACCCGACACCCCGATCACGGCGGACGACATCAAGGTCGCCGCCCCGGAGGCGGAGAGCGAGCTCGCGGTCGGCTTCTTCGGCAGCCGCTACGAGCGCGCCACCCCCGCCGAGCGCGACTACATGCGCGCGATGGCCATGCTCGGCGACGACCCGGTGCCCACGGCGTCGGTCGCCGACGAGCTGGGCCGCAAACCGTCCAGCCTGTCGCCCGCCCGCGACGGGCTCATCAAGAAGGGCCTCATCTACAGCGCCGAGCGCGGCATGGTCGCGTTCACGGTGCCGCACTTCGGCAAGTTCCTCCGCTCGCAACCCGCCTGACCGCCTGACCTGCCTGACTTCCTGACCCCTGTCGCCCTGACCGCCTGTCGGCTTCGGCTCTATCGAGTTCTCTAGCGAAAAGGCTAGAGAACGGTAGAAAGCTGCATCGAGCCGCGTCGTCAGGTGAATATTCGGCTCTCTAGCGTTGGGCGTAGAGAACCGTAGATTTCGCTTGCCTTGTCTCTGGGTTTGTCTAGGACTTTCTAAGAATCGTTGTAGAAAGCCCTAGACGGTCGCAGAGAGCGCGCTGAGCCCGGTGTTGTCTCGGGGCGGCACAGGGGTAGGAGCCTCCTCGTATGACCATCCAGTGGGCAACAGGTCTCTGTCGGGGGGAAACATGACAGACCGAGATCGGTTCCGCGGTCAGGACCCGGACAACGAATTCAGCCAGGACGACTACCCGACCGAGGACGAGATGTCCTCCTCCATGGGCGGCCAGGACGAGTGGTCCAGGTCCATGCGCCAGGACCAGGGCGGCCGGGCTTCGGACGCGGAGAGCGAGTACACCTACGAGCAGGGCGGCTACTTCGGGCAGGACGAGACCTCGTCCAACATGCACGGCGACGGCATGCGGGGCCACCGGCCCGATAGGAAGCCCGGATCATTCGACGAGGACGACGAGTTCGGCGACGAGGAGATCGGCGGCTGGTGACCCGGCCCGCCAGGCCGAGGTGAGGGCCGCATCCCACAACGGGCCGCGGTCCTCACGGCGTTTCGCGGTGCCCGCCGATCACAGCGGTTCGGGCCGAGGGCGCGCGGACGGGTTCGGCGTATGCGGCGGGAACCTCGTCATCCGGGCGAGGACCTCGTCGATCGCCCTCTCCAGTTGGGTGTCGACCCCGTTCGCGTGCTCCTGCGGCGTGATGTCGACCTCGATGTCGGGGTCGGTGCCGTAGTTCTCGACCTTCCACCCCACGTCGTCGAACGTGAACGAGAATTCGGGCTGCGTGGTGACGGTTCCGTCCGCGAGGCGGTGCCTGGGCCAGATCCCGACGACCCCGCCCCAGGTCCGCTTGCCGATGAGTGGGCCGAGGCCCAGCAACTTGAAGGCGTGGCTGAAGATGTCGCCGTCCGAGCCCGTCCGCTCGTTGGTGATGGCGACCATCGGTCCGCGCGGTGACTGGCGTGGATACGGGGTGGGGACGCCCCACCGAGGGAAGTTGTAGCCGAGCCGCTGTCGGGCGAGCTTTTCCAGCAGCAGACCGGAGACGTTGCCGCCGCCGTTGAAGCGGACGTCCACGATCAGCCCTTCCCGGTCGTGCTCGCCGAGGAAACCACGGTGGAACTCCGCGAAACCATCCGCGCCCATGTCCGGGACGTGGATGTAGCCGACGCGGCCGCCCGTCCTGTCGTGGACCAAGGCGCGGTTGGACGAGACCCAGTCGCGGTAACGTCCGGGGCGCTCGTCGGCCAGCGTCCGGACGGCGACGGTGAACGGCTCCCCGCCGCCGCGTTGAACGGTCAGCAGCACCTCCGCGTCGGCCAGGTTGACCAGCCGCTCGCCGGGGACGACCCGGCCCGGCGCGACCGGCTCCCCGTTGACGGCGATCACGGCGTCGCCCGGGCGGACGTCCACCCCGGGACGGTTCAGCGGCGACGTGGCGGAGGCGTCCCAGGGGTCGCCGCCGACGATGTGCGCGATCACGAACCGGCCGTCCGCGATCGTCCAGTCCACGCCGAGGAAGCCCTGGTCGTAGACGGGCTGCCGGCGGTACTCGCCGCCGATCTCGAACGCGTGGGACGTGCCGAGCTCGCCCTGCATCTCCCAGAGCAGATCGGAGAACTCGCCCCGGGTCGTCACCCGGTCGACGAGCGGGCGGTAGCGGCGGTAGACGGCGTCCCAGTCGACACCGGCCATGTCCGCGTCCCAGAAGTGCTCGCGCTGCAGGATCCACGTCTCGCGGAGCATCTGCCGCCACTCGATCGCCGGGGAGACCGACACCTTGACGCGCCCGAGGTCGACCCAGCCGCTCTGCCTGCCCGGCGCGTCGTCCTTCGGCTGCTCGCGCCCGGCCGACACGAGCCGGACGCGGGGCCCGGACCGGTACAGCACGCCGACGCCGTCCCGCGCGAGCCAGAAGTCGCCGACGTCGCGCAGCCGCGTCCGCGCCTGCCGGGTGGCGAAGTCGAACACGTCCACGCGGCCGAGCGGCGGTTCGGCGCCGCGCCCGCCCTGCACGGGGAAGACCGAGTACAGCACCTTGCCCTTGAGCCCGGCGATGCGTCCGAAACGTCCCTCGCCGACGGGGAACGCGACGACGCGACTCTCGATCCCGTCGAAGTCGATCGCCAGCCGGGTGGCGGCGGCCACGCTGCCGCCGAGGCCGTCGCCGGAGACGTCGCGCAGGTCGGAACCGTCCGCGAGGGCGCCGCCCGACGGCGGGGGCGGCGCGCCCCCGTCCTCCGCGAGCGGGCGCGGGGCGGGGGCGAACGGCGACGCGAGGTTCCGCCGCAGCGTGATCGCGTACGGCCGGGCGCCGAGCGGGAAGCCCCGGTCGAACTGCAGCGTGTCGGGCACCGGGTTGAACACGCGCTGCCCGATGAAGTACAGGTAGCGGCCGTCCGGGTCCCAGGCCGGGGCGCGGTCGTGCAGGACGGGACGGGTCACCGGCAGCGTCAGCCCGGTCTCCGCGTCGCACACCTTGATCGCCGTCGTCTGCGCGGTGTCGGGGAAGGCGTAGGCGATCCACTCCCCGCCGGGCGACCAGGCCAGGCCGGTGATCGCCCCGTAGGGGCTGACGTCCAGCGGCACCGGCTCGAAACCGGCTTCGGCGTCGAGCAGGTACAGCTCGTTGCGGTGGTTGGTGAAGGCGAACCGGTCGGCGGACGGCGACGGCGCCAGTTCCACCACCCGTCCGACGTCACCGGACGTCTCGGCGTGGGCGGCGTCCCGGTCGCCGCCCGACGTCAGCACGACGAGCCGCTCCCGGCCGTCCTCCCCGGACGCCGCCGCGATCAGCCGCCGGTCGTCGTTGAACCAGGTCAGCAGCCGGTAGCGGACGCCGTCCTGCCGCCCGTGCTGCCGGACGGGCCCCTCCCACGCCGGGAACGAGTACGCCTTCCCCCGCGTGGTGATCGCGAGGCCGTCGCCCGCCGAGTTCACGGTCACGGTGTCGAGGTAGTCGGCGGCGGACACGAACCGCCGGTTCCGCTGCGTCCGGGAACTGCCGAGCCGGACGTCCAGCCGGCGCGGGCCGGGCCCGCCGGGGTCGCCGGACCCGCCGGGGTCGAGGACGTACAGTTCGGCCGCCGCGTGGTAGATCAGCCGGTGCCCGTCGTCGGCGAGGTTGCGGGCGTAGTAGTCGACGTGGCCGGTGTGCCGGCGCAGGCCGGTGCCGTCCGGGAGGCACGAGTAGACGTTGCCGATGCCCTCGTGGTCGGACAGGAAGTAGATCCGGTCGCCGACCCAGCAGGGCGCGGCGAGGTTGCCGTCGAGGGAGATCAGGCGGTGGAAGGCGCCGGAGCCGGCCGGGTCGATCCACAGGTCTCCGGCGGTCCCGCCCCGGTAGCGCTTCCAGCGGGCCGGGTCGGCGGTGTTGCGGCCGATGACGACCGCGCCGCCCGGCCCGTAGGACGCGCTGGAGGCCGGGCCGTACGGGAGTTCCTGCGGGAGGCCGGCCGCGGGGTCGATCCGGTGCAGCCAGTTGTGGCCGCGGAACGGGCGCCGCCCGTCGCTCGCGTAGACGATCCCGCCGGACGGATCCCAGCCGGTGATCGTGCAGGACGTCCCGTGGAACGTCAGCCGTGTCGCCGAGCCGCCCGACGCCGGCATGACGTAGACCTCGGACGGGCCCTCCTCGCGGCCGACGAAGGCGAGCAGCCGCCCGTCCGGGGACAGCCGGGGGTAGGAGGCGGCCGCGACGCCCGCGGTGAGCCGGTACGCGCGGCCGCCGGCGGCGGGCACCGTCCACAGGTCGTCCTCGCAGACGAAGACGACGTTGTCGCCGCAGATCGACGGAAAGCGCAGGTAACCGCCGTTTTCTCCCTCCACGGGCGATCTGTGCCCGCTCTGCGCGCGCGGAACCTCCGGCCGGCCTCGGACGCCCGGCCCGCTAGACGGCCGCGGGCACCTCGGCCGCCTCGGCGGCCACGACCGCCGACCGGACGGCCCGCGCCCGCTCGGCGGTCGACACGGCGAACACGATCTCCACGTCGCGGTCGTCCACCCGGCCCGCGTAGGCGACGAACCGCCAGCAGCCCTCCCGCCACACGTCCAGCGGGGCGGCGCTCACGACCGCGTTCTCGTGCCGGGCCCACGCCTCGCTCCGGTGAAGGGTCGCAAAGGTCTCCGACATCGGGCTGCGCCGCCGCTCGCAGGGCGGATCGGCGGGCCGGCGGCGCCGCCCCGCAAGCTCGGCCAGCTCGGGGGACAGCGCCGCGAACAGCGCCACCTCGACCGCGAACACCAGCCCGACCTGGACCTGCACGTCCCGCAGCACGTCGACGCCGGCGAGCGGCGCGCCGAGCGACGCCAGCGCCGCGCCGGTGAACAGCACGGCCCGCAGCACGCTGCGCCGCCCGACCTTCCTGCCGCTGAGGCCGCCGAAGCAGCCGCATCCGGCGTCCGGCCTGCGGACCCGCAGCTCGCCGACCACCCAGGTCGCCGCCGCGAACGCGACCGTCGTCGCGAGCCGCACCGACAGGTGCGACGTCACCAGCAGGGCCAGCCCGAGGACGCCCTCGCCGAGCCCGAGCCCGACCGTCAGGCCGCGGCTGCGGCGCACCGCCGTCACCCGGGCGAGACCGGCCGGCACCGGCACGCCGTGCACGCGGTCGGTCGCGTCCGCGGGCTCCCGGACGATCAGCTTCGCCAGGCACGCGGCCAGCAGCACCGCCGCGAGCAGCAGCACCTGGGTGTTCTGGAACGTCACCATGGCCCCTCCACCCGGACGGACGCGTTGAAGCAGCCCGCGTCCAGATCACCGCCGAGCCCGGCGAACGCCGCCGGGGTCAGCTCGACGATCCGGCCGCGCGGGGACGCGTCGCAGTCCACGCACCGGTCGCAGAAGCGGGCCGCGGCACAGCCGCACTCGACCACCGGGACGGTCGCGGCCCGCCCGCCGCACGCGTTGTGGACGGTCACCTCGCTGCCCACCGACAGGTACGGGAACGGAACGCAACCGGACGGGGCGTCCGCGCATCCTCCGGCGCTCCCCTCGGAGTCGACCGCCGGATAGGCCGCCCCGTCCGGCGCCTCGTCGGCCGCGTCCCCGAACCAGGTCGCCGTCCCGCGCAGCACGCCCTGCACGGGCGCGGCCGGCTCCGGCGCGGCGAGAGCGTCGGCCCGGTACCCCGGCTGGGCCGTGCCGGGACGCACCGCCCGCGGCCCGTCCGGGGACCCGACGCAGATCAGGTCGATCAGGTATCCGGGTTCCAGGCGCGGATGCCGGACCAGCACCTGCCCGAGGGCGTGCGGGGGGATCGCCACGTGGGTGCGCCGGCGGTGGGCGCCCATGTCCACCTCCACGGCGTCCCTCCCGCAGGCCAGGATCGTGCCGGCGACGCGCGCTATGTCGACCCAGATCCGGTCGGCGACGGCGGCGCCGCCGCTGAGGCCGCGCTCCCCCCGCCGGACGACCACCGAGCGGCCCGGCCGGAGCGCGGCGAGGCCCCCGCGCCCGCCGTGCCAGACCTTCGTGGTCTCGCTCATCGCGAGTCTGACCTCCGTGCCGCCCGCGGCCAGCACCAGCAGGTGCGGGCTGGCGTCCAGGACGGTCCCGCTCAGCGCGTTCAGCGGCGGCCGGTCGGCCGGCCTGCCGGGGGACGCCCCGAACACGGCCTCGCGCGCGCGGCGGCGCGCTTCACGGCGCGCTTCACGGCATGGGGACGGCGTCATCGCGGCACTCCGGCATGATCACTCTGGGCAACTGGGCAGAAGACAACGAGTCAAGGCTCACGTACGGTGACCGCGCCTGTCGACGGATTTGTCGCGATAAGTCAGCCGGAGGTGGAGGTCTGATCTACCTGGGATGAAGATTATGAACTGGTTGACCCGGATATGTGATTTATGTAGGCCCGTAATTACGATCTTCCTGCGATCGTCGACCATACCCGGGAGCGGCCGGAGGCGGCTCCCCAACCCCTTGGTCCGGTGGTGATGTGAACGCGACGCGGCACGAGGAGTTCCGCGAGTACGTGGCGGAGCGCAGGCCCGTCCTGCTGCGCGCCGCGAACCGGCTGGCCACCGACCGCGCCGAGGCCGAGGACCTCCTGCAGGCGGCCCTCACCAAGACCTACGTCGCCTGGGACCGCATCCAGGACCGCGCCGCCGTCGACGGCTACGTCCGCCGCGCCATGGTCAACACGCAGATCTCCTGGTGGCGCCGCCGCAAACTGGACGTCTATCCCACCGACCGCCTCCCCGACCGTCCCGTCGAGGACCACACCGACCGCAGCGAGATGCGCGACGCCCTGGGCCGCGCCCTCGACCGCCTCCCCGAACGCCAGCGCCTGGCCGTCATGCTCCGCTACTACGAGGACATGTCGGAACGCGAAATCGCCGAAGTCCTCGGCGTCAGCGTGGGCACCGTGAAATCCACCGTCTCCCGCGCCATGTCACGCCTCCGCGAGCTCTATTAGCCGCGCTCGCCCAGGGCGCTCACCGCCTGTCCCGCTTGCACCGTATCGGGCTATTCGGGGGTCGCTCCTCCGGGCCAACGCTGCGAGAATCCGGTTTCTGGAGCCGTTCTTGCAGGAGGCGTGCCGTGTACAGCACCATGCAGGATTTCCCGCTGACGATTACGACGATCATGCGCTACGGCGCGGGGGTCTTCGGTGACACCGAGGTCGCCACCTGGACCGGGGACGGGGCGCGCCGCCGGAGCTACGCGGAGGTCGGCGAGCGCGCCGCCCGCCTCGCCGGGGCGCTGCGCGGCCTCGGGGTGGACGGCGATCAGCGCGTCGCCACGTTCATGTGGAACAACGCGGAACATCTGGAGGCCTACCTCGCGGTCCCGTCGATGGGCGCCGTGCTCCACACGCTCAACCTGCGGCTGTTCCCCGACCAGCTCGTCTACATCGCCAACCACGCCGAGGACCGGGTCGTCATCGTCGACGCGTCGCTGATCCCGCTGCTGGCGCCGGTGCTGGCGCAGCTGAAGACCGTCCAGCACGTGATCGTGGTCGGGGACGGGGACACGGCGCCGCTGGAGGGCGCGGGCAAGGAACTCCACGGGTACGAGGCGCTGCTGGCGGCGGCGCCGGCGACATTCGAGTGGCCGGAGATCGACGAGCGGTCGGCCGCGGCGATGTGCTACACGAGCGGGACGACCGGCAACCCGAAGGGCGTCGTGTACTCGCACCGGTCGGCGTACCTGCACTCGATGTCGACGTGCACGGGCAACGCGATCGGGCTGAGCGCGTCCGACGTCGTCCTGCCGGTGGTGCCGATGTTCCACGCGAACGCCTGGGGCATGCCCTACGCGGCGGTGATGGCGGGCGCGTCGCTCGTCATGCCGGACCGGTTCCTGCAGGCGGAGCCGCTCGTCCGGCTGATCGAGTCCGAGCGTCCGACGGTCGCCGGGGCCGTGCCGACGATCTGGTCGGACGTCCTGCGGTACACGAGGGAGCACGGGGCCGACCTGAGTTCGCTGCGGCTCGTGCCGTGCGGCGGGTCGGCGGTGCCCGCGGCGCTGATGCGCGGCTTCGACGAGATCGGCGTCCGCATCGTCCAGGCGTGGGGGATGACGGAGACGTCGCCGGTCGCCTCGGTGGCGCACCCGCCGGCGAACGCCGGGGGCGAGGACGCCTGGCGGGCGCGGATCAGCCAGGGCCGCGTCCTGGCGGGCCTGGAGATGCGGATCGTCGGGGACGGCGACCAGGTGCTGGCCTGCGACGGCGAGGCGGTCGGCGAGGTCGAGATCCGCGGGCCGTGGATCACCGGCGCCTACCACCTCGACGAGGACCCCGCGAAGTTCCACGACGGCTGGCTGCGGACCGGAGACGTGGGGACGCTGTCGCGGGACGGGTTCCTCGTCCTCACCGACCGGGCGAAGGACGTCATCAAGTCCGGCGGCGAGTGGATCTCCTCGGTGGAGCTGGAGAACCACCTGATGGCGCACCCGGACATCGTGGAGGCGGCCGTGGTCGGCGTCCCCGACGAGCGGTGGCAGGAGCGTCCGCTCGCGTCGGTCGTCCTGCGGGACGGCGCCGAGGTCACGCCGGAGCAGCTGCGGGAGTTCCTGTCCGGGCGGATCCCGAAGTGGCAGCTTCCCGAGCGCTGGTCGTTCATCGCCGAGGTGCCGAAGACGTCCGTCGGCAAGTTCGACAAGAAGGTGCTGCGGCGCCGTTACGCGGACGGTGACCTGGAGGTTCGGCGCGCTGACTGAAGGCGGCCGATTCGGCGGCGCGGCCGGGCGGCTGACTCGATTCTGACGGCGAGTCAGCCGCCACGTGGTTACGGAGAGAGGCGATATCCCACCCCGGTGTTACCTTAATGGTGGATTTCCGGAGATGATGTGGTGCGGATGGGGTTCACGGGTGTATGCAAGGTGGGCTGATTGTCCGGACGACCCTCGTGGGTGCGGACCCCTCATGTCGCCGCCGGGAGCGTGAATGCCAAGGTTGTCCACCTCCGCACGCTCGGCCGACCGCGACCTGGTCAAGGGGCTGAACGAAGGCGACGAGGCCGCGCTCGCCGCGCTCTATGACGAGTACGCCGAGCGCCTTTATGACTACGCACTGTCAATGTCGGGAGATGCGAAGGTCGCCGCCGACATCGTCCACGACACGTTCATCGACGCCTGCCGCCGCGCCCCCCGGATGCGCGAACCCCTGGACCTCGGCCCCTGGCTGTACGGAGCGGCCCGGCGGCGCTGCGTCCGGCGGGGGCGGGCGAAGGAGCTGTTCTGGGACCGGGACGGCGAGTTCGCCGACCCGCCGTTCCCCGGCCGCGCGGAGGAGGACGACCTCGGCCTCGAATGGCCGCCCGCGGACGAGTTGCACGGCCTGCTGCGCGCCTGCCTGTCCAGGGTGGAGCCCGCCGACCAGGAGGTGATGCTCCTGGCGCTCCGGTACGGGCTCGGTTCGGCGAGGCTCGGGAGGACGCTCGGCCTGTCGGCGCGGCGTGCCGCGCTGCGGGTGCGCGAGAGCGGCGCCGAACTGGAGGCCGCGCTGCGGGTGGCGGTCCGCGACGCCGAACGGGCGTGCGCCGCCGCCACCGGGGCGGCGGAGGGGGAGGGCGAGCCCGGCTCCCCGGCGGTCGCCGTCCTGGCAGCTCTGGCACCGACGGCGGAGGAGGCCGCGCGGGCCGTCCCGCCGCATCCGGCCAGGGGACTGTCGCGGGTCCTGCGCCGCCGGGGCGACGACTCCCCCGCCGACACCGGCACCGAACGGCACGCCGCCTGCTGCCGCGCCTGCCTGCGGCGCGGCCGGGTGTCCCCCGCCGCGCTGCTGCGCAGGGCGCCCGCGCCGGTGCTGCCGGCCGCGCTGCGGCACCGCGTCATGCACACGGCGACCGATCCCGAACTGGCCGGCCACCGGGCCGACATCGCCGCGCGCGGCGGCCCGCTCACCCCGTCCGGCCTGCCGAGCCAGCCGGACGTGCCGTCGCCGTTCACCCGCCGCTGGCTGTTCACCGTGGGCGGCATGGCGGGCGCGCTGGTCGCCGCCATCGTCGCGGTGCTGGTGATGGGGCCCGGCATCGGCGGAGGGCCGCTGTCCTGGCCGCCGTTCGGGACGCGCCCGCAGCCGTCGATCACCCGCGAGGCGCCGGAGAACGGTCCCCGCCACAGCGGGCAGCCGTCGGAGGGGCCCGGCGGGGGGACGCCGACCCGCCCGGTCCAGCCGCCCGCCAGCCCGCAGACCGACGAGAAGAGCCCGCAGGAGACCGGGAACCCGCAGGCGCCGTCGCCGCCGGCCGACCGGCCGGTCAAGCCCGGCGTCCTCGTGGTCGACCCCGCGAAGGTCGAGATGTACGGCACCAAGACCGCCCAGGTCAGCCTCGCCGCCAGGAGCGGGCCCGTGACGTGGACGGCGATGACGTCGACGAACCAGCTGATCCTTTCGGAGATGCAGGGCGGCATGGCGGAGGGCGGCACGACGAGCCTGACGCTCACCCTCCGCACGGCGATCATCGGCCTGCCCGGTGAGGGGACGCTGACGTTCACCGACTCCGAGGGCGCGCCCCACCAGGTGACGGTCGTCTGGGGCGCCACGCTCCTGTGACGGGCTAGCGGCCGGGTTGCTCCCCGAGCGCGTCCCGGATCGTCTCCAGGCGTTCGCCGAGCGCCGCCTGGACGCGGGTCTCCATCGCCCGCGCGATGAACGGCTCGACGACCATCTTCACCAGCGGCCGCATCCGGCGCACCACGGCGGCGACCTCGGCCACCTCGTCGCTGTCGCCTCCGCCCTCGTTGCCGCCCTCGTTGCCGGCCTCGTCGCCGCCCTTGTCGCCGCCCTCCGTCCCGGACGGCCCCTCCAGCCGGTGGAAGACGTGCTCCTCGACGAGGTTCACGAAGCGTCCGGCGATCACGTCGCAGTCGGCGCGGATCTCCTCGGCGATGTCGAGCACGGAGTCGAGCGGGATGCCGGCGGCGACCAGCTCGGCGCCGACGTGCAGCAGCCGCGGGCTCGGGACCCGGTACTTCTCGCCCTCCGGCTCGATCAGGCCGATCTCGATGGTGCGCTGCCGGACGCGGGCGACCTCGTCCTCGTCCAGCCCGGCGCCGAAGATCTCGACGAGCTCCTCGAACGTCGCGGTGCCGGGGATCTCGTCCGACCAGGGATCGGTCAGGACCTTCTCCAGCCCGAGGACCTCGCCGACGTCCTTGCCCGTCTCCCACGCCGACAGCAGGTCCTTGATGATCGCGAACGTGTAGCCGCGGGCGAGCAGCTTGCCGATCAGCCGGAGCCGCGCGAGGTGCGAGTCGTCGTACATCCCGACCCGGCCCTCCAGGCGCGGCGGCGGCAGCAGGCCCCGGTCCTGGTAGGCGCGGATGTTCCGCACGGTGCTCTCGGCCAGCCGCGCCAGCTCGTCGATTCGGTACTCGGCCATGCCCCGCCGTTCGGATGATGTGATCTTACTCCCCGTACCATTGTTACATCGTTCGATGACACATAGGCTTCCGGCCATGGCGGACGACATCGAGGAGGCACTCCTCGGAGGCCCTTTGCGCTACACGCGCAAGGGAGTCGTGGAGCTCTCCGGCGTCACCGACGACTACGCGCGCCGGATCTGGCAGGCCCTCGGCTTCCCGGCCCCGCCCGACGACGAGGTCGCGTTCACCGACGGCGACGTCGCCGCCCTCCGCGAGATCAAGGATCTGCTCTCCCACGACATGGTGGACGAGGAGATGGTCCTCCAGCTGGCCCGCGCCCTCGGCCAGACGATGGGCCGCCTCGCGAGCTGGCTCGGCGACGTCTGGCTGCAGCGGCTCGGCGAACTCCGCTCCGGCGAGCCCATCACGTCCGACGGGGTCACCGCCGCGCTCATCGCCACCGAGGAGCTGCGCCCGGCGTTCGAGCGCCTCCTCCTGCACGGCTGGCGCCGCCAGCTCACCGCCGTCGGCATGCGCGCCGCCGCCACGACCGCCACCGCCCAGGCCGACCCCGCCGCCGGCCTCGCCCACCTCGCGGTCGGTTTCGCCGACGTCGTCTCCTTCACCCGGCTGAGCCGCCGCCTCGACGGCGATTCCCTGGCCGCCTTCATCGAACGCTTCGAATCGACCGCCGCCGAGATCGTCGCCGAGGCCGGCGGCCGCATCGTCAAGACGCTCGGCGACGAGGTCCTCTTCGTCACGTCCACGCCGTCCGCCGCAGCCGAGATCGGCCTGCGCATCGCGGACCGTTTCAACGAGGCCCCCGACTTCCCCAAGGTCCGCGTCGGCCTGGCCTATGGCGAAGTCATCCAGCGCTTGGGCGACGTCTTCGGGACGCCGGTCAACATGGCGGCGCGGCTGACGTCCACCGCCTACCCGGGAACGGTCCTGGCCGACCCCGACCTCGCCACGGTCCTCCCCGAGGACGCCTACGAGATCGCCGCCCTACGCGCTCGCCCCCTCCAGGGCCTGGGCCGCGTGAGACCTTTCGTCCTGCGCCGCCCCCGCCGCTTGTCCGGAAACGGCTGAAGCAAGACCGGATTGGAGTGGCACGAGTTACGGTATTGGCTACTCGACGCCGTACCACGGGAGTGTAAGTGAGCCTGGACGAGATTCCCCACGACATTCCGACCTCCGCGCGCGTCTACGGCTGGTACCTGGGCGGAAAAGACAATTACGAGGTGGATCGGCAGTTCGCGATGGCGAACCTGCCCGCATTCCCCGAAGCGCTCGACATCACCAGGGCCAACCGGCTGTTCCTCTACCGCGTGGTGCGCCACCTCGTCCAGGAAGCGGGAATCCGGCAGTTCATCGACATGGGGTGCGGCCTGCCGACCGGCAACAACGTGCACGAGGTCGCGCAGCGTTTCGCGCCCGATGCTCGCGTCGTTTACGTCGACATTGACCCCATTGTTCTCATCCACGCCCGTGCCCTTCTGGCCGGAAACGGTTCCACGACGGTCATCCCCGCCGACATGCGCGACCAGGACGGCGTCCTCGACCACGAGGACACCCGCCGCCTCATCGACTTCGACGAGCCCCTGGCGGTGCTCTTCCTGTCCGTCGGCCACCACCTTCCGGACGCCGACGATCCACAACGGGTCCTGCGCACCATCCTCGACCGGGCCGCCCCGGGCAGCCGCCTCGCGTTCTCCCAGGTCGTCACCGAGAACACCGCCCGCGGCGCCGACCTCCAGGCCCGCATGACCGCCGCCGGAATCCCGTGGCAGACCCGTTCCCGCGCGGAGGTCGACGCCCTCTTCACCGGCCTGACCCCCGTCGCCCCCGGCCTGGTCGACGTGGACGACTGGCGCCCCGACCCGTCCCAGCCGCCGCTGGAACCCGCCCCGGTCGAACTCGAGACCTTCCTCGGCGCCTCCAAACTCAACCGCGACTTCCGCGAGTACGGCGGCGTCCTGGCCCCGGCATGAACCGGAATGTCGGCCGCCATCGCTAGCTTGCGGTGCCATGGTCGAGACGGTGGACATTCCGGTCGAGTGGCGCGAGCACATCCATCCGAGGCGCGGCGGCATCGCCGGACCCCGGATCGTCCTGGACGAGGACGCGGCACGAAAGGCACGCCAGTGGGAGCGTGCGGCACGTCCGATCGCCGCGGAGATGGCGGGGCACGAGCGCACCGACCCGGAGCTGGGCCGGGCCGTAGGGGCGTGGCTGGACGGTGAACCCGACCCGGTGGGCGCGGCGGCCGTCGCCGCCGTCGCGGTGAAATATCTGGAGGGCACCGACGGCGCGGCCTTGCTGGACGCCTGGACGCTGGATCACGGGATCGCCTTCGCCGCCTGCGCCGTCACCGAGGCGTCCTCCGTCGTGCTCGGTCCCGCGCCCCGGCGGGCGACGCCCGACGGGAACGGGTTCATCATGCTCGTCTCCTACGCCGGCGGCGCCTCACCGGCGGGATGGCGCGGCGAGATACGGCGTGCGACCGCCGACGACCACTTCGGCGCGATCGCGTGGATCGCCGAGGACGCGGTGGTCAAGCGCCTCCGCACGCTGCTCGCGGGGGCGTCCGAGGCCGAGTACCGCGACGCGGTCGCGCGCCTCGCGGCACACCGCGGCGACGCCTCGCGGCGGCGCACGGCCGCCTACCTCGTCCCGACCGAGGTGGCCTGGGTGGAGGAGACCCTCAAGGACTCCGGCAGATCGATGGCCCTCGGCTACGAGCATGTGATCTGCTCGCTGTCCAGCGCCGCGCACGCGTCCCTGGTCTCTTGGATACCGGTGTCCGCGGCCACGGTCGGGACGCTGCTGGACGGGCTCGGCGAGAGCGTGCTGCCGCTGCTCGACACGAATTTCAGCCACTCCTACGAAGCCGAGAAGACGCGCCCGGTCGTGGTGAAGGCGCTGCTGGCCATCGCCGACGAGAGGATCTTCCCCATCCTGCTCCGGCGCTTCGGTGAGAGCGGCGTGCCCGCCGCCTTGCAGGAGGCGATCGAACGGCACCCGGAGCATGCCGTCCGCGCGCTGGCGCCGCTGGCCGGCGACGGGACGACCTGGGGCCTGCGAGCGGCCGGCCTCCTGCGCGGGCTTCTGCACGCCAGGCCGCAGCTGGCCGGGGAACTGGCGCCGGGCGCCGCCGAGGCGCTGCTGCCGCGTCCGGCCGTCCCCGACAGCGACGACCTGCCCGATGTCCTCGCGGGCAGGCCGCCCGCCCGCGGCTCGAAGACCGACTGGGCCGACCCGGAACGGCTGCCGCGGATCCTCACCCGCGACCGCGACCGGGCACTGCCCGCGACCGCGACCCGGGCCCTGCTCAACCTGCTGGCCAGGAAGGCGCCGGAGGCCGCGGACGTCCGCGGCTTCTGCGACCGGCACTCGCTGGCCGAGTTCTCCTGGGCGCTGTTCGAGCGCTGGTTCGCGCTCGGCGCGCCCGCCAAGCACAGGTGGGCGCTGGCGCAGCTCGGCCTGATCGGCGACGACACGACGGTGCGCAGGCTCACCCCGCTGATCAAACTGTGGCCGGGCGAGAGCGGTACCGGCCGGGCCACCGCCGCACTGGACGTCCTGGCCGGCATCGGTTCCGACGTCGCCCTCACCCACCTGTTCGAGCTGACCCGCCGGGGCAACTACAAGGGCCTCAAGGCCAGGGCCGCCCTGAAGATCGACGAGATCGCCGCCGCGCGCGGCATCACGCGGGACGCCCTCGCCGACCGCGCCGTCCCAGACTTCGGCCTGGACGACCGCGGCACCCTCGTCCTGGACTACGGGTCCCGCCAGTTCACGGTGACGTTCGACCAGCAACTCGTCCCGCTGGTCGTGAAGGCGAACGGCAAGGTCCGCAAGAGCGCGCCCAAGCCCGGTCCCAAGGACGACCCGGCCCTGGCCCCGGCCGCGCACGCCCTGTTCACCGGCCTCAAGAAGGACGTGCGGACGATCGCCGTCCAGGAGATCAAACGCCTCGAACTGGCGATGATCACCCGGCGGGGCTGGACGCCGGACGACTTCCACGGCCTGTTCGTCGTCCACCCGCTGCTGGGGCACATCGCCCGCCGGCTGGTCTGGATCACTGACGGAGGCACCGCCTTCCGCGTCGCCGAGGACCGTACCTACGCCGACGTCGACGACGACCCGTTCACCCCGGCGCAGGACGCCCGCATCAGCATCGCCCATCCGCTCCAGCTGGACGACCTCGACAGCTGGGCGGAACTCTTCGCCGACTACGAGATCCTGCAGCCGTTCGAGCAGCTCGGCCGCCCCGTCCACCGGCTCACCGCCGCCGAACGGGCGACACACCGGCTCGCCCGCGTGGAGGGCCTGGTGCTGCCCTACGGCAAGGCGAAGGGCCACTCCGAAGGCCGCTGGGAATCGGTGAACGAATCCGGCGAGTTCGCAGGCGGGTGGCTGGCCCGCCGCGACCCCGCTGGCCTCTACGTCGTGGCCGGCCTGAGCCCTGGCCTCCACTACTACATGTACGGCGAGGGCGAAGACCAGAAGATCAAGACCTTGTGGGCGGGCCGCGCCCCCGCCCCCTCTCCGACGGACACGGTCCCCCTCGGGCAGGTCGACCCGGTCACGATGAGCGAGGCCATCCACGACCTGCTCCGCAGCGCCTCCTGACCCGTCCCGCGCCAGAAGGGGAACTCGCGGTCCTGGTCGCGAACGCTGACCGGCTGCTGGTGGTGCGGATCGACAGCGTCGGCGGCGGCAGCGGCAAGGGGCTGACCGGGCTGTCGGGAATCGACCAGACGCTGCGCGGGGCGCTGACGTACTGGGTGGCGCTCGCGCTGGCGCTGAGCACCATCGCCGGCTGCTACCTGCTGCTGCGCAGCCGGCTCAGCCTGTCGCTGATGGCGGTGCGCGACGAGAAGACCGCGGCGGGCTCGGCGGGGGCTGGCTCGGCGGCTGGTTCGACGCGGTGCTCGCCCCGGAGGTGCGCACGGCCCTCGCGGCCGCCCGCGCCCGGCTCGAAGAGCACGGGGTGCGTATCGAGGACGTCGTCGTCCCCGACGAAACGCGCATGCCAGAGGCGGTGCTGGGCAGGATCCTCGATGAGGCGGGCGCGTTCCACCGGCGCGCCTTCGAGCAGGACCCCGCCCTGTTCGGACGCGACCTCACCGAGCTGATGCGCATGGCGCCGCGCACCGCCGAGGTCGCGGTCGCGGGCCGGAAATGGCGTCGAGCTGGTGCTGACCCGGCTCACCTCGCTGTTCAACGCGGCGGGGCTGCCCGCGGTCTCGGTGCCGGTGGCCCTGGCGGACGGCCTGCCCGTCGGGCTCCATCTCGCCGGGGCGGCCGGGCGCGACGACAGCGTCCTCGACGCGGCCCGCCTCGTCGAGCGGCTGAACCCGCGGCTGCCCCGTCCGGACCTCGGCGAGAGGAGGAAGCCCAGATGAGAGTGTCCGCCGCCGTCGCCGAAGAACTCGGCGCCCCGTTCCGCGGCGTCGGCACGCTCGGGGGCAGCGGGCGCGGCCAGGTCCTCATCACGGCCCTGGTAGATCTGTACCGCCAGGGCCGTTTCCCTTTCGACCGGCTGGTCCGCTTCCACGACCTCGCCGACATCGACCGGGCCCTCGACGACAGCCGTCGCGGCGAGGCACTCAAGCCCGTACTGCGCATGAAGCACTGACAGGAAAGGAAGACACCCGTGGGACTGCTCGACAGCGTCGCTTGGCAGGGGAACATCTTCAAGAACGGCGAGTGGACGCCGGGAACCGGCGGCGACTACGCCGTGGTCGAGCCCGCCACCGGTGCCGAACTCGGCCGGATGGGGCAGGCGACCCCCGAGGACGTCGCCGAGGCGGCCGCGAGCGCCGCCAAGGCGCAGCGGGAGTGGGCCGCCCTGCCCTACCCCGCCCGCGCCGCCGTCCTGCGCAAGGCCGGTGACCTTTGGCAGGAGCACGCCGAGGAGATCAGCGGCTGGAACGTCCGGGAGGTCGGAGCCGTCCCGGGCATGGCCGGGTTCGCCCTGCACGTGGCGGCCGAAGAGTGCTACGAGGCGGCCGCCCTGCCGGGCCGGTCGATCGGCGAGGTGCTGCCGTCGGAGGAGCCGAGGCTGTCCATGGCACGCCGCGTGCCGGCCGGCGTCGTCGCGGTGATCTCGCCGTTCAACGTGCCGATCATCCTCGGCATCCGCTCGGTCGCCCCGGCGCTCGCGCTCGGCAACGCCGTCCTCCTCAAGCCCGACCCGCGCACCGCGGTCACCGGCGGCGTCCTGATGGCCCGCGTGTTCGAGGAGGCCGGGCTGCCGCCGGGCGTCCTGCAGCTGCTGCCCGGCGGCGGGGACGTCGGCGAGGCGCTGATCACCGACCCGAACGTCCGGGTCATCTCCTTCACCGGCTCCACCCCGGTCGGCCGCCGCATCGGAGAGTTGGCGGGCAGGCACCTCAAGCGCGCCCACCTGGAGCTCGGCGGCAACTCCGCCCTGCTGGTCCTGGACGACGCCGACGTGGACGAGGCCGTCAACCTGGCCACCTGGGGCTCGTTCTTCCACCAGGGCCAGATCTGCATGACCGCCGGCCGCCACCTGGTCGCCGACCGCCTCTACGACGACTTCGTGGAACGCCTCGCCGCCAAGGCCGGCGCGCTCCCGGTCGGCGACCCGGCCACCGGCGAGGTCGCGCTCGGCCCCGTCATCGACTCCGGCCAGCGCGACAAGATCCACGGCATGGTCACCGCGAGCGTCGACCAGGGCGCGGCGCTCGCCTCCGGCGGGACCTACGAGCAGCTCTTCTACCGGCCCACGGTGCTCGCCGACGTGCCCCTGACCTCGCCCGCGTTCGCCGAGGAGGTCTTCGGCCCGGTCGCCCCGGTCACGCGCGTGTCGTCGGTCTCCCAGGCGGTGGAACTGGCCGCCGCCGGCGACTACGGCCTGTCACTCGGCATCGTGACCCGCGACGTGATGCGCGGCCTGGCCGTCGCCGAGCAGATCCCGACCGGCATCGTCCACATCAACGACCAGACCGTCAACGACGAGGCCAACGCCCCGTTCGGCGGTGTGAAGGCGTCCGGCACCGGCTCCCGCTTCGGCGGCGCCGCGGCGAACATCGAGGCATTCACCGAAACCCGCTGGATCACCATGCGAGGCAAGCCACCGCACTACCCGCTCTGACGGCGACCCCGGCGCGGGCGCGGCCCACAGGCCGTGCCCGCGCTTTGCCGATGTCCTGAGCGTCACGGACCATCCCGCGTCGGAGAAGTACCCTTGGCCCGGTGTTCTCGGCTCAAGGCCCATCTCTGCGCGAACTGGCGGTCCAGGCGCTGTCCTCGGTCGAACGCGGCTACGACCTGCTCGCTCCGAAGTTCGACCACACGCCGTTCCGCACCCCTGACGGCATTCTCGACGCGGCCACCGACGCTCTTCGTCCGCTCGGGCCTTTCGAACAGGGACTGGACGTGTGCTGCGGCACCGGCGCGGGCATGCGGACCCTCGAACCCCTCTGCCAGGGAGGCATCACCGGCGTCGACTTCAGCGCGGGAATGCTCGCGCAGGCGCGCGAAGCTCACCCGGACGCCGAGTGGGTACGGGCCGACGTCCGGGCCCTGCCCTTCGCCGATGCCTTCGACCTCGCCGTCACCTTCGGAGCGCTCGGCCACCTGCTGCCCGCCGAACGGCCCGCGCTCTTCGCCGGGGTGTACCGCGCGCTACGGCCCGGCGGGCTCTTCGCCTTCCCGATCGGCGCGCCGCCACCGGTCTCGTCAGGCTTGTACTGGGCGCTGCTCGGATTCGACCTGGTCATGCGCATGCGGAACGCCGTCTGGCGTCCCCCGTTCGTCATGTACTACCGCACCTGCCCGCTGCACGCGGTCCGCAACGACCTGACAGCAGCCGGATTCAGCGTGGCAACGGCCCCGATGACGTCCTTGGGGCGACGCCAGGACGGCAGTCCGCGCTACCGGCTCGTCCTGGCACGCAAACCCGGCGAACACATGTGAGCCGCATACCGCGCACCACGCCCCGGACGGATGCGCGGGCAGGACGGAACTGATGTCCAGCCGGAATACGGAAACAAGGGCTCACGTCATTCTGATGTGCTTATGCGCTGGCGTTTCGAGGGGTGATTCACCGCCCCGGCCAGCATCGTCCACATGGCCGATGTGCACCCCCTTCGCCGGAGTTTAGGGTGACGTGGTGTCTTTCGCTGTGCCGGTCATCGTCGCGTCCGTACTGGGGTTCGGCGGTGGCCTGCTTCTGCGGCCCGCCGCCGATCGACTGTTCCGTCGCCGCCCGTCGCTGCGTTCGTACCGTCGCGAGCTGGACGGTCCACGGCCTGGCCTGGCGTTCTACGTGATACCACCGGCGCTCGGCGACACCGACGAGATCGTGGCCGAGTTGACGGCGGGCCGCCGCCCCCGGCTCTGCCTGATCGGCCGGTTGTGCGGGCCGCTGCCGTACGACCGGGTCGCCGTGCCCGAGAAGGCGCTGCTCCGCGGTTCCCTGTGGGTGGCGCCGGGGCTGCTGATGTTCGATCCGCGCGGGGACGCCGAGATGAGCGTCCTGGAGGCGCCCTACGGTGTCGACGTGAGCGAGCCTATGCTCACCGAGACCGGCACTCCGGTCCTCACGCTCGACCTGGGGGACGGCGTGCTCGTCTTCGAACCCGCTCCCGACACCGATGCCGAACACGCGTGGAGCCGGATCCGCGCCGTCCTCGAAGACGACGGGTCCAGTTCGTAGACGGCTACCGCGTAACCCGGACAGTTCGCGGGGCTTCTTGGTCACTTGAGCGAAGAGTCCCCGAGGTGCCCCGCAGAGGATGCCATCCAGTGGCTTCGTGGAAATCTAGGTAGGAGTACTCAGCCGGTCTGAGTAGGTGGACTCATGCGCTGTCCGCCGCTCCGGGTCAGGGTCGGTGCATGGGCCGACAACCTCAGCGCGACGTGATTCGCCTGCTGGTGACGACGCTGGCGATCGTGGCCGGGGTCGTCCTGCTCGTCGGCGGGCTGGCCGTCGTCGGAGTCCTGTTCTTCTTCGTCTATGCCATGTCCAATTTCGGGAGCAACAAGTGATCCCGCGGTTGCTGCTGATCGTCCGCATGGCCCGGCCGGCGGTCGTCCTGTTGCTGGGGCTATTCACGGTCACCGGGCTGGCCCAGGCGGGCCACGACGAAGATCACTTGCTGCTGGCCCGAGCCCTCGTCGTGGTCTTCGGGTTCCTGGTGTTCTCGGTGGCCTGCAACGACGTCGCCGATGTGTCCATCGACCGGGTGAACCTGCCCGGCGACCCAGGGCGGCCTCTCGCGGCCGCCACCGCGCACCGCCGCGACATGCTCTTGGTCGGCGCCACCGCCGGCGTTCTGGCGCTGGTGGCGAGCCTCACCCTGTACTGGCCGGCAACGGTGGTGACCGTGGTGGGCCTGGCCATCAGCGCGAACTATTCGCTTCGCCCGGTCAGGCTGGCCGCCCGAGGCGTGCTGGCGCCGCTGGTGCTGCCCGCCTGTTACGTCGCCGTGCCTTATCTGATCGGAATCTTCGCGGTGCGCGACTCGCTGCGGCAAGGCGACCTGCTGTTGCTCGCCGGGCTGTATGTCGGCTTCATCGGCCGGATTCTGCTCAAGGACTTCCGTGATGTCCGCGGTGACGAGATGTTCGGCAAACGCACGTTCCTGGTGCGGCACGGCCGCGGCTGGACGTGTAAGTTCAGCGCCGTCTGCTGGATCGCCGGGACGATCATGCTCGTGGGTGCCGTCCGGCAGCCCACCGTTCACCTGGCCGCCGTCAACGCCGTATACCTGGCCGCCGCGCTGCTGCTCTTGCGCGCCCTGTCGACGGAACGAGGCGCGCGCCGCGACGAACACCTCATCGCCGCGATCGCCATCGTCGGCCGTGGAATCGTCCTCTCCGTCCTCGCCCATCTGGCGCTCACGAACGCCCACTGGCCCACCGCGTGGTACGGGGGAATGATGACCGCGCTGACCGTGTGCATGCTCACCCAGGCGGGCGTGATGGCCCGCCGCGGCCCGGCCGTCCCACCCGCCAGACGATCGCCGACCCGATCACTCATCTCAACCGCGGGCCATCGTGGAAAAACACTGGTTCCCCGCCGTGGCGGGGACGGCGGGGAACCAGGGTCCGGCGGTTCACGGGGTCAGGAGAGAACGATCCCGCTGTAGTAGTACTTGAGGATCCTGGAGTAGCTCCAGCCGGCGTTGGCCTTGTCGCGAGAGCCGTACTGCGACATCCAGTCGCCGGTGACCCACCCACCGCACGCCGTCGTCGTGGCGCAGTAGTGGGCACGCAGGATCTTCCCGCCGCGGGTCATCTTGGCGCTCCACGTCGCGTCCACCGCGGCGCTCGTCGACGCCTTCGCGGAGCCGGGCTTGTACACCTGGCTCGACGTGCTGTCGTAGACGTCGAAGCACTGGCCGCCGGCGGTCTTGCGCGTCGAATGCAGCGCCCAGTACCAGCCGTAGCTCTTGACGGCCATCGCCCCGGCGTTGAGGGACGCCTTCGGCCAGCTCGACACCCACTCGTTGGGGAGGACGTTCTTGACGTATGTCTTGAACGGCACCCGGTCCACGCGGTTGAGAGACGTCCTGTACACCAGGATCGTCGTGGGCAGCTTGCTGTCCGTGCCGTCGGTCTTGCAGCCGATCGGCTTTGCGGAGCTCAGCAACTCGTGCGAGGCGTTCTGGTTCTTCAGGCTGGAGTTCAGGTTGCCCTTGGCGCCGGCCTTGAAGTCCTGGTATTTGCCGCTGTAGCCGCTGTTGAAGTAGACCCGGACGGTTTTGCTACTGCGGTTCCACACCGAGGCGGCGTTGTTCTTGACGCACTTGCCCTTGCCGGTGCCCGCGCTCTTGAATTCGTAGCAGGAGGGCTGCTTGGCGCCGAGGTCGGCGACCGAGCCGGTGAAGTCCGAGAGCGACCCCTTGTTGCCGCTGTTGAAGTAGTAGCAGAACTCGCCGGTGTCGCACACTCCGTTGCGGCCGGCCGCCGCTCCGGCGGGCGACGCGTTGACCGACTCCACCCCGCCGAACGCGATGGCGGCGGTCGTCACGGCGACCCCGCCGAGCGCCGTGGCCGCGATCGTCGCGATCCCCGCGGTGAGCCGGGCTCTTCGTCTCGACACTGTCGTCTTCCTCTTGTCAGTGGCCACGGCGCTCTATCGGACGTTGTAGCCCTGGGAGTTCCAGAACGAGGTCGGGTTCGGGTTCTCCAGCTTCGAGTCGCCGACGCTCTTGGCCGCGTGCGTCTGCTTGCCGAGGCGCATCTCGACGTGGGTGTGCGCGGACGAGGCGTACGAGACGCCGCGCCACGCCTCGTCGGCGATGACCTGGCCGCGGCTGATCTTCTGGCCCACCGCCAGCGAGGACCGTGGAGCGGAGTGCAGGTAGATGACCGTCTTGTTCAGCGAGGAGTTGTAGACGGCGATCGTGGAGAGCCCGGACCTGCCGTTGGCGCCGCGCGCGATGTAGATGACCTGACCGCTCGTGAGGGCGCGGACGTCCGAGCCGATGCCGCGGGCGATGTCGATGCCCTCGTGCCGTCCGGCGGTGCTGGTGTAGCCGTCGAAGCCGCAGGTGATCCGGCCGCCGCTCAGCTTGTACAGCCCGAACGACATGTTCGTGCGCGACGACGGCGAGAACTGGTGGGAGGCGTTCTGGTTCTTCAGGCTGGAGTTCAGGTTGCCCTTGGCGCCGGCCTTGAAGTCCTGGTATTTGCCTCCGTATCCGCTGTTGAAGTAGACCCGGACGGTTTTGCTGCTGCGGTTCCAGACCGAGGCGGCGTTGTTCTTGACGCACTTGCCCTTGCCGGTGCCCGCGCTCTTGAATTCGTAGCAGGAGGGCTGCTTGGCGCCGAGGTCGGCGACCGAGCCGGTGAAGTCCGACAGCGACCCCTTGTTGCCGCTGTTGAAGTAGTAGCAGAACTCGCCGCTGTCGCACACGCCGTTGCGGCTGGCCGCCGCCCCGGCGGCCGAGGCGTTGACGGACTCCGGCCCGCTGAACGCGATGACGGCGGTCGTCACGGCCGCCCCGCCGACCGCGACGGCCGCGGCCGTCGCGGAGAGGATCTTGACCTTGCTCATGGTGTTCTCCTTTGTTTCTTCTGTGGGATCCGGATCACGGATGGTCATTGGCGCTGGTACTCGTCCCAGGTGCGGACGGTCACCTTCGGGCCGTCGTCCGGGCCGCGGTTGGCGAGCCCGTTCCGGCCTAGGTAGTAGTCACCGATCTGGTGCTGGGCCTGGACGGAGAGGTCGGTGTCGCTGATGGCGGTGGCGTGGATGTGCCACGGCCAGTCGCCTTGGGAGGGGCTGCGCACCCATGCCGCGAAGCCGACCCGGCGCAGCGCGCGGGCGACCGAGGTGCGGGTGGCGGCGTTCATCCCCTTCACGGAGATGTCGACGACACCGCCGCCGTCGTGCGTGCCCGCGGACGTGGTGTCGCCGCCGGGGTTGTAAGACCCCTGCTCCAGCACGAGATTGCGGCCGAGCAGCCGCTTCGCCTCGGCCAGCATGCTGCGGGTGCGGGTGTTGATGACGACACCGCCGCTGGACACCCGGGCGCCCGGCACGATGGCGTGGGTGACCGTGAAGCGTCCGGCTCCGAGCTTGGTGAGCGACGACTTTCCGGGCAGGCCGTTGGCGTCGACACCCGTGTAGCCGAGCGACTTCTGGTACTTGGCGTAGGCGGTGACCGTCGTGGTGCCGAAGTAGCCGTCCACCCACTTCGCGTCGAGCAGCTTCCGGTCGCGCAGCGCCCGTTCGACGAGGAGCACGCTGGCCTTGGCGCCCGGGGTCAGCGTGGTGTCAGCCCGCCGCGGGTCGATCTGGGCCGCCTTGACCGTTGCTTCCATGTTCACGCTCGGCAGGGCCCCGGCGTCGGCCACCCGCACCGCAGGCGCCTCGGACCCTCCGCTCAGGGAGGTGAAGAGGACGGCTGCGGCGAGTGCGGGCGCCGCGATGGCAGCGGCATATGAAACCAACTTCATGGGTTCTCCTGATGGCAGGCACTGGGGGAGCGTTGCCGGCGTGATCAAGAGTCCCGATCCGCTCGCGAATCCACAAGAAGATCGTTGTTGTCAGATTGAGGGCCTGGCCGTCCGACCTTGGGCGAACGCGCCACCTGACAGCGGACGCGCAGGTGGTGGGCCGGTCAGGGCCGGACCCGGCGACTTGTTCGCGCTCGGGCGTCCCGGCCCTTTCCGTACAGGTGGCGGCCGAGCGGGCCTACCCACGGCGCTGCGTTCCTCCAGTTCGAGGAACGCCAGGTTCGGCGTCTCGGTGACGCGTTTGAACGAGCAGTCACACTCGGCTGAGGGCGCCCAGGCGGTCAGGAAGCCGACGTACTCGTTCCAGGTCATCACTTCCTTGAAGTGCCGACGCGCTCGAATTCGTCGACCGCGACCAGCGCGGCGAGCGGTGCCCAGTCCCCGGCGGAGAAACCGGGCCGCTTGGCGCCGTCGACGATGCGCTTGGTGGTGAGGGCGTACTCCAGCGCCTTGCGCGAGTTCCCGGTGTAGTCGTCGATGACGTCGCTGATCTCTCGGAGAGCCGACGGTCTGCCTTTCAGGCGCGCGCGGTGGACGCGAGGTGACGGTCCAGGACGGAGTGGAAGTGGGCGACGACGACCTCCTCCTTCACCAGGGAGAGATGGTCGAGCCGCTCGTTGCGCAGGCCCCCCTGCTGGCGCTGCATCTGCTCGTAGTCCTGCTGGAGGGCGAGGAAGTACTCGTGGCTTCCCGGCTCGGTGACGTCGATCAGCTCGGCCCGGAACTGGTCGGCCGGCTCGTCGGGCAGCCACATGTAACTGCTGACGTGCCAGACGCACTTGTTGGGGTCGCCGCCGGGGTGCGGCATCGCCATGACCACGTGGCACTCGCCCGCGCGGATCGTCATGAAGAAGTTCGGGAAGAGGGTCCAGCCCTGGTTGTCGCTCATCTGCGCGTCGGTCAGCCGGCTCACGTCCAGGCCCATGCCGGTGAAGGTGTCGCGGGTGGCCTGCTGCAGGATCGTCCGGGCGGTGACGCCTTCCGGGAACTCCAGCTTCCCGTCCTCGTCGCGGTGGGCGGCGACCAGCTCCTCGAAACGGGGCAGGATCATCGGCAACGACGGGAAGGTCTCCTGGAGCCCCCGGATTCCCTCGACGTGCTGTTCAGGACCGAAGTCCTCGGCGTTCGCCACGTCGAAGGGCGCACAGGCCACGCTGTGCCTGTCGAGGAAGAGGTAGCGGCTCTTCGCCGGGTCGATGTCGATCCGGTTGAGCAGTTGCGGGTGCACGCCGGAGACGTGGTACGGCCATCAGCTTGTCCAGGACGCCGTCCGCACCGTCGGCCGCGGCGGACAGCCGGGGGACGGTGGTTCCGGCGATCTCCGCGAACGTGGCCCTGATCAGCTCGGACTGGTTGGGGAAGTAGTGGTAGAGGCTGCCGCTGGTCATCCCGGCGGCCCGGGCGATCTCGCGGATGGTCGCGCGCGAGTAGCCGACCTCGGCCACGCACCTCATGGTGGCCGCGATGATGCGCCGCCGGGTCTCCTCGCCCCTGGGCGCCCGCCGGACGCCCGAGAAGCGGCTGACCGGTCGACACGGCGTCCTCCCCGGAACCTCGGCGGATGAGTCCCGGGCCCAGCTTCTCACGTTCCGAGCCCCCGGAGCCCGACCGTCCCGGACGGCGAGTAATGCCCATTTCGTCGCCCTGGAGGTGCCGGCACCACCCAGGGGCGGACGTGACCGTGCGTCGCGGACTGCGTGGGCGGGCACCGGACGGCCGGGAGCGCGGGCGGGCGGGGCTTGGGCGGCCCCGCCCGGCGCGGCGCGACGACCGCGGGAGAAAGCCGAGGATGCTGGATTCTGCCGAACGTCGGCTTCTCACGTGCCGCGGTTAGGACGTGGTGAAGTCCATCCACAGTGCGCGGTGGTCTGAGGAGTCGTTCCAGGAAGGGGTGTCGCGGGCGGTGCGTTGGATGCCCTTGTGGAAGATGTGGTCGATCTTGATGGTCGGCTCGACGTTCCAGTCCTCGCGGTTGTTCTCCACGGTGAAGTAATTCCATGGATGGGCGTTGACCATCTGGGCCGCGATCAGCGGGTCGAACTCGTCGGGCCTGCATCCTGCCTGGTCAGGCCGGGTGCAGCCGGGGATGTTCTTGACAGAGCGGATGTTGAAGTCGCCCGCGATGATGCCGCGCTGCCAGCTGTTGGCGTATTGGGCGAGCAGCGGAATCTGGCATGCGGTGCCGTCGCCGAACCGTCCCAGATGCGTGCTGAGCACCCTGACCGGCACCCCGTTGAGGATTACGGAAACGGCGACGAACGACCGCGACTCGTCATTCTGGGGGTCGCACGCGGGGTAGTCGACCTTGATCGGGTCCCTCACCGCCACACCCGGACGGACGAGGATCGCGTTGCCGAAGGACGTATTGACCTCGGGCTCCCTGGCACACTTCAGGTTGATCGACGCGTGGTGATAGAACACCTGCCATCCATCGCCGAGCTCGGATTGGATGGTGCCGAGCATGCCTTCGCAGACCTCTTGGAGCGCGACCACGTCGGCGCCGGTCTCCCAGATGTGCTCGGCGGTCGCGACGCCGCCTCCGCTGTCCTGGGTCAGCGCGTTCCAGGTCATCAGCCGTAGCTCGGTCGCCGCACTACTTGGACCAACATTGAGCATCATGGCGCAGATGGCCAGGCTCAAGGCGAGGCTACCCCGCTTCCACCATCGTTGTCGGTTCATGCTCTTGGATCCTGATCAAGAACGAGCAGAGCAGTCAATGGGGCATAACAGTCCTAAAGTGGACACAGATTCTCCGTCGCCGGCCGAGCCCAGCTGATCACGTGCCCGCTGCGAGCCGGGGCGCGCCGCCCGATGGACGGTGGCGTGAGCGGACGTCGGCAGGCTTGAACCGGCCACCATCGGGTGGGGACAGCGCCACTTCAGCGTGGTTCCCTACGACTATCCCGGCAATCGGGCGGGGCCGATCAAAGCCTTGGAGAGTCACGTGAACACGATCGAACCTCGGATGCCGGAAACCTCGGCGGACGCCGTTCAGCGGACCGCCAGGATCGCCGGCGTATGGTTCATCCTCACCTTCGTCCTCTCGATCCCGGCGGTGTTGCTGTACGACCCGGTCCTCAACGATGCGAATTACATCGTGGGAGCGGGCGCGGACACGCAAGTGCGGATGGGAGCCCTCCTTGAGATCCTGACCGCCGTAGCGAACATCGCCACCGCGGTCGTCCTGTTCCCGGTCTTGAAGCGGCAGAGCGAAAGCATCGCCCTCGGTTACATCGGCTCGCGAATCCTCGAATCGACCGTCATCGTGGTGGGGGTCGCCAGCGTGCTCGCCGTTGTGACGTTGCGGCAGGACCTGGCGGGCGGGGGCGCCGCCGACGCCACTCTGATCGGCCAGGCACTGGTGGCGTTGAAGGATCAGACGTTCCTGATCGGCCCCGCCTTCTGCGCGGGGTTCGGCAACGGGCTGCTGCTGGGCTACCTGATGTACCGGTCGGGCCTGGTACCGCGCCCCATGGCGTTCATCGGGCTCATCGGAGGCCCCATCGCCTGCGCCACCGCGACCGCCGTCCTGTTCGGCGCCTACGAGCAACAGTCCCCGGTGAATTTCCTGTTCACGGCGCCAGAAATCGTCTGGGAAGTGTCCCTGGGCATCTGGCTGGTCACCAAGGGCTTCCGCTCCGTCCCCCTCATCACAGAAACAGCGCCCAAGACCGCCCAGGAGCCCGACATAGCGTGACGGGCGGCGGCTCGGCTGACGCCTTGGCGCGGGTCCCTTAGATGATCAGCAGGGTCTTTCCTACGGCGGTGCGATTCTCGATCGCGGCGTGCGCCTCGGCAGCGCGTTCCAGCGGGAAGGTCTGCCCGATGACCGGCCGGACGAGCCCGGCGGCGGCCTGGGACATCATCTGCTCCGCCCACCGCGCCACGTTCGGCCCGAAATCGAAGAGCTGCTCGATGCCGATCACCTCCACCCCCTTGGACCGGGCTTCGGCAGAGTCGATGAGCGTGACCTCGCCACTGGAGGCTCCGTGCACCGAGAACCTGCCACCGCGGGCTGTCACCTCGAATGCCTCCCGCCCTATACGCCCGCCGACGCCGTCGAACACCACGTCCGGTCCCGCGCCCTCGGTCGCTTCGAGAACCCGTTTGGTCCAGGCCGGCTCGGAGTAGTCGACCACGGCATCGGCGCCGAGCTCCCGGAGCAGGTCCAGCTTGCGCGCCCCGCGGGCAGCTCCGACGACCCGAGCGCCGACCGAACGGGCGAGCTGCACCAGCAGGCTGCCGACGCCACCGGCCGCCGCCTCGACCAGCACCCAATCACCGGGGCCGACACCGGCCTTCTCGGTCAGGCCCTGCGCGGTGCTGCCGTCGCTGTGCAGGGCGATGGCCTCCGGCAGGCCCAGCCCGTCCGGCACCGGAAACAGTTCCTCGACCTTGGCTACGGCACGCTCGGCGAACCCGCCGGTCTCGCCGGTACCGGCGATGACCCGGCGCCCAAGCCAAGTCGCATCCACCCGCGCTCCGACCGAGCTCACCCGACCGGCCACCAGACCGCCCGGCACGTACGGCAACGACGGCTTGGCATGCCACTTGTCGACGCCACGCCGGATCTGCGTCTCGACGAACGTCATGCCCGCGACCGCCACATCGACCACGACCTCGTCCGCCCCAGCCACCGGATCCGGAGCCTCACCGGCCACCAGCACCTCCGGACCTCCGAACCGCAGCGCCTGAACCACCCGCACACCGACCACCCCAAACCGTGCACTGACAAGGAATTCAAGCATGCAACCTCAACCACACTTGAGATCAAGGTGCCAGCCCAACTACCAGCAGCCACCCGCCCCGAGCTACGCACCAAACCCTGTACGCCCACCACCCCGACGACCCCAAAACCGTTCTACAAACCAGCGAACGAACGTTTCTTCTTCTTACGGTCACAACCAGCGTGCTCGTTGGCCGACGGCACGCTAGGACGATGTGGTTTCTCAGGCTCCAGCGAGGTCAGTCTGAGTGCCTTCGGGGCCGAACGCTTCCTCGATCATCTCTGCGTACTCGGCGTCTGTCGCGCCGCGCCACTCGCCGGTCGTCGGGTCCTTTACCAGCCAAGGCTGGTAAAGCGTGCCCTCCACCCATTTGGAGAACCAGTCGACGATCGTCAGATGCTGCGGGAACGTGCATGACACGTCGTCCGGCGCCGGGTTCGGGTCGCAGCCCCATACCTGGTCGTCGGTGAGGTCGAGCGTGCTGCTGATTCCGCATCCCCAGTCGCACAGGATGAGGGCACCGCCTTTGAGCCCAGTCAGCGCGTCCAGGCCGCCGGCTCGGTGCCCGCCCCGGAGGCCGAGGAGACCGTAACCCGGACCGAACCCGCCGTTGCCGACCTCCAGGTAGAGACGGCGCAGCAGCGGTGGCAGCGACCGGCCGGCCAGTTCCTCAGCCTCCGCGACCGCGGCAGGCGACGCCGGGCGCAGCGGCGCCAACCGGGCGGTCGGCACCTCGTCGATGTACCCGCCCGCAGCGATCCGCCGGACCACCGCATCGAACACCTCGTCCTCGCTTGTCGACATGGCCGGCAGAGTAGCCGTGCCGAGTGCGACTCATGACAGATCACGTGAGGGCCGCTCGCAGGGCGAACGCCGCTCCCGCTGTGGCGAGGCCCAGCGGTATCGCCACAAGGAAACCGCTGACGCCGCTCAATCGCGGCGCGGAGGCATGAGCCTCACCGGCGTCACGCGTCCAGAGCGGACGCGGTTCCACCAGCAGATACGCAAGAGCACCGAGTTGCCCGACCGTGAACAGCCAGAACCAGGCCCACCGACTGGCGGAGCGATGGTCGGGCCGCCGGGCCATCACCACGAGCAGCAGCAGCCAAAGCAGCCCGGCCGCCGGAGCGAACTGGGCCGGGTGACGGTTCTCCCACCAGTTCCGCTCACCATGCAGGTCCTGCACCGGTGTCACTTTGACCTGCTGGGGCGAGTCGGTGATCAGCCGCTCCAGCGTCTCCTCAGGAGCATCCTCGCCGAAAACGCCCGCCCCGTCCGACGATCCACCCGGGCCCGGCAGCGACGCCTGATACCAGGTCAGCAGGCCGGTGGACCATCGCACCGACCCGCCATCGGCCAAGGCATGCTCTCCGCTCTCACGCTCAAGGTGCCCCACCCGCCCCTCGGCCAAGTCGTCGGCCAGTCGCGAAGGCGGGACGTCCAGCGGAACCGCACGGGCGAACGTCAGCAGCCCGCAGCCCCACAGGACCAGCAGCCCCATCAACCGCATCGCGCGCCCGGTCCGGCTCTGTCTCCAATCCGGCGGGGATTTCTTGAACTCTACGGAAAGCATCATCAACCTCAGCGCGGACGGGGCCGTGCGGGCCCTGATGAACATGGGAGCCAGGCGAGCCCTCACCACAAGCCCACCAATGGGCTGCCGGACGAAAATCCGGCTCAAGTCGTTCTTGATCTCACCGAAGACTGGCACAGTGACGAGAACGCCGCGACCATCTCCGGCGATAATCCATTGCCACGCCGATGCTGATCCCTCGGCGAGACGGCACTGACCAGCGCCGCATTCTGGATGGAGGCCCTGGGATACTTCCTCGGCACGAGATGGGCAAGCACTGGATAGTGCTCGTGCCGACGGAAGGGACGAAGCCCAGCCTCAGCCAGTCGGCGTGGGCGTCGATGAACGCCGCATTGCCGCGCAGCGTGGATGTTCAGGTTGCCCCGACCGGCACGATCTTCCCGCCGGGTAACTGCTGGCAGCCACTCGGCGTCAGTCGATCCGCTCGGTCAGCGAGACGACGATTCCCTCCGGCCCGCGCACATGGGCCATTCGCCAGGTGTTCTCGTGCTGACCGATCCCGCCGACCAGCCCGTAGCCGTTCGCGGCCAGGCCGTCGACGGCCGCGCGGAGGTCGTCGACCTCGAAGCAGATGCTGCGCATACCCAGCTCGTTGGCCATCGCGCTGGGTGACCCGGGCTCGTGGTCGGGCCTGACGAAGCTCGCGAGCTCGACTCCGGTTCCTCCGCCGGGCGCCCGGAGCATGACGATCTCGGCCCGCGAGTTCTCGATGCCGATCACCGTGTCGATGAACTCGCCCTCCACGAACGTGCGGCCTTCGACCTCGAGCCCCAGGTCGGCGAAGAACGCCGTGACCGAGTCGAGGTCGGCGACGGTGATTCCGACGTGGTCGAACTGCCTGATGTGCGACATGACTTCCATCCTCCAGTGACTGTCTGGTCTTTGGTCCAAGGACGAAGCCGCCGAAGCATTCTCGACGTGCCTCCGCAGTTCGCTGAGGCGCCCTCGCGTCGGGACGATGCTCGTCCAATTGTCAATATGTCACTGAGTGGCCGCAGCCAGCCTCGCCGTCCTCTCCATGGGGAGCCTTCTCGACGGGGACGGTGATGAGGAGGGGCGACCAGTCATCGCGCCGACTCCGCCTCTGGCGGATCAGTGGCAGCTTCTTTGCTCGTTACTGGACGTGGGCCTCGGACGATCCACGCCTTATACGACGGCAGCGCCGCCACGTCTGACAGGACGTCCTCCAACTGCCGCTGGGTAGACGGATGTGGCCTCCGGAGGCATGTCACTGTCCGCGTTGGATGTCTAGAGTTCGATATATGGCGGATGGTCCTCGGATGACCCTGCAGACGATGCTCGTGTTGGACGCGATGCTGTCCGATCCGGCCAAGCGGCGCTTCGGGCTTGAGCTGTGCACGGAGACCGGCCAGCCCAGCGGCACCATCTACCCGATTCTGGCCCGGCTGGAGCGCTTTGGCTGGATCGAAGGCCGCAAGGAGTCTCCGGCCGAGCACCTGGCCGGAGGGCGGCGCGCCCGCTACTACTACACGCTCACCGACGAGGGTGCTGCGCGGGCTCGCACCGCGCTTGAGCAGGCCCGGCAATCGCGCGGACCGGCAGTCAACCTCCGGACGGCGACCTCATGACCGCCGCCCTGGAGCCGCTGCTCGCACAGCTGCCCCCCGATCTGCCGGTCACCGAACGTGACAGGATCCGGCGGGCGTACGAATTCGCCGCGCGCCGCCACGCAGGCCAGTGCCGCAAGAGCGGCGATCCCTACATCACCCATCCGGTGGCGGTCGCACAGATCGCTGCCTGCTCGGGACTGGACGACGCGGTCGTCTGCGCCGCGCTGTTACACGACGTCATCGAGGACACCGGATCCCATGACGACCGGCTCCGCGAGCAGTTCGGCGACGAGATCGCCACCATGGTCGAGAGCATGATCGAGCTGGATCGCGACGAGGCGGCCATCGCCACCGCCGACGACCGCGTCCTCGCGCTGAAGGTGCTGGACAGGCTGCACAACATGCGCACCCTGCATTACCTCGACGAGGACAAGCAGCGGCTCAAGTCCCGGCACACCCTGGAGTCGATGGTGCCGCTGGCCCGGCGGCTCGGGCTGCGCGACGTGTCCGACGAACTCACCTCGATCGCCCTCGACCGTTTGGCCGCCCTGCCCGAGGACGCCCCCACCGGTCACCGAGCACTCGCTCTCGGCGCGCTCCTGCTCCCGCCCGCGGTCAGGCCGCGTTATCTGGACGAATGGCTCGGCGAGCTCGGTGTCCTGCCGAGTCGTCGTGCCCGGCTCCACTTCACGCTGCGGCTCATCCTGGGCATGCCGGCACTTTCTCTGGCACTGCGCCGCCCCTCGCACGGCACTCTCACTCACCGGCTTCTGGACGCCCTCCGCTGGCTCCTGCGGAGCGACCTGCGCACCTGGACGCCGCTGGTCCTCCTGGTCGGCTGGGTAATCGTGGGGACAGCCCGGACGAGCCTCATCGACGCCACAGTCACCCTGATCACCGTGCCGCCCGTCCTCCATGCCGGCGTCACCCGCCTGCGCACGAAACTCGGCATGGACGATTCAGACGAGACGTACTCCTAGCAGGCGGAACCCACCGGCATCACACCGTGTTTGCGGCATGAGCGTGCATCCGCGTGCCTGCGATGCCAACGCCGCCCTCTCCTCTCTGAAAGCCGCGAGGCCTTCTCGCGGTGAGTTCCGGGCGCAAAGAAGGTCGGAACCTCCAAAGCCAATCACGGGAGTGGTCTGAGTGGACCTGTAGGGCATCATGCCGGTGAGCGACAGTGCCAAGGCGGTGGAATGGTTCAAGGTGTTCTTCGGCCGTCCGGAGGACGAGGTGATCGGCGAGGAGCGCCTGTGGCAGGTCGGCGCGAACGCATGGGTCGTCGTCGACGATCAGGACGTCCGTGCCGAGCGGGTGGGACAGGCCATGGTCACGTTGGGCGTGACCGACCTCGACGAGATTCTGGCCCGTCTCGCCGCGCACGGCATCAGTCACGAACCCGTGGAAACGTACAGCAACGGCGTGCGCCATGTAGTGGTGCTGGACCCGGATGGGAACAGCCTGTCGCTCGCCGAGGCACCCGCCGGACCTGACCTTGTTCCGATGACCTGGTTGACCGATACCCGAAACGTCTACGACGCCGTCGCGTCCCGCTACGCCGACGAGACCCGCGACCTGCTCGACAGGCTGCTCCACGTGCGCGCGGGAGTGGTGCTGTTCGCCGACCTGGTCCGCGCGATCGGCGGCGGGCCCGTCGCCGACGTGGGCTGCGGGCCCGGGCACACCACCGCCCTGCTGCGGGAGCTGGGCGCGGACGCGTTCGGCATCGACCTGTCACCCGCGATGATCGAGATTGCCCGCCGCGAGCACCCCGGCGCGCGGTTCGAGATCGGTTCGATGACCGACCTGCAACTCGCCGACGACTCTCTGGCCGGTGTGCTCGCGTGGTGGTCGCTGATCTACATCCCGGACGAGGCGGTGCCGGGCGTGCTCAGACATTTCCACCGGGTCCTGCGGCCGGGCGGGGTACTGGCCGTCGGTTTCCACGTCGGTGACGTTTCAAAGATCGACACGAGTGGTGACGGCGACCAGGCCGTCCAGGCGTATGTGCACCACCGCCAACCGTCCCGCGTGGCCGACTGGCTCCGGGAGGCGGGATTCACCGTGGAGGCGCAGCACCTCTTGAACCCGGATGAGCCGAAGCCGCGCGCGATCCTGTTCGCCCGCCGCCCTGCGACACCGTCCCGGTAACCCTCCGCGAGCCGCCGGTGCGCGGCCTCAAGTGCGCCATTCCCCGAGCGAAGGGGCGCGACAGGAACCTGACACCTGGAAAGACGGAAAGACCAGCCGGCCACCCTCTCCGCCGCCCGCCATCCGGGTGAGGTCCAGGCGTAGGGGCGGTGGGGCCGTCCAGACGGCGGTCAGTGCCTTCCGGCGGCGGATTCGACGGCCGTCCGCAGGGCCGCCGTTGCCGGTGACGCGTTCGGCGTCATAGTTACAGGTGGGACGCGCATCAGGAACGCCACGCCAATCCCGCTTGCACCGGAGTCTCCCGGGTCCATCCGTTAGCGACGGCGGTTGAGCTTCGCGCGAATCTTCCGGCGCAGTGCCTTGGCCTCGGTATCACCGGGGTTCAGCGCGAGTGTCACACCGATGGACTCGGCGGCACGAACCCATTCCCGGGTCCGGTACAGGCGCAGAGCCTCGTTGTAATGCCAGTCGGCGAAGGCGGCGAGTCGTGCGAGCGGTCCCAGGTCACCGCGGCAGCGCGGACATCGCGCCGGTGGGCCGGACATCCGGTGGGTGCAGTGCGGGCAGGCGATCGTGGCAATCGGCATGTCACACGTCCCGGCGCTTGATCCCGGTGTCCCCGTCGCCATGGATTCGCGCGATCCACGCGTCGATCTGGGCCTTCAAGCCCCTGAACCGTCGGTAGATGCGGCCGAGGTGCGCCGTGTCATCCGGCCCGTCCGCGATGGCGTCGCGCAGCAGTTCGTCCAGGCGTGGGATGAACGCGTTGCCTTGGACGTGCACGGGGCCGTGTACTTTCGCGAGGTGACCGGTGACCGTGCGCTGCATCCGCTCGATCTCCTGTAGCAGAAGGCCGCGAAGCTCATCGGGGCTGATCTGCGGCATCGGGAGTTTCACGTAGACGGCTCGAAGCTGCTCGATGACCGCTTCGTTGGCGCGATGCCAGTCGAGCCGGTTCCCCGTCTGGTACGCGACCGTGCCGGCGTCGAGCAGCTTTGGTACCTCCAGGCGATGGCGGTTCGCTGCGGCGGTGTCCCGCTCGGCGAGGTCGCTGATCGCCCGCTCGAGTTCTTCGACGGTCTCGCGGAACTCCTCCATGGTGGGACCTAGAGTGACGTCGGTGTCGGCGGTACCTCGGACGCGGCCCAACAACGTCTCTGCCTCAAGCGTCTTGTGGTGCGTCTTGGCGCGGTCCTGCCGTTCGACCAGCAGCGCCTCGATTTCGTCGAGATGCCGATCCAGCATGGGCCCCAGGCGCACCGCGTCCGCCGGCACGGCGGTGCCGCGCTTCTCATCCCATGATCTGCGCAACTCCTGGATGCGCCGTTCCAGATCGCTCCAGGCCGGCGTCTTCCGGCGTGGAAGCTCGATGACCGCCGTGGCATGGGCGTTGACGGAGGGAATGCGGGCTTCGGCCCGGATCGTCCAGTCCGGTTGGAATTCCAGCGTGATTTCTACCGGTGTGCCCTCGGGCAGATCGGGCGGCAGGTCGGTGACCATGACATCACCGATCGGCAGCAGGTCCTCGATGATGCGAACGGAGAGGAAGGTACCGCGCCGCGCGGTCTCGAAGGTGACGCCGCCGGTGCGGTAGGGCACGCGAGTCTCCGAGGGCACGACGCGGTGGGGGCCGTTGATCAGCTCGATGAAGAAGTCGTGGGAGAGAACGTCTCCCGCGACATCGGTCTCCGGTCCGGGACGGCGGTCCATGACGAGACGGCACGTGGCGATGTCTCGGCCCGATGCCCGGATCCGGACGGAGAACGCGTTCTCGGAGTCCTCGTCCACCGGCACGTCGGCGAAGAGGAAGCGCCCCGCCGCGTCGGTGGTCTCCTCCAGCTCCGTCATGCCGTCATCGGAGGACAGCAGGACGGTGACACCACCCGCGGAACCGAGCTCGCCGCCCGGCAGCACCCGGCCGCTCACGTCGGTCGACGGCGGCGTCAGGTCGGGCTTGTCCAGTTCCAGGTTGCCGCTGCGGACGGCGGCCGTGGCCGCTTTGCGCGCGGCGCCCACGGCAACGCAGAGGTCGGGGTTCAGCAGCTGAGGTTCGCGGCCCAAATGCTCGGCCAGGAGGCGGGTGACGGCCGGAATCCGTGACGATCCGCCCACCATCACGATGTCATCGAGCTGGTCGGCCGTCATCCCGGCCTTGTCCAGGGCGCGGTCGCAGTGCGCCAGGGTGGCGTACAGAGCGGGCTCGATGAGGGCTTCGAACTCGTCCCGCGAGATCGGGACGTTGATGCTCATCGGTTCCCCGGCGAGATCCACGGCGTGTTCGTCGACGATCTCGGTTTCGGCGAAGCGCGACAGGTCGTGCTTGGCCTCCTCGGCGACCGCCGTGAGCTGGGCGAGCACGCGGCGATGCCCGGGGTTCTCGGCATCGAAGTCCAGCGAATGACCGGGGAGCCGGCCGACGAGCCAGCCGACGATCTCACGGTCGAAGTCGTACCCGCCCAGGTACCGGTCACCACCGAACGCGCGGCAGTCGAATCCGACATCGGGGTCGAGCGTCACCAGGGCGGTGTCGAACGTGCCGCCGCCGAGGTCGTAGACGCAGAACGTGCGGGGCTCGTCGGGCCAATCTGGGCCGGTGTACGCCAGCGCGGCGGCGACCGGCTCGATCAGCGTCTCCGTGACCTCGAGCCCTGCGAGTTCACCGGCCGTGGCAGTGTCGTTCTTCGCGGGGGTCTCGAAGAAGGCGGGGACGGTGATGACGGCCCGTTCCACCGGGACGCCGAGCGTTTCCTCGGCCATCCGCTTGAGGTGACGCAGGACGTGGGCGGACGCCTCGACGGGCGTGAGCTCGGCGTGACCGGCCTGGACGATCTCGTCGGTGCCCATCGCCCGCTTGAAGAAGCGCGCCGGCGGATGAGTGTCATTGCGCGCCTTGTGCTTGGCGCGTAACCCGACGAGCGCCGCGCCGTCGGGGCCGATCCACACGACGGACGGGACGGCGGGCGCGCGGTCGGGGGTCGTGACGATCAGGGCGTCGCCGAAGGGCCGCAGCCGCCGGTCGGCGATCAGCCGGTCCTTCCCCGGGATATCGGCCTCGACCGGTACGGCGATGCAGCTGTTCGTGGTGCCGAGGTCGATTCCGACGATCAGACTCATCTGGAGTTGCCCTCCCCGTGGCTGTGGCTGTGCGCCGGTGCGGTCTCGGTTCCGAGGATCACCTGGGCCGGCCGGATCAGCTCACCGTCGTCGAGGCGCAGGCCGGGGCTGAGCGTGCGGCCGACCACCAGGGTCTCCTCGTCGCCGGGCGCGCCTCCCCGGACGTCGATGTGGTCGGCCACCGCCCGAAAGGGCTCGCCGACCGGATCGATGATCTGCACCCCGGCCCCTTCGAGTGCCTTCACGAGTTTGCGGTCCAGCGTCGCGAGCAGGTCGGCCTGCCCGTCCAGTCCGGCGGCCCGCAGCTGCTCCTCCTGCCGGTCGAGGAAACCGCGCATCTGGTGACGTACCAGGGCGATATCGGTGGCCAACGTGCAGAACCGTTGATGGGCGGCGCCGGCTTCCCGGTGCCCCCGGGCAGCGTTGATCTCCTGCGCGGCAGAGCGCATGACCTGGTGCAGGACCTTCACCGGGGGTGGCGGCTTCACCGGGACCGGACGCTCGGGCAAGTCGTCGTCGGGGCGCATCGCATCAGTCCTCGTCATAGGGCCAGAGCTGCGGGAACGTCCGTGGCCCGGGATCGGGCGCCAGGCGCGGAAGCCTGCGCGGGTCCAGAAGCGGCATGGGCGGTGCCGGCGGCGGTTCGGGTAGCGGGTCTGGCGGCGCGACAGCGCCGGACGTCTCGGTCTGGTGCGTCCGCAGTTCGGCGAGCAGCCGCAGTTCGGCATCGCCGAGCTGGGCGGCGGCCTCGTTGACCTCGGCCACACTGAGCGTTCGCCCGAACAGCCGGTACCGCTCCGGCGCCCGCTGGACGCGGTTGCGGCGCTTGCGCACCACCGAGTCGATCGCCGCTCGTCCCGCGACGTCGGGTGCCAGATCGAGTATCTGGAAGGCCGTCTCGCGGTAGGGGTTGCGGCCTTCGCGCCACTCCCACGGGTTTCGTGTCATTCGCTCGTTCACAATGCGGGTCCCTTCCATCTGGCGACCTTCGCGCGCAGGGCGGTGATCCGCGACCGGTCGTCCTCCGATGCATCTGGGTCTGCCTGGACCTGGTCGAAGGCGCGCTGGCACAGCCTCCGGGCGAGTTCGACATCGCCCGGGCGTCCGGGCCGGGCGATCAGCGTCTCGGTGCCGGCGGACCACACCGTCCAGTGCGCGGCGGTGAGCTCGTCGAGGGCTGCGAGCCAGCCGTGTGCGCGGTCGTGGTCACCTGTGCGTTGGGCGATCATCGCGCAGTACACCAGCGCCACGCCGCGCAGCGGATCGGCTTGTGGACGCACGCTCGGGTCCAGCCGGACAGCGGCCTCGAAGCGCGCAACGGACTCCGACAACGCGGACGGCACGGCGCTCGCCGGGCCGACTCCCGTACTGAACTTAAGGTGCCAGGGGCCGGAGGCCGACAGGAGCATCATGTTCTGAGGGGAATCAAGCAGCTCGCGACCTCGCCAGTACTCGAAACGCGCCAGCTCCGTGACGAGTTCGCCCGCCGGTTCCTCCTTCGCGTCCGTGAACGGCCTGACCAGCCGAGCCAGCTCCTGTAGCAGCGGCCTGCCGAGTCTGGCCCAGTCCTCGCCTTCCTCTTCGCTGAGTTGTTCGAGCCGCTTCCGCCCCGTGAACAGCACCGCACGCAGCAAACCCTGGTTGGTGGGGTCGATGGCCAGCCAGGTACGCAGTTCATCGAGCGCCGCCTTGTGGCGCCCCTCTCGGACGGGGACGGTGACCCACTGCACCGCGTCGTGAACGAGTGCGGCGCGGGCCTCCGCGACGATCGACGCGGGGAAGGGGGCGTCACGGATGACATCGACGTGCCGGCGTGCCCGCTTCGGGTCGCTGATGCGCAGTTCCCGGGCCAGCGTGATGTGCGGTGCGAGCAGGGCGCGAGGCAGCCGTTCGCGCACCCGCTCCGCTGCGGCGGCCGGCCCGCCGTCGCCGATCAGGGCGGACGGGCCCATCACGGTGGTGAGATGCCGCGCCAGGCGCTCCCAGAATGCGTCGTCGGTATGCAAGGCCCCCCAGTCGGCCAGTGCCGTCGACCAGTACCCGAACGCGCGCCCGTCCCCCGCCGCCTCCAGGTCGTAGGCGCGAGCGTGGTGCACGATGGCCAGGTGGTGGCCACGCCAGATGCCTCCGCCGCGCTCCCAGGCTCGCTGGGCCCGCTCGGTCCACGGCTGCCGCTGGCCGTCCTCCAAGAGCAGGTCGTACGTCTCGGAGTCGGCGCCTTCCGCCAAGTCGAGGTACGCGCGCAGCGCCCGAGCGTGGTCTCGGAACGTGGAGTCCTCGTCTGCGAGCAGCGTCTCGGCGACGCGGAGTCGCTGCCGTGCGGCGCCGAACCGCTGGTGCCCGATCGCCTGGTCGGCGGCGGTGAGCAGGCGATGGGCAGCGTCCGGCATATGCGAGACCGCCTCCGCCAGTTCCGTCAGTAGTTCCGGATCACGGTCGGTGGCGTCGAGCGTGACGAGGAGGGACGTCAGCGCGCCGGGAACGAATGGTGCGCGGTCCTTCCAGGCGGGGCCATGCCGTTCGACCAACGCTCGGGCACCAGCGGCCACTCGTCCGGCGTTGCCGTCGAGCGCGCCCAGGAGCACTGTCGCCACCTCGGCTGTTTCGGTGCCGGCGACGCCCGGATCGGCCAGGAAGGCACGGAACGCGTCGGCGGCATGTGTCTCGTCGCCGCGGATGACCGACGCGATGCCCGACCAGAAGGACGCGGCCGGGAGCCGCTTCGTGAGCTGGCGTATGTCGTCGACCGCATCAGTGTCCGATGTCGCGATGCGGGTGCAGACGTCGAGCAGGCGAAGCTCGGGCGTGGGCTTCTCCAAGCGGAGCGCGTCGGCGAGCCAGGACCGTCCGGCCGCGATGTCGCCGGACGCGAGCAACCGCCGGGCCTCACGCTGCGACAGTTCCCCCGCGCGTGCCGCGGCGTCCCTCCTTCCACCGGCGACGGCCGCCAGATATCTCCGCATGGCCGTGGCGGTGTCACCGCGGCGGAGAGCCAGGTCACCGAGAACGCACAGCCAGTCGGCGGCCTTGGCCGGAGTCTTGGGCGGGGCCACGCGCGACAGCAGATTCCATGAGGTCCTGTGGTCGCCGGTCTCAACGTCCGGGATCGCGTCGAGAGTGGACAGCAGCCTTCGGGCCAGCCAGCGCCGTACCGAGTCCCTCAGTTCTAGCGCCGCGGACCGCGGCAGCGCGGCGGACAAGCATGCGACGAGATCGGCGTCATATCGCCGGAGCAGGGCGTAAAGCGCCCCCCAGGCGCGTGGGGACTCGTCACGGGCCGCGGCAGTGAGCCAAACGCGCATGACTTCGTTCATGGCGTCCGAGCGCACGAATTCCGGGTCCGCCGACAGCAGGTCGAACAGGAGATGAACGATGTTCGCCGGGTTCCGCCGGGCGACGGTGCCCAGACGTCGCGCCAACTCGCTCCGGCTCGCACGCAATTCCGCTGGCCGCGCCATCACCAGGATTTCGCGCAGTTCAGCCAGTTCATCGGACACGCGTGTCACCTGCCTGAGGCGCGCTGAGTGAACTCTTCGCCTGATGGAGTACCGGGGGTCCGTGTAGGCACAATTCTCCCGCCTGCAAATATCATCGGACGGATGATGCTGTGCGGGGCGCTCACCATTAGGTCGACATGGGAAGACTTCTGCACGGGAGACGTCACAGAGTCGGTGGCATCAGCCTGCAGCGTGAAAGATCATTACGGCCCACCGGATATCAGGGTAGTCAAGAGCATAGTTAGCATCCTGGAGCAGTGCAAGACCATGGTCCGGATCTTCGTGACGCCCGAGGTCTCAGACCAGCACACGAGAATGGTGATCTTCGAATCTCCTCTGCTGCACCCCTCGTCCCGGTAGCGGCGCGTGCTCCTATCATTACCGCGCCTAACGGCTGTACGGATTCAGCTCGGTGATCTCACGGATATAAATCAGTGCCTCGAAGCCCGGCTCACCTGCTGACAGATGTGGAAAGGGCTGCGGTTCGTCCTCGGCCACCCGATTCTGCGGCCGATCGCCTTCGCCGGCGCGCTGACCAACTTCTCATTTCACGTCAATCTTGTCATCATGCCGATCATCTTCGTGCGGCAGCTCTTGTGCGTGCCGTAGTTGTCGCAGATCAGATGGACGTCCAACTCGGCCGGGACGCTCTTGTCGATGGTGGCCAGCAACTTTTTGAACTCGGTCGCGCGGTGCTGGCGGTGCAGCTCACCGATCACCGTGCCGCCGGCGATGTCGAACGCCGCGAACAGGGTCGTGGTGCCGTGCCGGGCGTAGTCGTGGGTGCGGCGCTCGGGCATGCCGGGCATCATCGGCAGCACCGGCTGCGAGCGGTCCAGCGCCTGGATCTGGGACTTCTCATCAGTGCACAGCACCACCGCCTTCTCCGGCGGGTCGTGGTAGAGCCCGACGATGTCGACGACCTTCTCCACAAGCAGCGGGTCGGTCGACAGCTTGAAGGTGCCGGTGCGGTGCGGCTTGAGGCCGAAGTCCCGCCAGATCCGCCCGATCGTGGAGCGGCTCAACCCCGACCGTTCGGCCATCGAGGCCCGCGACCAGTGCGTGGCGTTCGTGGGCGTCTCTTCCAAGGTGGCCACCACCACCTGCTCCACCTGGTCCAGGGTGACCGACGGCGGCCGGCCCGGCCGGTCCTCGTCCATCAGGCCCTCCAGACCCAGCTTGATGAACCGGGTGCGCCACTTGGACACCGTGCCGGGGTGCACCCGCAGTTCGGCGGCAATGTCGGTGTTGCTCTTACCGTCCGCGCACGCCAGCACGATCTTCGCCCGCATCGCCAAAACCTGCGCGGACTCGGCGCGGCGAGCCCACCGGGCCAGCGTCGCCCGCTCGGCCTCGCTCACCGCCAGCTCCGCCTTGGGCCTCCCCTCCCGCGGCGCGTCCAGCAGCGCGTCCAGCCCGCCCCGGGCGAACGCCGCCCGCCACCGGCGCACGGTCGCCACCGACATCCCCAGCTCCCGCGCCACCTGCGCATTACTGGCCCCCGGCTCGGCACACGCCAGCACGATCCGGGCGCGTACAGCCACCCGCGACGGCTCAGCCGACACCCCGACCAGCCGAGCACGCTCGACATCGGTCAGCTTGACCTCAACCGCAGAAGGACCCGAAGACGCCATGGCCAACACAGTAGAGACTTAGCCGCCGAATTTCAGGCGCATGACACTAGCTCGTCGCTCATACGCCTTTCGGACAGGTGCACCGTGGTCGCATCCGGCGACGACGCTGCCCCGTCGCCTTCGGAAGCGCCCTTACTCGACACCGGACGCGACCTCATTTGTACTCGATATGCCACCGAGTCTATGGAGTCGACCCCGGCGGCGCAGGAGGTCATTCACCAATCAGACGCCAGCGCAAACCCCGACAGACCCCCCTCCAAACATGAAAGGTCATCCGGATTTATCGCCGGGTCGGCTCGTTCACCCCAGCGGGGAGGTCTCGGTGCGCTCCGGAGGATCTTGGCTGGTTCTTTCGCATACTCGGCAGACGGCGCGCGAGCGCTGGCCCCTCCGTCCAGCAGGGCCGTACCGTCCGTCCCAGTTCTCGCGTGCTCAACTTCTGACACCAAAAAAGTCGGGCTCCCGTCGAGACGAGACTCCCCAGGCCAGGAAGGCAACCAGCTGGCAGCGATCCTCTTTTCAATGGCCTCAACTGGACGGTCGCGAAGCGATTCTCCAGCGAACGCACTGGTCATCGATGGCAGCAAACTCTTTGGTAAGACCTGAATAGCCGACGAGTATATTCATGGTCAGCCGGAACCAACGGACGATGCGTTGTCCAGTCCGATCACCTGGAGGTCTGCATGACGTCGGCTGAGCGAACCGGTCACAGCAAGAACTGCGAGCAAGCAGAGAAGCCGCCGTGCGCCTGCGCGTGCGGAGGAGCCGAGCACGGCTGGCAGGGCGCCCTCTCCATCGCCGCCGCCTCATCTTCCGCCAGCTTGGACAGGTTGAGGCAGGCTGCCGAGAAATCCTGGGTGCAGGCCACGCAGCCTCGTCTTGGGCAGCGCAAGCCTGGCCCGGAGACCGTCGAGGGGCAGCACGCGGCGATCAGATCGTTCATTGCGGACGTCATCAAGTGGCTGCGGCGCGACCGAAGTCTCCACAACAACACCAGGCGGCTCGGCGAGCCGTTCCGCATCTCCCGCGACACTGATCCGGATCAGCCACGCCGAAAGCTCACGCCTGAGGAGCAAAGAGAGTTCATCGAGAAGCATGTGATCCCACGATTGCGGGATGACTTCGGCGTACCGAAGATCAACGACTTCCAGAAACAGGCCGGCAAGGTGCACTTCTGGTGCGAACTGCTGGCCCAGACCGCTCAGGCGCTGTGCGTGTCCAAAAGGATCTGTGGTGAGGCCAAGAGCACGGTCGTCACGGCGCTGACCGGGGAGGGCGACCAGCATCCGGACGGCTGGGCCGCACTGCTGAAGGAGCGGGTCGTGATCGAACGAGCCGTGGACCTGGTCTTCGAGCAACTGCCGAGGCTCGTGACCGGTGGTGTGGCCGTCGGCGACGTGTTCCGCCTGATCTGGCCCGCCCGTGTCCTGGCCGTCCTGATGTGCCGGGAACCCCGTCGTCACTGGGCCGTCCGCCAGTACTGCATCCAGCCGATCGTCGAACACGGGTCGGCCGAAATCCGGCAGAAAGTGAAGGACCGTCTCCGTGAGGCGTTCCCTGCCGAGTGGCCCGCACTGGACGGCGGCACATCGAACGATCTAGGCGAGCGCAGGGCCGGTTAGACGGTCGTGGCGTGACCGGCGAGGACGGCATCGGCGAGCAGACAGTAAGCCTCAAGCGTGCGGCCGGCGGCGAGTCGGACTTGATCGCCCCTTGAATAGAGCGCGGTGGTCAGGACCGCTCGGCTGCGCTGGTGAGTTCGGCGGTGAGCTTCTCGATGCGGCTGCGGATCTCGTCGCGGATGGGGCGGACGGCGTCGACGCCTTGACCGGCGGGGTCGTCGAGTTGCCAGTCGAGGTAGCGCTTGCCGGGGAAGACGGGGCAGGTGTCGCCGCATCCCATGGTGATGACGATCTCGGAGGCTTGGACGGCGTCTACGGTGAGGACCTTGGGGATCTCGGCGGAGATGTCGATGCCCTCTTCTGCCATGGCCTGGACGACGGCGGGGTTGACATGGTCGGCAGGCTCGGATCCGGCGGAGCGGGCTTCGACCCGGTCGCCGGCGAAATGGGTCAGGTAGGCGGCGGCGATCTGCGAGCGTCCAGCGTTGTGGACGCAGACGAACAGCACGCTGGGCTTGTCAGGCATCGGGGCTCCGTTGCGGGTCGAGAGTTGCGAGCAGGTCGGTGATGAGCAGGTCGAGGTCGTCGCGGATGCGGCGCATCTCGTCCAGGGGCTGGCCGGCAGGGTAGGGGACGGTCCAGTCCAGGTAGCGGACGCCGGGCACAAGGGCGCAGGCACCGCCGCAGCCCAGCGTGACGACCAGGTCGGTGGCAGCAACCAGCTCGTCGGTCAGCGGCTTAGGGAACTCGGCGGACAGGTCAACGCCGATCTCGGCCAAGACCTCGACAACGGCCAGCTCCAATTCGGCCGCCGGCGTGGTGCCCGCCGAGCGCGCATGCACCCGGCCTCGTTCCCTCGCTTTGGCGAGCGCCGCAGCCATCTGGGAGCGTCCGGCGTTGGCGTCGCAGACGAACAGCACCTCGGGAACCGGCTTGGCGAGCCGGCCGTCGGCCTGGGCAAGCGCGGTGAGCCGCTCAGTCGCGAACCGCTCGGCTAGCACCACGACGTAGCCGCCGACGCGGGAGGTCGAATGCAGCTGCTGGTAGGAGTCGATGACCAGACGCTTGACGGTCTCGGCGGAGACCAGGCCGTGGAAGCGGGCGGCCAGTCGCGCGGCTATGCGGTCGAAGACGGCCCGGTCGACGGTCGCGCTCATCGTCGGCTCGACGGCCGTTCGGGCGGCGCGGTGAAGCGGCGGCGCAGCCACAGCGAGACGTAGACGAGCCCGACCAGCACGGGCACCTCGATCAGCGGCCCGACGACACCCGACAGGGCTTGACCGGAGGTGACGCCGAAGGTGCCGATCGCGACCGCGATGGCCAGCTCGAAGTTGTTCCCGGCGGCGGTGAAGGCCAGGGTCGCGGTGCGCGGGTAGGGCAGCCGAATGCCCCGGCCCAGGGCGAACGCACCGCCCCACATCAGCGCGAAGTAGGCCAGCAGCGGGATCGCGATGCGGGCGACGTCGGCGGGCTGGGAGGTGATCGTTTTCCCCTGCAGGGCGAACAGGATCACGATGGTGAACAGCAGCCCGTATAGCGCGACCGGCCCGATGCGGGGAAGGAACCGCGACTCGTACCACTCGCGGCCGCGGGACTTCTCGCCGAAGCGGCGGGTGAGGTAGCCGGCCAGCAGCGGGACGCCGAGGAACACCAGCACGTTCACCACGATCTTGCCGGTGGAGAAGTTCAGGCCGCTCGTGTCCAGGTTGAGCCAGCCCGGAAGAACCTGCAGGTAGAACCAGCCGAGGACGCCGAACGCGACGACCTGGAACACCGAGTTCAGCGCCACCAGCACCGCGGCGGCCTCCCGGTCGCCGCAGGCCAGGTCGTTCCAGATGATGACCATCGCGATGCAGCGGGCGAGACCGACGATGATGAGCCCGGTGCGGTACTCGGGTTGGTCGGCCAGGAAGATCCAGGCCAGCGCGAACATCACGGCGGGTCCGACGATCCAGTTCAGCACCAGCGAGGAGACCATCAGGCGGCGGTCGCCGGTGACGGTGTCGAGCCGGTCGTAGCGCGCCTTGGCCAGCACCGGATACATCATGATCAGCAGACCGAGCGCGATCGGGACGGAGATGCCGCCGAGTTCGACCTTGCTGAGCGCGTCGTCCAAGCCGGGGATGGCGCGTCCGAGCCCGAGGCCGAGCGCCATCGCGGCGATGATCCAGACGGGAAGGAACCGGTCCAGCCTCGACAGCCCGGCGACGACGTTGGGCTCCCGGCGGCCGACAGAGGCGGACGCCGATTCGGTGCTGGTCAAGGACAGGGTCTCTTTCGCTCGTTGGCGGCCGCCTGCCGGGCGGCCTCTGCCAGCCAGGTCAACTGGCCGGCCAGGTCGTCCAGCGCCTCCGGACGCAGCCGGTAGTAGGTGAAGCGGCCGCACGGCTCGGTATCGACCAGGCCCGCCTCACGGAGCGCCCGCAGGTGGTTGGAGATGTTGGTCTGCCTGGCGCCGGTCTCCTCGACCAGATGGCACGTGCACAGCGCCTCGCTCGCAAGCAGTGAAACGATCTGCGCCCGCAGCGGATCGGCCAGCAGCCTCAACACATCATTCTCAACTGACATCATCACAGAATGATACGTTACCGCACGTGCGGGAGTATGCCACTGCCGGTGCGTGAGTGCGAGCTTCAAGATTCCGCTGGAATGGGCTTGAACTTGGAGCGCGGTCCAAGTCTTAGCCTCGCGGTATGAGGGTTCACCAGGTGGCCGATGCGCTGTCGGTTGGACAGTTGGCGGCCCGCGCTGGAGTGCGGGCCGACACGGTGCGCTATTACGAACGGGCGGGGTTGTTGCCCGCCCCTCAGCGCACCACCGGCGAGCATCGTCGCTATGACCGGCGTGATGTGGACCGGCTGCTGTTCATCCGGGGTGCGCAACGACTGGGTCTACGGCTGGCGGAGATCCGCGAACTGCTCACCGTGCGGGAGACCGGGGTGTGCGCCTGCGAGCCGGCCGAAGGCCTGCTGCGCCGCCACGTCGACGAGATCGACGCCGAGATGACCCGGCTGGCGGCGCTGCGATCCGAGCTCGTCGGCATGCTGACGCAAATGCCTGGCCCGAACTGCCCGGACCCGGCACCGGGAACCTGGTGCCCGCCTGAGCTTTCTGAGCCCGAAGGGAGGTGAGATCCAAGATGTGCCCATGCTGTGACGACCCGATGTGTGACGGCACCTGCTGCGGCGACTGCTGCTGAGGCGCAGTGCACGTCCCGCCCCGAGGCGCCAGGACGGGACTGTGGGTGGAGGCAGATTGCCCATGGCAGAGCCGGAAGATGGTTGATGCAGACCTGGTTTTTCAGCATGTCGAAGCACAGCACCGGTGGTCGGGAACGCTCGTTGCGAATACGTGGCGGTGCGGACGTGCCTTCTAGAACGGAGCCCTGGCGCGCTGGGCGTACAGCTCGTAGCCCGCGCTGAGCATCGAGGCCGCGGCCAGGGTGCACCAGTACAGACCGCTCACCGATCCGGTGACGCGGGCCAGCGCGATGCGGTTGCCCTTGGCCGACTGGGCGGCGGTGACCTGCTTGTCGAGCACGCTGAGAGTGCCGTGGGTATCGCCGTGCGCCAGAGCGCTGCAGGCGCTCCAGATCAGCTCGGCGGTGTCGGCGGAGTATCCGGCGGCCGGTGCGGCGTCGCGGACCATGTCCTTGTAGGAGGCCGGGGTCTTGTTCATGGTCTTTTCGCCTTCGGCGGCGGTGACGCCGAGCGCGGCGGCCAGCAGGGCGTACAGGTCGGTGAGTTCCTGCTGCAGGGTCTTGGTGCCGGGGTTGCTCAGCAGACCGCGGATCCGGTGGGCGGCGCGGATCTCGGCGCGTTGCATCGCCAGTCGCCGGGTGATGCGTCCGGCCCGGTCTGCCGGTTGCAGCGGCCACACCGCTCGCGCGGCGTTCTCCATCGCGGCGCGCAGCAGGGTGAACTGGGAGTGGGTGTGGATCATCAGCCGGTCACGGCCTTGCGGCGAGGAGTGCAGCGTCGAGTGCGGGCCCAGCAGGTGGTCTTGCGCGGCGGTCAGGGCGTGCCAGGCGCCGTGGCCGACGTCGTGCGGGTGGGATTTGGCCTCGTCACCGGCCAGGGGGCTGCCGGGCTGGATGTCCCAGGCCTGCGGCCGGGTGTGCAGCGCCTGGTGGCGCTGGTGCTCGCGGTCGACCAGGCGCGCCAGCTTGTGCAGGAACTCCTGCTCCTCGCTCATGCCCGTCGACGGTACGCCCGGTTCCGGTGAGACGGCCAAGCGATTTCCCCTGGCCGTCGTGCCGGCCGTTGCGTTCTACCCGGGCGGCTGGTCGGCGAGCGCCGGGCCGGTGCCGGGGCCGGGGGTGGCGGCAGGGCGGTGCGGGATGCTGCCGGTGGCGGCCACAGCGGCCAGCGCCGCAGTGGCGGCCAGGGCTGCGAACAGGGCGGGGTAGCCGCCGAGACCGGCGGCCAGCGCGGCGCCTGCAGCGGGGGCGATGGCGCCGGCAATGGTGACGGGCGCGGCCATGACGCCCGACAGGGAGCCGTAGGCGGCGGTGCCCCACCGGTCGGAGACGGCGGTGGCCTGCAGCAGGGTGGCGATGCCGCGGGTGGTGCCGGCCAGCACGGCGATGGCGATGAGCAGCGGGACGGGGCCGGGCACCGCGGCCAGTGCGATGGTGGTGACGGCGGAGCCTGCCAGGATGCACACAGTGCGGGTCCGGGCGCTGCTGCGGCGGGCCAGGGTGCGGTAGCCCAGCCGCCCGGCGACCTGCCCGACGCCGCCCAGGCCGAGTGCCCAGGCGGCGATGCCGCTGGAGGCGCCGCGCGAGGTGAGTAGCGGGATGAGGTTGGTCAGCACGGCGTACATCGAAAACGCCGACAACGTGAGCGCGGTGGTCAGCAGCAGGAACGGTGAACTGCGCACCACCCTGCCCACGTGGTCGCTGCCATGGCCGCGGTCAGCATCGCCACCGCCCGCGGAATCGCCGGCGGACTTGCTCGCGGTGGCAGTGCCGTGCTCGATGGGAGACGGCCACGGGCGGCGCAGCGCGAAGTAGTGCAGCGGGATGGTCACCGCGGCCAGGACCGCGGACAGGACCAGATAGACCGACCGCCAGGACATCTGGGTGGCCAGGGTGCTGGTGAGGGGTGCGAAGACCGTACTGGCCAGGCCCGCGACGAGCGTGAGGGTGGTCAAGGCGCCCAGGTGGCGGGGTGCGTAGTAGCGGGTGAGGGCGGCGAAGGCGGGCTGGTAGAGCACAGCGGTCATCGCGGTCCCGGCCAGCAGCCACGCGGCTACGAACCAGAACAGGTTCGGCGCGGTCGCCAGGCCGAGGACGGCAAGGACCCCCAGCACTGAGCCGCCGGTCATCAGCAGCCGAGGGCCGCGCCGGTCCAGCGCGCGCCCCAGCGGGATCCCGCCGAGCGCGGCCAGGATTAGCGCGGCGGAGAACGCCGTGGTGATGGCGCTGGTGGACCAGCCCGTGTCGCGCGCGATGCCCGGGGCCAGGACCGGGAAGGCGTAGTAGAGCACGCCCCAGCTGGTGATCTCGGTGACGCACAGCGCGATCAGAGGAACGCGGCTGACCGTACCGTGAGTGGTGGCGCTGCCCGGGCTGGTGGGAGCGGCGGAGCCGGTGCCGGCGGCGGGTTCGTCCGTCGCCGGCACCGGCCCTGGCGTCGATGGTTCGTGAGGCACCGGTCAGTTGTCGCCGCGTTCGGCTTCGCCGGAGTAGCCGTGGACGCTTCCGGTTGCGAAGCCCAATCCGCCCGGAGCGCCGATGCCGATGGTCACCGGCTCGGGCGCCGATCCACCGCAGCACGAGTCGCCTCCAGCTTCGCCTGCGATGACCGTGATGGGCGCCTCGGTGGGCTCGGTGCCGCAAGAGGTGCCGCAGCCATCGCCCGCAGCCGCGCCGGGCAGCTGGTCTTCGGTGACGAGGTTGGTGGAGCAGACGCCGGTTTCGGGGAGGTCGAGTTCGACGGCATCGGCCGCAGCACGGTCTCCGGCGAGCGCGGCGACCACGGAGCGGACCTGCTCGTAGCCGGTGGCCATCAGGAAGGTCGGGGCGCGGCCGTAGCTCTTCATCCCGACCAGGTAGAAGCCGGTCTCAGGGTGCGCGAGGTCGCGCTCGCCGTGCGGCGGAACGGTGCCGCAGGAGTGGAAGTTGGGGTCGATCATCGGCGCGAGCCGGACCGGCGCCTCGGTGGCCGGGTCGAGCTCGACCCGCACTTCGCGGAGCATGTCCAGGTCGGGACGGAACCCGGTGGCCGCCACTACGGCGTCGGCCTCGATGACGCGCTCACCGTCCGCGGTCACGCCAATGACGTCCACCGGGCCGGCGGCCGGGCCCGCGTCGGGGCTGGTGAAGCCGGTGATGGTGAAGCTGCGCACCAGGTCGATCTCGCCAACTTCCACTGCGGCCTTGAGGCGGGTGCCGAGCGCGCCGCGGGCGGGGAGGCCGTCGGCGTCTCCGCCGCCGTACAGGCGGGCTACCGAGGCGCCTCGGACGGCCCAGGTGATGCGGGTGCCGGGCGCGGTCTTGGCGAGTTCGGCGAGGGCGAGGAGGGTGTTGGCGGCCGAGTGGCCCATGCCGACCACGAGGGTGTGCTTGCCGGCGAAGCGGTCGTGGTCGCGGCCCAGCACGTCCGGCAGCGGACCGGTCAGGTAAGGGGCGGCCTGCTCCTCGCCCGGAGCAAGCAGGCCGGAGTGGCCGAGCGGGTTGCTGCGGCCCCAGGTGCCCGAGGCGTCGATGACGGCGCAGGCGGTCAGGTCGGTGACGGTGCCGTCCGGGCCGACGGTGCGGACCAGCAGCGGCTGCTCGTCGCGGCCGACGGTGCGGGTCACGTCCACGCCGCGCCGGGCGACGGCGATCACGCGGGTACCGGTGCGGATCCGTCCGGCCAGCTCAGGCACCCGGGCCAGCGGGGCCAGGTAGTCGCGGACCAGCTCGGCACCGGTCGGCAGCGCCTCCGGATCGGGCAGCGTCCACCCGGTGGGCTCCAGCAGACGGCGGGCGGCGGCGTCGGTGTCATACCGCCACGGCGAGAACAACCGGACGTGTCCCCATGCGGAGATCGCCGCCCCGGCGGCCTCTCCGGCCTCCAGGACCACGAAGTCCAGACCGCGTTCCGCCAGATGAGCGGCAGCGGCCAACCCGACCGGCCCCGCCCCGATGACCACCACCGGCAGGTCGCCGGAGTCGGCGTCCTCGACACAGCCGCACCCGGCGCTGGTCTTGGCCTCGACCACGGTGACCGCCGGGTCCAAGGACTGCTCGGCGTCGGTACAGCAGCTGCTGACCCCGCAGCAGCCGCCCGCCGCCTGCTCGGGCGCCTGCTCGGCGGGCTCCTGGGACTGGTCGTTCTCGCTCATGATCTCTCCTAGCTATGTTGCGTAGGTGGCCTTGCGGAGTGGGCGTTCCCAAGTCAGAGACGGGCGCGGTGAGCGGCGGTAGCCACTCGGTCGCGGTGGGCGGCCGCACGGCAGGCGCTGGTGCAGACCTCCCCGCGGTCGTCGCGGAAGGTGACGCGCCCGCCGGAGCGTGCAGTGCTGTGCTGAGCGGTGATCCGGGTGAGCAGCGTCTTCATCACAACCCCTTGCTTAGATGTCCTTCGAAGCAGGCGCCAGTTTGCATCGCTGCATAGATGGATGTCAAATTAGAGCTATGCCTAAGTTGCTGGAGTTGGAGGACGTCGCCGACTCGGTGTGCTGCGCGCCGCTGAGCGGGCCCGCCCTGAGCGAGCAGGAGGCCGCCGAACTGGCCGGGGTGTTCAAGGCGCTGTCGGACCCGGTCCGGCTGCGGTTGCTGAACATGATCGCCTCGGCCGAGGAGGGTGAGGCCTGCGTGTGCGACCTGACCGGCGCCTTCGAGTTGACCGCCCCCACCATCTCTCATCACCTGAAGGTGCTCCGCCAAGCCGGGCTGATCGACGGCGAGCGGCGCGGGACCTGGGTCTACTACCGGGCGGTGCCCGAACGGCTCACCCGGTTGTCCGGCCTGTTCGCTCTGCCCGCCCTCACCACGTCCTGAGCCCTCCGCCCTGGGCACCCATGCCCGACTTCCCCGCGCGAGCGTGCTCCTTGCGCAGATCTACTTGCGAAGGCGGGTGAGGACGTGGCGGGCGTCGGCGCCGACGCCCCGCAGGGTGGCCGATGCGAACGACCGTTGCCACTCCAGGCCCACGTAGCCCAGTCCCGGATGGGTGCTGGAGATCCCTCCGCGGTGCAGTGGCTCGCCGTCCGAGCCGAGCGCGCCCAACTCCTCGAGATAGCCGACTCCCGGCCGGAAGCCGGTGGCGAGCAGAACCACGTCGACGCGCTCGCGGGTCCCGTCCTGCCACACCACCTGATCGCCGGCCAGGCTCGTGAACATGGGGCGCCGGTCGGGATTGCCGGTGGCGATCTGCGCCCGGTAGGTGCCGGTGTCGAATACCGGCGTTCCCTTGCCGCCGGTGAGCAGCGGGCGCGCCCACCCGGCCGCGTCCAGGCCCGTGCGCTGCAGCCACAGGTGCATGTCGACGCCGAGGACGCGTTGCGCCATGAAACGCAATGGGTGTCGGGTGGCCAGCGTGACCCGCGATTGCCCGGCCAGATCAATGGCGATCTGGACCGCCGAGTTCCCGCCGCCCACAATCACGACCCGCTGGCCGGCGAATTCCTCCGGCCGCCGGTACTGCGAGGAATGAAGCACCGTGCCGGTGAACGAGCCTAGCCCCGGCAGGTCGGGGCGGTGCGGACGGCTGAAGGCCCCGGTCGCGGCAATGACGATCGGCGCAGTGAAGCTCTCGCCATTGTCGACCGCGACTTCGAACACGCGCTTGGACGGTGCGTCTGTCTCGACGGCGACCTTAACCACGCGGTGGCCGGTCCGGATGTCGACGTCGAGCCGTTCGGCGTAGCCGGCCAGGTAGGCGACGACCTCGTCACGGCTCGGGTAGCCGTTCGGGTCGCCAGGGAACGGAACGCCCGGCAGGACGCTGCGGCGGGCCGGAGAGAACAACGTGAGGCTGTCGTAGTACTGCGGCCATGACCCGGTCGTGGATTGCCCGGCCTCCATGACCACGGGACTCAGGCCGAGCCTGCGGGCGACGTGGGCTGTGGCGAGACCGGCCTGGCCGCCCCCGATGATGATGGTGTCGGAACGCTGAGGCATGCCCTCAACATAACATCATTTCATGAAATGTTAATATGTTGGGGCGAGGTAGAGGAGGAACCGGTGCCTGACCAGGCAGCAAGCGGCTCGCAACCCGAGTCAGACCTCGGCTGCGGGGCCGTCGTTGAGCCGCTGAGCGAGAAGCTGCGCGAGTTCCTCAAGGGCCTGGCCAGCGACCAGCGCCAGCAGATGCTCGAACTGTTCGCCGGCGGCGTCGAACTGACCGTCGGCACCGTCGCGGAACGCCTCGGCATCGGCCAGTCCAACGCCTCCCAGCAACTCGCCCTGCTGCGCCGCGGCGGCCTCCTCACCTCCCGCAAGGACGGCAAGCAAGTCCGCTACCGCGTCGACACAACCTCGATAGAACGCTCCCTCACCGAACTCCAGAACTACCTGCGCACCTGCTGCCCACCTCCGGAAAGCGACGCAGCCGACGCCTGATTTCACGACGGCCGTCGTCATCCGCACCGGGAGGGTGTGTCAAGTTAGGCTGATCTGGTTGTTGGGGTGTTCAGTTGGCGGTCGGGGTGAGTCGGCCTTCGAACTCGATCTGGAAGGCGTTCAGAGGCGCCTTCCAGCGCATGGTCCATCGTTTGCGGCCCTTGCCGGTCGGGTCCAGGGACATCAGCGCCATGTAGATGCACTTCATCGCTGTGGCCTCGTTGGGGAAGTGCCCACGGGCGCGGACGGCCTTGCGTATCCGCGCGTTCACGCTCTCGATCGCGCTCGTCGTTCACGGCCGACGTTTATGCCTCCGTGGTCCCCCAGGTCTTCAAGGCCGCAGCTGAGGCGGCCGCAGCCGTGGTCCCCGCCGAGTCGGCCCCCCATCGGCCCCCCAACGCGAAACCAGCGGCTCCCTCGATCCGACGAGATCAAGGTAACCGCTGGTCAGAGGCGGAGGATCGGGGATTTGAACCCCGGATGGGCGTGAACCCAAACCGCATTAGCAGTGCGGCGCCATAGACCGGACTAGGCGAATCCTCCAGTAGCCATCAGGCTCAGGACAGGTTACCGGTTCGGCCAGCCAACCAGCAAAGCCTGCGTCCCTGTGGCCAGCAGCATAGTGCGAAACGGCCGCGGACGTGTCGCTCCCGGGGCCGCGGGAGCGATGCGTCGACGGTCATCCCAGGCGGAACCCGGTGAATCCGCAGGCCTTGGCCAGGTCGTTACCGTGCTTCTGCATGGAGATGGTGTCGGGCTGCCCCAGGGACGAGGTGTTGCCGGAGCTCAACTTCCGCAGCATCTCGGCCGTCTGGTCGAGGTCGCCCGCGAACGCGGTCGCGGCGGTCTCGACGTCGCCGCCCGCGCTCTGCCCCTCCGACCGGACCTTGGCGGCGGTGTCCGAGAACTTCTGGGCGGTCGTGGACGCGCCGCTCGGCGAGGTCATGGCCACGCCGCCGGTGGAGAAGCTCCGCAGTTCCGTCTCGATGTTCTTGCAGGCGGTCTTCTTCTTCCCGCCGGCGATGGCGTCGACCGCGCCACAGCCCGTGGAGCCGAGCATCAAGCCACCGACGGCGAGAACGCCGACCAGCTTGGTGGCGGACATGCGCATGAGGGTTCTCCTTCAGGGGGTTGGGCGTCGGACGGGAACCGGGACCTCCGGCGACACCCCGTCTCGGTCACCCCCTTTGACATATCACCCTTTCCAGGGGTTCCGTGACTCAAGTCACACTTCCGTAACGTCGCATCCGCCAACCGATTCGCGGACAGGTCCGTGGAGCCGGTACAGTTGGCTCCGGCAAGCACCCGTAGCTCAACGGATAGAGCATCTGACTACGGATCAGAAGGTTAGGGGTTCGAATCCCTTCGGGTGCACAGCGATTGACCAGGGCGTTCCTTGATTGCAGGGGACGCCCTGATCGTTTCTGTAGCAATCCCTGTAGCAGCGCGGTCACTTTTGGGCCTCCCGGTGCCGCTCGATGTACTCGTCGATGGCTTTCCGGATGAGCCATGAGCGGTCCCGGTCCTCCCGCTCGCCGATCTCGTCGAGCGCCCTCTCTTGCGCTGCCGTGAGTCGGATCGAGGTGGGTCGTCGTTCGCTCATGTCATACACCGTACTACGCCGCACTACTGAGAGGCAAGGGGGTCATCCGGTCTCGTCGTCCTTCCGCGTGAGCTCGATGAGGAGCCCGTCCATCGACTCTGCCGCCCGGTCGCGGACCTCGTCGAGAAGGTGCACGTACACCTCCGACGTGGTGGCGAGGCGGGTATGGCGTAGGACGCCCTGGATCACCCTGAGGTCGACGCCGTCAGCGAAGAGGAAGCTTCCGCAGGCGTGCCGGAGGTCATGGATACGGCACCGCTCGACGCCGGCGCTGTCGCAGATCTCATGCCACATGCGGTTGACGTTCCTCGGCTCAAGGGCGGTGCCGATCGTCGTGGTGAACACGAGTTCTTCGCTCTCCCACACGCGGGCAGCGAGGCGCTCGGCGTTCTGCTGCTTGCGGTGCAGCTTCACCGCCTCCACCACATAGGCAGGCAGTTTGATCGTGGCTTTGGACGCTTCGGTCTTGAGTCCCTTGGCAACGAGCTTCCCGCGGTACTTGCCTGTCTCGGGGTCCTTCTCGCCGCGGAGCCGCTGAACACTCAGCCGCAACCTGACTGTGCCGGCCTCAAGGTCGAAGTCGGGCCAGTGCAACCCGAGCCCTTCACCGCGACGCAGGCCGAGCGCCAGCACGACCAACCAGTACGCCGAGAGGCGATGACCCGCAGCTGCGGCGAGCAACTTTCGCGCCTCATCCTTCGTAAGGGCACGGGCTTCCTTCTTCTCAACGCGCGGTGGCTCAACGTCCGCACACACGTTCCCGCTGATCAGCTTCGCCTTGACGGCGTCGTTGAGAGCCTTCCTCAAAATCGCATGACAGTAGGCGATAGTCCGTGCCGAGAGCTTCTCGGGCTCAGGAAGCTTGTCCTCCCCGGGGCGGAGCTTCCGCCGGGCCCGGCCGCTCCGCTTCTGCGACAGGGTCAGCATCCATGCCTGAACATGCAACGTACCGAGCTCTACAAGCTTCACCTTGCCGAGCTCGGGCACGATGTGCCGCTCCACCATGTCCGCGTAGCTATCGAGCGTGGTCTGTGCCAGCCGACCAGCCTGTACCCGCTGCGGAAGGATGACCTTAAGCCATGGACCGGTGAGGAACTGGCCGAGCGTGTCCGTCCGCCCCACGGTGATCGGTTGGTTCTCCTCAATCTCCCGATAGAGCCTCTTTCGCTTCTCTTCCGCTTCAGCAGCGGTTTCGCCGTAGCAAGGCCGGCGCTTCCCGTTGGGGAGATAGGCAACGGCTACCCACTTGCCGTCTGACCGGCGCTTATACGGGCGAGCGTCTCGGTTTCGGCGTGTCCGTTTCTTGCGTGATGGCTTGTCCGTCAACCCGCCTTACCTCGCGTTCCCGGTGGCAGCTTGCCCCGTAGACGTGCCTCCCGGATCCAACTTCTCACCGTTCCGAGAGGTACGTCGGCGTGTTCGGCAATCGCCTTGGTCGGCTTGTCGGTTGTAGCCGCGAACATGCGGTAGTAGAGGGCTACACGGTCCGCGAACTCGTCGGGCTCTTCGCCCTTGACCCTGCGCAGGGGGACCAGTTCAGCAAAGAACTCATCACTGGTCTTCGCCTGCTGCAAGGCGGCCGGGAGGTTCTCCAGTCGCCCCATCGGAATCGACCGGAGTGCTTCCGCCGTCACCGCGCCCGTGAGGCAGAGGCCAGTGACCGCCGGGCGCTCGTCGTCCCACTGGACGTAAAGGCGAATCCCGTCCCGGACACCGTCGATGGCGCTCCAGCCGCTTCCGAGTTTGTCCCACATCTCGTCGTCACCAGGCCGGTAGGCCGGCACGCGCCAACTGCCGCTCTGTTGCGTCCGCTGCTCATTCACGCCCGCCAAGGTACATCGGCAGGGCCGACCCGCTCAACAACTCGGCGGACCTGAATAGCACTGAGTAGACGCAGGTAGTACGCCTGTGATATCAAGTCTTCGTTGTTTCAGCGGAGACGATGAGCGACTTGTACAGGGCACCCGACTTCCCAGGAGGGTCGATGAGCGACCTTGTCCATGAACACCGAATCTTGATCCCGTGGTGGCCTGACGCGGCCACCATGCTTGGCGGGCTCAGCCGCGCCAAGACCTTTCAGCTCGTTCAGTCAGGCGAACTGCCCTCTGTGCTTGTCGGCCGCCGCCGCCTGGTGGTCGTGGAGGGCCTCCACCAGTACGTGGCGCGCCTGCGTGCGGAGCAGTCCGGAGGCGAGGCGGCCTAATGCCCCAGACGCAGCGGAGCGGGCCCCCGCCCACGGAGACCCGCCCACAAGAATCGGCCCCCACCAGGACCGGTATCAGCGCGACCAGCGTAACCGACACGTCGGACACGCTCCGGGCTCTCGTCGCCCAGGCCGCCGCCCTCGTCGAGGAGATCGGCGACCAGGCCGAGCGCGAC
>NZ_JAXCEJ010000019.1:0-171906 GCF_041463665.1 Actinomadura chokoriensis
ATTCCGTATCGGTCACATCACCGCGTGTCACACACTGGTGATACCGCCCGCTCCCGCCCCGGCGGGGGGGAATCACACGATCGTGACCAGCGGCAACTGATCTGAACTACGAACAGGGCCTAGTCCCCGGTGGACGAGGCGCAAGAGAGACCCAGCCGCACAACCCGTCCGTCACGGGATGGATAGCGAAGGTCGCCGAACAGGCCGACTGGGTGACGAGCGTCTGCACCGGCTCGTTCCTGCTGCACGCCGCAGGCCCGGCCAAGGGGCGAAGGGTCGCGACCCACTGGGCATCGGAGGAAACCCTAGAAGCCTTCGGTGATGTGACCGTCGTGCGCGATGCGCGCTACGTCGTGGACAGCAACCTCGTTACCGCCCAGGGCGTCTCCGCAGGCATCGACATGGCGCTCTGGCTGGTCGGACGCATCCATGGCCGCGACCACGCGCGGGTGGTCCGCCGGTACATCCAGTACGAGCCCGCACCCCCGTACATGGCCGACGAATCCGGCTGATCGGTACGAACTTTCCTTCATACCAGTGATGATCTTCGCTAATCGGCATAATCACCCGAATGGTGATGTCGCTTCCGGTGCGGTTCCGCAGCGATGGCGCGCGGGTGGCGGTGGAGACCGATCCGCTGCACGCCCCGCTGCGCGACTTTCTCATCAACGACCTGGGCGAGGACGTCTCCGCGATCGCGCGCGCCCAGGGGCGGGTGAACGGCGGCGGTTCGTCCGCGCCCTGGCAGGAGGTCTACCGCTACCACCGCCTCGACTTCGACGGCACGCTCGTCCATGTGCGGGACGTCGGCGGATGGGCGTCCTGCGACATCGACCCGGACGTGCTGCGGCAGTGCCTGGACGAGTACCTCCAGGAGATCGGCGCCCTGCGAAGCCGCCGGAGCCTTGAGCGCGTCCTGGGCGAGCCACGCAATGGCGAGCCGATGGCGAGTTCCCTTGCCCTCGGGTCCGCCTCCCACCGGACGCAGGGCTGGGGCCTGATCCAGTCACCGCGCGCCATGCTGGAGGACATGGCCGGGCTCACCCCGCACCCCGACGGATGCCTCCCGCACGGCGTCCTTGGGACCGGCTCAGGCGCCTGTTGGGCCGACCTTGCCGTCCTTGACGAGGCAGGCACGCGCCTACGCGGGGGCACCAAAACCTTCATGCCACGGGGGCTGGACCCAGAGCGTCTTCTGGCCGAACTGGGCAACACCCTGACTCAGGCTCGGTTCGTCGGCGGCCTGCCAGGAGCGTGGTCGGGCGTCGTCGCCGGTGTCCCTGTGCACGGCTACGTCGACCCGGACGCCGTCCTGCGACTGCCCTGCCAGCCCATCGAGATCGAGGGCGTCGTCCGCCACGTCCGGGTGTTCTTCCCGGAGTTGGCCGATTCCGGGGTCGATCTGGAGGCCGCCGCAGCCGGCGCGAGCACGTTCACCGAGGCCGTGAACGGGCCGCTCCACGTCCTCACGGCATTCCTGCTGCACGACGTGCAGAGCCATCGCCACCACCTGGAGGTCGTCCGTGCGGCGCGTCCAGGCTGGGAGCACACGGGGAACGCCTGCCACGTGCGCATCGATGTCCAGACCGTCCGGCTGGAGCATCTGTGGCTGCCCGGGCACGCCTGCGAGATGCCGACGGGTGAGTTCGCCGGCGTCCTCTACGAGTACGAACGTCTCCTAGCCTCGTAACGGGACTGAGGGGGCGCACATGGCCATCGTGGGACGACTCGTGGATCGCCTCTTCGGCCTGCCCGAGGTGCCCTCTCCGGGCATCCACGTCAGGCGCGACCTACGGGTGCCCATGCCGGACGGAGTCGCGCTCATCGCCGACCTGTACCGTCCGCGCGGGACGGGACCCATGCCCGTCGTGCTGATGCGCACCCCCTACGGCAAGCGGCAACCCGTGATGCGGCTGTTCGCCGGGGTCCTCGTCAGGCGCGGTTTCCAGGTCGTCATCCAGAACGTGCGCGGCGTCCTCGGTTCAGGCGGGGAGTTCCACGCCTTCCACAACGAGAAGGACGACGGACTGGCGACGCTCAAGTGGCTCCGTGCCCAACCGTGGTGTGACGGCAAGGTCGCGATGGTGGGCGCGAGCTACCTCGGCTTCACCGAATGGGCGATCGCGCCCTACGCGGATCCTCCCCTGGAGGCCATGGGGCTCGGCATCACCGCATCCGAGTTCGTGAGTTCGTTCTATCCGGGTGGTGCGCTCGCCCTGCACAACACGCTCGTCTGGTCGTCGTTGATGGGCACGCAGGACGACGGGAAGCGGCCCCTCCACAACAGACGTGTCAGACAGGCCATGCGCCATCTCCCGGTAGGGGAAGCGGACACGGCTGCCATCGGACGCCCCGAATCCTTCCTTCGCGAGGTCACCGCCCACGCCGAACCCGACGGCTTCTGGGAGGCGACCGACCACAGCGCCGCCGTCCCCGGCACCACCACGCCGACCACGATGGTGACGGGCTGGTGGGACCTCTTCCTACGCGGCCAGCTACGCGACTTCGTCGCCCTCCATGAGGCCGGGCGCCAGGCACGCATCACCATCGGCCCATGGGGGCACGACACGAAAGCCCTCCGTGCGATAGTCTCCGATCAGGTGTCCTGGCTGAACGCCCACTTGAACGGCGACAAGGCCCAGCTTCGCCAGGCTCCCGTAAGACTCCATCTGCAGAAGGCCGACCGCTGGCTGGACTTCGACCAGTGGCCTCCGCCCGAGACCAGGCCCACACCGGTCTACCTAGGCCGAAGCCTCGTCTGGGACGGTCCTCCTGAGACAGACCCCGCCACGTTCACCTACGACCCCCTCGACCCCACACCGAGCGTGGGCGGCCCGCTCCTGTCACCCGGCAAAGGCAAGCAGCGAGACAACACACGGATCGAACGCCGCGATGACGTGGTCGTCCTCACCGGCGCGCCCCTGGACGACGACCTCGACGTGATCGGCCCGGTCTCGGCGACGATCCACGCCCGGACGAGCACCGGCCAGGGTGACCTGTTCATCCGCCTCTGCGACGTCGACCGTGACGGCGTCTCCCGCAACGTCACCGACGGCATCCTGCGCATCGGAACCGGAGGCGTGGTCAGGGCCGAGATCGAGATGCACCCGACCGCGTACCGATTCCTACGTGGCCACCGGCTGCGCGTCATGCTGGCGGGCGGGGCGTTCCCGAGGTTCGCCCGAAACCACGGCACCGGCGAGCCAGCCGCCCGGGCGGTCGCGTCCCGCCGCACCCGGTTCGAGATCCTCCGCGACAAGGACCACCCGTCCGCCGTCCACCTCCCCGTATGGGACGGCTAGCCGGCGGCTTTCTCCGCACGCAAGGCCTCGAACTCCTTGAGCACCTTCTTGCGTGCCCGGGTCGAGAGCCGGTCGATGTAGAGCTTGCCCTCAAGGTGGTCTGTCTCATGCTGGAGGCAGCGGGCGAGCAACCCCGTCCCCTCTACCGTGATCGCAGCCCCCTCGACGTCGAAGCCGTGCACGGTCGCATGGTCGGGACGTGCCAGGCGTGCATGAGGCCCTGGCACAGAGAGGCAACCCTCATCGTCGTCGTCCAGCCGCCGGTTCTCCAACGTCGGCAACTCCAGGACGGGGTTGGCCACGGCGCCCTTGCGTCGCTCCCCGTTCTCGTCGGGGCAGTCGTAGACGAAGACGCGCAGGTCCACGCCGATCTGGTTCGCGGCCAGGCCGACGCCTTCCGCCTCGTACATGCTGGCGAACATGTCGTCGGTCAGCTCCCGCAGCGCCGCGCCGAACTCCTCGACCGGCCTGCACGCCTGATGCAGGACCGGCGTCCCCACCAGCGTGATCGGCCGCACGCGTCCCGCCATCGTCTCGCCCCTCCGCCCCTTCGAGCCGTCCGGAATACGCATTACACCACGCTTTCTCAGCCCGGTGACCGCGGAGCGTGCTCCGTTCATCGCACAGCGTGGCCCGTTCGGCGATGCGCCGGATTGAAGCCTCGATCCGGGCGCGGCTCCCTCGCTACGTTCTTGACATCCGCCGCCGACCGGTGCGAGCCGCTTCGGGGGAAGCGGCCGGTCCTGTGAGCGCACCCGGGGTCGGCTGGGCGGAACGGGGGAAGAGGGGTCACTTCGGGGGGAGTGGCCCCTCCGTCCTTTTCTAGGCGGTTCCTCGGGGCGGGGGCCCCTGGGTCTCCTCCATCATCTGGTCCTCAGACGCGTTGTTGTCCCACTGCCAGTTTCCGGACGCGGAAGCGGCGTGTCGCGCGACCCCTCGGACGCGGCTTCCGGTGGCCGTCCCGGACGGGGGTGCCGGACGCTCGCGAGCGGAAAATAGATCTTCCCGCAGCGGACGTCCCGCCGCCGAACCGGAATTCTCCGTAAAGGAATTCCCTGGCCCGTCCAAACGGCAATGGGTCACCTCCCCAAGAGGGAAGATCGGCGACGCCGACCGGACGTTCCCGACGTAACGGCAATGGCCGGATAGCCCTCCCGCGCCGCAAAAACTTGACCTGGAGGACGTCGACTTCCCGGCCTGCCTGCGCAAAGGTCTTCCGCATGCATTCACGAATTCGAGCCGCCGTGTCGTCCGGGCCCACCGGCTGGCTGCTGGCCTTTCTCGGCGCCCGCGAGCAGGCGCTGCGCATTCACACCGGACTCGCCGCGGGCCCCGCGCAATGGCTCCTGGTCTTCCTGGAGGTCGAGCACGCCGAGCGCGCCGCGCGGCAGCGTCCCGCCACGCTGCCCGCCCGGCGCGACCGGCGCGAGGAGTCCCCCTTCGGCCGGCTGACCGCCCGTAGCGCGTAGGGGAAGGCCATGACCATCGAGTTGATCCTCGCCGCCCTGATCGGCGGCGCGATCGGCCTCGCCGAACTCGTCGCGCGCTACCGCGACAAGCCCTTCTCCGCCCTCCTGTCGCCCGGCGGCCTGCTGTTCGTCTTCATCAACGCCAGCGCGTCCATCGTCGCGCTGATCGCGGTCACCGCCGCCGACTGGACGTTCGGGCTGCCCGCCACCACGCCCCCGGCGAGCCTCGTGGTCGTCCGGGTGATCGCCGCCGGGCTCGGGTCCGCCGCCGTCCTGCGGATGTCGTTCGCCCCCGCCAACAGCAAAGTCGGCGGTACCGGCCCCGCCTTCCTCCTCAACGGAATCCTCCGGATCGCCGACGGCGAGCTGGAGCGCAAGCGTGCGCTCAGCAGGCTGTCGCACAACGACCTGGCGGGGCTGTCGTTCGAACGCGACCACGCGGCCCTCGCCGAGCTGTGCTGCCACCTCATGCGCGAGTTCGATCTGTCCGAGGCGCAGCGGCTCGGCGGCCTCGCGGCGGAGCTGAGCAGCCGCGACGACCTCACCGACGCCGACAAGCTGGACTGCTGGGGCCTGGAACTGACCAGGCTGGTCGGCGAGCGCGCCCTCCGGCAGGCCGCGCGGCGGCTGCGGGACCGTCCCCGGGAGGAGCCGAGCCCCGCCGTGCCGGAGGAGCGCGTCCCGGCGCCCGAGGACGACCACCCGCTGGAGACCGCGCCGCCGCCGCGCCCGCCCGTCGCCAAGACCTCGCGCCTCAGCCCGAGCACCGCGAACGGCAGGACGGAACGCAAATCGTTCAGCGACGTCTGACAGCCGGGGAGATACCGGTGCGTCCTCTTTCCGGCGCACCGGTATTTTCGCGGAAACCGCTGCTATTTCGACCGCGCGGGCAAGGGCGGGGCGTTATCGCTCTCGTCCCGCTCCTCCATCGTCGCCGCGATGCGGTGCAGCGCCTCGGCCAGCGATACCAGCGCCTGCACCTGGGCGGCCGCCATGAGATTCCGCGGAGAGGGATCGGCGGCCTGCGCCTCCGCGGCCGCGTCGCACGCCTGCTGGCTCCACCAATGCACGCGGCGAGCCTATTCGAGCGGCGAATGCCCCCACCCGCCGCCGCGCCGCGCCATTACCGACACCGGACAATGAAAGGGGCAGGAACGTGAACCCACGACCGCGCGCGGCCCCGGCCGCCGGGCCCGCGGACGGGCGGCTCCCGCGCTGGGCCGGGAAACCGGTGCGGCGGCTGACCGCCGGTGAACTCGCCGAGGCCCTCGAATACCTGGAATGGCACCGTCCCGACGACGAAGTCCTCGGCCGCGCTCTCGCCGGCGAGTTCGCCCGCCGCACCGCCGCCGCCGAGTTCGCCCGCCGAACGACCGCCGACCGAACGACCGCCGACCGCACCACCGCCGACCGCACCACCGCCGACCGGGCCGCCGCAGACCGTGCCAGGGCCGACCGGGCCGCCACAGACCGCCGCCCCGCCCCCGGGTCGGCGGGCCCGGACCGGTGAGTTCCGCCGCGCGACCTTCCCGAAGGTACGGCCCCCGGCGAAACCCGCACATCGAGCGTCGGGCGGGGTATAGGTGGGGCTGGGAGGAAGCATGGAGGTCAAGCTGCGCAGGGTGTACGAGCCCGCCTCGCCCGACGACGGCAAGCGGGTGCTGGTCGATCGCGTGTGGCCGCGCGGGCTGTCCAAGGACGAGGCCCGGCTGGACGAGTGGGAGAAGGACGTCGCCCCCTCCACCGAGCTCCGCAAGTGGTACGGCCACGACGTGGACAAGTTCGACGAGTTCACCGAACGCTACGACGCCGAACTGCGCGACCCCGACCGCGCCGCCGCCCTGGACCGGCTCCGTGAACTCGCCGCCGACGGCACGGTCACCCTCCTCACGGCGACCAAGGACATCGACCACAGTCAGGCCGCCGTCCTGGCGACCCACCTCGATCCCTCCACCTGACCGAGCGACGCGCCCGGCCACGGCGACGACCGTCGCGCCCCTAGAGCGAGTTCACGGGAACGTCGGTCGGCTCCTTCGACGCCTGACTTCCGGCCCGACACGCCGTGTCCCAGCCTGTGCGGCACTCGCCGTCCAGGGCCTATTTCCAGGCGTGCATGGGTTCCGACCTGCGATCACCCCGTCTCAGGCGGTGAAACAGACGTTTTAGAGTGGAGGGGTCTGAAGGAAGGAACCTCACCATGCCATTGGCCCCCCGTCTGCCGGCGCCACCCGAGACGCTGGCCGTCCTCGAAGAGTCCTACGACAGGGTTCTCAGGCGGGACCCCGGTGAGCCGGAGTTCCACCAGGCGGTCCACGAGGTGCTCGAATCCCTCGGCCCGGTGCTGGCGGCGCGTCCCGGGCTGGCCACCGCCAAGCTCGTCGAGCGGGTGATCGAGCCGGAGCGGCAGATCATGTTCCGGGTGCCGTGGCAGGACGACAAGGGCGAGATCCACGTCAACCGCGGCTTCCGCGTCGAGTTCAACGGGGCGCTCGGGCCGTACAAGGGCGGGCTCCGTTTTCATCCCACGGTGAACCTCGGCATCGTCAAGTTCCTCGGCTTCGAGCAGATCTTCAAGAACGCGCTGACGGGCCTCGGCATCGGCGGCGGCAAGGGCGGCAGCGACTTCGACCCGCACGGCCGCTCCGATGAGGAGGTCATGCGGTTCTGCCAGTCGTTCATGACCGAGCTGTACCGGCACGTCGGCGAGCACACCGACGTCCCGGCGGGCGACATCGGCGTCGGCGGCCGCGAGATCGGCTACCTGTTCGGCCAGTACCGCCGCGTCACGAACCGCTGGGAGGCGGGGATGCTGACCGGCAAGGGCGCGCTGTGGGGCGGCTCCGCCGGCCGGACGGAGGCGACCGGCTACGGCAACGTCATGTTCACCCACGAGATGCTCCGCCGCCGCGGCGAGGACCTGGACGGCCGGCAGATCGTCGTGTCCGGCTCCGGGAACGTCGCGATCTACACGGTGGAGAAGGCGCAGCAGCTCGGCGCCAACGTGATCACCGTGTCCGACTCCGGCGGCTACGTGGTGGACGAGAAGGGCATCGACCTCGACCTGCTCAAGCACGTCAAGGAGGTCGACCGCGGCCGCGTCTCCGACTACGCCGACATGCGCGGCGCGTCCGCCCGGTTCGTACCCGGCGGCCGGGTGTGGGACGTCCCGGCCGACATCGCGCTGCCGTCCGCGACGCAGAACGAGCTGGACGCGGAGGCCGCGCGGATCCTCGTCCGCAACGGCGTCAAGGCGGTGTCCGAGGGCGCCAACATGCCGACCACGCCGGAGGCCGTGCACATCTTCCAGGACGCGGGCGTCGCGTTCGGGCCCGGCAAGGCCGCCAACGCGGGCGGCGTCGCCGTCAGCGCGCTGGAGATGCGGCAGAACGCGAGCCGCGCCGCCTGGTCCTTCTCCCGCGTGGAGGAGGAACTGTCGGCGATCATGACGAACATCCACGACACCTGCTACGAGACGGCCGAACGGTACGGCGCTCCAGGCGACTATGTCGTCGGCGCCAACATCGCCGGCTTCGAGCGAGTCGCCGAGGCAATGCTCGCCCAGGGCCTCATCTAGCACGGCAACCGGGTTCGCTCTCCGGCCGGGGCATGCGTGGCGAGCCACATCGTGACTTGGGTCCAGGACTCGGTGATCGGCCGTGTTGTGATGACGCCGGGCGCGCTGTCAGACCACGACGACGATTCGCTCCACTTCAGGCGATGTGGATGTGCAGGTGAGGATGCCCTGAACGGCGGCGGTCATCCGGCTGGGTGAGCCGCGGGGCCTTCCCCAGGATGTGCCGGCGCTTGAGCGTCGCGGAGCCCTGTTCCTCCCGAGCGGAAGGTGCGGCGGTAGGTGTCCGGGGGGACGCCGACCGTGCGGTTGAAGTGGCGGCGCAGTGTTGTGGCGGTGCCCATGCCGGTGGCCGCCGCGATGGTGTCGATGCCGGCGTCGGTCTTCTCCAGCAGTTCCTGGGCGTGGCGGATCCGTTGGGTGAGGAGCCATTGCAGCGGGGTGGCGCCGGTCACCGCTCTGAAGTGGCGGCCCAGGTGGCGTGAGCTCATCCCGGCCTGGCGGGCCAGGTCCTCCACGGTCAGCGGCTGGTCGAGCCGTTCGATGATCCAGGGGAGGAGGGCGGCGAGCGGGTGGTTGCCCGGGGCGGGGACCGGGGTGGCGACGAACTGGGCCTGGCCGCCGTCTCGATGCGGTGGCACGACCAGGCGGCGGGCGGCCGTGTTGGCGACCGACGAGCCGTGGTCGAGGCGGACGAGGTGCAGGCAGAGGTCCATGGCGGCGGCCTTGCCCGCGGAGGTGAGGACGCTGCCGTTGTCCACGTACAGGACGTCCGGGTCCACTGTCACCTGGGGGTAGCCGGCGGCCAGGGCCTCGGTGTGCGCCCAGTGGGTGGTCGCGCGTTCGCCGTCCAGCAGACCGGCCGCGGCCAGCACGAACGCGCCCGTGCAGAGGGAGGCCACGCGTGCGCCGGCGTCGTGGGCCGCGCGTACGGCGTCGACCAGGTCGGCGGGCGGATGGACGTCGACGTCCGCCCAGCCCGGGACGATCACGGTGTCGGCGTGCCGCAGTCCGTCGAGGTCGTGGTCGGGGTCCAGCCGGAATCGGCCGACGGCCACCGGGGCCGGTCCGCAGAGGGTGACGTCGTACCAGGGGACTGTCACGCCTGCCGGGGCGGCGGCGAAGACCTCGTACGCCAGCGACAGTTCGAAGTGCAGCATGCCGTCGGTGACGGCCAGCGCGACGCTACGCATGTCCGGAATTGTATGGGTCATGGCGTTCCAGACACTCGCGGGCAGGGGTCCGCCCCGCCAGGATTTGCGCAGTAGATCTTCGAGTGCTGGGGAGAGCCGATGGGGTCGGGGCAGATGGTGGCGGTGTTCGGCGCGTACGGGCACACCGGGCGGTTCGTGGTGGCGGAACTGCGGGAGCGCGGGTTCGTTCCGGTCCTGTCCGGCCGCGACGCAGGCAAGCTGCGGGAGTCGGCGGCCGCCCATCCCGGACTTGAGACCCGGCCGGCGTCGGTCGACGATCCGGTCTCGCTCGACCGCGCGCTGGACGGGACGGCGGCCGTGATCAACTGCGCCGGACCCTTCGCCGCGACGGCCGCCCCCGTGATCGAGGCGGCCCTGCGCGCCGGGCTCCCGTACGTGGACGTGGCGGCGGAGATCGAGGCCAACGTCGACACGTTCGCTCACTTCGCCGATCGCGCCCGCGCCGCGGGGACGGTGGTCGTCCCCGCGATGGCCTTCTACGGCGGCCTCGGCGACCTGCTGACCACCGCCGCGATGGGCGACTGGACGTCGGCCGACGAGGCGCACATCGCGTACGGGCTCAGCCATTGGCACCCCACCGCCGGGACCCGCGCGTCGGGCAGGGTCTCCGGGGAGCGGCGGGACGGCCGGCGCGTCCGTTACGCGAACGGGCGGTTGGAGTACCGCGCTGACGATCCGCCGACCCTGGAGTGGCCGTTCCCTGACCCGATGGGCGCCCGGGCTGTCATCGGGGAGTTCTCGATGGCCGACGTCGTCACCATCCCCAGCCACCTGCCCATCCCCGAGGTGCGCACCTACATGACGGTCGAGGCCGCCGGGGACATAGCGGACCCGGGCACGTCCGCGCCGGCCCCGGTCGATGAGCGTGGACGGTCGGCGCAGACCTTCCTTGTCGACGTCGTCGTGCGCAAGGGCGGCGCCGAACGGCGCGCCGTGGCACGCGGCCAGGACATCTACGCCGTCACCGCGCCGCTCGTCGTGGAAGCGGTCGACCGCATCCTCACCGGGCGGACCGGGACTGACGGCGTCGCGTCCGCAGGCGAGATCTTCGACGCCCCCGACTTCCTCCGTGCGCTGTCCGGCCACATTTCCGTCGACCTGAGCCAGTAGTCGGTGGGCCCGCCGCTCTCGGCGCCGCATCGGGGGGGAGGTCTTTGAACACGTTCAGTTTTCGGTTAGGGTTGGTGGCACGCGGCGGAGGGCGGGGCGATGAAGGTCGTGATTCCCGGGGGGACCGGGCAGGTGGGGACGCTTCTGAAGCGCGACCTGGCTGCGGCGGGGCACGACGTCGTGGTCTTGACGCGCAGGCCGGTGCGCGAGGGCGAGGTCTCGTGGGACGGGCGGACGCTCGGCTCCTGGGCCGAGGAGATCGACGGCAGTGACGTCGTGATCAACCTGGCCGGACGCAGCGTCAGCTGCCGGTACACGCCGGAGAACCTGCAGTCCATGATGGATTCGCGCGTGGAGTCCACCCGGGTCGTGGGCGAGGCGATCGCGGGAGCGGCGCGGCCGCCGCGGGTCTGGCTGCAGATGAGTACGGCCACGGTCTACGCCCATCGTTTCGACGCGGCCAACGACGAGGCGAGCGGGGTGATCGGCGGAGGCGAGGCCGGGGTGCCGGGTTACTGGGGCTACAGCGTCAAGATCGCCAAGGAGTGGGAGCGGGCGCAGGAGCGCGCCGGGACGCCGCGCACCCGCAAGGTCGCGTTGCGCGCGGCCATGGTGATGAGCCCGGATCGCGGTGGGGTGTTCGACGTCCTGCTCTGGATGGCGCGGCTCGGGCTCGGCGGGCCGGTCGCCGGGGGCGCGCAGTATGTGTCCTGGATCCACTACCGCGACTTCGTCCGTGCGGTCGAGTTCCTGATCGCGAGGGACGACGTCGAAGGGCCGGTCAACGTCGCCGCCCCGGAGCCGCTGCCGCAGCGGGAGTTCGTGCGCGCGTTGCGGGGCGCGTGGGGCGTTCCGGTCGGCCTGCCCGCGACCGCGTGGATGGCGGAGTTCGGCGCGCTCGCGATCCGTTCGGACACCGAGCTCCTGTTGAAGAGCCGCCGCGTGGTGCCCGGCCGGTTGCTCGACGCGGGTTTCGCCTTCGACTACGTCCGGTGGCAGGAGGCCGCCGACGACCTCGTTCGCCGTGTGCGGCGCGGGGGCGAGCGCCGGAACGTCCGGCAGATCCTTCTCCAGCAGCTGGGCCTTCCCGTGAGGTGATTTCGAGATCCATCCTTACCCTGTGATGTGCGGTGATCGACGCAGCGTGCACGGTGCGCGACAGTTGTTTCTGGGGGCGTGCCACGGGCACGTGTTCGACCGTTGCCATGACGTTGTTCTTCCGAACGGGGGGTTCCGGAGATGAGCGCGGGATGGTACGGGTCCGAGGGGATGGATCCGTTCGAGGAGTTGCTCGCCCGCTTCTTCGGCTCGCGGGCGCACCGGCGTCCGCAGGAGCGGATCAGCATCGCGCGGCTGATGAGCGAGCCCGCGCGCGAGCTGGTGCGGGACGCGGCGGCGCAGGCGGCGCAGTGGGGCAGCGTCGACCTCGACACCGATCACCTGCTGTGGGCGGCGACGCGGCAGCAGGGGACGCGGCACTGGATCGCGCGGGCCGGCGCCGACCCGGACAAGATCAAGGACGAGATCGAGAGCCACGGCCGGCGGGGCGAGCCGCGGGACGTCCCTCCGGAGCTGACGCCGTCGGCCAAACGCGCCCTGCTGGACTCCCACCAGGTTTCGCGCGCGCTCGGCTCGTCCTACATCGGGCCTGAGCACGTGCTGTTCGCGCTGGCGCTCGACCGCGGGTCCAGCGCGGGACGGATCCTCGACCACGAGCACGTGACGCCGGACTCGCTGCAGCAGGCGGCGAGCGGCGGCGGGCCGGGGCAGCCGCCGCCGGGCGGGGGCGGCGGCGGGCAGCCGTCCACCACCCCGACGCTGGACGAGTTCGGCCGCGACCTGACCGCGCTGGCGCGGGAGGGGCGGGTCGACCCGGTGATCGGGCGGCAGCAGGAGATCGAGGAGACCGTCGAGGTGCTGTCGCGGCGCACCAAGAACAACCCGGTGCTGATCGGCGACCCGGGGGTGGGCAAGACCGCGATCGCCGAGGGGCTCGCGCAGCGGATCGTCGACGACGACGTGCCGGAGACGCTGCGCGAGAAGCGGCTCGTCCAGCTGGACCTGGGCGGCGTCGTCGCGGGCACCCGGTACCGGGGCGACTTCGAGGAGCGGCTGAAGAAGCTCATGGACGAGATCCGCGAGCACGCGGACGAGCTGGTCGTGTTCATCGACGAGATCCACACGATCGTGGGCGTGGGCAGCGCCGAGGGCGCGATGTCGGCGGGCAACATGCTGAAGCCCGCGCTCGCGCGCGGCGAGCTGCACGTCGTGGGCGCGACGACGATCGACGAGTACCGCCGCAACATCGAGAAGGATGCGGCGCTGGAGCGCCGGTTCCAGCCGATCCTGGTGCCCGAGCCGAGCGTCGACGACAGCATCGAGATCCTGCGGGGACTGCGCGACCGGTACGAGGCGCACCACCAGGTGCGCTACGCCGACGAGGCGCTCGTCGCGGCCGTGGAGCTGTCCAGCCGCTACCTCACCGACCGGTTCCTGCCGGACAAGGCGATCGACCTGATCGACCAGGCGGGCGCCCGGGTCCGGCTGCGCTCGGGGACGCGGGACGGCAGCCGCCGGGAGCTGGAGCAGCGCCTGGACCGGCGGCGCCGGGAGAAGGACCAGGCCGTCGCGGACGAGGACTACGAGAAGGCGTCCGAGCTGCGGGACGAGATCGGCCGGCTGGAGGCCGACCTCGCGGCGGCGCTGGACGACAACGTCCAGCCGACCGTCCCCGAGGTGGCCGTGGAGGACGTCGCCGAGGTCGTCTCCCGCATCTCGGGCGTGCCCGTCACGCAGCTCACGCAGGCCGAACGCGAGCGGCTGACCCGGCTGGAGGAGCACCTGCACCAGCGCGTCGTCGGGCAGGAGGACGCGGTGGCGGCGGTGGCGCGGGCCGTCCGGCGGTCCCGCGCGGGCATGGGCGACCCCGACCGGCCGATCGGCGGGTTCCTGTTCCTCGGGCCGACCGGCGTCGGCAAGACCGAGCTGGCGAAGGCCCTGGCGGAGGCGCTGTTCGGCAGCCGGGACCGGATGATCCGGTTCGACATGAGCGAGTTCCAGGAGCGGCACACCGTCAGCCGGCTGATGGGCGCCCCGCCGGGATACGTCGGGTACGAGGAGGCGGGGCAGCTCACCGACGCCGTCCGCCGCCGGCCGTACTCGGTGATCCTGCTGGACGAGATCGAGAAGGCGCACCAGGACGTGTTCAACGTCCTGCTGCAGATCCTGGACGACGGCCGGCTCACCGACGCGCAGGGCCGCACGGTCGACTTCCGCAACACCGTGGTGATCATGACGAGCAATCTCGGCTCGGAGCTGATCACCGGCACCACCGAGATCGGCTTCGCCACGCCCACCGGCGGCGGCGACGCGCTCAGCGACCGGATCATGCGGCGGCTGCGCGAGTCGTTCCGGCCCGAGTTCCTCAACCGGATCGACGAGATCATCGTGTTCCGGCGGCTGGAGGCGGGCCAGCTCCGCCAGATCACCGACCTGCTGCTGGACGAGACGCGCCGCCGGCTCCGCGCGCAGGACGTCGACGTCGACTTCACCCCCGAGGCCGTCGACTGGCTCGCCGAGCGCGGCTACCAGCCGGAGTTCGGCGCCCGGCCGCTGCGCCGGACGATCCAGCGGGAGGTGGACGACCAGCTCTCGGACCTGCTGCTGGCCGGCGATCTGGAGCACGGCAAGCACGTGGAGGTCTCGGCGGTCGACGGCGGCCTCCAGTTCGACGTCGACACCGCGTAATGGCTACAGTCCTCCTATAACCATTACAGGAGGACGGGTGCTCATTCCGATCGCCGATTACGCGGCGGGCATCGGGGTCGCGAACGACCTGGTCGGCACGTCGGCGTCCGTGCGCGGGACGGAGGCGCTCGCCGGCCCCGCCGACCTGGCCGCCCTTCTCGCGGCCCTGCCCCACGACTTCCGGGCGCTCAACGAGGAGCACGTCCAGCTGGTACGCCTCCTTCGCGGCGAGGTGCGGGCCGTCATGGAGACCGCGACCGAGGACGAGGCGGTGGAGCGGGCGGCACTGCTGGCCGGGCACGCCGGGCTCTCGCCCGTGCTGCGCCGCGACCCGTCCGGCCGCTGGCAGTGGTACGTCCCGACGGCCCGGAACGCGTCCCTCGCCGGCGAGATCGCCGCCGTCATCGGCGTCGCGCTGCTCGGCCTCGTCCGGGCGCTCGGCCACGGCCGCTTCCGCGCGTGCGCCGCCCCCGGCTGCCGCGGCGTGTTCGCCGACGCCAGCCGCGCCGGACGCCGCCGGTACTGCACGCCCGAGCTGTGCGGCAACCGGCTGAACGTCGCCAACCACCGCGCCCGGCGCCGGGCGGCGGCCCCGTGACCGCCCCGCTCGCCGGCGCGATCCGGCTGCCGGACGGCACCTGGATCCGGGGCCGCGGCCTCCGCCGTCCGCTGCCGGACGGGCCGGTGCCCGGCTTCGGCCTCTACCTGGGCTCGGCGAAGCTCCGGCGGCGCCACGAGGCGGACCTGCGCTGGGACGCCGAGTGGCTCGACTGGCCCGACTTCCTGCTGCCCCGCGACCGGGACGAGGCCGTCCGCCGGATCCGCGCCCTGCACGAGCGGGCCAGGTCCGGCGAGGCGGCGGAGGTCGCCTGCGGTGGAGGCGTCGGACGCACCGGCACCGTCATCGCCTGCCTCGCCGTCCTGTCCGGCCTGGACCCGTCCGGCGCGGTCGCCTGGGCGCGCGAGCACCACCACCCGCGCGCCGTGGAGACGCCCTGGCAGCGCCGCTGGGTGACGCGCTTCCCGGGCGGCGCCGAGCCGCCGGCCGGTGGCCCGGCCGACGGCTAGCGTTCCGGCCGGTCAGTCGCCGAGGATCAGCGTCGCGGCGTGCTCGCCGATCATCATGCTGGGCGCGTTGGTGTTGCCGCCGATGATGCTCGGCATGATCGAGGCGTCCGCGACGCGGAGCCCCTCGATGCCGCGGACCCGCAGCGCCGGGTCGACGACGGCCCGCTCGTCCGCGCCCATCCGGCAGCTGCCGACCGGGTGGTAGACGGTCGTCGCGCGGTTCGGCAGCTCCCTCGCCAGCGCCGCCCGGTCCGGGTAGGACGGGCCGGGGGACAGCTCCTCCTTGACGTCCCCGGCGATGACCTTGCTGCCCATCACCTCGCGGACGAGTTCGATGCCGTCCAGCAGCAGCCGGGCGTCGTCCGGCTCGGTCAGGTAGCCGGGGTCGATCACGGGGGCGGCGGCCGGGTCGGCGGACGCCAGCCGGACCGTGCCGCGGCTCTTCGGGTAGATCAGCGTCGGCATGATCGTCAGCGCGGGCCGCTTGTCCACCTTGTGGCGCACCGGGGCGTCCTGGTTCGGGAACGGGTACGACCACGGCAGCGCGTGGATCTGCAGGTCGGGGATGTCTCCCGCCTGCCCGGTGCGGACGAACCCGACCGCCTCGAACACGGTGCGGGCCACCCACGTCCCGCCCTTCGTCCACTCCTTGGCGACGCCCTTGGCGAAGTAGGGGGCGGTGCCCTTGTTCCGCGCGGTGTCCATGACGAACGTCATCGGCACGAACATGTGGTCGTGCAGGTTGTCCCCGACGGGCAGGTCGGCGTGCACCTCGATGCCGTGCTCCCGCAGGTGCGCGGCGGGGCCGACCCCGGACAGCATCAGCAGGTGCGGCGACCCGAACGCGCCCGCCGCCAGGATGACCTCCCTGGACGCCCGGATCGTCCCGGGCCCCTTCTTGGTGACGACCTCGACGCCCGTGGCGCGTCCCTTGTCGATCAGCACGCGGCCGACCGTCGCGCCCGTCACGACCGTCAGGTTCGGGAGGCCGTGGTCGTCCAGGTAGCCGACGGACGAGCTGTAGCGCAGCCCCTGGTCGACGCTCTGCTGGAAGACGCCGGCGCCCTCCTGCTCCTCGCCGTTGTAGTCGTCGTTCCGCTTCACCCCGGCCGTCTGGATCAGCGCCTCGATGAACGCCTCCGAGGCGGGCGTGAGGTCGCGCTGCCGGGTCACCCGGATCGGGCCGCCGGCGCCGCGCAGCTCGGTGGCGCCGTCCTCCCAGCTCTCCATCCGCTTGTAGCTGGCGAGCACGTCGTCGTAGGCCCAGCCGGTGCAGCCGTCCGCCGCCCAGTCGTCGTAGTTCTTGCGGTGCCCCCGCACGAACAGCATCCCGTTGATCGACCCGGAGCCGCCGAGGACCTTGCCCCGCACCTGCGGGATCTTTCGGTCGAGCGCGTTCCCCTGCGGGGCGCTGTAGAAGCCCCAGTCGAGCTTCTTCTTCAGCTGCGGGACGTTGTGGAAGACGGCGATCAGACCCGGCTTGCGGACCAGTGCCGTCCGGTCCGGCCCGCCCGCCTCCAGCAGGACGACGCTCGCCCCGGAGTCGGCCAGCCGCCGCGCCAGCGCGCACCCCGCGCTCCCGGCCCCCACCACGACGTAGTCAGCGCTCTGGTCCATGTCTTCCTCTCAGCGGTCGCCGCGCACACGCGGGCGACCCCAGTGCAGGGCCCGCGCCTGGCCCGGTCGACGCCGCCGCGAGGCGACTGAATGGGTGCGCCGATCGTAAGAGGACCGCCATGCCCGGCCAAGTCCCTGTCCCGATCACCGGAACGCGACCCTCGGGCTGGCCCCACCTTCGCTATGGGTGATCGCCCCAATGTGCCGGAGTCGGCCTCCGCTTAGCGTCGGAGAACATGACCAGGCACCCAATCATCCTGCTGCTCCTGGCGGCGGCCACGGTCGCCGTCACCGCCGTGGCCCCGGCGCGCGCGGCCGGGCCGTCCTGCGGCGACCACGGCGGGACCCGCGCCGCGATCGAACGCATGGCGCGCGTCCACCACCTGACCGGCGCGGCCGTCCGGATCGACGACCCCCGCTGCGGCGCATGGACGGCCGCGAGCGGTGTCGCCGACCGGACGACGGGCCGGCCGATGCGCGCGGACCAGCGCGTCCGCGTCGCCAGCCTCACCAAGTCGTTCACGGCGGCGGCCCTGCTCTCGCTCGCCGCCGAGCACCGGGTCTCGCTCGACGCCCCCGTCGAGCGCTACCTGCCCGGTCTGCTCGACCGGAACGGCCACGACGGGCGCGAGATCACCGTGCGGAGCCTCCTGCGGCACACGAGCGGCCTGCCCGACCACATGGACACCTTCCGGAGCACCGAGGAGTTCCGCTTCCGCCACTTCGAGCCCGAGGAGCTGGTGGCCCGCGCGCTGGCGCTGCCGCGCCCCGCTCCCGGCTGGCACTACTCGACCACCAACTACGTCATCGCCGGGCTGATCGTGGAGAAGGCCGGCGGCCGCACCCTGGAGGCCGAGGTCCAGCGGCGGATCAGCGAGCCGCTCCGCCTCCGCGACACCTACTGGCCGGGCGACGAGACATGGATCCGCGGCCCGCACCCGCGCGGCTACGTCCGTGCCGAGGACGGCTCGTACACCGACCACACCGCGTTCAACGTGTCCGTCGCGTGGGCGGGCGGCGCGCTGATCTCCAGCCCCCGCGACGTGAACGCGTTCTACGGGGCACTGCTCGGCGGGCGGCTGCTTCCCCCGGCGCTGCTCGCGGAGATGAGGCGGACCGTCCCCGCCGACCCGGACCGCGTGTGGGACGGCGCGTCCTACGGCCTCGGCCTCATCCGGACCCCGCTGCGCTGCGGCGGCGCGTGGTGGGGCCACGCGGGCGACATCGACGGCTTCACCTCGCTCGCCGCCGTGGGTCCGTCCGGCCGCCGCGTCACGGTGGTCTTCAACGAGAACCCGGCCACGAAAGCGGCATGGGACGACGAACTGAACATCCCCCAGACCGCGCTGTGCGAGGACGAGCGATGAACACGATCCGCTGGGCGGCGGCGATCACCGGCCTGCTCGCCGCTGCGACCCTGACGACCGCGCTTCCCTCCGCCGCGGACGAGAACCCCCTCGGCCGCTTCCACCAGCAGCGGCTCACCTGGAAGCCCTGCACGCTCGGGCCGGACGACGAGATCGGCGCGGAACTCGACAGGGCGGGAGCGCGCTGCGCCGACGTGACCGTCCCGCTCGACTACGCCCGTCCGGACGGCCGCACCATGACCGTCGCGATCTCCCGGCTCGCCGCGTCCGACACCCGGCACCGGATCGGAACGATGATCATCAATGGCGGCGGTCCCGGCCCCGCCCTCGACATGCCGCCCTACATGCGCGACGTCATGGGCGCGGCGGGCCCGCGCTACGACCTCGTCGGCATGGACCCGCGCTCGCTCGGCCGCAGCGGTGCGGTGGACTGCGGCTGGCCCACCGCCACCTGGATCAAGGGCGCGGGCGGGACGCGCCGGTCGTTCGAGCGTTCCGCCGCCTTCGCGAAGGATCTCGCGCGGCGATGCGCCCGGACGAACGGTGACGTGCTCCCGTACATCAGCACCCGCAACATCGCCCGTGACATGGACGTCGTCCGTGGTGCACTCGGCGAGCGGAAGGTGTCCTACAACGGCGCGTCCTACGGCACCTACCTCGGCCAGGTCTACGCGGCGATGTTCCCGGACCGCCTGGACCGCGTCGTCCTCGACAGCTCGCAGGACACGCTCTCCTGGGGGCCGCGCGTCATCGCGGGCATGGTGCCGGCGAACGAGCGGGTCCTCGGCGACTGGGCGGCGTGGGCGGCCGAGCGGGACGCGACGTACGGGCTCGGGGAGACCCGCGGCGAGGTCCTCGCCACCGTGCGGCGGATCTACGCGGCGTCGGTCCGCGCGCCGCTCGCCGTGGGCCGGTACCGCCTGGACGACACGATGGTGCCCGTGGTGCTGTTCGACAACCTCGGCAACGACGAGGACGGGGCACGGGCGAGCCTCGCCGCGTCCGTCCGGGTGCTGGCGGAGGCCGCGGCGGGACGGCCCGCCGAGCCCACCCCCGACCTCGACGAGGAACTCGGCTACCTGCTGACGGGCGCGCGTTCGCAGGACGGCAGCGGGCAGAGCGCCATCATCTGCGGGGACGTGGCCGCGCCGCGCGATCCGGAGGTCTACTGGCGCGACGTCCAGCGGCACCGCGCGAAGAGTCCCGTCTTCGGGCCGCTGGGGCAGGGCATCGGCCCGTGCGCGTTCTGGCCCGCGCGGCCCGCCGAGCCGCCGACCGTGGGCGGCGGGCCGCTAGCGGCGCTGATCGTGGCCGCGACCGGCGACACCCGCACCACCTACGAGAGCAACGAGACGGTGCACCGGATGCTGCCCGGCAGCAGGATGATCACGCTGCGGGCGAACGTCCACGCGCCGTACCAGCGGGGATACCCGAACGCGTGCGTGCGCGACCGCGTCAACGACTACCTGGCGACCGGGCGCCTGCCCGGCGGCGACCTCGTCTGCCCGCCGGAAGGCTGACCCCGTGGCTTCTCAGGCGCGGGCTTCTCAGGCGTGCCGCCTCAGGCAGGTCAGGTGTCGTAGTCGACGGTGAGGCGCGGGGTGACCGGGACCGACTGGCAGGTCAGGACGTAACCGGCGTCGAGTTCGGCGGGGTCGAGGGCGAAGTTCCGGCGCATGTCGACCTCGCCTTCGACGACCCTCGCCCGGCACGTGCCGCACACCCCGCCCTTGCAGGCGAACGGCAGGTCGGGGCGGACGCGCTGCGCGGCGTCCAGGACGGTCGTGTCCTGGGGCTGGGTGAGGGTCGTGGAGCGTCCGTCCAGGACGATCGTGACCTCGCAGGCCGGGCCGGTGGGCGCCGGCTTCCCGCGGTTCGGCTCGGGCGGCGCCTCGTCCACGTAGAACAGCTCCTGGTGGACGCGGTCGCCCGGCACCCCGAAGCCACGCAGGACGTCGCGGGCGTCGGCGACCATGCCGAGCGGGCCGCACAGCCACCAGTGGCCGACGTCGGCGACGGGCACGAGAAGGGGCAGCAGCGTGCGCATCCGTCCGGCGTCCAGGCGGCCGCTGAACAGTTCCGCTTCGCGGGGTTCCTGGGAGAGGACGTGGACGAGTTCGAAGCGGCCCGGGTGGGCGTCCTTCAGGTCGGCGAGCTCGTCGGCGAACATGACGGTGCCGCTGGTCCGGTTGCCGTACAGGACGGTGACGCGGCTGGACGGGTCGTGCAGCGCGGACGCCGCGATCGACAGGACGGGGGTGATCCCCGAACCGGCGGCGATCAGCACGTGGTGCGCGGAACCGGTACTGAGGACGAACGTGCCGGAAGGCGGGAGGACGTCGATGACGTCGCCCGGCCGTACCTCGCGCACCAGCCAGGCGGAGAACAGGCCGTCCGGGATCTCGCGGACGCCGATGCGCGGCGCGGCGCCCGCGGGCGCGCAGATCGAGTAGGAGCGCCGTTCCTCCCCGCGGCGGAGCGTGAGGAACTGGCCGGGGCGGAACGCGTACTCGTCCGCGAGGCCGGGCGGCACGTCGAAGGTGACCGCGACCGCGTCGTCGCACAGCCGCTCGACGTGGGCGACGCGCAGCGCGTGGAAGCCGGCGCGGCGGGGTGCGACCTCGGTGAGCGTCACTCAGATCTCCTTGAAGTGCTCGAACGGCTCGCTGCAGGCGGCGCAGCGGCGCAGCGACTTGCAGGCCGTCGCGCTGAACCGGGACACCTCGACCGTGTCGGCGGACCCGCAGTGCGGGCAGTGGACGCGCCGGGTCGGGCCGAGCGTGAGCGGGATCGGCCCCGGCGCGCGGCGCGGGGCCGTGCCCGGCGGCGCGATCCCGGCCTCGCGGAGCTTGCGGCGGCCCGACTCGCTGATCCAGTCGGTCGTCCAGGGCGGGTCGAGGACGGTCCGGACCCGGACGTCGGCGTATCCGGCGCCGGCGAGGCGGCTCCGCAGGTCGGCGCGCATCGCGTCCAGCGCGGGGCAGCCGGTGTAGGTCGGGGTGATCGTCACCTCGACGCGGCCGGTCGACTCCGTGACCTCGCGCAGGACGCCGAGTTCGGCGAGCGTGAGCATCGGCAGTTCCGGGTCGGTGACCGTCTCGGCGACCTCTCGGGCGCTCGCCATGTCGCCTCTGGCGCTCGCCACCTCGCCCCTGGCGCTCACCACGTCGCCCCCGGATGCTCGCGGGCCAGGCCCTGCATCTCGGCGAGCAGGCAGGCGAGCGCGGCGGAGTGCGCGCCGTCCCGTCCGGCCAGGTGGGGCGGCACGGGCGCGGGCCGCCGGAGGGTCGCCCGCGCCAGCACCTCGTCGATGACCGCGTCGCATTCCTCGCGGGCGTCGGCCGGGTCGACGCCAGCACCGGCATCGGCCAGCCGGCGCTCGACCTCGTGCGTGGCGAACAGCTCGCCGGTCAGCGGCCAGAGGTCGTCCAGCGCGGTCTGCGCGCGGTCGTGGGAGAGGCCGGTGCCGTCGCCGAGCCTGATCGTCCACATCGCGGCGTGGTCGCGGTGGTAGGCGACCTCCTTGACGCTCTTCGCGGCGATCGCGGCGAGGACGGGGTCGCCGGACGCGGTGAGCCGGTCCAGCAGCGCCAGCCGCCAGGTGGCGAACAGCAGCAGCCGGACGGTCGAGTACGCGAAGTCGCCGTTGTCCGCCTCGGCCAGGCCGACGTTGCGGAAGTCGGACGCGTCCCGGAAGTAGGCGAGGTCGTCCTCGCCCCGGCCCTTGTCCTCGGCGACGCCGGCGCGGGCGAGCAGCAGCCGCGCCTGGCCGAGCAGGTCGAGGGCGATGTTGGCGAGCGCGACCTCCTCCTCCAGTTCGGGCGCGTGCGTGCACCACTCCTGGAGGCGGTGCGACATGACGAGCGCGTCGTCGCCGAGCATCAGGCAGTACGCGGCGAGGGCGGCACGGTCGAGGCCCTCGGGGACGGCCGGGTCGATCCCGGCGAGCGGGTCGTCGAACCCGGTCCCGAACGCCCAGCGGGTGTCGCCGTCGTCCTGGGTGAGCGCGTCGAACGCGTTGTCGAACGACATCGGGACCTCACATGTGGGGGACGTTCTCGGGGATGTCGTAGAACGTCGGGTGCCGGTAGACCTTGTCGCCGCTCGGGGCGAAGAACGGGTCCTTCTCGTCCGGGCTGGACGCGGTGATGTCCTCCGACTTCACCACCCAGATGCTGACGCCCTCGTTCCGCCGCGTGTACAGGTCGCGGGCGTTGTGCAGGGCCATCGCGTCGTCGGCGGCGCGCAGCGAGCCGACGTGCACGTGGTTCAGTCCGCGCTTGCCCCGGACGAACACCTCGTACAGCGGCCATTCCTTGTCCATCACGCCACCTCCCCCTCTCCCGTGGCCCGCTGTTCGGCGGCCCGCTGTTTCGCGGCGTGCGCGGCGGCGGCCTCCCGCACCCAGGCGCCGTCCTCGTGGGCCTTCCGGCGCACCTCGACGCGCTCGGCGTTGCACGGGCCGTCGCCGCTGATCACCCGCTTCAGCTCGGACCAGTCGATCTCGCCGAAGTCGTGGTGGCCGCGCTCCTCGTTCCAGCGCAGGTCCGGGTCGGGGAGCGTGACGCCGAGCACCTCGGCCTGCGGGACGGTCATGTCCACGAACCGCTGCCGCAGCTCGTCGTTCGTGTGCCGCTTGATCTTCCAGGCCATGGACTGCGCGGTGTGCGTCGAGTCGGCGTCCGGCGGGCCGAACATCATCAGCGACGGCCACCACCAGCGGTTCACGGCGTCCTGCACCATCTCCCGCTGGGCCCGCGTGCCGCGCATGAGCGTCAGCAGCAGCTCGTAGCCCTGCCGCTGGTGGAAGGACTCCTCCTTGCAGATGCGGATCATCGCCCGCGCGTACGGGCCGTAGGAGCTGCGGCACAGCGGCACCTGGTTGCAGATCGCGGCGCCGTCCACCAGCCAGCCGATCACCCCGACGTCCGCGAACGTCAGCGTCGGATAGTTGAAGATCGACGAGTACTTCTGCCGCCCGGAGATCAGCTTGCCGGTCAGCTCGGACCGGTCGGCGCCGAGCGTCTCCGCCGCCGAGTACAGGTAGAGGCCGTGGCCCGCCTCGTCCTGCACCTTGGCGAGCAGGATCGCCTTGCGGCGCAGCGACGGGGCGCGGGTGATCCAGACGCCCTCCGGCTGCATCCCGATGATCTCGGAGTGCGCGTGCTGGGCGATCTGCCGGACCATCGTCGCCCGGTACTTCTCCGGCATCCAGTCGCGCGGCTCGATCCGCTGGTCGCGCTCGATCGTCCGCTCGAAGTGCTCCTGCGCCTCGACGTGCTCCTGTGCCTCGACGTGCTCCTGGGTCACACCGCCTCCTCGGGGCGCTCGACCACCGGGTTCAGGCCCTCGTACGTCGCTGCGATCTTCGCGCCACGGCGTCCGGGGTCGTCCGTCCTGCTCGAATTACCGACCGTACGTTCAGTCAGATATTAACCCGGCGGACGGCCCGGGAGAAGAGGCGAAGGGCTCGCGGAGGGTGCCAAAATGGACGTCGTGAGCAGCGGCGGAGTGCGGGCGAACCGGCGGGGACGGCCCGGCTACGACAGGGAGTCGCTGCTGCGGGTGGCCGTCCAGGTGTTCAACGAGCGCGGTTACGACGGCACCAGCATGGACGACCTGTCGAAGCGGCTCGGCATCAGCAAGTCCGCGATCTACCACCACGTCGCCGGGAAGGACGAACTGCTGCAGCTCGCCGTCGACCGCGCGCTCGACGGGCTGTTCGCCGCCGCCGAGGAGACCGCGGCCCTGCGGGGACGCGCCATCGACCGGCTGGAGCACCTCGTCCGGGCCAGCGTCGCCGTCCTCGTCGAGCAGCAGCCGTTCGTCACCCTGCTGCTGCGGGTGCGCGGCAACACCGCCGTCGAGAAGCGTGCGCTGGCCCGCCGCCGCGAGTTCGACCACCTGGTGTCCGGGCTGGTCGCGCAGGCCGAGGCGGACGGCGACATCCGCCCCGACATCGACCCGGCGATCGCCGCCCGGCTGCTGTTCGGCCTGGTCAACTCGCTGATCGAGTGGTACAGGCCGCGCGGCGGCGCAAGCGGCGAACAGGTCGCCGACGCGCTCTGCAAGGTCGCGTTCGACGGTCTGCGCCGCCGCGCGGCCGCTACCGGCGAGTGACCAGCAATTCAGGATTCTCCACGCAGTCGGCTACGAAGCGGAGGAAACCGCCCGCTACGCCGCCGTCGCAGACCCGGTGGTCGAAGGTGAGCGACAGCTGCGCCACCCTGCGCAGCTTGATCTTGCCCCGGTGGCCCCACGGCTTGTCGGCGATCCGGCCGACGCCGAGCATCGCCGCCTCGGGGTGGTTGATGATCGGGGTGGAGCCGTCCACGCCGAACACGCCGTAGTTGTTGAGCGTGAACGTGCCGCCGGTGAGGTCGCTCGGGGAGAGGCTCCCGTCGCGGGCCTCCCGCGTGCGTTCGGCCAGGGCTGCGGCGAGTTCCGTGAGGGTCATCCGGTGCGCGTCGCGGACGACCGGCACGACGAGGCCCCGGTCGGTCTGCGCGGCGAACCCGAGGTGGACGTGCGGCAGCTGGACGATCTCCTGCCGCTCGGCGTCCACGTAGGCGTTCAGCTCGGGGAAGCGGCGGAGGCCGGCCACGCAGATCCCGGCGAACAGGGCGAGCATGCCGACGTTCGCCTCCGGGTCGGCCCCCTCGATCCTCTTCCTGAGCTTGACCAGGCGGGTCGCGTCGACGTCGACCCAGGTGGTCGCGTCGGGGATCTCGCGGCGGCTGCGGGACAGCTTGTCGGCCGCCGCCCGCCGGACGCCCTTGATCGGGATGCGCAGCTCACCGGTGGCCCGCGGCTCCTCGGGAGGCCGGACGCCGGCGATCGCCTGCTCGACGTCCCGCCGCAGGACGACGCCGCCGGAGCCGGTCGGGCTGAGCGCCGCGACGTCGATGCCGTTGTCCTTCGCCAGGCGCCGCACGACGGGCGAGATGACGCGAGGCACTTCGTCGCGCACCCGGGAAGTCGGGGTGGCCTGCGACTGTGGCGCGGCCCGGCGGCGGGAACGGCGGGTCTGCGTCGTCCCGTAGCCGACGAGCACGTTCCCCGACCCGGCCCGCTCCTCCTCCCGGTACCGCTCGGCGGCGGCGTTCCGCGTGGTGATCGAGATGAGGGGCGACCCCACGTCCACGACCGTGCCCGCTTCGGCGAACAGTTCCGCGACGGTGCCCGCGATGGGGACGGGGACGTCCACGGCCGCCTTCGCCGTCTCGACCTCGACGATGACCTGGTCGGTCGTCACGGTGTCGCCGACCGCGACCTTCCACTCCAGGATCTCCGCCTCGGTGAGGCCCTCGCCGAGGTCGGGCAGCGTGAAGACCGTCGGGGTCACGCCGCACCGCCCAGGTAGCGGGTGTCCGGCCGGTCGTCGCGCTGGAGGCGGTCGAGCGCGTCCAGGATCCGGTCGACGCTCGGCAGGTGGTGGTGCTCCACCATCGGCGGCGGGTACGGGATGTCGAACCCGGTCACCCGCAGCACCGGAGCCTCCAGGCTGTGGAAGCAGCGTTCCTGGACGCGGGCGGCGATCTCCGCGCCGACGCCCGCGAACCCGGCGGCCTCGCTGACGACGACGCAGCGGCCCGTCCTGCGCACGGACGCGGCCACGGTCGCGTCGTCGAACGGCACGATGGTGCGCAGGTCGATGACCTCCAGGTCCCAGCCGTCCTCCCTGGCCGCGCTCGCGGCCTCCAGCGCGACCGGCACGCTCGGGCCGTAGGCGACGACGGTCGCGTCCCGGCCGGGGCGGCGGACGGCGGCGCGGCCGAACGGCTCCGTCCGGGCCGGCCGCTCGATGTCCGACTTCGACCAGTACAGCTTCTTCGGCTCCATGAACACGACCGGGTCGGGGTCGTCGATCGCCTCCCGCAGCAGCGAGTACGCGTCCTCGACCGTGGCCGGTGTGACGACCTTCAGCCCCGGCGTGTGCGCGTAGTACGCCTCGCTGGAATCGCAGTGGTGCTCGACGCCGCCGATCCCGCCCGCGTAGGGGATGCGGATGACGAGCGGCAGCGCGACCTGCCCGCGCGTGCGGTTGCGCATCTTCGCCGCGTGCGAGGCGATCTGCTCGAAGGCCGGGTAGGCGAACGCGTCGAACTGCATCTCGACGACGGGCCGGAAACCGCCCATCGCCATTCCGACGGCGAACCCGACGATGCCCGCCTCGGCGAGCGGGGTGTCGAAGCAGCGGTCCTCGCCGAACTTGGCGGTCAACCCGTCGGTGATCCGGAAGACGCCGCCGAGCGCGCCGACGTCCTCGCCGAACACCAGGACCCGCTCGTCGCCGTCCATCGCGTCCCGGAGCGCCGTGTTGAGCGCCTGCGCCATGGTGATCACGACAGCGCCTCCTCGGCCTCGATCTCGGCCCGCAGCTGTGCCCGCTGCTCGTCCAGCTGCGGCGTCGGGGTGCCGTAGACGTGCTCGAACAGCCCCAGCGGGGCGAGTTCGGGGTCGGCGTTCATCCGGTCCCGCAGGCGCCCGGCGAGCTCCTCCGCCTCGGCGGACGCCGCCGCGACGTCCTCGTCCGACAGGTGCCCGCGCCGGCGCAGGTAACGCTCCAGCCGGGCGATCGGGTCGCGCTTCCGCCACGCGTCGGCCTCCGCGTCCGTCCGGTACCGGGACGCGTCGTCGGCGTTCGTGTGCGGTTCGAGCCGGTACGTGTGCGCCTCGACGAGGAACGGTCCCTCGCCCGACCGGGCGTGCTCGACGGCGGCCGCCAGAACGGCCAGTACCGCGACGGGGTCGTTCCCGTCCACCCGCTCGGAACGCACCCCGTAGCCGATTCCCTTGTACGCGAGGGAGGGTGCGGCGGTCTGCCGGTCCAGCGGCACCGAGATGGCGTACTGGTTGTTCTGGACGAGGAACACCACGGGCGCCTTGAACACGGCGGCGAAGTTGAGCGCCTCGTGGAAGTCGCCCTCGCTGGTCGCGCCGTCGCCCACGCAGACCAGCGCGACCCGTCCCGTCCCCTTGCGCCGCTCCGCGTACGCGAGGCCCGCCGCGTGGACGGACTGCGTCGCGAGCGGCGTGCACTGGGGCGCCGTGTGGTGGCGCTCGGGGTCGTATCCGCAGTGCGCGTCGCCGCGGAGCAGCGACAGCACCTCGACCGGGTCGATGCCGCGCGACACCAGGGCCATCGACTCCCGGTAGGTGGGGAAGAACCAGTCGCCGTCCTCCAGGACGAGCACGGAGCCGACCTGGCACGCCTCCTGCCCGTGGCTGGAGGGGTACACGGCGAGCCGGCCCTGCTTGGTCAGCGCGGTCGCCTGCGCGTCGAAGCGCCGCCCGACGACCATCGCCCGGTGCGCCCGGCGGAGCAGCTCCGGATCCGGCACCGCGTAGCGCTGCCTCCCGCGTACCGCCGCGCCACCGTCGGTCAGGAACCGCACGGGCTCCGCCGAGGGGAGCAGCGCCTCAACCCGACCCGTCGTCATACGCCTCCACCTCCGCACTCGATCGGTGCTAGGAATATGAACCAGATCGGCCATAGGTCTCAATAGACAGCCTAAATCCAGGACAAACGGCCATCCAGTGGAGCGAATATGGACCAACTGTCTCCGGAATCCCCACCGCCTCCGGGACCGGACGGACGTTCGGCGGCCCCCCTCGACGACCTCGATCACGCGATCATCCGCGAGCTGCGCGCGGACGGGCGCATCTCCATGCGCGCCCTCGCCGACCGGGTCAGCGTCTCCCGCTCCAACGCCTACACGCGGGTGGAACGGCTCCTCGCCGACGGCGTCATCACGGGCTTCACCGCGCAGGTGGACCCCGTCCGCGCGGGTCTCGGCACGGCGGCCTACGTCCTGGTCAACATCGAGCAGAACTCCTGGCGCAAGGTGGCGGCCCGGCTGCGGGAGGTGGCCCACATCGAGCATCTGGCCTTCGTCGGCGGCGACGTCGACCTGGTCATGCTGGTCCGGACCCCCGACAACGCCTCGTTGCGGGACGTCGTCCTTGCCCGCATCCACGCCGTCGAAGGGGTCCGCGCCACCCGCACCTGGCTGATCTTCGACGAGACACCGCCGGAACCCGTCCGGCACGAAGACCAGCCTTGATCCTGTCATCGGCAGGGCGCCACCTGCCGAACCCCTGCCGGCGGAAGGCAGGGGGGCTCGGGGCGGGCGTCCGGCGCAAGCACCTGGGGACGCCCGCCCCGAGCGGTCACTTCTCGCTGATGAACTGGTGGTAGCGGCCCATCCAGTACGGCAGGAGGAAGGACGCGCCGTCGTACTCGGTCGTCCCCGAACCGCCCTGGTCGAGCTTGTAGGGGTCGTGGTTCCAGTGGCCGACCACTCGCTCGTCCACGGGGAGGACGGTCCCGCTGCGCAGCATCCCGAGGGTCGACGCGTCGTCGTCCGGCCGGACCTGCTGACCGAGGTTGGTGATGTCGAGCCGCCCGCTGTTGTTCTGCTTCCAGTTGACCAGGTTGAGCGGGAACCGCTTGAGCGTGTCGACCGACTGCGCCAGCCACGGCCCGGTCGGGTCGAGCTCGACGGGACCGTAGGCGTCGGACCAGGTCGCGCCCTTGAGGTGCACTCCGGCGATGAAGTTGAAGAGCGGGTTCAGCTCGTACTGCTCCAGCTGCCAGTAGTCGTAGAGCGAGCGCGACCACGAGCGCTTGAGCGCGGGCTCGTCCTCGTACTTGAGCAGGTGGTAGTAGTTCATGAACGCCATCTCGTCGTCGGACTGGTTGCCGCCGCCGACTCCGAGCGTCACCTTGGGCGCCAGGGTGTTCATCTCGTAGCCGCTCTCGGAAATGAGCTTCTTCTTGGCCGCCGCGTACTTCCCGTCGTCGGACACGTGGTCGGCGATCGTCAGGAACGTGAGGATGGTCTGGCTGTTGAGGCCGCGCTCCTCGCGCCGCCACGGGTTGCCGTTCAGCTCGCTCGGGTTGAAGAAGCCCCAGCGGGTGGGCTTGCCGTCATGGTCGACGAGGTACAGGTCGTGGTCGAGGAGATGGTCGGTGATCCGGGTGATGACGGACGCGACCTCCTTCTTCTCCGCCCCGTCCTCAGCGACCAGGTCGTAGTAGAGCGCGTTGAAGAAGTAGTGGCCGACCAGTTCGTCGGAGCTGGTGTCGCTCTTCCAGTACCACTTGCCGTCGGCGCTCGTGGGCCACCGCTTGGGCGAGATCTTCCAGAGGGCGTCGCCCTTCTGCTTCTCCTTGTCGCGCTCCGGGCTGTCCTTCACGTTGGGGTCGGTGTCCGAGGTGGAGCGGACCGTGCGGGCGGGGAAGCCGGCCGGGGCCGGGTTCGAGCCTCCCTGGGTGACGTCGCCGAGGAACTTCAGCGCCTCGAACACCTTGCGGGCGTTCTCCCGCGCCTGCGGGTCCTTGGACGCGGCGTACCGGAACGACTCGCCGGCGCCGTACATCCCGGTCCAGAGGCCGTCGTTGTCGCTGTCGTGCTGCGTCCACTTGCTGAGGTCGCCCGCCTTGTCCAGCTCGACGCCCTCAACGAACCCGTACTGGGTCCGCCTGTGCCTGGCGTCGATGGCCTGCTCGTAGACCTCGGCCTTCTTCGCCAGCGTGGTGCGCTGGGCCTCGATGAGGCCGACCGCGCCCGCCGTGCCGAGGTAGGCGTTGGCCTTGCCGTCCACGGCGATGGCGGCGACCGCGTCGTCCGGCAGCCAGCGGCGGCCCTGGCGGTACTCCCAGTGCTCGCCGTCGAAGCGGATCGCTCCGCGCGCCGTGCCGAGCCACACGTCACCGTCCGCGCCGGGCGCCAGGGCGGTGAACCCGAGCAGCGGCAGCCCGCGCGAGGGGTCGTACAGCTTCCACTTGCCGTCGCGGACGCCGATGCCCTGGCCGCCGGCGAACCAGAGCCGGCCCTTGCTGTCGTAGGTGAGGTGGGTGATCGTGGTCGAGGCCCAGGTGCCGGTGTCGCCGGTCAGCGTCACGGGCTTCCAGGTGCGGCCGTCCTGCTCGAACAGGCCGGCGGAGGTGGCGACGGCGAGCGTGCCCGCCTCGGCGCGGGCCAGCGCGACGGCCGTGCCGGGCAGGCGCTCGTGCTGCCACGACTGGCCGGACTTCTGCCGGTAGAGCCCCTCGCCCTGGACGAGCACGACGTCGGACCCGCCGGCGAGCAGCGCGGTGGCGGCGTCCACACCCTCGGGCAGCCGCCCGGTCGAGACCTGCCACTGACCGGCGCCGTCGCGCCGCGCGGTCAGCAGGCCCTTCGCCGTGAGCGCGACCAGCGCGTCACCGCGCCAGGCGACCTTGTAGGCGGCCCCGCCGGTCACCTCCGTCCAGCGGCCGGAGTCCCAGACGGCGACGCCCTCGGTGTGCGCGGCGGCGATCGCGCCGCCCGGCCCGGTGGCGAGCGCGACCGCCTTGCCCGGCAGGGCGGGCATCGTGCTGCCGACCTGGAGCAGGAACGGGGCGACCACGGTGTCCGCGCTCGCGGGAGTGGTGCCGACGGTGGCCGGCCCGAGTGTGACGGTGAGTGCGGCGGCGACAAGGAGTCTCTTGGTGCGTTCCATGGGCTTCCTCCGGGAGGCGGGGACGAGGGACAGACTGCCGAAGTACAGTAAAGAGTCCTTATTGCATTTAGGCAAGAGTCTTTACTAGAATCCTCGCCATGGCCCAGCACGCGACGCTCACGACCATGCGCGAGATCAACGCCTCGGTGGTCCTCGACGCCATTCGCGCCGACCCTCCGCTCTCCCGGGCCGAGGTGAGCCGCCGGACCGGCATGACCAAGCCGACCGTCGCCAACGCGCTCGACCTGCTGCTCGCCGCCGGGCTCGTCCGGGAGACCGAGCCGCCGCCGGGAGAGATGCACTACGGCGCGGTCTACTTCGAGCCGCTGGACACGCTCGCGCACGTCCTCGCCCTCGACATCGGGACCCGGTTCGTCCGGGGCGCCGTCTGCGACCTGGGCGGCGGCGTCATCGCCCGCCACGACGAGCGGATCGACGACCCCGCCCCGGAGGTCGTGCTCGCCGGCGCCCGCGCCGTCCGCGACCGCCTGACCAGGGAGGGCCCGCCGCTCGAACTGGCCGTGGCCGGCGTGCCCGGCGTGGTCGACCCCGAGGAGGGCGTGATCAGGGAGAGCAACCGGGCCGCGCTCGAGGGCCTGGCGATCAGGACGGAGCTCGGCGCGGTGCTCGGCGTCGCGACCGAGGTGGAGAACGACATCAACCTCGCCGCCATCGGCGAGCACGCGTCCGGGGCCGGCCAGGAGGCCGCCGACTTCGTCTTCCTGTCGATCGGCACCGGCGTGGGGGCCGGGCTCATCCTCGGCGGCCGCCCGCACCGGGGGAGCAGGGGCGCGGCGGGCGAGGTCGACAACCCCCCGCCCGGCACGGCCGTCGCTCCCGACAGCCCCTCGGCGGACGCGCTGCTGACCTGGGCCGCCGAGTGGATCGCCGCAAGCGCGACGCCGGGGTCGCCGCTCGCGTCGGTGCGGCCCGGCCGCATCACCGCCGAGGCGATCTTCGCGGCGGACCGCGGCGGGGACCCGCTCGCCGCCCGGATCCTGGTCGAGCAGGCGCGGCGGATCGCCGTCCGGATCGCCGAGATCGTCCGGGTGGCCGACGTCGAGCTGGTCGTCCTCGGCGGCGGGGTCGGCCTCGCCTGCACGCAGATCCTGCCGCGGATCGAGGCCGAGCTGACGGCCCTCCTCCGCCATCCGCCGAGAGTGGCCGTGTCGAGCCTCGGCGACGCGCCCGTCCTGGTCGGGGCCATGGCCATGGGCTCCCGGCTGGCGCGGCAGAGCTTCGCCGCGCGCCGCATCTCGGACGTCACGGAGGGTCGCTCATGAAGATCGCGGTAATCGGAGGCGGGTCCACCTACACCCCGGAGCTCGTGGACGGGCTGACCGGCCTGCCCGTGGACGAACTCGTCCTCATGGACCCGGCGGCGGCCCGGCTCGACCTCGTCGGGGGCCTCGCGCGGCGGATGTTCGCGCGGGCCGGCCACCCCGGCCGGGTGCGCTGGACCACCGAGCTCGACGACGCCGTGCAGGGCGCGACGGCGGTGCTGCTCCAGCTCCGCGTCGGCGGCCAGCGGGCCCGGCTCGGCGACGAGACCTGGCCGCTGGAATGCGGCTGCGTGGGACAGGAGACGACCGGCGCGGGCGGGCTGGCCAAGGCGCTGCGCACCGTCCCGGCCGTCCTCGCGATCGCCGAGCGAGTGCGCGAGCTGGCGCCGCAGGCGTGGATCATCGACTTCACCAACCCGGTCGGCATCGTCACCCGCGCGCTCCTGGACGCCGGCCACCGCGCGGTCGGCCTGTGCAACGTGGCGATGGGCTTCCAGCGGCTGTTCGCCCGGCTCCACGGCTGCGACCCCGCCGAGCTGTCGCTGGAGCACGTCGGGCTCAACCACCTGTCGTGGGAACGCGCCGCATGGGTGGACGGTGCGGACGTCCTGCCGTCGCTGCTCGCGGGCGACGGACGGGAACTGGTCGAAGAGACCGAGCTTCCGCTCGACCTGATGCGTGCGCTCGGTGTCGTCCCGTCCTACTACCTGCGCTACTACTACGAGCACGACCGGGTCGTGGAGCAGCAGCGCCGCGGGCCGCGCCGGGCCGAGCAGGTGCTGTCCATCGAGGAACGGCTGCTCGCGATGTACGCCGACCCCGAACTGGCGGAGAAGCCGGCCCTGCTGGAGGAGCGCGGCGGCGCGTACTACTCGACGGCCGCCGTCGAACTGCTGACGTCGCTGCTCGAAGACCGCGGCGACACCCAGGTGGTGAACCTGCGCAACGGCGGCACGCTGCCGTTCCTGCCCGAGTCGGCGGTGATCGAGGTTCCGGCGACGATCTCCGCGGCGGGTCCGGCGCCGGTGCCGGTGCGCCCGGTCGAGCCGCTGTTCGCGGGGCTGATCGCGCATGTCACCGCGTACGAGGAACTGGCCGTGGCGGCGGCCCTGCACGGGGGGAGGGCGAGGGTGGAGGCGACGCTGCTCGCCCATCCGCTGGTGGGCCAGTACGACCTGGCCCGGGACTTGACGGACCGGTTGCTGGCCGCCAACCGCGAGTACCTGCCGTGGGCCAAGTGAACCGGCCCGCCCGACGACCTGCGGTGCTCGCCGTCGACGCGGGCAACAGCAAGACCGACGTGGCCCTGGTGTCGGCCACCGGCGACGTGCTCGCCTGGGTGCGCGGCGGCGGCTTCGAGCCCCACGGACCCGGCCTGGGCACGGCGATCGGCGGCCTGGCGGATCTCGTCCGCGAGGCCGCCTCGGAGGCCGGCGACGGGCCGGTGGCCGACCACGTCACGGCGTTCCTCGCCAACTGCGACCTGCCCGAAGAGCGCGAGATCCTGACGGAGGCGATCAAAGCCCAGGGCTGGGCGCCGGGGGTGACGGTCGACAACGACACGTTCGCGGTCCTGCGCGCCGGGTCCGGCCTGCCTTACGGGGTCGCGGTGGTGTGCGGAGCGGGCATGAACTGCGTGGCCCGCTCGCCCAGCGGCCGGACCGTCCGCTACCTCTCCCTGGGGCGGCGGTCGGGCGACTGGGGCGGAGGGGAGTTCCTCGGTGAGGAGGTGCTCTGGTGGGCGGTGCGCGACGAGGACGGGCGCGGCCCCCGCACCGACCTGCGAGGCGCCGTCACCGCGCACTTCGACCTGCCCGACGTCACCTCGGTGTGCGTCGCGTTCCACCTGCGCGAACTGCCCGGTGAACGGCTGCACGAGCTGGTGCCGCTGCTGTTCGACGTCGCGAACGGCGGCGACGCGGTGGCGAGGTCGCTGGTGGAACGGCTCGGGGACGAGGTGGCCGGGATGGCCCTCGCTGCGCTGGACCGTCTCGACCTGGACCCGGCGCCCATGCCGGTGGTGCTGGGCGGCGGGGTGCTGACCGCGTCCCATCCGCTCCTGCTGAACCGCATCGACGCGCGGTTCCGGGCCGCCTCGGGTCCCGAGGTGGACCTGCGGATCCTGGCCGACCCGCCGATCGCCGGCTCCGCGCTCCACGGCCTGGACGAGCTGGGGCTCGGCGGGCCGGCGGCGGAGGGACGGCTCAGAGCCGCCTTCTCCCAGCTCTCGCGCCTCTCACGTCCGGTCGTGGGGCGCCCGGCGGCGGAGGCCGCACGCCGGAAAATTTAGTAAAGACTCTTGCCTAGAGCAGATAAAGACTCTTTACTAGGATTCTGCGAAAGGAGTCCTCATGAACCGACTGAAGAGGACCATCGGTCTCCTGGCCGGCGCCGCCTCCACCATGATGATCCTCGCGGCATGCGGGAACGGCGGCGGGCAGGGTGCGGACGACGACGTCCTGCGGATCGCCATGGGCTCGCCGGGCGAGGCGCAGATCAAGGTCTGGAACGACATCGCCAAGCAGTACGAGACGGCGCATCCCGGCATCAAGGTGCAGCTCAACTTCCAGGACGACGACCTTTACCAGACCGTCGGCCTGCCGAGCCTGCTGAACGGCCGCAAGTCCCCGGACATCTACTTCGAATGGGCCGGCGACCGGCTCGCCACCCGCGTCAAGGACGGCTTCGCCGCAGACGTCGGCCCGTACGTCAGCGGCGGCCCGCTCAAGGGGCTGATCGACGACTCCGCCTACAACCAGATGAAGGTCGGCGGGAAGACGGTCATGGTGCCGTTCGCGTCCGACGTCACCAACGTGCTCTGGTACAACACCAAGGTCATGTCGGGTGCCGGGGTGGCGCCGCCGAAGACCTGGGACGAGCTGCTCGCCGCCTGCGACACCCTCAGGTCCAAGGGGATCACCCCGATCGCCGCCGGCAACAAGGACCTGTGGCCCGTCGGCAACTGGGCCGCCCATCTGGTCTCCCGCGTGGCGGGCGAGTCCTCCTACTCCCAGGTCCTCTCGGGCAAGGCGGGCTTCGACAGCCCCGGATGGAGCGACGCGCTCGGGCACGTCGCGCAGCTGCGCGACCACAAGTGCCTCAACGACACGGCCAGCGCGCTCAACGACACCGAGGGCGACCAGATGTTCCTCCAGGGGAAGGCGGCCATGCACCCGATCGGCTCCTGGTTCGTGAGCACCGCGATCGAGGAGGCCCCCGAACTGGAGATCGACTACGTCAACCTCCCCACCGTGCCCGGCGCGGGCGACCAGAACAGCGTCATCGGCGTCGCCACCGGCTACGTGATCAACGCCAAGAGCAAGAAGACCAAGGAGTCGGCCGACTTCCTCGCGCTGGTCAACTCCGGCGCCAACGTGACCGCCTTCACCAGGGCCGGGACCGTCCCGCAGGCCAAGCCCGCCCCCGGAGGCCCGGCCGTCGACCCGCGCACGACCCGCCTCAACGACCTGCTCGCCGACGCCGAGACGGTCGTCCTGCCGCCGGACACCGGCTACGAACTCAAGCGCGCCGAAGCGTTCTACCGGGCGGTCTCCCTCGTCCTCGGCGGGAAGAAGAAGCCGCAGGAGGCGCTCGCCGACGCCCAGCGCAAGGCGGGCTCGTGAAGCCGAACCACCGCGCGACGCCCTACCTGTTCGCCGGCCCGGCCCTGCTCGTCTTCGGCTTCGCCGTCCTCGGCCCCATGATCGCCACCGGCGCGTTCAGCTTCACCGAGTGGTCCGGTTTCGGGCCCATGAAGTTCGTCGGCTTCGACAACTACACCCGCGCCTTCCGCGACACGGTGTTCGTGGACTCCCTCGCGCACGTCGCCGTCTACATCGCGGCGACGATCGTCCTGGAAGTCCTGGTGGGGCTGGCGCTCGCGGGGGTCCTCGCGGCGCGGCGCGGCGAGTCGACCTGGTTCCGGGTGGCCCTCTTCGCGCCGGTGATGCTGCCGATGGTGGTCGTCGCGGTGCTGTGGTCCTTCGTCTACAACGGCGACTTCGGCCTGGTCAACGCCGTCCTCGGGGCCGTCGGGCTGGAGAGCCTGCAGCACGTGTGGCTGGGCGAGAGCGGCACCGCGCTGGCCTCGGTCTGCGTGGTGTCCGGCTGGGTGTACGCGGGCTTCTACATGGCGATCTTCTACGCCGCGCTCCGGCAGGTCCCCGGCGAGGTGATCGAGGCGGCCCGGCTGGACGGCGCCGGAGAGCTGCGGATCTTCTGGCAGGTGAAGGTCCCGGTGATCCGCAGGGCCGTCGAGGCGTGCCTGCTGCTGTGCGTGACCGGCGGATTCCAGAGCTTCGACCTGTTCTACGTCCTCACCGACGGAGGCCCGTACAACGCGACCGAGATCCCGACGACGTACCTCACCCGCGTCGCCTTCACCGACGGCGAGGTCGGCTACGGATCCGCGATGGCCGTGCTGATGACCGCGCTCGTGGTGCTGGCGGGCCTCGGGTTCATGCGCCTGCGCGCCCGCGGCGAGAGGACGGCGGCATGAACGGGACCGTCACGCGAACCTGGACGCGCAGCACCGCCGTGACCGCCCCCGCGGCGGTCAGGGCCCGGCGCGTGTCCCGCGCGCTCTTCGGCGTCTGCTTCGGCCTGATCGCCCTGGTCTTCTTCCTCCCGATGATCTGGATGACGCTGTCGGGCTTCAAGTCGACCTCCGACATCTTCGCCCACCCGTTCGCGCCGCCGGACGGCATCGACTTCGGACAGTGGAAGACCGCCTGGCAGGTCGGCGGGCTCGGCCAGTACGTGGTCAACAGCCTCATCGTCACCGCGGTCTCGGTGCTCGGCATCCTGGTCCTCGGAGCGGCCGCCGCCTACGCGTTCAGCAGGTTCCGGTTCCGCGGCCGCGGCGCCCTCATGTCGCTGCTGGCGCTCGGGCTCCTGCTCCCCTTGCAGTCGTACTTCATCGCGCAGAGCACGATGTTCACCGACCTCGGCCTGACCGACACCCGGTGGGCGCTCATCGTGCCGTACATCGCGATGGGCCTGCCGCTGGCGACGTACCTGCTGAAGGTCTACCTGGACGCGCTGCCGGACGAACTGTTCGAGGCCGCCCGCGTCGACGGCGCCGGCGACATGCGGGTCTTCCTGATGATCGTGGTCCCGCTGCTGAAACCGGGCCTCGCCACCGTGGCGATCTTCTCCGCCCTCACGAGCTGGAACGAGTTCCTCCTGGCCCTGCTCTACATCCAGGACGACGCGCTGAAGACGATCCCGACCGGCCTGCTGGCCTTCACCGGACGGCACTCCACCGACTACGGGCTCCTCTTCTCCGCCCTGTCCATCATCACCCTGCCGATGATCGTGGTCTACGTGGTGTTCAACCGATGGGTGGTGGGCGGTGTGACCGCCGGAAGCCTCAAATGAGCCCCCGCCGCTTCGCTCGGCCGCACGCTAGCGGGGGGTGTACATGATGACGGCCATGCCGGTGAGGCAGATCAGCGCGCCGGCGATGTCGAAGCGGTCCGGGCGGTAGCCGTCGGCGACCGCGCCCCACAGCAGCGACCCGGCGACGAAGAAGCCGCCGTAGGCGGCGAGGACGCGGCCGAAATGGGCGTCCGGCTGGAACGTGGCGGCGAAGCCGTACAGGCCGAGGGCGATGACGCCGGCGCCGATCCAGATCCATCCCCGCTGCTCGCGCACGCCCTGCCAGACCAGCCAGGCGCCCCCGATCTCCAGGACGGCGGCGGCGGCGAACAGCGCGATCGAGCGGGCGACGAGCACGGCGGGATCCTCCTGGCCTTCGGGTGAACTGGCCTTCAGATGTACTGGCCGTCAGGCGAACAGTTCGGCGAGCAGACCGGCGGCCTCGGCCGGGGCCCGCACCTCCAGCTCGATCGTCCCGCCGCCGAAGCGCAGCCGGAAATCGAAGAACGGGCAGCAGCGCTGCTCGGCCGCCGCCAGCTCCGCGACGGCGGCGGCCCGGCCGGCGGGCAGCGCCAGCCGCAGACCGCCGGGGATCTCCTCCGGCGTCACGTCCCCGGCGACCGATCGCCAGGCCGTGACGCGCTCGGCCATCCCGTCACCGGTCAGCGAGCACGCGATCGGCTGCCCGGCGGGCGCGGCCCCGTCCGGGAGACCGCGGCCGGCCGCGTCCGGGAACCCGCAGTCGGCGCCGCACGGGCCCGTCCGGTCGGGCAGCGCGTCCAGCCGGTGGAGCACGTCGTGCAGCGAGCGGGTGAAGTCCGCCAGCCCGGCGAGGCGGTGCTCGGCCTCGGCCAGGCGTTCGGCGACCCGGGGGCGCAGGTCGGCCTTGACGTCCGCGCACGCCCCGGTCTCCCACACGGCGAGCAGTTCCCCGATCTCCTCCAGCGGGAGCCCGAGGTGCTTGGCCGAGCCGATGAACGAGAGCCGGGCGACCGCGTCCTCCCCGTACGTCCGGTAGCCGGCCCGGGTGCGGTCCGCGGTCAGCAGGCCCGCGCTCTCGTAGTACCGCAGCGTCGTCGCGGGGACGCCGCTGCGCTCGGCCAGCTGCGAGATCAGCATCGTCGTCATATCCGCGACGTTAGACCTTCGACCCGGCTCGAAGGTCAAGCCGCAGGCTGCAGCGACGTCCACGACTTCACGGCGACCTCCGCGTTCGCGGCGCTCGCGGATGGTCGTAAGGTCGGGACGGCGCGGCGAAGACGGACAGGGGAGCGCGGTTGAGCGGGGGAACGGGCACGCCCGAGGACGTGGCGGCCGAGGCGGCACGGCGGCGGACGTTCGCGATGATCAGTCATCCGGACGCGGGGAAGTCGACGCTGACCGAGGCGCTGGCGCTGCACGCGGCGGCGATCGAGCAGGCGGGCGCGGTGCACGGCAAGGCCGGCCGCGGCGGCGTCCGGTCGGACTGGATGGACATCGAGCGCTCCCGCGGCATCTCGATCACGTCCTCGGTGCTGCGCTTCGAGTTCGGCGGCGCGCTGCTGAACCTGCTGGACACGCCGGGCCACGCCGACTTCTCCGAGGACACCTACCGGGTGCTCGCGGCCGTCGACGGCGCGATCATGCTGCTGGACTCCGCCAAGGGCCTGGAGGCCCAGACGCTGAAGCTGTTCGACGTGTGCCGGCACCGGCGCATCCCGGTGATCACCTTCGTCAACAAGTGGGACCGTCCCGGACGCGAGCCGCTGGAGCTGCTGGACGAGGTGGAGCAGCGCATCGGGCTGCGCCCGGCCCCGCTGACCTGGCCGGTCGGGGCGGCGGGCGACTTCCGCGGGCTGATCGACCGCGCCGGCGGCTCGTTCACGCGGTTCCGCCGCACGCCCGGCGGGGCGCGGCGCGCGGTCGAGGAGCGGGTGCCCGCCGAGCAGGCCGCCCGGGAGGAGGGCGACGCCTGGCGGACCGCGGTCGAGGAGCTGGAGCTGCTGGACGAGATCGGCGCCGTCCTCGACCTGGACGCCTTCCGCGCCGGGGTGTGCACGCCCGTCCTGTTCGGGGCGGCGCTGCCGAACTTCGGCGTCGGGGCGCTGCTGGAGACGGTGCGGCGGCTGGCCCCGGCTCCGGCGCCGCGCGCCGACTCGCAGGGCGTCGAGCGTCCGGTGTCGGCGCCGTTCTCCGGCCAGGTCTTCAAGGTCCAGGCGGGAATGGACAAGGCGCACCGCGACCGGCTCGCGTTCATCCGGGTGTGCTCGGGCCGGTTCGAGCGCGGCATGACCCTCGTGCACGCCTCCACGGGACGCCCGCTGGCGACGAAGTACGCGCAGACGATGTTCGGCCGCGACCGCTCGACGCTGGACGTCGCCTATCCGGGCGACGTGATCGGGCTGCCCAACGCCTCCGGCCTGACCGTCGGCGACACGCTCTACACGAGGAACCCGGTGCAGTTCCCGCCCATCCCGGCGTTCGCGCCCGAGCACTTCATGGTGGTGCGCGCCAGGGACAACGGCCGCGCCAAGCAGTTCCGGCGCGGCATCGAGCAACTCGGCGGGGAGGGCGTCGTGCAGGTGCTGCGCAGCGACCTGCGCGGCGACCAGGCGCCGGTCCTCGCCGCGGTCGGGCCGCTGCAGTTCGAGGTGGTGAGCGCCCGCATGGACACCGAGTTCGGCGCCCCCGTCGAGCTGACCCGGCTGGACTACTCGACCGCGCGGATCACCGACAAGGAGTCGGCCGAGACGCTCGCCGGGCGGCACGGCGTCGAGGTGCTGGCCCGCGCGCTGGACGGCACCCTGGTCGCGGTGTTCACCGACAAGTGGCGGCTGCGCGCCCTCCAGCGCGAGCACCCGGGCCTGACGCTCACCCCGATGCTCGCCGCCGGGGTCCAGGACTGACGAGCGGTCCGGCGACGCCGGTTCCGTGCTGGAGCCGCGCGCGGGACGTCCGGCGCTCGTGGTGCGGGACGGCGGCGATGGCCAGCACCGTCAGCGCCAGGGCGAGGGCGGTCCGGCCGCCGTCGTCCGGCCAGCGCTCCCCGTAGAGGGTCGCCGCGACGGTCAGCAGGTAGGTCTTGGCCGTGGCGGTGGCGACGAGCCCGACGATGGCGAGCCTGCTGCGCTGCAGGGCGATCTGGAGCTGCCCCAGCGCCAGCGGTGCCGTCACGGCGAAGATGTAGAGGTAGGGGGCGGTGAGCAGATCGCCCGGCGTCTCGCTGAGGCCGGCGGCTCCGGTCAGCGCCATCTCCGCCGTCCCGGTGAGGAGGCCCGCGTCGATGGCGAGCGCGACACCGGTCAGCGGGCGGGCGTGCGCTCCCCTGCGGGCCTGGTCGACGGCCAGGAACGCGATGCACGGCACGAGCAGGGACGGCAGCGCGATCGCCACCACCAGCGTCCGGTCCGGCCACGTGATGATCGCGGACCCGGCCGCGTCGCCGGCGGGCGAGCCGAAGCTGAACAGGAACGCCGCGGCGGCCAGCAGCGCCACGCATCCCCATTCGCGCGGCGTGAGCCGTTCGCGCAGGATGGGGACGGCGAGGACGAGCAGGATCCCGAGCCCGGCGAGGAACATGGGCTGGGCCTGGTGCAGGGAGAGCCCGGTCAGGGCCGTGGCCTGGACGGTCGCGCCGACGCCGATGACGGTCGCGCCGGCGAGCCAGGTCCGGTTGCCGAGCAGCTCCCGGACGAGCCGCCAGGGCCGGTCTCCACGCAGCGGCACCATTTGGGGCGCGGCGAGCTTGAAGTAGGTGAGCCCGCTGAAGTAGATGCCGGTGGACAGGACGGCGAGGGCGTGAAAGCTGGTGAGCATGGTGCGGCCTTCCGGCCGCCCGCGGCCGGCCGGTCGGCGCGGCGGCCGGGCCGCGGGCGGCGGCTCATGGAGTCGTGTCCTGCACGGCGCACTCCTCGGGGACGGATCCCGCTAACCGACACTAGTGTCGGTTACGAGTGGCACCACTATGCGGAAGCCGCCGCGAGGCGTCAAGCCCCGCGAGGTCTCGCTCGTGCGGCGCGGCGGCTCACTGCGCGTGGCCGAGCCCCCTCCAGAGCAGCCGCATCGCGCCTTCGACCAGCACCGATCTCGACATGCCCGGGTCGCGCTCCCACCACTGCGCCACGCCGTCCAGCCCGGTGATGACGAGTTCGACCATCGCCTCGGCGATCGGCTCGCCCGGATCCACGCCCACCGTGCGCATGTCGCTGCCGAGCAGGGCGGCCACGGCGCGGGTGCGCGACTGGCGGATGCCCTGCCGGACGGTCCGGATCTCGGGGTCGTCCTCGTCCGTGCGGTCGAACAGCAACCTGCGGGCGGACGGGCTGCTCTGCGCGAAGCTGAAGTAGGCGTCGATGGTCGAGCGCATCCTGTCCTCGGGCGGGCCCATGCCGGTGATGCGCGCGCCGACGTGCTCCACCAGCGCCGCGTTCTGCTCCTGCATGACGGCCAGGAGCAGCACGCGCTTGGACGGGAAATGGTCGTACATCACCGTCCGCGACACTCCCGCCTCGGCGGCGATCTCGCCCAGCGACGTCGCGTGGTAGCCCTTGCTCGCGAACAGCTCCAACGCCGCCGCGGTGATGAGCGCCTTGCGCGCCGGCCCGCGCATGCGGGATTTCGGACGGATTTCCGCCATCGTCTTGACTCCCTCGTCCCGTTGCGTCCACCCTAACCGACATGAGTGTCGGAAAGAGTGAAGTGCGGGAGCCGCGGCGCGCCCGGCCGTCGATCGCCATCGTCGGAAGCGGATTCAGCGGAATCGGTGTGGCCATCGGTCTGCGGCGGGCCGGCTTCACCGACCTCACCGTCTTCGAGAAGGCCGACGGGCCCGGCGGGGTCTGGCGCGACAACACCTACCCCGGCGCCGCCTGCGACGCCCCGTCCCACCTGTACTCCTACTCCTTCGAGCCCAAGCCCGACTGGTCGCGAAGGTTCGCCGAGCAGCCCGAGATCCTGGACTACCTCCGGCACTGCGCCACCGAGTACGGGCTGCTCCCGCACTTCCGGTTCGGCGCCGAGGTCGTCCACGCCGAGTACCGGCCGGGCGGACGCTGGCGGGTGCACACCCGGGACGGGGCCTCGCAGGACTTCGACCTCCTGATCGCCGCCTGCGGGCAGCTCAGCAACCCGGCCGTGCCCGGCCTGCCCGGCCTGGACACCTTCGCCGGCAAGGTCTTCCACTCCGCCCGCTGGGACCACGACCACGACCTGAAGGGCGCCCGGATCGCCGTCGTCGGCAACGGCGCCAGCGCCATCCAGTTCGTCCCGCTCATCGCGCCCGAGGCCGCCGACCTCACCGTCTTCCAGCTCGAAGCCCACTGGATCAGCCGCAAACCCGACCGCGTCTACCCGCGCTGGCGGCGGGCCCTCAACCGCCGGCTGCCCCTCGTGCAGAAGGCTTCCCGGCTCGGCATCTTCCTGTGGTTCGAGCTGCTGCTCAATCCCGCCCTCGTCACCCCGCGCGGCCGCCGGCTGCTGTCGGCGCACATCCGCGCCATGTGCGGGTTCGCGCTCCGCTCCGTCCGGAACCGCGACCTGCGCGACCGGCTGAGGCCGGACTACGAGCCCGGCTGCAAGCGCATCCTCACCTCGAGCGAGTACTACGCCACCCTGAACCGGCCGAACGTGCACGTCGTCGACCAGCCGATCACCGAGGTCACGCCGGACGGCGTCCGCACCGCCGACGGAGCCCACCACCGCGCCGACACCATCATCTGGGCGACCGGCTTCCGCTCGCAGGACTTCGTCGCCCCCATGCGGGTGACCGGCCTGCACGGCACCGAGCTCAACGCGGCCTGGAAGGACGGCGCCCGCGCCTACCTCGGCCTCGCCGTCAGCGGCTTCCCGAACTTCTTCCTCATGTACGGGCCGAACACCAACGTGGGCTCCGGCTCCATCGTCCACATGCTCGAAAGCCAGATCGCCTACATCGTCCAGGCGGCCCGCCTGCTCGCCGGCGGCGTCACCTCGCTGGAGGTCCGCGCCGACGTCCTCGACCGCTTCGACGCCGACGCCCAGCGGCGGCTCAGCACCTCGGTCTGGAACCGGGGCGGCTGCGACAGCTGGTACCTCGACGCCGACCGCCGCAACACGAGCAACTGGCCCGGCTACATGACCGGCTACCGCCGCCGCACCCGCCGCCTGTCCCCGTCCGACTACCACCTGGAAGCCGGACGGGGGACTTCGTGACGCCCGCGCGTCAGTACTTGATCATGCCGCGGATGTTGTTGCCGTCCCGCATGTCCTGGTAGCCCTTGTTGACCTCGTCGAGGGTGTAGGTGTTGGTGACCAGCTCGTCCAGCTTGAGCTTGCCCTCGTCGTAGAGGCGCAGCAGGCGCGGGATGTCCCGGCGCGGGTTGGCGTTGCCGAAGATGCAGCCGACCAGCTCCTTGCGCTGCATCGCCAGGTCGAACAGGTTGAGCTTGACGTCCTCCTGGGCGACGGGCGCGACGGCGGTGACGACGCCGCGGCCGCCCTTGGCGACCATGCCCATCATCGGGGCGATGAGGTCGCCCGTCGCGACGCCGGTGGTGAGGATGACCTTGTCGGCGTTGGCGCCCCAGGTGAGCTCGGCGAGCTGGGCCGCCGCCTCCTCCATGGACGCGGCGGTGTGGGTGGCGCCGAAGACGCCCGCCTTCTCCCGCTTCCAGTCGACCGGGTCGACGGCGAAGATGTGCCGCGCGCCCGCCATCGCGGCGCCCTGCACCGCGTTCATGCCGAGGCCGCCGACGCCGATCACCACGACGGTCTCGCCGGGCTGGACGTCCGCGACGTTGACGGCCGCGCCCCAGCCGGTGGTCACGCCGCAGCCGACGAGCGCGGCCTTGTCCAGCGGGATCCAGTCGTCGATCTTGATGGCGGAGGCCTCGTTGACCACGGTGTAGGGGGAGAAGGTCCCGGTGCAGCACATGATGCCCAGGTCCTTGCCGCTCTTGGAGTGGTGCCGGGCGGTCATGTCGCCGATCTGCTTGCCGGCCAGCAGCACCGCGCCCAGGTCGCAGACGTGCTGGCGGCCCATGGCGCAGGACGGGCAGCGGCCGCACGCGGGGATGAACGACAGGACGACGTGGTCGCCCTCCTGCAGCGTGGTCACGCCGGGGCCGACCGCGACGACCTCGCCGGCGCCCTCGTGCCCGCCGATGACGGGGAACTGTTCCCAGCCCATGAGGCTGGCGATCTCGGGGTCGAGCACCATGTCCCCGGTGACGAGGTGCTCGTCGGAATGACACAGCCCTGAGGCCGCGAGCTTGACCTTGATCTCACCGGCCTTCGGATCGTCGAGTTCGATGTCCTCGATGCTCCAGTCGGTGTGCGGTTCCCACAGGATCGCCGCTCGTGTCTGCACTGGTGCCTCCTCATGGACATACGGCAGCCGTTGTGCCTCTTGAATACTAGAACTCGGTTCGGGAAGCCAGATGCAACGGCATATTGATCATGCTTTCCGGCGGCGAACGATCAGGTGGAGGGCGCCTCCGGGGCTCTCGTCGGCCGTGGATGGAGCCGATGACGAGTTCGGGCAGGGCCGTCGGCGACCGACCCCCGATGCGGCGCTTGCTCAGCGGCCCTTGGGCGGCAGAAGCCGCAGCAGCTCGACGGCGGCTTCCCTGGCCCTGGCGGCCACGTCCGGTCCCTTCCCCGGCACGCGGTAGGTGACCTGGACCACGAGCAGGCCGTCGCGGACGACGACATGCGCCTCGGCGTAGTCCGCCCCGCGCTGGACGCTCAGCGCACTCCTGTCACCGAGCCCCGCCGGGCCCGTCTCGTCCCCACTGGACGAGGCGCTGCTGTCGTAGAAGTCGTCGAGTTCGCTGGACTCCTTTTCGAGGGTCAGCGCCCCGGATGGACGGTAGGCGCTCAAGCTCAACCGGGTGCGCTGGTCCTCGCCGACCCAGTCGCACTGCATCTCGCCGTAGAAGATGGCCTGCGACTGGGGGGCACGCGGCTTGGGCACCAGTTGGACGACCTTGGGGTAGGGGAACCAGATGCACAGGTCCACCAACGGCGTCCGCTGCGGGACGGTCTCGTCGTCGTCAGACCCGAGCACGGCCTGGAACGCCAGGAACGGTGCCCACACGAGGATCGACAACAGCGCCATGTACGAGAGCAGACCGGTTTCGCGCGCGTTCAAGAACTTCATGCCCGTGCCGCCAGCTTCTCCATGAGCGCGCGCAGGACGTCACCGGCCTGCCGCTCGGCCTCGTCCGCGGAGGCCGCTCGCCTGCTGTGCAGCGCGACCATCACCAGGTACCCCTTCACGTGCGCCCTTCCCTGGGCGGTGAACCCCCAGGCGTCCTGCCAGGCCACGGTGTAGGCGTCGCCGTCGCGGTTCCGCAGTGGGTGGGGCGTTCGTCCGGCGGCCCGGGTCGCCTTCAGGGTCCCCTGATATGACCGCTCGGAGTCGGAGGCCGGCCAGGAGGCGATGTGGAAGTCGATCCAGGTGCCGTCCTTCCACGTCTCGGCGGTGCTCCACCGGCAGGCCGCCCGGTTGCCATAGCCCTGGACACGGCCCTCCGGCAGGATCCGCGCGGCGACCTGCCGGGGAACCTGCTCGCAGGCGGCGACATCGTCGGGGGCTCTGATCCAATCGGCCTGCGCGGTCATCCACGCCGCCAGCCCGACCAGGCTGGCGACGGGAAGCGCCCCCGCCAGCACCCGCACCCAGACGCGCACCCGGCGCCATGGAAGCGGAACCCGATCGACCAGCGGCGGAGTCTGGCCGCAGGCCGCCAGGTGCTGCTGCCGCATGAAGGCGACCGCGTCGTGCACCCGCCGGTCCCCGCGCCGGCCGGACGGGTGCCGGAGCAGGACCCGGTTCCCGTCCGTGAGCACGAGCGTGGCGAACGTCCGGCGGCCCCGCTCCTGGACGTCCACCCGCGCGATCGCCGTCCACGGCAGCAGTTCGCGGCGAGGCTGGAACGAGGAGACCACGTGGCCGCGGATGCCGTCCCGGGTCACCTCGGTCGGCGGCCCCACTCCCGCGAAGAGCCGGCCGAGCAGGGTGGGCGCGAGCGGCGCCAGCGGGAGCAATCCGAACAGCAGGATCGTCGGCACGAGGAACGCGTACGCCGTCAGGCACACGACCACGACGGCGGCGACGGCCGCCCGCCGCCATCGCTGCGCCGCCCTCGGCCCGAACTGGCCCGGTACCGCCACACTCCCACTCATGATCGGCATTATTGGTCATACGGGAGAAGTCAGGAATGCCCGGGGCCGGTGCCGGAGGTGGCGCGAGACGCCGCCCCGCCGACCGCAACTGGCCGCAATAGGTCACGGTGTGGATCCGGAAATCCTTGCCACCAAATACTGGCAATGAATGTCCACCCCGCCGAGGAGCCGCCGTGCAGCCGTCCGCTTCGAACCCCCACCTGTCCCGCCGCGCCTTCACACTCGGCGCCGCCGCGCTCCTCGGCGCCGCGGCCGTCCCGGCGCTGCCGAAGGCCGCACGCGCCGACGTCCCGCCCGGAGGATGGACGACGCAACCGATCCCCGGGGCCCAGCCGGACATCGGCATCAACGCGATCACCGCGCCGACACGGCAGAGCGCGTTCGCGGTCGGCGTCGAGACCGGGGCCGCCGGGCAGGCGCCCGTCGCCCTGCACTGGGACGCCGGGGCGTGGCAGCGCGTCCCCGTCCCCGACGGGATGGTGCCGAACCTGGTGGACGTCGCCGCGCGCACGCCCGCCCGCGCCTGGGCGATCGCGCAGAGCACGGTCCAGACCGACGACCCGCTGGTGATGAGCTGGAACGGCCTCGCCTGGGAGGCCGTCGACGCTCCCGTCGGGGAGTGGGTCGCGCTGGACGTCGACCAGCTCGGCCGCCCCTGGATGATCGGCGGCGAGGTGGACGACCAGCTCGGCTCGGGCACCTCCCTCTACCGCCGGGACGGCGGCGGCTGGACCCGGCTGCTCCGCGAACCGTCCGGAACCCTTTTCACCGCGATCTCGGTGCGGAGCCCGTCCGACGTGTGGCTCGGCGGCTACGGCACGCTCCGCCACTTCGACGGGCAGACCTGGACCGAACGCCCGATCACGGACTCGACGGGATACCCGCACTGGATCCTCCAGATCGAGCACGTCTCGGCCGAAGAAGTCTGGTTCCTCACCGTGTCGACGTACCCCCTCGACATGAGCGCACGACTGGTGCGCTGGGACGGAACCGACTTCACCGTGCAGCGCCTGCCCGGAACGTCCGCCGCCGTGGGGACGCGGTCGGCGATCGGCTTCCTCGGCTCGCTCGCCCCGGACGGGCGCGGGGGCGTGTGGGTCGGGGACGGCATGTACCGGACCCTGCGCCACTTCGACGGGACGACCTGGACCGTCGCCGACGTCCCGATGCAGGGCTCCAACCAGATCCAGGCCCTTGCCCGCGTCCGGCACACCTCCACGGTCTGGGCAGGCGGCCGCCTTCCGTACACGCTGCATTTCGCCTGACACCCCGGGCGCTCTCGACACGTTCGGCGCAGGTCGGCCTCGGCCGACCTGCGCGCGGCCAGCCGTGCCGCCGCGAAGGCCGCCGCGAAAGCAGGCCGGATCGGCTGAAAGCCGGTGGACGCGCTGGACCCTGCCGGCGGCCGGCGCCTAACAGCGGTCGGCCAGGGCGAGGAAGCGGTGGGGCGGGTCGTCGTAGGTGTCCAGGCGCCAGCCCGCGGTGGCCAGCAGGGGGCCGAGCCGTGCCGGTGCCAGGGGTTCGTCCGGTCGCAGGGTGCGGCCGTGCCGGGCGGCCAGCGCCGCCCGTCCGGACGGATGGAAGATCACCAGCCTGCCGCCGGGACGGGTGATGCGGGCCAGTTCCGCGAGCCCGGCCGCCGGGTCGGGCATGTGCTGCACCAGCCCCGCCGCGAAGACCGCGTCGAACCGGGCGTCCGCGAACGGCAGCCTGCGGGCGTCGGCCAGCATCAGGACGGCGTGCCGGCCACGGTCGCAGGCCCGCGCCGCGGCGAGCATCTGCGGCGTGAGGTCCACGCCGATCACCTTCCCGGCGGGGCCGACCGCCCGGCGCAGGGCGGGCAGCGCGCGACCGGTACCGCAGCCGACGTCCACGACGCACGCGCCGTCCGGGAGGGCGGCCTCGTCGATCGCGTCGGCGTACGCGGGCCCGTCGTCGCCGAACCTGGCGTCCCAGGTCGCCGCGCGCGGGCCGAAGAACGCCCGGCTCTCGGCGATGAACCAGTCGCCGTGCCCCGCCAGATGAAGCGCGACATGGCGGATGACCGGCCACGAGATGTCGTGCAGGTCGAGCACGATGTCCGCGCCGTCCTCGGCGTCCCCGTTGGCGGCACGGTAGGTGCGCAGCCAGATGACGACGTCCCAGCCGCCTGCCGGTGGGCGCTGACGCCACCCGGCCCCCGCGGCGAGCGTGACCGTCCGCGGGACCGGTGCGCGCACCTCGGGGCCGTCGCCCTGGCCGTCCCGATGGCCGTCCCCATCGGGACGGACGCACCGGCGCCCGTCGGCTTGGAGCCTGTCGGCCAGCCGGCCGGCGAACATCTCCGCGTGCCGACCTCCGTCCACCAGCACGGAGACGGCGCCGTCCGGCAACATCCCGGCCACCCCGTCCATGACCTCCTGCCAGCGGCCGATCTGCTCCTCGGTCATCGAGCCCCAGGCCGGCGTCTCGGCGGCACCACTCCTCATGAATGACATGATGCAGAAGCGACATCCAAAGAGCCAGTGAGCAGGCAAATGCAATGGTTTATTCTGGATAAAGCTCGCATATGCGTCATCTGTCGGAGGTCGCCGGGACGGGTCCGGCGGCGTTCACCGCCTACGCTTGGCCGCGCGATCGGCGGGGACCTCAGCAGGGACCATCGCCACGAGCAGGCAGAAGTCGGATGTAGCAGGGGAGTTCGTGAGCGCCGAAGGAAGTACGAAGGCCGTCGTCACCGCGCTGGGCGCGAACCTCGGGATCGCCCTCACCAAGTTCGTGGCGTTCGTGCTGACGGGGTCGTCATCGATGCTGGCCGAGGCGATCCACTCGGTGGCCGATTCCAGCAACCAGGCGTTGCTGCTGATCGGCGGGAAGCGCGCGGAGCGGCGGGCGACCGAGGAGCACCCGTTCGGGTACGGGCGCGAGCGCTACATCTACGCGTTCCTGGTGGCGATCGTGCTGTTCAGCCTGGGCGGGCTGTTCGCGCTGTACGAGGCGTGGCACAAGATCTCCGACCCGCATCCGATCGAGGAGTGGCAGTGGGTGCCGATCGTCGTCCTGCTCGTCGCGATGGTCCTGGAGGGGACGGCGTTGCGGACGGCGGTCATGGAGTCCAACCGGGTTCGGGGCAAGGCCGGCTGGGTGCAGTTCATCCGGCGGTCCAAGTCGCCGGAGTTGCCGGTCATCCTGCTGGAGGACACGGGGGCGCTGGCGGGGCTCGTGTTCGCGCTGTGCGGTGTCGGCCTGACCTTGATCACCGGGAACGGCGTCTGGGACGGCATCGGGACCGCGGCGATCGGTGTGCTGCTCACGGCCATCGCGATCGTGCTGGCCACCGAGGTCAAGAGCCTGCTGATCGGTGAATCGGCCGGGCCGGAGCAGGTGCGGCTGATCCGGGAGGCGATCGTGGCGAGCCGCGACGTCCCCGCCGTGATCCACATGCGCACGATGCATCTCGGGCCGGAGGAGCTGCTGGTCGCCGCGAAGATCGCCATCGACCTGCAGGACGACGCGCGCGAGGTCGCCGACGCGATCAACGACGCCGAGGCGCGGATCCGCGTGGCGGTGCCCATCGCGCGCCTCATCTACCTCGAACCCGACGTCCTGCGAAAAGGCGGGTGAGGCCGGTGTCGCGCAGGCCGCTCGGACAGCTGGAGGCCGAGGTGCTCGCCGCCCTCGCCGGGCTCGGCGGGAACGCGAGCACGGCGGAGCTGGTCGCGCGGCTGGACGGCGATCCGGCGTACACGACGGTGAACACGATCCTGCACCGGCTGCACGAGAAGAAGCTGGTCTCCCGCGTCCGGGCCGGGCGCCACTACCGCTACCGGCTCGCGGTCGACGAGTCGGAGCTGGTGGCCGGGCGCATGCGCGAGCATCTGCGGCACGCCAGCGACCCGGGTACCGTGTTGAACCGGTTCGCGCGGTCGCTGAGCGCCGAGGAGGCGCGCGAGCTGCGCGAGTTCCTCGACCGTCCGGAAGGCGACAGGTGAACTGGTTCACCTTCCTGCCCCTGATCATCATGCTGGCGCTGAGCGTCGCCCTCGCGAGGATCCCGTCACGGCTCCATCCGTCCTGGTCGGCGCGGCTGCTGGCGACGACGGGGGCGATGACGGCGGTGGCCGCGCTCGGCACCGGCGTCTTCGTGGCGATCAACTACGCGGCGACGCTCGTGCCGTCCGCGGCCGCGCACGTCCCCGAATGGGCGCTTTTCGGCGACGACCGCCCGGTCCCCGACGCGGTGGGCGTTCCCGCGGCCGCCCTGGCCGCCGCCGGGCTGGTGACCGCGTGCAGGGCCGCCGCCCGGTGGGGCGCCGAACTCCGTGCCGCGCGGGCGGACGTCCGGGAGCCGCTCGACACCGACGTCCCGATCGCCGTCGCGGTCCCCGGACGGAACGGCGGGGTCATCGTCTCCCGGGGTCTTCTGCATGAGCTGACGCCAGAGGAACTCCAGGTCGTCTTCGAGCACGAGGCGTCACATCTCCGGCATCGCCATCACCGCTACCTTGCCGGTGGGGCGCTGGCAGCGGCGGTCCTGCCGCCGCTGAGGTCCCTGGACGGCCGGCTGCGGCTGGCGGTGGAGCGCTGGGCGGACGAGGACGCCGCCGAGGCGACCGGCGACCGCGCGTTCGTCGCCCGGACGCTGGCCAGGGTGGCGCTGGCCCAGCCGCGTGCGGCCGGCCCGGTGAGCGCGTTCGCCGAGTCCGGGGTGGTCGAGCGCGTCGAGGCGCTGCTGGCCACGCCGCCGGCGAAGAACGCGGTCACCGGCCCGCTGCTGTTCATGGGCAACGGCGTGTTCACCGGCTCGCTGACGGCGGCGACCCTCCAGCTCGACCACGTCATCGCGTCGTCGCTGCTGGCGCTCCTCGCCACCGGCTGACTTCCGCCTCCGGTATCCCGGGGGTCAGGTCCGCCAGTGCCCGACGAGTTCGGCGTAGAGGGGGCTGTCGGCGAGCAGCGAGTCGTGCGTCCCGAGGAGGGGGGCCGGATCGTCCAGCAGCAGCACCTGCTGGGCGCGCTCGGCCGAGCTGATGCGGTGGGCGATGACGATGAGCGTGCCGCCGCGCTCGGCCAGGGCCGTCTCCGCGCGGGCCTCGGCGGCGGGGTGCAGGTGGCAGGTCGCCTCGTCGAGGATCGTGACGGGGGCGGCGGACAGGTATGCGCGCGCGAGGGTGACGAGCTGGCGCTCCCCCTGCGACAGGGTCCCGCCGCCGGGCGGGATCCGCGCGTCGTGGCCGCCGAGCCGCTGCACGGTCTCCTCCAGCCCCACGGCGTGGACGGCCTCGTCCACCTCGGCGGCGGTGGCGTCCGGCCGCAGGTAGACGAGGTTCTCCCGCAGCGTCCCGGCGAAGACGTAGCTCTCCTGCGGGATGAGCGTGACGGCCGACCGCAGCCGCGTCTGGTCGAGGTCGGCGAGCGGCACCTTGCCGAGCGTGACGCGTCCGCCCTGGGGCGGCGCGAGGCCGGTGAGGACGTTGGCCAGCGTCGACTTGCCGGTCCCGCTGGGCCCGACCACCGCCAGATGGGTGCCCTCCGGGACGTGCAGGGAAAGATCAGAGAGGACGGGCTCGGCGTCGGGCGAGTAGGCGAACGTCACGTGCTCGGCCTCGATGCCGTAGGACGTGACGTCGAGCCGCGCGGCGGCCCCCGGCGTCGCCGCGGGCTCGGCGCACACCTCGGCGAGCCTGCCGAGGACCACAACGAGGCTCAGCAGCAGCGTGCCGCCCGCGTCGACCAGCAGCACGATCGCCGGACGCAGCCCGGTCACCAGGTAGCCGACCGCTCCCGCCACCTGGCCGGTAGTGAGCCCGTCCTGTTCGACCAGCCGGGGCGCCAGGGCGAGCAGGGCGAGCAGCGGCAGGTGCACGCCGAGCACGAGCACGGGGATCCGGACGAGCCGGGACCGGGCGAACGACCGCAGGGCCTCGGCCTGCGCGTCGACCGCCGCGCCGACCGTGCGGGCGGCGCGCGGCTCGGCCGCGCACGCCACGACGTCGCGGACGCCCTGGACGATCACGGCCGCGGTCTCCCCGATGCGCTCGGCGTGCCGGACGACGACCCGGTACCGGCGGACCTGGACGCCGAGCGCCCCGGCGAACACGGCCAGCGCGAGGGCCACCGACCCGCCGACGACGAGGGCGGGCAGCGGGGCGAGCAGGGCCAGCCCCAGCATCGCCGCGATGCCGGCCGCCAGCATCTGCCGCATGTTGCGCAGCGCCGTCCCGAGCAGCGCCCTGACGGCCTCCGCCTGCTCGGTGACCTGCGAGACCCCGGCGCCCGCTCCCGCCGCCAGCGGGTCGCCGGCCCGGTCGATCGTCCGGTGCACGGCGCCGGCGACGACGGCGCCGACCAGGGAGTCGCGCAGCGGCTCGACGGTCTCGGCGAGCCAGGGGTAGATCCGTCTCGTGCCGAGCGCGCCGAGCGCCTGGAGCGCGGCCAGCGCGGCGAGCCAGGCCAGCCCGGTCGCGGGCCGGCCGGGTAGGAACCCGTCGTCGATGGCGCGGGCGAGCAGCAGACCAGAGGCGAACGGCGGGAGGCCCTCCACGGCCGACCAGGCGGCGAGGCGGCGCAGCGCGCGCCCCCGCCCTCGCAGATGGCCGCGCAGCAGCCGGACGGCCGGCGCGGCGGTCATGTGCCGGGCCCCGGCGCGGCCGTGCACGGCGCCGGAGCGCCTGGAGACCCGCCGGGTTCCGCCGCGAACACGGCACGGTATCGGGGGTCGGGCCACAGTTCGGCGTGCGGTGCGAGCGCGCGTATCCGCCCCGAGTCGAGCCAGGCGACCAGGTCTGCGCGGGCGGCGGTGGCGGGCCGCCGGGCCACCACCAGGCTGGTGCGTCCGTCGAGGATCTCCCGCAGCGCCAGCGTCACCCGCATCTCCGTGGCGGTGTCGAGGCTGCTCGTGGCGTCGTCGAGGACGAGCAGCCGCGCGTCCGCGAGGGCCGCGCGGGCGAGGCCGAGACGCTGCAGCTCGCCCCCCGACAGCGGGGCCTCGGCGAGCGGGGTGTCGTATCCGGCGGGCAGCGCCTGGACGAACCCGTCGGCCGCCGCCGTCCGGGCCGCGCCGCGCACCTCGGCGCGGGTGGCGCCGGGACGGGCATAGGCGATCATGTCGTGCACGGTGGCGCCGAGCAGCGCGGGCCGCTCGAACGCGTAGGCCACGGCCAGCCGCAGCCGGGGGAGCGCGACGTCGGCGACGGGGACGCCGTCGAGCTCGACGCGTCCCTCGTCCGGGTCGAGGAGCCGCCCGATCGTCGACACCAGCACGCTCTTGCCCGTCCCCGACGCCCCGACGAGCGCGACGGCGGCTCCGGGCGGCACCGCGAGGTCCAGGCCGTCGAGGACCGTCCGGCCGCCGACCCGGACGGTGACCTGCCGCAGCCGCAGCGCGCCGGGACCGTCCGGCAGCGGCACGGGCCGCTCCGGCGGCCGGACGGCCGGGGCCGCGTCGAGGACCTCCGCGACACGCCCGGCGCCGACCTCGCAGTTCAGCAGCGCGACGAAGGTGTCGAACAGCGCCGCCGCCCCGGCCGCCATGGACGTGTACGACGCGGCGGCCACGAGCCCGCCCGCGGTGACGTCCCCGGCGGCCAGCCGCACCCCGGCGACGCCGACCACCACGATCTGCAGAAGCGGGGCCAGCAGCGACAGCCGCCAGCCCACCTGCCCCTGCACGGCCCAGGTGCGCCGCCCTGCCGCGCCCAGCGGGAGCAGCGGGAGCAGGATCCGCCGGATCTCGCGGTCGGCGGTACCGGCGGCGCGGATCGTGCGGGCGCCCTGCCGGGCGTCGAGCAGGCGGGTGCCGATCTCCGCCTGATGGCGCTGGTACTCGGCGAACGGTTCGCTCGCTTTCGCGACGAACACGCGCAGCGCGAGGACGGCGGGCGGCACACCGAGGACGAACGCCACCGCGAGCGTCCAGTCGATCAGGGCCAGGGCGACCACCGCGCCCGCCGTCGTCGCCAGGGTCGCGGCGCCGGACACCAGCAGGGTCGGGAAGGACGCCGGGCCGCCCGCGCTCTCGGTGAGCCGGGACAGCACGTCCCCGGTGGCGAAGCGCCGCCTGCCCGGCTCCCCGAGCTCCAGCACCCGCCCGATCAGGCGGTGCCGCAGCCAGGCGGTGATGCGGCTGCCGCAGTAGGTGCCGGCCAGTTCCTCGCCGGCTTCGGCCGCCGCGCCGACCGCGAGCACGAGGGCCAGCCCCGCGACCGCGGCGGTGAGGTCGCCGCCGCCGCGAACGGCGTCGACCGCCTTCGCGAGCATGGCCGGCATCGCCAGCATCGACGCGGCGCGGACCGCGGTGAGCGCCGCCAGCAGCGCCAGCGGCCCGCGGAAGCGGCGCACCGCCGCGCGCAGCAGCCGCCGCCCGTCCCGGCGCAGCGCGACCGGGTCGGCCGCGCCGGCCCGCGACCCGGGACCGGCGCCGTTCACCGGTTCGTCCACCGGATCGGCGGGCGGGTCGGCGGGCGCCGAGGTCAGGGGCACGCTCGTCCAGCTCCGTTCGCTCTCGGCGGCGTCGGTTACAGTGTCAAGTGGGTCCGGTCACGGACCGGCCTTCCGGCCGGCCCGTGACCGGTGTCTGCGGACGCGGGATCTCTTACTCGGTCATCCCGGGCCGCGTGAGGTGCACGGCATCACGCGCACGAGATACCGACGCACACGGTGTTGAGCAGCGTCAGCAGTCCGACGCACGAGCACGTGCCGCCGAGCTGGATGCCCTCAATCTCGATCGGGTCGGTCTCGGGCAGCTCCTGCAGGGCCGCCACGAGGTCACCGTCGAAGATCTCCATTCGGTTCACCTCCCTTCGCAGTTCGAAATCGGGATCCGCTCCGCGCCGAGGCAGAAGCGGACCACAGCCGTCCGGAGGACCGAGGGCCACGCCTGGACGACGCCGGTGTGGTCGCCGTCGACCTCGACGTAGTCGAGGCCGGCCCCTTCGGTCCTGCCGAGTTCGAGGAGGCGCCGCCGCAGCGCCCGGGACTGCGCGACGGGGATGACCTCGTCGCGTATCCCGTGGGCCAGCAGCAGCGGCGCCGTGAGCGCGTCGCACGCGCGCAGGACGTCGCGTCCGGTGTGCGGGTCGGCCCCGCCGCCCCGCCCGTTCAGCCGCGCCACCCGGTCCCGGACGGGGCCGGTCGCGTCGCGGTACAGGCTCGCGGCGGAGGTGAAGGGCGCCAGCGCCACGCACCCGGACCACCGCTCCGGGTCGTGGCAGGCGGCCAGCAGCGCCAGGAACCCGCCGTAGCTGCCGCCGAGGACGATCGGCCCGGGGACCCCCGCCCTGCGGCGCGGCCCGGCGAGGCCGCGCGCCAGGTGAAGGACGTCCTCGAGGTCGGGGCCGCCCCAGTCGCCGATGACCGGGCGCAGGTGCCGGGCGCCGTAGCCGGTGCTGCCGCGGTAGTTCGGCGCGACCACGGCGATCCCGGCGGCGGCGAGGTGCTGGAACAGCGGGTCGAACTCCAGCCGCCAGGCCGACAGCGGCCCCCCGTGCAGCGCCAGCACGAGCCGTTCGCTCTCCCGCCAGCCGGGGCCGCCGTAGACGATCGCCTCGATCGGCCCGGCCGGGCCCGGCAGCTCGACCAGGTCGGCGCGCCGCCAGTCCGCCGCGTCGTCGGGCGCCCGCCGCTCCAGCGACCAGCCGGAGGCCGGGGGGCGGTGCGCGGTCGCCAGCGTCGGCGGCCGGTGGGGCGCCGAGTAGCGCAGGTGGATGCGGTCGCCCGTCCACGAGGCCGGCGGCGAGAGCGTCCCCGGCGGGAGGTCCACGGGCTCGACGCGGTCGTCCGCCGCGGTGTGCACCACCAGCCGGGACGTGGCGCCGCGGACCTCGCTCACCAGCAGGTGCCCGCCGGAGGCGTCGAAGGTCAGCGGGGTCCGCTCGGCGTCCGGCGCGTTCAGGGCCTCGGGGAACCGGACGGGGCCGCACCCCGGCGACCACAGCCCGATCCGCGCCGTGCCCGTCCACCGGGCGCCGGGCGTGCCGGTGGTCACCGCAAGCACCTTCGCGCCGCGGTCGCAGGCGACGATCCTGTCGGCGGTCGCGCTGGACACCGACCAGACCCGGCGCCAGGAGCGCTCGCGCAGGTCGACCGCGATCCCGTCGGTCCGGCGGCCCGGGGCGGTGTGGTCGAGCGCCAGCGTGCGCCCGCCGTCGAGCCAGACCCCGCCCGCCAGCACGCCGGGGACGGTCATGATCGGTTCGAGCGAGCCGGTGGCCGGCGACAGCTCCCAGATCCGCGACCGACGCTCGTCCTCCACGGTCACGAGCACCACCGTCTGCGGCGTCCCCGGGCCGGCCAGCAGGTGCCCGGCGAGCATCGCCGGGACCCGGCACGACCGCGCGACGGTCGTGCCGCCGTGCCCGGCCTGCGCGATGACGACGGTCCCGTGCCCGGTGGGCGTGCCGTGGGCGTCCACGTCGGGGCGCGCCAGCAGGACCCGGCCGTCGTCCAGCGGCAGCGGCCGGCTGTGCCGGTCGAGGGTCTCCCGCTCGCCGTCGCACCCGGTGGCGATCCACCCGGTGCCGAACGCCCGCCGGGACGGCACCGCGCGGTCCAGGCTCCACCGCTCCAGCGTGACGCCGTCGTCGACGGTGCTCAGGCACGCGGCCCACCGGCCGTCGGCGGAGAAGGCGAAGCCGGAGCGGCTCGGGATGCGGGGGAGGACGGGCACGGCCGGGGTCATGACGCCCTCCCGGCCGCCGTGCCGGCGGCGGAGCCCCGCGCGGGCGGGGGGACCTGCGCGGACGCGGCGTCGGCCATCCACAGCCGGTCCGAGCCGTGCCGCAGCCGCAGGAGGAACGCCAGCATCCCGCTCAGGCCGTCGCCCCAGCTCACCGAGACCTCCCCCTGCTCGTCGGGGAGGACGATCCGGCCGTCGCGGTGCGCGCGGTTGGCGACGATGATCCGGGCGAGCCGCCACGCGGCGGCGCGGTGCCGGGCGTCGCCGGTCAGGGCGGCCATGTCCAGCAGGAAGTCGCCGTTGCCGGACAGGCCGTGGCACTGCCCCAGCACCGCCCGCCACGACTGGTCGGTCACCGCGCCGGCGGACAGCCGGGCGGCCTCCAGGAAGCGCGGGTCACCGGTGGCGCGGCCCAGCCGGACCAGGAACGTCGCGATGCCGGACGAGCCGTGGCACCAGTACGGAGCGGTGGGCGGGTCGCCGGTCCCGGCGCCCCACATCGCCGACCGCGGCGTGAGGACCGCCGCGTCCAGGAGGCTCTCCCCGGTCCGGACGGCGAGCGCCCGGTGGTCGGCGCGCCCGGTCACGTCGGCGCAGGCGAGCAGGAAGTACGCCGGACCCGCGACCCCGTGCGCGAACCCGTGGTAGGACTTGCCGGCGAGCTTGGAGTCCACGTGGGCCGGCGTGGTCCAGACGGGCCCGTCCGGCCGCTCCTCCACCGAACCGGCGAGCGCGTCCGCGGCGGCGTGCGCGCGTCCGGCGAACGACTCGCGCCCCGTCCGGGCCCAGAAGTGCAGGGCGGTCATGCCGATGCCCGCCGTCCCGTGGGTCACGTCGGGGCTCGCGGCGGCCTCCGGGAGCGCCTCGGCCACCGCGATCGCGTCGCGGACGAGGGCGTCGTCGCCGAGCGCCAGCCCCGCGTCGAGCAGCGCCCACGCGGCGCCGGCCGTCCCGAAGTACAGGCCGGGCGGCCGCTCCGCGCTGCCGTCCAGGCGCTCCAGGATCCAGCGCGCGGCGGTGCGGGCCGCGCCGGGAAGGCGCGGGTCCGCCGTGTGCTCCATGCACCGCACCAGGGCGCCGAGGCATCCCGCGGCGCCATGCTGGAGGCTGCACGGGTCCGGCGCGCCGTGGACGCAGGACATCGGCCACAGCGACTGCGCCGACTGCGGGTCCATGGACGCGAGCAGATGGTCGGTGATCCCCTCGACCGCCCGGTCGCACGCCTCCCGCAGCCACTCCGGCTCGGCGCCGTCGTGGTCCGCCCCCGGCGGGTACGGCGCGGGCGGGTACGCGCGCTCGTCGAGGCAGAGGTCCTGGCAGGAGGTCAGGACGGTGCGCGCCCGCGCCGGTCCGCAGCGCCGCTCGGGCTCCTCGGCCATCAGTTCCACGAGCAGCGTCCGCAGGGACTCGGGCAGGTCCAGGTCGTGGGTGCGGGCGGCCAGCCATTCGGTGAGCCGTTCGGCCAGGGGCCGCGGCCGGGGCCGCTCGTCCAGGAAGTAGGGCGGGGCGCCGGTGATGAGGTAGCACAGGGTGGCGCCGAGGCTGAAGTAGTCGGCGGAGGCGTGCGGCCGTGCGCCCGCGAGCTGCTCGGGCGCCCCGAAGGCGGGGGTGCCGGCGCGCAGCGGGGCCTCCTCGGGATCGCCGGCGACGACCGCGAGTTCGAGGTCGATCAGGACCGGTGAACCGTCCGGGCGCACCATGACGTTGTTGGGGTTGAAGTCCCGCAGGACGAGCCCGGCGGCGTGCGCCCCGATCACCAGGTCGGCCAGCCGGCGCGCCATGCCCAGCGCCGGCGCCAGGTGGGCGCCCCAGCCGCGCTCCCGGATGGAATCGGCCGCCCAGTCCCGCAGCGGCGTTCCCGGGATCATCTCCTGCGCGAGGAACAGGTGGCCGCTCTCGGTGAACAGCTCCACCGGTCGGGGCGCCAATCCGCGGTCCTGGATTCGTTCCAGGGCGCGCGCCTCCGCGCGCAACCGGTCCCGGGTGTCGCGCCCGCTGGAGTCGGCCGCCACATGCGGCCGCGCCTCCTTGAGAATCACCGGTTCCCCGGTCCGGGTGTCGACGGCACGGTAAACTCCGCCCTTGTTGGTGTGCCGGATGGCGTCCCGGACGGCGAAGCACCCGTTGATCAGGATCTTGTTTCCGGAACCGCCTGTCCTCCGGGTGACGCGCAGCCCATTGTCAGGAAAGGGAGAAGTGGCCCAAGAGGGAGGTGCGTACCGCCCGACGCGCCGATCCTCCACCGGATTACCGTCCGGATCCAAGATCATCCAGGCGTAGAAACCGTCATTATTGATGCGCCGGTCCTCGGTGAACGCGCCGTAACGATAATGAACGACGCTGCCCGGCGCATAGGGCCGGTCGGAAAGGACGCGCGGGCCCGGAAGGCCCGCCGTCGCCCGGTGCAGGGCCTCGGCCAACCGGACCGCCTCGGTGTCACTTTCCGGATAGATTGTTATGAACTTGCCGGATTGTCCGCGTGGCGTGTTGCGCGCGTTCAGCGCCGCGACGAAGTCGGTCGTGGCGGCGAACTTGAACGCCGACCGCGCCGCGAGGAGCACCTCCAGGCAGCGGGCGAGCATCTCGGGCGCGGCGGCCGGCGTGGCCGCGACGTGCAGTTTCCAGCCCTGCTGGCGGTGCTGCGCCCCTTCGGGCGCGACCGTGCACCAGATGCCGGCGCGCCCAGTCCGCCACTGCCCGGGATCGCTCGCCCGGCCGATCGCCGCCGCGAGGAGATCGGTGAGAGCGGTGTCGTCAGCACCGGCGGACGAGACCGCCGAGAAGATACTGAAATTGAAATCCACCATGAGGATCTCCGCTCACATTGCGCCGCTCCGGCGCTTCGCCACCCGGTTTATTGAAAGATCGATTTCGTCCCGCCGACACTGCTGCGATCCCAACTTGGCGGGCCCTTCCGGTCGAACGGGAACAAGGTAACCGCAGATTCGTCCGGAAATCCAGAGGGAAAATACTAAATCAACCCTACCGGGATGATAGGAATTATTCAGAGGCGGCAATCGGCTGTGGCGGCCGTGACTTGTGGTATTGGAGGGGCGTCTTACGTCCGCTTTGGGACGCTTTTTCGCCTTGACGGGAGCCGCGGCGCGAAGTTCGATCTCGGCCAAATAGTTATGATCGGGTCACTGTCCGCTTTCGGCCGAGGGGCTGGCGCACCGGCGCGCGGCGATCCTTTTCCTGTCCGGCGGCCCGATGGGCCTCGTAGATCATTTATCGAGTTACCGTGATCGGGCGAAAGAATGGCGACCATAATGTCCGGATTTATTCCGAATTGCCCACCGGATCGAGGGGGTGGCACTCGGCTCAGACGGCGAGGAGGTGCTTGACCTCGTCGCTGTGCAGATCGGCGGCGGTTCCCGACCGCCGGACGGTGCCGCCGTCGATGATCACGAACGCGTCGGCCAGCCGGAGGGCCAGGTCGAGGTACTGCTCCACGAGCAGGACGGCGAGGTCGTGCTCCTTGTGCAGCCTCTCCACGGCCTCCTCGATCTCCCGGATGATCGACGGCTGGACGCCCTCGGTCGGCTCGTCCAGGATCAGGAGGCGCGGCCGGGTCACCAGGGCACGGGCGATCGCCAGCTGTTGCTGCTGCCCGCCCGACAGGAAACCCGCCCGGCGCTTCAGCAGGCCGGTGAGCCGCGGGAAGACCTCCAGAGCCTCGTCGATGGCGTCCCTGTCGCGCCGTCCCGTGGCCTCCAGCGTCACCTGAAGGTTCTCCCAGACCGTGAGCTGCGGGAACGTCTCGTGTCCCTGCGGGACGTAGCCCATGCCGAGCCGGACCCGCTGGTACGTGCGCATCCGCGTCACGTCGGTGCCGTCGAACGTGACCGTGCCCGCGGTCGGGGCCAGCAGGCCCATGATGGAGTTGAGCAGCGTGGTCTTCCCCACGCCGTTACGGCCCATGACGGTGACCAGCTCGCCCGGACGGACCGTCAGGTCCACTCCGAACAGCACCCGCGACCGGCCGTAGGCGGCCTGCACTCCGCTCACCTGAAGCATCACGTCGCTCACGCCGTCTCTCCATTCGCGCCCTGGCTCCCGCCCGCTGCCGCTCGGCCCGGGCCCCACGTCCTCCGGCTCGCTCCGCTCACGTCGCCTTCTCCTCCCGCGACCGGCCGAGATAGACCTCCTGGACGCGGGGGTCGGCCTGGACCGCGGCGACGTCCCCCTCCACGAGCACCTTGCCCTCGTGCAGGACGGTCACCTGGGACGCGTACCGCCGGAGGAACTCCATGTCGTGCTCGACGACGATGACCGTGTGGTCCTTGGCGATCTCGGTGAGCAGCTCACCCGTCCGCTCGCGTTCGTCACGGCTCATTCCCGCCACGGGCTCGTCGAGCAGCAGCAGTCTCGGCCGCTGCGCGATCAGCATGCCGATCTCCAGCCACTGCCGCTGCCCGTGCGACAGCACCCCGGCGGGCCGGTCGGCCATGCCGGTCAGCCCGATCCGTTCCAGCGCGGCCGCCACGGCCTCCGAGGTGCCGCGCCGCTGCCGGAACAGCGCGGCGAGCGGGCGGCGGAAGCAGGCGGCCAGGTCGATGTTCTCCAGGACGGTGAGTTCCTCGAAGACGACGGAGGTCTGGAACGTGCGGCCGATTCCGTGCCGCACGATCCGGTGCTCCGGCCGTCCGACCAGGGAGGTGCCCGCGTAGGTCACCGACCCGCCGGCCGGCCGGGTCAGCCCGGTGATCACGTCGATCAGGGTGGTCTTCCCGGCCCCGTTCGGGCCGATGAGGAACCGCAACTCGCCCTGCTCGACGGACAGATCGACGCCGTCGAGGGCGCGGAAGCCGCCGAAGACGACCTCCAGCCCGCGGATGTCCAGCAGCGCGGGCGCGGCGGGAGAGGTCATGAGGCGGCCACCTCCTTCCCTTCGGCCGCGGCGGTCACCGCGGACCCGGACGCGGACGGTGGGCGGGTCCCCGCCCGGAGCCGCGTCAGGGCGTCGCCGGCCCACCGCACGGCTCCGGCGACGCCGCCCGGCGCCAGCATGATGACGAGGATGAACATCAGACCCTGCAGGTAGACCCAGCCGCTCGGGTACTGCTCGCTGAAGGTGGTGTGCGCCCAGTTCAGCAGCACCCCGCCGAGGACCGCTCCGGCCAGCGAGAAGCGCCCGCCGATCGCCACCGCGACCACGAGCTCGATGGACGGGACGACCCCGAGCAGCGACGGAGAGATGATGCCGACGACCGGCACGTACAGCGCCCCGGCGATGCCCGCCATGGCCGCGGAGGCCGCGAACGCGACGGTCTTCACGGTGGCCGGGTTGTAGCCGAGGAAGCGGACCCGGTCCTCGCCGTCCCGCACCGCGACGAGCAGCCGCCCGAAGCGGCTCTTCACCAGCTGGCGGCTCAGGAGGTAGAGCGCGCCCAGCACCAGGGCCACCACGAAGTAGAAGGCGCGCTTGGAGCCGTCCTCCTCCGGGTCGCGGCCGAAGACGTCGTAGAAATGGGTGAGCCCGTTGGTCCCGCCCGTCAGGCCCTGCTGGCCCACGAGCCAGATCACGAAGGCCGCGGCGAGCGCCTGGCTGAGGATCGCGAAGTAGGCGCCGCGCACCCGCTGGCGGAACACCAGGAGGCCGAGGATCGCGGCGGCCGCCGCGGGGACGGCCACCGCGGCGGCGATGGCGAACACCGGGCTGGCGAACGGCTTCCACAGCAGCGGCAGCCGCTCCACCCCGCTCCACACCATGAAGTCGGGCAGGTTGCCCGGCCCGGCGTCGTGGAGCTTGAGGTACATCGCCATCGAGTAGCCGCCCAGCCCGAAGAACACGCCCTGGCCGAGCGTGAGCATTCCGCCCTGGCCCCAGGCGAGCCCGATGCCGAGCGCGGCGATGGCGAAGCACAGGTACTTGGCGAGCAGGCCGAGCCGGAACGGGTCCAGGACGGCCGGCGCGACCACGAGGACCAGCAGCGCCACGGCGGTGAAGAGCGCGGCTCCGCGCCACCGGGCGGTCATGTCAGCGCCCGGCTGCGCAGGACGAACAGGCCCTGCGGGCGTGCCTGCAGGAACACCACGATCGCCACGAAGGCGATCACCTTGGCCAGGCTCGCGTCCGTCCAGAACTCGGCGTAGGAGTTGAGCAGGCCGAGGGCGAGCGCGGCGATGACGGCGCCGCGCAGCCGGCCGAGCCCGCCCGCGACCACCACCAGGAAGGCGTCGACGATGTAGTAGGTGCCGAGGTTCGGGCCGATCGGGCCGATCAGCGTCAGCGCGACGCCGGCGATCCCGGCGGCGCCGGAGCCGATGAAGAACGTGAGCTGGTCGACCCGGCCGGTGTTGACGCCGCTGCACGCGGCGAGCTGGCGGTTCTGCATGACCGACCGCATCCGGCGGCCCTGCCGGGTCCAGTTCTGGTAGCCCCAGATCGCGAGCACCGACACCGCCGCGAGGACGAGGATGAACAGCCGGGTGTAGGGGAGCTGCGATCCGAACATCCGCACGCCTCCGTCGAGCCAGCGGGGGGCGAGCACCTGGACGTTGGGCGCGCCGAAGATGTCACGCGCCAGTTGCTGGAGGACCAGGCTGACTCCCCAGGTGAGGAGCAGGGTGTCGAGAGGCCGTCCGTAGAAGCGGCGGACGGCCGCCCGTTCCAGAATCAGGCCCATCGTGCCCGCGACGGCGAACGCGACGGGCAGGGCCGCGAGGACCGCGGCCCGCCCGGTCCAGTCCTGCAGGACGTACGCCGTGTAGGCGCCCGCCATCATGAACTCGCCGTGGGCCATGTTGATCACCCCCATCTGGCCGAAGGTGAACGTCAGGCCGAGCGCCACCAGCATCAGGACGGCGGCGATGCTGAGGCCGATCGGCAACTGGCTGAGCAGAGCGTCCATGCGACTCCTCGGTGCCCTTGGTCATCGGGGTCGTCGGGCCCGGCCCGCCCGTGCGACGGCACGGGACGGACCGGACGGGGCGGGTCAGGACGGGAAGGGGACAGAACAGGGCGGGTCGGGGCGGGTCAGGACAGGCCGGCGGCCCAGGGGTAGCTCTTGAGGTAGGGGTCCGGCGCGATCGGCTTGCCCGAGTCCCACACCTGCTTGATGGTGCCGTCGGGCTGGATGACCCCGATGCGCGCGGTCTTGTGCATGTGGTGGTTGGCGCCGTCGATCGTCACCTTGCCTTCGGGCAGATCGAGGGAGATGCCGCCCGCGGCCTTCTTCACCGCCTCGACCTCGGTCGTCCCGGCCTTCTGGACCGCCGCCGCCCACAGCTTCACGGCGTTGTACCCGGCCTCCATCGGGTCCGAGGTCACCTTGTCCGCGCCGTACTTGGCCTTGAACGCCTTCACGAACGTCTCGTTGGTCTTGCCCGGGGTCGTCATGTAGTAGTTCCAGGCGACGAGCTGGCCCGCGATGTTGTCCACCCCGATGCCCTTGACCTCCTCTTCGGCGATGCTCACCGACATCACCGGAAGCGAGGAGGCGTCGGCGCCGGCGCTCTTGAGCTGCTTGAAGAACGCGACGTTGCTGTCGCCGTTGAGGGTGTTGAACACCGCGTCGGGTTTCGCCTGCATGATCTTGTTGACGAGGGTGCTGTACTCCGTCGTCCCGAGCGGGGTGTACTCCTCGCCGAGAACGGTCATGCCGTTGGCTTTGGCGTACGCCTTGATCTCTTTGTTCGCGGTGCGCGGGAAGACGTAGTCGCTGCCGACGAGGAATATCTTCTTCTTGCCCTTTTCCTTGAGATAGTCCAATGCCGGGACGATCTGCTGGTTGGTGGTCGCGCCGGTGTAATAGATATAGGGCGAACTTTCCAGCCCCTCGTACTGCACCGGATACCACAGCAGTGCCTTGTTGCGTTCGAAGACGGGCAGCATCGCCTTGCGGCTGGCCGAGGTCCAGCCGCCGAACACGGTGGCGACCTTGTCCTTGCGGATGAGCTTCTGGGCCTTCTCGGCGAAGGTGGGCCAGTCCGAGGCGCCGTCCTCGACGACCGGCTGGAGCTTCTTGCCGAGGACCCCTCCGGCGGCGTTGATCTCGTCGATGGCCATGAGCTCGGAATTCTTGACGGTGACCTCGCTGATGGCCATGGTGCCGCTCAGTGAGTGGAGGACACCGACCTTGATGGTGTTCCCGCTCGATGAGGCCGTTCCGCCGGACGCGTCCGACTCGCCGCCGCAGGAGGTGAGGCACAGCAGCGACGCGGTCGCCATTGAGATCAATACCGGCAGAGATTTCCTGAGCACGTACCACTCCTTGCGGACAGGCCCCGAAACTGGCGGGACACCGGATGACTCCGGTGACCGTGTGAGTCGGGTTAATGCAAACCCGGCGCCATGTCCGCAGTAATTCTGCTTTGTATCCGATGCGTCAACTGAACCTCACCGGCGCCGCTGACCTTCGGTGGGGTCGCGCCGGCGTCCCCAGCGCCCGGTGTCCTCAGCCCCCCGCGTCCTCAGCCCCCCGCGTCCTCAGCCCCCCGCGTCCTCAGCCCCCCGCGTCCTCAGCCACCGGCGTCCTCAGCCACCGGCGTGCTTCTCCCCGTGGCAGAGCCGCCCGCGGAGCGTCGCCGAGTCGGGCGCGAGCGCGGTGACCAGCACGCCCGGCCCGTCGAGCGGCATCACCGCCAGCCCGTCGGCGGCGTAGGCGTCCTTCGCCAGGCCGGGACCGACGAGCAGCACGCTTCCGGTACAGCGCGCGTCGCCGAGGACGGCACCGCTGGTGTGGAGGACGCGGTCGGGCAGCCGCAGCTCGTGCCGCAGCAGGGGCCTGCCGCCGAGGGTGACGTCGACGCGGCCGGTGTAGCGGCCCGCGGGTTCACCGTGCCGGCCGAGGACGAGTTCGTCGCGCCACCGGAGCGTGGCGTCGCCCGCCAGGGTGAGGTCGGTGACGGACCGGTGGCGGCAGCCCGCCGTCGCGACCGCCGGCTCCGGGGCGAGGTCCAGGTGCGCCCCGGACCCGACCGTGGCCCGCACGGACGCCCTGGACTCGCCTTCGGGCCCGGCCGGCCCGCCGGGGAGCAGCAGTGCGCTCGCGACGGACCGCACGGTCAGGGTTGCGCCCGCCGCGACGTCCAGGTCGAGGTGCAGCCGGTCGCCTCCGAGCGGTCCCGCCGCGGCTCCGACCAGGTAGACGGCCTCCGGGGTGGCGCGCAGCGCGTAGGGCCCGTCGGAGCGCAGCGTCGTGAGCACGGTCCGCCCGGCGGCGTCGCGGTCGGCGCGGACGGCGGCGTGCGCCGTGTAGTGCCGGGTCACGGGGCCCCGGGGGCGGCCGGACGCGCGGTCTCCGGACGTGCGGTCTCCGGCGCTGCTCCGGCGCCCCGCGTCTCGGCGAGGACGGACCGCACCCAGCCCGCCACCTCCGGCGCGCCGGGACGCTCGCGCAGCGAGCTGAAGATCACCGGCTTGCCGCCGCGGACCCGTGCCGCGTCGCGGTCCATGACCCCGAGGTCGGCGCCGACGAGCGGGGCCAGATCGGTCTTGTTGACGACCAGCAGGTCCGCGCCGCTCACCCCGGGGCCGCCCTTGCGGGGGACCTTGTCGCCGCCGGAGACGTCGAGGACGAAGATCTGCCGGTCGACGAGACCCCGGCTGAACGTCGCGGTCAGGTTGTCGCCGCCGCTCTCCACGATGATGAGATCGAGCGGTCCGTGCCGCTGCTCCAGCGACTCGACGGCGTCCAGATTGGCGGAGATGTCGTCGCGGATCGCCGTGTGCGGGCAGCATCCGGTGCGGACGGCGATGATCCGGTCGTCCGACAGCACCGCGTTGCGGCGCAGGAAGTCGGCGTCCTCGGTCGTGTAGATGTCGTTGGTCACCACCGCCAGGCGCAGGCCGTCGCGGAGCGTCCGGCACAGCGCCGCCACCAGGGCGGTCTTGCCGCTCCCGACCGGCCCGCCGACGCCCAGCCGCAGCGCCCGCCCTCTGGCGGACGGCGCCGGGTGGGGGTCGTGATCATGGTTCGCGCCCATCGCGTCTTCCTCTCTTCCGGCGGTTCCGGATCGGACGATCGCCGCCGTCTCGTGTCGGCCCTTGGGTCTGTGCCGTCCGGTCGTCAGGATTCGAACAGGCGTAGATCCGTCCGGAGGTGCAGTTCGGCGAAGATGTCGAGGGCGGGCGCCGACACGGCCGGTAGTGCCTCCGGAGCATGGTCCGCGAAACCGGCGGCCTCGGCGGCGACCGCGTCCACCTCCGGGGCGAGGTCGGCGAGCGCGCGGTGCACGGCCAGCGGGTCCAGCCCGAGCAGCCGTACGGCCGCGGACGCCGGTCCGGTGATCGCTCCGTAGGCGCTGACCGAGGCTGCCTCAGCGGGCGAGCCACCGGCGACGGCGACGGCCGCGCCGAGGACGAGCGGGTGGTGCGGTGCCGGGAATACCCCGACTTCGTCCAGCACCGGATGCGGCGACGTGCCGCGAACCGCGCGCAGCAGCGATCTGCCCTGCGCTCGGGAGGCTCGCCGCGCGGCGGGCGACGGCATCCTGGCGTCGGTCTCCGCGTCGAGCACCGTCCAAGCCTCGTGCCCATGAGGGCCACCGCCGCGTCCGGCACTGCCGTTCGTGCCGTTCATCGTGCGGGCGGCGTGGGCGCAGGCGGCGGCCGAGAGGGCGGCGGCGACCAGCCCGGCGGTGGCGAGGCGTCCGTGCAGGAAGGCCGCCAGCGACGGGAGGTCGGTGACCGCGCCCGCGCCCGCCGCCGGCTCCAGGCCGCCCGAGTGGGCGTGGCCGCCCGCCGGAAGGCGCGAGTCGGCGAGAAGCAGCAGCAGCGCCGGCAGGGTCATCAGAACAGGAAGTAGCGCTGCGCCATCGGCAGCTCCGTCGCCGGGGCGGGCTCGACCTCGTCGCCGTCGATCGACACCGTGAACGTGTCCGGGTCGACGTCGATCCGCGGCAGCGCGTCGTTGAGGACCATGTCCGCCTTGCCGAGCCGCCGGGTGTCCTTGACCGGCACGAGGGCGCGGTTCACCGACAGCCGGTCGGCGAGGCCCGCGTCGACGGCGGCGGGCGCGACGAAGTGCACCGACGTGGCGGCGGCGGTGAGCGGCGCGGCGCCGAACATCGGGCGCGGCAGGACCGGCTGCGGGGTGGGAATCGAGGCGTTGGCGTCGCCCATCGCCGCCCAGGCGATCACCCCGCCCTTCACGACCACCTGCGGGCGGACGCCGAAGAAGGCCGGGTGCCACAGCACCAGGTCGGCGAGCTTTCCCGGCTCCACCGAGCCGACCTCGTCGTCCAGGCCGTGCGCGATGGCCGGGTTGATCGTGTACTTGGCGACGTACCGGCGGGCTCGCAGGTTGTCCGCCGGTTCGGCGGGGCCGCCCGCGGCGTTGAGGGAGCCGTAGCGGCGCTTCATGACATGGGCGGTCTGCCAGGTGCGGATGACGGTCTCGCCGATCCGTCCCATGGCCTGGGAGTCAGAGCCGATCATCGAGATCGCGCCCAGGTCGTGCAGGACGTCCTCGGCGGCCATGGTCGTGGGCCGGATGCGGGACTCGGCGAAGGCAAGGTCCTCGGGCACCGAAGGGTCGAGGTGGTGGCACACCATGAGCATGTCGAGGTGCTCGTCCAGGGTGTTGACGGTGTGCGGCCGGGTCGGGTTGGTGGAGGAGGGCAGCACGTTGGGGTGCCCGGCGATGGTGATGATGTCGGGCGCGTGCCCGCCGCCCGCGCCCTCGGTGTGGTAGGCGTGGATCGACCGTCCGGCGATGGCGCCGAGCGTCGACTCGACGTATCCGGCCTCGTTGAGGGTGTCGGAGTGCAGGGCGACCTGGACGCCCGACGCGTCGGCGACGCGCAGGCAGGCGTCGATGGCCGCCGGGGTGGAGCCCCAGTCCTCGTGCAGTTTGAAGCCCGACGCCCCGGCGCGCAACTGCTCCCAGAGCGCCTCCTCGCCGACCGTGTTGCCCTTGCCGAGCAGCGCGACGTTCACCGGCCAGGAGTCGAGCGACTCCAGCATCCGGGGGAGGTACCAGGCGCCGGTCACGGTGGTGGCCTTGGTCCCCTCGGCCGGGCCGGTGCCGCCGCCGACGAGGGTGGTGACGCCGGAGCCCAGCGCCTCGTCCAGCAGCTGGGGGCAGATGAGATGGACGTGGGAGTCCACGGCCCCTGCCGTCAGGATGCGGCCGTTGCCGGCGAGCACTTCGGTGGACGGTCCGATGACCAGGTCCGGATGCACGCCGTCCATCGTGTCGGGGTTGCCGGCCTTGCCGAGCGCGACGATCCGGCCGTCGCGGATCCCGACGTCGGCCTTGACGACGCCCCAGTGGTCGAGCACCACGGCACCGGTGACGACCAGGTCGAGGGCCCCGTCCGCGCGGGTGGTGCGCGCCTGGCCCATCGACTCGCGGATCACCTTCCCGCCGCCGAAGACCACCTCGTCGCCGGCCGACGCGCCGCGGCTGCGGTCCTCGGTGACCTCGATGAACAGGTCGGTGTCGGCCAGCCGCACCCGGTCTCCGGCGGTGGGACCGTACAACTGCGCGTACCGGGCCCGGGACAGCTCAGTCATCCAGCGCTCCGGCCTGTTCGGGCCGCAGCCCCGGCACGATCCGGTTCCCGGCGAGCGGCACCAGGGCGACCTCCCTGGTCAGTCCGGGTTCGAACCGCGTCGAGGTGCCGGCCGGAACGTCCAGCCGGTGGCCCCAGGCGGCGGAGCGGTCGAATTCCAGCGCGGGGTTCGCCACGGCGAAGTGGTAGTGGGAGCCGACCTGGACGGGACGGTCACCGGTGTTGACGACGGTGACGGCGACACGGGGCCGGCCGGCGTTGAGGGGGACCGGAGGGCCGTCGCCCGGGACGACCTCCCCGGGAACGAGCGGGCGCCCGCTCACGGGATGGGCCGGTGGACGGTGACGAGCTTGGTGCCGTCGGGAAACGTCGCCTCGATCTGCACCGAGTCGAGCATCTCCGGAATGCCCTCCATGACGTCCTCCCGGGTCAGCACCGCGCGGCCGGACTCCATCAGCTCGGCCACCGAGCGTCCGTCCCGAGCGCCCTCCAGGACGTGGACCGCGATGACCGCGGTCGCCTCCGGATGGTTGAGACGCAGGCCACGAGCCCGGCGTCCGTGCGCGACCGACGCTGCGACATGCAGCAGCAGGCGCTCCTGCTCATGGGGGCTGATCAGCACGCTCCGGACACTACTGGCCGAAAGGGGACACGGCGGCGGGCGAATTACGGATTTAACAGCGAATTTACGTCCTCAGTGTGGAAAGTCGCGGAGCTGCGGCCCCGGTCTCCGATGCCGCCATCATCACGGGAACGGCTACCTCGTGGAACGGAATCCTGACGCCGGGGCACGTTGCGAGTCCGGGATCCTCGGCCCGCCGGCCGTCCGCCGCGCGGAGGCGGCCGAACTCGCGGCGGAGCGGTTGGGTGAGGTGCCGCGGCCGTGGCGGAGAGCCGCTGTCGGGCGCTGGGGCGAGCGCGGCAGGCGCCCGGTGGTCGTGCCTTCTTGGAGCGAGGCGGCTCCGCCCCCTGGACGCTTCGCCGAGCACCAGGACCACCGGATCCATGCGCCCGTGGGCGTCGGTAAATGCTGCCGCCGCGGAATGGGAACCTGGCGTTTCCGTACGCGCTGGGGCCTTTACAAATCAGGCCACAAGGTTCTTCTCGGTCATCGATAAGTTCTATTGGTTCGGTATCGACCGATCTGGCCGTTTAGCTGTCGAGCCATTGACCTGCCAGGACCTCCTTGTTACGGTCACTCTGAGTAATGAAGGCACCATGAAGAGTAATCATCGGCTGTCGGCCTCGACGGAAGATAACGCGCCGTCGAGCACGAGAACACGAGGACGGTGAGTCATGAGATCTGACCCCAAGCCGCTCAGCGATCTGACGAAGCACAAGGGCATCGAGACCGTCCGGCAGATTCAGAGCCTCATGCTCCTGTGTTCGGTGCTGCCGCCGGACGGGAGGATGCGGGAGATGCTCAAACTCGCGCTCGAGGTCCGCAATGAGGAATTCCCGGCCGACATCGCGCCGATCCGCGATCTTCACCCGCAGGCCACCAAGACCTGGCTCGAGTTCTTCTGGACCCGGGTCGGCATATCCGCCGAGGAAAGAGAGTTGATCGACTGGCAGAATGACAAGGAAAAAATGGACACCGCCGTCGAGGAGCTCCGCCGGGCCGAGCGGCAGCTCGGCATAAGGCTGGCGCCCAAGACGGTCGAATGAGCAGCATCAGATCAGGAGGAAAAATGTCACCGAGCACCATTCTTCGGCACGCCGCCGCCGACGCGGACTTCCGCGCCGAACTGCTCACCGGAGCGGGACGCTTCGGCGTGCCCGCCACCGCCGTCCCGACGGCGGTCGAGCAGCAGGACGCCGCGTCCCTGGGCTACTGGACCGAGGGTGTCGCCGCCGTCGACGCCTACGCCTGCGCGTCGACCTGCAGCTCGGGCCCGTTCACCTTCGCGTGCGACGGAAGCACCAAGTAGGACGGATCCGCCGAAGCACCCCGGCTCTGGGCCGGACGTGCGGAAGCACCGATGGGCCGAAGCCATCGGCCCATCACCCGCCCTTTCGACGCAGCCGAGGAGTCCACCCGCGTGAAGCCGACCTACCCCGTGGACCTCGCGGCCCGGGCCGCCAACCTGTCCGAACGGATCCAGATCGTGTCCGACCTGGGGCCGCCCGCCGCCGCGGAGCCGCTGGGCGCCTTCGACGTCTGGAAGATCGACCGGCTGGCCGCCAAGCTGGCCGCCAAGTTCAGCGCGGAGACCAGCCCGCGGCAGGGGCGTGCCCGGCCGACCGAGCAGTCGCTCGCCGAGATCCTGCGGACCTACCGTCGGCACGAGCTCGGCCTCACCGATCCGGACGGCCGGCTGGGCCGCACGCTGGCCGAGCTCCACGAGAACTGGCTGCCCGCCTACCGCGAAGCCCTGGACGGGTTCGACCCCGCGGGCGACGCGTCCGCGGCGGCGGTCTGGCGCGACGACGACGACGTCTACTACGGCCGGCTCGCCATCGCCTGCGAGCCCTTCCTGGCCGAGCTCGGCCGCCGCCTCACCTGGGCGATCGACGACGGCGCCGCGTCCTCGGTCCGCGTCGCCCCCCGCCTGGTGACCGACTTCCAGGTCTACCTGCTCGACCGTTTCGAGTTGGCGCTGGCCTGGGCGGTGGAGGCTGACGCGAAGGTGCACTGCCGGTTGCACGGCATCGACCCGGCGAGCGCGACCCGCGAGGACTACCTCGCCTACCTCGGCAAGACGTTCGCCGACTCCGACGCCTACCACCGCTTCTACCTCGAGTTCCCCCTCCTCGGCCGATGGCTGGCCCAGGCCACCGGGCTGCTCGCCGAGCATGGCGCCCAGATGCTCGCCCGGCTCCGCGACGACGCGGCCGAACTGTCCGGGGCGTTCTTCGGGCGGCCGGTCACGACGGTGCGCACCGTCCAGCTCGGCCGCTCGGACCACCACGCCGGAGGCCGCAGCGTCGCGATCGTCGAGGTCGAGCTGGCGGACGGCGGGCACGATCGCGTGGTCTACAAGCCCCGTGGCCTCGAGGGCGAGGTCGGGTTGCAGGGGCTGCTGGCGCGGCTGCGCGACGACGGCGTCCTCGGCTACGCCGAGCGGGCCGTGCTCCCGAAGGACGGATACGGCTTCGAGGCGCTGATCCCGGAGGGACGCAACCGCGTCGCCACCCGGGCCCAGGCCGAGCACGTCTACGCCGAGCTCGGCGGCTACCTGGCGATCTTCTACGTGCTGGGCGGCGGCGACCTGCACTTCGAGAACGTCCTCATCGCCGACGGCCACGCCTTCATCTGCGACTGCGAGACGGTGCTCGGGGCCCTGCCGAAGGGGCACCCGCGCCCGTCGGGCACCCTGATGGACTCGGTCTTCAAGACCGGCCTGATCGAGTGGCCGAGGGGCGGCGCGGCGCCCGAGGGCGAGATGCGGATCAGCGGGTACACCGGCGGCGGCGGCTACGAGATGCCGATGCCGGTGCCCCAGGTCGACCGGCGGCAGTCCTTCGAATCGTCCGTCACGTACCGCGAAGGGGTGCGCGTCGACCCGGGGGCCGCCAACCGGGTGTTCATCGGCGACGAGCTGACGCACGCCGAGGACTTCGCCGATGCCATCGGATCCGGCTTCGACCGGGTCTACGAGTGGTTCCAGCAGCGACCCGACGAGGCGATCGCGTGCGTCTCCGGGCTGTTCGCCGGTTCCAGCGTCCGTTTCATCAACTGGAGCACCCAGGTCTACTCGCAACTGCTGGCGGCGGCCCGGCACCCCCGCTGCCTGCTGGAACCGCTCGAGGCCGACCTGCTGATCAACACCGTGCGCACCTTCCCCCGCAAATGGGACCAGGACGCCGCCCTCCCGGACTGGGAGACGGTGTCGATGTGGCGCCAGGACGTTCCGCTGTTCAGCGTCGAGGCGGGCCGCACCGGGCTCGTCCACGACCACGAATCGGCCGTCGAGGCGGAGCTGGAGGTGAGCCCGCTCGCCCACGCCGCCGCGCGGATCAGGGGGCTTTCCGCGCAGAACCGCGCCCAGCAGCGCCAGTACATCGCCGCCGGGCTGTCCGGCGGCGACGTCACCAGCACCGACTTCGCCGCCACGTGCGTCGAGCGGGCGGCGGGGCTCGCGGAGCAGCTCTGCGCGATGCTCCGCGAGCCCGGCGCGCCCGCCCCGTGGACATCCTTCGTGATCACCGGCGAGGGGCGGGACGAGGTCGACATCGAGGGCGATCTCTACAACGGCTCGGGCGGCATCGCCCTGTTCCTGGCCTACCTCGACGCCCTCGCACCGCGTCCGGAGTTCCACGCGGCCGCGCGGCGGGCGCTGGACCACGCCGCCGCCACGGTCGACCGGACCCGCATCGGCGCGTTCACCGGGCTCGGCGGCATGATCTACATCCTCACGCACCTGCACCACCTGTGGGCCGAACGCGCCCTGCTCGACCGTGCCCTCGAACTGAGCGACGAGCTGGCCGCGCGCATCGACCGGGACGAGCACCTGGACGTCTTCCACGGCGCGGCCGGGCTCATCCCGGTGCTGATCGGGCTGGCCGGCGCGGCGGACGGCCGGGGCCTGGAGCAGGCGCACAGGTGCGCGGCCCATCTGCTGCGCCGCGCGGAGGCCGACGGCGACACCCTCTCCTGGCCCGGCTCCGACCTCGGCGCCGCCGGGGCCAACCTGACCGGGCTGTCCCACGGGGCCGGCGGCGTCGGCTGGGCGTTGATCGCGCTGGGCCGGCTCACCGACCGGCCCGAGTACGTCGCGGCCGGCCGGCGGGCCTTCGCCTACGAGTCCCGCCACTTCGACCAGAGTGCACAGGACTGGTACGACTTGCGCGAATTTCCGGGCGGCACGCTGTGGCGGGGACGCCACTACGCCAACGCCTGGTGCAACGGCGCCTCGGGCATCGGGCTGAGCCGCATCCAGAGCTGGGCCCTGCTCGGCAAGGACGACGACGCGTTGCTGACCGAGGCGAGGCAGGCGCTGACGGCGACGATGCGCAATTTCCCGCGCCTGATGAACGACTCGCTGTGCCATGGCCGGTCGGGGAACGCCGAACTGTTCCTGCGGTTCGCGCTGCTGGCGGACGAGCCGGCGTTCCGCCTGGAGGCCAACGTCCAGGTGCAGGCGCAGTGGCGCAACCTCGAGGACGCGCCGCCCACGTCCACCAGCGGCTTCTTCCCCGGGCTGATGCTCGGCATGTCCGGTTTCGGGATGCACTTCCTGCGGCTGGCCCATCCCGGGCGGGTCCCTTCGGCGCTGCTGCTGGACGCCCCGCCCGCACCCGCTCGATCCGAGGAGTGATGTAACACATGTCCGTTGAGTCCTGTGCGGCCTTCCTGCGAGTCGCCCTCCAGGACGGCGAGGTCAGGCAGCAGATGAAGGCCATGACCGGGGTCGCCGAGATGGTCCGCTTCGGCCGGGCGCACGGCTACTTCTTCGACGGCCGGGATCTCGCGGTGGCGTCCTCAGCGGTGGACATTCCCGAGGCCGCGTCCGCGGTTCGTCCGGCGCCGGCCGCGACCGAGGAGACCTCCTTCTACCACCACGAGTACGACATGGACCAGATCCCCGGGTTCGCCGCCGTCATCGACGAACTGCCGGCGTTGAAGATCAAGCCGTCCACGGTCGACCTCGCGCGTTTCGACGAGGAGTTCCGCGCGGAGGACCTGAGCTCCACCTCGATGGTCCCGGGCAGCGCGGAGTACCACCGGTGGCGGGCCGGGCCGGGCGCCCAGGCGGGCCCGGCGAGCCGGCGCGACTTCCACCTCATCAACCTGGACGAGCACGTCGAGCACGCGGGCTACGACGCCTACTATGCGGCCAAGACCCGGCTGGTCGAAGCACTGGAGAAGGTCTTCAGCGGCGAGGTCCGGCTGTCCGGCAGCATGTGGTATCCGCCGTCGAGCTACCGGTTGTGGCACACCAACGAGGACCAGCCGGGCTGGCGCATGTACCTGATCGACTTCGACGAGGACTTCCCCGACCCCGAGCACACCTCGTTCTTCCGGTACCAGCACCCCGAGACCCGTGAGCTGATCACGCTGCCGGAACGGCCCAGGCTGGCGCGGTTCTTCAAGGTGGAGCAGGACCCGGACCGGCTGTTCTGGCACTGCATCGTCAACCCGACGCGGCGGCACCGGTGGAGCTTCGGCTGCAACGTCCCCGACACCTGGTTCGCCGACATCGCGGGACGGTCGTGAACGTGCGGCCGGACACCGCCACCGCGCCCGCCGGACCCGCCCGGGCGACGCCCGCGATCAGGGCGACGGGTCTGCGCAAGCGCTACCCCGGCGTCGACGCGGTGGACGGGGTCGACCTGACGATCGCCCCGGGCGAGAGCTTCGGGTTCCTCGGGCCCAACGGAGCGGGCAAGACCACCACGATCGCGATGCTGTGCACGCTGGCGGTGCCCACCTCCGGCCGGGTCGAGATCGCCGGCCACGACACGCGGACCGACGCGGCGGCGGCGCGCCGCCGGATCGGGCTGATCTTCCAGGAGAGCACCCTGGACGCCGAACTGACCGCGGCCGAGAACCTGAGGTTCCACGCCGACCTGTACGACGTCCCGCCGGCGCGGGTCCCGGCGCGCATCGAGGAGACGCTCGCGCTGGTGGGGCTGACCGGCTGCCGCGACCGGGTGGTGCATGACTTGTCCGGCGGCATGCGCCGCCGCCTGGAGATCGCGCGGGCGCTGCTGCACCGGCCGCAGATCCTGTTCCTGGACGAGCCGACGATCGGGCTGGACCCGAACGCGCGCGCCCAGGTGTGGCGCTACCTGCGGCACGTGTGCGAGAACGAGGCGGTCACCCTCTTCCTGACCACGCACCACCTCGAAGAGGCCGAGCAGTGCGACCGCATCGCGATCATCGACGCGGGCCGGATCGTCGCCCAGGGCAGCCCCGCCGAGCTGAAATCGGTGCTCGGCGCCGACCGGGTGGAGTTGCGCACCGGCGACGACGCGGCCGCGGCACTGCTGATCGGCGAGCGCCTCGGCCTGGACGTCACCCGGGACGGCCAGGGGCTGCGCTTCCAGGTCCCCGGCGGGGCAAGGGTGCTGCCGCGGCTGCTCACCGAGCTTGACGTCCCCGTGTACGAGGCCCGGGTCACCTCGCCCAGCCTGGACGACGTCTTCCTGCACCACACCGGGCACCGGATCCGCGACGAGGCCCCGGCGGAACCGCCCGGCGCACCGGACGCCGCGTCCAGCGTCGTAAGGGTCCCCGCGTCGTCCGAGCCCGGCACGGGCGGGCCGCGGGCGGAGCTGCGCGCCATGGGGATGGTGTGGCGGCGCGAGATGCTGCACTTCAGGCGGGACCGCCTCGGGGCCGCCATCTCCCTGGTCCAGCCGCTGGTGTTCCTGTTCATCCTCGGCGTCGGCTTGGCGAACCTGATGCCGGGTCCCAGTGGGGACGCCTATCAGCTCTTCCTCTTTTCAGGGGCGCTGGTGACCGCCGCGCAGGGGCCCGCGCTCGCCACCGGCACCTCGATCATGTGGGACCGGCAGGGCGGCTTCCTGCGCGAGATGCTCGCGGGCCCCGTCCACCGCGGCTCACTGCTGGTCGGGAAGTGCCTGGGCGGGACGACGGTGGCCAGCTGCCAGGCCGCCATCCTGCTCGCCACCGCGGGGCTGGTCGGTGTCCCCTTCGACGGCGTCCTGATCGCGCTGCTGCTGGGCGAGCTGGTGCTCGTCTCGCTGACCATGACCATTCTGAGCGTGCTGCTGTCCACGCTCATCCGCCGTCCGCAGACCTTCGGCACCGTGCTGACCGTCATCATCGCGCCGCTGGTGTTCCTGTCCGGCTCGTTCTTCCCACTCAGCGCGATGCCCTCGTGGATGGCGGGACTGGCGCTGGCCAACCCGCTCACTTATGCGGTGGACGTGATGCGCCGCACCATCGCGGCCTACCTGCCCGCCGCGCCGCCCCAGCTGTTCCAGCCGCTGAGCCTCGGGTCGTGGCATCCGCCGGTAGTACTCGAATGCGGATTGATGGCCGCGCTCGCGGCCGGCGGCCTGACCTGGGCGGCCCGTCGCTTCTCCCGCATCACCTGACGGTGACGGGTCGCGTCCGTGGTCGCGGGCCGAGCCCGGACGCAGAGACATCGGCACATCGCCCGCCAATGTGCCGACCGGTACGCTCCGGTACGTTTATCGCATTTCGGGCGAACTGCAACCGACCTGTCGGATTGGTACAAGCCCCTACGCGGATGTGGAGCCCCTGCGCGCGGACTCGGTCACCCGTCGCCGGCGGGACTGTTCAGAGCCGATCGAGATCTGTTGTCCAGCTCTCATCGCATGCGCCGGTCCGGCCCTGTGCGGTGGTACGTCGCAGACGGGCGCGGTCGTGGCTCACCGGCTTTCGGATTTACGAGCCTTGGCGAAACGTCGCCTTTGTGGCCATGCTGGCCTTCTCGGTCTCCGCGAGTTGGATAGGTTTGTTTCAGGCCGCTCCAAGATCGTACGCATAGAAGGGTTTGCCCTGTGCAGGAGCAGACAAGGCGTACGCAACTGCCCAGCAGGAGCGAGCCGCTGCGGCCTGGTGACCCGCGAGTCATCGGAGAGTACGAGTTGGTCGGCCGGCTGGGCGAGGGCGGCATGGGCGCCGTCTACCTGGGCCGGGACGACGGCGGGCGATACGCCGCGATCAAGGTGATCCGCGAGGAGCTGGCGGCCGACGAGGGCTTCCGGGCCCGGTTCCGCGACGAGGTGCGCAACGCCCGGCGGGTGGCCTCGTTCTGCACCGCGAAGGTGCTGGACCACGGTGAGGAGGCCGGGCGGCCGTATCTGGTCACCGAGTACGTGGACGGCACCCCGCTGGACGACTACATCGAGACCGGAGGGGCGCTGCCGGACGGCACCCTGCACGGCGTCGCGGTGGGGGTGGCGGCGGCGCTGACCGCGATCCACGCCGCCGGGCTGATCCACCGGGACCTCAAGCCGCCCAACGTGATGCTGTCGGTGTCGGGCCCGCGGGTGATCGACTTCGGGATCGCCCGGGCCACCGACGCGGCTTCGGGGCACACCCAGGCGGGGTTCGTCGTCGGCACGCCGGGGTGGATGGCGCCCGAGCAGGTGCTGCTCGGCGAGGTGTCCACGGCGGCCGACGTCTTCGCGTGGGGCTGCCTGGTGGCCTTCGCCGGAACCGGACGCCACCCGCACGGAACCGGCACCGTCATGACGATGGCGGCCCGTGCCGAGAACGGCGAGCACGACCTGACCGGCCTGGCCGGGCCGCTGCGGGCGCTGGTCGAGCGCGCCTTGAACCCCGACCCGGCGCGCCGTCCGCAAGCCCAGGAGCTGTTGCTGGAACTGGTGTCCGGCGCTGCGCCCGCGGCGGCGTCGCCCAGCGCGGCGCAGGCCGCCGTCGACGCCGAACTGACCCGCAACTGGCAGGCCGAGGCGCTGCCGCCGCCGTGGATCCCGCCGTCCCCGCCGCAGGGCGTGCGGGCCCCGACCCGGGCCTACGAGCCGGCCCCGATGCCACCGAGACCGGCGCCGCCGAGACCCATGCCGCCGCCGCATCCGGCGCCGTGGACGCCGCCTCCGCCGATGGCCCAGGCGCCCCCGAGACAGCGACGCGGTCGCGGCTGCATGGGCTGCCTGATCGCCGCCGCGGTGGTCGTCGGCTTGATGGTCGTCGCGGGAATCGTGGGGTACCGCTACTTCCAGCCCACCGACGGCCAGCAGAACCAGCCGGCCAGGGACGGCCAGTTCACCTTCGTGGCGTCGTCGGTCTCCTGCGGCGTCACAGTGCGCGGCATCAAGCCCTACACCGGCAACAGGCTGTGCCGCGTCAGGATCACCGTGACCAACACCGGGACCGACACCCGCACGCTCTCCCGTGACCGGCAGAAGCTGGTGGACGACGGCGACGTGTCATACGACGCTCGGGCGATGGTGAAGGGCGGCGCCGCGGATGTGCGCAACACCTCGCAGGCCAAGGTGCTGACTCCCGGCGACAAGTTCACCGGCCTGCTGATCTTCGAGATCCCCGCCACCGCGCAGCCGGTCTCCGTGGTCCTGCACGACGCCGCGCTGAGCAAGGGCGTCCGCATCCCCGCCAGGGCCAACTGAACGGCTGCGGCCGGACCTTTTCGACCGCACTCACTCAGGTGTATGCGGGATAAACCGTATACAGGCTGGATTCGGTGAGGTTCAGGTGTCGTATCGCGTGGTGGCGTCCGGGCTGCGCGAAGAGCGGAGGCCCGCTCTGCCCTGGCGCGGCACACGGAGCAGCGGGGCGGTGGAGCGCCGGGCCGCTTCGGACAAGGCGCGCAGGTCGGCCGCCGCGCGAGACAGGTCGGCGGCGGCGATCGTGGCGGCCTTGATGTGGGCGCCGGCGACGGCGGCGAACCACGGCGGCGTCGCCGGATCGTCCTGGAGTCGCCGCGCCAGGGCGCGCAGGCGGGCCGTGGCGCGGTCGACGGCCTCGGCGTCGGAGAGCAGCAGGTCGGCGGAGTCGGCGACCGGACGGCGGGCGGGCAAGGCGGCCTCCTAAGCGGGGAAGACGAGGGTGCCCGCATCCCGCCGGAGCATCTGGTGCGGGCTGCTGTGGCAGAGGATCGGCCGGGCGCCATCCAGGCCGAGCGCGCGCAACCGGTCGGCCAGGAGATGGTCGCCGGCACCGGCGTGCAACCGTGCTCGCGGTGCGGGGTGCAGGCGGGACGGTCCATGGGTGTGGACGTGCGAGCGCAGCGTGGCGTCCGTCCGCGCGGAGTAGAGGACGAGATCGCCCGAGCGCCACGGGCTGCTCGGGCCGAGCGGCCCGGCGAAGGTCAGGACGCGGTCGTCCGGGGTGCCGACGGCGAGGGCGGCGGCCTGGCCGTCCAGATGGACGCGGGTGGGGGCGGTGAAGGCGTCCTCGCTCCACAGGTTCCGGTGGGCGGCGCCGGCGGCGGGAGTGCCCAGCGCCGTGCCGAGCGTCCACAGGCCGGCGCCGCGCAGCTGCGGCCGGCGCAGCAGGTCCCGCCAGACACCGACGGGCCGGGGGCACCACGGATCGTGGACCAGCACACCGAGGGTGATCTCGTGGTGCGGACCGAGCGTGCTCTCCCTGTGGTCGTGGACGTGCAGCGCGACCAGCGCCCGGGTGCCGGCACGGACCGGAACGGTTCCGCCGGTTTGTCCGAGCACGGCGGCGGCCGAGGCGGCGTCGACGGTGAACCAGGCCGTCAGGCCCGCCGCGTCCGACGTTCGCGCGGGCAGCTCCACCGGGCCGTCGGGAGTGGACTCGGCGCGGGAGGCGACGGTGAGGAAGGGGAAGCCCGCCGGACGGCGCGCGTCGTCGTAGAGCCGGTAGAGCCGGCGCTGAACGACGGGGCCGTTGTAGGGCGCGAGCTGCCGCTCGATGCACGCGCGTGCCTCGGGGAGGTCGTGCTCGATGTTGGCGGCGTACTGATCGAGGCTGTGGCAGGCGGGGAAAAGATGCGTCGGATCGGTGTAGTCCACGACGTACCGGCCGGGCTGCCCCTCGAAGCAGTTCCCGGTGCCCTGCCCGTCGAGGCTCGGGATGATGTCGTGCTGGTTGGTGATGCTCGCGACCCAGGTCGCGGGGTCGGCGGGCTCCTTGAAATCGATCGGCGAGCCGATCGCGATGACGTGGGTGAGCCGGTAGCGCGCGTTGAGCGCGGCGTCCTGGCTCAGGCTCATGACCGCCGCGCCGCCGGCGCTGTGGCCGATCAGGGCGAGGTCGGCGCCGGGAGGGATCCGGCGGTCGGCGATCGCCTTGGCGAGGGAACGGCTGTAGGGGCCGCTGTCCAGGACGGTGCTGCTGAACGCGCCGAGCAGGTCGGCGGGCGAGACGTCGTCGGGCGCGCCCAGCCGCATCCCGGGCGCCAGCAGGACGTACCGCTCGACGCCGTCGGGACCGCGCACCGTGAGCACCAGCGCGCGGCCGGTCGGCCCGATCGCGATCAGGTCGCCGAGCAGGCCGAGCAGGGACGCCTCCCGGCAGAACCGCGCGGCCTCCTGATCGGTCGGCTCGGCGCGCACGGCGGCGCCGAGGCCGCGGTCCAGCCGCGCGATGGCGCGGTTGCTCAGCCCGGTCAGCGGGTCGGCGGTCGCGGCGCCCATGCCGGTGGCGATGAGCCAGGCGGTGTGGTCGTTCAGCGGGTTCCGGTCGAGCAGCGCCCGCAGCGCGAGGAACTCGCTGAAGACGGGGGACACGGCGGTGAGCGTGCCCGCCGCCCCGCGCTCCCGGGCCAGGTCGCGCAGGGCCCCGACCACGCCGCCCCGGCCCTCGCCGGCCGCCTCGATCAGCCGGTGCACCAGCGGGTCCTCGGTGAGCGAGGGATCGGCGAGGGCGACCGCGGTGATGCGCAGCCGCAGCGACGTCGTCATGATCGCGACGGGCAGGCTCGCCGTGCCGGCCAGCCCGCCGAGCTTGGCGCCGAGGGCGCCGAGCAGGCCGCCCGACGGGGCCCAGCCGAGCCCGGCGGGGTCGGTGATGGCGCGGGCGAGGGCCCGCTGCGCACGCCATCCCTCCCGCGGTGCGCGGCACGCGGCGGCGGCGACCTGCGGATCGGCGAGCGCGGCCGTGGCGTGCGCGGACGCCTCGCGCAGCGTGTGCGCGATCTCGGCGAGCTCCCGGGCGGCGGCCCGCAGCCGCGCCCCGGGAACCTCGCCGCCCGGTCCGCCGCCGGGCGCGTCGCCCGGTCCGCCGCCCGCGGTCATCGCGGCGCCCCGCGCCACGTCATGCTGACGAACCGGGGTCGCGGGTCCTCGGGGGTGTTGCGGGCCAGCACGTCGCCGAGCGAGCGGGTCTCGGCGATCGTCCGCAGGCCGGTGCGGGTGAAGGTCGCGGCGTTCAGCACCCGCGGGGCCAGCAGCGGGTTGGTGAGCGCCTGCGAGAACGCGTCGATCGCGATGATCTTGGTGAGGAGGGGCGGCAGGACGGCGGCGGACGATCCGGGCTCCTCGGCGAACAGGCCGACGTACAGCTCCAGGTCGTCGGCGCTCCGGTAGCGCTCGGCCAGGGCCTCCTGCACGCGCGGGTCGCCCGAGACCTGGGCGAAGCCGCGCGCCCTGGGGAAGCGGCAATGGGCGCGGTAGTCGTTGTAGGGGGCCAGCTGCAGGGCACGGCCGTCGGCGATCGAGGAGATCTCGACCTCGCGCAGGATCGGGTCGGTGTTGAACAGGCCGATGCGTCCCGCGCGTTGCTCGGAGGCGTCCTCGAACAGCCGGCCGAGCCCGGGGCCGGGGATCAGGGCGCCCCCGAAGAGCGTCCGCGCGGTGGGCAGCTCGGCGCCGCCGACGACCAGGCTGGAGGGGATGAGGCTGTGCCAGCGGTAGACCAGGTTGAACTCGACCGACGCCCAGTTCTGGCGGTGCCAGGGCGCGCGCCGGAGAGCGTGGCCGAGGCGCGGGTCCAGCAGGAACCGGAAGTGGTACGGCGTGATGTGGTTGATGTACTCCTCGACGACCAGCCGGATGACCTCGACGATGACGATGTTGCGGGCGGTCTGGAAGAGCCGTTCGTCGTCCCAGCCGGGATTCTCCGCCGCGAGCGTCCGGGCGACCCGGTTGTGCTCGCGCAGGAACAGCACCGTCATCATCGTGAACCCGACCTGCACGTTGCCGCGGTCTCCGCCGGTCGCGAACAGGGTGTCGCGCTGCGCATCGGTGAGCCGTTCCATGCGGACCGCCGTCAGTGCGGAGAACTCCGCCTTGACCTCGCCGTTCTCGCAGAGGTAGGGCGGGAACTCGCCGCCGTTGACGAGCTGGCTCTTGAGCAGGCCGCCCTCGTGCGCGCGGACGGCGTCGGTCGCCTCGGCGTTCAGCCCGTACAGCGGGTTGAGGTCGATCTCGTGGTTGGAGGTGCTGCGGCGCGGATCGCGGGGCTCGCGGGACTCCCCGCGCAGGAATCCGTCGGTGAACCACTGGGCGAAGTAGGCGAACAGAACGGTGGAGCGGCGGCAGGGCGTCATCTCGGCGTCGCGGACGAACAGATCCGCGGCCTGCTCCACCGTCGGGCGGCCGGTCTCCTGGTCGGGGGCGGGCGGCAGGTGGCGGCCGCTGTAGGTGCGGTCGGTCAGCGAGGACCAGGACGTGTAGGGGGCCATGGTGCTCAGCGGTTCGGGGCGCGGCGGCATCTCCCGGACGGCCTGGTCGATCACGGCGGAGTTGATGCGGCGGCGCAGCGCGGTGGAGGTCTCGGCGAGCCGCCACAGCGGCCGCCCGTGCGTGAGCGCGAGGAAGCGCAGCCGGTTGCGGGCGCCGTCGGAGGCGATGCCGCGGGCGCTCGGGTAAGCCTTTCCCACGCTCATGCCCCCTCGCGCGCCGGGGCGTCGAACCGCAGGGTGAAGCTGTCGGGGAAGACGTCCCGGTCGCGGCGCACGTCTCCGCCGGCGCGCAGACCCGGTCTCAGCATGACCTGACGGACGGTCTCGGCGATGACGACCCGGCCCGGATGCACGCCCAGGCAGGCGTGCGGGCCGTGTCCGAAGTGCATCCAGGCGTGCTCGGGCCGGTCGGTCCGGAAGGCCGCGGGATCCTCGACGGCGGCGTCGTCGAACATGGCGGAGGCGACCGCGGCCAGGACCAGGCGTCCGGCCGGGACGGTCGCCCCGCTGGGCAGCACGTGGTCGCGCGCGCAGTAGCGGACGATCATCTTCAGGAAGGGATCGAACCGCAGCGCCTCCCAGACGTGCGGGTCGAACCGTTCGGGGTCACCGGCGGCCGCGGCGGCCGCGGCGTGCAGGTCGGGCCGGCCGAGCAGCACGGACACGAGGTTCGTCATGGACCCGGCGGCGTTCTCGACGAACCCGAGCAGCAGGCCGGCGACGTTGACCGCGACGCGCTCGTCGTCGAAGCCGAGCTCGGCGGGCAGCCGGGTGCGGACCAGCCGGCCGAGCACGTCGGCGCCGCCCGTCCTCGCGCCGCCGGGCGCGGCCCGCCGCTCGGCGACCAGGCCGCGCAGGTACGCCATCATCTCCTCGCCCGCGGCGACCGAAGCGGCGCGCACGCCGGGCTCGGCGGCGAAGTTGGCGGTCACGTCGGTCATGATGGCCCGCGACCAGCGGGACAGCGTCTGCTCGTCGGGCCCGCGGAAACCGAAGTAGCGGGCGCAGACCTTCAGCGGGACGCTCCGGAACAGGTCGCGGACCGCGTCGAACTCCCCGCCGGCCTCGTCCAGGGCCCGCTCGGCGAGCTCACCCGCGAGCGCGCGCACGGCGGGGACGTCCTCAGGCGCGAGCATGGCCTGCATCAGGCCCTTCTCGCGCCAGTTCACCGGGGTCCCGTCGCAGCTCAGCATGTACGGGACGCCGAGCGCGGCCTCCATCGACGGCCGGTAGGCGCTGACCGGGAACGACGCCGGCCGGGACAGGACGTCGACGACGTCGGCGTGCCGGGTGACGAGGGTGAAGGCCGGGGTCGCCAGGACGGGCCGGTCGGCGCGCAGCTCGGCGAACAGATCCCGCCAGTCGGTGCGCAACCAGCCGGCCAGCCGGGCCAGCGCGGCGGGCGGATCGGCCTTTGCGAGGGCGTCGTAGGTGGCGAGATACCCGTCAGGCTGCATGGCACCAACTCCGAACTCGTGACCGGCCGGATCCAGAGAGTAAGGAATCCAAGGCGCCGCCGCCAAGGGATTTGACACTTTTAGTAGTGACGTCAACTCACTCGGTGATGATTACCTGCCCGTCAGGCAACTGCCGTCCACTGCCGCCCCCGCAGTTCAATGAGGGTCGACCCCCGGGAGGAACCATGGCGGATCTCGCGACGGGGGAGACGGTCCACGTCTCCGAGACCCGCAGGCACGCCTACCTGATCGTCCTGGTCGTCCTGCCTCCCGTCGCCCTGATCGCGGGAGTGGCCGTCGCCTGGGGACGCGCGGTCGGGCCGCTGGACGTCCTGTTCGCCTTCGTCCTGTACACCGTCAACATCTTCGGCATCAGCGTCGGGTACCACCGCCTGCTGACCCACCGCTCGTTCCGGTGCCCCCGCCCGGTCCGGGTGGCGTTCGCCCTGGCGGGCGCGCTGGCCCTCCAGGGGCCGCCCACCCTGTGGGCCGCCGAACACCGCAGGCACCACAAGTACTCCGACAGGCCGGGCGACCCGCACTCACCCTGGGCCTACGGCGACACCGGCTTCGCTCTGCTGCGCGGCCTGCTGCACGCCCAGGTCGGCTGGTTCTACAGTTCCCGGCGACGGTCCAACCGCGAGCACTGGGTGCCCGACCTGCTCGCCGACCCCGACATCCGCCGCGTGGACGCGGCCTACCCGGCGATCGCGGCCGCGTCCTTCCTGCTGCCCGCCGCCGCCGGGGGCCTGCTCTCCTGGTCGTGGGCGGGTTTCTGGACGGCCCTCTTCTGGGCCGGCCTGGTCCGCTACGCGGTCGTCCACCACGTCACCTGGTCGGTGAACTCGATCGCGCACTGCTTCGGCGACCGGGCCTTCTCGGCCCGCGACCGCTCCTCGAACGTCCGCTGGGTGGCGCTCCTGACCTTCGGGGAAGGCTGGCACAACTGGCACCACATCGAGCCGACCAGCGCCCGCCATGGCGTCCTCAAGGGGCAGACCGACCCCAGCGCGGCCCTGATCCGCCTGCTCGAAAGGCTGGGCTGCGCCCACGACGTCCGCTGGCCGTCCCCGGCCCGGGTCGAGATGCAGGCGAACCGTCACCGGGCACGGAATCCGATGCACCAGGACGCGGGCTCGCGGTCGCCGCGTGAACGCCGGTAGAACGGGGTGCAGCCGGGCGATCGCGGTGGGCGGCTCGTGGACCGATGCCGGAGCGGACGGCGAGTACGCCAGGACCGCCGCCCAACTTCCCCGGTACCGGCCGGAGTCCGACGCCGACGAGCAAGGCGTGCTCGGCGCCGACCTCCCTGGAAGCGCGGCCCCCGCGGCCCTGTGACGCCGCCCGCCCGCGATAGGAGACCGGACGGCGCACTCCTTCCGACCTTTTGACGTCCGTAATATGCGGGGCATGACTCGGGCTGAGGTGCTACGAGATCTCGTGGCCAGGGGACGGCAGCTCGATGCGGTGAGACTGCAAGCCGTGGCGGCCGAGAGGGTGTACGGGGCCGCCGTTCCCCTCACGACCACGCAACTGATCCAGGCCGCCGCTGAAGCCGATCGCCTCAGCGGGCGGGAAGACCAGGGCGCGTGGTGCCCGTGGGTAGAGAACCTGTGCCCGGACGAGCCGACGCCAGGGGCCGACCTCGGCCGCTGAGAAGCGCGCCGGCTTGAGGGTCTCGCTCGTCCGCCGCCGGGCGTAGAGGGCGTGCCGCATGAGGGAAAACCGTCGGTTGACCATTTCTGATAAAATGCTTAAATTCGGGTCATATCCGGGAATTTGAGTCGGCTTCCGTCCGGCATCGGGCCTTGGCCCTGACGTTCTCCCCTCCGGCACGGACGTGTCGGTAAGAACACGTAGCTCTCGTCCGTCCGGTTACGCGATTGCCACGATTGCGGCCGGGGCCGCTCACGTCTTTACTTGAGCTATCTTGCGCTCTGTGTTATGGGGGGTTATGCGAAGAGTCATGATCTCGGAAGAGTGCCCCCGCGGTCGGGTCATAAACGCAACCGAATCCCTCGTCGTGGTCAATGCCCTGCCCCCGCTGTCGACGTCCGCGGGTGAGCCTTCGAGGCATTCACGATCGCACATCCGATATCAGAAGCCGTATTTAAGAGCACATCAAATTCTGTATGACCGGCATTCGTGGGACGGAACAGGAGACTTGCTTATGCTCAACCTAGGCCACCGCAGTCCGTGTCTTGCCAGCATCGAATTCCCGCAGGACCGGCCTAAGCTCAGGCGACCTAATCTCTCGGCCGTTAGGCGAAGCTCCCCCTGGCCTGGACAGCGAGGATCCAGGTCCATGCGGAGTGCGTTCCAGTCACTTCGATGGCATCGGCTCCCGCCGAGCAGTTTTTTGATCGGGGATGTCAATTGCGATTCAGTATCATGGGTCCTCTCAGGATCGAGCATGGTGGGCGGGGAATCACCCCCAACGCGGCCAAGCAGCGCCAGGTACTGGCCATGCTCCTGGTCAACGCCAACAAGCCCGTCAGGATGACCGAGCTGATCCACGAGTTGTGGGGCGAGAACCCGCCGGTCAGCGCGGTCAACACCTTGCAGACCTACATACTGCGGATCCGGCGGATCCTCACCGACCACGACCCCGACCCCGACCAGGGCCACGAGCAGGGGCAGGGCTCGGGGAGTGACAGCGGCAAGGCCGTCCTGCTGACCAGGCCGGCCGCCTACCAGTTCAAGGTCGACCGGGAGAACCTCGACCTGTACGTGTTCGACGAGCACGTCAGCTCCGGCACGGAAGCGTTCCAGCGCGGGGACTATCCGCGGGCGTCGGCACAGCTGCGTGCGGCGTTGCAGCTGTGCCATGGACCGATCCTGACCGACGTGCGCATCGGCCCCCGGCTCGCCGTCCACTGCGCCCGGCTGGAAGAGGCGGTGCTGCGGGTACTGGAGCTGCGGATCGAAGCCGATCTGCAGCGTGGCTGCCATCGTGAGCTGGTCAGCGAGCTGACCGGGCTGGTCGCCGAGCACCGCACGCACGAACGCCTGCACGGCCAGCTCATGATCGCTCTCTACCAGGCCGGGCGCCGGGTCGAGGCGCTGGAGGTCTATCAGCGGCTCCGGAACACCTTCGTCCAAGACCTGGGCATCGAGCCCACCGACTGGCTGAGCCGCATCCAGCAGGCGATCCTGTCCGCCGACCTGGACACGACCGAACTGCTCTCCCAGCGACGACCCGGTGGGAGACCGCTGACGGTGCTATCGGCGATGGGCTGACCGGCCGGCGACCGGTCGGCATCAGGACTCCGCGGGGGAACGCAGCGCGGCCGCCGGCGGCCGCTCCCGGATCAGACCGAGGCCGACCAGGCGTGCGGGTCCCGCGCCGAGCGCCGGGAAGCGACGCAGGAGCCGCAGGGGCACCGGGGCCCTCCCCGCCTCCGCGGCCGGCCGCGCGGGGCTCGCATGGCCGTCACCGGACGAGTCCGGCGGGTACACCGACCGCTGGATGAGCCGCTGCATCGTCTGCGTCGCCGCCGTGGGCCAGCGGCGCCGGCGCCGCACCCGGGCGAGGGTTCCCGGGGACGGCGGCGTGCCCCGCCGGAGCGGTCGTTCGAGGATCCGGGCGGCGGCCACCGCGTCCTGGATCGCCAGGTTGATGCCGACCCCGGCGATCGGGGACATGGCGTGCGCCGCGTCCCCGACGCACAGCACCCCCGGCGCGTGCCAGCGCCCCAGCCGGTCGATGCGCACGTCCAGCACCCGCACGTCGTCCCACGAGGCGAGGGTGCCGACCCTGTCGGCCAGCCAGGGCAGCAGGGCCGTCACCCCGCGCCGGAGTACGTCGACGTCCTGCTCGCGGAGCCGGTCGAAGGAGCCCTTCCGGATGAGGTAGGCGCACTGCCAGTAGTCGCCCCGGTCGACCAGCACCAGGCCCCGGCCGGCGGAGAAGCGGATCACGAGCCCCTGCGCGTCGTCGGGCGACCGCGGGAAGCTGAACCACAGCGTGTCCTCCGGCGCTCCGAACGCATGCCGGTGCCGGTCCAGCCCCGCGAGCCGCCGCACCGCCGAGTCACGTCCGTCGCAGGCCACCGTCACCAGGGCCGGAAGGCGGTGCCGGGCCCCGTCCGCGTCGCGGTAGACCACGCCGGCGACTCGGCCGCCCTCGCGGATCAGTCCCTCGGCCGTCGCCCGCATCAGCAGCCGGAACGTCGGCTCCTCGGCCCCGGCCTCGGCCAGCAGGTTGAGCAGGTCCCACTGCGGCGCCATGGCCAGGTGGTCGTACGGCGGCCGCAGGCGGGTGAAGTCGGGCAGGTGGAAGGTGCCCTCGTCCAACTGGAGACGGACCCGGTCGATGCGCTGGTGCGGGATCTTGGCGAACCGGTCCGCGAGCCCGAGCTCGTCCAGCAGGCGGAGCGTGGAGGCGTGGACGGTGTCGCCGCGGAAATCGCGCAGGAAGTCGCCGTGTTTCTCCAGCACGGTCACGCCGATACCGCAGCGCGCGAGCAGCAGGCCGAGGAACATTCCGGCCGGGCCGCCGCCCACGATGCAGCAGTCGGTCCGTTCCACCAGACCATTCATCGCCCCTCCTTCGTTGATTCTGGAAAACGACGCTAATTGCCAGGGGTTGACCGGCAATTGAGCGGCCTCGGACCGCCGTCCGGTCCATCGGCGGTCGTGATCGACTCAATCACAGGTCAAGTAACCGTTGGCACGATAAAGGCCACTGACCGAGAAATGACGAAGGAGCGGCGGTGCAGTACAACATCCTCATGATCGGGCGGGTGGAACCCGGAAACGAAGCGGAGATCGCCAAGGTCTTCGGTGAGCACGACGCCAGCGAACTGCCCCGGGAGATCGGCGCCAGGCGCCGGACGCTGTATTCGTTCAACGGGCTCTATCTGCATCTTGTCGAGTCCGACATCGAGTTCCGGGCCAAGCTGTACGAGAACCGCCTCCATCCGCTGTTCCAGGAGACCAACCGGCGGATGAAGGACCTGATCACGCCCTATGACCCGCGCTATCCCACCATGCGGGACGCCGAGGCCACGCCCTTCTACTCGTGGTCGGCCGGCTGAGCGACGAGGAGGCGAGCGATGACCATCACCCGCGCCTGGCTCAACGACGTCATGCGGGCCTACAAGAAGACCAGCCTGTTGCGGACCGCGATCGAACTCGGCGTGTTCGACGCCCTCGCCGGGGGCGCCCGTACGAGTGCCGAGATCGCGTGCCGCACCGGCGCCCACCCCCGCGGGATCCGCATCCTGCTCGACGCCCTCGCGGCGTCCGGGATGGTGGACGCCCGATCCGGTGGCTACCGCCTGGTTCCCGGTGCCGGCGAGCTCCTGGTCAGCACCAGCCCCTCCTACTACGGGGAGATGGCGAAGGTGATGGCCAGCGACTACGAGTGGGAGTCGCTCGGCCGACTGACCCAGGCCGTCCGTCACGGCGGCTCGGTCGAGGAGGAGAACGCCGAGACGCCGGGGTTCGGGTACTGGGAGACCTTCGCCTCCTTCGCTTCGGCGGTGACGCTGCCGACCGCGCGGGTCATGGCGGACATGCTCGAGCCCTGGGCCGCGGACAGGCCGGACCTCGACGTGCTCGACGTGGCCTGCGGGCACGGGCTGTACGGGTTCGGCGTCGCCCGCCGCTTCCCGCAGGCGACCCTCGCGTGCCTCGACTGGGACAACGTCCTGCGGATCACCGAGAAGCACGCCGCCGAGCAGCAGGTGCGGGAACGCACCCGGTTCATCGCCGGCGACATGTTCGAGGTGGACTACCAGGGCCCCTACGACCTGATCCTCGTCACCAACGTCCTGCACCACTTCTCCCCGGACCGGGCCACCGAACTGCTTCGGCGGGCCGCACGGGCGCTGAAGCCCGGCGGCCGCGTCGCGGTCGTCAGCATGGTGCGGACCGGGCCGCCCGCCGAGGATCCCGAGGCCCACATGTTCTCGGTGCTGATGCTCGCGTGGACGGACATGGGCGAGGTCCACTCCGACGAGGTCCATCACGACGTCCTCACCGCCGCCGGCTTCACCGACGTCCAGCGGCGGCAGGTCCCCGACCTGGCGTTCCACGTGTTCGTCGCCGCCCTGGCCGATCCGGCCGACGGCGCGACGCGCCCCTGAGAGAGGAGTACAACGTGTCCACCGGCCGTCCTGCCAGGATCACGATGTCCGACGTTCCCGCGAACCACCGCCACGGTGGTGACATCCGCATCCTGCTCAGCCCGACCACGGCGGGGGCGACCTCCGGGTTCATGGGGGTCCTGACGCTCCAGCCCGGCGAGTACGTCTCGGAGCACTACCACCCGTATTCGGAGGAGTTCTTCTTCCTCGTCTCCGGCGCGCTGACCCTCCGGGTCGACGGCGCGCCGGTCGACCTGGCCGCCGGGCAGTCCACGCTGATCCCGCGCGAGGCGCGGCACCGGGTGGAGAACAACGGCTCCGCCGAGGCGTTCGCCGTCTTCCACCTGTGCCCGCTCGCGCCCCGCCCGGAACTGGGCCACGTCGACACCGAGCCGCCGCCCGAGGCGCCGGAGGTGCCGGCGCCATGACCGCCGAGCCGAGAGTGGCGGTCACCGGGGTCGGGGTCGTGGCGCCGGGGGGCGTCCGGCGCGAACCGTTCTGGGACCTGCTGACGGGCGGGCGCACCGCCACCCGTGCCATCTCCCTGTTCGACCCGGCGGGATTCCGCTCCCGGATAGCCGCCGAATGCGACTTCGTCCCGGAGGCCGCGGGCCTGACCGCCGACCAGGCCGCGCGTCTCGACCGGGCCGCGCAGTTCGCCGTGGGCGCCGCCCGGGAGGCGATCACCGACAGCGGGCTCGTCCCGGGCGCGGTGCCGCCCGGCCGGATCGGGGTCAGCGTCGGCACCGCGGTCGGCTGCACCATGGCGCTGGAGACCCAGTACACGGTGGTGAGCGACCACGGCGACCGGTGGCTCGTCGACGCCGGACGGGCGGTCCCCGACCTGTACGACTACCTGGTGCCGAGCTCGCTGGCCCGCGAGGTCGCCTGGCAGGCCGGCGCGGAGGGGCCGGTCGCGCTGATCTCCACCGGGTGCACCTCGGGCCTGGACGCGGTCGGCCACGGCGTCCGGCTGCTCCAGGAGGGGGCGGCGGACGTGGTGGTCGCCGGGGCCTCGGACGCGCCGATCTCCCCGATCAGCGTGGCGTGCTTCGACGCCATCAGGGCCACCTCGCCGTACAACGACGATCCGGAGCACGCCTCGCGGCCGTTCGACCGCACCCGCAACGGCTTCGTCCTCGGCGAGGGGTGCGCGATCATGGTCCTGGAGGGGGCCGAGGCCGCCCGCCGGCGGGGCGCGCACGTCTACTGCGAGGTGGCAGGCTTCGCCAGCCGCGGCAACGCCTACCACATGACCGGGCTGCGTCCGGACGGCCGGGAGATGGCCGAGGCGATCCGGGCGGCCATGGCGGAGGCCCGGCTCGCACCCGACGACGTGTCCTACATCAACGCCCACGGATCCGGCACCAAGCAGAACGACCGGCACGAGACGGCGGCGTTCAAGCGGAGCCTGGGCGGGCACGCCTACCGCGTCCCGGTCAGCTCGATCAAGTCGATGATCGGCCACTCGCTCGGCGCGGCCGGTTCGCTGGAGATCGCCGCCTGCGCGCTGGCCGTCGACACCGGGGTGGTCCCGCCGACCGCGAACCTGCGGCACGCCGACCCCGAGTGCGACCTCGACTACGTCCCGCTGACGGCGCGGGAGTGCGCGGTGGACGTGGTGCTCAACGTGGGCAGCGGCTTCGGCGGCTTCCAGTCGGCGATGGTGCTGACCGCGCCGGGGAGGGCGGCGTGAGCGCGCCGCCACCGCTGATCACCGGGCTGGGCGTCGTGGCGCCCACGGGGATCGGGCACGCGGAGTACTGGCGCGCGACGCTGGCCGCGGTGAACGCCATCGGGCCGATCACCCGCTTCGACTCGACGGGTTACCCCGTCCGGCTCGCCGGCGAGATCGGCGACGTCGACGTCGCCGGGCTCGTGCCGGCGCGGCTCGCGGTGCAGACCGACCGGTGGACGCAGCTGGGCCTGGCGGCGACGGAGCTGGCGCTCGCCGACGCCGGGATCGACCCGGCGGGGCTGCCGGAGTACGACATGGCGGTGATCACGGCGAGCTCGTCCGGCGGGAACGAGTTCGGCCAGCGGGAGATCGAGAAGCTGTGGGCGCGCGGCCCCGGCCACGTCGGCGCCTACCAGTCGACCGCCTGGTTCTACGCCGCCAGCACCGGCCAGATCTCCATCCGGCACGGCATGCGCGGGCCGTGCGGCGTCCTCGTCGCCGAGCAGGCCGGCGGGCTGGACGCCATCGCCTCGGCCCGGCGGGCGCTGCGGGCCGACGCCCGCGTGGCGGTCACCGGCGGGACTGAGGCGCCGCTGTCCCCCTATGCGCTGGTCTGCCAGCTCACCAGCGGCCGGTTGAGCCGGTCGGACGATCCGGCCCGCGGCTATCTGCCGTTCGACGCCGGGGCGGGCGGCCACGTTCCGGCCGAGGGAGGCGCGATCCTGATCATGGAGACCGCCGCGTCGGCGCGCGAGCGCGGCGTCCACCCCGGGTACGGGGCGCTGCTCGGCTACGCCGCCACCTTCGACCCGCCCCCGGGGTCGGGCCGCGAGCCCGGGCTGCGCCGCGCGGTCGAGGCCGCGCTGGCCGATGCCCGGCTCGACCCCACCGACATCGACGTGGTGTTCGCCGACGCAGCCGGGGTGCCGTCCCTCGACCGGGAGGAGGCGACGGTGCTGCGGGCGGTGTTCGGCCCGTACGGGGTGCCGGTGACCGCGCCCAAGACACTGACCGGCCGCATGTACGCCGGCGGCGCGCCGCTCGATGTGGCGGCGGCGGTGCTGGCCCTGCGCGACGCGGTGATCCCTCCGTCCAGCGGAGCGATCACGACCGCCGTGGAACACCGGCTGGACCTCGTACGGGAGGGGCCGCGCGAGGCGCCGCTGCGCACCGCGCTGGTCCTCGCCCGCGGCTACGGCGGATTCAACTCCGCGCTGATCGTCGGAACCGACCCGTGACAGCACATCGACAGCACCATGCCCGGCGGCATCCTCACGTTCATCAACACCCTTTTAAGGAGCGGCGACATGACCGGCCACACCGACAACGAGATCGTCATCGACGCCCCCATGGACCTCGTGTGGGAGATGACGAACGACGTGGCGAACTGGCCCTCGCTGTTCAGCGAGTACGCCGCGGCCGAAGTCCTGGAGCGCAGCGGCGATACCCTTCGCTTCCGCCTCACGATGCACCCGGACGAGAACGGCGACGTCTGGAGTTGGGTCTCCGAGCGCACGCCCGATCCCGTCACCCGCACCGTGACGGCGCACCGCGTCGAGACCGGCCCGTTCGAGCACATGGACATCCGGTGGGAGTACACCGAGGTCAGCGGCGGTGTCCGGATGCGCTGGGTGCAGGACTTCGCGATGAAGCCGACCGCGCCGGTGGACACCGCGGGCATGACCGAACGCATCGACCGCAACACCCCGATCCAGATGCGCCGCATCAAGGCCATCGTCGAGGAGGCGGCCGTCGCGGCGCGGAGGGGGACGCCGTGACGGGCCGGGCGGGCGGGCCCGCACCCACCGCGGAGCGGGGCACCGTGAGCGCGGGCGGGCCCGCACCGGCCGCGGAGCGCTGACGTGCGCGGGATCGTCCTCGCCGGGGGCACCGGCTCGCGGCTGTGGCCCGTCACGCGGGCGGTGTCCAAGCAGCTGATGCCCGTCTTCGACAAACCGATGATCTACTACCCGCTGTCGACGCTGATGATGGCCGGGCTGCGCGAGATCATGGTCATCACGACGCCGCACGAGAGCGGGCAGTTCCGCCGCCTGCTCGGCGACGGAGGCCATCTCGGGCTGCGGATCGAGTACGGCGTCCAGGACTTCCCCGGCGGCATCGCCGAGGCGTTCCTGATCGCCGAGGCGTTCCTCGACGGCGGGCCGGCCGCCCTGGTCCTCGGCGACAACGTCTTCTACGGCGTCGGGCTCGGCCGGCAGTTGCGGCAGTGCGCGACGGTCTCCGGCGGGCACGTGTTCGCGTATCCGGTCGCCGACCCCCGGGCGTACGCCGTCGTGGAGTTCGACTCCATCGGCCGCGTGCTGTCGATCGAGGAGAAACCGGAGTACCCGCGCTCGCGGTACGCGGTGCCCGGCCTGTACTTCTACGACGACCGGGTGGTCGGCATCGCCCGCAGGCTCAAGCCCAGCGCGCGCGGAGAGCTGGAGATCACCTCGGTCAACGAGGTCTACGCCCGGGAGGGAAGCCTGTCGATCACCGTGCTGGACCGGGGCACGGCGTGGCTGGACACCGGGACGTTCGGCTCGCTCGTGCAGGCCGCCGAGTTCGTCCGGGTGATCGAGGAACGCCAGGGCCTGAAGATCGGATGCGTCGAGGAGGTGGCCTGGCGCAACGGGCTGATCGACGACGCCGCGCTGCGCCGGCTGGCCGAGCCGCTGCTCGTCAGCGGGTACGGCCGGTACCTGCTCGACCTCCTCGAACGCGAACCCATGAGTCGCGCGCCCCGAGCCGTCGTGCCGGCCGCGCCGGCCGCAGGAGTGAAGGAGCGACAGTGAAGATCACCCCCTTGGGCATCGAGGGCGTATGGATGGTCGAACCCGTGCCGCACGGGGACGTCCGCGGGCTGCTGGTCGAGGCGTACCGGTCCGACCTGCTCGCCCGGGTCATCGGTCATCGGCTGGAGGTGTCGCAGGTGACCCTGACGGTGTCGGCGCGCGACGCGCTGCGGGGCGTCCACTTCGCCGACGTGCCGGTGGGGCAGGCCAAGTACGTCTCCTGCCTGCGCGGCGCGGTCCTGGACGTGATCGTGGACGTTCGGGTCGGCTCGCCCACCTTCGGATGCTGGGAGGCGGTCAGGCTCGATCCGGTCGACCGGCTCGCCGTCTACATCTCCGAGGGACTGGGGCACGCCTACTACGCCCTAGAGGACGACACCACGGTGTCCTACCTGTGCTCGACGCCGTACACGCCGGAGCGCGAGCGCGACGTCCACCCACTCGATACCGAGTTGAACATCGAGTGGCCCTCCGAGTCTCCGATCATCTCCGAGAAGGACGCCCGGGCTCCCTCGCTCGCCGAGGCGCGGGCGGCCGGTCTGCTCCCCGACTATGAGGTCTGCCGGCGCCATAGGGCCGACCTGCGACGGGCCCGTCCCGCGCGGGCCTGAACCCGGCTCACGCCACCCGCCCCCCGCGCGCGGCCCTGTGCCGCAAAACGGATCCGGGCGTATTCAATCGCCTATCTCTGGTCGGCCAAAGATAGTCACTCCTCGCTCAATCGAGGGTCGTGTTCGCCATGTCAGCCTTATGTCGGGCTAATGGAGGGAGGCGGCATGCTGAGAAAGGCGCAAAAGCAGCACAGAGAACCGGATGACTGGACGCTGTGTCTCGAATGCCGGGCCGTTGTCTATGTCCCCAGATATCGTCGCAACCTGAGGGTATGCCCGGAGTGCGGGCGGCACGGGCAGGTCGCCGCTCCGGAACGGATCGAACAGCTCTGCGATCCTGAATCCGTCCGGCCGCTGAGCTTTTCCAGAACCGCGGACGACCCCCTCGGTTTTGTCGATTCCCGGCCTTATCGCGTGCGCCTTGACGACGCCCGGCGGGACACGGGCCTTGATGACGCGGTCCTTTGCGCACGCGGCGCCATCGAGGGCCGAGAGGCGATTCTGGCCGTCATGGATTTCCGCTTCATGGGCGGCAGTCTCGGCGCCGCGGCGGGGGAACTGGTCACGCGGGCCGCCGAGACGGCCCTGCGCGAGCGGATCCCGCTGATCATCGTCACCGCCTCGGGCGGTGCGCGCATGCAGGAGGGCGCCATCTCGCTCATGCAGATGGCCAAGACGAGCCAGGCGCTCGCCCGGCTCGACGAGGCGGGCGTCCTGACCGTCTCGGTGATCACCGATCCGACGTTCGGGGGTGTGGCGGCCTCGTTCGCGACGCTCTGCGACGTGATCGTGGCCGAATCCGGAGCGCGACTGGGGTTCGCCGGGCCGCGCGTCATCGAGCAGACGATCGGCCGGTCGCTGCCGGAGGGATTCCAGTCTGCGGAGTTCCTTCTCGCGCACGGGATGGTGGACGCGGTACGGCCGAGGGGGACGTTGCGTCCGATGCTCGGCCGGCTTCTGCGGCTGGGCGTCCAGCACGGCGCCGAGACTCCCGGCGAGGTCGGTCCGGGCGGGGACGTCCTGGTCACCGATCCTGAGGGGCTCGCCGAGCGCGACGCATGGGAGGTCGTCCGTCAGGCGCGGCACCTGGGGCGGCCCACCGCGCTGGACTACCTGCGCGAGGCGCTCGACGAGTTCGAGGAACTCCGCGGCGACCGGATCGGCGCCGACTGCCCGGCGATCGTCGGCGGGCTGGGCCGGCTGGGCGACCTGGCCGTCGTGGCGATCGGCCAGCAGAAGGGCCACGACCTCGCGGAACTGGCCGCGCGGAACTTCGGCATGCCGACCCCGGCGGGATACCGCAAGGCGGCGCGGCTGATGCGGCTCGCGGCCAAGCTCGGGCTGCCGGTGGTGACCCTCGTCGACACCCCCGGCGCCTATCCGGGTGCGGAGGCCGAGGAGCAGGGGCAGGCGGTCGCCATCGCCGAGAACCTGCGGCTCATGGCCGCCCTGCCCGTCCCGATCGTCGCCGTGGTGATCGGTGAGGGCGGGAGCGGCGGCGCTCTGGCCCTCACGGTCGCCGACCGCGTGCTGATCTACTCGAACGCCTTCTACTCGGTGATCAGCCCGGAGGGGTGCGCGGCCATCCTGTGGAAGGACGCCGCGGCGGCGCCGGCCGCGGCGGCGGCGCTCCGGCTGGACGCGCGGCACCTGCTGCGGCTGGGCGTCGTCGACGGCGTGCTGGTCGAGCCGGAGCGGGGGGCGGAGCACGACCACGCCGGCGCCGCGCGCCGCCTGCGCGCCGTGCTGAGCGCCGAGCTCCGCGCACTGCGGCCGCTGTCCCGGGACCGGCTGGTGTCCCGACGCCGCGAGCGGTTCCGGCGTTTCGGCGCGAACGGCGGCGACTCGGACGCGAACGACTTGGACGCGAACGACTCGGCCGAGAACGGCTCGCTCGCGAGTCCACGGCTGGGGGGTGTGCGATGACCGGCGGCGACACGACCCCGGTGAGCGAGGATCGCCCGGTCTTCGCCGGAGAGAGCGGCGTGCCGGTGGCGGACGTCCTGGAGGCGGTTCGCAGGGCGGTGGCGGATCTGCTGACGGTGTCGGCGCGGCCACCGGACTCGCTGCGCGTCCGGGTCGGCGACATCGCAGTGGAGATCGAATGGCCCGCTACGACGACCGCGACCGCGACGTCGACCGCGACGGCGACCGTGCCGGCACCGACCCCCGGCGGCGACATCGAGGCAGGGGATGACGGGCGCTCCTACCTGTGCGCGCCCGGCGTCGGTGTCTTCTACCGCGCGTCCGAGCCGGGGGCCGCCGCGTTCGTCGCGGAGGGCGATGTGGTCGTCCCAGGCCAGCAGGTGGCGATTCTGGAGGTGATGAAGCTGATGGTCCCGATCGAGGCCGACCAGCACGGACGGATCACCGAGGTGCTGCGCGAGAACGGTACGGCGGTGGAATACGGTGAGCGGCTCTTCGCGCTCGCGCCGGCCTGACCGGCGCCCGCGGGAGGCGCCGCTGTTCGGCGGCGTGCTGATCGCCAACCGCGGGGAGATCGCGCTCCGGGTCGCGCGGACCTGCCGGGAACTCGGCCTCCGCGTCATCGCGGTGCATTCCACCGAGGACCGCCACTCCGCGGTCGCCCGCTACGCCGACGAGGCCGTGCAGGTCGGCCCGGCTCCGGCCCGGCGCAGCTACCTGAACATCCCCGCCCTGATCGAGGCGGCGTCCCGGACCGGCGCCGAGGCGATCCACCCGGGCTACGGCTTCCTGTCGGAGGACCCGGACTTCGCCGAGATCTGCGAGGCCAGTGGCCTCACCTTCATCGGGCCGCCCGCCGCGGTCACGCGGCTGCTCGGCGACAAGATCGCCGCTCGGGCGGTCCTGGCCGACGAGGGGATGCCGGTCCTGCCCGGCTCCCGCGAGCCGGTGCCGGCCGAGGAGGCCGCGCGGATCGCCGGGACCATCGGCTACCCGGTGATCGTCAAGGCCGCCGCGGGCGGAGGCGGGCGCGGCATGCACGTCGCCGCCGACCCGGCGGGATTCGCCGACGCGTACCGGAAGGCGCAGGCCGCCGCGCTGACGCTGTTCGGCGACGGCCGCGTGTACGTCGAGCGGTACCTGGAGTCCCCGCGGCACGTGGAGGTCCAGGTGCTCGCGGACGCCCACGGCAACGTCGTCTCCCTCGGAGAGCGGGACTGCACCGTCCAGCGGCGCCACCAGAAGCTCGTGGAGGAGACGCCCGTGCCGGCCCTGCCCCCGGAGCTGACCCGGCGGATCGCCGAGGCGGCCGTGCTGGGCGCCCGGTCCGTCGGTTACGTCGGCGCCGGCACGTTCGAGTTCCTGGTGGACACCGACAGGTCGTTCTACTTCCTGGAGGTCAACTGCCGTGTCCAAGTCGAGCATCCGGTGACGGAGATGGTCACCGGCATCGACATCGTCCGGGAGCAGCTGCACATCGCCGCCGGGCGGCGGCTGTCGATGCGCCAGTCGGACGTTATGCCGCGCGGCGTCGCCATCGAGTGCAGGATCAACGCCGAGGACCCCGAACGCGGCTTCGCGCCGACCCCGGGACCGCTGACCGGTTTCGCGGCGCCCGGCGGCCCGTTCGTCCGGGTCGACACGCATTGCTTTCCCGGATACCGGATACCGGCCGCGTACGACTCGCTGCTGGCCAAGCTCGTCGTGTGGGCCCCGGACCGGCCGCAGGCGCTGGCGAGGATGCGCCGGGCGCTGGCGGAGTTCCGGGTCGAGGGGCCCGGTGTCCGGACGACCCTGCCGTTCCTGGAGGAGGTCCTCGACCATCCGCTCTTCCTGTCGGCCGAGCACGGCACCGGGCTGGTCGGCGACATGTTGTCGTCGGGACCCTGAGGAGGCGCCATGCGAATTCTCGTCACCGGCGGAGCGGGCTTCATCGGCTCGCACTACGTCCGCACGCTGCTGAGCGGAGACGATCCCGAGCACGTCTCCGTCCGGGTAACGGTGCTGGACAAGCTCACCTATTGCGGCAACCCGGCGAACCTCGCCCCGGTGGCCGACGATCCCCGGCTCACGTTCGTCCGCGGCGACATCTGCGACGCGGGACTGGTCGACGCCCTGATGCCCGGGCACGACACGGTGCTGCACTTCGCCGCCGAATCCCACGTTGACCGATCGATCGGGAGCGACGTTCCGTTCGTGCGTACCAACGTCCTCGGCACGCGGGTACTGCTGGACGCGGTGCTGCGGCACCGGGTGCGGCGCTTCGTGCAGGTGTCCACCGACGAGGTGTACGGCTCGATCGCGAAGGGTTCGTGGACCGAGCAGACCAGGCTCGATCCGAGTTCGCCCTACGCGGCGTCCAAGGCGGCGTCCGACCTGCTGGCCCTGTCCTACCACCGGACGCACGGGCTCGACGTCGTGGTGACCCGGTCGTCGAACAACTACGGCCCCTACCAGTTCCCGGAGAAGCTGATCCCGCTGTTCGTGACACGGCTGCTGGAGGGCGGCAGGGTCCCGCTGTACGGGGACGGGGCCAACGTCCGCGACTGGCTGCACGTCGACGACAACTGCCGCGCGATCGACGTGGTGGCCCGGCACGGGCGGCCCGGCGAGGTCTACCACGTCGGCGGGGGCACCGAGCTGGCGAACCGGGACCTGACCGCGCGGCTGCTGGCGGCCTGCGGGGCCGGGTGGGAGAGCGTCGACCACGTGACGGACCGCAAGGGCCACGACCTGCGGTACTCCCTCGACTGCACGAAGATCGCCGAGGAGTTCGGCTTCCGGCCCGCGATCCCGTTCGAGGAGGGGCTGGCCGAGACGGCCGCCTGGTACGAACGGAACCGCGACTGGTGGCGTCCGCTCCTCGGGCGCGCGGCGCCGCCGGCGGTGCCGCGATGAGCGGGCGCTGGCTGGTGACCGGCGCCGGCGGGATGCTGGGCCGGGACCTCCTCGGCGTGCTCGCCGCCGAGGGCGTCGCCGCCACCGCCGCGACCCGCGCCGACCTGGACGTGACCGACCCGGCGGCGGTCCGCGCCGCCGTCCGCGGCCACGACCTCGTGGTCAACGCGGCCGCCTGGACCGACGTCGACGCCGCCGAACGCGACGAGGCCGCCGCGACCGCCGTCAACGGCACCGCCGTGCGGTCGCTCGCGGAGGCGTGCGCGGCCGGTGGGGCGCGGTTGCTGCACGTCTCGACCGACTACGTCTTCGACGGGACCGCGACGTCGCCCTACCCCGAGGCCGCGCCGACCGGACCGATCAACGCCTACGGGCGCGGCAAGGTCGCCGGTGAACGGGCCGTCCTGGAGTCGCTGCCGGACACCGGGTACATCGTGCGCACCGCCTGGCTGTACGGCGCGCACGGGCGCAACTTCGTCTCCACGATGCTGCGGCTCGCCCGCGAACTCGAGACGGTGGAGGCCGTCGCCGACCAGCACGGTCAGCCCACCTGGACCCGGTCGCTGGCCGAGCGGCTGGCGGCGCTCGGCCGGCGTGCCCTGGCCGGCGCCGCCCCGGCCGGTGTCTACCACGGCACCCAGCGCGGTCAGGCGACCTGGTACGACTTCGCGCGCGAGGTGTTCGGCAATGCCGGGCTGGCCGTGGATCGGGTGCGCCCGGTGCCTCTCACCCGGTTCGCCCGCCCGGCCCGCCGTCCCGCCTACTCGGTGCTCGGCCACACGCGCTGGGCGGCGGCGGGGCTCGACCCGATGCCGCACTGGAAGGACGCGCTGCGGCAGGCGTTCCGCCACCACCCGGAGGTGTGGCACGGCGCCGTGTCCGAGCGGAACGTGCCCGTGAAAGGAGAAGCGTCCCGGTGAAGATCCTCTTCACATGCTGTCCGGCGCCCGCGCATCTGTACCCGCTCGTCCCGCTGGCGTGGGCGCTGCGGTCGGCGGGCCACACCGTCCTGGTCGGGACGGCGGAGAACTTCCGTCCGGTGGTGAACGAGGCCGGCCTGCCCGCCGCGACCGTGGCGGACCCGGTCGACCTGGTGGCCTGGCTCCGGCCGCCCGAGGGCGGCCCCTTCGTCCACGGGTCGGGCCGCGACCGGGCGCTCCGGCACAGCGGCTACCGGTTCGGGGAACTCGCGGTCCGCTCGCTCCCGGGCACGGCGCGCCTGGTGGAGACGTGGCGGCCCGACCTCGTGGTCGCCGAGCCGGTGGAGTTCGCCGGCCCGGTGGCGGCCGCGGCGGCGGGCGTGTCCTGGGTGCGGCACCTGTGGGGGCTCGCCATGCGCGAGGAGATCGCCGGCGCGGCGGCCGCGGCGTTCCCCCTGCGGGCGGCGAAGGACGGGCTCCCCGCTCCGGCGCTCACGGTGGACGTGTGCCCCCGGAGCCTCCAGTACCCCGCCGTGCGGGACGCGGTGAACGTCGCCGCGATGCGCTACGTGCCCTACAACGGCCCCGCCGCCTTGCCGGGGTGGCTGCTGGGCCGCCCGCCGCGGCCCCGGGTCTGCCTGACGCTGGGCACGATCCTGGCCCGCGACCCGGCCGCGGGCGGGCCGTGGCGAACGGCGCTCCGGACGTTCACCGACCTCGGAGCCGAGGTACTGGTGGCCATCGACGACCGGCACCGGGACGTGCTCGGCGACCTGCCGGACGGCGTGCGCCTCGGGCGGCTGCCGCTCGCCGAGACGCTCCGCTCGTGTGCGGCGATCGTTCACCACGGCGGGTCGGGGACGACGATGACCGCCGCCGCCTGCGGCGTCCCCCAGCTCGTCCTGCCCCACTTCGCCGACCAGTTCGGCAACGCCGACCGCGTGTCCGGAGCCGGGGCCGGGCTGAGCCTGACCCCCGAGCAGGTGAGCGAGCAGGCCGTCGTGGCGGCGTGCCGCGCCCTGCTCGACGACGACGCCCTGAAGGACCGGGCTCGGGCCCTCGCCGCGGAGAACGCCGAGCGGCACAGCCCCGCCGAGGTCGTGGATCTGCTGGAGGAGTACCGATGAACGATGTGATCGACAGTCTGGTCGTCGCCGCCGGAGCCCGGCCCGACGACATGGCCCGCGTCGTCGACGAACGCGGCGCGGAGGCCGTCGCCGGCGCGGTGGCCGCGGAGATCGCCGCGCGCTGCCTGCCGCTGCCCGGCGTGCCCGACGTGGCCGTCCAGTTCGACGTGACGCACGGCCCGTCCCGGCTGGGACACACCTTCTCGATCACGGAGAAGGGCGTCACGGTCACCTCCGGCCGCGATCCGCACGCCCCGATGTGGATCGGCTACGAGCTGGCGGACCTCGCCCGCGAGCTGTACGGGCCGCCCGGCGGCAGGCCGGGCCGCACCCGCCGGGTCGAACTGCGGCTCGGCAGGGACTCGTCCGCCGACCGTCCCGACCCCAAGGCGTGGCTGCGGCGGATGGACCCGGTGGCGCGGGCCACCCGGGTCCTCCTCGCCGCGCTGGACCCCGTCTCGCCCGGCCTCGCCGAACTCGCGGTCCGGTACGGCACGGACAAGAACGGCGGCCTGCACTGGTTCGCGCCGTGCTACGAGCGGCATTTCGCCGAGCTGCGGGCCGAGCCGGTGCGACTTCTGGAGATCGGCATCGGCGGGTACGAGGAACCGCATCTCGGCGGCGGCTCGCTGCGCATGTGGCGGCGCTACTTCCGGCGCGGGCTGGTCTACGGCGTGGACATCCACGAGAAGTCGCTGCCGGGCGAACCGCGCATCACGACCCTGCGCGGGGACCAGAGCGACGCCGACTTCATGCGGGACCTCGCCCGGCGGCACGGCCCCTTCGACGTGATCATCGACGACGGCAGCCACCGCAGCGACCACGTGATCGGCACGTTCGGGACGCTGTTCCCGTTCCTGCGCCCCGGCGGCTACTACGTCGTCGAGGACACCCAGTTCTCGTACTGGCCCGGGTGGGGCGGCGACGCCGGCGACCTCGACTCACCGCGCACCAGCGTCGGCGCACTCAAGGAGCTGGTGGACGGGCTCCACCACGAGGACCTGCCGGACGCCGGCGCCCGCGGCGACGGCGTCCACGAGCACGTCGGCGCCGTCCACTTCTACCGCGGCATCGCGTTCGTGGAGAAGGCGGTGAATTCCGAGGGCACGCTGCCGCCCTGGATCCCGCGTTTTGGAACGGCCACGGAGTAGCCGGTGCCCCGGTGCCGCCGCCCTGGAAGGAGCGGCGGCACCGGCATGTGCGGCCACGGCGCGTCCGGGGAGCGGGAGCAGACCCACGGGCGTGGCGTCATCCGGCGGACGCCGACCGGCAGTCGGCGATGCGGCGGATCGTCTCGACCAGCTCCGCGGTGCGGATCGTCGCCTCGTCGTCCAGGCCGGTGCGCCCGGCCAGGACGTCCTCGGCGAAGGCGCCCACCGCCTGGACGAACTGGTCCTCCGCCGGCAGTTCGACGCGCTCGTCCCCGTCCTGGCCGGTGATCTCGACCACGGGACGGCGGGACGGCGGCGGCGTGAACGCGCGGTCCAGCCGCAGCCGGGCCCGGTCCCCCCACAGCGCGTACCAGGAACCGTAGGCGTGCTCGATCCCGAAGCGCACCGTCGCCGGGACCCCGCCGGCGGACACCAGCAGCGCGGTCCCGGAGACGTCCACGTCCGTGTCGCGATCGCGCCGCAGGCACGCGCCGACCACGTCGACGTCCGTCCCGAGGAAGAGCTGGGCGGCCCGCAGCGGGTAGATCGCCAGATCGTTCAGCGCGCCGCCGCCGAGCTCCGGCGAGTACCGGATGTCGGTGCGAGGGAGCGCCGGGATGCAGAACGCGCTGTCGAACTCGCGGATCTCGCCGAGCCGGCCGGAGCGGACCAGGTCGCGCACGCGGCGGTGCTGCCCGTGGTGGAGGAACATGACGTTCTCCCTGAGCAGCAGCATCCGGTTCGCCGCCAGCGACGCCAGCCGCATCGTCCCGCCGGGGCCGGTCGTCAGCGGTTTCTCGGCCAGCACGTGCTTGCCCGCGTCGAGCGCCGCCGCGGTCCACCGGTAGTGCAGGCCGGCGGGCAGCGCGACGTACACCGCGTCCACGTCGGCCCGCTCGAGGACCTCGCTGTAGCCGACCGGTTCGCCGCCGAAGCGGTCGGCGAACCGGCGCGCCTTGTCGGGGGCGCGGCTGGCGATCGCGACGACGGTGGTCAGCGGGTGCGCCTCGAAGGCGGGCAGCGCGCGGCGCCAGGCGATGCTCGCGCAGCCCAGCACGCCGACGCGGACGGCGCCGGCCCGGTCGGGCAGGGTCACCAGCGACCTCGCAGGCAGGCCAGGAGCGTCCGCGCCTGGACGTTCAGGTAGTGGCTGTGCTGCACCAGCCAGGTCAGCTGGAACAGGCTGACCCACCAGTACCCGTCGGGCGGTTCGGCGGCGGCGCCGTCGCCCGCCTCGATGATCAGGTAGCGGTTCTCGGCGTGGTGGAAGCGGCCGCCCTCCTCCGACAGCACCGTGTCGAAGTGGATCCGGTCCGCCGGGGCGCCGAGGACGTCGTCGAGGAACGGCGGGCGGTCGGCGGGCGGCAGGTGGGCGTGGTCGTCCGGTACGCACTGCACGGTCGGCGCCAGTTCGGTGACGTCGAGGTAGCCGGGCTCCACCCGGGCGTGGACGAGGACGTGCAGCACCCCGTCGACCCGCCGGACGAGCCACGCGGCGACCCCCTGGCCCTGGGGACGGACCAGCGGCTGCGCCCAGCGCCGCACCTCCCGTCCGGCCGCCTCGACCCGTACCGCGACGACGCTGAAGTACCGCCCGTCCTCGTGGGAGATGGCGTCCGGCGTCCGGCGCCAGTTGCGCACCCCGTCCAGGGGGATCAGCTCCGCGGACGGCCGGCGGCCGGCGCGGCTGCCGGTGATCCGGCTCAGCACGCCACGGTCGGAGTGCGGGCCGCCGTACGCGCCGGACAGCGAACGGACCAGCGCGTCCGCCCAGCCGTCCCCGCCCGCTTCGGCCAGGTCGTCGAGCCCGTCGCCGTACATCGGCAGGCAGGACAGGACCGTGCGGGCCTCCATGTTGACGAGGTTGTCGATCGTGAGGAACCGGTGCAACTGGCCGATCGTCAGCCAGCGGAAGTCCTCGCCGACCTCGACCTCGTCCGTGACCTCCACGATCATGTTGCGGTTGCGCTTGCGGTAGAACCACGAGCCCTGCTCGGACTGGAGCGCGTCGGCGAGCACCTGGGGCGGCGCCGCGTCGCGGAACACGTCGAGGTACGGCACCGGCCGGCCGCCGTGCACGCGCTGGTAGTTGCTCATCGTCGCCTGGACGGTCGGGGAGATCTGGACGCCGTTGCGGTTGCCCGGCTCGCTCTTGGCCTGCATCAGGCAGTGCAGGACGCCGTCGAAGTCCTTGACCAGGATGCCGAGGATGCCGATCTCCGGCTGGTGGATGATCGGCTGGCTCCACGCGCGGACCGGCCCCCGGTCGAGCCGGACGTCCAGGCCCTCGACCGAGAAGAAGCGCCCGCTGTCGTGGACGAGGTTCCCGGTGCCGGGCGCGAATTCCCACTCGCCCAGGCCGGTGAACGGGATCCGCTCCACCTCCTGCCAGAGCCGGTCGCGCCGATCGGCGTACCACGGCCAGAAGTCGTCCACGGGAGTGAGCACGCCGTCCACGGCGAGTGCCGACCGCACGAGCCGCCGCGTGAGCGCGCTGTCGGCGGTGGCAGCGGCCGGCTCACCCATCGGTCTTCGGCCCGGTCGCGGACGCATCGGACAGCTCGCCGGCTCGGGAGGCGCGGGCCCGTACCCGCCCGGGACTTATCGGCAGTTCCCGGACGCCCCGGATGATCGGGCTGTGGTGCCACGCGAGGATCTCCGGGGCGGCGGTGACCCTCAGTTCGGGGCAGCGCCGGGTCAGCGCCTCCAGCGCCACCTCGGCTTCGAGCCGGGCGAGCGGCGCGCCGACGCAGTAGTGCGGCCCGAGCCCGAAGCCGAGGTGGCGCCGGTCGGCACGATGCAGCACGAAGCGGTCGGGGACGGCATTGGCGGCCGGGTCCCGGTTGACGGCCGCGAGGGACACCATCAGCGGCTCGCCCGCGCCCACGACGACGTCGCCCACGGCGACGTCGACCTTCGGGAACCGCCAGAACGTCGTCTTGACCGAGTTGTCGAAGCGCAGGAGTTCCTCCACGGCCGGCCCGGCCAGCTCGGGGGACGCTCCGACGGCCCGCCACAGCCCGGCCTCGCAGAGCCGGAGCACGCCCGAGGAGATCAGGTTCAGCGTGGTCTCGTAACCCCCGATCAGCAGGACGAACAGCATCGACTGGAGTTCGTCGGCGGTGAGCCGGTCGCCGTCGTCGTGGGCCTTCAGCAGGTCGCTGATCAGGTCGTCGCCGGGGTCGGCCCGCTTGGCCTCGGTGAGCTTGCCGAGGTAGGAGCCCAGCCGCAGCGAGGCGTCGTGCCGCCGCTCCGCCAGGACCCCCTGGTCGGCGCCGGGCTCGGCGGAGACGATGTCGCGCACCCAGCCGCGGAAGCCCCGGCGGTCCCCGGCGGGCACGCCGAGGAGCCGGCAGATCACGATGGACGGCAGTGGCTCGGCGAAGGCGGCGACCAGGTCGGCCCTGGCCCGGCCGGTCAGGCCGTCCACGAGGTCGTCGACCAGGTCCCGGACGTGGCTCCGCAGGCCCTCCACGCGTGCGGGCCCGAACGCCCGCGACACAAGGCGGCGCAGCCGGGTGTGGTCCGGAGGATCGACGACGCCGAGGTTCGGTCCGAGGACGCTGCGGTCGGCCAGCGGGTTGCCCCGGTTCGCCGCCTGCCATTCCGGGCGCGCGTTGCGGGGATCCTTGCTCATCCGCGGGTCGAGCAGCACCTGCCGTGCCTCGGCGTGCCGGACCACGAGCCACACCCGCTGCCCGTCGGGCATCCGGCAGAGGTGGATCGGCCCGGCCTCGCGCAGTCCGGCCAGGAGGGGATAGGGGTCGGCGTCGTGGACGGGGGCGAAGGGCTCGGGGACGCCGCTCATGCCGCCACTCCCTGGGCGATGGACTCCAGCTCCGGCACGATCCGGGCGGGCGCGGGACCGGCGGCGATCGTCTCGGCGACGCCGGCCGCCTTCGCCGCGCTGCCGTCGTCGTCCAGCAGCGCGGCCACCGCCTCCCGGACGGCGTCCCGGCCCGCCGTCGCGGGGAGGGAGCGGCCCACTCCGGTCCGGGCGACCTGGTCGGCGTAGTCGAACCCGTCCATGAGGTACGGGATCACCAACTGCGGGACGCCGTGGGTCAGGGCGGTCATCACGGTGCCCGCACCGCCGTGGTGGACGATGAGGGCGCACCGGGGGAGCAGCAGGTCGAGCGGGAGCCAGCCCGCCGCGACGACGTGGTCGAGCAGCCGTCCCATCAGCGGGACGAGGTCCGGGTCCATGGCGAGCGCCACGTAGACCCGCATCCGGCCGAGCTCGTCCACGATGTCGACGAACAACCGCCGCACTCCCTCGTCCCGGGCGAGGAAGCTCCCGGCGGTGACGCAGACCAGAGGCGCCCCGAGCGGGTCGCCGAGCGCGGGCGGCAGTGCGCTCGCGCCGTTGTACGGGACGTAGCGCATCGGGCGGCCGTTCCCCAGGCCCGGGAGTTGGAACTCCGGGGGGCAGACGTCGAGATCCAGCGCGGGCGGCGCGACCTCGTCGATCTTGTCGATCTTGTCGATCTTGTCGAGGCCGGGCCGCCGGACGTCCGCGAACCCCGCGGCCGCGGCGGCGTGCAACTGGGGCCGGAACCTCAGGCCGATGGACTGGACCGCGTACGGGACGCCGCCCGCCGTCGCGGCGATCGGCCCGGCATGCTCGGTGGGTTCGCTGACCAGGAGGTCGGGCTTCCAGGACCGGACGATGCCGGCGAGGCCGTCCAGCGTGTGCGCGGCCATCCGGCCGAAGCCGCGGCCCGCCGACCGGACGGCGGACTCCCGGTCCGGCGTGGGCTCCGGACGCATGATCTCCTTGCGGTCCAGCGGCCCGCTGCTGGGCGTGCCGGGGAGCCCGGTACCGATGACGACCGGAAGGAACCCTTCCGGCGCGGCCACCATGACCTCGTGGCCGGCCGCCCGACTCGCCCACGCCAGCGGAACCATCGGAAAGAAATGCCCGTGCCCGGGACACGTGGTGAAAAGGACGCGCATCCGCACGCCTCCTACCGTTAAAGGCGTCATGATCAAGGCCATCGTCGTAGGGCGGCCTGGAACGCGGATGGAGCGGTCCTTACCGGGCCCTTGAGTCCATCGAGGATCCAAGGAAAATCGTTTGATCAAAAGGTCATTGGGTGTGAAAAGGACAAGCGGCCGAAAGGTGCGGTTCTGTGCAATGGATCCGCCTCCGGCCGACAGCGCACGCTCCCCGCACCACCACGCGACTTCACGGCCAACGAGCTCGCCAGTCGTCCAGCTGCCCGGAAATTCAGCGACCGACACAAAAGTCCTCGCCCCAAATGTCCGAACTGCTCTTTATCTCGGGGAGGGAATCCGCTCAGGAGAAGTAAGCCGGTGCCGGCGGCGCGAACTTCATGACCTCTCTCTTCCCGCAATTGTGAACGGAAGCGTCTACGCTGAGTTCGGCTAGGAACTGTTCGCCGCCGAACTCGATCAGAGGTGGAGAATGACCGTGACCGATCAGGCCGCGACGCTTCCAGCGAGCGCGGGCCGTCGCGAATGGCTCGGTTTGATGGCGCTGTTGCTCGGGGCGGCGATGGACCTGATCGACACCGGGATCGTGAACGTGGCGATCCCGTCCATCCAGGCGGACCGCGGGCTCGGCGGGGCCAGCGGTGCCACGGCCGAGTGGCTGGTCGCCGGCTACACGCTGTCCTACGGCGTCCTGCTGATCACCGGGGGCTGGCTCGGTGACCGTTTCGGTTACCGGTCGACGTTCCTGGCCGGAACCGCGATGTTCGTGGTCACCTCGCTGGCGTGCGGCCTGGCGCCCACGTCGGATGCGCTGGTGGTGGCACGGTTCGTCCAGGGCGCAGCGGCGGCGATGATGACGCCGCAGGTGCTCTCGGTGATCCAGACGCACCTCCCCCGCGAGGACCGGGGCAAGGCGTTCGGCCTGTTCAGCCTGGTGCTGGCGATCGGCCTGGTGGCCGGCCCCCAGGTCAGCGGGGTGCTGGTGAGCAGCGACGCGTTCGGCCTCGGCTGGCGGTCGGTGTTCCTCATCAACCTGCCGATCGGCCTGCTCTCGCTGATCATGGCGGCGCTGTTCGTCCCGCGCTCGGAGCGGCGCCGGTCGCTCGACCTGGACCTGGCCGGCGTGGCGGTGCTCAGCGTGGCGCTGATGATGCTGTTCTACCCGCTGGTCGAGGGGCGCGAACTGGGCTGGCCCTGGTGGGCGGTGGCGCTGCTCGTGGCCTCGCTCCCGGTGTTCGCCGTGTTCGCCTGGACCCAGGTGCGCTGCGAGCGGGCGGGACGAACGCCGCTCATCAGGCCGGGCCTGTTCCGGATGCGATCGTTCACCGGCGGGATGCTCGCCCAGGCGGTGTTCTTCGCCGGCGTGCCCGGAGTCTTCCTGGCGCTCACGCTGACCCTCCAAACGGGGCTCGGGTTCTCGCCGCTGCACGCGGGTCTCACCGGGTTGCCGTGGACGATCGGGATCGCTCTCACAGCGCGCCAGGCGCCGAAGCTGGTGGCGAAGTTCGGCCGGCTGGTGCCGCTGCTGGGTGCGATCGCCATCGGAGCCTCGATGGCCGGGCTTCTGCTGGTCGTGAAGATGGCCGGTTCCGGGATCACCTCCTGGCATTTCGCTCCGGCCCTGCTCGTCGGCGGGCTCGGCATGGGCCTGGTCGCACCGACCCTGGTGAACGTGGCGCTGTCCGACGTCCCGCAGAACGAGGCGGGCTCGGCCTCCGGCGCCGTCACCACGTCGGGGCAGATCGGCAGCGGGGCCGGGGTCGCGGTGATCGGCCTGATCTTCTTCGGCGCCCTGCCGCGGGACGCCGACTTCGCGGCGGACGGCGGCACCGCGTTCGTCGACGCGTTCTCGCGAGCGCTCCTGGCCGGTATGGCGATCTTCGCGCTCAGCGCCGTCCTGATGTTCCTGCTTCCGAAGCGCCCGCCGACCCCGAACGGTTCATGAGCGGCGCGGGCCGGTCACTGCGGACCAAGCATGTCGGCCACCCGCCCCCACCACGCACCGCTCGCAGACGGTCCTTGAGGTGAATCCTTCTCACCGCGGCCGCAACCCGCGCAGGGCGAGGTCGGCGACGCTGTCGGTGAACGCCTCATCGTGCGGGCCGGGCGCGACCAGGAGGCGGTAGTACAGCTGGCCATAGATGAGATCGATGGCGCGGTACGGGTCGATGTCGGGGGCGACCTGACCGTCGTCCTTCGCGCGGCGGATCCGCTCGGCGACCAGTTCCCTGGTGGGGCCGATGAGGCGTTCTCTCAGTTCGGCGGCGAGGTTCGGGTCGTGCTGGGCCTCGCCGATGAGCCAGGCCAGCACGGGCCGCGTGTCGCCGATCGCGCCGAGCCACGCGCCCTTGACCATCTGCTTCAGGTCGGCTTCGAAGTCGTCGCTCTGCGCTGATCGAAGGCGCTTGTAGAGGTGGTCGTCGAGCCGCTGTGCCCAGGCGTCCAGGACGACCGCGCCCCTGGAGGGCCACCAGCGGTAGATCGTCCGCTTGCCCACGCCCGCGCGCGCCGCGATGCCCTCGATGCTGACCTTCGCCAGGCCGCTCTCGCTGGCCATGGCCAGCGCGGCCTCCAGGATCGCGGCGGTCGTCTGAGGATTGCGCCGGGCGGGATCGGGCGTGTGCGAAGGGCTCATGTCACCTCATCTTCGGCCGGCCTCTCACGCTACCGCAGTGGAGAGACGATCCGGTCCGTGTTGACATCCCCTCGGCATCCTGTCCTATTCTCGGGAGACGAACCGATCCGTATCGCGATAGGGACCGGTTCGTCTCCCGCCGTGAAACGGGCGGGACGACCCGCTGGAAAGGGACCTCATGCGCAACGAGCTGTACGACTACAGTCCGATCATCGATCGCGCGCCCATCACCTGGCCCGGAGGGGCCCGGGTGGCATTCTACGTAGGGCTCAACGTCGAGCACTTCGTGCTGGGCAAGCCGTCCACCAGCATCAACGAGGCGACCGCGACGCTCGTGCCCGACCCGCTGAACCACGGTTGGCGCGACTACGGCCCCCGGGTGGGCATCTGGCGGATGATCGAGGCGTTCGACCGCCACGGCGTGCGCCCCAGCGTGCTGCTCAATTCGGACGTCGCCGAGCAGTATCCGCAGATCATCGAGGCCGGCAATGCCCGGAACTGGGCCTGGCTCGCGCACGGCAAGAACAACTCCACCGTGCAGCCCGAGGTGGAGGCGCAGGAACGGGCGTACCTGACGGAGGTCGTAGAGACCATCGAAAGGGCCACCGGACGGCATCCCCGCGGTTGGCTGGGCCCGGCCCTGAGCGAGACTTTCCAGACTCCGTCGCTTCTGGCCGAGCTCGGCCTCGACTACATACTGGACTGGACCAGCGACGACCAGCCGTACCGGCTGAACGTGCCCGGCATGATGAGCGTCCCGTACACCCTCGAGCTCAACGACCTGGGACTGTTCACGGCCCACTCCATCAGCGGTCCCGACTTCGTGCAGATCGTCAAGGACCAGCTTGACCAGCTGTACAGCGACTCCGAGCACAGCGGTCGGGTCATGGCCCTGGCCCTGCATCCCTTCGTCACGGGGCAGGCGTTCCGCCTGAAGTACCTCGACCAGGCGCTCGAATACGTCGTCAACCACCCCGGCGTCTGGAACACCACCAGCGACGACATCGCCGCGCACTACGCCGGCACCGCCGGCTGAGCGACGTAACGCAGCCCAGGAGCGCCACGGGCCGGACGCGACAGCGGTCCGGCCCTCAGGCGGCCAGCTTCTCGAGACCGGTCCGCACCCAGCTGAGCCCCAGTTCGTCGGCTGCGTCCCGAGCGGCCTCGACGAGGGTGGCACGCTCAGGGTCGTCCTCGGACAGCTCAGCGGCGAGCAGCAGTTGGGCCGCGGCGACTTGCGGACGCACGCCGGCCGCAGAGCGCAGATGGAGCGATCGTCGCAGCATGTTCAGTCCCTCTGCGCGATCGCCGCCCTCGATCTCACGCCAGGCCAAGTGGCGGAGCACGATCGACTCGAGGATCAGGTCGCCTTCCTGGTCGGCGGCTTGAAGAGCCTTGTCGTAATGCGCCTTCGCGGCAGCCCCGTCTTCGCGGACGTTGTCGAGGAGCGCGCCCCAGTGGAACTCGGCCCATCCGTGCGTCTTCGGGTCGGCGGCAGCGAAACGGTACCCGGCCTCCGCGGTCTCGTAGTCACCTGGCAGCGGGTCCACCTGGAACATCAGACGGGTGTAGGCGAGCCGGGCGGTGAGCAGCCGAGCTTGCAGCGATTCCGGATCGAGGGCCGCTATCGCGTCGGCCGCGGCTTCGATGCCGTCGACTCGGAACAGGAACCGCTCGTAAAGGATCTCGGCCTTCAGTTCGAGCGCTTCGGTGCTGGTCTCTTCGGCCAGCAGTGCAGCCGCATGATCCCAGTCGCCGAGTACCTGGAGGCGGCGGGCGGCGTCGAGGAGCGTGTAGGTGCCGTTATCTTTCATGCTGCCTACATTAGAAGTCGGCATGTAGGTGGTCAAGGTAGCTATGGCGGCTACAAGGGCCCGGCGGTCGATCTGGCGAACCCCGTCCGCAGGGTCATCGCGTGGTGCCCGCCTTGCGGCGGGCGCGGTGGTTGGCGACGGTCGTCCGGCTGGCACAGGTGTTGGAGCAGAAGCGGCGGCTGCGGTTGCGGGAGTCGTCGACGTAGAAGCGAGCGCAGCCGTCGGCCTGGCAGCGGCCTACGGTCACCTCCGGGTCTCCGCAGATCGCGTGTGCGAGGGCTGCGGCGCAGCTGCGGCCGAGCCAAGTGACGGGCTCCTCTCCGTCGCGGGCGAAGTGCAGGTGCTGCTGGCCCTCCCCGTCGTGCTCACTGACATAGATCGCGGGCGGGAAGCGCTGCAGTAGCAGGTTGACGGGGGCGGCCGGTCCGCCGTCCGCGACGGCCGCGACGGCCTCGCGCAGGGGCCGAAGGAGACCCTGCAGTTCGTCGGCGTCCGGTTCGGCTATGTGGTGCTGGCCGAAGAACTCTCGCCGCAGCTCGCTGGGCTCGTCACCGTTGACGAGTTCGACGGCCAGCCGGGTCAGATTGCCGATGTAGGCGACATAGCGCACTTGACCACCTACCTCCTCTGCTCTCATAGTAGGCGGCATGGACATGAACGCCGACTACACTATGACGCCTGCCGGAGATGCCGGGCGGGCCCTGGAGGACAGTCCGCGAACTCGTCCCGACCTGGCCGATCAGGGCCATGAGGAAATGATCGCCGAAATCGACCTGGGCCACGGCCTGCGGTTGCGCACCTTGACGACGCATGACGTGGCCCTCGTGGTCGAGGCCACCAGCACCGAGACGGCTCGGGCCCTCTGGGGGCCGCACCTGGGGCCTTACACGTCCAGGGACGCGCGCGCGGCGCTGAGCGCCTGGGATCCGGCCGCAGAATCCCAGGCGTCCTACGGGATCCTCAAGCACGACCGCCTGCTCGGTGCCCTGGGGCTGATGATCGACGGTCCGCGCAGCGCCGAACTCGCCTACTGGGTGCGACCGGAAAGCCGTCGCCAAGGCCTGGCCCTGCGCGGCATCACCGCGCTGACCCGCTGGACGCACGACGAACTGGGGATAGACCGGGTCTGGCTTGAGATCGAACCCGCCAACACCCCCTCGCTAGGTCTGGCCGGCCGCGCCGGCTACCGGTTCGAGCAACGCATCCCAAACCACTGCCGTGCCTGGACCTCACCCGACCCCGGCCACGACACCTGGCATGACTGCATGATCTGGGAACACACCGACCCCAGGACGTCCGCCATCTGAGCTCGACCACACCCGCCTGAAGATCGCGTGGCTGGGTGAGACCACTGGACGTCCAACTGGCCAACGAGCTGATCGAAAAGGCGGAGGCCGGGGAGCCTCGTCGATCCGGACGGGCTGCTGTTCGGTGTCACCGCTCCCGGACGGCGTAGGTCAGGTGCGTCGCTCTCGGAGAGGGCTCCGCGCGGACCTGCTCCAGGGCCACGCGGCCCGCGTCCACGCCCTCGAACAGGCGGATCCCGGAGCCGAACAGCACGGGCGACAGCGCGATCGAGAACTCGTCGACCAGGCCGGCGTTCACGTACTCAAGGATCGTGGCGCCGCCGCCCGCGATGCGGACGTCGCGGTCGCCGGCGGCCTCGCGGGCCTGGTCGAGCGCGGACTCGATGCCGTCGTTGACGAAGTGGAAGGTGGTCCCGCCCGGAGGCTCCCAGGGGTCGCGCTTCTCGTGCGTCACCACGAAGACCGGCGTGTGGAACGGCGCCTCCTCCGGCCACATCTGCTCGCCGGCGTCGAACATGCGCTTGCCCATGACGCTCGCGCCGGTGCGCTCGTAGATCTCTCGGACGATGTCGTTGTCGCGCCCTTCCTCGCCGCCCTCGCCAAGCTTCAGGTTCTCCCGGAAGAACCGCTGCGGGAATATCCACTGCTGCAGTTCCATCCACTGCTGCCCCATCAAGTCCCCGAGGGACTCGGGCGCGATGAACCCGTCCAGCGACATCGACACGCTGAAGAACACTTTCCCGGCCATCAGCCCTCCGCTCCCTTCTCAAGGGTCTCGGTGACGTAGGCGGCCAGGTTGCTCAGGGTCTGCTTGCCGCCCTCGATCGCGTGGTACTTCTCGACCGCTTCGTCGCGCAGTTCCTTGGTGGGGAACACCGTGCGCATCTCGATCCGGGTCGCCGCACCGGCGGGCGCGAACGTCAGGACCGACTCGAAGGCGTTCGGGTCGTTGCGGGACTCACCGTGGAGCAGCGCGATCCGCTCCGGCGGGGCGATCTCGGTCCAGGAGATCCACTCGTCGTAGTCCGTCCCGTCCGGTCCGTGCATCACGAAGTCCCACTCCCCGCCGACGTGGAACTCGAACGACTGCGTGGTCGTGGTGAACCCCTCCGGTCCCCACCACCGCGACAGGTGCCGGACCTCGGTGAACGCCTCGAACACCAGCTCTCGTGGGGCGTCGATGACCCGGGAGATGACGATCTCTCGGTCGGCCGTCGCGGACTGCGTCGCCGCTCCTCGTTCCGTCGCGCTCATGGCTGCTCCTCCTGACTTGCCTGCTTCAGTTCCTGCACGTATGCGTCCAGCCGGTCGAAGCTCTCGCTCCAGAACCGCTCGAACCCGCCGGTCCACTCGTGGACGGGCCGCAGCCCGCGGGCGTCGAGGCCGTACAGGCGCTGCTTGCCTTCCCTGCGGTCCCGCACCAGCCCGACCTCCCGGAGCACCCGAAGGTGTTTGGACGCCCCCGGCTGGGTCATGCCCAGCTCCCGGGCCAGCTCGGTCACCGGCCTCTCACCCGCCCGCAGCAGCGCCAGGATCTCCCGGCGCTGCGGCTCGGCGATCGCGTTGAATACGTCCGACGTCGTCGCTGCTCGTGCCATGACCTCATCATATGCCTATATCGGTATGCGTCAACTGAGAGGAAGCCCGGCTACCCGGAACTGGTCGCGCGGTAGGTCTCCAGGAGGCGGAGCCAGATCTCGCTGAGAGTGGGATAGGCGGGGACGGCGTGCCACAGGCGAGAGATGGGCACTTCTGCGGTGACCGCGACAGTGGCCGAGTGGAGCAGCTCGGCCACGCCCGCCCCGACGAAGGTGACGCCGAGAAGCGTCTCGCGGTCCAGGTCCACGACCGCCCGGGCGCGGCCCTGACAACCGTCGGCGTGCAGAGCGGCTCCGGCCACGTCGCCGAGGTCGTAGTCGACCGCACGCACCCGGCGTCCCTCCCGGGTCGCCTGCTCCGCTGCGGGTTTCATAGCGGGCGCAGACAAGGGGTCCAAACGGGAGATAACGAGGGGCAATCAGGCTCATCCGCGACGCGGCCGACCGGCATCCGGGTTGCAATGCCAGGCATGGCAGTAGGCGCTCGCCCATCGCGTTCCGTCCGGGGATCCTCCCTCAGGTAAGGCGATCGCGGAGCGGTTCGGGCGCCGCCAGCGGCGGGGACGCCTGGTCGAACAGGCTGGAGCAGCCGGCCGCCCGGCTCCCGGGGCCACGCCGTAGTCTTCGCCGTCAATTCGTTCTGGTCAGGAGACTTCGAGGACGGTTTGGCCTCGGGCTGTTCCGGCTTCTACCCGGTGGTGGGCCAGGGCGGTGTCTGCCCAGGGCAGACGTTGGAGGTGGGACGCGGGCGGGCGGAAACCGTGCTGGACGTCCCGCCACAGGGCCGAGATCTGATACCGGTTGCCGGTGCGGACTCCGATGATCGACTGGCCGCGGAGGTAGAGCGGGAGCAGCGGGACGGGGACGGGGGAGTGTTCGACCGCGCCGGAGACGACGACGCGGCCGAGGGGGGCGAGCGCGGGGAGATAGGACTCCGTCAGGTGTGTGATGCCCAGGTTGTCGATGACGCAGTCGATCCCGTTCTCTCCTGCGGCGTCGCGGATCTGGTCGGAGAGGGTGTCGGCGTCCAGGGCGGCTGTGAGGGGGAGGCCGTCGAGGGCGGCCGGGCGGCGGGAGACGCCGAGCACCGTGGCGCCTCGATGGGCGGCCAGCGCTGCGACCGTCGAGCCGAGCGAGCCCGCCGCGCCGAGGACGAGGACGACGGTTCCCATCCGGACGTCACCGGCGTCGAGTTGGGCGCGGGCGACGGGGCCGTTGGCGGCTAGGGACGCCGCCTCTGCGTCGCCGACGTCATCGGGGAGGATGTGCACGTTCTCGGCCGGGGCGACGCAGTGTTCGGCGTAGCTGCCGGCGCGGTGCACGCCGATGAGCGCGAGGCTTGGACACGCCTCCTCGTGGTTCTGGCGGCAGGCGCGGCAGCCGCCGCAGGGCAGGATGGCCGATACCGCGACGCGGCGGCCGACCAGGGCGGGGTCCACGGCCGTGCCGACCGCGTCGACCGTCCCGGCGTGCTCGGTGCCGAGAATGTGCGGGAAGGTGGTGATGAGGGGGCCGAACGGGGGGCGCCCGGCACGCGTGGCGACGTCCTTGGTCCTGGCCACGGCGATCGCGCGGACCTTGACCCGCACCTCGCCGGGGCCGGGTTCCGGCGTCGGCGTCTCACTCAGCCGCAGGACGTCCGGGCCGCCGAACCCGGTGAGGAGAATGGCCTTCACCGGACGCGGCTTTCTGTGGGAGGGAGTTTCGCCGACGTTGCGCCGGGCTTGTGGGCCACCGGTCGGTGTTCCTTTCCTGGAGGGGACGGGTCGTTTCGATTGCCGGAGGTGGCTGGCGGTAAGGGAAAACGCGGTTGCTTGGGGGCGATTCGGCGACTAGTTACAGGTTGTAGCATGAGTGCGTGAGCGAAAGGAGCGCGAGCGAGGCCCCGCAGGGGCTGCGAGCGGCGGGGGTCACGCGTACTCGGCGCGCCATCGTGGCCGCCGCGCGCAAGCATCTGATCGAGGCCGGTTATCACCGGCTGAGCCTGGAGCAGGTGGCCGCGGACGCCGGGATCACCCGGGTGACGATCTACCGTCAGTTCTCGTCCAAGCTCGGGCTGCTCGACGCGGTCGCCGAGGACCTGGCCCAGCGTGCGCGGCTGGTCAGCGGCGTCGAGGCGGCGCTGACCGTCGACGATCCGGTGGCGGCGTTCCAGGAACTGGTAGTGAAGCTCTGCCGATTCTGGGACACCGACCCCGACCTGCTTCGCAGACTGCTCGGCCTCGCCACCGTGGACCCTGAGGCCGGGCACGTCGTGCAGAGCCGTGAGCAGTGGCGCTTCGACCAGATCGCTGCGTTCGTCCGCCGGCTGGATGCGGCCGGACGGCTGCATGACGATCTGGACGTCGAGCAGGCCGTCGCCGTCATCGGGGCCGTCACCGGTTTCCCCGCGTGTGACGAGATGGCGACACGTCTCCGTCTCAGACACGCCGAACTGGGCCCGTTGGTCGTCACACTCCTCAGCGGCGTCATCCGGCTCGACTGAGCGCCTCCGCACCACCTATTCGAGGAGATCCGGCTGGCGGCTGACGATATCGCGGTAGATCGGCTGGAAGTTCAGCCAGCCGACATATTCGCTGCCGAGTTGCTGATGGGTGCGGGCCGCGTTCTGGTCGTCGATGCGGATCGGTTCTCCGGCGGCCTTCGCGAGCAGTTGGGCCTGGCACGAGCGTTCCATGGAGATGAACCACCACGTGGCCGCGTCGACCGAAGCGCCCACGGTGAGCAGCCCGTGGTTGCGCAGGATGACGGCCTTCGCCTCGCCGAGCGCCGCGGCGAGGCGCTTTCCCTCGGCCTCGTCGAGCACGACCCCGGTGTAGTCGTCGAGGTAGCCCTGGTCGCCGTAGAAGGCGCACGAGTCCTGGGTGATGGGCTCGACCGGTTCGCCGAGCGAGGAGAGCGCCCGGCCGTGGATCGAGTGGCTGTGCGCGGCGGCCTGGATGTCGTTTCGCGCGCGGTAGATCGCCGAGTGGATCGAGAATGGGGCCTCGTGGGTCTGGTGGTCTCCCGAGACGACCTCGCCCCGGTCGTCGACCAGGATCAGGTCACTCACCTGGACGAGCGAGAACGGCATGCCGACCGGGTTGATCCAGAACTGGTCGCGGTGCTCCGGATCGCGCGTGGAGATGTGGCCGGCCACGCCGTCCTCGTACCCGTGAAGCGCGAACACGCGCAGCGCGGCGGCGAGCCGTTCCTTGCGGTGGAGGCGTTCGGCCTCCACCGAGTCGAACGTGGGCGGGCGCAGGTCGATCCTGCGGTTGGCCATGTCAGCCCTCCTCGGGACGGCGGAGCGCGATGACGGAGATCTCGCCCGCCGCGTGGACGTTGGACAGTCCGAGGCCACAGTCCTCGGCGAGTTCCAGGACCTCGCTGGCGCGGCGTTCCCGCCCGTCCACCAGGACGAGCATCCGCAGGTCCATGGCCGTGCTCGGGGACTCGCCGTCCGGGCCGAACTCGCCGATGACCAGCACCTGCCCGCGGTCGCCCGCGGCCTCGGCGCAGCGCCGCAGGATGATCTTCGAGGTGGAGTCGTCCCAGTCGTGCAGGACGTCGGAGAGCAGGTAGGCGTCGGCGCCGGGCGGGAGCGGGTCGAAGAAGCTGCCGGACACGACTTCGACTCGGCCGGCCAGCCCGGCGGCGGCGAAGGCGCTCTCGGCCGCCGCGGCCGGTTTGGGGAGTTCCACGAGGGTGCCGCGAAGGTTCGGGTACTCGATGAGGAGGGCTCTCAGCAACGCCCCGTTGCCGCCGCCGACGTCCACCACATGGTCCAGGGACGCCCAGTCATAGGCCGCCAGGATCGAGTCGATCACCCCGCTGAGGTTGAACGCCATCATCTCGTCAAAGGACTTCGACAGGGCGGGGTCGGCGGCCAGGTCCTCCCAGAGGGAGCGGCCGTACCGCGTGCCGTAGGCGTTCTTTCCGGATCGGATGGTTCCCAGCAGTTCCACGAACGCCAGCTCCGCCCGGCCGAGCGCACCGTCCATGTCGAAACGGGCGCGCAGCCGGGCCGGATGGTCGTCCCGGAGAGCCTCGCCGATGGCGGTCAAGGCGTAGCGGCCCGTGTCATCCCTGGTGAGCACGCCCGCCGACGTCAGATGCCGCAGCATCCGGTCGAGGGGCCCAGCGTCCACGTTCGCTCTGTCCGCCAGGTCGGTCGCGGTGAGCGCGCTGGCGGCGATGTGGTCGGCGACGCCCAGGGTCGCCGCCACGCGGATCGCCATCGGGACGGTGAAGTCCGCCATCGATCCGAGGGCGGTGCCCGGTCCGTTGTGCTGGGTCATAGCGGTCGCTCCTGTCATGTGTGCCGGGCCGGTCGGCCCGCGACGAGTCGTTCGAACTCCGGTCGGCCGGGTCCTTGGGAGGGGTCCACGGGATCTCCATGGGCGCTGAGGTAGTCCTGGACGCGCGGTGCGGCGACCGGGTCGTCGACGAGGGCCCGCGGCGTCATCAGCATGTTGAAGAAGCGCAGCTGGACCGTGTTCACCTCGGGGTCGGCCTCGCTGACGGCGGCCAGCGCGGTGACGAACCGGCCGATGCGGTCGCGTGGCGGCGGGATCGGCGCTCCTCGGACACCCGCCTCGATGTGCTCCCGCTGTTCCCGGGTGCTGGCGACCTGGGCGTTGTACCAGACCCCCAGGTTCCGTCCGGCCCACTCCTCGAAGCGCGCGACGAATCCGGCCGGGTCGGCGGGGGCCGTCTCCACGGTGTCGGCGAGGTGCTGGGCCTGGAGGAAGGCGAGCGGGACGCCGCGTCCGAAGGCCGGGTTGGTCTGTAGCGCGGCGTCACCCAGCAGGACGTAACCGGCGACGAGCGGCGCGCCCTTGTCGGTGAGCCGCCGCCACCTGTCCTCTAGACGGCCCATCGGGTGCGGGTCGTCGATGGGGACGCTGCGCTCCAGCCACGGGGCGGCCATCGGGACGGTCTCCAGAAACCGGTGGTAGACGCCGGGATCCCGGAGCCGGTGCCGCAGTGGGTCGTTGGCCGCCACCGTCATGGACACCTGGAAGCAGCCGTTGTCCCCGGCGAACAGCACCAGCTTGGTGAAGTCGAGCTTCACGTAGATCGGGACGCTCAGCACGGGGAACTCCTGGCCGTCGCGGAGCCGGAAGTGCTGAGTGAGGTAGTGGAAACCGCACGGCTGGGCGATCTCCACCGGAGGCCGGCCGCCCACCTCGGCCAGCCACCGGGCGGAACGCGTCCGGCGGCCGCTCGCGTCGACGACCAGGTCGGAAGTGAGGTCGGCGGCACCGGCCAGTCGCACGCCCACCACGTGAGGGACACCGGAGCGCTCCCCGCACACTCGCAGTCCTTTGACGGTCACCCCCGACAGCACCTCGATGCCGGGTTCCGCTTCGACGATCCGGCGCAGAGCGCCCTCGTAGACGAGCCTGCGGGACAGCACGTTCTCGTCGCCGTCCTCGCCGGGGATGGGAATCCGCGGTGCGCCCCGGGCGGCGACCGCGTCCAGGACGTCCGGTGCCTCGGAGCGCATGATCCTCGTGGAGAGGCCGAGGAAGTTGTGTCCCTGGCGGGCATGCGGCACGCCACCGCGCTCCCAGGATGTGAAGTCCTCGTCGGCCGTCGCGTCGGGCTTTGGCCGTCCGTCCCGTTCGATCACGGTGACCGTGTGGCCGCGCCGGGCGCAGAACAGCGCTGCGGCCAGTCCGCCCATTCCAGCACCGATCAGCACTATTTCCGCCATCGACCTGGCCTCCCTTTTCTCGCACGAAGGTGGTTCTGACCAGCCGGTCCCCGTGTTCCACGAGAGGCCGGCATTCTGCGTTGGCGAATCGGGCGGGGTGACGGTTGTGCGCAGTTTAACTGCTATCAGACGGCGCTGGAATGACGCAAGATTCTCATCTCGGATGCGCGGCGGCTGAGAAGCCATCTGATTTCACCGCGCGCAAGGCCGGGACGCTGAATGCACATGTCCGGCCCCGATTGCCGCGGCGTCAACTATTGCCCGTGATCGTTGTGTGCGGATCAATTCTCCTTCTCAGCGTCCGATTCCGCTGTCCGCCGTGTGATCCGTGCCACAAAACGACGGCTGCCGGGGCGGATCAGATCTGAGTCGATAAGGGTTGACTGATCAACGAATGCGGATGTAAAGATGATTTTGTTATGTGTGCGTCCCCAGCCGAATGGGATCGGCCATCGGCGTTCCAGGGGCAGTCCGATGCAGGCGAGGCCAGGCTCAAGCGGAGCGGGCCGCCGCCCCCTCCCTCCCGGGGTGATTTTACGATGCCAATCCTCTGCAAGCCGGCGGTCGATGTGCCCGAAAACATCGTCACGCTGGACGACACCCTCCGGCTGGCCAGCCGACTGCACGCCGATCACCCTCGACTGGATCTGGCGCTGCGTCTGATCCGCAATACCGGTGTGTTGAAAAGGCACACGATCCTTCCGCTGGAGGAGACCCTCCGGCATCCGGGCTTCGAGCAGCGCAATCTCGCCTATGAGCACCACGCGAAACTGCGGGTGCCGGCGGTGGTGGAGCGGGCGTTGAAGAACGCCGAACTGGACGTCTCCGAGATCGACGTCATCATCTACGTCTCCTGCACCGGCTTCATGATGCCGTCGCTGACCGCCTGGATGATCAACTCCATGGGGTTCCGCCAGGACACCCGACAGATCCCGATCGCCCAGCTCGGCTGCGCGGCGGGCGGGGCGGCGATCAACCGGGCGCATGACTTCTGCACCGCGCACGCCGGCGCCAACGCCCTCATCGTGTCCTGCGAGTTCTGTTCCATGTGCTATCAGCCCACCGACGACGACATCGGCACCCTGCTTTCCAACGGGCTGTTCGGCGACGCCGTTTCGGCTGCCGTCGTACGCGGCCAGGGCGGCACCGGAATGAGACTGGAACGTAACGGCTCCTATCTCATTCCCGACACCGAGGACTGGATCTCCTACGCGGTGAAGGAGACCGGATTCCATTTCCAGTTGGACAAGAGGGTGCCGGGCACCATGGAGCCGCTGGCACCGGTGCTGCGAAAACTGGTGGGGGAGCACGGATGGGACGCGTCCGGGCTCGACTTCTATGTCATTCACGCAGGCGGCCCTCGGATTCTCGACGACCTGTGCCGCTTCCTCGACGTCGAACCGCAGGCGTTCCAACACAGCAGGGCCACTCTGACCGAGTACGGGAACATCGCCAGTTCCGTCGTCCTGGAGGCGCTCCGCCGCCAGTTCGAGGCGGGCGGCCTCAGGAGCGCGGACACCGGAATCATCGCCGGGTTCGGCCCGGGAATCACCGCAGAAATGTCGGTGGGCAGCTGGGTCGTCGACCCGAAGAACGAAGTAGCGGGTGACCGGGACCGGAGTGGTCCCGTCCCCGTCTCCTGGTCATCCGCCGTCAGTTCGACCCGCACAAAGGAGCGTGCATGACCGACGGTATCGTCCTACCCCCCGGCGGCGGCCGAAAGCTTGTCACGGAGGCCCAGGAGGTGACCTTCAAGGTGACGGGCGACTCTTCACGCACCGGCTCGCTCTTCGAAGTGCTCGTCCCTCCGGGATTCGACGTCGGCGCGCATGTCCACACACGCAGCGAGGAAATCTTCTACGTTCTCGAAGGAGATCTGGAACTGTTCGCCTTCGAACCGGACGAGCGCACGCCGGACGACTGGCAGCAGTGGCGAGGGAGCGGCGGCCTCAAGCCGATCCAGGCCGGTGCGGGGAGTTGCATGTTCGTGCCTGCCGGCTGTCCGCACGCCTTCACCAACCTCGGGGACGAGCCCGCGCGGATGCTCTTCCTCTCCGCGCCGCCGCCGGACCACGAGCGGTACTTCGAGGAATTGCTCGAGATCCTCGGCGTGGGTGCCGCCGACCACGAGTCCGTGGCGCGGCTCCGCGAGAAGTACGACATCCACCAGATCACTCCCCTGCGGTACGCCGCCCGACAGACACCGTGACAGCGCACTGAACCCGAACCCGGACGCGCTGCACGGTTCGCCGGGACCGTTCCACCGGAGCTCTCTCGACGAACCCGCGCCGCCGTCAGCACCACGAGCGCACGGCCGTATCACCACGAGCGCGCGGCAGACACCTGCAGCTCGTCATCGGGCCCGGACACGCCCTGTCCGGGCCCGATCTCATGTATCCGTGAATGCACGCGCCATTCGCGCAGCAGCTTCACTCCACTCGGGCTCCCGGTCAGTCATTGCATCTCAGTGGTTTCCGAGTCTGTAATCTGCTGGAAACATTGGCTCGGCTGAATCGGCTTTCACGGTCACCCGGTCGATCGCGAATTTCTGATTATGTGATTCTGGACCGATCCACGGTATCGGTTAGGGGTGATCCGAAACAACATGGAACCAAAATATGAGTTAACGTGGTCAGGTGCTCCCGGTGTAAGGAGACTCGTTGATCATGGTCACGTCGAATGACAAACCCGAGTTGTCGCTCATCAATGATTTTCGGCTGCTCGTTGCGCTCGATGCGCTTCTCCAGACGGAGAGCGTCACCAAGGCGGCGAAACGCCTACGGCTCTCACCGTCCGCCATGAGCCGTGCACTCCGCCGTATCCAGCAACGGCTGGGGGATCCGATACTGGCACGGGCCGGACGTGGCATGGTGGCCACTCCCAGGGGCACGGAACTGCGGGAACGTGTCCACCAGCTGGTCCAGGAGGCCGAGGTGCTGCTCTCCTCGGGGGAGCCGGACGCATCGACCGGCGCCTGGCGTAACTTCGCGTTGATCATCGAGGACGGATACGCGGGCGTTCTCGCCCCGCATCTTCTTTCAGACGATCATCCACAGGCGTCGCGTGCGACATTCTGTTTTCTGCCGGAGGGGCAGGCGGGTGACACCGCACTGCGGGAGGGAACGGCGGCGCTGGCAATTGGCAGAGTCCACTCGCCCTCTCCCGAGCTTCGGGTGGAGAATTTGTTGTTGAGTCGTTACGTCGGATTGGCTCGGGCCGGACATGAGCTCGTTCACTGCCCACCGGATATGGAAGTGTTCGCGGACGCCTCGCACATCGAGATCCTGGAGGCCGAGTCGGTGACCGAAGCCGTCGACGCGACCCTGGCGAAATACGAACTGCGTCGCCGGGTGGCCGTCGCGACCCGCGATTACACCTCCGCCTTCTCCATGATCAGCCATACCGACCTGGTGGCGGTCGTGCCGGAGATCATGATCCATCCGGGGCTGCTCGCGGCGGGGATTCGCCCATTCGAGCTTCCTCTCCTGGTGTCGTCCGTCACGGTCCGCATGGCATGGCATCCGCGTAGCGAAGCCGACCCGCTGCACGCCTGGCTCCGCGCTCGCGTCCGGGACACACTGCGCAACGCTCCGGCGAGCATCGCGTCCGACTGACCCGTGCCAAGTCGGCCGGCCATGTGGTCCGTGCGGTGTCCGGGGCGGTGCGGGGCATGGTCAGGCTCGTTCCGTGCTCTCGGCATCGCCTTCGGGACGGCGTGGTTTCCAGAGCGCCCAGACGGCCAACGCCAGGGTCGCAAGGGCGGCGCCGAGGACGCAGATCCCGGACCAGCCGCCCGCGTTGTAGACGATCGCGGCCAGTGTCGATCCGGCCACCCCGCCGAGGAAGAAGGCGAACATGTAGGCGGTGTTGACGCGGCTGCGCGCCGCGGGCTGGAGCGCGAAGACGGTCCGCTGGTGGTTGATGTGGGCGCCCTGGAAGCCGGCGTCCAGCAGCACGATCCCGGCGATGAGCGCTATCAGCGAACCGTCGCCGAGGGCGATCAGCCCCCAGGCGGCGAGCATCACGACCAGCGACACGGTGACGGTGAGCCCGCTGCGGCCGCGGTCGCCCAGCTTCCCCGCCCACGGGGCGGCCAGCGCTCCGGCCACGCCGAACAGTCCGAACAGGCCGATGACCGTCGGCTCGTAGTGGTACGGCGAGCCGGACAGCAGGAAGGCCATCGGAGCCCACAGCACCGTGAACCCTGCGAACTGGAGGAACGCCAGGGCCATGCGCCTGCGCAGTTCGGGCTCGCGGGCCACCAGCGTCAGCACCGACCCCAGCAGCGCGCGGTAGCCGGTCTGCTGGGCCGACGGCAGGGCCGGCAGGGCCCGGTGCAGCAGCAGCGCGAGCACGACCATCGCGACGGCCGCGACGACGAAGATCAGCCGGAACCCGGCCACCCCCGCCGCGAACCCGCTCACGGCGCGCGCGCCGAGCGTGCCGACCAGCAGCCCGCTGGTCACGAAGCCCACGACGTGGCCGCGCTCCTCTGGAGCCGCCAGGGTGGCGGCGAGCGGGATCAGGATCTGTGCGCAGACCGAGAGCATCGCAAGGCCGGCCAGCGCCAGTGCCAGCAGTGGCAGCCCTGGCGCGGCGGCACACCCCAGCGCCAGCACCCCGGCGCCCAGGAACATGCCCGTCAGCAGCCGACGCCGCTCCAGCAGGTCGCCGAGCGGCACCAGCAGGATGAGGCCGAGGACGTAGCCCACGTTCGCACTCGCCACCAGCAGCCCCGCCGCGGTCGGGGACACCTTGAACGAGTGCGCGACCAGGCTGAGCAGCGGCTCGATGTAGAACCGGTTGGCCACCGCCGCGCCGACCGCCGTGGCCAGCAGGATCATCAGCAGTCGCGACAGCCGGTCCTGTTCGACCTTGGTGGTCGGGACCGACTCCTGTTCGCTGGTCGCCATGGATGAATACCTCCGGATGATACAGCCAGTATCATACGTTACTACTTGTATCACATCCGGGTCGAGCGGGGAAGCTGGGGCAGCGGCCCACTGCGCACGCCACCAGACGACCTGCGGAAACCTCCACGAATGGGCTGCGAAAAGCGCCACGAACATTCGTGGAAGGTGGTTATCGCCCCCGGCGGCGAGCGCCCCTGGGGGCTACGGAAGCGTCACGCTCCCTGCGGGAAGCGCACCGGGCCTGCGGAAGCGTCCGGAGTGCAGGAAACGCACAGAGCACCTGAAGGAACGCCCAGAGCACCCACGGGAAGCGTTATGGGGTTCCGCGGGAAGGGCGTGGCCGGGTGCACGAGGCGGCCGGGGGCGGGGCCGGCCGTGTGGTCAGGCCGGACGAGGGGCGTCGCGGTTCCCGACGCGCAGGAGGGCGAGGGCCTCGGCCAGGTCTTCGGCGGGCCGGTCTTTCAACGGGGCCCATCGTGCGAACACGTCGGCGACCGCTCGGGGGAGTCCGTCCGGCAGATCGGTGGCGTCCAGGGAGCCCGCGATCTCGTCCATCTCCAGTTCCCAGCGCCAGCCGCGCGTTGCGGCGGGCAGCACATAGCCCTCCGGGCTGCTGAAGGGTGACCGGCCGGTCCGCTCGGCCTCCGCGTCGGCCTCGGTCTCGGCCTCGGCGCACAGCCGCTCGGCGACCTCGTATCGGTCGGCCAGGGCGTAGGACACCGCCGCGAGTGCGCGGGCTCCCTTCTGCCACAGCGCGAAGGCCAGTTTCAGGGCAGAGGCGGTGCCGACCCCGCCGTCAAGCGGGATCGCCGCGACGTCGGTGCCGTCGAACAGCCGCGCGACGGCGGAGACCCCCGGAGCCGGGCCGGAGAGGTAGAACCGCATCCTGGTACTCGCCGCGCCGAGGATCCCGGCGTCCACGACCGTGGCCCCGTTCGGTTCGAACAGCTTCGCGATTTCCCCGACCCGTTCCGGCCCGATCGCGTTGGCCTCGACGAAGGTCCCGGTGAACCCCTGGCCGGCCACTGACCTGGCGACGTCCTCGGCGGCGTTCGACGGGCAGATCGAGATGATCACCAGGCTGGTCTCGACCAGCGTCCCGATGTCGGGCACCGGTCGCAGCCCGGCGGCCTCGGCGCGTTCGCGGGTGGCCGCGCTGCGTCCGGTCGGAAGCCAGACCACGTCCACGTCGTTGCGGCGTGCCTGACGGGCGAACGCGGCCCCCATCTGCCCCGGGTGCAGGATCGCTGTCGTCGGTCGGTCGGCCATCTGCTCCTCCTTCTGACGGGGCGGGGTGTCCCGTCACTGTTCGTTGTCGGACGACACCATGGGCCGGCTGGGGTAGCGGTCGCCCACGGCCGCTCCGGCGGGCAGCGCCCGTTCGACGGCTTCGAGATCGTCTCGGGTGAGGTCGAGTCGCCGGGCGAGCAGCGATTCCGTGAGCTGCGCGCGGGTGCGGGCCCCGATCAGCGGGACGATGTCCTCCCCCTGAGCCAGCACCCAGGCGATGGCGAGCCGGGCGGCCGTCGTGCCTTTGGAGGCCGCGACCTTGTGCAGTTCGCGGGCCAGGGACAGGTTGTGTTCCAGATTCGCGCCCTGGAAACGGGGGAACCCCCCGCGAATGTCTTCGGCACCGCCTCGGGGACGGGTCCAGCTCCCGGTCAGCAGGCCGCGTGAGAGCACCCCATATGCAGTGATACCGATGCCATGCCGACGGCAGAACGGCAGCACTTCCGCTTCGATATCGCGGGAGAGAAGCGAGTACTCGACCTGTAGGTCGGAGATGGGGTGGGTGGCATGCGCCCGGCGAAGCGTCTCCACGTCGACCTCCGACAATCCGATGTGCCGCACATATCCAGCGGTCACCAGGTCGGAGATCGCTCCGACGGTTTCCTCGATGGGCACCTGCGGATCAAGGCGGGCCGGTCGGTAGACGTCCACGTGATCGGTGCCCAAGCGGTGCAGCGTGTAGGCCAGGGAGTTGCGCACGGCCTCGGGGCGGGCGTCGAGCCGCCCCCATCCACCTCCGGGTTCGCACATGACCCCGAACTTCACACTGACCGTGATCTGGTCGCGCTCACGACCGCGCAGGGCCTGCCCGATAAGAGTCTCGTTATGGCCCACGCCGTAGAAGTCGCCCGTGTCGAGCAGGGTGAGGCCGTCGTCCAGGGCCGCGTGGAGCATCGCGAGGCTCTCCGCGTCATCGGCGGGGCCGTAGCGTCCCGACAGGGCCATGCAGCCGAGTCCCAGGGCGGAGACCAAGGGCCCGCCCGCGCCGAGCCGACGTTGTTCCATTTTTCCTCCGGATGTCCGTCAAGGCGGCGGTCAAACCGACTAGTCACCCTAGCAATATCGCGCGTGACTTGGTGTTCGGGAGCGCGACTATCGTCATCCGGTCAATATTCAAAGACCTGTGACCAGTATCACAAAACGGTCCTCGAAACGTCTCTGACAGGCGGATTTCATCTTTCCACAACAATGCCCCCGATCCGTTGACCAATCTGCAACTCAGCAACTGACCTGCCCGGTTCCGGCGACTCGCCGCAGCGCCTCGAATTAGGCCCCTTGCACGTCGTCGACGCGCCCTGTTATAAGTGGGCGAAACCATCCAACCTTGGTATTTCCTCTGCTGGCTTCCAGCGGCGTCCGGCATATCCGTTCGACGCTTTTCTCCCGCGGCTCGCCCGGCATGGTCGGGCGTGCGCTCGTCATGACGCGGACCCACCGCGTCACCGGTGCTGAGGGGAAACACAGGCATGAGTCCACAGTCCGCCGCGTTCGGCGAACGACTGGGTCGGTTCTGCCGGACCAACGTGGAAGAGATCCATCCGCAGTTTCTCGACCTGCTCCACACGGTGTGGGCGGACGGGAGGCCCCGGCCCGACGCGTCCGAGTTGGCGCGGCAGACGGGGGAGCTCTTCCAGTCCGTCCCGGACGGGCGGCGCGGTCATCTCGCCGTCCTGCTCGGTCTGCTGACCGAGACGGCCGAATCCGACGACCACGGCCTGCGCGGGAGCGTCCGCGCCGGGCTGGACGGGTACCTGCGGCAGTTGGCCACGCTGCGGGAGGGCGACCCGTCCGGAGCCGCCCTGGTCTACCTCCTGGCGCACTTCCCCGAGGACGCCGCGCGGATCCTCCGCGTGGCCAGGAGCGCCGCCCTGGACCAGGACGATCTCTCCCGCCTGGAACGATGCCTGGCCGCGTTCGACCCGGACGCGCCGGCCATCGGCCGGACCTGGCCCTCCCCGATCCGGTGGGCGCTCGACGACGCGGAGCGCGACCAGGAACGGAGATGGTTCACGGCCCTGGAACCCGACGCGGTGTCCACGTTCTGGGAGAAGGACACCCGGACGCTCCTCGCCTACATGGGCGGCAGGGCGTGCGCTGCGATCACCACCGGGCGCGTTCTGCCGGAGGTTCCACCTGAACCGGGGCCGGAGGTTCACCGCGAGCCCGCCGGACCGGCCTCTCCACCACCCGGCGCGCACGCCGACCTGTTCCGGTGCCCGGCGTGCGGCGGACGGCTCGCGCGGGACGCCGCGATGCTGGCCTGCCGTTCCTGCGCCGTCGACTATCCGTCCCGGGACGGATACCTCGACCTTTCCGGTGAGCCGGTGGGGGCCGGAGACCAGATCGCCGGGAACTCCCCGCTCTACCTGTCGAGATACGAGTCGCTGCTGCGCCCGGCCTTCCTGCGCATCAACGGGACGAACTGGAACGGCGCGCTGTCGGTCGCCGATGAGGACGGGTACCTCGCCGAGCACGTCCGTCCGGCCGACGGCCCGCTGCTGGACCTCGGAGCGGGGACGGGCCGCTGGACCCGGGTGCTGGCCGACCGGCTCGGTGGCGAGCGGGTCATCGCCTTCGACCTGGCGGCCGCGATGGTCGGCCGCCTGCGGGAGGTCGTGCCGGAGTCCCTGGTGGTGCGCGGCGCGGGCGGGCGGCTGCCCTTCGGCGACGCCTCGCTCGGCGCGGTGAACTGCTGGAACACCGTGCAGTCGATCGAGCGCCCAGACGCGACGCTGCACGAGGTCGGCCGCTGCCTGCGACCGGGCGGCACGTTCACGATGCTCACCTACCGGCCCTCGCCCGACCCGCTCTACCGGTACTTCCAGCGCTGCCACGAGTCGTGCCTGGGCGTCACCTCGTTCGACCAGAAGGACATGGAGGAGACGCTCGCCTCGGCCGGAATGACCGTGGTGGACGAGTACACCCCCGGCACCTTCCTGATCGTCACAGCGGTGCGCCGTTGAACTCCCCGGACGGACCAGCGGCGACCCGCCGGAGGAAGCGGTCGGTCATCGCGGTGGTCATGACCGGGGTCTTCCTCTCCGGGATGGACACCACGATCGTGGTCTTGGCGCTGCCCACCCTGGAGCGGAGCCTCGACGCCGCGCTGACCTCCCTGGTGTGGGTGGTCATCGGCTTCCTGCTGGTCAACACGCTGCTCACGACCCAGGCCGGACGGCTGGGCGACCTGTACGGCCCGACCCGCGTCTACCGGGCGGGATTCTTCCTGCTCACCCTGGGGTCGCTGCTCTGCGGCCTCGCCTGGGACCCGGTCTCCGTGGTGGCGTTCCGGCTGCTCCAGGGCACCGGCGCGGCCTGTGTGACCGCCACCAGCGGAGCGATCATCGCGGCCGTCTTCCCCCCGGACGAGCGCGGCCGGGCCTACGGCCGGACCGGGGTCGCGTTCAGCCTGGGCGCGGTGCTCGGCATCGGCCTGGGCGGCCTGATCATCAGCTACGTGTCGTGGCGCTGGGTCTTCCTGATCAACGTGCCGGTCGGGGTGATCGTGATGGCCTGCGCCCGGGGCGTCCTGCACGGCGGGACGGGACGCCGCCGCGTCGGGCTCGACCTCGTCGGGATGGGCACGCTGGGCGCCGGCCTGCTCTGCCTGCTCTGGGCGATCATTGAGATCGCGACCGCCGAGCCCGGCCCCGTCCCGCGCGGAGCCGCGCTCGGCGGGATCGCGCTGCTCGGCTTCTTCGTCGGGCACGAGCGGCGGCAGGACGACCCGATGCTGCGACTGTCGCTCTTCCGCATCCCGGCGCTGTCCGCCCCGCTGCTGGCCGCGCTCTTCCAGGGGCTGGCCAACTACGCTGTGCTGTGGCTGGCGATCATGTATCTCCAGGGGCCCGAGGGGCTGTCCCCGCTGCGCACCGCGCTCGCGATCATGCCGGGCTATGTCATCGCCGGGATCATCTGCCTGTTCAGCGGTCGGCTGGCGGACCGGGCGGGCCCGCTGCTCCCGGTCGCCATCGGGCTGGGCGCCGAGGTCGCCGCCCTGGCCGGCTACGCGCAGATCACCACCGGCAACGGGCTCTGGCTCGTGGTCGCGGCCAACATCGTCAACGGGATCGGGCTGGGCTTCTTCATTCCCGCCAACAGCTCGGCGGTGATGAAGGCCGCGCCGCCCGAGTTCGTCGGGATCTCCTCCGGGATGCTGCGGACCTTCGCCGGCTTCGGCTGGGTCTTCTCCTTCCCGCTGGCCATCATCGCCGCGTCGTTGTCCATCCCGCGCGACCGTGCCATCGCGATCTTCGTGGGCTCGGCGGATCTGGACGGCGCGCTGGCCGTGGCGTTCACCGACGGGCTGCGCCACGTCTTCTCCACCCTGGCGGGGATCATGCTCCTCGCCCTGCTCGTCTCATTCGTCCGGCTGATCGGCGCGGACCGGCGAGAACGTCCCGTCCCGGCGCCCTCAGCGGAACAGCCGCAACTCAGCCGGGACGCGTGACCAAGGGGCCTGTGTACGACTACTGCTTGGCGACGATCCCGCGCGTCCAGGCTTCTCCCTCCCTCCCCTTACGTCCCCGCCCCTTCCACGCCCGCGCGACTCCGGATCGCATGCGATGTGATATAGCTTGTATCAGATGATACAGGCCGTATCATCTTCGAGTGTTGTCAAGGAACGGAGTGCGCTATGACCGACCGCCCTGTGGCGCTCGTGACCGGGGCGAACAAGGGGCTGGGCAAGGAGACCGCCCGTCAGCTCCTCGGGCACGGCATGACCGTGGTGATGGGGAGCCGCGATCCGGAACGCGGCGTCGCGGCCGCCGAAGACCTGTGCGACGACGGGTCGGCCGTCCCGGTCCAACTCGACGTGAACGACCAGGCCGGCGTTGACGCGGTCGCCGAACGGCTGCGCCGCGAGTACGGCCGCCTCGACGTGCTGGTCAACAACGCGGGAGCCGTCGTGGACCGGCTCGCCGCAGACACCACGGCGGCGGAGATGCGACACGTCTTCGAGGTCAACGTCTTCTCCGTCGCCACGATCGTCCACGCGATGCTGCCGCTGCTGCGCGCCTCGGCGGCCCCGCGCGTCGTCAACGTGTCCAGCACCACCGCCTCCCTGGGGCTGACGAGCGGCGGCACCGACTTCGGCGGGGACGCCGACCGCCGGATGGCGTACTCGGCGTCGAAGACCGCGCTGAACATGCTGACCGTCCAGTACGCGCACGCCTTCACCCGCGACGCCGCGCTGTTCCACATCAAGATCAATTCGGCGACCCCGGGCTACACCGCCACCGACATGACCGGTCACCGCGGCACTCGCACCGTCGAGGAGGGCGCCCGCGTCATCGTGGATCTGGCCACGCTCCCCGACACGGGCCCCACAGGCGGCTTCTTCAATGACCAGGGCCGCGTCCCGTGGTGACCGCCCCAGCGCTCTGACGACCAGAGCCTGCGGCCCACGAGAACCACGCCAGCCGAGTCCACCCGCGCACGGCGCGAAGACCGCCCCTCGGTGACACGGCCGGCCGTTCCACACGGGGCCGGAGGGGAGAGTTCTCCCTGACCTGCAGCTACGGGTGCTCAATGCTCAGGGAGCCTGGGAGCGCCGCCCGGCTGCCCTCGCTCATCCCGAGATCGGGACGGTCGCCCGCAGGCGGGAGTCGGCGAGGACGGCCTGCGCGGCGCGGCGTCCCGACACCAAGGCCCCCTGGATGGAGCCGGTGTCGCGGTGGTCGCCGCAGACGTACCGTCCCGGCCGGAGCCGCACCGGCTGCCGCATTCGCAGCGGGGGCGGCATCGCGGGGAGCGCCGCCTCGACCGGATAGGTCCCGATGAGCCGCCATCCGGAGGTGTCGCCGTAGATCTCGGTCAACCGCTCCAGCACGCGTGATTCGTCCGCACCGAGGCCGAGCACGGACGTTGAGATGAGCGCGCGGCTGTCCGGCGAGTAGCGCGGGGCCGCGTCGGTGAGGACCAGCGTGTCGGCGATGATCCCCTCGGCGTCGATGATCTGGATCGGCTCACGCAGCGGCGAGGAGGGAGCCGCGTGGTAGAAGGTCGTTACCGCGCGCATGACGGGTGCTTCGACCTCGGGCAGCAGCCTGGCCGCCTGGACGGGGTCGGTGGCGACGACCACGGCGCGGGCCTGGACGGTGGAACCGTCGCCGGTTCGCACGCCCGAGTCGGTGATCTCGTGGACGGGTGTGTTGAGCGAGATCGTCCCTTCGGGCAGCCGGTCGGCGAGCTGCCGGGGGATGCGGCCCATTCCCAACGCGGGGAGGCTGATGGTGCCGCGGACGAACGACCGCCAGATCAGGTGAAAGAACCGGCTGGAGGTCTCCAGGTCGCGTTCCAGCAGCACGGCGGCCAGGAACGGGCGCAGCAGCCGGTCGATCATCACATCGGACAGGCCCCGCAGGCGGAGTTCGTCGTAGGTGCTTCGTTCGGGACAGTCGCGCAGCCAGGAACCGGAGGCGGTCAGGTCCCGGGCGGTCATCGCCGCCAGCGCCGCCTTGTCGCCGATGGTGCCGATATCGGCGAAGGCACCGCTCAACGCGTGCTCGGGATGCTTCCATGGCAGCATCACCCGCTCCCGGCGGCCTCGGTGGAACACCAGCAGACCGGACGAGAACGGCTGGAGGTCCAGAGCCGCAAGGTCCAGGACCTGTCGGGCCTCGGGATAAGCGGTGTTGAAGACCTGAAAACCGCGGTCCAGGCGGAACCCTTCCACCACGTCAGTGCGCACCCGGCCGCCGATCCCGTCGGACGCCTCCAGCATCCGAACCGGCACACCGGCCTGGTGCAGTCGCACGGCACAGGCCAACCCGGCCAGTCCCGCCCCAACGATGATGACGCTTTCGGGCATCGCTTCTCCTCCCCCGGAGCGATTGTCCCGGCCACTTGGCGCCGGTTTCTCCTGCTCAGCACGACCGACGTGGCAACATCCGTTCATGGGGACCATGCCCGCCGTGTCCGTGGTCACTCCGAACCAGGCCCCGACAGAGGAACCCGTGCAGGTCTTGCCGGCCTCGCTCGTCAGCGCGCCGTCTGTGCCTGCGGCGGCTCGTGCGCCACACTGAGCGGACGTCCAGGCATCTCGGGGGAGGATGCGCGTGGGGACGCACGACCGCTCGAAGGCCGCGTTCCACTGGCTCTTCGGGGACCAGATGGGCCCGCACTTCCTGCGGCCTGACAGCCAGATCGTCATGATCGAGTCGCGCGGGGTCTTCCGCCGGCGCCGCTTCCACCGTGCCAAGGCGCACCTGGTGCTGTCCGCCATGCGGCACCGCGCGGCCGAACTCGGTGATCGGGTGCGCTACATCCAGGCGGAGACCTACCGTGACGGCCTCACCCGAGCCGTCGGCGACGCGCCCGTGACCGTCCATCACCCCACGTCCCACGGCGCCCTTCGCTTCGTGCAGGGGCTGGAGCAGGTGGAGGTATTGCCGCCGCGTGGTTTCCTCGTGCAACCGGACGCGTTCGGCCGATGGGCGGACTCCGCCGGGCACCTGCGGATGGAGGACTTCTACCGGCACGTGCGCCGAGACCACGACCTGCTGATGGACGGCGAACAACCCGCGGGCGGCAAGTGGAACCTGGACACCGACAACCGCGAGGCCCCGCCCAAGGACGCCGTGGTACTGCCGGTGCCGGCACCCTACCGGCCGCGTGAAGACGCCATCGACCACCAGGTCAGGGCCGACCTGGACCGGTGGGAGCGGCGCGGGGACGTATCGTTCGTCGGCCGGGACGGACCACGCCGGTTCCCCGCCAGCCGCGCCGAGGCCCGGCGAGCCCTGCGCGCATTCGTGCAGAAACGCCTGCCCACCTTCGGCCGGTGGGAAGACGCGGTGCTGGCCGAGGACTGGGCCATGAGCCACAGCCTGCTGTCCGCCTCGCTCAACCTTGGGCTGCTGGATCCGGCGGAGTGCGTCGAGGCCGCCGAGAACGCCTACCGTGCGGGGGAGGCACCGCTCAACTCCGTCGAGGGCTACATCCGGCAGGTCGCCGGATGGCGAGAGTACATGTGGAATCTCTACTGGTACCTCGGCCCCCGCTACCGCGAGTCCAACGCCCTGGGCCACCACGCGCCACTGCCGGACTGGTTCGCCCACCTGAACGCCGACGCCGTGCAGGCGCGCTGCCTGTCAACCACTCTGGCGCAGGTCCGCGACCGGGGCTGGGTACATCACATACCCCGGCTGATGATCTTGGGCAACCACGCCCTCCAACGCGGCTGGGACCCGGCGGCGGTGACCGACTGGTTCCACCGCTGCTTCGTCGACGGATACGACTGGGTGATGCTCACCAACGTGATCGGCATGTCCCAGTACGCCGACGGCGGCCGCATCACCACCAAGCCGTACGTCTCCGGCGGCGCCTACATCAACAGCATGAGCGACCTGTGCGGCCCCTGCGCCTACCGGCCCACCGAACGCGTCGGCGAGCTGGCCTGCCCCTATACCGCCGGCTACTGGGAGTTCATTCACCGCCACCGCGAACGGCTGGCGCGCAACAACCGCACTGCTCGCGCCGTCAAGCAGCTTGACCGCCTCGGAGACCTGGACGACGTGCTGCGCAACGCCCGGCGCCGCGACCCGGACGCGCCACCCTGACCGACTGAGGTGCCCAAAATCTTCCGGACGGCTCCTCGGCCAGGATCGGGGTGCCGTGCCAGCCCGGCCGACCAAGCGATCTCCAGCGACGGCTGGAGGAACTGTTCACCAGACCGGCGCACCCGCTCACGCCGTCGTCAACGCACACCCTGACGACAATTCGAACCTGTACCGGAAGCTCGGGCTCAAGACACGACGGGCTTGATCTCGTCGACGGGACGACCATGCACGGAGACCGTGCCGTAAATTCGATGCAACCGGCTAATCTCAACGCCGCTGACTCGATGGTAAACATTCACGTCTCGGTGCGGCGGCGTTTATGGCTTGTGGGTTATCCAGAGCATTTCTGCAGGCCAGTGGTGTGCCCAGTCGGGCGGATCGGTTTCGTTGTACCCGTTGGGTGTTCCGGGTCCGGGCCGCGGCTCGATGAGGTCGTCGATGACGAGGCCCGCGCCGCGCAGGGTCTTGATCCAGTCGCCGTAGGTGAGCTGATAGCTGGCCGCTCCGTGGTCTTCGGCGATGGTGTTCAGCCCGAAGTAGTCGTGGTGCAGCGTGGTGGTTACGCGGCGGGCCTCCTCGTCGTAGCAGGCTTCGAACCATGGGCTGGCTGTGTTGAACACCAGGCGCCCGCCGCGGCGTAGGACGCGTGCGGCCTGCGGGACGGCCAGATGCGGGGGCGCCCAGTTAAGCCCGCCATGGTCGCAGAACACCAGGTCGAAGCTGCCGGCGCGGAACGGGAGCAGTTCGGCGGCGCCTTGCACCAGCGGGTAGCGGGCCGCTCCCATCGCGCGGGCCGCTGCGGCGAGTTGGGCTTCGGACAGGTCGAGCCCGACCACGGTGGCGCCCTCGGCGGCGAGTGACCTGGACCACTGGCCCGCGCCGCAGCCGAGTTCGAGGACGCGCTTGCCCCTAACGTCGCCCAGGGCCCGCAAGTGCGCATCGGGGATGGCGTACATGCCCCACAGCCGGGGCGCGGCGCCGATCTGCGGGTTGTGCTCGTGCTGGTAGGCGCTGCTGATCTGGTTCCAGAACCGCCGGTTGGCGGGGATGCTGTCCACCTGCCGACTCCAGCACCGTCTGCCGGGGGCGGTCAACACGATTAGGGCACGGGCCGGGATCACTGCAGTCGTGGTCACACCGCGCACGTTCCCCCAGCAAGATCACTTTCCGCACCTGGGGGATACCTTCTAGTCCGCTGGTCGGCGGTAGGTGGTCGTTCGGCCTCTTCCGCCGTGTTGTTCGATGAGTCCCCGGTGACGCGACCCTCGGAGGGCCTGGCGGATGTTGGGGGCGGTCAGGTTCAGTTGGCCCTGGAGTTCTGCCACGGTGCGCGCGCCGGTCGCCAGTGCGTCGTAGACGCGCAGTTCTGTCTGGTTGAGGTCATCGCCGGGCCGAGTGGTGGAGGTGGTCCTGCGAAGGAGGACCGTGAAGCGGATGCCGACGTCGATGTAGTGCGCGGGCGGGAGTCCCGCTTCGGCCAGTGTCTTGGTCACGATGGGGATGCCGGTGGCGAGGGCTTCGATGACGCATGGTCGCGGTGCATGAGCGCGTTGGCGATGATCTCGCGGAAGGCGATGAGGGGGAAGGCCGGTTCGTCGTGGACGGTGCCGCCGGGTGCCGAGACGATCGCGGTGTCGAAGGTTCGTCGTGCCCAGGCGAGTGCCTCGTCGAGCATGCGGGGGATCGGGCCGGTGATCGTGGCCTGGTTGCGGGCGCGTGATCCCGCAGGGTCGTTCGGCAGTGGTTCGGCTGAGCGCTAACCCGCTGGGGCCACGCGCGACGCCCGTCTGGCAACATGCGGGCTCGAAAGGGAGCCGGCAGGACACCGTCGGCGAGGCGGAACTTTCGTCGTGCTGCCCGGTGCAGGCGTGTTCAGCCGCCCAGCTTCACGATCAGCGAGCGCAGGTGAGGTGCTGCGGCGTTCTCCTGGCCGCGCTTCACCCACGCTGCGATGTGTTCGCTGACCAACGCGGCGAGGCTCGCGCGCTCGTCGTCGCTGAGCTCGACCGTGGTCGTGGTGCTGGTCCGGCAGTCGTAAGCCGCGAAGAGGATGTCTCCGACCGCCTGTTCGGCCGCAGAGGGCTTGCGGTTGTGCTGAGCATGCCAAGCGGCACTGTTGTTGACGACGCCCCAGCCGTACAGGGCCTCGTAGTTGGTGAGCTCGAGCCTCATGGGGCCGGTACCTCTCAGTGCACGGGGGTGGCCACGCCCTATGCAGGCACCCTATGCAGGCACCCTATGCAGGTGCGGCCGCACTGACCGGCCGGACGAACGCCCGCCAGGCCGCCGTCCGTGCGGTTCGCGGGCCGACTTTCTCCTACACGCGGCAGTCCCCCGCGGGGACGCTTGCACTAGGGATCTGCCCGATCTCATTACCTTCGAGGAGGAGGGAGCTATTTCGATTGCTCAGGTGGGCACGGGGGCAATGCCCTGAATGGTCGGCGCGACCGGAGGTCGCCCCTTGGCTGCGCCGACGGGCAGGGCCGCTTGCGCGGTCCTGCCCGTCGGCGGTCTGTTCTTGGTGCGCGTTGTTAAAGCGCGCGGACCAGGTCGGCCTGCATGCCCTTGGGGCCGCGGATGGAGGTGAACTCCACCTTCTGGTCCTCTTCCAGGGTGCGGAAGCCGTCGCTGTCGATCACGGACTGATGGACGAAGATGTCGGCGGTGCCGTCATCGGGGGCGATGAACCCGAACCCCTTGTCGGCGTTGAACCACTTCACGGTTCCCTGAGTCATTTGGTGTCCTCTCATCGGGCGACGGACCACGCGGCCGCGTGGTCCGGGCTGCTGGCCGTACGCCCGCCTGGAGTCGCCCCCAAAGACAAAACGCCCGCCGGAGGAACTCCGCGGGCGTTCTCACGTTCGCAAAACTCGACTACAACCATTGATCCCCACCGTACACCAGATCAGCGGAATCCGCCGAGGTCAGCCCCCTTCGGTTGCCTGGGCGGGGTTCTGGTCGAGGCGTGTTCGGAGTTGGGCGTTGATGCGCTGGGCTTCGGCGAGCTGGTCTTCCAGGATGATGATGCGGCAGGCCGCCTCCAGGGCGGTGCCCTGATCGACCAGGTCACGGGCGCGGTGCGCCAGGCGCAGCTGGTAGCGGGAGTAGCGGCGGTGGCCGCCGGCCGAGCGTTGCGGGACGAACAGTTTCGCGGCGTCCAGGCCGCGCAGGAACCCGGGAGTGACGCCGAGGATCTCGGCGGCCCGGCCCATGCTGTAGGCCGGGTAGTCCTCATCGTCAAGCTTGTCTTCGAGCTCGCTATCGATTTCGGTGGCGGGGGTGCTCTGCACCGGACCCGGCTCGGCGGGACGCGGGTCGCGGTGTGCTGGTCGGGTACCGGGCTGAACCGGCTGGGGTGCTCTCACAAAACCTTCCGTACTGTTCGTCGCTGCACGTGCGTCGGCTGTCGGTGGCGGATTTGGTCGGGAAGAACGACGAGGCCCCGGCGCCCAAAGACGGCGCCGGGGCCATGAGGTACAACACCATCTATCCGGCGCTGCGGCCGGGTGTCTTCCGCGCCGGCCTGTTCTTGCAGGGGCGCGGGGATCGCGGATGCGTGACCGTCAACCACCGTCCAATCCGTGGGGCTGCGGTACCCGCCCGGCATGACTGAAACTGCCTGCGACGGGCGATCCCGATGGTGCCGAGACCCTCCTTCCATGTTCTCTCTACCGATGTTTCCCGCGTTACCTGTGTTGTTGCCACTTGCCTTGGTGCTCACGACGACCCGTTGGCCGCCGCCCGCAAGACCGGCTGCCGGAGTCCCTTCCACTGCGTTGACCCCGGCACGCCCGGCCTGCGTCATCCATCTGTGCGGGCAGTTCGTCCTCTGCCGCGCCTGTCGGACTCGTTCCTTTCGATGACAGGAACGATACCCCACCCTGCCGCGAATATCTACCTCGACCATCATAGGTTTTCGGAGATCCGCCGGTGCGGTTGTATGCGTGGGGTCGCTCCATGGCCGCGCGGTGACCGGGGCGTCGCCGCTGGGAGGGTTCACTCACCGACACCGGCCTGTACATCGGCGGCGTCGGGGCCGTCCGCGTCGGAATGGGTGGCGTCGGCCGCGGCCAGCGCCCGGTTGAGGCTGGTCAGCGCGGCCTCGCATTCATGGTGGCTCATCAGCCAGCCCGTGCCCCAGTGGGAGACCAGGAACCGAGCCCGGGTCATCAGTTTGCGGCGGGTTCTGGCGTCGGTGGCGGCGCCGCTGTCGAGGTACTCCTCGATCGTCAGCTCGCACAGCTCGGCCGCGCGAAGCCACGATCTGGCGCCCTGGGCCGACATCCCGGACGCCCGCCGCCGGCGGCGGCCCTCCGGAGGAGGACCAGGAAGCGGATACCGGAGCCACGGCCTCCCGACGCGCCGAAGAACCTCTACCTCCGTGAAGACCACCTGCTCGCCGAACTGACGCAGCAACTCTCGGAAGTCCACGAAGCCGAGTCACCGCACGGTCTCGTCTCTTATCTCAGAGCGAACGGCCTCGCCGTCGTCTGCGCCCGGTCGTCCTGCGCTGTGATCCGCGCGAACGAGAAAGAGCCCGCCCCGGGAAAGACCTCCCAAATCGAGCTCTTCGCGGTACCTATGGGGCAATCCTGTGTCCGAGACGGTACGAGGCCGCTACCCCAAAGCCGGGTTCCCTTATCCGCCACCCTGCCGTTTGAGTACGCACGGTAGCCACACCGGCACGGCGCTCAGGCGCGGGTCAGGGAAGTCTCGGTCCACATGACCTTTACCTGCAGCCCTGATCGTGCCGCTCGGCGGGATCACGTCCGCGGAAAACGTGAGGTGCCGCCGGGGGGTGTGAGACAGACTTCAAGGGTGATTGAGATGCAGCCGGTCTTGGAGGTGTACCGGCCAGAGGACTTCACGCTCTGGCCGGTCGCCGGGTCGGAGCCGTTCGGCTACCTGCCGCTCAGCGGCACTCTCCTTCCGATCGAGGTCGGCACGGCGGTGATGAGGATCGCCGAAGCTAACGACATCGATCCCGAGGACGGTCGTCCACCTCGTCCGGCTGATCCGCTCGGGGCCTTCCTACATGGCCTTCTCACCATGGAGCCGCTCTTCGCACCCGGCGGGTTGCGAGTCATCGATACGGCGACGGGCATCACCCTGCTGCCCGGTTGCTGCAGCGGGATCGAGGACTGGCGCGAATGGTGGAGCGTCGTCGACGGCCGTGCCTCGAGCGGCTTCCTTGGACACGATCCCGATCCATGCGCTGAACGTCACGGCGACGTAGTCCGGATGATCGTCGACGTCGAGCGCGATGACAGTCCGATGATCGAGTTGCCCACCGCCGACCTGCGGCGTCTGTTGGCCGGCGTGGAACGCGACTTGATCGCCTTCCACCGCCTGGCCGCTTCGTGGGCCGAGCGGTACGTTCCCGACCGCGCCGCCCCGCTCGCTGCCGCCCTCGGCCGCGCTCTGGACGTTCTGCCCGAAGGTTCGCAACGGGTCTGATGAACGTACTGGCGCTCTTGGATTCAGCACCAGTACTCCGCCAAGTGCAGAAACCACAAAGTGGGACAGATGTGAACCTGTCCCACTTTGTCGTGAAGTGTCCGAGGGGTGATCGCTTCCAGTTGCATATGCCGACAGCAACCCTGATTGGCGACGTCTACCGCGTCCGGGTGGGATAGCTATCCCCTGCACGTCATAGCAACATCCAGGCCCGTACGCAGCGTGACCGTGTACGGGCCCAACACTATCGGAGAGCTGTCCGGCCTGAGTGTCAACCGGCGCCAAAGATGCGGGATAGATCTTCCCGCGCCGGTTCGAACCAAGTAGAAGGTGCGGTACCTGCGGATCTCGCTGTGCCGGGTTCCCTTGCGGGCACACCGGGCGTGCGGACCGCGACCCGGACCTCTTTCTTGTGCACATCGATCACCGCGACCCGCTTATAAATCAGGTGCATGACGGGCCTCCCTTCGAGCCGGAACGGTGGCGCGGCCGACAGCGAACGCACCGCCCGCGGAGCCCGAAACGATTAAAGACACGTACACACGCGCTTGCAGCGGCAACCGCCAACACCCGAAGGCACAGGCTCCAGCGTAAACTAACCCGCGGCCACGTCCGGACCAAGGCGAGACGACGTCAGCAGGCGCTACGCCCCGCACCCAGTTTCATCCACCAGCACCCTGTCGGGGCATCAAGAACTAACCGCGCGGGAGGAGCAACTGGGAACGCCCACAGAGCCTTCCCGCGTACGACGTGGCCGACGCTGACAGATGTGCGGTCATCCTCACTCTTACCCAAGCATGCGAACCATCCTCGCGGGCGCGGGCCGACGGGCCGTCAAGCGGACGCTCACAGCCCGCCTGGGAAGCCATCCCCGCGTGCGCGGGGCCGACTTGCGCGGCGCGCGCCCCCCACCGCGCGCGGGGAGCATCCCCGCGGGCAGTGGGGCCGACGACGCCGACAACGTGGCGACGTACGTGGAACTCGGGGCATCCCCGCGGGCGCGGGGCCGACCCTGGGCGGACTGAGCGCCGTGGTGGCCAGTGGGGAGATCCCCGCGGGCGCGGGGCCGACGGGCAGGTCGTCACACCGGTGTACACGGTGACGGGAGCATCCCCGCGGGCGCGGGGCCGACAGCGCGGTGGTGCCGGGGCCGACGCGGGAGGTGGGAGCATCCCCGCGGGCGCGGGGCCGACGCCGGGGCCAGAGCGACGGCGAACATGACGGCCGGAGCATCCCCGCGGGCGCGGGGCCGACAGGTGGTCGAGCAGCTCGAAAATCAGCGTCGTCGGAGCATCCCCGCGGGCGCGGGGCCGACCGGAGACCGTAGCGGACTCCTGATCCTCATGGGGGAGCATCCCCGCGGGCGCGGGGCCGACGCCGCTCCCCCCCCGGGTGACGAGGGGGTTTGCGGAGCATCCCCGCGGGCGCGGGGCCGACATTAACCGGGACGATCACCCGTGGAAATACTGAGGAGCATCCCCGCGGGCGCGGGGCCGACGCCTTGGGGATCGACTACGGCACGACGAACCCGGGAGCATCCCCGCGGGCGCGGGGCCGACCAGTGGGCCCCGAGTCAAGGCATCCTCGTCCCGGGAGCATCCCCGCGGGCGCGGGGCCGACGCGCTTGGTGAGCTGGCTCGGGTCGTTGGAGCCGGAGCATCCCCGCGGGCGCGGGGCCGACACCCTGGAGGTACGTGATGCCGGTGAGGATCCCGGAGCATCCCCGCGGGCGCGGGGCCGACCGGGGGGGTAGGTCATGGTCATCCGTCCAGGTAGGAGCATCCCCGCGGGCGCGGGGCCGACCCGCCGCTCTCCGGGGTGGCGACGAGGGTGGTAGGAGCATCCCCGCGGGCGCGGGGCCGACCTCACGAAGTTCATGGAGGGCTCGCGGAAGAAGGGAGCATCCCCGCGGGCGCGGGGCCGACCCGGCCGCCTACGCGCTGCCGTCCTGATCGTCCGGAGCATCCCCGCGGGCGCGGGGCCGACCCCGGCTACACGCCCGGCACGGACGTCCACCGAGAAGCATCCCCGCGGGCGCGGGGCCGACGGTTGATGGCGCGCACCCGGGGCCGCAGTCGGCGGGAGCATCCCCGCGGGCGCGGGGCCGACGTGTCGGTCAGGGCGAAGTACAGCGGGTTGACGGGAGCATCCCCGCGGGCGCGGGGCCGACCGGCCTTCGACGAGCCGCGGGGACGGGCCGGTGGGAGCATCCCCGCGGGCGCGGGGCCGACGTGGAACGCCTGCAAGAACATCAGTGGCTGTATAGGAGCATCCCCGCGGGCGCGGGGCCGACATCGAGCTGCCGGGCGCCATGGTGACGCGAAGCGGAGCATCCCCGCGGGCGCGGGGCCGACGTCAGGGACGTGGTGTGTCTGCTGCTCGGCATGGAGCATCCCCGCGGGCGCGGGGCCGACGCGCACCCCCACCCTCCTCGCGGGCTGGGCCGATGGAGCATCCCCGCGGGCGCGGGGCCGACCCCCGGCCGCGCGGACCGCAATCCTGACCGCTGGAGCATCCCCGCGGGCGCGGGGCCGACGCGGACCGTCGTAGTCCTGGGCACTGCGCCCCTGGAGCATCCCCGCGGGCGCGGGGCCGACCACTCCTCGCAGGTGTTGCGGCCCTGGCTGCGCGGAGCATCCCCGCGGGCGCGGGGCCGACGACTACCCCACGGCGCAGGCGGGGCGGCACGCCGGAGCATCCCCGCGGGCGCGGGGCCGACAGCACCCTGGACAAGTCGTCGATCGACATCCGGGGAGCATCCCCGCGGGCGCGGGGCCGACACGTCGTACTCGTGGCCGACGAGACCCTCGGCAGGAGCATCCCCGCGGGCGCGGGGCCGACCCCCGACCCTCCACATCAACCGCCCGGCGAGCAGGAGCATCCCCGCGGGCGCGGGGCCGACGACGGCAGCGACGTCACCGCGACCATCGCCGACGGAGCATCCCCGCGGGCGCGGGGCCGACGCCTGATGGGCCGCGAACTCACCACCGCTGAGGGGAGCATCCCCGCGGGCGCGGGGCCGACGACCTCGCGGTACTGAACCCGGAGGGCCTGTACGGAGCATCCCCGCGGGCGCGGGGCCGACACTTGCTGAGCTGGGACGTTGCTCGGGAAGGAGGGCGTTTTCGTTTAGTTGGTTTGCTGCGCTGATTCGGGTCGGCGTCGGCGTGCTGACAAGATGAGCCCGTCGAAATCGACCGGGCGCCAGCGGTCTCGTCCGGCAGTGCGGACGGCCCAGCCCTGTTCGTTGTTGGCGGGCTCGACGAGGATGGCTTGGCCGTCGCCTATGCGGGTGGCGAGCAGCTCCCAGAGGCGGTCACGGATCCGGCGGCTGGGATTGCCGACGAAAACACCGGCGTTTACTTCGACCATCCACCGAGTGAGGTGACCTCGGAGGCCCTCGGGGGCGGCGATCAGCACGATGACTGTCACGAGTCACCCGGCTTGGGGGTGGGCTGGTCGAATTCGGGACCGATTACCGCAATGTGATCTTCTCCCATGGTGGGCTGTACCAGGTCGAAGTCAGAGTCGTTAGCCCAGTTGACGCCACCGGATACGGTGCCGTCTCTTTCGTCCCACAGCTGGTTCGCATCCTCCTCGGAGAGATCAGCGTCGTCCGCGGTGAGGAGGGCCTTGACGTCATCGACGATGCGTCCGAGCAGGCGATCTTCGGCGATTCGGTCTCGAAGCGCGAGACGGGCATCGCGTTCGTCGGTGAGTCCCCGGGCAGCGAGGTCGAAGGCGAGCGGGATCGTGTAGTCGGCTTTGTAGAGATCGGCGATGTCCAGGACGAAGGAAACGGCTGATCCGGTGTGGACGAACCCGAGACCGGGGCTGGTGCCGAGGCCGACGATCACGGCGTGGCAGATGCCGTAGAGAGCAGCATGTGCTGCGGAGAGCAAGCGGTTCAGGTCGTCGCCTGCCGCGAAGGCGTCGCCGGCTCGATAATCACGTCCTTGCCAAGGAACCCCGGTGCGAAGGGAGTGTTGGTGATAGAGCTTGCGGATGCGAGCGCCCTCCCGGCCGCGGAGTTGCTGCATGGTCGCCGTTGACACGTCTTCTCCTGGGAAGCGCATGCCGTACATGGCGCGGGCGACGTTGAGCCGTTCTTTGGGCCGCGTGACCAGGTAAGCCTGCCGGTTTAACAGGGCGGCGCCGCGGGCCGGGCCAAGGCCGCTTGCGTACATGCGGACGCCTTGTTCGCCGACCCAGCAGACGGCGGTGCCGGAGTCGGCGAGCAGCCGGATCGCACCATGGGTGACCCGGGTGCCAGGTCCCAGGAGCATGACAGCGACCATCGCGGCGGGCACGCGAACGGTTTCACGCTTGTTGATGATGACGACGGCGTTCTCATCACGGTCGAGGTGGCTGCGTTCGACGTAGACGCTGGATACGCGGTCAGCGATCCTGTGCAGGTCGTGGGGGTGGGCTTTCCACCAGATGTCTGGCATGGGGTCATCCGGTTGGTGTGAGGGGGGCGAGGGTGAGGAGGCCGCAGCCGTATGCCTTGCTGGGGCCGATTCCTGCTAGCAGTGCTTGGGTCACTTGGTCGGTGTCGGTGATGCGGAGTCTGCCCTCGAAGGTTGCTGTGTAGAGGGTGATGGGGGCGCCGCGACCGTTCTTGGTGAACGACTGGCGGTCGCGGGCGATGATCCGGATGTCGGGTGCGGGTCGGGGCGGCCGGTTGTCGAGTCCGGGCGCCGCGGGATCGGTGCGGGCTTCAGGGATGTTGAAGCCCCACTTGGCAGTGCGTTCCAGGAACCAGGCGAGCTGGGCGGCGGCGGTGCGGTGGGAGATGCGATGGGCACGCCGGTTGCCGCGGGCGGTGCGTTCGCGTTGCGCGGGCGTGGGCTTTATCGGGTTGAAGGTGTTTTGTACGGGGTGCGCGGTGACTCGGAAGTGGAATTCACGACCGAGTGCGAGTTGGGCGAGCAGCGGCTTGTAGTCGCGGACGGCCGCATGCTCGCCGTCGGCGTCGGGCCAGCCGGCGGTCTCGACCAGGTGGGTCCAGTCGGGACGAGACGAGCTGAGGACGAACAGCATGGGCCGGTGGGGGTTGTCGGTGTCCAGCCGCCACAGGGCTCGTTCGGCGTCGGGCGGTGTCGGGATTCCGCCGACGACGGCGGAGTGCATGGCGCGTGGGCTGGCGAGGAGCTTGCGGCTTTCGGCGCGCAGGGGGTTGATTCGGATGCGGGATAGGTAGGTCATCGCGTTCACCAGCCCAGCAGGGCGAAGGGATCGTGGCCGCCGCCGTCTGCAGATGAGGGGGCGGGGAGGCCGGTAGGGACCGATACCCAGTCGTGCCGGACGCAGCGGCTGGTGAACTGGCGACTGCGGGGGTCGAATGACAGCGGCACGTCATGCTGGATGTCGTCGCCGTCGTCAGCTTCGAGGGTGACGGGCAGCCTGATGTGGGATGGGTTTCCGTTGCGGCTCCCGTGCTTGTCTCGGGCGTATTGCGACGCCTGCCAGGGCAGCGTGGTCAGCACCTCCTTGAGATCCCCGTCATGCAGGCCGAGAGAGATCGGCTGGGTGGGGACGCAGGCGCGACGGCCGAGTGCCAATGGGAAGGCAGGGTTGGTGACCGCGTTGGCTAGGGAACCGATTAGGGGCTCGTCACCGGCGACGGCGGCGACGAAGACCGCGTCCTGTAGGTAGAAACGCTGTGTGACATGGGTGTACTTGGCCGGGGACGTGGGTTTCTGGACGCCCTTGGCCGTGACCCCGGACTGGGGGAGCGGGCGCCCTCGGTGGTCGCTAACGGTGTGATAGTCGCGCAGGATGGTGCCGGGCTGGTCGACACGGACACCCAGACGCAGCGCGATCAGGTCGTCCAGCGGGTGCTCGCGGGGGCGTCCGGCAGCGGCGGCCAGAAGACCAAGGACGCCGGACTTGGTGGGTTCCGGGCGCGTTTCACGGCGGTTGAAGGCGCTGCTGTCGCCCCACGATTGCAGGGGGCCGGCCAGGCGCAGGGCTAGGACCGTGGTGCCGCGGCGGATTCTTGGCATCACGCCTGCTTCCAGGTCCGGACGAGGACGTCCTGAAGTCCGGTCAGCAGCTCGGGGAAGGTCTGGTTGGCGCCGAACGCCTCGGCGAGCTGGGCGATGTCACCGTTCTCGGCCGTAAGCATGTGGCACACCGCGGTATGAACCGGGCTGCTGCCCCATTGGCGGCAGGACACGGTGAACTCGGATGCGAGCCGGACGGCCGAGGTGGCGGCGATGCCATGGGTGTCTGGCACGGGGCGCTCGAACGCTGAGACGAGGTTGACGGGCTGGTCGTCGCGGACCACCACGGCGACCAGGCTGGGCAGGGTGCGGTGGGCGAAGGCGTTGATGTGCCCAGTCGGCATGGAGCGGGCGAACGCCTCGGCGAACCTGCTGGTGGCCTCTAGCGCAGCGTCAGTGCCGCCCAGGTTCTCGGCGAGCTGGTGCAGGCTGACGGTTGCGTACCGGTAGAGGGTGGCGGAGTTGTATCCGACGTAGCCGATCATCCCGGCACCGGTCTCGTCGACCTTCTGGCTTTCGTCGTCGACGGCTGTGTAGTAGTCCGACTCCAAGACCACCTCGTGGGTGGATAGAGCGTGCGCGACCTGGACAGCGGCGTCCACGTTCAGGGACGGGATGTCGGCGACCATGCGGCCGAAGAGCGCGACTTCCATGGGGTGGCCGCTTTGCAGCTTCTCCTTGACCGCGAGATCCTGCGCTGCCTTCTTGAGCGCGTCGTCGTCTAGAGTCGACAGCTCTTCTGCCCGCCCGGTGATCAGACCGGTGATGTCGTCGAGCTGCTGGTAGCCGAAGAACAGCAGGTAAGCGGTGTCTCCCGCCTTCTTACCGGCCTTGATCCCGAGCGGTTCGAGGACAGCTCCGGCGATCCGCGCCGCCTGTTCGGCGTCCAGTTCGGTGCGGTCCTCGATCCGCTTGGCGAGCTGCCCGGCGATCCGCTTGGTGCGGGTCGCGTGCTGTGCCGGGGGGAGATGCTCGGCGAAGGTCATGCGGGTGGCTCGCTTCCACGCCTGCGAGGAGACGCGGGACCGCCGCTTGCCACCGAAGTATGCCTCTTTGGGATTCCCTTGGTCGTCGCGGTTGAGGTTCGCGGGCGGGACGGTCTGCAGGATGTGGAAGTCGACGTACTGGCGCTTGTTCATGGTCTCTCCAACAGCATTGGTGGGGACGAGACGCCTCGGTCTCCCGAGGTGTCGTCAGGAACCGGCTGGCGCGTCGGCCTGGGCAGATTGGGGGCTGCTCTCCGTGCCGTTTTCCGCCCGGTCCGGGGCCTCGATCCAAACCTGGTAGTCGACGGCCCACTTGCGGCGTGCACGCTGCCTGCCGTCAGTGAAATGCCAGTCGTGGATGAGCTTCATCAGCTGGTCGTAGTCGAGTGGTTGGTTGATGGTGCGGAGCTGGTCGATCAAGCTCCGCAGTCGCATCAACAGCGCCGTGACATTGGTGGCGGTTGCAGCAGCGTCCACACGGGCGTCCACGGCCTGCTGGCTGAACTTGCCGTCCTCCCGCAGCTTGCGCAGCGCCTTCCCGAGTGGGACGCCGGGACGGTGCATGGGCCGGGTCTTGGACTGCTGATGCAATCCGAAAAGAGCCAGTGCGGCATGTTCGGCCGCCTGTTCGATGGACACTTCTCCGCGCCGTGCGGCCCAGTCGTCGATCTCACAGGTGTAGTAGCGGCACAGGGCCGGGACCATGCCTGCGTCGCGCCCAAGACCGGTGCGCATGACCGCCAGATCTTCACCCGGGGGCCTGTGTTTGTCTCGCCAGGTGCCGTCATGTCCGACGTACTTGTTCCAGTAGCGCTGTGCCATGCCAGACCTCCCGTTCAGGTGGCCGTGTCGACGGTGTCGGCGCGGTCGGTGGATGTAGACATCGCCTGCTCTCACCGTGCGTCGGCAGCGGCGGGAAGGATCTTGTTGACCTGCGTCCGGAAGTTGTGCTCGGCGGTGCCCAGGGAGTACGTCGAGGTCGATGCCCCGTCCCCCATACCGCGGCGGAGTTGGCGGCCGGCGAACACGCTCTCGGGGACGGCCGCGAACAGTGGCTCGGCTACCTCTCGGGCGGCTCGATAGGCGGTTATCTCCCAGGCGAGCAGTCCTTGCTGGATGACGTCCCAATCCTGCTCGGTTTGGATTCTGGCGAGGACGCGGCGCACCACCGGGTCCAGAGCGTGCAGTATCTGCTCCCCGGGACGCTGTGCTTTGTCCCACGGGATCGGGGCCAGCCCAGCCGCTCGGCGTAGATCCCCTGACAGGTGGTTGACGGCCCGAGCGAGGTCCTCGGCCTGCTGCACCATGCCGAGTAGAAGTCCGTAGGTGTCCGCGTCCCTGCGCAGGCCGGCCACCGGCAACGGAATGTCGTCGTGGTAGACGTCCTCGATGACCGCAGACTGGTTTCCATAGACGATGCCGTATGCGCTCAACCGGAGCGGGTACTCGTCGGGGAGGATTCCCTCCGCCTCCAGATCGCCCACTTGCACGAGCAACCTGCTGGTTTCGACCGACCCTCCGGCCGAGGCGTCCGCGCGTTCCATGGCCAGCAGGGCTTCCAGCCCTCGCCAGATCGCTTTGCCGCTGGCGTGGCGCCGTGGCCGCCGGTCCGCGGCCGAAGCCTTCTCTGCCGACTTCTTGAACGCCCAGGCGGTGTGCGGTTCCCATTCGGGGATCGTCCGCATCCGGTCGCCGGCGGCCAGCACGATCCGGACGACCCGATCGCCCTCTGGACCCGGTTCTGAAATCAGGCGTATCCGACGGGACTGCCACGTCCACAGGTCGAGCAGCCCGTCAGGAACGCGGATCTCCCAACCTGCCTGGGCAGGTTCGACGGCACGCCACTGCGGCGATCCGGCTTGAGCCCGGCTACCGATCGGCATGTTGAGGAGCAACGTCTCGTACAGCGTCGGCGCCATCGGCACGAGCAGCCCCAACTGTCCGAGCGGTCCGGTGGGGTTCCCGGTCGTCTTACCGGCCTTGACGTGTGCTTCGTCGCCCTTGGCCCCGGGCTTGATGGCCGCGGTATCCCAGCAGTGCGCGTGCACGAGCCACCGCGCCGCCTGCGCCGGTGTCAACGGCAGCATGTCGCCTTCGGTCCGGGACGCAAACAGCGGCACATTGTTGCCCGTCGCCTCGGTCGGCACGATCAGCCCCGACCCCTTGGTCTCCCCGTTCGTCGCCTCCAGCCCGGCGACCTGAGCGAAGGGGGCAGAGGAGCTGAACAAGTCGAACCGCGCCCGGTGCTCGTCCAAATAGCCGCGAAGCCGGTCGATTTCAGCCTGGCTGAACCGCCCGGCGGCGAACCGAAGGTTCCACTCCACCCGGTCCGCCGGAGGGCCCAACGCGTCCATCACGATCGGGAGGAGAACCTGACGCAGCAGCGCCGGAACCTGGGTCGGCAGTTCAACCACCAAGTCGGCGAACTCGTGCGAGTCGAGCAGCGCCTCAGCGATGCCGACATCGACGACCGTGCCGCCGCCCTTGCGGCGCAGAGGCAGCCAGCCTTCGTCTATCAGGTCGAAACGCGCCATCACGTCGTTCCTTGCCGCCATGCCCACTGCTGGGGTGTGGACTGCCGTCGGTTGCCTGGAGCGTAGGAGTCGACTCTGACACTCCCGACTGCTCACGTTCCGGAGTTGCCCGATCCCGGCCGGTTCCGGTCGAGATCGGGCTTAACCGCACCAGGCGGAACGCTTGCAGCTAGCGAGTCACTGACCGATGTGAGATCAGGCTGTACTTCCGGCCTTGTGTGCCGCAGCCACCCCGATCACCACGATCGGTAGCAGGACGGCGGCGAGATGCAGGCCCCCGGCCCGGTAGCCGACAGCTACACAGGCGAGGACGGAGGAGCAGGCAAGGAGAGCGGCGGCCTCGACATTCGCTCGGATAACGATCTTCACCAGCGACCTCCATGGGTCAATTGCTTATGTCTAGAGCGAAACGATAACACGGAGCGCATGCCGACGCCGCTAGAGAAGTGAGACAGTGGGGCCTAGAGCCCCGCCAAGTCAGTCCCGAAGGGCGTGTTGAGTTCCGAGGGCGTGCGGGGATGGCTCCTGCTTGTGACTGGAGCGCACGTTGACCCCGCGAATGCGGGGATGACGTCCGGGGTCGTCTGGTCAACCACCAGACGACCCCGGGCGGTCAGCGGGTTCGGCCCGGTCTCCTGACCACCAGACCGAGCGACTCGTCGTAGCTCACCTGTGCCTCGCCGACGGTGGCGATACCGGACTCGGGGATGACCAGGGCCCGGCTGTGGCGGAGCCAAGGGTGGTCGCGCCAGCCGTCCAAGGGGCTGAGTTCCCGTTCGGCTGGCCTGGTGAGTGACGACGGAAGACGGACTGTGGCGCCCAGTAGTTCATCCAGCAGTTCCGGTGCAGGTTCCTCCCCAGTGACGGCGATCCGCCGGCCCTGGAGGGTGTTGAACGTCGCTCCGTCATGGCGGACGAGGATGGCTTCGATGCTGGGCTCGCCATCTCGTACAAGTGCCTGGAACTGCTCGTCGCCCAAGCCCTCCTTGGAAGCGCCGATGTGGACGCCCGCCAGGGTCGGGCGGTCGTGCTCGCCGAACCTGGACAGGAGGAACGGCTGGGCATTCTCCGCCCGCTGCTGCTGTTCCTTCGCCCATCTCGCGTAAGCCTTCCGCTCCGCGCTACGCCAGGTCTGCGGAATCCAGCCGACGTCGTCGCCGTACACGCGTGCCACGAGCTCGGGAACCTGACTGGGGATGCCCCACTCGGTCGGCTCCGTCTCCAGCAGGGCCGCCGTCCGGAGCAGCAGGCAGCGCCCGTAGATAGCCTCGCTGCCGCCGATGAAGCTGGGCTCTTGTCCTTCAACGGGCGCAAAGCCCGTGATGACCACGCGCGGCGAGCGCATTGGTGCAGGTCTTGGCACCTGGGCATGGCGGTGCAGCCGACCGATGCGTTGCAGTAGCAAGTCGACCGGCGCCAGGTCCGTGATCAGCAAGTCGACGTCCACGTCGAAGGACTGCTCAGCCAGCTGCGTCGCGACGAGTATCAACGGCGGCCGTGGACGATCACCAGCAGCTCCTGTCCTGGGGCCGAGCAGTTCTAGTGCCTGTTCGGTCCGTTCGGCTCGGTGGGAGGCGTGCAGACGACCATGAAGCAGACGCACATCCTGGCCGAACCTTCGCCGCAGAGCTTGATAGGTCTCCTGCGCTCGGTCGACGGTGTTGCGGATGACCAGAGCACAGCCGCCCTCCCGCAACCGCGCGTCCAACAACTCGGCGACGGCTGCGGTGCCGGGGGACCCGCCCCGCCCCTGAGCCGTTGTGGTCTGTTCTGTCTCAGCTAGGACCTCGATCCCCACTGTCAGGTCCGCTCGCCATGACGAGGTGCTGCAGACCAGCACCCGTGGCTCAGGTCCCTCCTGCCACGCGGCGGTGACGCTCGGATATCCCTGCGGTTCTGGGATAGCGATGTCCGGTGCGTCTTCCCGGGAAGCAGCGCCCGCGAGGTATGCCTTCACCAGTGCCTGGCGCTGGCCTGGAGGGAGGGTCGCCGACAGCAACACCACTGGTGTTCTCGCCTGCCCTAGCCACCACAACCCCTCGGCCAGGAATTGGGACATGTAGACGTCCGCCGCATGGACCTCATCCAGCACCACGACCTTGCCGGCCAAACCAGCCATGCGCAGCATCACATGCTTTGTACGAGTCGCCGCGAACAGCAACTGATCAATCGTTCCCACCACGAACGGGGTGAGAAGACCCCGCTTCGCCCCAAGGAACCACTCCGCTGGCGCGCGGCGCTCAGGCTCTTCGCACGATTCAGCCGGAGCCGGACCCATGCCGTACTGCGCGTCCTCCTCGATCGTGCCGTACAGGTCATCGGGGGTTTGGCCAGCGTCCTCCAGGAGCGATTGCCACTCCTTGTTGAAGCGTCGCTTGCCGTGTAGCAGTGCGACCTCTGCCCCCAAGCCGGGCTCGATGCGCTCGACCCATTTCCGCACCTGCGTGAACATCGGATCGGCCGTCGCCTGAGTCGGCATGCCGACGAACACACCGTCCGCGCCAAAACGAGCACCGAAGATCTCAGCGGCTCCCAACGCGGCCTTGGTCTTTCCTTCTCCCATCGGGGCTTCGACGATCAGGAGGCCAGGCCGGGGCATTTGCCGCGCTACTTGCATCACCAGCATCTGAGACTCACGAGGAGATTCATCGAAGCGATCCTGGAAGAAGGTGGGCTCGGGAACCGGGCGGATTCCCCAGCCGCCTCGCAGACCCAACGCCGACCAGGCGGCTGACGCGCGATCGCGAGCCCGTGCCAGACTTATCGACGGAAGATCGCTTATCCCCTGGAAGTGGTGTTCGTTGCTGGCGATCCAGTCGGCCATTACGATCAGGCCGCTCAAGTGAAGCTGCTGGGCACGGGTAGGAACCAGGTGAGGTTCAACTGCACTTGGGGCGCCGAACCCTAGCTCTTCAGTCAGGATCTGGACCAACGCGTCTTGAACACGCGCCCACTCCTGGCCTCTCCCTTGATGATGGCCAAGCCCCGCCTTTGGCGGCCGCAAGCCTGCTAAAGGCGGAAACAGGCCATGGTGTCCCGCGATGAGCGGCCATACCCACTCGATCTGCTCGCCAGCCCACCCGGCCGTGGCCAGAACCTCTCGGACCAGCCGGCCTCCCGCCCGGTCGTGCCGCCACCGGCCCTTCGCGAGCATGTGCGGTGCCCACCCGAGCCCAGCCTGGCGCACCGCGGCGGCTCCGGCATCGTCCATGCATTGGAAGGCGGGCGTCGCCTTCCCACAGTCGTGCATCCCGCACAACCAACTGAAGAAGCCTCGCCCCCTCCCTGCTCCGCCGGCCACCCTGTCGAGCCACGATCGCGTCCCTGGGGCCAGATAGTGATCCCAGATCTGCTCGGCCACGGCTGCTGTGTCGAGCAGATGGGAGATCAGCAAGTTTGGTCGGCCGCCAGCCTTCCCGGCTGACTTCCCCCACAGTGCACCGAGTTGAAGATTTAGCGGGCCGTTCGGGTGTTCCACGCTCACCACCAGGCCCTCATGTAGAAGACGACTTCCGGCATGCACCGACGTATACCCGATGCTCCTTAGTCGCAGGGGAAAACGGGCAAGCTCGCATCCAACCGAGTAAAAACCGGCCTACCATCGCCTAACATTGCAGGTCAGCAAGTGTCGCCCCCGCGCCCGCGGGGATCGTCCCGACACTTCGTTGGTCGCCGAGTTGCCCAGGTTGTCGCCCCCGCGCCCGCGGGGATCGTCCGGCGGGCGCTATGACGTTCTTCCACAGCCACGTGTCGCCCCCGCGCCCGCGGGGATCGTCCTGTTGGCGTCGGTCACACTGACCTGGCCGGCCGAGTCGCCCCCGCGCCCGCGGGGATCGTCCCCCCGAGCAGTCCCAGCTTGGGTTGCCGTTGCCGTCGCCCCCGCGCCCGCGGGGATCGTCCCCTTCTTCTTCACCCACTCCAGGACGGACTTCTGTCGCCCCCGCGCCCGCGGGGATCGTCCCGCGATGCTGGAGCTGCTGGACGAGACGGGCGGGTCGCCCCCGCGCCCGCGGGGATCGTCCTGCTAGAGCCTCCCCCTCAACACGCCAACCGCCGTCGCCCCCGCGCCCGCGGGGATCGTCCGTCGGGGTCGAGGTGCTCCCCCCCGGTGTTCACGTCGCCCCCGCGCCCGCGGGGATCGTCCTCTCGTCCAGGCTGTCGGAGTCGGCCATGGGGAGTCGCCCCCGCGCCCGCGGGGATCGTCCGCCGCTCGTCGAGCAGGCCGCCCACCTCATGGGGTCGCCCCCGCGCCCGCGGGGATCGTCCTGGACGACATATTCGCGTCCGGCGGCTGGGCGTGTCGCCCCCGCGCCCGCGGGGATCGTCCGACGACCCCCTTCAGGGCATGGCGGCGCGCGGCGTCGCCCCCGCGCCCGCGGGGATCGTCCCACCTTGCCGCCCCAGTCGGTCAGGGTCCACTCGTCGCCCCCGCGCCCGCGGGGATCGTCCGAGCTCGACCTGTCGACGCTGCGGCGAGGCCGCGTCGCCCCCGCGCCCGCGGGGATCGTCCGCACGACGCGTCCGAGGCGCTCGCCGACTATGAGGTCGCCCCCGCGCCCGCGGGGATCGTCCGCTGCCCTTGTACTCGCCCGTCTCGGCCGGCGCGTCGCCCCCGCGCCCGCGGGGATCGTCCTGGATCGGGGGCGAGTGGCTCAAGCCCGAGCCAGTCGCCCCCGCGCCCGCGGGGATCGTCCCGCCTTCCTCGGTCTCGGTCGTCGCCCAGGACCGTCGCCCCCGCGCCCGCGGGGATCGTCCCCCGAACGCCCGCTTCCCGCCGCCGATCGGCCGGTCGCCCCCGCGCCCGCGGGGATCGTCCGAGCATCGGCAAGGGCCTGGCACGGGCCGGGGCGTCGCCCCCGCGCCCGCGGGGATCGTCCCATCCGGGCCGGGCGCGGCGCCGACCAGATCTGGTCGCCCCCGCGCCCGCGGGGATCGTCCGCCCAGGCCCGCGCCAGGATCGCCGCGAGCCCGGTCGCCCCCGCGCCCGCGGGGATCGTCCCGGGTCGGACAGTCTCCCGGTTACGGTCGCGAAGTCGCCCCCGCGCCCGCGGGGATCGTCCCCGTGCGAGGGGCCAGCGAATCCCCGCGAGGGAGTCGCCCCCGCGCCCGCGGGGATCGTCCGTTCTCCCCGTGCACCAGCACATCGGTGCGGCGGTCGCCCCCGCGCCCGCGGGGATCGTCCGAAGTTGGCGGGCACCTGCCTGTCGCAGATGGCGTCGCCCCCGCGCCCGCGGGGATCGTCCGGACATGGACACCGCCCACGCGGCCGGAGTGATGTCGCCCCCCGCGCCTGCGGGGATCGTCCGAAGCCCATGATGCCCGCGGTGATGAACGTCGGGTCGCCCCCGCGCCCACGGGGATCGTCCACACATCTTGTAGAGCAACTTGTGGAGCGCGGTGTCGCCCCCGCGTTCGCGGGGATTGTTCCGCCTCCTGCGCGTTCTTCGCCAGCCTGGCGGCATGCCTCGATGCTACTTCGCCATACCCCGGCCGCGCGCTCTCGTAGCGTCGTATCGATATTAAGCCCGAGAGGCAACCTTGCAAATATGCCCCACTTGTGAGGGTTGATCCATATTCAATTGTGGCAATATTTATTTTGCTGATGCTGCGAGGTGTGGCGAAGTACTCGGCCTGCATCTACTATCGCTCGACGTTGATGTCGCGTGATGCCCGCAAACGATCAAGTGCTTGAAGGTGAGACTTGTCTGGTACTGGCAAGCGGATGGCGCATCGGTTCTGCTGGCCCGTTGCCGCGGTCGCGGTGTTGATCTGTTCGGGCTGCGGTGGTGGTCCAGAAGCTGTTGCCTTGCCCTCGTTGACGGATTCTGTTGCTCCGTTGCCCTCGACGAGCGCGACGGAAGAGGATGTCGTGGCGTCCACTTACACAAAGTTCGTGGCGATGCTCGACCGCGCGGATTCACTTCCCGCCGAGTCTCGTAAGCGGGACCTCGCTACGATCATGGTCGATCCCCAGCTTTCGCGTGTGTTGCGACGTATTGACGTGATGAAGAGGCAGCACATTACGACCTATGGCCACGTCGTCGTTCACATAAAAAGTGTTCAGCTGACTTCGACTGGTGCTACGGTTTTTGACTGCCAGAACTCAAGTGGCGCTGGAATTCGAAACTCAATTACGGGCAAGAAAATTAAGCGTGGGGTTGGGGAGGGGGATACCAAGGCACTCTTGGTGAAGGGACCTGATGGGAAGTGGCGGGTCAGGAAGTCCATCACGATCGGCGAAGGGTGCTGACGAGTGGAAGTCGTTGCTCCCATGCTCGGGGTTGGTCTTCTAATTTCCTCTTTCGTCGCGGCGCCGCCGCCGCAGGATCCAATTCCGCCAGACGCGAACTTTTACAGTTACAACTTCGGTGCCCAGGACGGCGGCCGACCCGCGAGCGGACGGCGACCACCTGCCGCTGAGTCGGGTGGAGGCCACGCGGAGGTGCCGCAGGAGCCGGGCCGGCGTGATTGCCAGGCGCTCAATGAATATGTGCAGGTGGTCTGCCCGGAAGCGGGTGAGGGCGGCGGTGGGGTCTCTCCGGCTGAGTTGGCGTTGACCGAGTGGGCGCGTATGCCGATTCCGGCGCCGACTGTACGGACGGCGCCGCCGCGTCAGAGCGGCGGACTGGTGGGGCTGCCGGAGTGGTTCTGGGTGACCAACTGGCGTTCGTTGAGCGGTCGTGTGTCGGCTCGGAGCGTGTGGGTTGAGGTGACTGCTCGTCCGCAGAGCATGACGATTGCGCCGGGACCTGGCGAGCCGGTCGTCCGGTGCTCGGGGCCCGGTACGGCCTATGACAAGTCAAGGTCGGCCGCGTCGCAGCGCACGGATTGTTCCTACACCTTCGCGCGGTCGTCGCTGCGTGAGCCCGGTCAGGCGTATCGGGTGCGGGTGACCGTGCTGTGGGGCGGTACGTGGCGCGGTTCGGATGGGTCCGGTGGTGTGCTTCCGCCGTTGAGCCGGTCTACGACGTTCCGGTTGCGGGTGGCCGAGGCGCAGGCGCTTTACGGGTGAGGGGCGGTATGAAATCGAGTGGCCGAGTGTTGTCGAGGCTTGCTGCTTCGAAGGCCGTGGGGGGTGTGGGGGCGCCGTCGTCCGGGCGGCTGGCGCGCCAGCGCCGTCCAGGCGTGATTGTGGCGGCAGTGCTGTTGTTGGTGCTGGCCGTGGTGACCAACGTGTATCTGTTTCGTTCCTCGGGTGACCGGGTGTCGGTCGTCAGGGTGGCGCGTGATGTCGCCTTGGGGCACAAGATCACCCAGGCCGATCTCGACAGGGTTCGGGTCGCGGTGGTGCCGGGCGTGACGGTGATCCCGGGACATCAACTCCAGCAGGTCGTCGGGCAGCGGGCGGCAGTGGGGCTGCGGCAGGGGACGCTCCTGGCGGCGTCGCAGCTGACGACGGGGCAGAGTCCTCCGGCGGGACGGGCGCTGGTGGCCGTTCCGTTGAAGGCTGGTGCGATGCCGCCTGGGTTGGCCGCTGGCTGGGGTGTCCGAGTGGTGTTCACCTTCGGCAATCAGGGGCAGGAGCCCGTGACCGGCGCGGCGCAGGGCCGAGCCCAGAGCACCGTCCTGCGGGATGTCGCCGCGGTCGTCGATGAGGTGAGCGGCCCGGACGCCGAGGGCGCAATGACGGTGTCCTTGATCGTGCCTGATGCCGACAGCAGTGCGGTGGCACGGCAAGCGGCTGCCGGGCTGGTCGTCCTCGTGGTGACGGAAAGGCGGGGCTGATCGTGGCGCTGCATTGCCTGGTCTCGCCGGGCGGATCGCCGGGCGTCACGACCACCGCCCTGGGGCTGGCCCTGACATGGCCGAGCGAAGTGCTGCTGGCCGAGTGCGACCCCATGGGGCGTCGTGTGCTCCCGGGTTTCATGGCGGATCGACTCCGCGAGTCGGCCGGTGCGGGGCTGCTCGGCCTGGCGATGGCCGCCGAGTCGGGCCCGGACGTTCGGCTTCCGCTTGAGGATTATGTGGTTCCCATCCCGGGCGCGGACTCCGCGGCCTTGCTGCATGGTGTCCGTGATCCTCGGCACGGGGTGCGCCTGGGACCGCTGTGGGGTCGATTGGCCGAGGTGTTGGCGTCGCGGCCAGGCGATGTGATCGCGGACCTCGGACGCATTGGCGGCCGGGACACACCAGACGCTCTGTTGCGGTCTGCCCAGAGCGTGGTCATGGTGTTGAAACCGACGTTGACGCAGGTCGATGTCGCCGGCCCACGACTCGACGCACTGAAGGACCTGGTGGGCGATCGCGCGGCCGTCGGGTTGTGCCTGCTCATGGATGGGCCGTACAGCGCGGCGGAGGTCGAGCGCGTTCTTGGGACGCCGGTGATGGCTGAGCTGCCGTGCTCGCCCGCCGATGCCCAAGTCCTTTCGGACGGTGCTCGGCCCCGCAGGACCTTCAGGACTTCGCTGCTCCTGCGGTCGTTCACATGTCTTGGTCGGCGCCTCCGCGCGACCGCCGTGGCATCGTCGACGGACATCGGGAGCGAGAGCGGCGCGGTTCTGTCCGGTGCCGGTGCCGGTGCCGGTGCTCGGGGCGACCGGTGAGCGCGTCCGGCTGGACGTTCGCCAGGCCGGAGGGAGTCCTCTACGCCGACCCCACGTCCACTGGAGCGGCACCACCTGAACAGGCGGACGAGGCGAACGTGTGGGCGGCGGTCCGCGAGGTGTCGGCGCAGCTCGTGGACGTCCTCACCGACGGCATCGACCGGATACGGGCACGACAGCTGATCGACGCGCAGGCCCAGGCGTGGTCGCATGGGCTGCTGGCGTCCGGTCGGGTGGTGTCGGCGGAGACGCTGCGTGAGATCGCTCGGCTGGTCTTCGACCGCCGGTTCGGGCTCGGGCCGTTGCAGCCGTACCTGGACCGTTCCGATGTCGAGAACATCGTCGTCAACGGCTGCCGACAGACCTGGATCAGCTACACCGACGGCACCAAGCGACCGGGGCCGCCGGTCGCCGAAACCGATGACGATCTCATCGAGTGGGTTCAACTGCTGGCGCGCCGTGGGAACACCGGCCGCGAGTTCTCCCACGCTTCGCCGCTGCTGGACGCCGCGCTGTCCGATGGTGTCCGGCTGGCCGTGGTGGGTTGGGTGTCCAGGCGCCCGCATCTGGCGATCCGGGTACACCGGCTGGTCGATGTCACGCTGCGGCAGCTCACCGACATCGGCACCCTGACCGCGCCCTTGGAAGCGTTCCTGAAAGCGGCGATCCGGGCCCGACGCAACGTCATCGTGTGCGGGGAGGTCAACACCGGCAAGACGACGCTGGTGCGTGCGTTGGCCAACGAGATTCCGCCCGAGGAGCGGGTCATCACGTTGGAGAGCGACTTCGAGCTGTTCCTGGACGACCCGCGCCTGGCGCACCGCCATCACGACGTCGTCGCCATGGAGGCCCGGCAGGCCAACGCCGAGGGCGCGGGCGAGGTCCGATTGCAGGACCTGGTGCCGGCGTGCCTGCGCCTGAATCCCGACCGGGTGATCGTGGGCGAGGCGCGGCATGGAGAGCTGGCGCCGATGCTGGAGGTGATGTACTCCGGGGCGCGCGGCTCGATGTGCACCCTTCACGTCCACCGGCCGGAACACGTGTTCAGCCGCGTTGTCCAACTCGGCCGCCGTGCCGATCTCGGCCTCGGGGCCGATGACGTGCACCTGATGTTCGGACTGGCCGAGCCCGTGATCGTCTATCTGGAGCGGGACCAGACGAGCAATGAACGGTTCGTTTCGCAGGTGATGGAGATCGGGCCGCCTGCGGACTCGATCGAACCGACCCGCAACCTGATCTTCACCCCCGGGCCCGATGGACGAGCCACCCCGGCGGGTGGGCACATCAGCGCCGCCCTGCTCGACGAACTTGTGGCCCAGGGCCTCGATCCGGAGATGCTCAAGCCCGGTCCGGACGCTGGGGGTTGGCTGTGATGAGCGTGCTCGCGGCCCTGGCCGGCCTGTGCGCCGCCGGGGCCGTCCTCGCGTTCGTGGTTGGGCTTCGGGCACCCGAACCGACGGAACGGCGAGTGCGTCCGCCGTCGCGGTTGCAGACGGTTCTGCGTTCGTCGGCCTGGCCTGGACGCCGTAACCGGTTGCTCGCCGCTGCCGTGGCGGCCATCGCGGTGTTCCTGCTGTCCGGATGGCCGGTCGCCGCTCTCTCGATGGGTGCCGGGGCGTACGCGGTTCCGCCGATGCTGTCTGGACGGGCACCGCAGCGCCGGATTGCGCGGTTGGAGGCGCTGGCGCAATGGTCCCGGCGGCTGGCGGAGATGATGGGCGCCAGCCGCGGCTTGGAGCAAGCCTTGGCTGACAGTGCCCGCATCGCGCCCGAGGCGATCCGCGCACCGGTGTCCGTGCTGGCGGAACGCCTGAACAACCACGCCAACACCGAGCAGGCGCTTCGGGTGTTCGCCGACGAGCTGGACGACCCGATCGCCGATCTGATCGCGTGCGCGCTGGTGCTGGCCTCGCGTCGGCGTGGTCCCGGGACGCGGGAGGCGTTGCGCCTGCTGGCCGACGCGGTGGAACACGAGGTCCTCGTTCGCCGGGATGTCGAGGCTGAACGCGCGGGGCTGCGGACGACGCTGGTCGTCATCGTGGCGTCCGTTGTCGTCCTGAGCGCGCTGTTCGCCTCGTCGCAGACGTTCGCCGCCCCTTACGGCACTGCGCTGGGGCAGACGGTGATGGCCGTGGTCGCGGCGATATACGCGGCGGGGCTCTGGTGGATGCGGCGGCTGGCTGTCCTTTCGACCGGTTCAAGGTTCATGCACGCCACCGGTCGCGTGCCCACCGAGCTGGGGGCGGAGCTGTGACTGTGGTCGCCGTTGTTGCCGGGTGCCTGGGCGCCGTCGGCCTGCTCGTGCTCATCAGCGAACTGCGTCCGGCGCCGCCGCGCCTGGACGCCGCCTTGGCCCGCGTCCAACCCGTGCCGAACCATCTGCCGACCGCTGACGGTCTGAGCGCCCGCGAAAGTGTCGGACGGTGGCTGGCGGATCGCGTCACGCGTCCGGCCGGGCTGCTCGCCCTGCCCCGGACTGATCTGGCGCTGCTCGGGCGTCCGGTCGAGCGGTTCATGCTCGACAAGCTGACCCTGTTCACTACCGGGCTCGTCGTTCCGTCCGTCTTCAGCGGCTTGGTGGCGTTGGCCGGCGGCTCACCGGGCTGGACGTTCCCGGTCGTTGCCGGGCTCGCCTTGGCCGCGATCCTGTGGCTGGTCCCGGATTGGAACGTGCGGTCTCAGGCTCGCCAACGCCGCCGCGACTTCCGGTATGCGTTCACGTCCTACCTTCAGCTCGTCGTACTGGAACGCGAGGCCGGGGCCGCATTGAACGCCGCGCTGGAGAACCCCGCGAAGATCACCGAGGGGTGGCCGTTCCGGCGCGTCCACGAGGCGCTGACGCGCGCTCGCCATGCCCAGCAGCAGCCCTGGCGGGCCCTCGCCCAGCTCGGCGAGGACATCGGCGTCCGCGACCTGATCGACCTAGCGCACACCGCCGAGATCGCTGGCAGCGAGGGCGCGAAGATGCATGACGTCCTGGTCGCCAAGATCACCTCGATGCGGCACGAGGCGTCCGCCTCCGCGCGCGCCGAGGCCAACTCCCGGACCACCGCCATGTGGGTACCGACCAGCTTGCTCATGCTCGGCTTCGTGATCCTGGTCGGCTTCCCGTTCTTCTCCAAACTCTTGGCGTCCGGCTGACCGCCCGGACTTCCGCACCAACGCATCGGGGGACCATGAACACACTCAACGCCGCGGCGATCCGCGCCGCGCTCGCCGTTCACGACCGGGGCCAGCGGATCGCCGCTGACGTGCGGGGCCGTGGTGACCGTGGCTCCGGGGTGGTTGAGACGATCATCATCGTGGCGGGCTTTGCTGGGCTGGCGTTCGCCGTCTACCTGGCCGTGTCCAGCAAGGTGAACGGCTGGATCGACAAGATTCCCGGCGCCACCGGCCCGTGAACGTGCCTGAACGAGCACGACGCCGGAGGGACGAGGGATCGGCGACCGTCGCGACGGCCATCACCTTTCCCGTCGTCGGTTTGCTCTTCCTGGCGCTCGCGCAGGCGGTGATGGTGTCGGTCGCACGGGACGTGGCGCAGTCGGCCGCTGAAGAGGGGCTCCGCGTCGCACGAGCCCGCCAGGGCACGTTCGCCGCAGGACGCGACGCCGCAGCATCCTTCGCGCGCCACGAGCCCATCCTGGAAGCGCCCGCCGTCACGGTGTCCGGTACGAACACCATCACCATGCAGGTAGCCGGACGCGCTCCGTCGCTGTTGCCGGGCGTCAACATCACCGTTACCAGGACCGTGCGCGGCGCCCGTGAACGCTTCACCACTCCAGGGCCAGCGTGAGCGTGGGGAAGGGCACGCCAGTTCGAGTGGACCGTGCACGGGATGCGGGCAACGCGGTTGTAGAGACCGCGATCCTCGCGCCGGTGTTCATCACGCTCCTCGCCGGGCTGCTTGTGGTGATGCGGGTGACGCACGGCAGTGCCGTAGTCGCACAAGCCGCCGCTGACGCCGCGCGGCAAGCGTCCATTGCCCGCACCGCCCCCCAGGCGCGGGCCGAGGCGAGCACCAGCGCCATGTACACCTTGCGAGACCGGGGCCTGCACTGCACGCCGTCCGTCCGACTCGACCTGTCCGGCTTCAACCGCCCGGTCGGGCAGCCGGCCACGGTATCGGCGCAGGTGACCTGCGTGATCAGGCTCAGCGACGTCGGGCTACCCGGGATGCCCGGTGCCCGGACGGTCACCAAGACCCACCGGTCCCCAATTGACCCCTACCGGGGCACTCGATGACCACCACTACCCGGACGCGATCACGCATACACCCACTCCGGCGACGGCCCGAGCGCGGAAGCGTGAGCGTCTTCGCCGTCATCATCACGCTGGTCGTCGTGGTGTTCTTCGGCGCGGTCGTCGACTTCGAGCAGGTTCTCGAAGCCCGGCAAGACGCCGACACCGTGGCCCAGGAAGCCGCCCGCGCCGGAGCCGGACGCGTCGACCCGAACCGCGCCTACGCCCGTGGACAGTTCGTCGTGGACCGGGAGGCCGCGATCCGAGCGGCGCGCTCCTACCTGCGATCCGGCGGCTACAGCGGGACCGTGGCCATGGCCGGAACGCGCGCCATCCACGTCCACGTCACCACCATCCGTCCCGCACGGTTCCTGTCGGTGATCGGGATATCCGTCCTGCGCGCCGAAGGCACCGCGACCGCGAACCTGACCACCGGAGTGGAAGGACCTCACCAGCCGTGACCTACACCGGACGCAGCCGCCTGGCCGACTTCGCGCGCGGCCTCGGCGCTCTCGTGGTCTTCGTGTTCCTCCTGGTCGGATGCCCGGTCGCGTTGTACGCCATGGGCGGCTCGCCCATCCCGGACCGGATCCCGTCCTGGGAGGAGGTCCACGCGACCCTGATGCGGCAGGACACCGACCAGAGCGTGTTCCTGGCCACGATGTTCCTCATCTGCTGGGGCGCGTGGTGCCTGTTCATCGTCACCGTCTGCGCCGAGGCGATCAACTACCTGGCCGGACGATCCAGACCAACCGTGCCGCGCACGGTCCTGCCCCTGCAACACCTGGTCCGAGACCTCGTCGCCACAGCCACCCTCACCTTCAGCGCCGCCGCGTCCCTCGCAACCTCCACCTCGGCCTCCGCCGCAGCGCACACGCACGCCGCGACCGAAATCCACAACGCCGCTGTTCCCGAGCTGGGTTCTCACCATCAGTCGTCGCCCAGGCAAGACACACCGCCACAGGACCCGACCGAACCCGAGTGGACACCGCTTCTGGCCAACGAGCCCACAGCCCAGCCCAAGCCCGACCAGGCCGCTTGGCAGACCCACGTCGTCAAGCGAGGCGAAACCCTCTGGGACCTCGCCCGCCGCACCTACGGCTCCGGCGACCGATACCCCAAGATTTTCAAGAAAAGCCGGGGTATTGACCAGCCTGACGGGCTTCCCGCCCTCACCGACCCCGACATCCTCCACCCAGGCCAGCGCATCCGGCTCCCGCGCCCCGGCGCGCCGAACGCCGCGCCTTCACCGTCGCGAGCAGCCACGCCGCGTGCAAGCGCGCACTCGGCCCCTTCCGAACAAGGGAAGCAAAGCGGTACCCGAACCCCAGCGCCGCCTGGTTCAAGGTCCGGCAAGTCGACGGCGTCATCCGTGCGGAGCCCGGTCGTGGCGCCGCCCGCCGACCACTCCGTCAGCCCGGTGCCAGCGGTACCGAACGACCAGGACGATGCAGGCTCGCCCCTGGCGATCTCTCTGCCGTCCGGTTCCCGCATCGGCTTCGGTCTCGCCGCGGCGCTCTCTGTGGCGGTAGCAGCCACCCGCCTGCACCGACGCCGCCGGCGTCCGCTGAAAAGCGACCCGGACTCCTCCGTGTACATCCCCGAGCCCCCGATCGCGGCCCCGGTCCTCAAAGCCCGCAAAGCGCACCTGGACACCTACGTTGACCGCGAGGTCCCTGTCCCGTCCGACCCGGAACTCGTCCGCGAGGACCTGCTGACCCCGGAACCCGACCACCTGATCGTGGGCACCCGTGATGGCCAGGGCGTCACCGTCCCTCTGGCCGGTCTCAGCCTCGGCCTGTCCGGGGACGGCGCGCACGCCGCCGCCCGAGCCATCACAACCGAACTCCTGGCCAAAGCCCACCGCTACCGCGCCGAAGTCGTCATCCCGCAGGCCGACGCGCAGGCGCTCTTTCCGGGCGACGACATCACCGACCTGTCCACGGCGCTCGAAGGCTTGATCATCAAGCCCTCCCTGAGCGAGGCCATCAACCATCTGGAGGCAGAACTCCTCCACCGTGGCCGGGTTCTGGAAGCGACTGAGCAACCCGACGTCGCCGCCCTGCGCGCTGACGACCCGGCCGAGCCGCTGCCGACCGTTCTCCTGGTCGCGTCCATACCCGCCAACAATGCAAGAGTGCAGGCACTCACAACACTCGGGTGCCGCTTCGCCATCGGAGTCCTGGCGCTCGGTCCTTGGACGTCCGGCACCAGCGTGGAACTGGCTAGCGACGCGACCGTTACGGGCACGCACGGCCTCAATGCCGCACGGTTCACCGGAGCCCGCCTGTTCCACCTCACCACCGGCGACGCCGCAGACATGCTGCGGACCATTCGGACCGCCACCGGCACCGAAACAGCCGTCGCGTCCTGGCCGACGAACGCGGACGACCCGCAACCGGTGCCCGAGCTGCATCCTGCCGTGACCATCGTCCCGCCGCCGCGCCTATCTGATGAAGCACCGGGTCCCCCGGTCCGCCTTGAGGTGCTCGGGGACGTCCTCCTGGGCACCGCGGACGGCCCGATCAAGACGGGACTGCGTCAGCGTGCCCGTGATCTGCTCGCCTATCTCGCCCTGCACCCTGACGGTGTCACCAGAGACCGGGCCTGCGCCGACCTCTGGCCAGACGACAGCCCCGGGAGCATCGTCTCGACGTTCAACACCGCCGTCACCAACATCCGCAGCGTCCTCCGGACCGCTACCGGCCTCAGCGGCCCCATGTACGTCATCTGCAGCGGTAGCCGCTACCGCATCGATCCCGACGTCATCGACGTCGACCTCTGGCAGCTGACCACCGCCCTTGCCGACGCCCAGCAGGCCACCGACGACGCCGCAAGAATCCGCGCGCTCACGCTCGTGGCCGACCGTTGCGGCGGTGAGTTCGCCAGCGGCCTCACGCAGCAGTGGGCCGAGGTCCAGCGCGAGCACCTCCGCCGTGTCGTCGGCGACGCCCTTACGGAGCTCGTCCGCCTCCTTGAGGAAGACGATCCAGAGCAGGCGCTGACGGTGCTGGAACAGGCCATCACCCGCGACCCTTACGCCGAGCCCCTCTACCGAGACGTTATGCGGCTACAGATTCGCCTCGACCGTCCGGAGGCCGTCCGCCGTACCTACGGGCTCCTCTCGTCCCGCCTTGCTGAACTCGACGCCGAACCCGACGCCGAGACTTGCAGGATCGTGAATTCCTCGACGCAATAATTGAAACGAAATTATTCTTGGCTAGGTGGCTCCCGTAGCCATCTCGGAGCCTCTTTATCCGTGAGTTCTTGGAACCGTTCTGTCACCCCTTCTGCGTCCTGCTCGTAGGCGCGACGCAGAAGATCAACTGCAATCCTAAAAAGGCCCTGAATTTCTTCGGAAAGCGATTGTTGCTCAGAAAGCACTACCAGCAGAGGGTCAACCGCATCGACGGCATGTGTGTTCTCTATCAGAGTAAGACCGAGAACTACCAGGCTTCGGAGGTAAGCAGGCAGGTAGGCGTCGCGGTTGGTGTCGGCCAGTTCGCGGTAGGAGGTGACGGCTTCCTCTGACACGGGGAGTGCTTCGGTGCGGCGGCCGGCTTCCGCCAACTGGGCAGCGTGGTTGTTCAACGACGTTGCCAGGTTGGGTAGGTAGGCGTCGCGGTTGGTGTCGGCCAGTTCGCGGTAGGAGGTGACGGCTTCCTCTGACACGGGGAGTGCTTCGGTGCGGCGGCCGACCTCCGCCAACCGGGCAGCGTGGTTGTTCAACGACGTTGCCAGGTTGGGTAGGTAGGCGTCGCGGTTGGTGTCGGCCAGTTCGCGGTAGGAGGTGACGGCTTCCTCTGACACGGGGAGTGCTTCGGTGCGGCGACCGACCTCCGCCAACCGGAGAGCGTGGTTGTTCAACGATGCGGCAAGGTCGGGCAGGTAGGCGTCGCGGTTGGAGTGGGTGAGCGTGCGAAACAGTTTGGTGAGGATGCCGGTGATGGTGGCGCTGAGGTGGGCCCCGCTGACCGAGGTGCGCGGGAGTAGAGCGTTGGCGCGCCATACCTGGCTGGTCAGGGCGTCCGGGGCGTGTTCTCCCAGCCGTTGCAGCCCCGCCAGCAGGATGCCGCGATGAGCGGGGGTGGTGGCCAGGAACGGCGCGGCGGTGGCGAACGGATCGGGGTGTGCGGCGATCAGTTGAATGGTCTGTTCGCCGACCAGGTCATGGAACTCAGGGTGGGTGGCAGTACGCACCAATGCGAACAATGCTTGCTGTGCGGTGCCCAGGTCGTCCGCCAGCGCCGCGATCTGGTCGATCGGCGACACGGCACCCACAGCGGAGAGCACGGCGGGTACGCTGCCGGACCCGGTGCTATCAGAAGTGAGGATGGTTCCCAGCAATATCTCGGCCAGCCGATCGGGCTGCACCTCACCGACCACAAGCTCCCGGTTTCCGCCCGCCCCCGGTATGGGTGAGGGTGGGTAGAGGGCGGCCAGCCATTCGACGACGTCGGCGGCTCGGGCCGTGGAGGCCAGGGCACCGATGGCGGCGGCCAAGCCGTCATCGCAGGGACCCAGCATGATCAAGCCGGCTATAGCCCGGTCCAGTAACGCCATGGCGTGGCGTTCGCGGCTGTTGCGTGCCACTGTCGCTGACAGCACGTCACGTTCCAGCAGCCCTTTGCCGGCGGCGACTCGGCGGTGGTAGTCGCGTTCGTGCCGGGCCAGCTGCTGCTCAGGACGCTGGCCAGTGCCGCGATCCGGGGCCGCAGCCTGCCCGGATGCCACCTGCAGCAGGTCCAGTAGTGCCGTCATCTGCAAAGTCAGCGCGTTCCCGAACTCCACAGGCAGTACCGGCGGGGTCTGCGTCAGTTGTTGCGCCAAGGTTGGCCACTGATGACTTACGACCTCGGGCACCGCGGGCTCAGGCAACCGCTGCAGCCCCGTGGCCAGCCCCCGCACCGCTGCTCGGTATCCCTCGCGCCGCATGTCGTCATCGTCGGCCAGTGGCGGTAGCGGTAACAGCGCCGCCGCCTCGTCGCCGAGGAGGTCATGCAGGTCCTGCCACCATGCGCCGCTGGCCCGGGCCAGCAGGAGTACCCGCACTGGTCGGTGTGGCGGCCTAGCCAGTAGACCGGTCAGCAACGTCTCAACGAACAGTGGGGATGCCTCGGCGTAGTCACAGACCACCAGAACTGGCTCGACGCACGCCCGTACCCCGTCGGCCAGCCGCTCAGCCTGGGCTTGCTGTTGAGCATCGCTGGCCGCCCGCGACACGGTGACCGTGAATCCCCCCACCCAACCAGCGTCCAGGCTGTCGGCGATGAACTGACGCGCAAGTCGCGTCTTTCCCTGCCCGCCCTCACCGGTCACCAGCCGTACCGACACTCCTGCCAAGTCGGCGGCCCGGGGGCCGACCGAGCCGTTGTCGCGCCACTCCGCCAACATCCCCAGCTGAGCGGTGCGACCTTGAAAAGGAACCACCTCGGCGGCTGCGGCTAGCAACGACCCTGGTGTCGCAGCCCGCGCCGCCACTGGTCGTGCCTGCACCACATCAGCCAGCTCCACCGGCTCCGGCACTGGCTCCAACGCCGTGCCGTCGTGGACCAGCCGGACGAACTCTGCGTCGTTCAAACAGCGCGTGATGGGGACGGCCCGCAACCGGTTGTGCGCCCGCCGGTCGTCCACCGTGACCACACCCACCAGCCACGAGTCGACGAACACCGCCGCCCCCGACACGCCTACCCATGCCGAGTCCGCCACAGGCTCACCACGTGGACCGTGATCCTGGTTGAGCGCGAACCCGTCGTGGTCACGCGACACCTGATTCACATCGCCGGCCAGTGGTTCGATGAACCGGGTCTTGTCGTCGTCACGTGTCGCTCGTGGGAACCCCAGGCCGTTGTAGCGCAGCGTCGTGCTCGTCACCGAACGCCCCCACTGCACCGGCGCCCACTCCTCCGCGCCCGGCACCGATTCGTCCAGGCGCAGTAAGGCCACATCTTGCGAAGGGTGCTCCCACAGCAGCGACGCACTCACCCGGACGGGGAGCAGCGTCTCCCCACCCCCGGCGGTCTCCTCGCCTGCGCCCGCGTCAACTGGGGTGTCGGCGGGTTGCCCGATGCGTACCTGTAGTTCCGGCCACATCCGGCACCGCCCGCAACCATGCGAAGTACCGGCCCGCTTGGCGTGCTCCTCGCACGCGTCCACCAACACATGCCGACAGGTCAACACCAGACTCGGCCCGACCAGATAGCCCGTCCCGCTGCACTTCACCTGTCGGCCGGCGCCGGCCCGTACATCGGCCAGCCGCCGTACATCGGCCCCCTGCCGCGCCTGCTCAGGCATCAGTCGTCGAACGACCCCTCGTCATCGTCGCCGACCTCGGCGGTGCTCCCGCCCAGCGCCTCGTCCTTGACCTCTAGCTTCAGCTTCAACCGGTGCGCGTTGCCCTTGCTGATCTTGCCCTCGGCGCCCACTGACAGCACTCCGAACGAGGCTTTGGCGCCGCCCTCCTTCCGCAGCTCGACCAGCAACTCCATCTCGACCTCGGTCACCTTGAACCGCAGCTGCTGATCCGCCCCCGCGTCCTGAGCCTCGCCCAGCTCATACCGCAGTTGCTCAATCGCCTCAGCCAGACCGATCAACGACTTCACCCCCGCACAAGACCTGACAGGAGCCCTCATCCTGCCAAGGCACACCCCGCGCGCACCCCCGTAATAGCCCCGGTGTCACCGACCGGGTGTGTCCAGTTAACGGTGTAACTCGATCTTGCTGAGGTCAGTTGCGGGCGGCGGTGAGGCGGCCTTCGAAGGCGATGTCGAAGGCGTTGAGGGCGGCCTTCCAGCGGGCGATCCAGCGTT